>JALHRL010000125.1 GCA_022841465.1 Bacteroidia bacterium | reverse complement strand
GCGCGACGCCGGCGAGCAGGCCGCCGATCTCCTTGCCGATCCCGAGGGCGTCGCCGAGCGCCGCCAGCAACGCGGCCCAGCCGATGGCGAAGCCGGCCAGCAGTTCCGGCGCGCGGGCCAGCCGCGCCGTCAGCGGCTCGGCGGCGAAGCGGATCACCAGGCCGACCAGCAGCAGCATCGCCGCCCCGCCCGCCACGACGCGCAGCAGCCCGCCCAGCGCCGACACCTCGCCCACGCCCGCCGCCAGGGCCGAGACCACCACCATGGCGAGCACCACGACGATGTCCTGCACGATCAAGAAGCCGAGCGCGATACGCCCGTGCAGGCTGTCGATCTCGCGCTTGTCCGACAGCAACTTGACGATGATGATGGTGCTCGAGAAGGTCAGCGCCACCGCGACATAGAAGATGGTCACGGTGTCGAGCCCGAGCAGCAGGCACAGGCCGAAGCCGACCACCGCGGTGAAGGTCACCTGGCCGAGCCCGGTGGCGAGCGCCACGGCGCCGAGGCTTCGGATCAGGCCGATATCGAGCTTCAGGCCGACCAGGAAAAGCAGCACGGCGATGCCGAGCTCGGCCAGGAGGTCGATATGCGAGTCCGAGCGCGCCAGGCCGAGCACCCCGGGCCCGGCGAGGATCCCTGCGCCGATCAACCCGACAATCAGCGGCTGGCGCAGCAGCAGCGCGACCAGCCCGGCCGCGGCGCCGAGCGCCAGCAGGGCGGCAACCTCGTAGAACACCGAGGCCGCGATCAGTTCCACCAAGACTCAGGCCCCCGCGCCGGATCGCGTTCTCATCGCGGCGCCTCGGGCGGCACGGCGAGCGCGTCGCAGCGCACGGCGGCCAGCACCTCGGCGGCGACGCTGCCCAGGACCGCGCGGCGCAGGAGGCTGGCGCCGGCAGTGCCGATGACCAGAAGGTCGGGGCGCGAATGCTCCACCGCCTGTTTGACGACCGTTGCCGCCCGCCCCGCCACGACGCGCTGCTCGGGCCGGTAGGGC
>JALHRL010000124.1 GCA_022841465.1 Bacteroidia bacterium | reverse complement strand
TTCTTTTCAATATAGCACTTATCTAGCTGTAATTCAGATTTTTAATTCGATAAAGAAGGTCTTTTTATCCATTTTCAAACGTTTACAAACGACTCTATCCGACTAGAAATGTTTGCCTACCGACTACTATTTTGAAGTCGCCACACCTTTGCACCGTCAAATCGAAACAACTGGTTTAGCACAAACAAAAAACGAATTCAAATAAATAAATATATAAACAATTAAAAAACAAGTAACATGAACAATTTAAGAAATTCAGTAAGATTAATCGGGAACCTAGGTATGAATCCTGAAGTGAAAGAAATCGGTAACGATAAAAAGTTGGCGAGATTTAGCTTAGCAACCAGCGAAGTTTATAAAAACGAAGATGGCGAAAAGGTGAGCGAAACGCAATGGCACAATTTAATCGCATGGGGAAGTCAAGCTAAAATTGCTGAAAAATACCTGAAAAAAGGAAATGAAATTGCCATCGAAGGCAAGCTTACAAGTCGCAATTACACTGATAAAGATGGCATCAAAAGATATGTAACCGAAATTGTGGTAAGCGAAATATTAATGATTGGCAGTAAAAAAGACTAATCATATCAAACAAAAAAAAACAATAAAAAATAAATCATCCCGTCCCGAAGACTCGGGACCTCGGGATTAAAAATAACAATTTAAAAAACACGTCACATGAACAATTTAAGAAACTCAGTAAGACTTATCGGGAACCTAGGCATGAATCCAGAAGTAAAGGAAATCGGAAAAGACAAAAAGCTAGCAAAATTTAGTTTAGCCACCTCTGCCTTCTATAAAAATAAAGATGGTGAAAAAGTAAGTGATACACAATGGCACAATGTAATTGCCTGGGGAAATCAAGCAAAATTGGCCGAAAAGTATTTAAAAAAAGGACATGAAATTTCGATTGAAGGAAAGCTTAACATACGCAGTTACAATGATAAAGAAGGCATCAAAAGATACATCACAGAAATTATTGTGAACGAAATACTAATGATAGGTA
>JALHRL010000123.1 GCA_022841465.1 Bacteroidia bacterium | reverse complement strand
TGCCTGGCAGGCCGGCCAAAAACAATGCCGCCGGCCGGGGTCGGCACACACCGCAAGCCGCCCGACAGGCGCATGATCTTGATTCCGGATAAGTCCCAACCTCCCATAATCCCACCATGAACACCTCCGCCGATTCACCGAAGCTGCGTCTCGAGCCGTTCAAGGTGGCCTGCTCCAGCTGCAACCTGCGTGAGCTGTGTCTGCCTGTGGGGCTGACCCGCGAGAACCTCGACCGCCTCGACAGCCTGGTGGCCACGCGGCGGCAGGTGGCGCGTGGGGACACGCTGTTTCGCGCCGGCGACGAGTTCCAGTCGCTGTACGCGGTGCGCACCGGCTTCTTCAAGACCTGTGTGTCGTCGGAAGACGGCCGCGACCAGGTCACCGGCTTCCAGATGGCGGGTGAGCTGCTGGGGCTGGACGGCATCAGCACCGACAACCACACCTGCGACGCGGTGGCGCTGGAAGACTCGCAGGTCTGCGTGATCCCCTACGAGCAGCTCGAAGGGCTGTCGCGCGAGTTCAGCGAGCTGCAGCACCAGTTCCACAAGATCATGAGCCGCGAGATCGTGCGCGACCACGGCGTGATGCTGCTGCTGGGCAGCATGCGGGCCGAAGAGCGGCTGGCGGCCTTTCTGCTGAACCTGACGCAGCGGCTGCAGGCGCGCGGCTTCTCGGCGTCGGCGCTGATCCTGCGCATGACACGCGAAGAGATCGGCAGCTACCTGGGGCTGAAGCTGGAGACGGTGAGCCGCACCTTCAGCAAGTTCCAGGACGACGGCATCCTGGAAGTGAAACAGCGGCAGATCCGCATCCTCGACCAGGACAAGCTGCAGAGCCTGGTCAACGGCACCAACTGCTGAGGCTGCAGCCGGCGCGCGGGCGGCGCCGCAGCCGCTGCGGTCAGTGGCGGAAGGCGCCCGATGCACCGTCGCGGTTGATGTGGTCCGGGTCGCCTTCGAGCAGGCGCGTCAACAGGCCGGCTGCTGCGATCACCGCCCAGAACACGAAGAAT
>JALHRL010000122.1 GCA_022841465.1 Bacteroidia bacterium | reverse complement strand
TGAGAGCTTCCCTGAAGTTGAGTTTGCGCCATTCTGGTGAGTGGTCGAGCATCGTTACTCCTGGTTAAGTTACCCATTTGCAATTATAACCTATTTTTATCATACAGTCAAACAAGATTTGAAAAGAAAAAAGCGCACTCCTATGTGCGCTTGCGTCTGATCAATTTCCTTGCGAGACGAGTGATCTCGCTTTCTGCACGATTGACATTCGACTTCACAGTATCTTGGGGGCACACCATGATGACTGCCGTCTCGGCTATGGTCCGACCCTCGAGTCTTCGAAGCTCGAAGATCCTTCTCCTTCTTTCGGGCAGTTGCTCAATGCAGAACCCGAGGACAAGTCGAGCCTCTCGCTCGCGAATCGCATTTTCAGGATCCTGTCGAGGGTCCTCGAAGTCGATCTCCCTATCAGAAAGCTCCTCGCCAGAGAACTGCTGGAAGAGAGTAACAATACCCCTCTTCTGGTTACGGATCTCGTTCAAACACATCCTCGAGGCAATCGTGTAGATCCAGGTAGAGAACTTCCTCTTCGGATCATAGCTCCTGAGGTGCCGCCAGACTCTCATGAAGACCTCTTGAACCAGATCTTCAGATCTATCACTGTCATGAATCTTGTTGTTCACGAAGTGGAGGAGTTTCATCCTGTACTTCTGGTACAACAGATTGAATGCCTGCTCCTCGCCCCGGAGATACCTAGCTACTAGATTGTTGTCTTCATCGTGGAACTCCGGGTTATCTCTGCCTCGCCTCGCAACACGCATTTTCGGCATGGTCGAAGTTCCTCGGGATGGGGTAAGGTACAAATCTAATAGAGAATTCTGCTCCTACTCGGTCTTTATTGCAAATGAGATTTACCTTCCTTCTCCCTCTTTCTGTGCGCCAGGTATCCCCATAGACTAAATAGTAGGAAGGCGACTGCCGAGTAGATGATTGTAGACAAGCTAATACTCATATCAAGTCCAAGGTAGAAGTAGAGTACGATGAGGAATCCCAAGAAGTCGAAGACAACGTCCA
>JALHRL010000121.1 GCA_022841465.1 Bacteroidia bacterium | reverse complement strand
ACCGTGCGCGCCGAAGCCGGCGTCAGCCCCGCATCGCCGCGGCCGAGCCGGCGCGGCGGCTCGCCCTGCAGCGCGAGAGTCAGGTAGTTGGCGTCGCGATGCTGCCACTCGACATGGCCCTTGGTGCCGAAGACGCGGATCATCGCGTTGTTCTCCGCGCCCGCCGCGGCCTGCGAGACCAGCAGCGTGCCGCGCGCGCCGCCAGCGAATCGCAGGTTCATCGCCGCGTAGTCGTCGACGCGGCGGTCTGGAAGCAGGCTGCCGAGCTCGGCGCTGAGCTGGTCGGCGCGCAGGCCCGAGACGAACTCCGCCATGTGGAAGGCATGGGTGCCGATGTCGCCGAGCACCAGCGACGGGCCGCTGCGCGCGCGGTCGAGCTTCCACTTCAGCTTTGAGGTGAGCGGCCCATCCTCGTGGCGCACCACCATGCCGGATTGCAGATACTCGGACTGCACGAGCGTGACCTTGCCGATCGCTCCGGACGCCACCAGCGCGCGCGCCTCGCGCACCATCGCGTAGCCGGCATAGGTGTGGGTGACGCAGAACACCGTGCCCGCGCGGCGCACGCGCGCGACCAGGTCGAGCGCATCGGCGAGCGAGTTGGCGAGCGGCTTGTCGCAGACGATGTCGAGCCCGCGCGCGAGCGCGGCGACGCAGATCGCGTGATGGGAGTCGTTGGGCGTCATCACGGCCAACGCCTCGATGCCGTCGGGATGGCCGGTCTCGCTGGCGAGCATCGCCTCGACGCCGCCGTAGCAGCGCGCGGGATCGAGGCCGAAGCCCATCCCCCGCGCGCGCGAGCGCTCGCCATCGCTCGAGAACACGCCGGCGACGATGCGGAAGCGGCCGTCCATCTCGGCGCCGCCGCGATGCACGTAGCCGATGAACGACTCGGGCCCGCCGCCGACCACGCCGAGGCGCAACGGTCGGCCCAGCGCGGCGACGATCGGGTTCGGGCGCATCAGATCTTCCGATCGACCTTGTGCGGGGCCATGAAGGCGAAGTCGCAGCCGCGAT
>JALHRL010000120.1 GCA_022841465.1 Bacteroidia bacterium | reverse complement strand
GCTCTTCCGATCTGTTCTTTACGCGCCGTACAGGGGGATTTAGCCGGGATTGAGCATGCTGTTTTTAATAAGGGAAAAGATCAATTTAAGAACCTAGAGGATGTCAAAATCTTGTTCGTCGGAGCATCAGAGATCAATAGCAAAGTAATTTTACATTTTAGAGAGAAGCATTTTCAGAATATTACACTTTGCAATCGGACCACAGCAGCAGCAAAAGCGATGATTGAGACACATCGGTTGAAATTTTTGGATTGGAGATCTATTAATTTATGGGTGGAGTTTGATTGGGTTATCTTCGGAACTAAGTCAAACGAATTTTTGCTTACAACACAATCTCTAAGTGAACCATTTGAAGGTTCAAAGCTGTTAATAGATTTAAGTGTTCCTCGGAACATTGATCCACAGGTAGGTGAAGATTCGCGCATCACCTTGTTCAATATTGATCAACTGAATAGTTCTTTAACAGAGCGAAGTCAGCAAATGAATCACTTTTTAAGTAGTGCAGAGAAGCTTGTTCATCAATTTACTGTGACCCATACAGATCTTTTTCTTCAAAAGCAGCGAAAAGCATTTGTAAAAGCGTAGCACGGCATTCCGATCATCCTATTACCCATAATTAGTAGCTTCTTTTTTGACGCAAAATCTCAGACTGGCAAATTAACAGTAATAAGGTTGTCAGGATAGGGAGGATGGGCAGGATGGGCAAAATAAGATAAATTGACAGGATAAAATTGATCGGTAAGATTTTTTTAGTAAAAAAAAGATTAAATTAGATGAACATAATAGATTTAGTAAAGAAAAAAAGAACCTTATTTTATGTTTTCTAATTATTCCTTCCTAACAACTTTTTAAAATTATCATACCTATCAATTTTATCCCGTCTCTCTATTTTATCTTGCCCATCCTCCCTATCCTGACAATCTTATTAAAATCATCTCACCTACCAATTTTATCCTGTCTGTCTATCTTATCTTGCTCATCCTGCCCATCTTCCCTATCCTGATAACCTTATTATTGCAACTTATGG
>JALHRL010000119.1 GCA_022841465.1 Bacteroidia bacterium | reverse complement strand
ATCATTTGTGTTGTTGGATGGATCAGTTCCAGAATGACAAATTATCAGATGCTCTGTTCCTAGAGATGGCCTGATTGCCAGCATGACACGATCAGCAACGGTCCCTGCACCAGTATCAGTGTAAGATAGCAATGAGAAATCAGTCAAAGAATGGATTGCAACAAATCCGCGCTTACATACACTTGTTAATGTTTTTTCATATATCAATATATCTGAAATCTCGTTCAAATGGCTTTGTAACGTTATTTTATGGCAAATTTCAATAGAATTTTGTGAAATTTCTTTAAAAGAAAATATTTCAATAAAATTATCGATAGAAAATATTAATAAATTGGAAAATATTTTCAAATTTTTGATTTTACGCAAAGTTTTATGAGTTATAGCTGTAAATTGAATAGAAACAGTCAAATTCTCAAGATTTTCAGCATTCAAAACAATAAAAGAAATGAAATTTTCATTTTTGTTCAAAATAAATATAAAATTATCGTTGCAATTCATTATGGATTGCCGCCCTTCAGACTGCAGAACAATGGACTTTGACAGACTCACTGTTGCCGTCCCTTCAAAACTAGGAGAAAAACTATTTTGACTCAGACAACTGTCCAAAGAAAGACTGTAAATATATTTTGAATTATGAGCAATTGAGCTGATAGCCATTGAAGAATTTGTTGCGACTTTGGACACATGTGCCGTCAGCTCATTATTATTATAAGCATCGCTCAAAGGAATAATGAGTAAATTTCCATTAGTGTCAGTTGCAGTGAAATACTCTGAGGAAGGAGCTATGAGGTCTAAAGGACAAGTTGAGTCTAAGAGGATTCGAGACAGCACTCGGTAGTTGGCTGACATGGCTTACACTGGAGGGTTTTGCTGGAGATATATTGTTGCTTTTGGCTCCTATTAAATGCAGTTTTTTGCAGTGATTTTGACGGAAATAAATGAACTTTTGTGTTGAAATTTGTTGCATAGCTTGATTTTGATTGGTTCGTTTCAAATCTCCTGTTTTGACCCTTAGAAAACAAGGTATCGCCC
>JALHRL010000118.1 GCA_022841465.1 Bacteroidia bacterium | reverse complement strand
GACCATCGTGCGCATGAAGATCGCGTCGTCACAGATCAGAACCGTCGGAGCCACGTCTCCCCCGTCCTAGTGAAGGTCACTGGTCACGCCGCCGCCAGCACCGCGCGGCAGAGCGCGACGGCATCAACGAGGGCCGCCGGGCCCTCGACGAGTCGCACCATCCCCATCACCAACCCATCCGCCGCCCGTGCGGCCTCCACGCGCTCCACCGTCGCATCCTCGGCGTTGGCGACCGCACGCACGCGGTCCACCCGCACCCCGAGCGTCCGCTCGTCCACGTCGAGCACGACCACCGACTCCCCCGCACCCGGCGCGAGTCCCAAGCGCTGGCCGAGGTCCACCACGGTGATCACGGCGCCGCGCAGGTTGAGCAGGCCGAGCACCCACACCGGCGCCCCGGGCAGGCGCGTCACCGCGCGCGCCGGGACGATCTCCCTGATGGCCGTGAGCTCCCAGGCGAATCGCTGCCCCCCGGCCTCGGTGACGAGGTACCTGGGAGCCGCCGACTCACCCGTTCGCTCTATAGAAGCCAAGGTACTCCAGGGGGTCGGGGTGGGCAAACCAATCGGGCTCACCGGCCACGGTCGCAAGCGACTGCTTGAGATCGGCCGGCAACGGTGAACGGAGGTCCAACCGGACGCCCGACACCGGGTGAGTGAAGACGAGCCAGGCCGCATGAAGGAAATGCCGCTTGGGCGGAAGCCCGACCAGGCGGCGTCCGCCGCCCCCGCCGTAAGTATCGTCCCCGACCACCGGATGCCCCACGGAGGCGAGATGCACGCGGATCTGGTGGGTGCGCCCCGTATGCAGGTGCGCGCGCAGCAGATCGGCCGCGTCGAAGCGCGCGAGACGCTCGAAATCGGTGCGCGCATGCCGACCCTCCTCGCGGATCGCGACGCGCGTCCGGTCGTTGGGGTCGCGGCCGAGCGGGCGGTCCACCGTCAGCCGGTCACTGTCGAGATGGCCCCACGCCAGGCAGGCATAGCGCCGGGTGATGCGCCTCTCGGCGAGCGCCGCGCTGAGCGTGCGGTGCGCCCG
>JALHRL010000117.1 GCA_022841465.1 Bacteroidia bacterium | reverse complement strand
GCCGGGCAGGACTGGGGCAAAGCTGGCAACCCACATCAAGGGCAGGGAACGGCATGCTGCTGGTGACCGGAGGCGCCGGTTTTATCGGATCGAACGTCGTGGCCGCGCTGAATGACGCCGGCCGCGCCGATGTCGCGGTTTGCGATGTGCTCGGCCATGACGGCAAATGGCGCAATCTGGCCAAGCGCCAGCTCGCCGACTTCGTGCCGCCGGCCGAACTGGCCGACTGGCTCCGCGGTCGCCGGCTGGATGCCGTCATCCATCTCGGCGCGATTTCCGAGACCACGGCCACCGACGGCGATCTCGTCATCGAAACCAACTTCCGGCTGTCGATGCGGTTGCTCGACTGGTGCACCGCCAATGCGACGCCGTTCATCTACGCCTCGTCGGCGGCGACCTATGGCGACGGCGCGCAGGGTTTCGCCGACGACCCGTCATTACCGGCGCTGAGGACGCTGCGGCCGATGAATCTGTACGGCTGGAGCAAGCATCTGTTCGACATGGCGGTCGCCGAACGCGCGGCCAACGGCGAGCGGTTGCCGCCGCAATGGGCCGGCTTGAAATTCTTCAACGTGTTCGGCCCCAATGAATATCACAAGGGCACGATGATGAGCGTGCTGGCGCGGCGGTTCGACGACATCAAGGCCGGCCGGGTCGTGCAATTGTTCAAGTCCCACCGTGACGGCATCGCCGATGGCGATCAGCGGCGCGATTTCATTTATATCGACGACGTGGTGCGGGTGATGTTGTGGCTGATGGCGACGCCTGATGTCAGCGGCATCTTCAACGTCGGAACCGGCACCGCGCGCAGCTTCAAGGATCTGATTCTCTCGGCCTATGCCGCGCTCGGCACGCCTGCGAATATCCAGTATGTCGAGATGCCCGAGCCAATTCGCGGCAGCTACCAGTATTTCACCCAAAGCGAGGTCGATCGGTTGCGGCACGCCGGCTACAATGGCGGTTTCACCGCGCTGGAGGATGCGGTGGCGGCCTATGTCCGGGGTTTTCTAAATTCCGCCGACCGTTTCCGCTGACGGCGCAA
>JALHRL010000116.1 GCA_022841465.1 Bacteroidia bacterium | reverse complement strand
AGCAACGATTTGCGCAAACACTTGCGCAAACATTTCTGCGGTCAAGCGTTTGGTCTGTGTATTGTAGCGGCTGCAATGATAGCTGTCATAAAGTCGCAAACCATTGTTCGATGATGACGGCACTGCGTGTACCGCACCGTGCGCAAACGGATGGTTTTTTGCTTTTAACTGCAAGCTCATCAAAACAGCTTGATGCGCCACCGTACCCAGCACCAGCACAGCAATACCACCACCTTGCACAAACTGATTAATTTCAGTCGACAGATATTGGTTACACTGCCTTATTTCCTTTGGGATCGGCTTGTTTTCCGGCGGCAGACATTTCACCGCATTGGTAATGCGGCAGTCCACCAATTGCAATCCATCATCCGCTGAAATCGAGTCATTTCGCGTGGCAAAGCCAAATTTATGCAAGGTCTGATACAATAAAATGCCCGCATAATCTCCGGTAAACGGCCGTCCTGTACGATTTGCACCGTGCATACCGGGTGCCAGGCCTACGATTAAAAGCTTCGGCGCGGCCTCGCCAAACGCAATCACCGGGCGTGCATGATAATCCGGATACTGATCCTTCACGGTTTGCAAGAAACCGGACAAACGTGGGCATTGCTGACAGTTCAGAATAGCCTGATCAAAGGCATGCAGTGAGACATCAGTCATGATGGAAAAACACTCAAAAAGCAAAAAGGATATTGTATGCGCACCAGCTTAATCGAGGATTAAATTTTTGCTGATTCAATTCATTTAATCACTGACGATAAATTGACGTTTCCAGCCTAAAAAGGTATAGTGTCGCCTTTTCCGGGGTGTAGCGTAGCCTGGTAGCGCGCCTGGTTTGGGACCAGGATGTCGGGAGTTCAAATCTCTCCACCCCGACCAATTTTAGCCCTGATATTTAGAGCAAACCCGACTTGGTGCCCGTAGCTCAATCGGATAGAGCACCAGCCTTCTAAGCTGGGGGTTACAGGTTCGATTCCTGTCGGGCACGCCATAAATATTTCTTCAACTGTGGTTTGAAGCACCTGTTTAGTTTGTGTAAAATA
>JALHRL010000115.1 GCA_022841465.1 Bacteroidia bacterium | reverse complement strand
AATTATGCAAACCCCGGCCTTCGCGCCGGGGTTTTGTTTGAAAGGGACTCGACGATCTGTCGGCTACCGCGCTAAACGAGCGGGCAGGGGTTGTAAGCCGTGAAGAAGTTTTGGGGCGTTGCTGCTGTTCTGTCGGTTGCGTGCGCGTCCGGCGCTCCCGCGCACGCGCGCGACGCTACGCCCGCTTACAACTGGTCCGGCCTGTATATCGGCGCTCATGGCGGCTTTCTCCGCGCCGATAGCGAATTTACCATCGACACGAGTCCCACGGTTTTCGGTAAGCCTGACGCCGCATTCGCAGGCGTTCAGATCGGCTATTGGGCACCGTTGTCGCGAAACTGGCTCTACGGTTTTGAGGCGGATCTTTCCTTCGCAGGCAGCGATACGGACGCTTCGAGCGGAGTGACGAGCCGTTTCGAGCGCTTCGGCACGGCGCGCACACGCATCGGCTACGCTAATGGCCCGTGGCTGTTGTTTGGAAGCGGTGGTCTTGCGTGGGCGCGGTTTTCGATGAACGACGTTCCCACGACGTTTACGCCGCTCAATACCAGACACAGTTTTGTCGGCTGGTCGGCAGGACTTGGCGTTGAATACGCGCTCTCGCAGCGCTGGTCGGCGCGCGCCGAATATTTATATGTCGACCTCGGCAGCAACGCCGAAAACCTCTTTGGCTTCGCGGTAAGTCCGGACGTTACCTTCAGCGCGCTTCGCGTCGGGCTCAACTACAGGCTCGGCGCTACGTCAGGCGCGCCGCGTATGGCGCAGAGCCGCGGCGTTTTCGATTGGAGCGGCGCCTATATCGGCGTTCATGGCGCGCGGGCGTCGGGCGAGCAGTCGATGTCCTATACCTTCGACGTGCCGTTCGAACCCAAAGGGTTCCTCGGCGGCGTGCAGGGCGGTTTCAACTGGCAGTTCGCGTCGAAAGTACTTGTCGGCATCGAGAGCGACGTCTCGTTCGGTAAAATCGACGGAGATTTCCTCGCAGGTTGCTGCACCGTTAAGATCGACAGCCTCGGAACCGTACGGCTTCGCGCCGGCTATGCGT
>JALHRL010000114.1 GCA_022841465.1 Bacteroidia bacterium | reverse complement strand
CCTATTGATACTTCTAATCCTTCGGGAATCATGCAACAAAAAATGCTTTTTATATTTGGTGAGTTTGATAACCAATTAAGAAGGCAAAAAAGCATGGCTGGTATAAAAGAACATTTGATGCAAGGCGAATGGTGTACACGCCCGCCCGTTGGTTATGATATTGTAAAAGTAAATAGAGAGCGCAAAATTGTTGCCAATGAAACTGGAAACATAATTAAAAAAATGTTTTACTGGAAAGTTAAAGAGAGATTGCCAAATGTAGAAATACAAATCCGACTAAAAAGTTATAAGTTAAATTATTGTTTACGTCGTATTG
Source organism: Bacteroidia bacterium (assembly GCA_022841465.1). Classification (GTDB taxonomy): domain Bacteria; phylum Bacteroidota; class Bacteroidia; order B-17B0; family Aurantibacillaceae; genus Aurantibacillus. The sequence continues at coordinate 733 of JALHRL010000114.1, read as the reverse complement.
GTGAAATTTTATGCAACCCTTTTTATTGTGGCAAATTAACTCATAAAGCTTTAGAGGGCGAAGTGGTTAATGGTAAACACGAAAAACTAATTTCGGAAGCCATATTTTTAGAAGCTAATAATATTATGTCAGAAAAAAAGATAGGGCTGCAAACAAAAAAAGAACGTAAAGAAATTGCACTTAAAAGATTTGTAAAATGCAGCAATTGTAACCAACCTATGAGGGGCTATATTTCTAATGGTTGGGACGTTCCATACTATAAATGCAATACGATAGGCTGTAAATGCAACCGAAATGCCAATATCATTAATAGTCAGTTTGAAAGTATGTTAGACGGCTATAAAGTAAGCAATGAAGTTTTACCTTTTATAAAAGACCAATTATTTTTAACCTTTCAAGAACACAACGCTAGTTTAATTGAGAATGAAAGTATTGTAAAATCTCATTTAAAGGAAATTCAAAGTAAAATTGAAAGATTGGAGGAGCGTTTTATTTTAGAAGAAATAACAGCCGACCTTTATAATAAATATAAAGATTTCTTTGTTAAAGAAATTGCTGAAATTTCAAGCCAATTAAAAGAAAACCAAATTGAAATGTCGAAGGTAGAAGATTATATTAATTATTCTTTAGATTTTTGCTCAAACCTTAGTAAAATATGGGCTTGCGGGGACTACAACCAACGGCAAGAACTGCAAAACATACTGTTTGAGAAGGGTATTATATATAATCGGCA
>JALHRL010000113.1 GCA_022841465.1 Bacteroidia bacterium | reverse complement strand
CGCGCGACGGCGGAAGGCCAGGATCCGCACACGATCGGCTTCCACATCTCGGCGCTGTACTCGCCGGTCGGCTGGCTGTCCTGGGAGCAGATCGCCCGGGATTGGGAGGCGGCCCAGGGCAAGCCCGAGGACATCAAGACGTTTCGGAACACCGTGCTGGGCGAGACCTGGCAGGAGCAGGGAGAGGCGCCGGATTGGGAGCGGCTCGTCGAACGCCGCGAGGATTTCGCGATGGGCGTCGTCCCGCCCGGTGCGCTGGTGCTCACCGCCGGCGTGGACGTCCAGGACGACCGGCTCGAATGCGACGTCTGGGGCTGGGCCGAGGGCTTCTCGTCCTGGCTCGTCGATCACGTGGTGATCCCCGGCAGCCCGCGGGACCGGGAGCCCTGGGACGAACTCGCCACGCTGCTGGCGCGCGATTGGCCCCGCCACGGTGGCGGCGCCATCCGCATCGCGCGGCTTTGCGTCGACACTGGAGGCCGGGACACTGCGGCGGTCTATGGGCACCTCCGGCGCCTACGGGATCCGCGCATCGCGCCGACCAAGGGCATCGACGGCTGGAACCGGGCACAGCCCGTCCAGGGCCCAACGCCGGTGGACGCGCTGGTCAACGGCCAGAAGCTCCGCCGCGGCCTGAAGCTCTGGACGGTGTCGGTCTCCATCTGGAAGGCCGATCTTTATCGCCGGCTCTGGCTCGGCCGCGGCGACGCGGAGGAGCTGCCACCCGGCTGGGTGCATCTGCCGCGTGCGGTCGAGGTGGAATGGGTCAAGCAGCTGGTCGCGGAGCAGCTGCGCACGACGAAGGATCGCCGCGGCTTTGCCCGGCAGGAATGGGCCAAGCTGCGGGAACGGAACGAGGCGCTGGACTGCGCCGTGCTGGCCCGCGCCGCGCTCTGGCTGCTCGGTGCGGATCGCTACGGCGAGCGGTTCTGGGCACGGCTGCGGGATGAGGCGGCCGATGCGCCGCTGCTGCCGAGCGAAATTCCCGCCGCCGGGAATGTCGCTCCCCCATCTCCGGCGCCGCAGGCCGCGGCGGTGCCTCCATCCCACAGCCAGCGCCCGCGGGG
>JALHRL010000112.1 GCA_022841465.1 Bacteroidia bacterium | reverse complement strand
CGATCTTTCCTTCTTCGATCTTTATCAAACGAGCGAACTTCTCGAGCGTGTTCTGCACCAAAAGATCGCGCTTTTCTTTCGCTAGCGCATAGACATCTTCGAGCGAATGTAATTGCGGTGCGTTGTCAGCAGCCTGCGCAGCACGAGGTGCCGCGCGTCCGATGGCGCTGCCGCCTTGCGCCATCTGCATACGTGGCGCGCCGGAAGGTGCACCGCCGCCGTTGCCCGGAGAAACTCCGGCACCGTTGCCGCTGCCGTCGCCAAGCATTTTGAGCGCCTCATCCGGTGTTGGCAGGTCGGAAGCGTAAGCCAGCCGCACCAGCACCATCTCCGCGGCTTGCGCCGGCTTTGCGGAGAGTGACGACTCCGAAATTCCCTTCGAGAGCATCTGCCACGCGCGCGACAAGACGCGGATCGAAAGACGCTCGGAAAGCTCCTTGCCGCGTTTTCTTTCCGCTTCAACGAGGCTCGTATCTTCCAGCGCGGACGGCACGATCTTGAAGCGCGTGAGCAAATGGCTGAACTCGGCAAGATCAGAAAGCACCGCCACTGGATCGGCGCCGAGATCGTACTGTTCGCGAAACAACTTCAGCGCGTCGGCGATGTTGCCGCTCATCAGCGCTTCGAACAGGTCGATGATGCGCGAGCGGTCGGCAAGACCGAGCATTTCCCGAACTTCGACGGCTTTAACGCTCGCGCCGCCATGCGCGATTGCCTGATCAAGCAGAGAAAGCGAATCGCGCACCGAGCCTTCGGCAGCACGAGCGATTAAAGCCAAACCTTCCGGCTCGGCGTCGATCTTTTCTGCTTCCGCGATTTTCCCGAGGTGCTTAGCTAACGTATCGCCGTCAACGCGCCGCAAATCAAAGCGCTGGCAGCGCGACAAGATTGTTACCGGCACCTTGCGTACTTCTGTCGTCGCGAAAATAAACTTCGCATGCGCCGGCGGCTCTTCGAGCGTCTTCAGGAGCGCGTTGAAGGCGGCAGGCGAAAGCATGTGAACTTCGTCGAGGATGTAGACCTTGTAGCGCGCGCTCACAGGCGTGTAGCGCACCGCCTCGTTGATCTG
>JALHRL010000111.1 GCA_022841465.1 Bacteroidia bacterium | reverse complement strand
CGGTTCCAGACCGGACAGTCGATGCGCGAGCAGCACGCGCATACGACGACCTACATCCCGACGCAGATGCCCGACGGCGTGGTGTTTCCGGAAAATGCCGAGGAGGTGCAGACCATCGTCGCGGTCTGCGCGGCGCATCGCGTGCCGGTGATCGCGTTCGGCACCGGCTCGTCGCTGGAGGGCCAGGTCAACGCGCCGGGCGGCGGCATCTCGCTCGACACGTCGCGGATGAACCGGGTGCTGGCGGTCAATGCAGAAGATCTCGACTGCGTGGTGGAGCCCGGCGTGACGCGCGAGGCGCTCAACCAGCATCTGCGCGACACCGGCCTGTTCTTCCCGATCGATCCCGGCGCCAATGCGAGCCTGGGCGGCATGGCAGCGACGCGCGCCTCGGGGACGAACGCTGTGCGCTACGGGACGATGCGCGAAAACGTGCTGTCGCTGACGGCGGTGATGGCCGACGGCTCGTCGATCACCACCGGCAAGCGCGCGAAGAAGAGCTCTGCCGGCTACGACCTGACGCGGCTCCTGGTGGGCTCCGAGGGCACGCTCGGCGTGATCACCTCGCTGACGCTGAAGCTCTACGGGATACCGCAGGCGATTTCCGGCGGCGTCTGCCCGTTTCCGAGCGTCGATGCGGCCTGCCAGGCGGTGATCGCCACGATCCAGATGGGGATACCGGTGGCGCGCATCGAGCTTGCCAACCAGCTGCAGATGGAAGCGATGATCGCCTATTCGAAGCTCGACTATGCGCCGAGCCCTTGCCTGTTCGTGGAATTCCACGGCTCGGATGCCGGCGTGGCGGAGCAGGCCGAGTCGTTCGGCGAGATCGCGGCGGAATTCGGCGGCGGGCCGTTCCAGTGGACGACGGTGGCCGAGGAGCGGGCAAAGCTGTGGAAGGCGCGCCACGACGCCTACTGGGCCTCGGTGGCGCTCAGGCCGGGCGCCAAGGGGCTCGCCACCGACGTCTGCGTGCCGATCTCGCGGCTGGCCGAATGCATCGCCGAGACCGAGGCCGACATCGCCGAGATGGGGCTGATCGCGCCGATCGTCGGGCATGTCGGCGACGGGAAT
>JALHRL010000110.1 GCA_022841465.1 Bacteroidia bacterium | reverse complement strand
CACCTAAGTCTTTAAGAGCTAGGGCTGTTTGTCTTAGTGCATTAAGTGGTTTTTGAAAATCACTTCTAACTGCTTTAACTAAGTTTATACTAGCACCTATAGTTCTTCTAGTTTCTCTTATTGTATTGTTTAATCTAGATAATATGTTTGGTGTACCTAAGTTTAAAGGAGCACTTGGAGAAGGGTCAAATGTATCTTTAAGATTTATTCTTTTCCATGCCTTTAATTGCATAGACCACATATACTCATTTGGTTTTTGCTGGCTTTTCTGTAAACTAAATTGCTGAGGAGTAACTATGAACGATTGATTTTCTTTAGGTACATCTAAAACTAATCTCCAACCTTTATTCTCAGGTCTTTTTTTAGCTTGAGCGTATCTCTCTAGAAATTGACCAAGTAATAGTGCTTGGTAATATCCAGTAGCTTCGTCTCCAGTAGAATCAAAAGGGGTTTTAGCAGTACCTTTACCTTTTTCTCCAGTAAAGGCTTTTTTTACTTTACTTACTTGACCTAATACGTTACCTAAGTTTTCAAATGTATTACTTAGTAATCCACCTATTATACTGTCGTTATTTTTTAAAACACTAGCATTAGATGGTTTTAGTGGCCATATACCAGTAGTACCCGACATACTAATCATTTTAAATTTAACGCCATTATGTTCTTCTACAACACCTCTCATGGTGGCATTTGTAGATATAGCATATTGATCTGTAACCGAGTACTGTTGAGGTGTTATTGGAAAGTTATATACCCAGTTACCACTTACTACTTCTTGGGTTAAAACATAAGAAATTCCGCCATTAGCTTTTGCTGAAGTAGAAGCGGTATTACTAACTTGAGTTGATTTAGAATCGCCACCTACTATGGAGTTTCCCTTGTTAGCGTCTATAACTACTAGTCTATAAGGGTAGAGCTTATTCCATCTACTACCTTCTATCTCTAGAGGTCCAAAGAAGGTGTCTGTGTGATTGTTCCAAGGTAGCTTACCACTTCCACTTAATTTAGATATAGTTGCATTAGCGGGAGAAAGTCCAGCTATTTCCTTTTTTATGTAATTAGAGGCATCTCCGATGAGTTT
>JALHRL010000109.1 GCA_022841465.1 Bacteroidia bacterium | reverse complement strand
GCTGATACGGCACATATCACCGCAGGCCGCGGCCTCAGCAGCAGCACCAACGTGGCAAGCCCCACCAGCGGCCGGCGAGCTAACGGGCATCGCGCCGCCGGTGCCGCTGCCGCCAGGTGCCGGCCCCCTGCCCGCCTTCGGCGGCAGCGTCGGTGGCGGGGCCGGAGCTGGCACCGGCGGCGGCTGGATGTCCTCGCTGGCTGCCCGGCTGAGTTCGGGGATCGCCGCCATGGCCGCCCCGGTCAGCACGGGCGCGGTCGCCGCGGCAACCCCGCTAGAACACGTCCAACCCCACCCGTCGCCGCCGACCGCCGAACCCCCAGCGACGCAGTTTGCCGATCCCGGGCAAGTGCGGCACGAGCACGCACCGCAACACCTGCCCTGCACCGATCCGCCGCAGGCGGAATCCCCGCACGCGCGCCAATCCCCGGCCGCGCAGGCATCGCCCCCCACCCCCGCACCCGTCACACTCGACCCCGATCCCGCCAGTACCGCGCCGTCTGATACCACACCCGGGACTGGCAACAACGGCGTCCAAATGCTGGGCTTCGGCCCGCCAGGGCTAGTACCGGCCCCGGCGGCACCATCTTTCCCCTTACCGCGTGACCCGACCCCGCCACCCATGCCGGTCGACCCTAAAGACATGAGCGCCGAGCAGGCGATCGCAGAATGGGCCGAAGTTAACGCTGAGATACGGGCGTGGAACGCCCGATGCGGCGTCGAAAACGTCGGGCCGCTGCCGCCGGCCCAATACAACGCCTGCATCGCCTCGCGCCGTCCTCTCCTTGAACGCCTAGCCGCAATCCGGGCCCGCTTAAACGACTTAGGCATACCCATAGAAGGCGAACACGCCCCAGGCCCCACGCAGCCGGGTACACCCGGTTCCGAGCCCCCGCCAAACCAACCGGGTGCGCCTTCAAGCCCGAGTATTACCGATAAGGCCACGCAAATCGGTAAAGATGTCATGGAACACGTGCCTAAGCCTCGATCCACGGATGAATTGATTCCGCGTGGGGGGTGTCGGAATGAGGAAAGTGCCCTCTGAGCTGGGATGATTGATGTTGTCAAGGCATTAACCAAACCCATTTCGGAAAGGCAC
>JALHRL010000108.1:581-1103 GCA_022841465.1 Bacteroidia bacterium | reverse complement strand
TCCGCACCGGCGTGGAAGGCCTGCACCATCGGCGCGCAGCCAGCGGCCTGAATGATGCCCAGCTTGGGCAGATGGTCGATGAGGCCCATCTGGTACAGTTCCTGAAAGCCCTTCCAGACACCCAGCGGGCCGATGCCGCCGCTGACCGCCTGAATGTACCAGTCCGGCGCACGCCATTTGCCAGTTGAATCTGGCCCCAGTTTGGCGGTCATCTGCTCCGCCATCTCATAGGCCAGCGATTTCATGCTCTCTTTGCCGGGGATGGCTTTGGCCCCCCGGTCGAGGTGAATGCCTTTGCGCTTGGCGAACTCCGCCGCGACGTGTTTGGTTTCGTCATAGGTGCCGCTGACCTTGACGACTTCCGCCCCGTAAAGCGCGGCTTCCCGCATCTTCTCTGAGGGGACGAGGCTGGTCAGGAACAACCACAGCTTGATGCCCGCCCGCGCACAATAGGCGGCGTAGGCCGCCCCGGCGTTGCCCGTCGAGGCCAGCACACATTCCGTGATGCCCGCCCGCCGCATC
>JALHRL010000108.1:0-571 GCA_022841465.1 Bacteroidia bacterium | reverse complement strand
CCGAAAGGGCGGCTTGCCGATCCTTGAAGGAACTGGTCGGCCCCTGGCGCTCATCTTTGGTGTACAGATGCTCGTGCTGGTAAAGCTGCTCGTAGCTGTAGAGGCGGGTGAGGGAGGTATAGCCTTCCCCCATGGTGATTTCAACATCCGGTTCCCCCAGCGGCAGCAGCTCCACATAACGCCAGAGCGAGCGATCCCGCCCTTTGATGCTGCCCGGCCATAGTTGGCTGACCGCCTCATAATCATAACGGGCATCCAGCCACTGCGAACCACAGGCGGTACAGGCGCTCAGATGAATATCCGGCGGCATCTGCTGACCGCATTCCAGGCAAACAATATGGGTAAACCAGGGATTCATGAGGGGTGCCGATCAATACTTAGTTGAGGAAAGGGCGACCCGGCAGGCCGCCCTCCGTGAGACGATAATCTTAGGCCATTTCTGGCTGTGGAACGGTGAAGATGGGCAGGGTGAAGCTGAAGACCGAGCCAACGCCCTTCTCGCTGGTGACGACGATGTGACCCTCGTGCATTTCGACCAGATGTTTGGTGATGACCAGCCCCAGGCCGGTGC
>JALHRL010000107.1 GCA_022841465.1 Bacteroidia bacterium | reverse complement strand
AGAAGTTGATGTCCTCGGTGTTGTTCATCGCGTGCGACCAGACCCAGTTGGCGTCGAGCTGCCAGCGATCGGAGAGCGCGCGTCGCGCGGAGACGTACAACGCCGCATACTCTGCGGTCCCGCCGGACTGCGCGGTGGAGAGACGGCGATACCCGCTCACCGTCGGATCGGTCGGCCGGAACGCGTCACCGGGGCACGAGGTTGCGCTGGCGCAGGTGCGCGGCACGGAGTCGGCCGCGGTGAGCTGGCGGGCGATCGGATTGAGGTCCGCGAGCCACGGCAGGTTCGTGGTGCGACTGAGCACTAGGTCGGCACTCACGCCCCAGAGGTCGCCGACCTGACGCTGCACACCGAGTGTCGCCTGCCAACTCATCGGCTGTTCGAGGCCGAGCGTGAACGTCTGGAAGATCTCTCGCGGTACGGCGAGGATGTCGCCGGGTGGCACGTTGCCGGCCGTCGGTCCCTGCCCGAACGTCGGCGCGGACGCGCCGCTATAGGTCACGGTCGCGTTTCCGTTGACGCCGAGTTGGACGGCGTCGGAGTAGATCGCATACGGGAACTTGCCCGCATAGCGCCCGATGCCACCGCGCACGACGTCGCGCGGCGTCGCGACCCAGTTGAACGAGAGGCGCGGCTGCACGTTGTCGAGATCAGCCGAGCTCTCGCCGCGGGACGTGAGGTCGTCGTAGTCCCAGCGGAGTCCACCGGTCACGGTAAGCGATGCCGTCGGACGCCAGGTGTCCTCGATGAACGCGCCGTAGAGCGCCTGCGACAGGTTCACCTGCTGTGGGCGAGCGTCGATCGTATAACTCTCCACGCGCACGTTCGCCGGGATGTCGTTGATCGACAGCGGGCGCCCCGACGGGATCGTGATGTTGCCATCGTTGTACACGACGTACGATCCGTTGGGATTGGTGCTCGCGGCTGCGAGCTCGAAGCGCGAGGCGACCACATCCGCACCGAGACGCAGCGTGTGCTTGGTACCGAGCGCGGTCTCGAACACGTCGCGGAACTGCCACTGCCGCTCGGTCTCGTCGAAGATGAAGTTGCTCGACCCCACCACCGCCTGCGTCGCGAACGCGGGCGTGATCACGGTGACCTGGGGCTGCG
>JALHRL010000106.1 GCA_022841465.1 Bacteroidia bacterium | reverse complement strand
CCGCGACCTGCAGACCGACAACGGCAACTGCGGCATGTGCGGGCGCGCCTGCGCCGCCGGCACCGTGTGCTCGCGCGGGACGTGCCAGGTCTCGTGCGCCGCGGGCTTCACCAACTGCTCGGGCGTGTGCCGCGACCTGACGACGGACAACAACCACTGCGGGGCGTGCGGGACGGTGTGCCCGGGCGGCCAGGTGTGCATGGGGAGCCGCTGCGTGGTGACCTGCCAGGCGGGCCTCTCGGCCTGCAGCGGCACCTGCCGCGACCTCACCAACGACAACAGCAACTGCGGCGCCTGCGGCCGGGTCTGCGCGGCGGGCCAGGCCTGCGTCGCGGGGACGTGCTCGGTCACCTGCGGGGCCGGGCTCAACAACTGCTCGGGCACCTGCCGCGACCTGCAGAACGACCGGACCAACTGCGGCGTGTGCGGCCGCACCTGCGCCAGCGGCGAGGTGTGCGCCGCGGGCGCCTGCGTCATCAGCTGCCCCATCGGGCAGAACGCCTGCGGCACCACCTGCCGCGACCTCACCAGCGACCGGAACAACTGCGGGATGTGCGGCACGGTGTGCCCGGCGGGCCAGATCTGCCAGAGCTCCGCCTGCGTGACGGTGTGCGCGACGGGCCTCACGGCCTGCGGCACCACCTGCCGCGACCTGCAGACCGACGTGACCCACTGCGGCGCCTGCGCGCGCGCCTGCCCCAGCGGCCAGAGCTGCGTGTTGGGCGCCTGCACGCTCGTCTGCCCCGCCGGCCAGACCAACTGCTCGGGGACCTGCCGCGACCTGCAGGTCGACCTCAACCACTGCGGGGCCTGCGGCCGCGTCTGCGCGGCGGGCCAGGTGTGCTCGGCGGGCACCTGCGTGGTCACCTGCGCGGGCGGGCTCACCAACTGCTCGGGGAGCTGCACCAACACCGGCACCGACCCGCGCAACTGCGGCGCATGCGGAACGGTGTGCCCGGCCCGCGCCAACGCGACCTCGTCGTGCACGGCGGCGCGCTGCGGGTTCACCTGCAACGCGGGCTTCGCCGACTGCAACGCCAACCCCGCGGACGGCTGCGAGGTGAACACGGGCACCGATCTGAACAACTGCGGCGGCTGCGGCACCCGCTGCGCCATCGCCAACGGCGTCGG
>JALHRL010000105.1 GCA_022841465.1 Bacteroidia bacterium | reverse complement strand
TCCCGCGCCCCTGTCACGCCTCGCCGGCCCTGCGCCGGCGCGGCTCGGCCCGTCCACCCCGGTAGCCGCGGCCGCACCCTCGGCCCGCCGCGTGGCAACGGCCTGGCGCCTCGCACGCATGATGCCCCGGCTGGAACCGCTGTGCCCCGGCGACGACGGACGCACGGAACTCGAAGGCTTCATCGCCGGCGTGTTCCTGCAGCGGCACGGCGCGCGCACTTCGCACTATGCCGGGCGCCTGCTCGGCCTGCGCGGCCAGGACGGCCAGTGGTGCGCGGCGCTCGGCTACACCTGTGCCACCGCAGGCGCACTGTTCGTCGAACACTACCTCGCGCAACCGGTGGAGCAGGCCGTGGCGGCCGCACTGGGCGAGCCGGTCGACCGTGCCGCGCTGGCCGAGGTCGGCAACCTGGCGGCTTCGGCCGATGGTCTCGGCCGGCTGCTGATCGCGCTCACCACCCTTCACCTGTTCGAACAGGGCGTACAGCACGTGGTGTTCACCGCCACCCGCGCGCTGTCCAACGCGTTCGTCCGCCTGGGCGTGCCGCTGGTGGACATGGGTCCGGCCGATCCGTCGCGGGTGCCCGGCGGCGAGGCCAGTTGGGGCGACTACTACCGCCATGATCCGCGCATCCTTGCCGGGCGCGTCGCCAGCGGACTGCCGGTCGCCGGTCGGCTGCCGGATTGAACCGCGCGCGATGATCGACGACGGCAGCATCCGCATCGGCCGCGGACATTTCGACGCGCGGGTGGACGCCGCGGCGTGCCATCCGGCGCTGCGCGAAGGGGCCGTGGTCGCGCTGCTGGCGGACAACGGCATCGACTGGCTGGTGGCTGCAGCGGCGGTGGATCGCGCGCGCGCGGTGCTGCTGCCGCTGCCTATGTTCTTCACCGACGCCCAATGCCGGCATGCCATCGATGCGACCGGTGCGAGCCTGCTGCTGTCCGACGATGGCGGTCGCGCCGCGCAACGGGTCAGCGGGGCCGGCGACACGCTCCCGGGTACGGCGCTGCAGGCGCTGCATGCGCTGCATCCGGGCGCGGCCGAGGGCGCCGCAGCGCGCCGGCGCACTGCGTCGTCCATGGGGCCCGCTTCGCGGCCGCAGCGCTCGTCACCGCCACCGTCACTGCCGCCCGGCA
>JALHRL010000104.1 GCA_022841465.1 Bacteroidia bacterium | reverse complement strand
ATTGACGTTTCGGGGTCTATGTCTACTAATTTCTGCGAAATGACTAGAGATGACTGGTCTAAGGCTATAACCATGGCAGTTGGATTGTTAGCTATTAAAAATTCAAGGTCATTTTATGCCGTTTTCTTTAATGAGAACATCAAGAGATGTTACAATAACCCAGACAACAAGAAAATGCTAGAAATGACTTCATTAAATTGTGATGGTGGTACTAACTATGACAAGCCAATTCATAAGGTGCATGAAATTGTGTCAGGTTCTGGAGAGTTTGCCAAGGCAGATGTATTGTTTATTACAGATGGTGAATGCGACGTATCGAATGAAAGCCTCAAAAAGCTTAAGGATTTAAAAACCAAGTTTTCCACCAGTTTGTACACAATGAATGTTAATAACTATGAGTCCAAAACTTCATTAGAAATGTCTGACAAAGTGTATAGTATGTCAGACCTAAGCAGCAGTCAAGATGCTATTTCAGATGTTTCCCAATACATCTTCAAGAAGCCAGCCTAAAGATTTCTTAAGGTAATATATGGGTTATTTTATTTAGAGATCTCCCTTAAGATACAGGATAAATATGGAAACACAGATCTGGAATAATTTATCTGAAATCTTGGTTTTCTTGAGCATCGGTATCTCGGCATATGCTTTATCTATGGTCAAGGCATGGTATAGCAAACGTCGTACTGCAGTATGCGCTAGAAGTATTAATCAATCGGTCAGGGTTAGAGAAATTCTAAGCGAAATTATGACCTATTTTGAAGCCGACCGAGCCAAATTTTTTCAATTCCACAATGGCGAATATTTTGTGTCTGGCGAATCAATAATGAAGTTGTCAATGACACACGTCACTATGAAAGCTGGGGTGGGCTATCCTACCGGAATGCAGACAGAATATCAACAAATTTTGACAGGTTATTTAGCTAACACACTTCAAAAAGTTATTGATAAGCCATGCCTTTTCAAGACTAGTGACACTAGCGGTGACTTTTATCTAAAACACCTTTTCATGGCTAACGGGGTTAAGCAGATATATGTTGCACCAGTTAGAAACATTAAAGGAAATTGGCTGGGAATCATAGTAATGACTTGGCTTGATGACGAGACAGAGATTAAATTAGAAGACGAAAAACTCATGGAGTATGCTGC
>JALHRL010000103.1 GCA_022841465.1 Bacteroidia bacterium | reverse complement strand
CTCGTCTAACTGCCACCTGGTCTCTGCGGCGCCGTCGACGATCGAATTGATGTGATCGTCCGCGTCGTACACCAGCGTCTGATCGTGACCGTCGCGCGCGATCCGCGTCGTGCGACCGGCGTCGTCGTGCTCCCAGGTCTGCGTGGGCGTGCCGCCGACGGTGACGCTCGTGAGCTCGTCACCGGGCGAGTACGTGTAGGTCTCCAGGGTCGACGTCGCGATCGTCGCACCCCGACGTCGCGTGCTGCGGTTCCCGTCGAGGTCGTAGGTGCACTCGATGTTCTCGAGCACCCCGCCGCCAGCGTCGCGGTAGGCCTCGCTCTCGACACGCAAGGCGTCGTCGTAGGTGATGAGGACGTAGCTGCCGTCTTCGTTCGTGATGCGTGTGGGCTCGCCGCTGGGGCTGCGCTCGTAGGTGCGGCTGGTGATGACCGTCGTGTCGGGACGACGGTGCGTGACGCTCATCACCCAGCCGCGGGCGTTGTACGTCCAGCTCGTCGTGACGCCGTTGGGCAACGTCCGGCCGGTGACGCGCGAGTCGTCGTCGTAGCTGTAGGTCGTCACTCCGCCGAGCGGATCGCGGACCTCGGAGAGCCTGTTCGCCGCGTCGTAGACGTACTCCGTGTCGCGGACCGTCCCTGTCGCGTTGCCGCGGACGGTGATGTGGCGCGTCTGGTCGATCGCGTCGTAGCTGCGACCGACGCGTGCGCCTGTCGGATGGACCACGCCCGTGTGCCGACCGACGGAATCGTAGTCGTGCGTGACAGTGCCAGTCTCATCGGTGGCTGTCGCGATGCGGTCATTCGGGCCGTACGTGAACCCGAGGCTCGACCCGTCGGTGCCAGTCCGCGACGTGACGCGGAATGCCGCGTCACGCGTGAAGTCCAGGGTCGTGCCGAATGCCATCGTCTGGAGGTCGAGATGGCCCGACGTGTACGTCCTGTTCTCGATGCTGCCATTCGGGAGCGTGATGCGATCGCGATGACCGCCCGAGTCGTACCGATAGCTCGTCGTCTCGCCCTCGGGGCTCGTGACCGAGAGCAGGCCGTGTTGCCACGCGTCGAGCTCGTCGCTGGGGACGCGCTCGTCGGTCGTCGAGACAGGCCCGCCGCCAAGACGGTAGACGTCGCTCTCGCCGTCCATGGCCATCACCGAGATC
>JALHRL010000102.1 GCA_022841465.1 Bacteroidia bacterium | reverse complement strand
CGAGCGGGCGCAAGGGTTCGTCGCCGCCCCGCTCCCGCGCCCAGCGGCGGAGCGCCGGCAGGATCGCGTCGTCGAGCAGCGCCGGCCGGCCGCCGCGCCAGTCCTCCCAGGGGAAGAAGTCGTACCAGCGCCGCCAGCTCGCGCCGGCCCGGTGCAGCGCCTCGGAGGTCTCGATGCCGATCCGCGTCAGGGCGAGATAGCCGACCGAGACCAGGTGCGGCCCGACATCGCCCGGCCGCGCGTGCCGGCCGCGGTCGCCGAAGGTGTAGAGCTGCTCGACATAGCCGAGCGTGAGCGGCGCCTGCTCCTCGACCCAGGCGCGCAGCCCCATGTCGAGGGTGCGGTGGAGGATCGGGTCGAACGGGCCGAAGGGCAGGCCGTCGGGCTCCTGGCGATCGCCCGAGGCCACGACCAGGATCAGGGGCTCGCGGTCGTTCACCGCGACGATGGCCGCCGCGAGGCCGATTTCGATCGGTGGCCGGAGCGGCTCGCCCAAGGCTTTCCCTACCCTTCGAGCCCGATCGAGAAGGGGGTGTTCTCCGCCGTCAGCTCGCCGCGCCCGATCGCCTTCACGGCGGCGATCATGCGCCCGTTCCGGCCGAGGATCTCGTCGCCGATCGCGACGATGCGGGGGTTCGGATAGGCGAAGCGCGAGGCGGCGCGCATCCGGAGCGCGATGTCGGCCTCGTCGCGTTCCGGCTTCAGCGCGCAGAGCGTGATGAAGGCGGCCGCCGTCGACCGGCTGATCCCGGCATAGCAGTGGACGACGATCGGGCGGACCGGCTGCCAGCCGGTGATGAAGTCGACGAGCTGCTCGACATGCTCCGACGCCGGCAGCACCATGCCGTCGAGCGGCTCGACGATGTCGTTGATGCCGAGGAAGAGGTGATTCTCCACCGGGATCGACTCCGGCCGGACCACCGCCGTGTTGTCGTTGATCAGGCTGACGAGGTGGCTCGCATTCGACTGCGAGACGGTCTCGGCGATGCGGGAGAGAGGACAGACATAGACCTGCGGCATGGGAACCCCGGCGCTTGTTGAGCGCCGATTCTAGGGCCTGGCGCGCCGCGGGTCACGCACTCGCTGCGGCGAACAGCACCCTGAACCGGGCGAGGAAGCGCTTTTCGGCGAGCGCGGCCGGCGAGGGCCTGAGGTCGAGACGGCCGG
>JALHRL010000101.1 GCA_022841465.1 Bacteroidia bacterium | reverse complement strand
CAAAAGGTAACATAATAGTGTATCCTTTTTTATACACTGTGGCACGGATCTTGCAATGCATCCCCGTTATCCGCATCTAATTATACATGATTATACATGATTATACACGAAAACAGATATAAATAGGTATAATTGGGGTAAAATAACGGATGCGCACACTGTATCCATTTAGATACTGTATCTGATTGGATACATGTGGCATTCTTGTAGGGAGCGAGGCACATTTGCACCACATTGTCCACCATATCGAGGATGGTATGAGAGATAACCCCTTGATATATCATATCATTGAATATGGCATGGTTCTCGCTACATAATTCTAGCATGGAGGACATCATGACCAGACATAAATGCTACGGTGGGCGGAATGGGTGGCAAACGTGTACAGCATGCGATGGTCGTATACATCATAAGGGCTGTACAGCTAAGATGGACAAAAGGAAAGATTGTTGTCCCGAACGACATGAAATGCTTCGTGCACAAGGGCATATCACAGGAATCTACGACAATAGTGTAGAGATGTAATTCTACTATAAACGGCATACACATAAATGGAGGGGTAGAAATGAACTGTTTATTCCATTTACAGCGACAACCAGGATCATTTAAAGAAAGGCTAATCATCAAGGGCTTCAAAACCAGGGATGCTCTTCATACATTCTTAAATACTAGTGATAATGGAATGCACTGGTATGAACTCAAGTCTACTATGCCCACAAAACCAGGCACCTACGCATTTGCAGGTGGGCAATGGCATAATGTGAAAAGTCTCGATATTAGTATTCTGGCGCATATATAAACATAAACCACAGCTCACAGAAGGGGGATATCATGCACTATGCATTCTGTTATTATTGTAAGAAACATCTCATAGTAGAAAGTGATCTTTCCACATGTCCTACTTGTGATTGGGAAGTGGGATTACTCTCCCAGTGTGGAATGAAACAATACACAACAAAAGCAAGAATCGAAGCTGGGATTACAGGAGCAAGAAAGAGCACTAGGACTGTATCTTAAATAAGACACTCTCTCTATTTGACATATGATCCACACTATGTCAATCCAAACCCCCCTATTTGACATAAGGCAAAATGCCATACCATTCTGCCACAAACGAACACAGGCCCAGGAGCCACGATGAGAGAAAAGGTGATGAGATGAATATAACATTAGGAATAAACAAACT
>JALHRL010000100.1 GCA_022841465.1 Bacteroidia bacterium | reverse complement strand
CGGTGGATTGGGAGCGAGTGGCGGCGGCGGGGCGGCTGCGGTGGACGCAGTCTTCGGCGGCGGGATTGGACTGGCTGCTTACGCCGGCGGTGATCGAATCGCCGATGATCGTGACCAGCGCGTCGGGAGTGCTGGCGGACCAGGTGGCCGAACACACGGTGGCTCTGGCGACGGCGATTACGCGAAGCCTGCCGGTGTTTTTCCGGGCGCAGCAGGCGAAGGAGTACGTGCGGCGGCCGACACGAGATCTGACGGGAATGACAGTGGGGATTGTGGGATTCGGCGGGGTGGGGCGGCGGGTGGCGGAGGTGCTGTCGCCGTTTCGGACGCGGATTCTAGCGACGGACCTGTTCCCCGTGGATAAGCCGCCGCAGGTAGCAGAGCTGTGGCCAGCGGAGCGGCTGGACGATTTGCTCTCGGAGTGCGATTTGGTGGTGTTGTGTTTGCCGCTGACGAGTGCGACCTTGTGGCTGTTCGACCGGGAGCGGCTGGGGAGAATGAAGCGGGGGGCGATTTTATTGAACATGGCGCGGGGGAAGCTGGTGGTGGAAGCGGATTTGGTCGAGGCGCTGACGAGCGGGCAATTGTTCGCGGCGGGGGCGGATGTGGCGGCGGAGGAGCCGTTGCCGCAGGAGAGCAAACTGTGGGAGCTGCCGAACATGGTGATAACGCCGCACGTGGCGGGGCAAAGCCAGCGGCGGGTGGACTCGATGACGGATTTTTTCTGCGACAATCTGCGGCGGTATTGGGAGGGTCGGCCGCTGCGGAATCTGGTGGACAAGCGGCTGGGATTTCCGCGGCGGTAGGGGCTGGCGTGGGGGCTGGCCGTGGTGCTTTGAGGGGACTTGCGGCGAGTGCTGGGGGTGGGGGAGGGTGTTGCGAGGGGCAAAACGGGGGAAATTTGGTTGTGCGCATTTTTTTTCGCGGTGGAATCGTAGTTTGGCGCAAGGGGTTTGCCTGTAAGGGAGTTGTGGAAGGGTCGGGGCTTGCTGAGGTACAGAATGTGGGCGTTTTGGCAGTGAACTGCGCGCGATGACCTGTTTGCGCGGATGGGTGGTGTAGTGGGTGTGGATTTGACGTAACTGGGATTGGATTGGCGGGACGCGGAGGGGGTGGAGAGGAGGGGGGAGGACGGGGCGGAGTGGTTTTGGGTGTGCATAGGGTCGGCGCGCAGGGGGGCGGGGCCGCGT
>JALHRL010000099.1 GCA_022841465.1 Bacteroidia bacterium | reverse complement strand
GGCCATGAAGCGGTTCGCATCGCGCTCCACCCTCGACGGGTCGCCCAGCATCACCCGCACCTTGGCGAAGTTCCGGGACAGCACGAAGCGCTTGACGATCTCGAGGAATTCGTTCGTGTCGTACAGTTCGGGTTCGAGATCCGGCGTGTAGATCGACAGCAGTCGCTGCGCGCTGGCGGCAATGCGATTGATGGCGGCGCGCATTTCATCGCGCGTCGTCAGCACCGTCATCGTCGATGACTGCGCGGTAAAGGCTGCCGTGCGACGCGACGCCTGGGCGTCCGTCAGTACTCGCAGTTCGAATTCCCCGGTGGTTTCCACGAAACCGCATGTCCCTGACACGGCTCTGCGGCCGCGGTGACCTGCATCGTCCGTCGCAAGGCCGCATGCGGGCAGACGAATCCGTCACGCTTTGCGCTGCACTTATGCCAGTGCTCGCGCAAAGCGCGAGCCGGGTCTCATTCGAAGCGGGATTATGGCGAGCCGGGATTCAGCTCTGGGTCGCGAGTCGCCCCGCCCAGCCGACATAATCTGCCGGAGTCAGGGCCGCGAGGCGCGTTTTCTCGGCTTCCGGCAATGGCAGGGTAGCGACGAACTGCTGCAGCGACTGTCGGTCGATCGCGCGCCCGCGGGTGAACTCCTTCAGCAGTTCGTAACCGTTGGGCACGCCTGCCGCGCGCAGCACCGTCTGGATGGCTTCGCCAAGCACTTCCCAGGCCGGATCGAGATCGGCGGCGAGTCGCGCTGCATCGGGTTCGATCTTCGCGAGCCCGCGCGCGAGCGAACGCCAGCCGATCAGCGCGTGCGCGAGTGCAACGCCGAGGTTGCGCAGCACGGTCGAGTCGGTGAGGTCGCGCTGGAAACGGGACACGGGCAGCTTTTCGGCGAAATGCCGCAGCAGCGCATTGGCGACGCCGAAATTGCCCTCGGCGTTCTCGAAGTCGATCGGATTGACCTTGTGCGGCATCGTCGAAGAGCCCACTTCGCCAGCGACCGGACGCTGGCGCAGATAGCCCAGGCTGATGTAGCCCCAGCAGTCGCGTGCGAAATCCAGCAGCACGGTGTCGATCGCGGCGACGGCATCGCAATACTCCGCGATCCAGTCATGCGGTTCGATCTGCGTCGTGTACGCGTTGACGGTGAGTCCGAGCGATTCGATGAACTGCCGTGCGAGACCCGGCCAGTCGGCA
>JALHRL010000098.1 GCA_022841465.1 Bacteroidia bacterium | reverse complement strand
CATCCCGCTGACCAACGGCGGTCCGTCGCACTCGAGCCACTCGATCGTGACCTTCCTCTACCAGTTCGGCATCCTGCGCATGAAGATCGGCTTCGGCGGCGCGGTGAGCGTCATGCTCTTTGTCGCCTGCGTGATCGTCGCGCTCGCCTACCGCCACATCCTGTTCAAGTCGGAGCAGAGCTGATGCCCGCGGCAGCGAGAAAGAGGCGCCAGCCGATCATCTCGCCGGTCCAGTGGCTCTCGCTGCTGCTGATCGCGGCCTTTGTGATCGTGCCGTTCTACACGACCTTCCTCGGCGGCTTCAAAGAGATCGGTGAGCTGCGGGTCAATCCCTTCGGGCTGCCGGCGAGCTGGGATCCGGTGCGCTTCACCGAGGTCATCTTCGGACCCACGCTGTTCCGCTCGCTGGGCAACTCGCTCTTCATCGCGCTGGCAACCGTTGTCGTTTCGGTGCTCCTCGCTTCGATGACGGCCTTCGCCTTTGCGCACATCCGCTTCTTCGGCAGCCGCTATCTCATGGCCTATCTGCTGCTCGGCCTGCTGTTTCCTTCCGCCACCGCGATCCTGCCGCTGTTCATCAAGCTGCGCGACCTCGGGCTTCTCAACAGCCACCTCGGCATCATCATCGTCCAGGTCGCCTTCAGCCTCAGCTTCTCGATCCTGCTCTTTCACAACTTCTTCAAGGAGCTCCCCAAGGAACTGATCGATGCCGCCCGCATGGACAACTGCGGCTACATCCGCATCTACTGGTACATCACGCTGCCGCTCAGCCTCCCCATCATCGCCACCGTGGGGGTCTTCAATTTCGTCGGCAGCTGGAACAACTTCCTCCTGCCGCTGATCGTGCTCAATTCCGAGGCCAGCTACACTTGGCCGCTCGGCATCATGCAGTACCAGGGCGAGTTCGGATCGGACTGGCCGCGCATTCTTGCCTACCTGACGCTCACGCTGCTCCCCGCCCTCGCCTTCTTCCTGCTGGCCCAGCGCTACATCATCAGCGGTCTCACCGGCGGTGCGGTGAAAGGCTAGTCGAGGCGCGGGCCGCTAGCGGCGGAACACCACGCCGCCGAGCCAGCCCGTGAACAGCGCCAGGACCACGCAGGCGATGCCATAGAGCAGCGGCTGCCGCACCGCGACGATCGAGAGGAAGCGCTCGAAGCCGATCTTCTGCACCGAGAAGCCCTCCGACGCTTCTGCAACGATCTCGCCG
>JALHRL010000097.1 GCA_022841465.1 Bacteroidia bacterium | reverse complement strand
CGCTAATGGCGACGACACGGATGCGGATGGCGACGACGAAGACGGTGTGACCCTGCCCGGTGTTTTCGTGACAGGTACGATGGCCACCATTACGGTAAATGCTTCCCAACCGGGTAGACTGGACGCCTTTATGGATTTCGACTGGGACCGTCGCCTCGACGATGCTGGGGAGAAAATATTTGACAATATTGCACTCGTTGCGGGCGACAATGTGCTGATGTTTGCCGTACCTGCCAACGCCACAGTGGGTTTTTCCTACCTGCGTTTCCGCTTCAGTTCGGCGGGCGGCCTGACGAACGGAGGCCCGGCCGCCGACGGCGAAGTGGAAGATTACAGGACCAATATCGTCAGCAACCAGTTTTCTGTCGACAACCCTTCCGTTGTGGAAGGTGATGCCGGTACGGCGACGCTGACCTTTACAATTAACCGTACCACGAACACCACTACCTCTTCCGTTAATTATGCTGTATCGGCAGGTACAGCCACGCTGGGCACGGATTACGTTTCCAATCCTTCCGGGACGATCAACTTTCCGATGGGCGGCGCTTTGAGCCAAACCGTTTCGGTAACAGTAAATGGTGATTTGGTGGTAGAAAACAATGAAACAATTATCCTGACCCTGAGCAATCCGGTTAACGGCGGCTTGGGTATGACGCCAGGTACAGGTACAATCACCAACGACGATTTCGCTACGCTAACTTTGTCGGGTGGCGCTTCCGCAGCGGAAGGTTCCATGTTTACCTTCAATGCAACAGTTGATAAAGCGGTACAAGGCGGCTTTACGGTAGCCTACAATACCAACGACGGTACTGCTACGGTTGTCAACAACGATTATACCGATAATGATAATACGCTGGTATTTACAGGAAATGTGAATGAAGTACGCAGTTTCACCGTAAATTCATTACCTGACAATACAGTAGAACTCGACGAAACCTTTACCACTACGCTCGGTATTATCACCGGCACTTCGGCGGTGCAAGCGGCAGCCATCACTATTGCAGGTTCGCCGCAAGTGGGGACTATTCTGAACGACGACAGCGCAGTAGTGGCGCTGGCGGGTAACGTCAGCCAGGCGGAGAACCTCACGCCGCAAGTGTTCACAGTGACCCTGAGCAATCCGGTAGACGTGAACGTAACGGTGCAGTTTTCTACCGCCAACAATACCGCTACAACCGGCGACATTGACTACATTGGTATCGGGTCGCAAACGGTGACATTC
>JALHRL010000096.1 GCA_022841465.1 Bacteroidia bacterium | reverse complement strand
CTATCGAACGGCCGCAGCCGCCGCGTTGGTCGGCCTTGCCGCCCTGGGCGGTTGCGCCACAAAGGTGTCCGACCGGGTGATCCTGCTGCCGCAGCCCGATGGCAGCCTGAGCGCGGTGCAAGTCACCGCCGGCACCCAGCGCCTGCTGCTGACCCAGCCCTACGCGACCGCCGAAGTCAAGGGCGGCAGCCTGCAGCCGGCAACCACCTCGGCCGGTGCGGTGCGCGATGTCTACGGCGCCTTGCTGGCGCAGCAACCGGCCCGGCCGCGCAGCTTCACCGTGCAGTTCGAACCCAACGGCAACCGCCTGGCTGCCGGGGCCGACGCGGTGGTGGCCGAGATGCGCAGCGCGCTGGCTGCCTTGCCGGCGGCCGAGGTGGTGGTGACGGGCCACACCGACCGGGTGGGGTCGGTCGAGGCCAACGACCGGCTGTCGCTGGCACGCGCAGAAGCGGTGCGCGACCTGCTGGTGGCCGCGGGCGTGGCGCGCAGCGCCGTCACCGCCGTCGGGCGTGGCGAACGTGAACCGGCGGTGCCCACGGAAGACGAGGTGGCCGAGGCGCGCAACCGCCGTGTCGAGATCAAGATCCGCTGATCCCAGGCCAGCGGACGACCGCAGCCGGGCCGGCTGGTGGCGCGGACGACTCCGCTGGGGCCTGGGTCTGACCCTGGTGATCGCCTGCCTGGCGCTGTGGCCGGGGCCGACGGCGCCATTGCAGGCACTGGAAAACCCCCTGTACGACCTGCGCCTGCGGCTGCTGGCGCCGCGCCAGGCCGACCCGCAGGTGGTGGTCGTCGACATCGACGAACAGGCACTGGCCGACCACGGCCGCTGGCCCTGGCCCAGGCGCCAGCTGGCCGCCCTGCTGGATGCCGCGTTTTCGCAGGGAGGCGCCCGGCTGGTGGGCCTGGACCTGGTGCTGGCCCAGCCCGACCAGAGTTCTGGCCTGGCCGCTGTGGACAAGCTGGCGCAGGGTGCACTGCGCGGTGACGCCGGCTTCCAGGCGGCCTGGCAAGCCCTGCGGCCACAACTCGACGACGACAGCCGCTTGGCTGCCGTTCTGCAGCGCCACCCGGTGGTGCTGGGCTTCCATCTGTCCAACGAGGCCGGCGCTGCCCAGGTCGACGCCTTGCCGCCGCCGCTGCTGCCCACGGCCCTGCTCGGCCCGCCTGGCGCGGCCCTGCTCAGCTGGAACGGCCACGGCGGCAACCTGGCGCAGCTGCAGC
>JALHRL010000095.1 GCA_022841465.1 Bacteroidia bacterium | reverse complement strand
GGCTTCTATCTCGACGTGCTGAAGGACCGGATGTACACGCTGCCGAAGCGCGCGCTCGCGCGCCGTTCGGCGCAGACCGCGATCTGGCACGTCGCCGAGGCGATGGTGCGCTGGCTCGCGCCGGTGCTGTCGTTCACGGCCGAGGAGATCTGGAAGCACCTGCCGGGCCAGCGTGCCGCGTCCGTGCTGCACAGCACCTGGCATGAACTACCGCAGGTGCCCGAGCTGCTGCGCGACTGGGATCTGCTGCTGCGGCTGCGCGGCGACGTCGCGCGCGAGCTCGAGAAGCTGCGCGCGGCTGGCACGATCGGCGCGCCGCTCGAGGCCGAGATCGACCTGTGGTGCGAGGCCGCCACGGGCGAGAAGCTGACCGCCTTCGGCGACGAACTGCGTTTCCTGCTGATCGTGTCGGAAGCCCGCGTGCACGTCGGTGCGCCCCCAGCGGCATCGGCGGGCGCCGTGCCGGGCGCGACGCTCGGGGAAGCAGTGCGCATCGAAGTGCGCCGCAGCCAGGCCACCAAGTGCGTGCGTTGCTGGCATTATCGGGCCGATGTCGGCAGCCATGCGGAGCACCCGGAGCTGTGCGGCCGCTGCATCGAGAACATCGCCGACTTCGACGGCGACGGTGGCGAAACGAGGCTGATTGCGTGAACAACGAAACCGACATGGATGTCAGTCACCTGCCGGCCGGCCGCAGCGGTTGGCGCTGGTTGCCGCTGTCGATCGCGATCATCGCGTTCGACCAGCTCACCAAGGCGTGGATCGAATCGAACTTCGAGCTCTATGAATCGGTGGTCGTGCTGCCGGTGCTCGACATCACCCGGCTGCACAATCCGGGCGCGGCCTTCAGCTTCCTGGCCGACGCCGGTGGCTGGCAGCGCTGGTTCTTCACGGGCCTCGCGCTCATCGTCAGCATCGGCATCGTCTGGTGGCTGCGGCGCATCGATCCGCGGCAGCAGCTCGCGCTGTCCTCCGGCCTGGCGCTGATCATGGGTGGCGCCATCGGCAACGTCATCGACCGGCTGCAGCATGGCTTCGTCATCGACTTCGTGCATGTGCACTGGGGCGCCGCCTACTTCCCGGCATTCAATGTTGCGGACGCCGCCATCACGATCGGTGCCGGCCTGCTGCTGATCGATGCCTGGAATGAATGGCAGCGCGAACGTGCTGCTGCCCGGAGTAGCCGATGAAAATCCTGCTCGCCAATCCCCGCGGCTTCTGTGCCGGCGTGGGTCGCGCGAACGTC
>JALHRL010000094.1 GCA_022841465.1 Bacteroidia bacterium | reverse complement strand
GGGAGCCGGTGTGGTTGAGGTGGCCATCGGAATGATTTTGCTTGAACTTTGGGTGAAGGGGGAGTCAAATAAATGAGATTGCCGTTTTCAGATGGATGGAACAGCCTTTGGCATTTTAGCCTGGGATTACTTGCTTCAATCGAGCCAGCAGTAACTCCTTTTTTTATTGCTTATCAAGTGTTGACACCTGACGAGAACACAATGACTGATTTGGCTGAATACGGAGCCGGATTTCTTGTAGGAAATTATAATAAATAAGGGCATGAATTTGGATTATTCTGACGGGATGATATTCGTGGGCTCCACAATTATGGGCAGCACGGACAAAAACAACATTCTTTTTGTCGGCGGGCTCGTTGCGTCGCTGGGAATCAATATTCAGTTTGAAGAAACTCGGCTTTCGATCGTCCGCATTGTTTTTCTGAGTTTGCTCGGTTATGGATTAGGGGCTTATTTTAATAAAAAAAATGAGTGAAAACCGTATGTTCTGGGTGCATTTTGATGACGGCACAACTGTTCGAATATGGTGTAAAAAGGAGGACGCGCATCTTGAAACTCTAAACATTTGTGCTGAATACAATCATTATTATCACGAACGATATGTGGTTGTTTTGGTGGAGGAAGAAACCAATGAAATTGAAATCGAATAATAAAATTTGGCGCGCAATGGAGGATTGCGTCAATACTGTCACCATAAGAGACGCACGTGAACTTTCACGATTTGGAGAACTTCAGACAACTAAGCAACAAAGATGGAATGCGTTAATGAACGAAATTAAAGAAGCCGCAACTAAAGGTTTCTGGACCCTGGCTACTGTGACGGATATGGACATGATCATTGAATTACAAAAACTTGGATATCAGGTCGAACACATTAAGGGCGCATCCTGGTACACTGCTACTCGAGCTCTGATTTCATGGAAGTAATAATAAAAATTGGCGCGCAATGAACAGGGTTGATTTTGATAATGCTGTTAGTGAACTGCAAGTTGCGGTGGACAGAATGTTGGGGGAATTTGAACGCAAAGAGAGCGAGTCGCAAGAACAAGCAAGCGTCAGCTTAGAAGTGACTCGCGGTTCTGAAACTTTTAAGTGTACTTTTTCGTGCGATCCAAAAACGATGAAAGAGGTTTCAAATCGCGAATTTTCGCCGCAGTTGTTAACCGTGATGGGCGAAGTTTTGAGAGTGATGTTGTTAAAAAAATAAATTTGGCGCGCAATGGAGGTGGTGTTTGACGGGGCTGAGT
>JALHRL010000093.1 GCA_022841465.1 Bacteroidia bacterium | reverse complement strand
TCCCGGTCGGCGAGCGTTACGGCGACGGGCGGCTGGTGCTCTGAGGCCGGTCGTCGGGGCGACCTGCTACGGTTGAGGCATAGGCAGAACTGTTCTCAGCTCTCCTGCGTCGTAGAACGCTTCCTCATCCCGCCCCTCGCGCACCGACTCGCGCATCCGGCGGTTCGATACTTTCTCACGGCGAACGATGTCGGCCACTGCCGCCGTCGCCACTTCGATTCCTGTTGCCGCGCGCTGTCGCCTCACCGAGACCCAGCGCGCGCACCGCATCCTGACCGCTCGGTCGCGGATGCCGGGGATCGCGCACGCTCGAAAGGCACCACCATGACTACCCAGAACCAGACCTTCAGCGCCCTCGGCGTTCCGTATCCGCTCGTCGAGGTGCTGACCGCGCAGGGCAAGACCGAGGCCTTCCCCATCCAGGTCGACACTCTCCCCGACACCCTCGCCGGGCGCGACGTGCTCGGCCGCGGCAAGACCGGCTCGGGCAAGACCCTGGCCTTCTCCATTCCGATGATCGCGCGCCTCGGCACCCGCCTCGCCGGCGGATCGCGCCGCAAGGGCGCCCCGCTCGGCATGGTGCTCGCCCCGACGCGCGAGCTCGCCACGCAGATCAACGCCGTGCTCGAGCCGCTCGCGAAGGCCTACGGCCTCACCACGACCACCATCTTCGGCGGCGTCTCCCAGCACCGTCAGGTGCAGGCGCTGAACGCCGGCGTCGACATCATCGTCGCGTGCCCCGGCCGCCTCGAAGACCTCATGCAGCAGCGCTTCGTGACGCTCGACGCCGTCGAGATCACCGTGCTCGACGAGGCCGACCACATGGCCGACCTCGGATTCCTGCCCGGCGTGACCCGCATCATGAAAGCCACGCCGAACGACGGCCAGCGCCTGCTGTTCAGCGCGACCCTCGACAACGGGGTCGACAAGCTCGTGAAGCAGTTCCTCCACAACCCCGTCATGCACTCCGTCGACGAAGCCAACTCGCCCGTCGCCGACATGACGCACCACGTGTTCGAGCTCTCGGGCGCCGACGAGAAGAAGCGCATGATCACCGCGCTCGCCTCGGGCAGCGGCCGCCGCATCCTCTTCATGCGCACCAAGCACACCGCCAAGAAGCTCGCGAAGTCGCTCACCGAGCAGGGAATCCCCGCGGTCGACCTGCACGGCAACCTCTCGCAGCCGGCCCGCGACCGCAACCTCGCCGCGTTCGGCGACGGCAGCGTGCGCGTGCTCGTGGCGACGGATGTCGCGGCGCGCGGCGTGCACGTCG
>JALHRL010000092.1 GCA_022841465.1 Bacteroidia bacterium | reverse complement strand
CCCGCCTGAACGGAGACGACGCCGTCGTTCTGCGTGTCGAGGCCAAGGGTGAACTTGCCGGCGACGGTGTTGCGCTGGATCTGCCCCAGATTGCTCAGTTGCCCGCCGCCGGACATGATGCCGGCGCCTTCGAGCTGAAGCCTGCCGCCGGCGAGGACCTTCAGCCGGCCGTCCTCACCGGCGCCGAGACTCCCGAACCCGCTGACCGTCGTGACGCCCCCGAACTCGGCCGTTCCTCCCGCTTGAATGTGCGCGCCGCTGACGGCGGCACCGGACTGGAAGCGGATCACGGACGTCGGGGTACCGGCCACGGTCAGCCCGTCGATCTTCGCGGCACCCGCCACGACGAGTTCGCCGTCGATCGTGAAATTGCCGCCCGCTGCGTCGAGCGACTGCAGGGTGCCGTTGCCAAGCCAGTGGACGAAGGCACCGCCCGAGGCAGACACCGCACCCGTCACGAGAAACTTCGCAGCGTCGAGCGTCGTAGTGCCGGCGACGAAATGGACTGCGCCGTCACCCTGGATGGTGCCCCGCACGGTCTGCGTGCCCTCGAACTGCATGACGGCGCCGGCGTCGACGACGAAAGTGCCCGTGTGGACCGTCTCAGGGCTCCCGAAACCCCTCGACTGCTGCAGCAGCCGCAGCGTGCCGGCACGATTGCGCACCGTCCCCGCCAGGCCCGCGCCGGAGAATCCCAGCAGGGCTTCGTCGTCGGCCTGCCCGGCCACGGTGCGATCGATGGTGCCGCGCAGATCGAGGCCGCCGAGGAAATTGACCGTCCGGCTGCCCCGCATCTCGACGGTGGCACCCTGCGCAATCGTCGTGGCCGCCTGCCAGAGGAGCCCGGCATTGTCGAGAACGGAAGCGCCTTCCAGCACGACGGCATTGCCATTCATGGGGGCGAGCGAGAGGCCCTGGATCTGCACCCCCTTCTTGAAGGTCCATGTCCCGCTCCCGAAACCGGGCGTGACACTGAAGCCGCCACCGGTCCACGTGACACTGTCCCGGAAGAGGGCGTCCCCCGTGACGAGCAATTGACCGCCGGCCAGAACGAACGGCGTATCCACGTCGACACTGGCCGCGAAGTACTCGGACAGCGGTGGCACCGTCGTGCCGGGCAGTTGCCGCATGGTGACCGTCGCACGCGAGGCGGGCTTCACGAAGATCCTGTCGGCGACGCCCGGGATTCCCGGGTTCGCCTGCCCGCTGAACCAGTTGTCGGGGTCGTCCCAGAACCCGCCCGCCGCATTCACCCAGACGAAGTTGTCCGCAAGAGCGGGAAC
>JALHRL010000091.1:968-1296 GCA_022841465.1 Bacteroidia bacterium | reverse complement strand
TTTTTCAAGTTTAAGGTAAAACAATTAAAGGGGTTTGCCCTTCATATACTAATTCGTTTATTAAAAACCGTCTGAAAAGTTGGTCGGTCAAAAGGCGTGAGCCTTTTTGAACAATCAACATTTCATCAATTCTATTATTAATTACTTTTTTTATGTCGCTAAATGGATTATTACCTTCGTAAATAGTAAATGAAGTGTTGTATTTGTCTGAAAACATTTCTGTTAATTCTTTAAGGTGTTTTTCAATTCCTTTTGTTTTTTTGTTGGGTTTTGCCAAATAGAAAAAGGTAATAGTGGTGTTTTTACTGTCAATGAAATTCAAAAACTT
>JALHRL010000091.1:0-958 GCA_022841465.1 Bacteroidia bacterium | reverse complement strand
TCTAAAATATTCAATGGGTGCTTTTCTGTTACTGCCACAAATATTTTTTCGTGTGAAAAAGTATCAATTTCCTTGGGCATTGCAACAATAATATTTTTTGTGTTATCAATAACCTGAAGAGCTACGCTTCCAAGAAATAACTTTTTGAGTAAGCCCGTTCCTTTTATTCCCGTAAAAATTAAATTGTCATAAGGTTCTTCTAAAAGTTTGGGGAGTGTAAGTTGTAAATTGCTTTCCGAAACATTGAATGTAACTTTTATGGATGGCGGAATTAGTTCTTTTGCTAATACCTTCAATTTTTGCAATGCTTCTTCATTAGTTTGTTCCGCAATTTGATGTCGGCTTTCATTGTCAGTAAGTGCAGGGGCTAACACAATGGACTGATGAACCAAGAGCAATTCAGCATTTGCCTGTTTACTCCAATCGGAAGCATACTTTATTAAGTTGCTTGAATACTCCGAAAAGTCAATAAGTATGATAAATCGTTTTTTCATTTTGTTACGTTTTTGGCTTGTAAAGACTATCATTTACTTTTGTGAAATCTTCCTTACTGTCGGCAAGCACCATTAATATATCTTTTGCATCAATAATAGTTGAGCCACCGGGGCGAATAAATTCTCCATTTCGCTTAATCATAATAATAAAGGCTGATTTTGGAAAATTCAAATCAACAATTCTTTTGCCTACAGCGTGAAAGTCGGGCAAAATCTCAAATTCTTGCAATGATGATTTAGGAAGGTCTAAAACAAGTTGGTCTAATTCAGTGATTTTTTTTGCTTTTTCGGGTAATGCCACATTGAGCCACTTTGCCACAATTGATAAAGTTGTTCCTTGAATGAGAACCGAAGTAACCGAAATAAAAAATACGATATTGAAAATCATATTGGCTTTATCAATTCCTGCCAAAAGCGGATAAGTTGCAAACACAATGGGAACAGCCCCCCGTAAACCAACCCAA
>JALHRL010000090.1 GCA_022841465.1 Bacteroidia bacterium | reverse complement strand
AACCTCACCGAGATCGCCCGCTCGGGCAAGCTCGACCCCGTCATCGGCCGCGACGCCGAGATCCGTCGCGTCAGCCAGGTGCTCAGCCGCCGCACGAAGAACAACCCCGTGCTCATCGGCGAGCCGGGCGTCGGCAAGACCGCCGTCGTCGAGGGCCTCGCGCAGCGCATCGTCGCGGGCGACGTGCCCGACTCGCTCAAGGACAAGCAGCTCGTGGGCCTCGACCTCGCGGCCCTCGTGGCCGGCGCGAAGTACCGCGGCGAGTTCGAAGAGCGCCTCAAGGCCGTGCTCAAAGAGATCGACGAGTCGAACGGCCAGGTCATCACCTTCATCGACGAGCTGCACACGCTCATGGGCGCGGGCGGCGGCGAGGGCTCGGTCGCGGCCGCGAACATGCTCAAGCCCATGCTGGCCCGCGGCGAGCTGCGCATGATCGGCGCGACGACGCTCAACGAGTACCGCGAGCACATCGAGAAGGACGCCGCGCTCGAGCGCCGCTTCCAGCAGGTCTTCGTCGGCGAGCCGAGCGTGGAGGACACGGTCGCGATCCTCCGCGGCCTCAAGGAGCGCTACGAGGCGCACCACAAGGTGTCGATCGCCGACAGCGCCCTCGTCGCCGCGGCATCCCTCAGCAATCGCTACATCACGAGCCGCCAGCTGCCCGACAAGGCCATCGACCTCGTCGACGAGGCCGCGAGCCGACTCAAGATGGAGATCGAGTCGAGCCCCGTCGAGCTCGACGAGCTCAAGCGCGCGGTCACCCGCCTCGAGATCGAGGAGCTCGCCCTGAAGAAGGAGAAGGACGAGGCCTCGAAGGCGCGGCTCGCGAAGCTGCGCGACGAGCTGAAGGAGAAGACCGCGCAGCGCAATGCCCTGCAGCAGCGCTGGACCATCGAGAAGTCGGGGCTGACCGCCGTCGGCGAGCTCAAGACGCGCCTCAACGACGCGCGCATCGCGCTCGACCGCGCCATGCGCGAGGGCGAGTACCAGCAGGCCTCGAAGCTCAACTACGAGATCATCCCGGGCATCGAGCGGCAGCTCGCCGAGGCCGAGAGCGTCGAGAGCGGCCCGCGCATGGTCAACGACCAGGTGACCGACGACGACATCGCGGCGGTCGTCGCCGCGTGGACGGGCATCCCCGTCGACAAGCTGACGCAGGGCGAGACCGAGAAGCTTCTCACCCTCGAGGCCGAGCTGGGCAAGCGCATCATCGGCCAGCGCGACGCCGTCGCCGCCGTGAGCGAGGCCGTGCGTCGCACGCGCGCGGGCATCAGCGACCCCGACCGCCCGACCGGCTCGTTCCTCTTCCTC
>JALHRL010000089.1 GCA_022841465.1 Bacteroidia bacterium | reverse complement strand
GTTCTGTAATAGCAGACTATACAACTAGAGAAACTCATAAAGAATTTAAGCCTTATATTCAAGATTTTAAATATATGATTGAAGGCTCTAGGTATGAGTATAAACTAAAGACTAATAAGATCGTATTTACTACTTTCCCTAAAGATAAGAATGGTAAGTGGAATACTATAGGTAAGTGCTATGGTATGTTTCAAGACAATACTATTATCTACATTGATAAAGAGTATTGGAAATATGCATCTCCTACATCAAAAGCATTTACGATATATCACGAACTAGGTCATTGTATATGCAATAATTTCCATACGGAAGTAAGTACTGGTTTTATTGGGTTTTTTGAGGATATTGTATTTAAATTAGGCTTAGCTGAAAAGAAAGGTTATTTATGGGACGGATGTCCAGCTAGTCTAATGCATCCAAGTGAGTTCGATGAATTTTGTATGCTAAAGCATTATATGTATTACATTGACGAGTTAACTACGAGTTGTAAATGATGAAAATAGATAAGTACATTGATAGTATTATGGATAAAATTAATAAAGCTAATGGCTATAGCGAAATGACTGATGATTCTTTAAGAGATATTATCAGAGACTATCTACTAGACGAGCATGATAAGGAATTAAATTCTTTAGCTGTTAAGATGGAAATGGATAGGATGAATGGTAATAAAATAGATTTAGATTATTATCATGAGCAATACGATAAAGTTAAAGGTAAGATGCTTTCTAAAGTAGAAGAATTGAGTTGGATGGGTGAAGCTAAAAAGCTTATAACATCAACTAAAGATAGTTAGAGTTCCTTGTACATTCTTGCGTTTTCATTTTGTCTATACTTCTCAGGTATAGCAATCGCTAAAGTCACAGCATTTCCCGATATAGAAATAATCGTAGTAGAAATTTCAGCTTGATTATCCGAAGCGATATATACGTTATCGTTAACACTAAATCCTGTAGCATCTTTTACATGTATAGTAGTGATATTAGTAGCTGGTGCTCTAAATGCTACTACCTTCAGTACAGACGAGTATACACTTGCCGCATTAGCGTTTGAATTAATAGCTTCATCTTGTGATTTTTCAGCTAGCTTTAAACTTTCAATCTTTCTTAAAGAACCATTCATCAAATTAAGTCTTAGATTTAATATCCCCATTCTATCTCCATAGAATCCGGAAGAGGATAGGATATTACCTGAACTAACATCTTGTGATATAGTTCCTAGTACTGTATTTAACTGATTTATTCTAGTTGCAATATAAGCAGTTCTTGCTGTAATTTCATTCTTTAGAACAGCTAATTCTCCAGCTCTAAATTTT
>JALHRL010000088.1 GCA_022841465.1 Bacteroidia bacterium | reverse complement strand
CAAAGATGCTTCTTTAATTATTAAAAATTAGAAAGAAACAGATTTCCACCATTAGGTACAGATAAAATAAGAGTTACTGGAAGTAAAAAGTGACTCCAGTTTTAAATATGATCAATTTACGAAAAATAAATTCAAATTACGAATCAGATCCAAATATTGCTGATCCAGAAATTAAACTAGACGAAAATAATATTACTCTTTCCTTCGCACTGAATTATTTTGTTTTTAAGTTCAAAGAAGATTCAGTTGGGGCTATTTTTTTTAAAAAAGTTTATTGTTATAGAATAGGAAAACCAAATGATGAAGGTTTTTTTCTAAATGAGCATGAACTATGGAATAAAGATACCTTTCCACGAGGTATAGTTTGGAATAGCTTTTATGAAGCTGAAAATGTTCCCAAAGAGTATTTTGATACCTTTAGGCAGGTAGCAAATTTCGAAAAAGCAGGGGTTCTACATCACTACGTCTTTTTCATGAAAGAAGCAACATTTGAATGTTTAGCAGAATCTTTTGAAGAGAGAATCGGAAGACCATAATTGGTAGAGGGGGAAAAATTCTAACAATAAAAGCAAATAATACACATGGCCAACTTTTCAAGAATACTTTTGTCAATCTATTTTGCTTTTTTATTAATTTTATTTCCAGTTACGCTTTATAAGATATTCCAGGATCATACGATACCAGGAGCAATAAATGAGATTTTGGAGGGTTCAATAATAGCTCATTTTCTTTGGGTAGCCCCTGCGATAATAGCTGCTATTTTGGTGAATACTGTAGAATATCAAAATTACAAAAAAGTGTTTTTCGTAAGTCTATTAGTTCAAGCTGTATTATTCTATTTGTTTCTCTAAAAAATGAGATAATACTCACATGTCCACCTTTGATCCTTTTGACAAGAAAACCGCGAGCGTACAAGCTGCACGTGACAGAGAAGCTGCAGAGCGTGCGCGTACTGTGCAGAAAGAAGTTGAAGCGCGCCGTAAAAAGCAGCTTCTTCAAACTGATATCGCAAGATTACAGCAAGAAGTTCTCCGTCGAAGCCAAGAAAGTAAAACACTTGTGATTGATCTTGAAAAAGTAGAAAAAGATATAGAGCAAAAGAAAGAAGCTATACGCACTCTTGATCGGTCTATTCAAGTGATTGAAAAGAAAGTTCCCGAGGAAAACACGAGGCTAAAACTCGGCATGCAGGTCCTGCAGAGGATCAGCGATACACTGAAATCAATAAAAACGAGGCTTAGCACGCTCTCTTCACAAGAAAAAAAAGAAGAAGAATCTGTTCACAATAGAAAAGCTCTTGTTGCGACGACGCAGCAAAAAAAGGCTGTTCTAGAAAACGAA
>JALHRL010000087.1 GCA_022841465.1 Bacteroidia bacterium | reverse complement strand
CCGTCGCCGGCGCCAGCAATGGTGATAGCGCCGGAGGTAGCAGGATTGAAGCTGACATCGTTGCCAGCGCCGATGGCGTTGATGTTGGAACCAGCGCCGAGGTTGACGGCAAGTGCGCCAGGAGCTTCGAAGTTGACGCTACCTGCGGAAGCCTGCAATGTCGAGCCTGCATTGTTGTTAACAGTGCTGGCGTTGATTTGAAGAGTGCCGGTGGTTGCGGTGATGCTGCCGTCGTTGTCGACAGTAGCTGTATTGAGAGTAACGCCGGTGCCGCCGATGACGGTGCCGTTGTTGTCGACAGAGCCGGCATTGGTGGTGAATGTGACAGTGGTGGCGGCGTTAACGGTGACGCCTGTGCTTACGATGACGGAGCTACCGGCATTAGTTGTGGTCGCAGATATCGAGCCACTTGTGCTGGTGCAGTTGGAGCAGAAGGTGATGTCGCCGCTGTTGTTCAAGAAGACCAGGTTGCCAGCGGAAGTACCGCCGACGGAGAGGTTGCCTGAAGCGACCGTAACATTGAACGGATCGCCGGAGCCGCCAACACAACCTACGATTTGATTGACATCAACGTTGACAGCTTCGGTGCCGCCATTGAAGTTGACGAAGCCAGTAGAAGCGGAGATTAGACCTTGAGTCGGGTTGGTGTTGATCTTGACCGAGTTGGGCGTTCCAGCGCTATTGAAGTTGATAGTCTGACCGCCGGCGTTGGCATTGATAGCCGAGCCTGTGACCATGTCTACAACCAGATCGCCGGAGGCGGAGTTGGAGATTATATTGATGCCGGTGGTGTCGGCATTGACTGTTGCTGTGTTGCCGAGGCTCAACTGTTGAGTATTGATGTTGACTGAGTTGCCGGAGGCGTCAGCATTGGCCGAGAGCGTGACAGCAGCGTTAGCAGCAGTGCCGCTGGTGATGGTGAGCAGTCCGTTGTTGGAAGTGACGTCGCCAGTCAGGTTAACGTCGCCGAAGCCAGCTCCGGAAGTATTAGCCAGGGTTACTGCACCATTGCCAGTTACGCCGTTAGCTGTGAGGTCACCGCTCGCAACGACTGACAGGTTGGTGGTACCTGCAGCCGAAGTGTTGTTGATTGTGGTGGCTAGCATGTTGCCAGTGCCGGCGGTTAGGTCGATGTTGCCGGTGTTGGTCGATACGCCGGTAGCGGTGAGTCCGCCGCCGATGGCGTTGAGCACAACGGCGCCGGTGGAGGTGACGGTATTGGCGGTCAGCGAGCCAGTGTCGGTAGTGACACTGAAGCCAGCGCCGGAACCGGTGATGGTGCCGGTTACTTGATTGAGGTTAGCCAGTACTGCACCAGCGCCACCATTCAATATAACTTGATCAGCG
>JALHRL010000086.1 GCA_022841465.1 Bacteroidia bacterium | reverse complement strand
CCGAGGCCGTGCGGTTGGTGATGATCGGCCAGTTCTTCAGCCAGACCCTGCCATCATCGATCGGCGGCGACGCCGTACGCGCCTGGATGACGACCCGCCACGGCATCCGCTGGGGCCGCGCCGTCTCGGCCGTGCTGTGCGATCGCGGCGTCGCGCTGGGCGTCCTGCTGGTTCTCGCGACGCTGACGATCCCAGTGTTTCTCGAGCGCGTCGACGTCCCCTGGACGCGATGGCTTGTGCCCATTCCGGCGATCCTCGTCCTGGCGGGACTGACGGTGCTGATCCTCGGCACCGACGAGCGGCTAGGCGCGCTCACGCGCTGGCCGGTCGTCAAGCCGCTCACGATCCTCGTCGGCGACATGCGCCGGATCGTCCTCACGGCGCGCGAAAGCCGCGCGATCCTGCTGCTCTCGATCGTCGTGCATCTTGGCGTGATCGCGAGCGTCTGGCTGCTCGCCCGGGCGCTCTCCGTCGAGCTCGCCCTGCTCGACTGCCTCGTCCTCGTTCCGCCGATCGTCGTGGTGATGCTCGCGCCGATCTCGATCGCCGGCTGGGGCGTGCGCGAAGGCGCGATGGTCTTCGGCTTCGCGCTGGTCGGCATGAGCGAGGCAGACGCGCTGGCGCTGTCGGTCGCGACCGGCCTCGCGCAGATCGTCGCCGGCATTCCTGGTGGCCTGCTCTGGCTGCTCCGCGGCCGGCCTGCGACCAGCGGCGAAGCGGCCCGCTGATCCTCAGATCGGCTTGTCGAGGAACGTTCCGGGACGGCCGGTGGCGGGATCGCGCATGAGGGTCAGCTCGCGCCGATGGAAGGCGCGCAGCGACGAACGATGGCCGATCGAGATCATCGCGCTGTCCCGCAGGCGATCCTGCAGCAGCGTGTAGAGCCGCGCCTCGGTGGCCTCGTCGACGGCGGCCGTCGCCTCGTCGAGGAACAGCCAGTCGGGCTTCAGCACCAGCGCGCGCGCGATCGCCACGCGCTGCTGCTCGCCGCCCGACAGGCGCTGCGCCCAATGCGCGTGCTCGGCCAGCGCCGGCCCGAGATGGCCCAGGCCGACATCGCCGAGCGCCGCGACGAGCGTCTCGTCGCTGGCATCGGCGCCGCGATGCGGATAGCGGAGAACCTCGGCCAGCGTGCCGATCGGCAGGTAGGGGCGCTGCGGCAGGAAGAGGGCGCGCGACTCGCTGGGCGTGGCGATCGTGCCGTCGCCGAACGGCCAGATGCCGGCGAGCGCGCGGAACAGCGTCGACTTGCCCGATCCGGACGCGCCGGTGATCAGCA
Source organism: Bacteroidia bacterium (assembly GCA_022841465.1). Lineage (GTDB taxonomy): Bacteria > Bacteroidota > Bacteroidia > B-17B0 > Aurantibacillaceae > Aurantibacillus. The sequence goes on along the minus strand of JALHRL010000086.1, from coordinate 91 downwards.
CGCGCTCGCCCGCTGCTATGCGCAGGTCCTGATTCTCGACCAGCACGACACCGTGCGGCAGCGCCAGCTTCACGCCGCTCAGCGTGATGTC
>JALHRL010000085.1 GCA_022841465.1 Bacteroidia bacterium | reverse complement strand
TCGGGGACTATCAGTTCCTGCGCCGCGCCGAGACCCCGGCGCTTTCGATCGCCGGCGAAGCGGTGCCGGCCGAACGGCTGCGCCTCGAATTCCAGCGCGACCTGGATCGCCTGCGCCGCAGCGTCGGCGAGATCGACCGCGACGTGCTGAAGCAGTTCGGTCTCGCGACCCAGACGGTCGAGCGCGTCGCCAATCAGGGGGCGCTCGATCGCGCGGCCCAGGAACTGTCGCTGATCGTCAGCGATGCCGTCGTCCGGCGCCGGATCCAGGAGGATCCGAACTTCCTGATCAATGGCGTGTTCGACGCGAACGCCTTCCGCCGCCTGCTCCAGGAGAACGGCCTGAACGAAGCGCGCTACGTCGACCTGATGCGCGGCGACGCCGCGCGCACCGCGCTGATCGATGCCGTGTCGATCGGCGCCGGCGCCCCGCCCACTCTTACCGACCGCCTTTACCGCCACCGCGAGGAGAAGCGCCGCGGCGACGCGATCTTCGTCGGCGCCGCGCAGATGCCGGATCCCGGCACGCCGACCGAGGCCGACCTCCAGGGCACCTATCAGGCCAGCGCCGAGCGCTTCACCGATCCCGAGCTGCGGTCGGGCGTCGTGGTGCGCATCGGTGTCGACGAGGTGCGCGACAGCATCCCCATCGACGAGCCGCAGCTGCGCGCCGAGTTCGAGGCCCGCAAGCGCGAGTTCACCGTCGCCGAGCGCCGCGCCGTGGAGCTGATCCGCTTCGACACGCTCGACGCCGCCAAGGCGGCGAAGGCCAGGATCGATGCCGGCGCCGATTTCCTCGAGGTCGCCAAGGAAGCCGGCCAGTCGGCCGAAGAAGTCAGGGCGATCGGCAAGGTGACCGAGTCCGGGCTGCCCGCCGATCTCGCCAAGCCGCTCTTCGCGCTGGGTCTGGGCGCGGCATCCGATCCGCTCGCGACCGGCCTCGGCACGTTCATCGCCCGCGTGACCGAGATCGATGCCGGCAAGGAGCCGAAATTCGAGGAGATGCGCGATCGCATGGCCGAGGAGCTGGTCCGCCGCGGCGCCAGCGAGTTCGCCTATCGCCTCGCGACGCGCATCGAGGAAGGCGTCAACGAAGGCAAGCCGATCCAGGACGTCGCGCGCGCTGCCGGCGTCGCGGTCGTCGCCGTCGACTCAGCCGACCCGCAGGGCCGCGATCGCAACGGCGCTCCCCTGCCCGTCTTCGACGAAGCACCCGAGGCGCTCCGCGCTTTCGGCGAGGCGGCACCAGGCCGCGATTCCGGGCTAATCGAGACGCGCGGCGGCAACTACTTCTTCCTGCGCGTCGATGCGGTCACGCCGAGCCAGCGCCGCCCCTTCGCCGCGGTGAAGGACGAGGTCGCCGCGATCTAGGAGCGCGACAAGCGTGA
>JALHRL010000084.1 GCA_022841465.1 Bacteroidia bacterium | reverse complement strand
GTGGATCGTATCACCGACCGCGGCAGCGACCTTCTTCTCGTCGATACGATTGGCACCGGAGGCGATCACCAGCACGGCGCGTCCCGAGCCGCCGCGAAAGACGATCGACTTGGCGATCTGCGCGACCTCGCAGCCCAGCGCCGCCGCGGCCTCGGCCGAGGTCCGCGTCGAGGCGGCGAGTTCCTGGACCTCGTTGGCGAAGCCGGCCGCGCGCAACAGTTCCTGGAACCGCGCGGCGGACGCCGACAACCCCATCGCCAGTCAGCCCGCGAGCTCGCGCGAACGCTTGGCGGCGGCGGCGATGGCGCGCGACAGCAGCGGCTGCATGCCATCGGCCGCCATCAGGACCTGCAGGGCGGCGAAGGTCGTGCCGTTGGGCGAGGTCACGTTCTGACGCAGCTGGGCGGCGCTTTCCGGCGAGCGGTGCAGCAGCTCGCCCGCACCCGCGACCGTGGCGCGGGCGAGCCGATCCGCAAGCTCGGCCGGAAGGCCAGCCTCGCGTCCGGCCTCTGCCATGCACTCCGCGAGCAGGAAGGCATAGGCGGGGCCGCTGCCGGAGACGGCTGTGACCGCGTCGATCAACGCCTCGTCCTCGACCCAGCCCACTTCGCCGACGGCGGCCATCAGGCGGTCGGCGAGCGCGCGCTGGGGCCCGTCGACGGCGGCGTTGGCGCAGCACACGGTGATGCCGCGGCCGACCATCGCCGGCGTGTTCGGCATGGAACGTACGATCGCAGCGCCCCCGCCCAGAAGCTTCTCGAAGTAAGCGATGGTGCGGCCGGCGGCGATCGAGACGAACGCCGTTCCGGCACCGGCGAAGCGGCGATAGGCCGGCACGACCTCGTCCATCACCTGCGGCTTGGTGGCGAGCACGACGACCGCGGGATGAAAGCCTTGAGGCAGAGCATCGACGCCCGCGACGCAGGTCACGGCGCCGCCAGCCGGTACCGCACCGGCCGCCGGCTTCGGCTCGACCACGAAGATCGGCCGCGGCGCGGTGCCGGCGGCGACCCAGCCGGCGAGCAGTGCAGCGCCCATCTTGCCGCATCCGACGAGCAGCAATCCCTCAGCCATGTCGCGGTCCCCCCAGGGATGGTGTCGGCGGGCTCAGGCCTCGCCGTGCGTATCGAGCAGTGCCGCCGCGACGGCCTCGCTCGCGCTCTTGCCGCCCCAGACGACGTACTGGAAGGCAGGATGATAGCGCTCGCACTCGTTGACGGCGCCCTCGATGAGATCCTCGAGCTGCTCGACCGAGGCGCCGCGGATGCCGCGCAGCGGGACGGTGTGCCGGAAGATCGGCATGTCGTCGTCCTCGGGCAGGTCGAAATGGCCGAGCCACATGCGCGCATTGGCGAGCATCAGGAGCTCGTTCACCGCGCCACGGCGATGGCGCGGCA
>JALHRL010000083.1 GCA_022841465.1 Bacteroidia bacterium | reverse complement strand
GGTTTATCAAAGTGTGATGGAAATGGCCATTTAAGAGTAACGAACTTATTTACATGATTTTTAAGATTTTTTTGCTCAAATTCCCGCCATATACCGACCAGCAGCGTGTTATCAACATCAGGCGTTGAATTGATTGAATCCTTTGCTATTAAAGCATTTAAACGATGCTTTGCGTTATCCACAGAAACATCTGACACTTTACTCTTATGTCTCTTAAATAATGTGCCGGTCACTTCAGGTCGCAACGCTGGCATCGAGCAAACTCCATTGGACTGCACAGCATAACAATTTAAATGTTCAAGATACAAAGGGAAATAACGTGAAATATCAGCTTCTTTGGATATTTTGTTAGCAATTTTACCAACAAAGTTTTTTGCAGCTTCGAACAGAGTTGGACCCATAGGACGCAGCGATATTCCTGCACATCGAGCTATAGTTCGGCTCTTGTGAAACGTCAAGTCAATTGCCGAGCGACACATTTCCTTATATGTAGTATATTTCCGCAGCTTGGTATTGGAGGACGTTTGAAGTCGAAATAACTCAAGCGACGTCTTTATGCATTTATGCATTTTTGCGGTGATACCCTTGTAAAATGACCCTGTCTTATATCTCACTGAGAAGGAATTGATTTAAATGAACAAATTTGACTTTTAGCTGATAGATTGGGTATCTTGCTGCAAACATTGCAGAAAATTGCCCTGTCATAGATCCCATACAGCGTATACGGTATTTGTATTGCCCAAGCTGCCTTGTTAGCAAACCGTTCACAGTCTGATTCGGCATTGGAACAACGATGGTTGAGTTTAATCAGTCCGTCAAAAAAGAATGAACGCTAAAATTTATTTAATATAAAAATCACTGAAATGTTTATAATTTTTCTTTTGAATAACTTTTTGGTTTTATATCACCGCTTTAAAGCAAAGCGTTACTTCAATTGCCCCCTTGCCATGTCTGCCAGCTGGAATGACTTTTGCCGAGTCTTTTCGTTGAAAGCTCCTAGTGCAGAGTCACTGTCAAAACTTGGCGAGTTCAATGAATTAACTTTAATGTTAAAATTGGCGACTGAAAAATATTTGGAACGGACTAATGAATGGGAAACAGCGACTAGTGCTCTGCAAGTCCAACAAGTAGACCGAGGTAAATAACTTACCAATTTAACAACCGTAGAACAAATTCAACAAAATTTTGAAAATGAAATTTCTGCGTTACAATCCTCTCACTCACAGATTAAAAGGGAACTGAGCGATAAAGTACAGTCCTTGGACGCGGCAAAACAGTCTATTGAAAAGCTTCAAGAGGAAAATTCAAAAAATTCCTTTTATTTAATGCAAATGAAAAATGAAATTGGAAATTTGAAGGGAACAGTCCAATTGACAGAATCTGAGAAGCAACAATGGTTGAGCCAATCCCTTAAACGGC
>JALHRL010000082.1 GCA_022841465.1 Bacteroidia bacterium | reverse complement strand
GCGGCGCGGACGGCCGGCCGGGCTTCGACGCCCTCGTCATGGCGGCGGCCGTCGCGGACTTCACCCCGGCCCGCGCCGCGGACACCAAGCTCGTCCGGGGCGACGCGATGACCCTCGAGCTCGTCCCGACGCCGGACCTCCTCGCGGAGGTCGGCCGCATCGTGCGCGGCACGGACAGCGACGGTGCGCCGACACGCCGGCCGCTCGTCCCACGCCCGGTCCTCGTCGGGTTCGCCGCCGAGACGGGGTCGCTCGACCGGGCGGCGGACAAGCTCCGGCGCAAGGGGGTGGACTGGCTCGTCGCCAACGACGTCGCGGAGACCGGATCCGGGTTCGGGACGGACACGAACCGGGTGAGCATCCTGGCCGCGGACGGGAGCCGCGACGACCTCCCGCTGCGTCCGAAGCGCGAGGTGGCCGACCACATCCTCGATCGCGTGGCGCGCGCGTTGGACGAACGCGACGCGGGCGGGCACACTGCGGGCACCGCACCGGAGACCCCCCGATGAGCGCCCAGCCCGAGACCGTCCGCCGCCTCTCCGTGGTGGACATCGCCAAGCTCCACGCCGACGGCGTGCGGATCGCGATGCTCACCGCGTACGACTTCCCGACCGCCGCCCTCGTGGACGAGGCCGGCATCCCGATGATCCTCGTGGGCGACTCGCTCGGGCAGGTGATGCTCGGGTACGAGACGACGGTCCGGGTGTCGATGGACGAGATGCTCCACCACACGAAGGCCGCGGTGCGCGGCGCCAGGCGGGCGCTCGTCGTCGCGGACATGCCGTTCCTCTCGTACGCGTCCCCCGAGGACGCGCTGGAGAACGCGGGCCGGTTTCTGCGCGAGGCCGGGGCCCAGGCGGTGAAGATCGAGGGCGGCGTGCGGAGCGCACGGATCATCGAGGCGCTCGTGAAGGCCGGGATCCCGGCCATGGGGCACATCGGCCTCACGCCCCAGGCGATCAACGCGATCGGCAGGGTCCGCGTCCAGGGCAAGACGCGCGACCAGGCGCGCTCCCTGCTCGCCGACGCCCTCGCGGTCCAGGAGGCCGGGGCGTTCTCGATCGTCCTCGAGCTGGTCCCGGGCCAGCTGGCCGCCGCGATCACGGAGCGGCTGCGGATCCCCACGATCGGGATCGGGGCCGGCGTCGGGTGCTCGGGCCAGGTGCAGGTGGTGACGGACCTCCTCGGGTACTCGGCCTGGACGCCGCGCCACGCGCGACCGTACGCGGACCTCCGGGGCACGATCCTGGGCGCCGCGGAGGCGTACCGCCGCGACGTCGAGGCGGGCGTGTTCCCGGGCGATGCCGAGACCGTCCTCATGGACCCCGACGTCCTCGACGAGGTCCTGGGCCGCGGCGGCGCGGACCGGGCCGATGGTGCGGGGACCCTGTCGGGGATCCCGCTCGACCGGGACCTCTGACCGCCCGGGCGCGACGGTCCGACCGCGCCATCACCCCGCACCGCCCGACGCCGGTCC
>JALHRL010000081.1 GCA_022841465.1 Bacteroidia bacterium | reverse complement strand
ATATTCTGTTGACCATTGAATTTCGTCATCAAATCTCGAACTTGTGTTTCTTGTTGTATATTCATTAATTACAGAGCTTAATTTTGAAACACTGTTGTCCGATAAAATTATAAAGGAGTAAGATTTGGGTCTTACTCCTTTTTTTTAGTAGGTTTGGTTTGCAACAACTCAATACTACTATGGACAAAACTACACATTTTTTTGGCACATCGGTTTTCGGACAGCTGATTTCCTTAATTAACCCTCAGATGATCCAGGAAGTATCAAAAGAGGCTGGATCTGACCGATATATCAAGAAATTTAAGACAAAAGATCACTTGATAAGCATGCTATTTTGTTCATTTGCTAAATGTACCTCTTTGCGGGAAGTATCGGGAGCTATGTTAGGACTGGCAGGCAAGACTAAACATTTTCAACTCAACCATATTCCTAAAAAGAGCACGCTGGCAGATGCTAATCAGCGTAGAGATGCTGATGTATTTGGCAAAATCTATCATAAGCTGCTTAAAACCCATGGTGCTGTTTTCTCGGACAGCCGAATAAAAGACGTGATTAATAAGCAGATCGAGATTTTTGATAGCACCACCATCAGCCTGTTTAAGGATATATTAAAGTGTGTTGGACGGAACCCAGAAAGCGGTAAACACAAAGGTGGAATAAAGGTTCATACGATTATTAATGTGGATCAAGCAGTTCCAAAAATGGTTTGGTTTACAGAAGCAACTAAACACGATCATATGTTGCTAGAGAAGCTAAAAATGGACGCTAATACCATCTATGTATTTGATAAAGGCTACAATGATTATAGAGTCTTTGAGCGTTTTTGTAAAAATAAAACAGGTTTTGTAACGCGCATAAGAGATAACGCGGCATATCAAAGCATTGAAACACATGAGTTAACAGACGATTTACATGCTGGGGTTTTAGAAGATCAAACGATTCAAGTCATGGTAAAAGAAGAGGAATCACAAAGGCCATTAGAGCTTCGGAAAATCCGTTTTTATGACCGAAAACTAAAGCGTGAGTTTGAGTTTTTAACAAATCTTTATGACATGAGAGCGGATTTGGTAGCAGCCATATACAAGCTACGCTGGCAGATAGAATTACTCTTTAAGCAACTCAAACAAAATTTCCCCCTTAAATACTTTTTAGGCGATAACGAAAACGCCATCAAAATACAGATCTATTGCGCTTTAATTGCTAATTTACTGATGACAGTCATTCAAAAGAAGCTAAAAAAGTCTTGGGCTTTCTCTAATCTAGTGAGTTTTTGTAAAATTCACCTGTTCAACTACATTCATCTGCTAAATTTCTTAGAAAATCCAGATCGAGACTGGCAAAAAATGCGAATCGATGAACAACAATACGCACTTTTTTAGGGGCTTACTTTTTAAAAACGAAAATCAAGCAATATAACTACCTGATTATCAATGTCTATTTTTAATTCAAAAAGTTTTTTGTACTTTTATCGGACAATAATGTTATTTTTTATATCACATGACGT
>JALHRL010000080.1 GCA_022841465.1 Bacteroidia bacterium | reverse complement strand
AACCGCTCGAGAAAGAGCTCATCGTCACGAAGCTCGTCTTTGTGATTCCATAGCCAAAACGAAAATGGATCTCGATGGCAATAAAGCCTGACCCCCTTCCGGTCAAAAGAAATAAAAGAGGACAGCCCTGTAACATGTAGACATGTACGAAGCAAAAATAAAGTCCCAACACCATCTCTTCGCGCTCGTTTATAGTTTGAGAGAAACTTTTTCACATCCTAAGTAAAGCACTTTTCGGGGTATTTTAGAAATGAAGCTGACTTCGTGTGATACGTCAGGCAAAATACGACTATCTTTTAGATACGCCGCGTATAGTTTTTAGAATGGCTTGTATATCCTGAATCGCTTTTGGCATATTGCGTTGGCCCATACCGACTGGATAGTAGGCAGGATATACTGCATACGTTTTCTTTCCGACAACAAGTTCATGTTTTCGCCGACGACATTCGGATACCTTTATTGCCTGTTGCAAAAGATTCGAGGCAACTTGGTTTCCAAAAGCTATAATGACTTTCGGTTGCAACAACTCAATTTCTTTCAAAGTAATATTTCTACTCTCACGAAAAACAACGTCTGAAACATGACGAGCGTCAGGCTGTGTACACCGTGCAAGATTCGTAAGATATACTTTATTTTTCGCAACTTGCTGATAGAGAGTAGTAGCAAACTCAGGCGTCCAGCTATCTGCATTTATGGATTGAATACGCGTGAGCGTTTTTTCATCAATCACACCTAACCGAAACATTAATTTCCATGTATTTTTGAGACCTATCCACGGGGCTCGTATGCCATCCCACTGTTTGTTTACTGTTATATTCTTCGCGGTCGGGTTCATGAATAAAAACATCACTTCGGGTTTTTTGATACAACCTGTTCCATACAATGCAGTGTAATTTTGATCACCATGCTTTTCGTGGAGTTTATCTATCTCTGTTTTCAGCTCATCAAGTTGGAGTGTCATACTATTTCACAAACACAATCTCTAGTTTTATTCTGTCGGGATCTTCAAAGAAGATAGCGTAATAATGTTCGGTTGCATATTCTGACGAATAATCTTTTGGCTGTTCGTGATAGAGCTTTTTAATGCTCTCTGTTTCTAGAAATGCTGCATATTGATCCACTTGTTCAATGGTCTCAACCCTGAAAGCAATATGATTCAGGCCTATATTTTTTCTGTGAAATTGATTATTTGTGTACCCTCTTTCGGTTTGCACCAAAAACAAGTGTGTACTGTCGAGTGCCTTATAGCCAACAATATCCTTATCATTTAAATCAAACTGTTTCCAGCCAAGGGGCGCAAGTATTTTTGTATAAAAACTCTTCGAGATTGTAATATCTGAAACATTTATTTCTATGTGTGCAACTGAGTTTATCATTACTTTTATTGTACTTAATACTCAATGAAAAGTCTTTCGATTCCCGAACGAAAGTGACATTGGTCACTTTCTTAGACACCCACTACGCAAAACCCTCCTTGCAGCAGGTATTTGCTTCGTGGGTGTCTATCGGGAATCG
>JALHRL010000079.1 GCA_022841465.1 Bacteroidia bacterium | reverse complement strand
GCCGCGATTATCCTTGCTCGCCATCGGATACACTCCCGCATAAAAACCAAACAAAATCCTGCCAATCCACCATCGCAATCAACATCACCACCTTAGCAAACCCAGCGCGACCCGTCTACCACTCACACACCATCCTCAGGGTATGATCCGACAATGACCCCAAAACAAAATGTGCCGCGCGGCACAATTTCCAGCCGCCCCCCCACCACCCGCAAAGCTCCACGAACCCAGACACGCCAAACGGCCCGAGCCAACTCAGCCGCCGTCGCGCCGGGGGCCCGAAAGCCGTCGAGAGTTTCGTCGACGCTGAAACAACCGAAGCCGTCGACGCCGTCGGAGCTCCATATCGAGGTCATTGCTCGCGGCCTGATCTTCCAGAAATCCCCGACGCCGCGGGTGCTTGTGTGCCAGGCCTTGCGGCGGTCGGGCGGCGCGGCGCCGGCGATGCCGGCGTATTGCTATCTGCCGGGTGGGCATGTCGAGTTCGGCGAGACCGCCGCGACGGCGGTTGTCCGCGAGTTGCGAGAGGAGACCGGGCGGCGGGCTCGGGTCGGGGCGTTGCTGATGGTGGGTGAGCACGGGTTTTCGACTCGGAAGCGGATGCATCACGAGATCAACTTTGTGTTCGCGGCGGAGCTGATCGGCCGCGGGGCGGATGGGCGGGCGGCGACGGTGGTGAGCCAGGAGCCGGAGATTGGGTTTGCTTGGTTGTCGCGCGCGGAACTTTCGCGCGCGGATATGCGTCCGATGGACATGAAGGCGTGGTTGTTGGGGCACTGGGCGCGGCTGGTTGGTGGGGAGGAATTGGGATCGATGGAGTTGCGGTCGGCGGGTTGGTGAGGTGCTGGGGCCGGGCGCGCTTGCGCGAAAGATGGGGTCTGAAACGGTCGATGCTTCGTGATCGTCGCGAGTTGGGCGATCACTTATGGCGTTTTTGGGCGAAAACACGGGGTCTGGCGAGGCCGGCGGCGGGGGGCGGGCGGGTGCGGGGCCAATTGTGCCGCGCGGCACAATTGCGCGCGCGGAGGCGTCGCAGGGTGGCCGGGTGGAGCCGGACGCGGTGGTGGGGCGGTTGCTGGCGGAGATTGAGTCGCTGCAGGAGCGGCTGGCGGAGGCGGAGCGATTGGCGGTGCTGGGGCAGCTCACGGCGACGATTGCGCACGAGTTCAACAATCTTTTGACGCCGGTGATGAGTTACAGCGAGATGGCGCTGGAGCGGCCGCGGGACGTGGCGTTGACGAAGAAGGCGCTGGAGCGGGCGTATGAGGGGAGTTTGAAGGCGGGGCAGATTTCGCAGGCGATTCTGAGTTTGACGGCGGGGTTTGGCGGGCTGGGTTCGTTGAGCGGCGGCGGGGGGGTCGGAGGTGGGATTGGCGCAACGAATGAGGGCGCGGATGTTGGGGCGGCGGTGGACGGGGCGCTGCGGTGCTTGGGGCGGGATTTGGCGAAAGACCGGATTGCTTTGCGGCGCGAGATTGCGGACGGCACGCGCGCGGCGATCTCGGCCATTGGGCTGCAGCAGGTGGTGCTGAACCTGGTGCTG
>JALHRL010000078.1 GCA_022841465.1 Bacteroidia bacterium | reverse complement strand
AAAACCGAGTAGCCGTGGAGCTTGACGAAGTCAAGCCCACAGCCCTCACCGAACGTAGCGTACGGATTTCCCGTACTACGCTCTCAAAGAGTTTGGGTAACTTTTACCCTCGCAAGATGATCCGCTTGTATCTTTGGCACTTGCAATGCGTTTGTTAACTTTCTTTTCCATTTGTGAAGTATCCACCACGGTACACCTTTTCGCTGACGTCTAAATTTTCGCCCTAAATACCAAAGATATATCTTCTTTGCTCGCTTGCGTTCACGGTAGAGAATTCGATTCGAATTTCCATAACGAAAATATTCACTCCACCCTATCCATGTTTGCTCCAGTCGATCATAAGCTTCCTGCAGGCTCAGCCCGCAGTGCAGTCGCTCACGCAAAGACTCTCGCAAACTCTTTCGCGATTCCTCACTGGGCTGACGAGCTATCCAATATCTATTGGCATTATCCGTGTAACTTCTTAAATGAAATTTAAATCCAAGAAATTTAAATTTTGATCGATGGCTACGACTCCAGTTATTCATATCTATCCAGCAGGTTTTAGCCTCTTTTAATTTTAACTTTCCCGCTCTTAACCAGCCCCGTACTAATTGCTCTACATATTTTAAATCGGATTTACTTTGCACCATTATTACAAAATCATCAGCGTAACGAACAAGTTTTATCTTGTTGGCGCTACCAAATTCTTTTGCAAATGGCTCATCCAATATCTCATGCAAATAAATATTAGCTAACATTGGCGAAAACGGACCCCCTTGGGGCACACCTAATTCCTGCTTCTGCCAGGGCTTTCCTGACTCCGCAATTCCGGCTTGAAAGTATCTCTGTATCAACTCTAAAACCCTTGGATCGACAATATCCTGTCTCAATATCCCCATCATCTTTCTTGGCACGACATTATCAAAGAACTTCTCAATGTCGGCATCAAATACATAGCGTCGCTGGTAGCTCTCCTTAGCTACGACAGCTGCCGCATCCACGGCTCTTCTATTGGGCCTAAACCCATAGGAAAAATCATGGAATTTCTGCTCGTAGATCGGCTCTAGCAGCAGCACTAATGCCCGCTGCACAACACGATCCTTAAGCGTTGGGATACCCAGTGGCCTTAAACTTCCATCTTTCTTTGGTATGTATACCCGTCTCACTGGACTTGGTTGATAAGTCCTTTGCTTTAGCTCTGTCTGAATTTCTTTTATAAATTCCGATTCCTTTCCACGAATGGATTTTATCGTTTGCCCATCTACGCCGCTGGAGCCGCGATTCCTCATCACCAACTTCAATGCATCGTGAAGTACAAAAGGGCAGACTAAAGAGTGATACAAGTCCCATTGCTTGCGACCACTGCGTTTCATCTCACGGATAGTATGACGACGGCGTATCGTTTGTGGGCTCAGTGACACATCTTCCTCACCCCGTTTTGTTTGCAAAACTTATCTCGTCGCTGTCTCACTCTATTCCTCTCAATGCCTGACTCACCCTTCCCCCTTGCTCCTTTTCCTTGAGCTTGTAGGCGGCTCTCCCGCCCTCAGTACTTGAGTACTATGGTGGTCTCTGACTTCTCATTCATCCACTGGTTGCGCTTAT
>JALHRL010000077.1 GCA_022841465.1 Bacteroidia bacterium | reverse complement strand
AATCAAACGTTAGCTGTGAACAACGGATACTTTTGCTCAGCAGGAGCAGCGTTAAGTCTAGCACTACCAGCTGTCTCGGCGGTAGGAGATGTCATAGAAGTAGTGTTGATAGGGTCTACATCCTATACAGTCACACAGTCTGCAGGGCAGAGTATACGACTAGGGAGTGTGTCAACAACAGCAGGTGTGGGCGGAAGTTTAGCGAGCACCCAGCAAGGAGATGCTATACGCCTCATATGCCAGGCAGCAAACCTGACGTGGGTTGTAGGTAGCGGATCAATGGGTAATTTAACAATAGTATAGGTTTTATATGGCAACCAATAACGCAGTAAACATTTCTGGAACTGGAATTATAAAATATGATAATGCAGGAACTTTTAGTACTACTACTGTAACCCAGCATTCTCCAATAGTCGGAGGTGCTTCAAATGCTTTGGTAAGTTTAGGCCCTCTAACAGATGGTCAGATAGTAATAGGAAGTACTGGACTAGTTCCTGTGGCAGCTTCGCTTACCGCTGGTACTGGTATATCGATAACTCCTGGAGCGGGTAGCATATCCATAGCTTCAACACTATCTGTGCTTACTTGGTCTGTCATCACCGCTGACCAGGCAATCACTGTCAGTAACGGGTATATCTGCAACAAAGCTGGCTTGCTTACTCTTACGTTGCCTGCTTCTCCAACAGCTGGACAAACATTTGCAGTAACTGGAATAAATACGGCTGTTGGTATTCGAGTAGCTCAAAATGCAAACCAGCAAATTTTTATGGGAACAAGCTCAACAACTATAGGCATTACAGGGTATGTAGAATCATTAAATATACGGGATTCTGCACAATTTGTCTGTGTTGTTGGAGGTGCTTCCGCAGTTTGGAATATAATTGCGTCGATGGGTAACTGGACTATTGTGTAGGAAAGTTAACAATGATAGAATCTCAGAAAAACTGAGGTTATATGAAAAAAGGTTCTACACATACACCGGAATCACTTGAGAAGATTAGGAAAGCAAAAATTGGGCAAAAATATGGGCCATGTCCAGAAGATAGAAAAGAAAAAATCAGGCAGGCAACATTAGGAAAAAAGAAAAACATCACATCTCATAATCCTTCATGGTTTACCAAAGGTGTAGACACAGGAAACGGATTTAAGAAAGGCCATAAATCTTGGAATGAAGGCAAATTGTTAACTGACTCTAGAATGGGAAAAAAGTACAAATTATGGAGAAAAAGTGTTTTGGAACGTGATGCAAATCAGTGTGTAAAATGCGGAAGCATTTGCAGACTACATGCACACCACGTAAAAAAGTGGAAAGATTATCCTGAATTGCGTTTTGACCTTGAAAATGGACAGACCCTTTGTAATTCTTGCCATAGTAAAGAAGAAGGCCTCACTTTAGAAAATATTAATAAAGATCAACAGTTCAAAAAAGGGCATAATGGTCATAGAACTAAAAAAAATACCGCATAAAGCGGCAACCTTACAATTGTATAGGTAAATTTTGGCTACAAATAATAGCGCTAATTACAAGCCTACTCAGTACTACGTACAGGCTGGTAACAGCAACGGTGGTCTCCAAGACTTAGCTTCGC
>JALHRL010000076.1 GCA_022841465.1 Bacteroidia bacterium | reverse complement strand
CCACCGTTGTCGTTGCCGCTCCGCGGTCCGCGCCGGGCGCCCCGGTCGCGCACCCTCGCCCGCGGGGGCGAGCAGGCATCGTACACCCGCGCGGGGGGCTCCCCGGGCTCGCCTGCGGACGGTATCCTGCCGAACCATGAAGCTCGTCGTCGCGATCGTGCACAACGAGGACGCCGGCGTCCTCGTGGACGCCCTCCTCGAGAAGGAGTACCGGGCCACGCGCCTCCACTCCTCGGGCGGCTTCCTCAAGCAGTCCAACGCGACCGTCATCGTCGGGGTCGAGGAGGCGCAGGTCGACGAGGTGCTGGGCATCGTGCGCGACAACTGCCACGCGCGATCCCAGATCGTGAACCCGATGCCGCCGATCATGGAGCCGGGCGAGTTCTTCATGCCCTACCCGCTCGAGGTCGAGGTGGGTGGGGCGACGGTGTTCGTCCTCCCGGTGGAGCGCTTCGAGCGGCTGTGAGCCGGCTGCTCCGCCGCGTGCTGCTCTGGCTCGCGCGCAACGCCTGGCTCCGCGACCGGCTCCCGCGCCTCCCGTTCATGCAGCGGGCGGTCCGCCGGTTCATGCCCGGCGAGACGATCGAGGACGCGCTCGGCGCCGCGTTCGACCTCCAGGTGCTGGGGATCGGGACCCTCTACACGCGCCTCGGCGAGAACATCACGGAGCTCGCGCAGGCGCAGGCGGTGGCGGACCACTACGTCGAGCTGCTGGACCGGATCCGGGCGCAGGACCTCGACGGCGAGATCAGCGTCAAGCTGACCCAGCTGGGCATGGACGTGGACGAAGAGGCGTGCTTCGCGCACCTCCAGCGGCTGGCGACCCGGTGCGAGGAGACCGGCTCGTACCTCTGGCTGGACATGGAGGACAGCTCGTACGCGGAGCGGACGATCGCGCTCTACGAGCGCCTTCGGGCGACGCACCCGCGCACGGGGATCTGCCTCCAGGCCTACCTGCGCCGGACCGCCGCCGACGTGGAGCGCCTGCTCCCGCTCGGCCCGGCGATCCGGCTCGTGAAGGGCGCGTACGACGAGCCGGCCGCCGTCGCCTTCCGGTCGAAGAAGGAGATCGACGCGAGCTTCCTCGGGCTCTCGATCACACTGCTGCGCGAGGGGCGGGCGCGACCGGTCCGGCTGGGCCTCGGGACCCACGACGTCGAGCTCGTCGCGCAGATCGCCCAGCAGGCCGCCGCGGCGGGGGTCGCCAAGGAGGCGTTCGAGGTGCAGATGCTGTACGGGATCCGGGCGAAGGAGCAGCGGCGCCTGGCCCGCGACGGCTACCGCGTCCAGACCCTCATCGCCTACGGCGCGGCCTGGTATCCGTGGTACATGCGCCGCCTCGCGGAGCGTCCCGCGAACGTGCTGTTCGCCCTGAGGCAGCTCCTGCCCTGACGCCGGCCCGCGCACCGGCGGCGCCTATCATCCGGGCATGTCCGGCCCCGTCCGGGTCCAACGGGTACGAGGCGACCGGGACCGCGGTGGCGTTGCGATCGCCCTCGCGGGGGTTGCCCTCGTCGTGCTGCTCACCGGCTGGGGCCTGACCGCCACGCCGCCGGCCGCCGTC
This sequence comes from Bacteroidia bacterium, assembly GCA_022841465.1. Taxonomy (GTDB): domain Bacteria; phylum Bacteroidota; class Bacteroidia; order B-17B0; family Aurantibacillaceae; genus Aurantibacillus. The sequence goes on along the minus strand of JALHRL010000076.1, from coordinate 31 downwards.
GTGCCCCCGTCGCCCGACCGGTCGCCGAGCC
>JALHRL010000075.1 GCA_022841465.1 Bacteroidia bacterium | reverse complement strand
TACATTTAAAAAGCCATCCCGCTCCTGTAGGAAGCAATGGAATAGTTGGAAACTTAACGTACAATTCATTAGTATCAAAAAGCGCATCGGTATTAAGCACAAAACCGGTACCGGGCGTAGGAATAGTAGTAAAGAAAAACCCGGGCTCATCAGAACGCAATGTAGTAACAGATTCAAACGGAGATTATAATTTAGGAAACCTGGACGATGGAGCATATAAATTGTTTGTAGATATCCCGGGCTTACACATGGCGGGCACCTACGAGTTTACCGTAAGCGGAGGGAATGTAGTAAACAGCTTAGATTATACGGTGGGTAATGATTCCATACACCCTTATGCTACTTCTCCTATAGGATTAAACGAAATAAAAGACAAGTCAAGCACATACTTAAGCGCTTATCCAAATCCATATAGTACAAGCGCAACCATAGAATTAAATTTATCAGAAACAAACACGGTAACAATAGAAGCGTACAATGTATTAGGAGAAAAAGTACAAACCCTAGAGAGCGGAAAGAAAAACGCGGGCAATTATAAATACAATTTTAGCGCAAAAACACAAGGCTACTCAGCAGGAATGTATTTTATAAAACTAAGCACCGGAAATACCACCAAAGTTTTAAAATTAATAGAACAATAAAAAGCACTGTTATTATTTTTTAAATTATCAAAATGAAAAAAACATTATTACTATTTGTTTTTGCATTTAGCCTAATTTCTTTTGGCCAAAATGCACCTATTTTAGAAGGCACTTATTTACCGGTAAGAAACACTACCGTAAGGCAAGTGTGGGACACAACGCAAAACGTTATGATGATTCCCACAATTGGGCCAAACCAAGTTTGGGACTATACACAAACCAACGGGCAGTTTATTAATATAGTTGATACTTTTTCAGTTAAAACGGTTGATCCCGCTTCTACGCCTTATGCACAATATTTTCCAAACGCAACACATGCGGGTTTTTTAAGAACACCTTTTACGGGATTTATAGCCGACTCCAATTATACCTATTGGGAAATTAATGAAAACGGAATGTTTAGTGTTGGTAATTTTAATACTTCCAGCATTATAGATTCAACTATGATATATAGCAATAAGGAGTATTATTCTCCACAGTATTTTACTTACCAAGATATTATTTACGATACCGCAGTTTATGTAGGAAACGCAAAAAACATGTTTGGTTATAAAGCTAAAATAAGAGGAAAAAAAATAAAAACGATGACCTATGTTGGTTACGGAACATTAAAATTACCATACGGAACATTTAACGATGTTGCATTAATTCGCGAAAACAGAACACAGCTTGATAGTATTTTCGTTGATTTATTAAATAACGGAAACTATGTTTTTTTAACTACAAATTCAGGAACCAGTAAAGGCTATTTCTTTGCAAGAAACAATACTTTTGCAACAAATTTTTTAATGTATATACACGCAAACCCGGCCAATACTATTGTTGAATACGCTTGGTACACCTTACCAACGGACATCGGCACCTTAAGTGGTATTGTATATACGGATGAATCAGAAGCGATAGCAGTAACAGACGGCGAGATGTATTTATACAGAGAGAACTCTAACTTTACCAAGAACGACATACTTGCAAAAAC
>JALHRL010000074.1 GCA_022841465.1 Bacteroidia bacterium | reverse complement strand
GCTCTTCCGATCTCGGGGTGCGCCGAGATCGCGCGGCGGCGGGGGATCTGGCTGGGGGTGGACAATACGTTCGCCAGCCCGGTGCTGACGCGGCCGCTGGAGCTGGGGGCGGATTTCGCGATGCATTCGGCGACCAAGTACATCGGCGGGCACAGCGATGTTTTGGGGGGGGCGGTGGCCGTGAAGGACGGCGAGTTGTTCGAGCGATTGCACACGGCGCAGAACGCAAGCGGGGGGGTGATGGGGCCGTGGGAGGCGTTTTTGTGCTCGCGGGGGTTGAAGACGCTGGAGCTGCGGGTGCGGGAGCAGTCGCGGACGGCGGCGGCGCTGGCGGAGTGGCTGGCGGGGCATCCGCGGGTGGGGCGGGTGTTGTATCCGGGTTTGCCGTCGCATCCGGGGCATGCGCTGGCCGCGCGGCAGATGGAGGGGGCGTTTGGAGCGATGCTGAGCTTTGAATTGCGAGGGGATTTGGCGGAGACGAAGCGGCTGGTGGAGAGTACGCGGCTGTTCCAATTGGCGGTGAGTCTGGGGTCGGTGGAGTCGCTGATCGAGCAGCCGGCGTCGATGTCGCACGCCAGCTACGCGCCGGCGGCGCGGCAGGCGCACGGGATTACGGATGGGCTAGTGCGGCTGAGCGTGGGATTGGAGCATTTTGAGGATTTGCGGGAGGACCTGGAGCAGGCGATGGGGTCGCTTTGAAAGGGGGCACGGGGCGTTTTCCTGCGCGGGACGCTGTGCTTGTGCGGGGCGGATGCATAGGATTGCTGGGGTAGTTCGCGATTGTGGCCAGATCGATGGGACGGATCGAACGGCATGCCCAACGAAAAATTGCGCCGGCAGATTGCCTGCGAAGCCGCGCGGCTGATGTACGCGCGGCAGGAATCGGACTTTTACCGAGCGAAGCTGAAGGCGGGGAAGCGGATTTGCCGCGGGTGGGTACCGCCGGCGGATTTGCCGACGAACGAAGAGATACGGGAGGAGCTGCTGACGTTGGGGCGGCTGTACGAAGGGGAGCGGCGGCAAGTCCCGTCGGTGCGCCGATGTTCGATTACCGGCGAGCTGTTGGAGGGGGAGCGGCTGGCAGAACTGGAGGGGTTGCCGGAGGCGGCGCCGAAGACGGCGCCTGGGCGGATTGGTGTGGCGCCGGTGGGGCTGTTGGCGGAGCGCCAAGTGGATCGGTTCCAGGTCTATGAGACGCTGCTCTTGCCGCTGGCGGGAGTGAAGCAAAGCCCTGTCAAGCATCCGGAGGGGGATGCGTTGTACCACAGCCTGCAGGTGTTTGACCTGGCGCGGGACGAATTGCCGTACGACGAGGAGTTTTTGCTGGCGGCGCTATTGCACGACGTGGGGAAGGGGATCGACGGAAAGGACCACTTGGCGGCGGGATTGGAGGCGCTTGAGGGATATGTCACCGAGCGGACGCGGTGGCTGATCGAGCACCACCCGGAAGGGCACGCGGTGCGTGAGGGGACGGTGGGAGCGCGGATGCGGCAGCGGCTGGCGGCGCACGAGAGCTACGAAGAGCTACTGCTATTGGCGAAATGCGACCGGGAGGGGCGGCGGAAGGGGGTGGAGGCGCCGGAGGTGGAGGAGGCGCTTGAGTATTTGCGGGATTTGGCCGCGACTTGCGGGG
>JALHRL010000073.1 GCA_022841465.1 Bacteroidia bacterium | reverse complement strand
GCTGGTTTTCTCCGAAACATATTTAGGTATGGCCTTGCATGATTACCATCGGAGGTAGAGCACTGACTGGGCTAGGGGCCTTACCAGGTTACCAACCCCTATCAAACTCCGAATGCCGATGAGTACAATGCAGGAGACAGACAGTGGGAGATAAGTTTCATTGTCGAGAGGGAAAGAACCCAGAGCGCCGTCTAAGGCCCCAAATTCATGGCTTAGTGGGAAAGGATGTGGATCTACATTGACAACCAGGAGGTTGGCTTAGAAGCAGCCATCCTTTAAAGAAAGCGTAATAGCTCACTGGTCGAGTGGATCTGCGCCGAAAACGTAACGGGGCTCAAGCCATGAGCCGAAGACGCGTCTTGTATGAAGTTGTCGTACTTCATACAGGGGTAGGAGAACATTGTGTATGCTGAAGAAGGTAGAGCGAGAGCACTACTGGAGGTGGCACAAGAGCTGCTGTTGGCATGAGTAGCGATAAGAGAGGTGAGAATCCTCTCCGCCGTAAGCCCAAGGGTTCCTGAGCAAGGTTCGTCCGCTCAGGGTTAGTCGATACCTAAGCTGAGGCCGAAAGGCGTAGGTGATGGATAGCAGGTCAACATTCCTGCACTTAGGTAGATACGTTATGAGTGAAGTGGTGACGAAGAAGGCTAAGCGTAGCCGGCGGTTGGAAGTGCCGGTTCAAGGTTGTAGGTGGAGTTTAGAGGCAAATCCCTAGACTCGTTAACACCGAGAGCTGATGACGAGAGCGAAAGCTCACAAAGTAGCTGATGCCAAGCTTCCAAGAAAACCCACGTAACCAGTATTTATTTAAATCGTACCGGAAACCGACACAGGTGGGCGGGATGAGAAATCTAAGGCGCGTGAGAGAACTCCGCTTAAGGAACTCTGCAAGTTAACACTGTAACTTCGGAAGAAAGTGTGCCCATGGTAGTTGTAGTCGTACAGACGAAGGCGAAATGGGTTGCAGTGACCAGGGGGTATCGACTGTTTAACAAAAACACAGGGCTCTGCGAACACAAACGTGGACGTATAGGGTCTGACGCCTGCCCGGTGCTGGAAGGTTAAGGTGAGGGGTCATGAGGACTTGTCCTTAGAAGCTCTGAACTTAAGCCCCAGTAAACGGCGGCCGTAACTATAACGGTCCTAAGGTAGCGAAATTCCTTGTCGGGTAAGTTCCGACCTGCACGAATGGCGTAACGAATTCCCCACTGTCTCGAGCGGAGACTCAGCGAAATTGGAATATCGGTGCAGATACCGTTTACCCGCGGCAAGACGGAAAGACCCCGTGAACCTTTACTGTAACTTGGTATGGACGTTTGGTTTGTCATGTGTAGGATAGGTGGGAGCCTTTGAAGCGCAGGCGCTAGCTTGCGTGGAGGCAACCTTGAAATACCACCCTTGATGATCTGAACGTCTCACTACGCGTAGTAATCCTGCCGTAGGACAATGCCTGGTGGGCAGTTTGACTGGGGCGGTCGCCTCCCAAAAAGTAACGGAGGCGCGCGATGGTTCCCTCAGGCTGGTCGGAAATCAGCCGTAGAGTGTAAAGGCATAAGGGAGCTTGACTGCAAGACTAACAAGTCGCGCAGGTGCGAAAGCAGGTCTTAGTGATCCGGTGGTTCTGTATGGAAGGGCCATCGCT
>JALHRL010000072.1 GCA_022841465.1 Bacteroidia bacterium | reverse complement strand
GCCCGCCGAGGGCGGCATGGCGCGCCTGCGCATCGGCGGCCGCCTGCTGACGCCGGTGGAGATCTCCGCCGACATCCTGCGCGCACTCGTCGCGCGCGCGGTGAAGGCGCTGGGCCAGGACGTCGACCGCGCGGTCATCACGGTGCCGGCCTATTTCGACGACGCCGCGCGGACCGCCACGCGCGATGCCGCGCGTCTCGCCGGCCTCGACGTGCTGCGCCTCGTGAACGAGCCGACCGCGGCAGCGCTCGCCTACGGCCTCGACAAGGACGTCGAGGGCCTCTACGCGGTCTTCGACCTCGGCGGCGGTACGTTCGACTTCTCGCTGCTGCGCCTCCAGAAGGGCGTGTTCCAGGTTCTGGCGACGGGCGGCGACACCGCGCTCGGCGGCGACGACATCGATCACGCGATCGCCGAGCGCTTCCTCGCCGAGCGCCGGTCCGGCGGCGTCGACGCGCGGCTGGTGAAGCAGACGCTCGGGCTGGCGCGCCTGGCCAAGGAATGCCTGTCGACGCAGCAGGACTGGAGCGGCACGCTCGACATGGATGGCGCGCCGTCGCGCCACGCGCTGACGCGCACCGAGTTCGACGCTCTGGTCGAGCCGCTGGTCGAGCGCAGCATCCGGATCTGCCGGCAGGTGCTCGCCGACGCGCAGGTCGCGCCGGCCGATCTCGCCGGTTGCGTGCTGGTCGGCGGATCGACCCGCGTGCCGCTGGTGCGCCGCCGCCTCGAGGAGTTCCTCGGTCGCGCGCCGCTCGCCGACATCGATCCCGACGAAGTCGTCGCCGTCGGCGCCGCGCTGCAGGCCGAGGCGCTGACGGCCGGCTCCGACACGCTGCTGCTCGACGTGACGCCGCTCTCGCTCGGTCTCGAGACCATGGGCGGCATCGTCGAGAAGCTCATCGAGCGCAACACGCCGATACCGGTCGCGCGCGCGCAGGAATTCACGACCTACGAGGACGGCCAGGGCGCGATGGCGATCCATGTCGTCCAGGGCGAGCGCGAGATGGTCGACCAGTGCCGCAGCCTCGCGCGCTTCGTCCTCGACGACATCCCGCCGATGGTCGCCGGTGCGGCGCGCATCCGCGTCTCGTTCGCGGTCGACGCCGACGGCCTGCTGACGGTGAGCGCGACCGAGCGCCTGACCGGCAAGCAGGCGCGCGTCGAGGTGCGGCCCAGCTATGGCCTGTCCGAGGACGAGATGGCCGACATGTTGCGCGACAGCCTCGACAACGCCGAGGACGACATGGAGGCGCGGCTGCTCGCCGAGACCAAGGTCGAGGCGCGGCGTACGCTCAACGCGGTGCGCGCGGCCCTGGCCGCGGACGGCGCGCTGCTCGACGATTCCGAGCGCGCCGCGATCGAGGGGCTGGCCGACGGCGTCGAGAAGATGCTCTCCGGTCGCGATCGCGCGGCGGTTGCGGCGGCGGCCGAGGCGCTCGAGGGCGGGACGAAGATCTTTGCCGAACGCCGCATGGATCGTGGTATTCGCGCCGCGCTCGCCGGGCGTTCGATCGACCGGCTGGGCTTGTGAGTTCGACGGGCCGCGCCCAGGCCCGTCCAGGAGAAGACGAAGGAGACGGCAGGATGCCCAAGATGACGTTCATCGAGCGCGACGGGACGCGCCGCGAGGTCGACGCCCCGGTGGGACTCTCCGTGCTGGAGATCGCGCACCGCAATGCCATCGATCTCGAAGGGGCCTGCGAAGGCTCGCTTGCGT
>JALHRL010000071.1 GCA_022841465.1 Bacteroidia bacterium | reverse complement strand
AAGACAACCTCGGATTGAAAAATATAAACAAAAATAATACTTACGGTTTGGAGGAAAGGAATCATTCTCTATCTCTTATTGTCAGCTACACATATCATTTTATCCATAAACCATTACGCTTATGAAAATATTTATCTTACTGGTTGGTTTATTATCAACAAGTCTATTTTTCACGACTTTAGCCCACATCCAAAGCTCTGCCATCCTTATTGATTAGTAACGGTTGGTTGCGGCACTATGCATAACAACGGCTATGCATCATTGCTTTTATTTAATTATTTTTAAAGGAGAAAAGCAACGCTGCATAGCCAGACGTTGTGGCCAATTGCGAAGAATAGATGATCTGGAAAGAAAAGACAAGGGGAAAAGCACAAAAGATTCTTGAAAGAAGAATTAGACTTGGAAACAAGATTGAATTCCTATTTGAATCAGAAATTCTACAAAAGGAACTCGCATTGCTTGGACAAATTGACTACCAGTCAACATTGTTTACAATGACACTATTTGATGCCATTGAAAAAGGAAATAACTCACTTGACGAATTTGAAAAAGAATACGAGAAAAGAGTTAAGTTTCATAGTAAATTTTGGACGTATAACATCTACTTTCCTCTATATTTAAATTTCCCAAAAAGAAAAATAAGAATACATAATACAACTTTTACTAAAGTGTCTTTTAATAGTTTATACAAACTACATGATCGCGATAAATTAATAGCTGCGATAAAAGCAAGTGGTATAGATAAATTTGATAAAACCAATATTCCAAAATATGCATTGTGTGTGACAACTACTGGAAATAATAAATTTGAAGCTTGGGATAATATATCAGAACAATTTTATCTACTGAGAGGAATAATAGATTTTGCAACACTATGCGATCAATTAAATTATAAATTCAAAACAGATTCCAGGACAAAAAACGAGCATCCTCAATGGGGAATTCTACTAAATACTCAGCAATGCAGTACTGAATTTATAACGTTCAGAGTAAGCAAGGAACCAAGAGTTAACACTTTTAAGTGGACTAAAAAACAACTCAAAATATTTGGACATCTTCTGAATATATCGCGAGATAAATCCACCAAAGATAAATCTATCAGTGTTGTAGCTGACTGTCTTAGATTATACGGACAAGCTATGGAATCCATTCATAGTCACAACTGTTTTTTAAGCCTTTGGCAAGCGGCAGAGACTCTAACAAGATCTGAGGTCTCTGGTGGCAAAACTGATAATGTGATAAAAAGATTAAGTTGGCATTTAGATAATTACTCAAAAATGAAAGGAATAGAGCTTTCCGAAAGTATTAATGAACTTGCTTTAAAGCGTAATGAAATTGTTCATCGCGGTATTGATAGAACACAAAACTCAGATATCAATCTACTTAAATCACTATGTGACATTGGTATAAAATGGTTGTCTTATAAACAGAAAAGTTTAAAAACAATAAATCATTTGGACGAATTCTATAGATTAAGAACATCTAACAAAGCGCAAAGAAAAGCAATAATTGAAACGGTAAAAAGTCTGTAGCAACAGGCCACAACAACGGCTATGCATCATTGCTTTTATTTAATTATTTTTAAAGGATAAAAGCAACGCTGCATAGCCAAACGTTGTAGGTAAGCCAATAATGAGAAGAATAACTATCCATATATCGATTTCAATAATTCTGTTCTCCATTAGCTCATTTGGACAACAAATTAAATATGACATAAAATCTAAGATTAAC
>JALHRL010000070.1 GCA_022841465.1 Bacteroidia bacterium | reverse complement strand
GTGGGCATGATATGAGAAAGGTTCAGAAATGACCGCGTTCAACAGGTACTGCACGCACAGGTACAGCAGTCGGTGCAGCAACACCACGCTGTGAAGGTGCACCAGTACGACTGCGCGCTTGGACTTGTGCACGACGGTCTGCCAGCTTAGGATCGGCAGCATTGCGAGCAAGCATCATCGCATGTACCCCACGCAAGCATGCAGTATCCATAGCGCGCAGTGCTTGGTGGCATTCGAACGGTAGCGTGCGATGGCTCAGATATCGTGCCAGCTGACTGTCGGGGATGCTCGGAGCAGGGCCGTCTGTGAGCTGTATCCGTAGCAGAGGCATCCATTGGACGGGTAGCACGCCCAGAAGCAGCCATGCTTGCGGAGAGCGCGGCAAGTCGGCCCAGTGTGCCCTGGCGACGTCAGGATGGCACTGCAACACAGTTGCAAGGTGCTGCACGATCTCAGGTAGCATGTCCCTGCGACATCTAGCGATGTCTGGGTGTGCGCAGTCATGCAGGAAATGATCCACCGTCTCCACAGCTGGCTCATTGCACAGCAGACATGTGCGCCATGCACGCGGAGGATTCCGCCGGCCAACCTCTGCAGGTGGAAGACGAGGACGCTCTGCATCAGTGAGCACCTCATTGCGCCCCTTGTTCACTCGCAGTGTGTGATGTCCACTCCGCAGGGCAGCACGCGTTCGCACAGGGGCGCGACTGGCACTGTTTCGCACATACGGAGCGCAGCGCCAAAGGCCGGTGTGGTGCGTGAGCACTCGAGCACCACCGAGCTCAGGTAGCAGGTCCTCGCACAGCCGGGCGTTGTCTGCCATTGCTGTCGCCATCTGACGCAACGCATGCGCACGTGAGCCCTGATATACGGCCTCGTCCCAACGCCGCTGCTCATCAAGGTGCGCCGACGATCCAGCAACAACATTCAGCGCAAGGATTCGCTGGAAGTCACCCAGGAGTCCCAGTGTTGTCAGACTCTGCCACAGTAAGCTGCAAGCACTGCGGGAGCGCGCACGCTGCCGGTCGGACATCGCCACCACGCTTGCCCAGCGCGAGGAGAAAATGGCGCGAAGTATACCGCCTCCAGGTTGATGAGCGCTGTTCAACACCAGGCGTCCGAAGAACCCAGCACGCAGCGCATGGAGACGGTACTCAAACGGCATCACACCCAGCTCGTGGTACACGAAAGCCCGGGACACACCATCGTCGCATCCAAGCACCTGTCGGTACATCGTGAACATCTGGTGACTCGCTGCCTTCAGCACATGTCGCGGAGCCCACACAGACGACAGCCAGAAGGTAAAGTGCGGGTCGCAGATGGCAGTGACCAGCGTGGCAGCAGTGCGAGCGGTCAGACCACTCTCGAGAACGCCTGCACGTTGTAGCCTCGAAAACTCCTGCTTGACAAGTTTTGAACGCGAGCGGAAGGCCAACGTGCAGTCGCCAGTGACTGTCGTGCGCACGCCGAGGTAGCGAAACATCTTGGCCCAGCGGAGCACTTGCCCAGCAACAGAGATGGGTTGATTGGCATCCATGGAGTCATCATCAACCACGCCGTCGTCCTCTTCAGCCTCGCCCGTGCCGTCGCTGGCCGCTTGATTGAAAGCTGCCTGCTCAGCGTGCGTGGGGATGTGATTCCGAACATACATGGCGAAAGACTTGCTGATGTTGAGCGACAGACCCCAATGACGCATGTACAAATCAACCCGACCGACAAGGCTTTGGAGCTCGTCCTGGGACTCTGCAAGCAGCACAATGTCGTCAGCGTA
>JALHRL010000069.1 GCA_022841465.1 Bacteroidia bacterium | reverse complement strand
GTCGGGGGTAACATGACTACTTTTACTTTAGTTAAACATCGTTGGTATCACACTGTAATAGAATGGTTTAAAAAGTATAAACACCACACAGTCCTTTATCCTGTTGCCAAGGTTACCTATTTAATTTTCATAGACAGCAATGGAGAAATACAGGCAAAACTCGATGAGGAAACCAAAGCATGAAATCTGAGGCATTCATTATTAATTTCACTTCTTTCGAAAAAATTCGTGACAGGATTTTTGAAATTCTTGAGGATAAACACTCTCAAGTTAGACGTGAACAAGTTAGTCAGATACTTGATTTGTTCAGAGATGTTGGTATTGAAAACGAAATGATGAAAGAACGCCTAGAAATATGTAATGACGCTTTAGAATTTTACTCTGATAAATCAAATTATACCTATGACTCAAGTATACAGTTTGGTGAAAAAACTGCGCTCTGTGTTCATAATGATCTACCAAATATAGCGATTGAAGCTTTGAAAAGGATGAGGAATATCGAATAAGTTTTCAGTCCTCATAGTCTTCGTCTTCTTTTTCTTCATCGCATTTTATATATGGCAGTTTATCATATATCACCATAAGTGCTTCCTTCAGGGAGTCATAAGTATCATATACACTGGTCGAGTAGTATACTGTCTTTATAATGTGCCATTTTCCCTGGAAGTGCATCAGTTCATACACTCCAGATTTAGACAGGTCATATGTCATAATACTTACATATTTGGCTTTCTTGACATCACTATTTTTAAAAAAGTTATGCTCGGAGACGTCTATTTCCCAGATGTATTGTTCAAATTGCAATAAATCTAGTTGCTCTTCGAAATTTTTATTTTTGTCAAATCTTACTGTGAAATAGGGGGCACCAGAACTGGTTGAAGACACACCAAGCCAGTGCTTTTCTAGAATAGACCTGGCTTTTTGATAAGTATTGGAGTCAAAAGTACTCCAGTCTGCAGTCAACAACCCTTCTGGGGTCATATCAATTGATGAATTAAATTTAGCTTTAACCTGTTCCTCTATTCTAATTAATTCGTCAGCAAATTTGCAGAACAAATCATCCAAAGCCTCATTGCGGCGAAAGGTAACAGCAGCAATGCCCTTTCTGTTGGTCGGATTATCCACCATACCTAGAGCCTTAAGCATCTTGCCGATATGAGGACTAGCAAGAGTCTCGGCATCAAAAGCGTCTTGTAATAGTTTTTCAAATTTCATAGCTATCTCCCTTTTTCCTACTAACTTATCGGCTTGCAAATAGCGAAACTTTATGGTAAAATTCTTTTAAGGTGGGGAGTATTATGGAGTCAGAAGGATGAAGGTAGGGGACATAGTTATTGCAAAACCACACTGGGACCTATGCTCAGGGTCTGGTGTATATGGATCAGCAATTGTAGTTTCTGTTAAGCCACTAATATTGTTGTCCGAATGGGCAGATATGAAATGGTATCATGCTAAAGAGGAAAACCTAGAGGTTGTTGATTCAGTATCCAAAGCTAGGGTTTTCTGGTTGAAGTTAAAGAGATACTACAATGAAAAAGTTCCTTGGTAGAAAGGTAGAGTTATAGAATTGAATAATTTAGACAAATATCTACAACATGGTAAGGCAAAACCCACTGAATGGTGGGGTAAATGTTGGGAAGCACATTCCGACATGATTATTGAATTTTGTCTGAATGAAAGCTTGCCAGAAATTTTTGGTGGTTGTCTAAAGCTGATATTTGAGAAAACTAAATTACAAGAAATAGAACTCTATTTGGTGCATGCTTTAATTAT
>JALHRL010000068.1 GCA_022841465.1 Bacteroidia bacterium | reverse complement strand
GACGCCCTGCGCCGCGCCGCGGGGGCCGGCACCGCCTGAGCCCGGCGGCGCCCGGGGTCAGGTGACCTGGGGGTCCACGTCGATGCTCGCCCGGACCCCCTCGGGGTCCATGCCGGGCCACACGCGGTCGAGCGCCAGGACGCAGGCACGTGTCGCCGCACGCGTCCGCTCGGCCCGCACCAGCAGGGCGCGCCGGTGGCGGCCGCGGAGGCGGTGCAGCGGGGCCGGCCCCATGACCCGCAGCTCGGGGTCCGCGGCCAGCACCTCCTCGCCCAGCCGCGTCGCCCAGCGGGACACCCCCTCCCGGGCCGGGCCCTCCACCACCATCCGCACGAGGTGCCCGAACGGCGGCATGCCCCGCCGGGCGCGCCGTTCGAGCTCGCCCTCCAGGAAGGCCTCCACGGCGAGGTCCGCGCCCAGCCGGACGGCCCGCGCCTCGGGCTCGAACGCCTGCACGACGACCGTCGCCGGCTCGCCCCGCCGTCCCGCCCGGCCGGCGGCCTGCACGATCAGCGAGAAGGTCCGCTCCTCCGCCCGGAAGTCGGCGTGTCGGAGCCCCGCGTCGGCGTCGAGCACGGCCGCGACGGTCACATCCGGCAGGTCGTGGCCCTTCGCGACCATCTGCGTCCCCAGCAGGATCGCCGGGCCGGGCGCCGCGAACGCGTCCAGCAGCCGCGCCACCGCGCCCCGCCCCGATGCCGACGACGCGTCCATCCGCACCAGCCGCATCGCGGGGGCCACCCTGCGCAGGGCCTGCTCGAGCCCCTGGGTGCCATGCCCGCCCCGCATGATGTCCGCCGCGCCGCAGCGCGGGCACACCGTGGGCACGGGCGCCTCACGACCGCAGTGGTGGCACACCAGCCGCGGCGGCTCCAGGTGGTGGACCATCGACGTGTCGCAGCTCGGGCACGCCGCGAGCCAGCCGCACGTGCGGCACAGCGCCATGAGCGCAAAGCCACGGCGGTTGAGCAGCAGCACCGCCTTCTCCCCCCGGTCCGCGGCGTCGCGCAGCGCGCGGGCCAGCGGCGCGGAGACCGGCCCGGACCCCTGGGTCCGCATGTCCACCACGCGCACGCGGGGCGGCAGGGAGCCGTCGGCCCGGGTCGTGAGCGTCACCCGCTCGAGCGCGTGCCAGGTCTCGGGCCGGGGCGTCGCGCTGCCGTAGACCGCCACGCCGCCCGCCCGGGTCGCGCGCAGGTACGCGACCTGCCGCGCGTCGTAGCGCGGCGTGGAGTCCTGCTTGTACGAGGCGTCGTGCTCCTCGTCGACGATCACCAGCCCGAGGCGCTCCACCGGGGCGAAGACCGCGCTGCGCGCGCCGACCACCACATCCGAACGCCCGTCACGGACGCGGGCGTAGGCCGCCGCCCGCTCGGCCGGGGCCATCGCCGAGTGCCACACCTCGACGGCGTCGCCCAGCCGGCCCCGCAGCCGCCCCAGCAGCTGCGGGGTGAGGCTGATCTCGGGCACCAGCACGATCGCTCCCCGCCCGGACCGCCGCGCCTCCTCGATGGCCCGCAGGTACACCTCGGTCTTCCCGGAGCCGGTGACGCCGTGCAGCAGCAGCGAGCCCGCGCCACGGGCGAGCAGTTCGGCGATGCGCCCCACCGCCGACGCCTGCTCGAGCGTGAGCTCAGGGGGCGGGGCCGGCGGGACCGCCCCGAGCGCGTGGACGTCATCGGCGTCCGGGACCTCCTCGCGCAACGTCAGGCGCCCCGCCTCGGCCATCCGCCGCAGGGTGCCCATCGTCGTGCCGGCGGCCCGCAGCAGGTCGGCCGCGGCCATCGCGCCCCCGGCGGGCAGCGCCGCCA
>JALHRL010000067.1 GCA_022841465.1 Bacteroidia bacterium | reverse complement strand
TGGAGCTTCTTGCGAAGTTCGTTTGCAGCATTTACTTTAAGACCCTGGAATTTTACAAAGACAACAGATCCTGCATCACGCACCATGCTTGTCATACCCGAGACGAGCTCTTCTTTTTTTGCTCGTGATATTGCCATAATGTTGTAATAGGTACAAACGCAAAAGTAAAACCTTTGCGGTAAATCTTTTTAAAGTAGAGATGAATCGAAGGCAAGCTCGTGCTTACTTTCAACTCCTCGGTAGGGCTTATTGTCGCCTACTGTCTACGGATTTACTCTCGTATAATATCATGAAAAATAATTAAAGTCCATCAAAACACAAAAGCCACCCAAATATGAGTGGCTACTCCTGATCCGAAATAAACGTGATGGTACTCAGCCATCAACTCACTGGAAACCGAGCAAGAAGACAATTCTCGTCCCACCCAGAGAGATCAACCCAAAACACTCCCACCTGGTCTCCATACTCCGAGAGGCAAGGGGCGCAAAATCTGCCATCACGTGTCGCAACAGACTTCAAACAAAAGAGGTCTTTGCCAAATCCAAAAATACTTCGCAAAACAATAGGGCCTCTTTTGGCGATCTTGAGTGCGTCCTGAAGACCTAAGTATCCTTTTAAGACCTCAACATCATTAATGACACTCAGGATACTGGAGTACGACGGAGACAAGACCTGAACTTCTCTAAGGTTATACATCGAAGGGCCATATTTCCATAAACTCGCCGAATGTAGAGGTTCCCACGAATCGGGATAGGCATCTTTGATATAGTGAGCAACACGGATACACGTACGAGCATTCATAAGCTTTCCTTCTCCTTAGTTATCTTGCAAGCTTGTAAAAGAACTCTAACCTAATTAGATACCTTAATGAGAGTATTGTCAAACGTTGTCCCCTTGCACCCAAAAGGTTACGGTCCACACTCTGTAGCTGAATATCTACGACAATCAATACATCCTTTTGAGTTAATGACGGATTCAAAACAAGTGCGAACATGCCTTGCGCAGTGTTATTTTCAGAAGAAAATAACACGAGCAGAGTGGCTCATTCTGCAGAATGAGAACACGTGCATGTGAACATTTGTTTTGAGAGAGCCTTCCTCTTAGTTAAACTTGAAAAACTTTTGGAGGGCACTTTCTTGGCCTGGAGCAGCGCTTTCTTCGTAATACCCAGAGACGCCAAGAAGAAAAATAGTTGCACCAATGATAAGAACGAAAAAGAAAGACATTTTAAAGACTGGATGGTCTAACATATGCTTGTATGGTACTACAAAATAGTACAGACTTTTATAGTGTTCGAAAGATATAGACCACAATCATAGTTACAAGCCCAGTTGCAAAAGCCCCCCAGAGAATGTCAGAGACGACGATTGTCAGCGGCCAATTCTTAAGTATCGCCATATTGGTGAGCGTGAATGTTGCATAGGCAAAAGCACCGAGGAGCGCACCGTTTACAAGGCCAAGCATAAGTGAACCCGACTTCACACTTGGCAATACCGCAAAGTACACAACCCCAGCGATATAGATACAATAAAATACAAATGCAGGCACAAGCGCAAAACGATCAAGTAGAACGTCTCCGAGCTTTGCCCTATAGAGGGGCGCCACCACATACATAATAAATAAGAGATCAATGACTGCAAAAATACCGAATGTTGCACCAAATATTGAAAGGATGTTCATACCTCTTTATTATATCTTATTTAGAAGCCACAAGCCGCTCCGACACAAGATTCATTTCACCTGCGCCGAGCGATATAATAATGGTATCTTCCCCGCTTAACGCAAGCTCACCCATACAGGCTTCCGTAAACATACG
>JALHRL010000066.1 GCA_022841465.1 Bacteroidia bacterium | reverse complement strand
CAGTCTATCAGAATAGAAATAGATTTAACAAAAATCCCTTCTAATAATCCAGTTTATTATGTTAACAGAATTATGGACAATGCAGAGGAATTAAGCCAACCAGACTTACCGCCAATTGTTGAAGGTGCACCCGATACAAATGCTGTAGAGGATGGAATACTAGATGCTGAAGACTTGACAACTGGAGCAAATGTTATTAAAGAACAAAAAAACGAAGAGGACGGTGATGATGAAGAAATTGATGAACGGCTTGCCAAGAAAAAAAGAAAGAAAGACCAATACGACATCAACGATCCATTTGTAGATGATTCTGAACTAAACTTTCAAGTTGACCAAAGAGTGGAGCTACCTCCAAATACATTCTATGCTTTCAGAGGGAATTGGAATGTAATCAAACAAACAACTGCTGGATTGTTTAATGATGTGAATATATTCAAAGAGTTGCCATCTAAAGTTCAAAAAGGTCACAAGAAAAAAGAAAAATTAAAAGAAAACATAAATCAAATTAATAATGAAAATAATAATGCAGTCACTTCACCAACAAAAAAAGAGCGAGTAGAAAGCGAGCGTACAATTTGGTTGGCATCACAATTGAAATCAAAGAATCAATTAGAGGCAAGAGCCAAAACAGCAACATTTGTTGACCTGAAATTCCCAAACTCGCTTAAAAATGATCTCAGTGATTTTTCAAAATATTCTCTCCTTTATAACAAAAATCTTTGCCACGAGACATACAATGATCTTCAAGGAATCCCTTTCAGTGCAAGCCAATTGAAGAAATTAGTCGATAAGAAATTATTTCCAAGAGAAGTAGAGATTTTAAAGTTTAAAATATTTCAACTGAAAAATGAAATTATAAAAGAAATCCCTTTGCTCAACAACATTCCATCAAATCTCTCACAGCAACCCATTTCTCAGCCTCTCAACGATGACAGCAAGAAAACAGAGAAATGGAAATGGACAGAGAAATTAAAAAAATTTAATTTTTGTTTTATTGAATTTTCTTTTGAATTGTATGTTGTTCAAGAATATCTGAGAGCTTTAAATTCACCAAAACAATCAGATGATATGAGTGACATGTCCGATGTAAGGATTCGGAAGGGAATTTTTGAAGAATTGCAGAAAATCGTATCATCAGTCACTGAGAATATTCAGTTGAGCGATTTGAAGAGAGAGTACAATATTTATAAAAAGAAATTTGAGAAAAATGGAATTGGCCGTGATATTTATGACTCAAATAATCCACAGATCCCTTCTCATTCCGCTGCAAAATTGCCGTCATCTCAACCCTCCAAGCCATTAAATAATAGTGGATCGACAACAAAAGCTATGGAAGTAGAACTTCAACAATCTATTGGCAGTTAAATATTTATTAAATAAAAAGGTAAATATTTAAAGTCTATCAGATATTGCATATATCAATCTACACCAATAGAATGCTCACGGAGAATTTCTATTGGCAGCATGATCTTCCCATACAACGACAGCTGTGACATCAATATGGATCCATTAAAATTCTCTGATATCTACAAATTCCAGGCAACACTTGAAAGAGATCAAGGTTTATCTCTATTGGTATTTGGCACGACATGGAATCCAGTCAGCATCATTACTTGGCAGAATGCATGGAAAGTGAGAGCAGATATAAACAAATCTGATAAATTATCACACAATTTGAGAATATTATTGGTTGATGAAGAGATGTGCAGGGATTTCTGTGAAAGCGAGGGCATTTTAGTTGGCTTGCCTGCTGTTTTGATCTGGAAAGGTGGGAAGAGATTAAAGATCGCGCAAGACAAAGATAGCACAGAAAAATATATGTTAAATGGACCATTAAATTTTGAACAATTTCATCAATTGATAGAATGTGCAAAAGTTCTTGATATGTCCAATTCAGGCCCAGTTCTCACACTTAAATTAACTTGAAAATAAACAAGGGGTCGTTCGATAGCCATGATT
>JALHRL010000065.1 GCA_022841465.1 Bacteroidia bacterium | reverse complement strand
GGTTCTCTAACTTTGGCTAGGGCGCCGCAAAAAGGGTTATTTTAAGAAGTGTAAAAAGTTTGTCCATCCCGAGATCTTTTGGTTTGATTTTTTTTACGACAAAAAGATTAACCAAGAGGAGACCCCAAGGATGGACCTATCCAAATTAGTATTAACTTCGCTCGGGATGCAAGACGCGGATGTAAAAATTGAGTCTTTTGAACTTGATCAAAAAAAACTAACTGCATGCGTGAAGATTCGCCAGGTTCGTGAAAATTGCCGCTGCCCGAAGTGTTTTAAGCCATTATACGGTGTCAAGCAGTGGCGCAAACGAGAGCTTTGGGGGGTACCGCTAGGAGCACTTCAAAGAGTTAAAATTATATTTTATCAGTTACAGGCGGCTTGTGGTGAATGTTTAAAATTGCCGCTTGCTTATGCTCAGTTTATTCATCCAAGATTTAAAACAATGACCACCGGATTTGCCGAGTATGCTGGTCGGTGGATGGAAGAGACAACGATCGCCGCTGTTGAGAGAATGACAAGTTGTTCGGGGATGAGTCTGTGGCGCCTTGATCAGTGGCGAACGAAAACGATGAAGAAACTGTTTGAGATTCCAGCGGATCTACCAATGAGTTTTGCCTCGGCTGACGAAGTACATATGCGTACGATTAAGCCCAGGGATGCAAGATTTGACAAATCGAAATGGAAGAAGAAGTTTATTACGAATTTGGTGAGTTGCGATTTAGCTAAGGTAGTTGCAAACGCGAGTGGTCGAAGCACCAAGTCGCTTAAAAATTGTTTGCTGCAAATTCCAGAATCTATTCGCGAAAAAATAAAATTTATCGCGGTAGACATGCACGATGGGTTTATCAATGCAGCAACGGATCTTTGTCCCAACGCCAAAGTAACAGTAGATCGTTTTCACGTGGCTGAGGTATTAAATCGAGCTTTTGATGAACTTCGAAAACAAGAGTTTGAAAAAGCAAAAGCGACAAACGATGTTTTCCAATTGCAGATGTTAAAGCCTTCAAAAAAATATGTTTTGGTTGCTCGCAAAAAGCAACTTTCTAGAAAAGATCAATCGCAATTTGAACAACTGATTCAAGTTAATAAAAATATTAGCAATGCACTAATCTTGATAGACTATTTCCACGCTATTTTAGACAAGAATGAAGTTAAAGAATTTCGAGAAGGCTTGAAGCTTTGGGAAGAACTCGTAGTGGTTTCAAAAATCACCCAGTTTGAAAAATTTCTTGATACCGTAAAAAAGTACCAAGGAAGAATCGAGGCCTATATCTCATCAAAACTAACAACTGCAATCTCTGAGGGGTTAAACAACAAAATAAAGGTTCTAAAGCGAGTTGGATATAATTATACGAATGAAGAATCTTTTAAAAACAAGATCTTACAACGATGTGGGTTTATAAACTCAAGAAATCTCAACACCAATGAATGGTATTGGCACGTAACTACACCCCACTAATTGATAGAGAGGCTCTCTGATTAGCCACAACACAAAATACAATTGTGGGCGTCTGTTTAAAAGTTATACATCTAGGGAAATAAGGGACACCTTTAAAACATTTCTCAGATGGGCACAAAATTGGCTTTACTCCACGACATGAAAATAAGCATCCGTAAAACCATTACCATCGTATTCTATCAACTCTTCATCTTTGCTAGTTTCAGTTATGCTGACTCTAGCACTTTTGAGCCTTGCCACCGATTATTAAAAAAATGCTATCGCTTTCCCGAAGCTCGAGTCGACTCTGTCGTAGGAGGAAGAAATTTTTTGCAGCCTTTAGCTAGTAATTTGCATCCTGACCGAGTTATTCCCGGTATTAATCTTTCTGTAAGATACCGACAGGTTGTTGACTACAATCGCCACTTCGTAAGTCGCGAAGGTGACAATGCTTATAAAAGAGTAAATGTTCGTCCTGATGAGATTATGATTGGAATTAGTTACGGAAATAATAATGTCTTTGGTTACAAAATGGAATTTGGCGCCAACTTTTCGCAATTCAGCGATCGCGAAAAAAACGAGTTAGGCTTAGCCGT
>JALHRL010000064.1 GCA_022841465.1 Bacteroidia bacterium | reverse complement strand
AGGAAATTTTTGGTTTTGGGATCGCGAGCGAAGCGAGCGTGCGAGGCGCAAGTGTCATTCGTCAAAATCCTGCGGATTTTGTCCGAAATATATTCGAACTTCGTCCAATACACACCGCCAAAATTGGAAATCGGAATTGGAAGCCGAAATGGGGTCGGCGCGAAGCGCCGACACAAACGCATTCCCGCCAAAAATTCCCGAATCCAAAAGGTTTTTCCACGCTCCGCGTGGCTCACTCGTTTGCCAATACATTATGAATAATCACACCAGAAAATTTTTCATATACACTCGCAAATCTACCGACACAGAAGATCGGCAAGTTAGAAGCATTTCAGACCAACTGGCCGAATTAAAAGAATTGGCGGTTAAAGAGCAGATTGATGTCGTTGATGTTTTTGTGGAGAAACAAACCGCCAAAACTCCGGGTCGGCCAGTATTTAATGAAATGCTTCTCCGTATCGAGCAAGGTGAAGCAAATGGGATTTTGGCATGGCATCCCGACAGATTGGCGAGAAATAGCGTTGATGGTGGAAAAATTATCTACTTGCTCGATACAGAAAAACTTGCCGAGCTAAAATTTCCAACTTTCTGGTGTGATCCGACACCGCAAGGCAAATTCATGCTTTCAATCGCTTTTTCGCAATCCAAGTATTATGTGGACAATTTGAGCGAGAATATCAAGCGTGGTAAGCGAAACAAAGTGAAAGACGGAATATGGCCTCAAATGTCTCCTCTGGGATATATCAATCTCGGTGGGAGAATTGTTGTTGATAAAAATATTGCCCCCTTAATCAAGAAAACATTTGAGGCATATTCGTCTGGGTCTTTCACTTTGCGGGAGCTTCGCGACAAATTTAACGAACTTGGATTGAAGCGAAAAAGCGGAAAGGAACTTGCGGTGTCGAATTATCAAAAACTTTTGAAAAATCCGATTTACACTGGTTTGATGTTGTATAACGGCGAGATACACGAAGGTAAACACGAACCGATTATTTCAAAGAAACTTTTTGATTCCGTTCAGGAAGTGATGATGAGAAAATCTAAACCAAAGTCGCGAGGATTGAAACCCTATTTGTACAGAGGATTTTTCCGTTGCGGAGAATGTGGTTGCTTCATTACTACCGAAACACAAAAGGGTCATAACTATTTGCGATGTACCAAACGGAAAAATCCTTGTTCACAAAAATATACTCGCGAGGAAATCATCACTTCAGAAATTCAAAAGGAAATCAAAAAAGTTTCTTTGCCAGACGATTGGGCTTCTTGGATGTTGGCGGAAAATAGAAAAGATATGTTGAGTGAAGCCCAATCGTCTACGCTTTTTGCAGACAACACAAAAGCCCAAATTTCTCTTTTTGATTCTAAAATTGAGAAGCTGATGAACGCTTATCTCGAAAACGTACTTTCGTTAGACGAGTATCGAGATATGAAAAACAAACTCGTGAACGAAAAACAGCTTCTCAAAGAGAAATTATCGGCTTTTGAGCAAAAAGCGAATAATCGGTTCGAACTTACCGAAAAGTTTTTGAAATACAATATGGAATTGGCAAACGAGTGTACAAATGAAGAAAAACTTCATTTGTACAAAAAAGTCGGTTCGAACTTTCAAATAAAGGATCGAACCGTCTTTTTTGAGCCACGCGGAGCGTGGAAAAACCTTTTGGATTCGGGAATTTTTGGCGGGAATGCGTTTGTGTCGGCGCTTCGCGCCGACCCCATTTCGGCTTCCAATTCCGATTTCCAATTTTGGCGGAGACGGGGAGATTCGAACTCCCGAGACCCTTTGACAGGTCTGCCTCTTTAGCAAAGAGGTACATTCGACCGCTCTGACACGTCTCCATATATACTCACCTGAGACAGACTCGAATCTGTCGCCCAAAGGGACCGTGTCCGAGCGTTCGCCACGCTCGTTTGGACTCGCGGAGAAAAGCAAAGCAGTTTGCTTTTCTCCCACTCTGACACGTCTCCTTTATGTACACGCAAAATACCATATTTTCACCTCATTTCATAATCCAAAAACTACGCTACAATAACGCATATATGCAACAGTTTCTAAAACTCAATCTCAAAAAAGAATTCTCGTGGGTCAATTGGAAAC
>JALHRL010000063.1 GCA_022841465.1 Bacteroidia bacterium | reverse complement strand
GTAAAAAAGAATTTAAAGGACATGTTACTTTATTGAAGTAATTTATCATCTAAATTTAAGTAAAAAAAGAGGCCACAAAAGCCTCTTTTTTTGTTCGTTTTATATCTAAATAATTTAATAGACATCAATTACTTGAACAGGGCTTATGGTTTATTGTTGGTCATTCCTCAGTTATTTAAAGCTCACATCAATTTTGAAACTTTTTTGTAATTTAGAGCGAGGATTATTTTAAGATGAAAAACATGAAACTGCAACTATTAATTTTAAGCGTTTTTTTGGGCCTTGGTCATTTACAAGCCCAGTCTGCAAGCAGTAACTCTGCTCCGTCAGATGCAACAATAGGATATACCTATGATGTTGATCTTGCAAAAAAAATTATCAATGAATTTCAGTTAACGCCAAATGCTGAAAACGCAGTTGTGAAACCAATTGTAGAGGCTAAAGATTTTCCTAAACTAAACAGCAAAGATAAATTGAATAACCATTATAATGATAAACTTAATACTTGGATGGAAAATAATTCGGTATTGATTATACAAACATTAAAGTCAAGAAAAGAAATTGTTCATCCATTTGGAAACTAACTAAACATGAAAAAACTACTAACTCTTATATTCGCGCTAACATTTATTAGTATTTCAAATGCGCAAACACAAGTAATCATTGGGCCACAAACCAACAATTTTACGGGCATGGTCAGGGGTTATCATTTTACATCGCCAGTAGCATTTAATATTTGTGCCTTATACGTTCCACCTGATGCGCCAGGTGCTGCAGGCCAAAATCAACACATTCGTGTAGTTCGTTTTACAGCAGCTGCTCCGCCGGCATTTCCAGGGACGACTAATGCGTTTGTACAATTGTTTTCTATTACAAATGCAGGTCCAACAGCTACTGTTCCTTGTAATATTCCTGTTAATGCAGGGGATATTATTGGTATTTATGGCGCACGAGCAGGTAATTGTATCAATAGTTACGATGGTGTCGCTTTTGCAACCACTATTATGGCTTCTCCGACAGTTTTGCGTCGTAGTGGTATGCAAGCTTGTATATCAGCCGGTCAAAATATGGCTAATATATGGTCAGAAGTTAATTATAATATTGGTCGTATTTTCATGTATTATAATTGTTGTCCAACACCAACTATTACAACCAATGCTTCGTCTGCAAATATTTGCGCAGGTACTAGTGTTACAATTCTAGGTGGCGGTGCACAAACTTACACTTGGTTACCAGGTAATGTGAATACCCAAAATATTACTGTTACACCATCTGTTACTACAACATATACATTGCAAGGTTCTGCTAACAACTGTTCAGCTGCTGTTACAGTAAGTGTTCAGGTTAATAGCAATCCAACAATTTCTGCTGTGGCAAATGACGGTCCGGTTTGTCAAGGATCTCCATTAAATATTACATCCACTGTAAATGCTGCTGCTCCTACTAATTATTCATGGATTGGGCCAAACTCTTTTACAGCAAATACACAAAATACTTCTATTGCAAATGCGCAACCTGCAGCAACAGGCTTTTATAGCTTAACAGTTTCAAATACTTTTACAAGTACCTCAACGCCTACAGTTGTAACTTGCTCAGCCGTTGCAACAACTAGTGCCGCAGTCGTCCCTATTGCGCCTCTCGTCGTCACTCCTTTTTACACTGTTTGTCAAGGTAGTAATATAAACTTGAGTTCTTCCGCCGTTGGCGCTACTTCGTATCAATGGATCGGCCCTAATGGGTTTATTTCTAATTTACAAAACCCAACCATTAATAATGTAAATCCAATACATAGTGGCGATTATACTGTAACTGCTAATTATATTAGCGCTTCTACAACACTTATATGTAGTAGCACTGCTGTAATTAACGTATCTGTAGTTCCCATGAACCCTGTAACGCCGTTCAGTCCAAGTAACTTCTGTCAAAACACACTTATTACGTTTTCAGCCAACGCTTTAAATGCGGCGGGTTATGAGTGGTATGGACCAAATGGATTTTATTCTCAGTTACAAACAAACAACATACCAAATGCACAATCAGCAAACGCAGGAAACTATACAGTAAATGCAATATTTACCATTGGCACGGTATCTTGTACTACCACCAACTTTATACCGGTTAATGTAATACCAGTTCCAAA
>JALHRL010000062.1 GCA_022841465.1 Bacteroidia bacterium | reverse complement strand
ATTTTCGTTGCCGTTATCGCTGCACATTCCCAAAACAAATATGGCAGAATCTACTGAATTGATAATAGTGATGAGTACCAGGATGGCTGCAATAACAACTGTTACCTCACTCAACGGATAATGCTTTAAAAACACAAAGAGGGAAGTAAATACATTGTCAAACTGCGAAGGGTTACTGGCAGCTACAATTTCAAATGCATTATTTGCAAAAACAGAAAACCATACAATGGTAGCCAATGTAGGTACAAGGATGGTAGCAATAATAAATTCTCTTACTGACCTGCCTCTGGAGATCCGGGCTATAAAAATACCTGTGAACGGTACCCAGGCCAGCCAAAATGCCCAGTAGAAAACAGTCCACTCTTTGGTGAAGCTTTCGCCGGTTTTAAAATTGCCGGCAGATAAACTCATTTCAAAAAAATGAATGATATAGTTCCCAAACGCAGAAAATGTATGGGAAAAATATTTTGAAAAATGTAAAAATGAGCCAATGAAAACCAACAACAGAATGGAAACTGTCACATCAAAATCGGCTAAATACTTTATTAATTTTTGAATGCCTGTGAGTGCAGAGAGCGTAGCCACCAACCCAATAATAAATACCGTACCGACCAGGTAGCCAGTGCCTAAATGCAGATCAAAATATTGGTTTATTCCGCCTACAAATTGTGCTGTACCCAGGCCCAGCGATGCTATAACACCCGTAATGGTAATAAGGATGATAAATAAAGTAGCACTGAATTTTATAATAGGATTTTGCGAAGGAACGATGGCTTGTAAAATATTTTTCGCCTTTTGATTATATAAATTATACGCCACTATTAACCCAAATAAGCTATACATAGCCCAGGGCGTAAAGCCCCAATGAAAAAAAGTGTATTGCATTGAAAGCACTTGGGCATTAGCCGTAGACACTGGCGGATTGTGCAAATAATAAACGGGCTCTTGTACGGCTCTTAGTAACAAGCCAGAACCCATGCCTGTACTGTATAGCAAAGCTATCCAACTATAATAAGAATACTCGGGCTTACTGTTTCCTAATTTATTTTTGGCAATAGGTAAGAATAAAACAACAATGGCAACTACTACAATCAATAAACCAACTACTAAATAATAATTGCTAAAAATAGAGAGTAGTGAGCTGTTTATTGAGTTTAAACTGCTAATTAAACTCTTGGGAAACAATATCCCCGATAGAAAAATTAGTGCGCTAAATAAAGCACTAAAAAATATTAATTTATTCTTGAAAAATAATTGCATAAAGGAACTTTTACTTTTTGTATTGCATGCCAAATCCTATCTTTTCCATTAGTCAGTTATTTCCACTCCCTTCCAAAATGCAACGTAATCTGTTATTTTTTTGAAGCCGGGGTTAGGGTTTGGATAATACCATGCGGCATCCGCATTTTTATTTTTATCTACAACAAGAGTGTAATAACTCGCCTTACCCTTATAAGGGCAGACAGTGTGTAATACAGAATCTATAAAAAAATCTTTTCTAATACTGTCTGGCGGGAAATAATGGTTCCCTTCTACCATTACGGTTGCATTACTTTCTGCAATAACCCGGTTGTTCCAAATTGCCTTTGCCATAAAAAAATTCGTTTAGTTGTTAGTTGATAAATTTAATTTATGTCCTTAAATGCTATAATCAATTCAAATAAAGAAGGGCATTATAAAGACATTGGTATCCTGCTCATATTTTTCTAATTGATTAACATAGATCTGCCGTACTTCCGCTTTACTTAAGAAATGGCTTGTATGTTGAATTATCTTATTATTATGTATTGTTGCTGCCTCCAAAATCCGTTCATAAGCTATCTTTTCAGTAACGTTAACAGCTAATCCCTTTATTTTTTCAAAAGCAATATTTCGTGATGCCAATTCATCATCAGCTTTGCTTTTAAAATCAGATCCGGCATTTTTGGGATTTTCAATAATCCCAATGATTTCGCTGTCAGCTAATTCCAACATGTGATTTTTTAATGGCATCTATTTTTTTTAAGTGATTTACCCAACTTACCTATTTTAAGCCTCTAACAATAACTAAAAAAATACCCACTATTAAAGTCATCAGTATTATTCAATATAAAAAGCGCTATTATTCCACTAGTGTTTTTTATATTACTTCTAATAAATCAAGAAGTTTAATATTTTTCTTTTTGCTTAAAGCCTTTTTCAGCCAG
>JALHRL010000061.1 GCA_022841465.1 Bacteroidia bacterium | reverse complement strand
TTTCCTGCGTTTGCTGATTGTGCATTTGGTATATTGTTGGATTGTAACTGAGAATAAAATCCGTTTGGTCCATACCACTCATAACCCGACGCATTTAAAGCGTTGGCCGAGAAAGTAATTGTTGTGTTTTGACAGAAGTTACTTGGACTGAATGGCGTTACAGGATTACGCGGCACTACTGATACATTGCTTACTGCACTGCTGGTACATACTAAGGTTGTTGCAGGACTTGTATAATATGCAGTTACTGAATAGTCTCCATTATGAATAGGATTTACATTATTAATACCCGGGTTTTGTATAGTTGTTGCAAAATTATTTGGTCCGTTCCAACTATAAGATGTTGCACCTACTGCATTTGCCGTAAGTGCTAAGTTTGAATTTTGACAAATGGTAAATGTTGGCGTTACGTTTAGTGGCGCCAATGCTACTATGGCCGCACTAGTTGTTGCTACAACAGAACATACTGCTGTTTGTGTATAAGGTGCTCCGGTATAAGTATTGGATACTGTTAAAGTATAATAGCCGCTACTTACAGGCATTGCGTTTGGTATAGAAAATGTTTGTGAGGTGGATGAGAATGCATTAGGCCCAACCCAACTATACGAAGCGGTTGCGCTAGTATTTGCAGTTGCGGTTATATCTAATTGTGTTCCTTGGCATATTGGTCCGTTGTTAGCAATAGCTGTTACTGTTGGATTTGGATAAACATTAACCTCCACTGTTCTTGTTATTACACACGAACCTTGTGGTTCAACAACCACTGTATAAATTCCACTTACAGATGGTTGAGCATTTGCAAATACAGGGTTTTGTGCCGTGCTTGTAAAACTATTCGGGCCACTCCAGGTAAATGTGGTTGCTGTTGTTGCATTATGAACCACACTTAAGTTAATTGTAGAACCCTCACATTGTGGTGAATTTACATTTGCTGTTGCTGAGGCCATACCTGTTACTACACAGGTGTTGCAATTCGTTTGCCAGTATAAACCTGCTAATACGATATCATAACAATCTCCACCAGAAGACATACCATAAGGAAAAGAATTTTGACCATTGGTTACCGCTGTAGTTGCTGCACCCCCATTAATAAAATCCCACCAACCTTGACTCGCTGCAGGATACGCGAAATTATTTACTGGATTATTCATTTTCATATTAAACACCCCAACGTTTTGCATATCTGCTACGGCATAAAATGCATTTGCAAAGGTGGAAGCTGCACAAGATGAAAAACCTGTAATGTTACCTTGTTGCGTTCCTCCAATTCCTACTTGACAACCGTCGCCAATAACAATGTGTCCTGTCCATAACTGCAATGGATCACGATACACAATAAGTAAAGTAGCACCATTCATATCTTGTCCGGGAATTGGCGGATTTGTTGGAATTCCGGAAATAGTATACACACCGTTACCTGTAACTTGTGGCGTAACATCTGCACGATAATTTCTTGTAGATTGGTATCCCCAGCACATATTTATGTGTTGACCAATCATTGTTGCCGGATACGCACCTCCTTGAGCTGCTGGATTTACAATAGTAACATTTACAGCAGTACTAGCGTTACTTACCCCGCCAAAATAAACCCAAGCCCTTTCAATAATAGCGCACGCAGGAATTCCTGTAATAGTAAATGTTGCAGGCTGAACCGCTCCGTTTAAGGGATTACGACGACCTAACCGCTTACTTGCTTGCACATAACCCAAACCACAAGCCGTTGCGGTATAATTGGTTGCAAGTGTACCATTTCCATCCATTACTGTCGCATTTGGATCCCCACCCTTTGGGTTAGATGAACTAGGCGTATCGCTATAACAACATGTTCCCAATGTGCAAGTTGGGGCTACACTCTTTTGTGCTTTTAACGTTGCAACCGATAAAAACAAAATGCATATAAAAAATATTTTTTTCATTTTATAAAAAGTGTTTAATTAACACCATTTAAATTTAACTAAAATGATAGTATTTATCTTTAAAAACAACTAATTAGTAGGGGAATTTTACTTGTTGAAAAACGTATTTCACTCATTTTTAAGGTTATTAACAAGAAATAAACAAAAAACAACGGTAAATAACAATCTAATTGATTGATTATCAAATTACATTAAACAAAAAAAAAGAGGCTTTTGTGGCCTCTTTTTTTACTTAAATTTAGATGATAAATTACTTCAATAAAGTAACATGTCCTTTAAATTCTTTTTTACCGATACCGTTATCACCTACCACTTTTACTTTGTAGATGTACACACCATCTTCGGCTTTTACACCTTTCACTGTTCCATCCCAACCTTTGTTTAAATCTTTGGTAGAGAAAACTAAAGTACCCCATCTGTCAAATAT
>JALHRL010000060.1 GCA_022841465.1 Bacteroidia bacterium | reverse complement strand
GGCGCGCTCACGCTCCGGCGCGCGCGTGCGCAAGGCGCGCGGCGCGGGGAGCGTCTCGAGGTACGCCTCGATCGTCACGCGTCGGTCGCCCGCAGCCAGGCGAAAGCCGCGGTACTCGGTCTCGGCGACCTCGAGGAGATCCCCGAGGCGCGGGTAGCTTCCGTCGCGCAGGTAGGGCGAGGTGCCCGCGATGCCGCGCGTGTCGAGCGTGGGCGCGAGCACACGCCCGCCGATGTTGTGCGCCGCCCCGTCGCTGCCTCCATGCGTGTGGCACGTCTGGCACGAGACGCCGCTGCGTGTGCCCTCGTAGAACGCTCGCTCGCCCATCCGAACGCGCAGCGAAGCCTCCGCCGTGCGCAGCAGCGCGGCGTCATCGGGCGCGAAGCGGTGTGTGACCGCCTCCTCGCTCTCGTGGAGGAACACGATGACCCCGGAGCTGGGTGAGGAGGCTGCGATCACGCCGCCCGCGAGCGCGGCGACACCGACGGGCGCGCTCGCCCCGAGCGGCGCGACGTCCCAGGTTTCGAGGTTCGGCGCGTCCGGGCGCGCGCCGGGGATGCATACGACCTCGTCGCTGCCGGCGTAGGCCACGAGCAGCGCCCCTTCTGCGTCGATCGCGAGGCCCAGCGGCGAGACGCCGCGGTCGATGTCGCCGGCGTGGTCCTGTCGCTCGCTCCGGCCGCCGGTCGAGAAGTGGTGCCTGAGCTCGAGCGTGCGTGCGTCGAGCGTTGCGATCGTGTCGTCGGCGAAGTGGTTCCCGACGCTCCGCGCTCTCGTGCGGAACCGCGCGCCCCACGAAGGGCGCGGCTTTGGGGATCGCGTGCGCGCTGCCTGAGCCCTCGGCCATCGTGGCTGATGCTACCCGACCGAGCGCGCCGCGTGTGAGCGGAGCGGAGGCCGTGCTCGGGGTGGCGGATCGCCAGCCCTTGGCCGCCACCTTCGCCAGGTAGCCCTCGACATTCCGCGTGAATCACAGCGCCAAGAGCCGGAGCACACCGTGCTCTCGGCTGCCGCGTGGATGGCGGCACGCGAGACGGCGAGCAAGAGGAGCGCGAGGACACGAGCCCGCGCGATCCGCAGCGCGGCGCCCTGCACGCGATCCTGCGCGATCACCTCCCGACGTTTCTCGACGAGCGCGAAGAAGCCGGTGCGCCGCTACCGAAGTTCGTGGTGAAGGAGCTGCGCGGCTACCTCACCTGCGGCGTGCTCGCCAACGGCTGCGCGCACTTCCGATGCGAGAAGTGCGGCCTGGATCGCGTGACCGCGCTCTCGTGCAAGGGCCGCGGCATCTGCCCCCGATGTTGCGGGCGGCGGATGACGGAGACCGCGCAGCACCTGACCGAACGCGTGCTTCCGCACGAGCGCATCCGCCAGTGGGTGCTGTCGTTTCCGTTCTGGCTCAGGCCGCGCCTCGCTTTCCACCACGACCTCACGCTCGAGCTCGCGCGCATCACGACCGCGGAGATCGATCGCCGCTACCGGCGCCTCGCGCGCGCCGCCGGCCTCACGACGCCGCGCGGCGGCTCGGTCACCGCGATGCAGCGATTCGGAGACGGCGCCCGCCTCAACTTGCACTTCCACGCGCTCGCGCTCGATGGCGCCTACGGCAAGGACGCGAGCGGACGCGAGCAGTTCTTCACCGCGCCCGCGCCGAGCCCCAAGGAGGTGGAGCAGATCCTGAAGCGCATCGTGAAGCGCGCCGCAAAGCTCCTCGGACGCAGCGGTGACGACGACGACATCGACGACAGCGACCGCTCGCTCGCGCAGGCCTACTCCGCGGCCGCGACTGCGCACGGCACGGAGAAGCACGCACCCGAGGAGCGCGACGAGCAGGACGGACAGGTGATCTTGCCCACGCGCCGCAAGGCACGGATCGAAGGATTCGACTTGGACGCTGAGGTGGCCGTGCGCGCGCACGACCGAGAGCGCCTCGAGCACCTCTGCCGCTACATCCTGCGGCCGCCCATCGCGCTCAACCGCCTCAGGTACGTGCCGCCCGCGCTCGTGGTGATCGAGCTGAAGAAGCCGTGGCTGGATCGAACGACGCACGTGAGCATGACGCCGAGCGCGTTCATCGCGCGCCTCGCTTCCCTCGTGCCGCGCCCGCGCAAGAACACGCTCCTCTACTTCGGTGTGCTTGCCGGCAATGCGCGTGGACGCCGCGAGCTCGTGCCCAAGCCGACGCGCAACGCCACCCGCCAACAGGACTCGAGCTGGGCGGCGCTCATGAAGCACAGCTTCGGCATCGACCCACTCAGCTGCCGCAGCTGCAAGGGTCGCATGGCGCTCGTCGCCGTCATCCACGACAGGAAAGAGGTGCGGCGGCTCCTTCAGAACCTCCGCATCTGGAGCGACCCGCTCCCCGTGCATCCAGCCCGCGGCCCTCCCGACGACGTCGACAGCTTCGACTTCCCATGACGGCCGCGCAATCGCGCGACGCCGCGAGGGAGACCTGCGCCTGCGAGGCGCGCGGCGCGCGCTCCAGACGCTGAACTCCGCGAGCCACGCTCCGGCGAAGCGAG
>JALHRL010000059.1 GCA_022841465.1 Bacteroidia bacterium | reverse complement strand
AACTCTTCTTACCCTGAAGCTTGTAATTATGATATTTCATGAAAAACTCCGTTAAGTTCTATACAAATCTAAATATAATTACCTGATAATTAACAAGTTAATTTATAGAACCGCCCAAGGAATTTATATTAAGTAAAGATGAGAAACTATACTTTGAAATTGTAATAGATGAGTGACAATTATATACTTAATATGAAGAGATAGGCAGGTTTTTATCGGTTGACCCCTTATGGGCTATGTTCCCTGACCAAACGCCATATCAATACGGCTATAATAATCCGGTTCATTATAAAGATCCGAGCGGGTTAGCTAATGAAACGGATACGAGGGCAAATAGTAAGGGTGGCTCAATGTCCATTACCTGCCAAGCATGTGGTGCTGTTTATGATACGCCTGATGACCCATTAAACCCAACGCACAGATGTAAAGGCGGTGGTGGCGGTAGCCAAGGCGGCGGCGGTGGTGGAATCGGTACAGTAAGGGACGTGCCAAGATTCGGTGCGGGTTCAAGCAGTACTCCCGATGCTTCGGAAAGAACGCTTATTGGGCAAGGAAGCAAGAACGGTGGCGGCGGCCCGATAACGGGTTCATCGGGACTTGATGGTAGTATAAATATACCACAGGGTGCAAAAAATGACACTTATAAGGGGAATGGAGTTGCCGCAAACCCTAATAATTGGAAGCAAACACACCTGCATCGTGATGTTAAATAGTCCAAAGAATCATAATTGGTTTATCATAAAAGGAAAAATGATGCAAAAATTAAACAAAGATGAAGAAATTAATTTAAACGCAGAATGGTCAATAATTTTCTTCAAATTTTTGCTTACAGCATACAGCAATGACCCGAAGTCAATAGAAATGTTCAATGGGGCTTTAAAAGCAATTTATGCGGCAAGAGAAAGGAAAGATGTACGGGGAATGAGAATGCTAATAAACGACGTTCTAGAATGGTATAGTTATTTACGTGACGATGAGAAAGCGGAGTTAAACAAAATTTTCCGCAAAGAACTTGGAAATGAATATTTAACAATAAACACTTTCCGAGATAAAATCGTTAAGAAGGTGTTAAAATCAAAACAAATTCTTTGTGACGATGATTGTTATGCGGTAAGCAGCTATGTACATGATTCGGATATGCAATTAAAATATCCGGAGAAAGTAGGTAAACTGGAACTTGTTATGAGCAATTATCAATCCGAAGAGTTAAAGAATCAATAATCAGTTTAACATGTAAATAATTTCGGTGTACGTCATTATGATGAAAAGTTGGGGGATTTTTAACAAAGTACCTGTCATCTTAGAATAAAAGATAAAACCCCAAAACGAAGAAGAAAGGTCGTCAAAAAATTGACGACCTTTTGTTTTTTCCGTTAGTGATATTCAGAAGTGAGAAAAAAAAAGTGTGTGCCGATGAACTGTGTTTAGTTTTTTTCGGAAACAATCACAACAACTGAATAATAGCAGATAAAAAATAAGATTTTACCTTTCCTTGATAAAAGAATGATACAGATTTTGGAAAGTGTCTTTTCCTCTGCTGAAATAAAATTGTTTTGGATTTGGCAAAAGAAAAAATGTAGCCCACCGATACCGTCCGAACGGTAAAGCCCATGTATTTCTAATGAAAAACCCAAAGAACCTTATGGATTTTTTCTTACCACCATCAAAAAATTTTACGATAACTGATAAAAAGGAAAAAAAAAACGATTTTCTTTCTCAAAAGATAGAGAACAGGATACAGTCAACCCCAAAAGCTCACTTTTTGATTGCGGAAATCCATTTCTCCATGAGAAAACCGTCGAAAACGGGTAGTATTTTGACTTCTTTCGATGCCCCCTGTACTCTCCGGGACTCTCCTGTACTCATCGGTACTCATGTGTACTCTCCCGTACTCTGCGGGACTTTTGTGGATTTTCGCCCCATTTTTAGAGCGTTTTTTCTATGATAAAACAGGTATGAGGGCGGAAAACGAGACACAATAGCATAAGAAGCAGGCGGTATGGAACAACAAAACGGACGGTTTACTTTTACAAGGAATCAGTACATTTTCGCTTTTTACGCTTTTTCACTCACCGTCATAACACTTTTTAGTGTGAACAGGTAAAGAGCGGAACGGAAAAAGGGGTTCGTTCTATCGGTCGGTAAATGTGTAACGTCGGTTTTTGAGAAATGAGCAGTAACCGTACAACGGAATGAGTATAAATTTCAATGAAAAATATATCTGTTCATTTTCGGCTTCCTTTTTTCCGTGATTACCTTCTTTGCTGTGAGCAGACAAAGAGCAGAGCGGAAAAAGGGGGTTCACTCTATCGGTCGGTAAACGTGTAGCGTCGGTTTTTGGGAAATGAGTGGTAACCTTCACCAGAATATATGATAACTGTGCAACGGAATGCGTGGAAAATTCAGTGAAGTGTGGTTATGTTTTTCTTCATTGAGTTAAAAAAATGAAAAACAAAGTGTAGGGCGATAAACAACCTCCGTTTTTTGGGGAAACAAGCACACCGAACGAAGAGAGCCGATAAAAAAAATTAGATTGTTCCTTTCCTTATTAAA
>JALHRL010000058.1 GCA_022841465.1 Bacteroidia bacterium | reverse complement strand
CACCAAATTTGGTGTAATGGTTATAAACATCTTTTTAATAACTTAGCGCCATGGAGAAAAATGTCTTTACAAAAAAGCTCGCTAAACGCATCTCAAAGGCCAGAAAGGACAATGGAATAACCCAAGTTCAGCTGGCTAAAATGTTTAATTTGCCACAGCAAAATATTAGCCGTTTAGAAGCTGGAGTATCTACACCTTCAGCATACTTTGTTTATGAAATTGCCAGGGTGCTTAAGGTGCCTGTTGGGGAATTGATGGATGTTTAATTTCAAAGTATAAAAATGTTTGAGTTAGTATAGTTGAACAATTCTTTTTTTTACATATTTTCACATTCCTTAAAATAATTTTATTTTTTTAGGGCAAACGAAATGAAATTAATCAATAAAGATATTTTATCGGAATATGGTTTTGTTCTAAAAGAACAGAAATCAAATAGCACCGAAATTATTATGACTAGAGCCAAAGTAGACATTGTTCTTAAAAATGACGGAACTGTTTGGTATTCTAATATGGGAATTGATTACCCTCTAAAGGATTTAAGTGCCTTAAGAAAATTATATAAAGAAATAAGGAATACAGATTTAAAACCATTGTAGCCTAATAAAAACTTTTATTTTACTATAAATTGTAGCGCTATGTTTATTCAGGTTCAATTAATTTTACCTGATGAATTTGCCAATAAATAATAACGATGTAATTATATTTAATAATAAATTTATTCTTGCTAACAAATTTTCTGCTTCTTACCAAAATCAGGTAGTAAATGCTATTAAATTATTTTTCAGTAAAATTGAATTAAAAAGTATGGAGCCTGAACTAGTGCACAGACCCAAGCGCCCAAAATTATTACCAAATGTTTTAAGTAAAGAAGAAGTACACGAATTGCTTGAAAAGACAAGTAATTTAAAACATAAAACGATGTTGAGTTTAATTTATGCCTGTGGATTGAGATGTGGTGAATTATTGAGGTTGAAACTAGAAAATATTGACACGAAAAGAAATTTATTAATTATTAAACAATCAAAAGGGAGAAAATATAGAATTACCCCTTTAAGTTTAAAAACATTGAATTTGCTGAACGAATATTATAAAACATACAAGCCTAAATTTTATTTATTTGAAGGGCAAACAAGTGAAACCATGGTTGATGAAAGAAGTTTACAATTGGCTTTAAAAAGTAATTTATTAAAAACAAGCATTAAAAAACCAGTAACATTACATTGGTTAAGACATAGTTATGCAACTCATTTATTAGAAAACGGAACTGATTTGCGATATATCCAAGAGTTATTAGGCCATAATAGTAGCAGAACCACTGAAATTTATACTCACGTAAGTTCAAAAAGTATTCAAAGAATTACCTCGCCATTTGATAGTTTATAAAAATATTTATACATTTAGAAAACCGCTACCCGGTTTCGGGTTTCTAACATATGTGTGTCAGATAACCGAAGGTTTATATCGGGTATAAGGCTTACCTGTGTGCCGCCACCAACCTATAACAGCAAGCCATGGCGCAATGCGGGCGGACGTGCAAGGCTTTTGCAAATTCAAGGTCGCTTCGCGAATTGACATTTTCATTTTGCAAAAGTCTAAAAAACATTCTTTATCGGCCTGAATTGCACTTATGGCTGACATGGACAATAGACTCTTCATCTTTTTATCGCTTTGTATCTTTAAATTAACGTTTCGGCAGACAGTGTTTCATAAGCCGCACTGGGCAAATTCGCCAAACGTTAGGTGCAACCTTGACAACAGACAAATCAAAATAAACTAAGCAACATGGCGACAAAAAAGAGTTCCCTCCTACTGACATTATTACTACTGATAGTGTTATCCGTAAGACTTCATGCACAGGACAAGTATGAATATGCAGTACTTGACTATACTCCATCTTACAAACTCATTGAAATATCAATAAATGGGAAGGACTATAAGAAATTGAAAGTGGAAAAAAGTGAAATTCAGGGAGACAGTGATGTGAATGCAGCATTGAAAGAAATAGAAAAGATGTCTAGCGAGGGATGGGAAGTTTTTAGCGCGAGCACAGGCAATAACGGTTCGACTCTCTCTTTAAAATCTTTCACCTTCTTTTTAAGACGAAAAATAAAGTAGTACTAGGAAAGGCAGCACCTAACCAGCAAGCAAAAGTAAGCGGGCGGACTCGGGTCATCTTTCGTGCGCAAAACAGCGGCCCCTTTGGGAAAATTTATTTGCGGCTCACTAATAAACATGTATCTTCGAAATAACCTTTGGTCGGTTGGGAAAGATGGTGCTTCGAAAGCCCGCCTATACTTGCTTGCATTCCAAGGTAAAAAACAAATCTTTTAACACTTATTTTTTACGCTGCAAATTTATTCAATTCAACAAAAGGCGTTCCTCTTCGCACTGTTGCAAAAACTCTTGACACAATTTTGTTTCGAATAATGTTTAGCACCACCATTTTAGGTTTGCCTTCTTCTACTCGTTTTTTATAATAACTCTTCAGTTATAGAATGAATTTGCGGTCTTCGGTGAATGCTTGTTCCGGATTGGTATGGAAATGGAACCAAGCCACAATACGAAGAGAATTCACGCCATTTCTCAAACCTTGTGTAGTTGTGAGTA
>JALHRL010000057.1 GCA_022841465.1 Bacteroidia bacterium | reverse complement strand
CGCAAAACGATTAATGGATTATGGATTTCACGCTCCTACCGTTGCCTTTCCGGTAGTTAATACCTTAATGGTAGAGCCAACTGAATCTGAATCAAAAGCAGAGTTAGATCGTTTTTGTGAAGCAATGATCACTATTCGTAAAGAGGTACAAGAAATTATTGATGGCAAATTTGATAAGACGGATAACGTTATTAAAAACGCACCTCATACTTGTAAATTGGTTGTAGCTGATGATTGGAAAAAACCATATTCGCGTCAAAAGGCCGCATATCCATTACATTGGGTTGTTGCAAATAAATTTTGGCCAAGTGTTGCTAAAGTTGATAGCGCCTATGGCGATAGAAACCTAGTATGTTCATGTGCGCCAATTGAGGCTTACATGGAGGAAACAGTAGGCGCATAAACATAATTATTATTTATTTAAGAAGCGATCACTGTTTTGGTGATCGCTTTTTTTATGTGCGCTAATGAAGCGATTGTATAATTATATTGCTAAATTTATGTAGTGCAAAAAGCGTTTCATAAAATTTTATCTGTTGGAATAAAAGCAAATTATTCTGAGGCTAAGACCGAAAAAACTAAATTGGTTAATGGTATAAGTTTTATTGGCGTGCCAATATGTATTTTCTATTTTGCGCTTTTCGGATTAACAGGCTATCATTATCATGCTTTGGTATTCTTTCTTGGAATTATAATTTTTTCTTTAACCCTTTTATTCAATAAATTATTA
This sequence comes from Bacteroidia bacterium, assembly GCA_022841465.1. GTDB lineage: Bacteria > Bacteroidota > Bacteroidia > B-17B0 > Aurantibacillaceae > Aurantibacillus. The sequence goes on along the minus strand of JALHRL010000057.1, from coordinate 1,996 downwards.
GGTTTAAACTTTGCGCGAATTTATATTTCAATTTTTGCGCCCATTTGTTTTGGCTATGTAAACATCGTATCCGGTCACGAAGCCGGATTTTATATGGGTTTTATCGTAACAACAATTCCTTCCTTATTATTGTTTGATACTATAAAACAATCCATATTTTTTATTGTAATTTCTTTATTGATACTTGCGCTTTCAATAGTTGGCAATGTTTTTATTGAACCTGTAGCCATAATTAAATTTGCAATGGCCTTGCATTTAATAAACCTATTTACAGTTATAATGGCAACATTAACGGTAGTGTTTATCTTTAAAAAAGAATTAAATGAAAGCAAAGCTAAAACGGACGAAAAGCAAAAAGAAATATTAGATAGTATTCGCTACGCAAAACGAATTCAACAGGCTCTTATGCCTAACGAAAAATATTTTGAAAGAAATTTGAAACGATTAAAAGATAATCCGGACAAGGATTAAAAAATCAGTTTTTTACAATAAAATTAAAGTGATTAAACTTAAACTACTTCATTTTAATTTTCCCTTTTACGATAAAGGAGTTTGGAAATTCAGTTTGAATTTTTTTTAACGACTCGAAAGCCTCTAATTTTGATCTAAAATCGCCAACTAAAACCACAAAATTTGGTTGTTGGTATTCCTCGTAGGTGTCGTATTCATTAAATTTAGCCGAGAATTTATTTTTTACCGATTTTGCGTTTTCTCTATCGCCCCCAAAGTGGATTTTTATGCGGTATCCATCCAATTCTCCGTTGGTTAATCGATAGTATTCTGCTCTTTTTTCTATCAATTGCTTTACTTTTAATTGGGCTTGAGTTTGGTTATTTTGACCAAAAACACACGAAGGCCGCATAATTACAGCTAAAACAACTAATAAAAGAGACTTAAATAACGAATTCATTCACACAAAAGTAAGCTAAAATTAGCTCATTTTCTTGCAAAATTTGTTATTTTTACCATCTATTCTAAATCAATAAAATGGATAAATTTTCATATGTTGGAACAAGCGATGTAAATGCAATTGAACAATTGTTTTTACAGTACTCGCAAGACCCAAATTCGGTAGATGCTTCTTGGCGCGATTTTTTTAAAGGTTTTGAATTTGCACGAACTTCTTATGATGGAGACGGCGGCGCAATTCCCGAAAATGTTACAAAAGAATTTAAAGTCTTAGGATTAATAAATGGCTACCGTCAACGTGGACACTTGTTTACAAAAACAAATCCTGTTCGTCAACGTCGTACCTATGAGCCAACTTTGGCTTTAGAGAATTTTGGCCTTTCTAACCAAGATCTTGAAACTGTGTTTCAGGCAGGAAGCGAAATTGGTATTGGCGCAGTTAAATTAAAAGATATTATTGCTCATTTAGAGTGTACCTATTGCCAAAGTATTGGCGTAGAATATTTATACATGCGTGAACCTAAAGTATTAAAGTGGTTACAAGAGCGCATGGAAAAAAACAAGAATACACCTGCTTTTTCAAACAATGAAAAAAAGGTTATTCTTAAAAAGTTAACGCAAGCTGTAGTTTTTGAAAGCTATTTGCATACCAAGTTTGTTGGTCAAAAACGTTTCTCTTTAGAAGGTGGCGAAGCTGTAATCCCGGCCATGAACGCTTTAATGGAGCATGGTGTAAATTTAGGTATTCAGGATTATGTTATTGGAATGGCTCATCGCGGACGCTTAAATGTGTTAACGAACATCATGAATAAAACTTATAAAGATGTATTTACTGAGTTTGAAGGAAGACCAAGTGAAGATTCTTTATTTGACGGTGACGTTAAATATCATATGGGTTATTCTTCTGATCAGATCAGTGATGATGGTAAGAATGTTCATATTAGCTTAACGCCAAATCCATCGCACTTAGAAACTTCTGCGGCTGTTGTTCAAGGAATTGTTCGTTCAAAGATTGATAGCCGTCATGGTGGCGATAACTCAAAAGCTTGTCCGGTTATTTTACATGGCGATGGGGCAATTGCAGGAC
>JALHRL010000056.1 GCA_022841465.1 Bacteroidia bacterium | reverse complement strand
GCTGGTTGCGTATTCCGGCCCACTTGGGCACCCAGTCCGCTCGCACGTGGGCACGTGTCCGGAGCACCTGGGCACGATCGGAGCGAAGCGACGAGGTCAGATCCCGTCGGAGCGCAGCGACGCGCGATGGTCAGGTGTGTTTCGTCTCCTCGCCTTCGCCTCCTCCTTCGGGACCCATGCCCTTCTTCTTGCGCATCGAGGCGCCCCGCAGCGCGATCACATGGGCGTTGTGCACCAGCCGGTCGCAGATCGCGTCCGCGAGCGTAGGGTCGCCCAGCGCCTCGTGCCAGCCCCGCGTCGGCACCTGCGACGTGATCACCGTCGAGGTGTGACCGTACCGGTCCTCCAGCACCTCGAGCAGATCACGTTTCTCCGTCTCCGTCATCGGCGAGATCAGGAAGTCGTCGACCACCAGCACGTGCACCCGCGCCAGCTTCGAGAGCAGCTCGGGGTAGGTCCCGTCCGCGCGGGCGATCCCGAGCTGCTGCACCAGGCGCGGCGCCCTCACGCACAGCGCGCGGAAGCCCTGGCGGCAGGCCCCGTGCGCCAGCGCCGTCGCGAGGTAGCTCTTGCCCGTCCCGGTCAGCCCCGTCGCGATCACGTTCTGCTTCGCGCGGATCCACTGCCCCGTCGCGAGCGTCCGCACGACCGCCCGGTCCAGGCCCCGCGAGGGGTCGCTCCAGAGGTCCTCCAGCGTGGCCTGCACGGGCAGCCGCGCGTCCTTGATCCGCCGCGCGCTCTGCCGATTCTTGCGCTCGGTCCACTCCCGATCGACCAGGAGCGCGAGCTGCTCCTCGAAGGTCAGCCCGTGCGTCGGCGGCCCCGCGAGCCACTCGCGCAGCAGCGCCACCATCGCCATCATCTTCAGCGCCATCAGCTTCTGGATCGTCTCTTCATGCGTCATCGTCGTCTTCCTCCCGGTCGAAGTAATGGCCGCCGCGCACCTGGTCGCGCGCGGCCGGCACCGTGGTCGTGGTGGTCGTCGTCGGCCGCGCGGCCACCGGGGCGACGCGGTCGAGGTTGTGCTTGAGGATCCCCGCGACGCTGCGGTAGCTCGGCGAGCCGAGGCCCAGCGCGCGTCGGCACGCGGCGTCGAGGCGCTCGTGCCCGTAGGTCTTCCCGAGCCGCAGCACGCCGAGCGCGGCGCGGTAGCGCAGCTCGGGGCGTGCGTCGCGCGTGAGCATGGCCTCGAGGAAGTCGCCCACGCCCGCGCCCATCGAGCGGCCCCAGGTGATCATCCGCTCGGGAGGCCAGTCGCCGTACTCGCGGTGCGACTTCGGGCGGTGGGCGGGGTCGATCGTCGCGTGCCCCTTGGGCCCGTGAGAGCGGGTGTGCAGCGCGACGCGGGCGCCCTCGTGGAAGACTTCGATCATCGTGCCCGTCGCGCGCACGTCGACGTGCCGTCCCATCAACGCCACGGGCACGCTGTAGACGCGGTGGTCGAAGGCGACGCAGTAGTCGATGCCGACGGTGAGGCCGAGCTTCCATTCGCCGAGCTCGAAGCGACGCGGCGGCAGCGGCTTCATCGCCGGGCGGTCGATCGCGTCGAAGGCCGCGCGGCGCGAGCCCTCGCGCTTCTGGAAGGGCCGCGCGTTGAGGCGGTCGAGCAACTCGCCGATGCGCCCGTTGAGCGCGCCGAGCGAGTGGAAGCGCTCGTGCCGCAGGCACGCGAGGATCCACCGCTGAACGAGCAGCACGCCCCCCTCGACCGCCGCCTTGTCGCGCGGCTTGCGGGGGCGCGCGGGGATGATCGCGCAGCCGTAGTGACGCCCCAGCTCGGCGAAGGTGGCGTTGATCTCGGGCTCGTAGCGGCAGGGCTTGGAGACGGCGCTGCGGAGCTGATCGGGCACCAGCACCTCGGGCACCGCGCCGAGGAACTCCAGCGCGCGCACGACCGAGCCGATGAAGTCCGGCAACCGCTGCGTCAGCGTCGCCTCCGCGAAGGTGAAGCTCGACGCGCCCATCACGGCGACGAAGAGCTCGACCGCGCGCACCTCGCCGGTCGCAGGGTCGACGATCTCGGGGCGCTTGCCCGAGTAGTCGAGGAAGAGCTTCTCGCCCGCGCGATGGGTCTGCCGCATCGTCGGCGAGAGCGTCTGCCGCCAGCTCGCGTACACCTCGCAGAACTGGCTGTACTGGTAGGCCCTGGCGCCGCCGGCGCTGCGCACGCCCTCGGCGTACTCACCCCAGAGGAGTTGCAGGGTCACGCCCTTGCGGCGCATCTCGCGGTGCACCCACGCGAAGTCGACGGGCGCCCTCGCGGCGGGCTCGTTGACGCCGAGGCTTCGGAACAGGCGCGCCTCGACGTCCTGGTCGGTCATGTCGCGGGCCTGCTCCCAGGTCAGCCCCGCCTCCCTGGCGCGGTCGAGATAGGCGCTGACGGCGCCCTTGGAGAGCCCGACCGCGACGGTGATCTCGCGCTGCGTGCGGCCGCACTCGTGGTGCAGCCGGAGAACCTCTCGAATCTGTCTCATCGATGCTCGCTCCGACATCCGGCCTCGTGGCACCGCTGCGGTGCATCGAGGCGTCCTTCGTCACGACCATCGCTGTCGTCGCCGCCCCGAGGGGCCGGTGGGCCAGCAGCGCGCGCAGCTCCCCGTTGAGCGGGTGAGCGCCGCGCGTCAAACTCCGTGCACGGGTCTGCCCAGGTGCAACGGAACGCCGCCCGAGTGCCCCGGAACGATGCCCAGGTGCGCCGGAACCGTGCCCACGTCGCCCCGGAACGGTGCCCACGTCACGCCGGAATCAGTGCCCACGTGCGATCGGAATCGGTGCCCACGTGCGCGCGGAATACGCAGCAAGGCGCGATGCGCTCGTTCTACCGGCGCTACGAGCGCGGGACGCTCTACGACGGCGCCATCGAGA
>JALHRL010000055.1 GCA_022841465.1 Bacteroidia bacterium | reverse complement strand
TTTGAAGCATGCTTTCTACTAAAAAATTAACCGTAATCAACAATCCAAAATACAGTAAAATAATGTTTTTTTGCTTTAAACCTTTTAGCAACACTCCAACAGTTAAAAAACATAAGAGTAAAAAACCAACTATTCCCAGCCCTATAAATGTTTGAAAAAACTGATTGTGTGCATTTAATTTTTTTTCCAGGGCTCCTACTAAACCATGATCTTCATAGGCTTTATATAAAACAGGATTTACATTGGATACTCCTACTCCCAACAAACTATTCTTTTTTATAATTTCTACTGATTCTTCCCAAATTAAAACCCGAACAGATGAGCTTTCGGAAGATGTTTTATCAATAGATGAATTAGTTATTACACTTACTGATTTTAAACGTTCAAAAACCTGCGGAACAAACTGGTAAATAGTAAAAACAGATGCAATTGCAATAACAGCAATTAACACCAGGTGTTTCAACTTTAATTGCTTGCGATACTCTACCAATAAAACAAACGGAACTAAAACAAACAATACTGCAATTCCTATTTTAGAAGCGCACAACATAATACAAATTGAAAACAATACAATTAAATAAAATGAAAACCATTTGTAAAACGGATTAGCCTTAAACCATACTAAATAAAAAAAGCAAACAAATATTAATGCCAAATTTAAATACATAGCAAAGTAAGCGCTGTGCATAAACCACGAAAAATTAGAATAATAAAAATGACTTGAATCTCCTTGCATAAAGTAATAGACCGCCTGAGCTATACAAAGCCAACAAGCAAAATGACAGCCTGAAACAAAGGCTCCAATAATTCTTTTAGCAATAGCAATGTCTATTTTAAATAAAAAAAATAAAACTGGGAAAAACAAAAAACTAAGTTTTACTTCAACGGCGCTAAAGGGGTCGTTAGTATTAAAAAAAACAAAATTTGAAACGAGTGTAAGTACAAAAAATAAAATTAAGGCAATAAACATTTTATTTTTAAAGCCTTCTTTTTTATAAAGATCCTTTACACAAAACAAAGCGCTTACCAACCACAAACCAATTAACGGCGATGACAAAGCATTGCCAAAAGGAAGAATAAACGCTATAAATACCGGAAAAAAATTAAACAAAACCTTTATGTAATTTTTAGTTGGCATTTTTCTGGAATACTGCTAAGATATGACTTCTAAGAAAAGGTACATTAAACAAAGCATAAAATTTACCAACTCTTCGGCCAATAGGCGGTGCCAATGTTAATTTAAGAATACTAGAGTTGGTTGACTTATTAAATAATTGCTTCACTTCCTGCACGTTTACTTTACGAACATCGGAGTTTTTAGGATTATTGTATATAAAATCGTACCACAAAATTACTCCTCCCGGCTTAAGCAAATGCCACATTTTATTGGCTAAATTAATTCTATCTTCCGTGTTTAAAACAGAAGTAAAAACTGTTGATTGATAAACAACATCAAACTTTTCCGGAATTTCAATACGAATGGCATCGCCCTTGTACAATTTATTATTCGGATAATTGGCTTCAATGGCTTTTATTCGCTCTTCTAACAACTCATTAAAGCTAATATTCTTTAATTGAAAACCAATTGCTTCAAACATATTAGCGTTGGAACCATTTCCGGCACCAATTTCTAATACGGTTAAATTAGAAAAATCTTTAAAATACTTCTGTAGTAACAAAACACAATTCTTCTTTAACTCTGCCTGAACCGCTGTTACGTAGGGCGAATTAACATATAAATGCGCCTTAGAATTGCGCTTACCGTATTGTTTATTTATTTCTTCGCTTAAACTCAATTCATTTTTTTTAATTCATCATAAAACAAGGAAGCAATATTATTTCTATTGAAAAATTTATTTACATAAACCCTCCCATTTTCTCCCAACGTTGTTCTTAAATTTTCATCTTCGGCAAGCTTAACAACCTGCTCTGCCAACATTACATCACTTTCAGGTTCAAAATAAAGTGCGCATTTTCCATCATCAACAAAAAGTGTTTTTGCTTCGCCATCCACACCAAGTAATACCGGTAATTTCATTGCCAAATTTTCAAATATTTTTGAAGGGATGGCTCCTAAAAACAAATCTAACTTTCGTAAAGGAATTACAGCAGCGTTTACCTCCTTTAAAATTCCTTTCATTTTATCTTTAGAAACTGCTTCCATAAAACAAACATTTGACAGTGCCATTTGTTTTTTCATGGCTACTAATCTTTCTTTTTCAGGCCCGCTTCCAAGCAAAACATATTTTATTGCAGTATTTGAAATGGTTTGTTTGGCTGCTTTTAAAACAACTTCTAATCCTTGAGCAATGCCAATAATTCCGGCATACAAAACAATAAAATCATTTTCGCTAAATCCATTTCCCTTCCTCCAATTGTTGGTTGGTACCGAATCAGGATTATATAAATCCAAATCAACTCCGTTTGGCAGCCAAAATGTTTTTACTTCAGGAAAGCGCTCTTTTATGTTATTGCAAATTCCTTGTGTTTGCCCCGTTATCAAAGCCGCTTTTTTATAAAGTTTAGCTTCTAATCTATATGCCATTCCTAATAATTGCTTATTTGTAACAACACCTAATTTTTCAGCGCTCTCGGGCCACAAATCACTTACATTAAAAATTAATTTAGCATTCTTTTTATTCGCTAAATACATTGCAGAATAACCAAGAAACAATGGAGGCGATTCACACATTAAAAAATCGTAGGTTTTCTCTAATTTCTTTTTCCCAACATTGGCACTGGAAATAACAAAGGAGAAATAGTTACGCAAACGACTAATAATTGATTTGTTTTGTGGAATGAAAATAGATGAACGATGAACCTTTATCCCTTCCATCTCTTCGTACACATACTTTTTTCCTTCATATCCATTATAAATTTTCATTTGAGGATAATTGGGCATGGCGGTTAAAACGGTTACATCTATACCCAAGCTTTTTAAGCGTAAGGCTAATTCAAAAAGACGGTTTTGGGGTGCGCC
>JALHRL010000054.1 GCA_022841465.1 Bacteroidia bacterium | reverse complement strand
AGCAGTCGCGGTAATACGGGGGGGGCAAGCGTTACTCTTCGTTACTGGGTGTAAAGCGTAGTAAGGTGGTTTAATAAGTTTTTAGTGAAATCTTAAAATTCTGTTTTAAAAATATTAATAAATACTGTTAAACTTGGAGTATATTAGAAAATAGTTGTATGCTTAGTGTAGGGTTAGAATCCGTAAATATTAAGAAGACATTCAATAGGTGAAAACTACTATTTATAATATTACTGACACTGATATACAAAAGCGTGAGGAGCAAACAGGATTAGATACCCTGGTAGTTCACGCTGTGACCGATGAATATTGGTTTTTGGAAATTAATTTTCGAAAACTAAGCTAACGCGTTAAATATTCCACCTGGGGACTATAATCGCAAGATTGAAACTCAAAGAAATTGACTGAGATTTGTACAAGCGGTGGAGCATGTGGTTTAATTCGATATAAATCGATAAATCTTACCAATTTTTGATATACAAATAATCTTTATAAGAAAAAATATTTTTATTAGTTTAAACTTATTTTTAATTTGTACAGGTGTTGCATGGCTGTCGTCAGTTCGTGTTGTGAAATGTTTGGTTAATTGCTTAAACGAACGTAACCCTTGTTTTTTATTAAAAGATTTGTAAAGATCTATTTAAAAAATATTGCTAGTGAAATACTGTGATGAAAGGAAGGATGAAGTCAAGTCAGTATGACCCTTATAAATTGGGCTACACACGTGCTACAAAGGTAACTACAAAAAGATGCAATTATGTAAGTAAAAGCAAATCTAAAAAAGTTATCCCAGTTCAGATTATTCTCTGAAACTCGGGAATATAAAGGAGGAATCGCTAGTAATCGTAAATCATAAAGTTACGGTGAATATGTTATCAAATCTAGTACACACCGCCCGTCACGCCATGGGAATTAGTTTTATTTGAAATTTTAAAATAGTATAAGTATTGTTATTTTTAATTTCCATCTATTTATGATTGAATAATTTAATGATATTGATACTATTTTATTATTATTGTAAGATCAAGGACTGGGGTGAAGTCGTAACAAGGTAGCCGTAGGGGAACCTGTGGCTGGATTATAAAAATTGTTAAAAATCCTTTCGTCTAACCCGGTTAGGACGTTACATTTTCACTGTAAAAATAGGGGTTCAAATCCCCTAAGGATTGAGGTATATTTTATAATGTTACACCTAAAATGAGATCTATTTTTTCTTGTTCTAAATATATAATATTTAGAATTAATTTTTTATGTTTGATGCTACGTGCATTAAATAATATTAAATTTTTTATAATAATATAAACACAAATTTTAAATTATGTTAAATATAACAAAAAGTTTATTTAGTAATTCACGTTGATTTTTTTCAACTAATCATAAAGATATCGGAACCTTATATTTATTATTTGCTACATTAGCAGGTATAGTTGGTACTTATTTTTCTGCATTAATTCGTATGGAATTGGCTTTTCCGGGAAACGGTGTTTTTCAAGGAGATTACCAATTATATAATGTTATTGTTACTGCACATGCTTTTATTATGATATTCTTTTTAGTGATGCCAGCAATGATTGGTGGTTTTGGTAATTGATTTGTACCTTTAATGATTGGAGCACCTGATATGGCGTTTCCAAGATTAAATAATATAAGTTTTTGATTGTTACCACCAGCATTTTTATTATTATTATCATCTGCATTAGTAGAAGTTGGTGCTGGAACTGGATGAACTGTGTACCCACCTTTATCATCTATTGAAGCACATTCTGGAGGTTCAGTAGATTTAGCTATTTTCAGTTTACATTTAGCAGGTGCTTCTTCAATTTTAGGAGCTATGAATTTTATTACTACAGTAATAAATATGAGAACTCCTGGATTAAAAATGCATAGAATTCCTTTATTTGTTTGAGCAGTATTTATAACAGCTATATTATTATTATTATCTTTACCAGTATTAGCTGGTGCTATTACAATGTTATTAACAGATCGAAATTTTAATACTACATTTTTTGATCCAGCAGGTGGTGGTGATCCGATATTATATCAACATTTATTTTGATTTTTTGGCCATCCAGAAGTTTATATTATTATTATTCCAGGGTTTGGTATTGTTAGTCAAGTAATTAGTACATTTTCTAATAAGAATGTTTTTGGGTATATTGGTATGGTTTATGCCATTATGTCTATTGGTATTTTAGGATTTATTGTATGAGCTCATCATATGTATACAGTAGGTATGGATGTAGATACTAGAGCTTATTTTACTGCTGCTACAATGATTATCGCAGTACCTACAGGTATTAAGATATTTAGTTGATTAGCAACTATGTGAGGCGGTGTTTTAAAATTAAGAATACCTATGATGTGAATTGTTGGTTTTTTATTATTATTTACTGTCGGAGGTTTAACTGGTGTTGTACTATCAAATGCAGGACTAGATATAGCTATGCATGATACTTATTATGTTGTAGCACATTTCCATTATGTTTTATCTATGGGTGCAGTATTTAGTATGTTTGGTGGATTTTATTATTGATTTTGAAGAATAACTGGAGTTCCTTTATCAGAAGAATTAGGTCATATTCATTTTTGAACTACATTTTTAGGTGTTAATTTGACCTTTTTTCCTCAACATTTTCTAGGAATTGCAGGAATGCCAAGAAGAATTCCAGATTATCCTGATGCTTATGCACAATGAAATTATATTTCTTCATTTGGATCAATAGTATCTGTTATATCTTCTATTTGATTTTTTTATGCAGTTACTCAAGCATTACAAATGACAAAATTTAAAAATACTAATCAACATAATATAGCTTTAAGTTTATTAAATAAAGTAGAATCTAAATTAATGAGAACTAAAATTACTAGATAATTGTTTTGTAAAGGTATAGTTTAACTGGTTAAAATATTGGATTCATAATCCAAAGATATAAGTTCGAGTCTTATTACCTATACACAATAATTTTATTTATTTAAATAGTTTGTGTTAAATATTGTTTAAATATTGTTGTTTAAATAATTTATAAAGGTATTTAAAGGATA
>JALHRL010000053.1 GCA_022841465.1 Bacteroidia bacterium | reverse complement strand
AGAAATTTTTCTATCAGGACGAATTTCTGTAGGAATTTGGAAAGTAGCACCACCTACACGGCGAGAACGAACTTCAACTTGAGGAGTTACGTTTGCTAAGGCTTTTTTCCAAACTTCTAATCCATCTTCATTCGTACGTTTAGCTACCACTGCAATTGCATCGTGGAAAATTGCTGTAGCGGTATTTTTTTTACCGTCGTACATTAAATTATTAAGAAAACGAGTTACCTGTACATCATTATAAATTGGATCAGGTAAAAGAATACGTTTTTTTGCTTTTGCTTTTCTCATTGTATTATAATCTCTTTATTTATTATTTTTTCTTTGCCGGAGTAGCTGCAGCACCCGCTTTAGGACGCTTAGCTCCGTATTTTGAACGTTGTTGTTTACGTCCTTCTACACCCGCAGTATCTAAACTACCACGAACAATGTGATAACGTACACCCGGTAAATCCTTAACACGACCACCACGCACTAACACGATAGAGTGTTCTTGCAAGTTGTGCCCTTCACCGGGAATGTATGCAATAACCTCTTCCTTGTTGGTTAAACGTACTTTAGCCACTTTTCTCATTGCTGAGTTTGGTTTCTTAGGTGTTGTAGTGTAAACCTTGGTACATACACCACGGCGTTGTGGACATGAGTCCAGGGCAGCAGATTTACTCTTGTTTTCCGCTTTATAACGGCCCTTTCTTACTAATTGCGATATTGTAGGCATCTTAAATCCTTTGTATTACTTGATTTTACTGCTATTTCAGGACTATTCCTAAAATAGGGACGGCAAAGATAGAAAATTAATTTCAAAAGCCAACATTTTTTATTGAAATTTTTTGATATTTCCCTTTAATTTTCTAGGGATTTAAAAAAATGCCATTCAGGAAGTTAGGTTGTTAAAATTTTAAATTAAAAAATGGCTAAAACCAAAGCTTAAAAAGCGACTTTAATTTGAATTGTTAAATATTTAACTAATTAAATATCAAATGATTGTAAAATTCATTTAAAACACATGTTTCTCGGCATGGTAAGATGAACGAACCAAAGGTCCGCTTTCTACATATCTAAATCCTTTTGAGAGTGCGTACTTTTTATGTTCCAAAAATTCGTCAGGATGCACAAAACGAGCGACGGGTAAATGTTTTGCTGTGGGTTGTAAATATTGTCCTAATGTTAACACATCGCAATTTACAGCCGCTAAATCATTAATGGTTTCTGTTATTTCCTCTGTAGTTTCACCCAAACCTAACATAACGCCGCATTTTGTTTTAACTCCGGCTTCATGCAATCTTTTCAAAACCTCTAAACTTCTATCGTATTTGGCTTGAATTCTTACTTGAGCAGTTAAACGCCTAACTGTTTCAATATTGTGTGAAACAATATCGGGTTTTACATCAATTATACGTTGTAAATTTTCCCATTTACCAGCAAAATCAGGTATTAAGCATTCAAATTTTGTTTCAGGGCTTATTTCTCTAATGGCTTTAATTGTTTCAGCCCAAATAATAGAACCGCCATCTTTTAAATCATCTCTGTCAACGCTAGTAATAACACAGTGTTTAACGCCCATTAATTTTACTGAATTAGCAACGCGCTTAGGTTCATCCCAATCTGCCGGCTTTGGTTTGCCTGTTGCAACAGCGCAAAAACCACAGCTGCGTGTACAAATATTTCCCAAAATCATAAAGGTTGCAGTACCTGCGCCCCAGCATTCGCCCATGTTTGGACAATTTCCACTTTCGCAAATGGTATGCAATTTATGTTTGCTAACAATGTTTCTAACTTTTAAATACTCTGCACCGGTAGGTAATTTAACACGCAACCAATCAGGTTTTTTAAACTTAGGTAATTCTTTTTCAGTTGAAATTTCTTCGGAATGTTCCATTTTTATTAATACCATCTAGTTCCAAACACAAAGGCCACATGCACTGTAACAACTAGGTTTTCTGCAGGATTGCGAGCCATGGTTGGCAAGCCTATAGGGAAAAAGTTTACAGAAACGCCTGTTTCTATTGCCTTAACAAGATTTGTATAAGGGGCGTACTCAAAACTTAAATTAAATTTTCCGCCAACATAAGGGTAAAATGCCATTTCTGTTAGACCATAAACGAATTGAGCTCTTCCTAAAACACTATCTTGGGTAAATGTTTTTTCGTTAAACCTTCTGTATTTATCAATTGTTGAATTATCTTTTGTAACGGTAGAGTAATAATAAGGTTTAGCTAACGCCACACCGGGGCCAAGTACATAGGCGTATCTTACTTCTACGGCTTTTCTATCGGCCTTTCCAGCGATGGTGTGCTGCCTTCCAAAACCTAAATATAAAAATGCAACATTATTTAGTTTACCATAAACATAACGTTTCCGCTCAACATCTGTACCTGTTAATTTAATTTCTTTAGGATGTTTTAAAGTATGAAAATTTATTTCGTAAAACTTTTTTGTTTTACCTGTTACATGTTTAGAGCGCCTGTAAAAGCCGCCATATCCGCGGGTGTGCGCGTATATTCCATATGTTTGCTCGTTTCTGTAAAGCACATTTAAATCACTTCCTTCGGTTTCGTAATTAGGAATAATTTGTGCGTTTAAATCAGCGGCAAGTATTAAAAAACTTAATATAACTAAGGTGCGCAGCATTGTAACAAAATTAATTAAATTACAGTAAATAAACTACTTTTGTATGTTAAACATTATTTATGGCAACAAGTTTAGTTTTATACAAAGGAGATTTAAGAACTGAAGCAATACATGAATCGAGCAGAAACGAAATAATTACAGATGCTCCGGTTGATAACCACGGCAAGGGACAGGCTTTTTCCCCTACAGATTTATTAGCTACTTCTTTAGCAAATTGTATGCTAACCGTTATGGGAATTAAAGCGCAAACGGAAGGCATGCCAAGTATTGAAGGGACTACTGCCGAAGTAACAAAAATAATGTATGCCGAGCCCAGAAGAGTTGGTGAAATTCATGTTAAATTAACGTTTCCTAAAAAAAACTATACCGAAAAAGAAAAAAAAATATACGAACACACTGCCCTAACCTGCCCGGTTGCCAAAAGCCTACACCCTG
>JALHRL010000052.1 GCA_022841465.1 Bacteroidia bacterium | reverse complement strand
CCCAGAAAGCGCGCTCTGAAGCCCAAACCGAATGCGCGCATAGCGCCCTCGAGGACCAGTGATCGCCGCAGGGCGAATGATGGAGACTTGCGGAAGTTTTTTACCTTCTGATTTGAGCTTCAAATATTTTTCACGCAAATGTTCTTCGGCAATACGCTTCTCTTCGGCATACAAATAATTTGTCTTTCGAAACGGTTCATCTTCCGTAAATCGATACTCGAGAGTATTACTTTCAAACGCCCCATATGAAGCAACAGTAGAAAAATATACAAGGCGCTTCACAGACCCTTCTGAAAAAGAAAAATCAAACACTTTATCTGAGCCTTCAATATTCCACTTCCAAGAAAGAGGTCTGTTTCCGTATATTTCCCTAATTTGCCATGCGGTATGAATAACAACACTTGGCGCATAACTAGCAACTTTTTTCTGCCAACCATCATCAACAAGATTTTGCTCTATGTACACAATCTTCGCATTTCCTTTGGTGAGATCTGTTTCTGGCTCTTTGTCGAGCGTTACTACTTTTTCTACGTCTTCACGCTTTGAAAATTGATCACACAGCATTGCACCCACATAGCCTGCACCACCAGTAATGAAAATAGTGTGTTTATTCATAAAAATAAATTAATCTTGGTTTTGTTTCTAAAAATTCAATATCCTTAAAGAAGAGAAGAGTGTCAAACTCTGAGTCAAACACATTGTCATAAAATTCAATATCTAAATCAATAAAAAATCGCTTAATTAAGGAGGTATCGCTCTCAGAGCCTAAACCCAAGGCTTTTGTATATACAGATGTATAAGTATTAAAAAAGGATTTCAACAGTTCTTTGCTTTGGAAAGGTAATGAGTAGTAATCTTTTTTATACCTAAAATTACTTCTTGATTCACTAGATTCCTTTGGAATTACAGACATAATTTTCTCAAAAATAGTTATTAGCACATCAACACCTTCTTTATGAGAGACTTTTCCACTGCGCGCAAAGGCACACACATGCTCAATAAAAAAGCCGTTTCTTCTGTCTGAAACATCGAAATAATCATCATGTTGAAGATCAGCTAAGAACTTGTTCCATTCAACATGCAGACTAAAGATATTAGGAAAATCACGTAATGCCAAGACATCGACTAGGCTTACTGCCAATTTAATTATCTTTTTTATTTCATTATTATTTTCTCTAAAAATATAAACAAAAGTATCTATTAATTCCAAAACACTGTCTGTACGAGCAAATGGGGTTAAATCTAAATTTAATTCGAGGACTTTTTTAATAATTTCAAGAAACAGTTTTTCATGTTCATTATTTGTAAATAAGGTTCTTTCTTTTCTAAGTAGGTAAATATAAAAATTTATTACTCGATACAAAGGTTCGTCGGAAGATCGTTCATCATATTTTTGACCAAGGCACCATTTAAAGGCAGTCATGATTTCTTCTTTGACTTCAGTTTTATTCTCCTTAAATTTGTTGAGGTAATTAAATAAGTAAAATAGTCTCCGTAATCCAAAGCTATAGATTCCATAAACTTCATCGTTACGATAATTTTCTAAAATCTTACTTTTTTGACCAAAAAAAGAAGTGTTTTTATTTAAGTTGTTTTCTATAACTTTTACAATTTCTATTATTTCTTGACTATTAAGTTCGCAAAATATCGTCGGTGGTATGAAATATTTACTAGCTGGTGTAATCGACTTAGCATCAAAAAACAATTTCTGCTTAAAAACACGTTGCCAATCTGCTGAAAAAGAGCGGTAGAAAAATATAGGGTCAGACCTCATTCCATCAAGCTCATGCCTGCTTACGAAATAATGATCTGTTCTATGCCCAAAATCAAAAGGTAAGATAGACTCCCCTGTTAAATTAGCACTAAGAAAAGCCCAAAACTGATACGGAAAAGGATACTTAGCCATACAAACCATTCTATCATGTATAAAAACACAGAAAAAACCTGCAATCCTTTGCAGGTTTTTTTAAATTACCACAAGAGAAGACCACTATGAAACCTCTTCCAACTCCCAAGAAGAATTTATTTTTGCATCGCCCGATGAACTTAGCTTCAACATAGCCGACTTCACCTCTTGAGCATCCTCGAAACCAAAACACCGTGCAATATGAATCATATCTTGGGGAGATATTGGGTTACGTTTTATTGCACACAGAATCAAGTGCGACAAACTCTCCGGCTTACCACATGTTTGGAGAATCCATGACGCGTGTGCGATCAGATTACTTCGATAATCAATCTCCTGCTGTAAGTGATCGAAATTCAACAGGCCATCACTTGAAGTCTTTTCCTTTCTTACAACCGTATTCGCAGGTTTTGTAAGAAGCCTTTTTGTAATTGCAAAAAGGCTTGGAATGATATCTGATTTTGGGGCGCCTTGAACCACTTCAGCCCTTAACTCTTTCCCAGATCTCCGACATTCCTCGCAGAGTTGCGGTCCTGGATCCGGACCATCTCGGAAATAAGTAACATACCTCCTGCAACCTTCACAATGGACATCAACATCGTAGTGACCCATTGACCTTCTCCTTATGTAGCCAGAAGACAATCTCCTGGATGCTTTCATTATTATGTTTTTAAAAATAAATAAAATAGCTACATAAACACATATATTTGCAATATATGTGTGTTTTGTGCCAATATATTGACATGAGATGCATCTACTGCAACCATAAAGACACACAAGTAAAAAACTCTAGACCTTTACGAGGACTTCTCGGTGTATGGCGAAGACGATACTGCCCTATTTGTAAAATGGTTTTCACAACAAAAGAGCTCGGCTTTGCAGATAATCTTTTTGTTATTAAAAGAAATGGGAAACGGCAGAGGTTTGTCTATGAAAAACTCTTAGTATCTGTCTTCACCTCAATAGATAGAGGTAAGGACAATGACAACGGCTCGAGTGCGCTTATCGCAAAAGATATTACCGATAATTCTATCTATGCAATGTTGAGTTTAAAAACAAAAGATGTGCATACCCATGATGTTATTAAAATTGTCTATGACGCTTTAACGAAAGTAAATCCGTACTTCGGAGAGCGGTATATGTATCACTCAGAATACCGTACAAAAATTGTGAGCGACTATTTGAAAAAGAAGAAATAGAAAAAGCCCCGTGACGAATCACGGGGCCGTGGGTTTTGCTACTTAGCATGTGTGGTGCTCAGCGCACCAAATTGTAGGTTAGATTTCGATTTCTTGGTAGCAGGCGCAGCCGAACGTATTGTCGGCGAGCTCTTGATTTCCAAGCC
>JALHRL010000051.1 GCA_022841465.1 Bacteroidia bacterium | reverse complement strand
TTCGCATCATTTTTGAAATAAAAAAAACAAGAATAGATGTAAAAACAATGAAAAAAAATGCGACAACGGCAATAATGAGAAAAGTATTCATAGACGTACCACCATTATATACGATAAAAGGAATGTGGTAGAATACAGAGTATGACAATCCAAGAAACAGTAAAGGCAAAAACAAAAGAAGCAATGCTTGCGAAAGACTCAGTGGCTACCATGGCACTCCGTGGTATTAGTGCTGCATTTACAAACGAGCTTGTGAACAAAGGTATCCCTCCTCAAGAGCCAATTGCTGACGAAGACGCACTCGTAGTCCTCAAACGAGAACAAAAGAAACGAAAGGACTCTATTGAGCAGTTTGTTGCGGGTGGACGTGAGGACTTAGCCGAAAACGAAAAAGCAGAACTTGCAGTCATCGAGCAATTTTTGCCACAAATGATGTCCGAAGCCGAAATTGAAGAGATTGTAAAAGCAAAAATTGCTGAAGCTGGAGCGGTGGATAAAACAGCCCTCGGAAAGTTCACAGGAATGATTATCAAAGAGCTTGCTGGTAAAGCAGACGGAGCTGATGTGAAAAAGGTTGTTGATAGACTCATACAATAAGTATCGAAAGAAAACAAATAAAAAAAGCCACCTCTTTGGTGGTTTGTTTTTTGATTTATTAAGAACTACTACATAGGACGACCTGTAGGGGTAGCGCACCCTCTTGAGGAGTTCCGGACCCTTTGTCTACAGATGCGACAGCCACGACAACATGTAGCGCACCCCCTCTACCTCTCGAAGGAGTTCCGGACCACTGTTCCAGAAATGTTTTCTTCTGCAGACTCGTAGCGCACCCCTCCATCTCTCGAAGGAGTTCCGGACCTAGAGCATTTGGGGTTTTCTTGCAAACGGTTCAATGTTTACAAGCATCATCTATCAGAGCTCACCTGACAGCGGCCTCGCTACAAGGCAAAAGATAAAGGGTTCACCTTTATCCCACAAGGATTCTTTGCGATCTTGAGAAAAACATCCGTACTCACTCGAAAGTGAGGGATGTTTTTCTCAAGAGGTGGAAAGAGCGAATCTAGTTTTAAAGTAGCACTCTCTGTAGTTCACGTCAAGTTGACTTACTTTTACATCTGTTTTCGTGTCTCTGTGATATAAAAAACGGTTCAAAAACTTCTTTATGATTTATACCTTTAATAAAACGGGTTATTTGTAAATCAATATAATATGCGTATGTCTCACACTGTTTAAAATCTTTGATGTAATAACGCTTCTCTAATCGTTTTTTTATTTTGAAAACAAAATGTGATATATCTTGTGGAAACAGAGCTTGTATGGGTTTCTTTTTGAGTCGTAAAAAATGAAGCACTTCTCTATCAACAACATCCGAGCGAAAAAGTTCTACAATATCGTATGCGAGCGGTTCACTATCTGACGCATGTGCAACATGAAGTATTCCTATCGCTGTTGCGACATCTTTTTGTTTGAAAATGTTTTTCACCACACCTGTAAGATAGTGGTAGCCAATATCTAGTAATTTATTTGTAATATCATTTCCGTGTTGTTTTCTTCCAGGAAAGCATGCCCACTGTGGCAAAAGTTTTTTGTAGGCAGTCCAAAAATATTTTGCATGTCGAGCTTCTTCGAGAAGTAATGTCTGAATGTTTTTTGCATAGAGGACTTTTTCTGGGGAGTGTATCTGCATACGAAACCTTTGCAAAAGACTATTTTGAGATTTCGCTTTTATAAAAATAATTTTTTGGGCACTCAGCAAGGCTTCTTTTGTGTGAACGTATTCCGCTATGCGAGAAATCCATAAAGCGTTCATGTTTGTATTGTAACAAAAAAGGTGGCAGACTTCTGGTCTGCCACCGTATGCGCTATTCCTACTCACCGCTTTTCCTCACGCGAGAGCAGTCTCATTTGCAAGGTACGAACTCCGTAAAGATCGCACCATTGCTTTTTTATTGCAATGTCCGTGCCCTTGAAAGCGGGGCACGTCCGCAAGTGGTAGCTTGTGCTTTGTCACTGAGCCACCACACTCGGCAACTTTCACCGTAAGCTTTGCCACAAACGCAGAAATGTTGCCTGTGTTCTGCGCAGCCCAGTTCAGCCCAAGGGATCCCCGGCGTTCAACATCATTGTGGTCAGCAAGTTTGCCAGACTTACTTCGAACCACGTAGTCGGTCACCACAAAATGCACACCGAGCCTGAGGAGCTTTTGCACCACCTCAGCGTGATGTTGCCTCTGTTGCTTTGCGAGAATGTCGAACATCTTCTGCCTTGCTTCAGCAAGCCCTTTCCACTTCCGTGAACCTTTGGTAAGAGGTTTCATACGTGCCTCCACGGATTCAATCTTTGGCTTCCAATACTTGTCTGGCCGCCACAGATCTACCACCTCCACCCCCTGCGGAGAATACACACCGAGTGAGCTTGCGCCCACCGCAACGTACACCCTGCCATCAGAAATGTCGGGCTTCATTTCGGGCCGTGCATATTCATACCCGACCGAGACAAAGTACCGACCAGGCTCCGAAAGCTTTCGCGGAGTGCGGTAGAGCGTAAATTGCTTTACCGCAAAACGCTCGAGCAATCCATCTTCCCGAAGTTTCCCAGCTTGATAGCCAGGAAGTTCAAATCGCATGGGTGATCCGACAGAGCCCGGACGAAGCAAAAAGTACTTCTGTTCTCCAACATCCTCAATCGCAAACCCTGTACGACCGTAGATCTCAGAGAAAAAACCTTCATCTTTGACTCGAGGCGGACGAGCGTCCTTATCTCCATTTTTCCGGAGAGTCATGAAACTCGTCATTGCTCCATGGAGCATTACAAGCGTCTGCTCTTGCCAATTGCGTGGCACAGAAGCAAACGTGTTGTCGGAAGCACGTCGCGCCGTCAGACCATTGATCTGGTCGAACGCCGTGATTGCGTGTTCTTCAAACGCTTTTACCAAACGGCGCTTGATTTCTTTTTTCGCGTCGTCTTTCGCAACTCGAAGTTCTTCATAAAGCGGAGCATAATGCTCCTGAAACACTGCGTCTCGTGTAGCAAAGCCCTCATTCCACACCAGTCGCATATTCTGCGACACAGCGTTCAGCGTCTCAAGATCTTTACCTTTCGGATAGATTTCAAACTTGAGTGCACGGACCAACACACCTCGGTCTTTTCTCGGCATGGCACTTTCTCTCAATGATCAAAGTCGAAACTCATAATACATACTATATGTACATAAGTCAATTTGACACGAATTATACAGAATGCTATTCTAAGAACAGATAAGCTCTTTTACAATTCTATTTTTGAGAAAAACACCTCACCTTTTGAGGTGCGGAAGAATGTTTTTCTCAAAAAT
>JALHRL010000050.1 GCA_022841465.1 Bacteroidia bacterium | reverse complement strand
AAATGAAGAAATTGATAACTTTACTTGGGAATTTAGTACACCAGATTATGAATATGAAAATGATGATTTTTAATTAGGAGGATTTATGAATAAAGCAATTAAAGACTTAATGGACGCAAAGTTATTTTATGGTATTGAGTTGTTAAATAGACTATCTCAGTTACACTACGATACTGGATATAGCACTAAGACAATTACTGTTAATAAGGGTATCTTAGATGATAGTATTGAGAACCTTATTGAAGAGCTGGGAAAAGAAGTAGAAGCTCAAGAGATACTTTTTAAGTATAAAAAACAGTATAATTTATTATAGGAGATTTTATGACATTTGAAGCAGCAGGTGAGATTATTAGGTTTTTTGTATTACTTAACTTAATCCCGTTACTTATACTAGGTGGTATGGAGTTGAATTATAGGTTGAATAAAAAGAAGTAGTATGATAGATTTTATAGTCAAATTATTTTGGTTTTTAGTAAATTCTTGGACAGGTGGATATCAAGCTGAGATGGTATTTATCTTTATATTTATGCCGATACTGATTTTAGTTCTTTTCAAATAAAAAAGGGAGCATTCGCTCCCTTATAATCGTTATTTAATTTATTAATTTTACTCTGCTATTTTCTTAGCCGATAATTTTCTAAAAGTTCCTACTGCTGTAATAGTTCCTGCTGTACCGTTATTTCTCCACATTGCTTGGATACTGTGCGTACCAGTGGGTAAGAAAATTTCTCTAACTATTGTGATAGTAGCGGTATTTGTACTAGAAGTTGGGTCAAATCTACCTCTATCGAATTGTTGAACACCATTTACAAAGATAAATGCTTCTGTCTGAACATTGTTTGCACTACCAGAAGCAGTATGTTCATAAGTAATTTCAAACCACTCTCCCTCAGATTCTATCGCTAAGAACATCTCAGGGACTTGTATTGCTAATGTTGAAGTAGTTGTTGGTCCTGAAGTAAGGGCTTGTGCTTGGTATATTTTTTCAGTTTGAGAAAATTCTTGTCTTAAATCTTTCATAGAGCAAGAACCAATATCTGACTTACAGCCTAATATAGGTTGATTTATTTTCTTAGGAGAATAAATTGGAGTAATTATATCTAGGGTATCGACTTGAAAACCACTTGTTGTTTGATTTACAAATCTGAAGGTATAATTACCTAATGGTAATCCATATATAGCTATTCTCTGTCCGTTACCAGCAGCAGACTCTGAGTCAATAGCACCCGTTGCTGTATTCAAAGATAAGGTAGCGTTATCGCTTGTAGTGGTTTGTAATGTTGGAAAATTTGCTAAAGTTGCAACTAACCCATTAATAGTTAAAGTTACGTTGGATGACCTTCCAGTAGCACCTCTAAATCTCCACTCCATACCAGTTCCAAAGAACGTGTATTTAAAAGCATTACCTAAAGTGGTATCGTAAATTTGAAATCCATTTATATTTTCACCTGAAGGTGAAATAAACGGAGCTGCCCATCCACCAGTGTATGTGATTTCTCGCATACCTGACTTAGATAATACACCTGAGGACATTTTTCTAACACCTACTCCTGTTGAGAAAGAGTAGTTTGCCATTAAATAATATTGCGATAATTCAACAGCGTTAGAAGGAATTGTAGGTTTTTTAGGTGCATATACAATAAAGTGAGTACAGAATTCGTTACTTGCTCCAGAAGTACCTGTAAATTGCACAGTATGACTTCCGTAAGGTAATCCAGAAGCAATTCTTACTATTCCTCTTTGAGTTGACCCTAAAGATAAAGAACCTACAGAAGCTCCGCCATCTATAGATACATCAAATGTCGTAGTTGTAGTATTGATAGACCTAACAATATCTAATCCAGTACCGACAAAAGTAAGTAGGATAATATGACCTGAAGCTGCACTTAGATGTTCTGTTGACCCTAGCTGTCTTGCAAATATGTTTTCACCAATAAGGGTTGTTACACCATCTTCTAATGTAAAAGCCCTAGTACTTGATGATGTAGTTAATGTACTAAAATCATCAGCTCTATTAGCTCCAAACTGACGAAAATGGTAAGAATTTACTTGCTCTTCATTAGTATGATTTGCAGAAGTTAAGTATGCAGCAGAGTTTTCTACGGGCTGTATTGCTTTTGCAATAGTACCATCTGCTTTAGCATAAACAACTACATTACCACCTCTACCATTATCCGAACCTACTTCAAAACTAGAATTTAAATTGGTAGAAGCTGCTTGAGCTAAATTAAATTTTTGACCATTTTTTAATACAGAACCTGGTCTTACTTGTAAAGCCGTAGAGACACAAACGGTTTCTATGTAAGAGAGTCTCCACGCAGCAGCGGCGTTATTTCTAATTTTAACCGTGTGTAATCCTAAAGATAGTCCTGAGATTGCTTCAAATGTATAGTTTGCGTTATAGTTTCTTGCACTTAAATACGCAGACATTGTAGGTAGTATATTAGCACCTTCAGCTCCACCATCTACAGAAACTCTCAAATCCATAGTTGAGTTGTGCTCTATGACTATATTTACCGCTGTTCCATAAAAAGTAACTTCTAAATAACCTTCTTGATTTATTCCTGTAGTATTTCCAAGAGAAGAGTAGACTGGACTACCTATTCCATCCGTTCCATTTACTATCCTAATTTGATCTTTAGTATCTCCTAAAATCTTCCAAACTTGATCTCCATTAGGACCTCTTTCGTTATATATAGGATAAGCGAAACCGCAATGTATTCTCTCCAAACCAAAATTTACACTCAAATCATTAGTAAAGTCATCTATTTGTGCTCTATTAACGATTTGTGTAAAAGGTACAGCAATTTTAGATGCCGCTACTTTTTGACCTAGCGTTTCTAGTTGTTCTTGAACTGCTAAACTTGTACGAGCCATATATTTATCCTTTTAGTATTTACTTATTATAATTCTGATTCCGAGGTAAAATGCACTGATACCGTAGCTACTCCAGTAGCAGGCCATGCTCCGCCAGTGTTGTTCGCAGCAGATGCCCCATTTTCTCCTTGGAAAATAGCTACAACCCCATAATTAGCTCCACTATATCTACAGCTATTTATTGCTCCCGTAGATGGATTGTAGAAAGTACAAGTACCTAAAGCTCTTTTTTTTATTTTATAAGTGACTCCAAATGTAGAGTTACCATTACTCGACCCTCGTTCTGGTGCTGGTGCATAAGCACCGCCGAAATCAGCTGTACCTGGATTCACGTTTACATCATAGCTCTTCTCATAATATCTCTGACATAACTGCAATTCTTCATATAGGTCTCTACCTGCTAATGCAAATTCAGGGTCACTTGTTAAGTCTGTGTTATCTTCAACTAACATTACGTCTGCTAATTTAAATACGTTATTTGCAACTAACGATAATCTTGTTTGAGCACCTGTTGCATAATAAGTACCTGAGGTCCAAACGTCTGGAGCAGTTTGAAATTGAGTTCCACAGTGCAAAACCCAACTGACTCTCATTCCAATCTGGTTGTCGTAGAACCAAGTTCCAGTACTATCGTGTGCAAAACGAATAGTTTTTTGTTCCCAAGTGTTAACAGCATTAACTGTATATTCTTTTACTAAACTTCTAGATGCATCTGAATTTGTAAGAGCTAAAGTAAGAACTCCTGCTTCAGAAGATTTAACCCAAAATTTCAAAACAATATCTTTGTTCTTAAATCTACGTAAAGTATTTCCTTCTAGTAATTGTTCGTAACGCACAATTTCACTAGAATTTCTAGTAGCGTCTTCTGTAGTAAACGTAACCGCCGCAGAATATATTCCAAATGCGTTAGTAGGGACATCCGTTGATCTATCTACGGAAATTACTCCACCAAAACTTCTAACTAATTTCCATCTATCTGCCGCAAAACTAGAGTTAGCTGCTGCTGGAAAACTAGTTCCACGTTGCCAATACTCAAAACATCCGTTTATAATTCCATTTCTATTATCTTTTTCATTTACTTCCAATCTAAGTGAATTTACAGTAGCTTGAATTGAAGATGCATTAGGTACACTTTGAATTGAAGCACCAACTCTATATACTAGAATATTTAATCCAGCCGCTAAAGGAGCTGCCATAGTTATTTGAGATGACTGTCCACCTGAGATAGAAGAATAAGTATAATCGTTTCCAGAACCTTCTCTAAGAAGCTTACCATCCACATATACTAAAACTTGTTGCTTAGATGAAGCTGATTGTTCAACTGCAAAACTAAGGTTAATTATAGTTTGTGATGCAGTAGATTCTGCTTCGTAGAATTGAGTAACAAGAGGACCTAACTGACGTACGTCACGATTGCTTCTTTGTTTTAACTCTAAAAATGCATTTGCTTGTTCAATTTTAGCCATATATTTATCCTATTTATTCTGGTTTACTTGGAAATTCAAATTCACTTGGGTTTAAATTCTCACA
>JALHRL010000049.1 GCA_022841465.1 Bacteroidia bacterium | reverse complement strand
ATTCCCAAGTGAATCAATACTTTCATATTTGTGGTGATTGCCGAAATTTGCATTAACTTTTACTGTACTTTCATTTTGAGAAAGCCAATTTCTGAAAGCAGGAATATGCCCTTGAATATTATTCCATGTCCACGGGGCTCGCTGTCCCAAAGCACCATAAATGTTTTTTACCAATTGCCATTTTGTTCTCCCATTCTTTCCGAAATGTGTCGCAAGAAATACGAGCCAAGCAGCTTCATTCACATCGCCATTTTGACGATGCCACGCTGCCGCTTTGATTGGGTCAAATGCATTACTCATTGGATCGCAAACAGTATTGCTATGATTTTTATTATTTATAATGTCAACGTATTTAATTCTTCTGACACTATCAACCATTTGTCTTACCAAGCAATTAAGAGAAGCCTGTGTCGCAATTCCTGGCATAGGCTGTATATGTTGGAAGGAATTTAATCTTGCAATTAAATCATTAGTTAATTGAACATCTGATGGTCTCATTCGAATATCTCCTTTGCTTTTTTAGAAATCCACCCTCGAATTGAAGTTTGAACCTGTGAAGTCACTCCAAAACTACTTTGAATATTATGATTGTATCCTAATACTGCAATTGGTTGATTAAGTTCAACTCCTGCAATCTGATTAATTTTTCCTACATAAGAATAGCCTGCGACACCATCAGTCCCTTTTCTTGGAAGTGTCCAACTTGGCATGTGAGTTCTTCGCAATTGGATATTCGATATTTTCTGCAAATGATCGACAACAGTTTGACCATTTAACACTAATAATTGCACAGGAGATTGACGTAATAGTAACCCCAAAGTATCTCCTGTCAATTGTAAAAGTAATGATCGTTGTTCAGGTGATAGATCTGTCCACTTACATGACGTTGCGTAAGGTATTAAATCCAAATGACATGCCTCCCCTGAAGGAAAGTAGTAAGACATTGATGTCCCTGAAATTAAATAATCCAATCTTTTAAACCATCCATCATAAGGATTCCTATAAAAATACTCATCACATAATTCTGCAATTAAGTCAATATGTGTTTTGTCCGCTTCTGACCATTTTTTTAATCCTAAAGAATAAAGAGTATGAAACCTTCTCTTATTACCATCTAATTCATTTCCATTCTCATCAACAAATTCTCTATTGCTTGGATTTAATCCAAGCGTTGCGATTTTTGAATTTGATAAGTTTCCGAACGACATTATGGGACAACCCCATGTAATTACCTCTGCTTTTCGAAGTTTTGGATCACTAAGCCTTTCCACTAAATTTACTAATTCTTCTGTCATTTCGCTTTCTCTACTTCTGTTTTTCTTTTTAACCTGTTTTCAATGTATGTATCATACATTGGATAATTTATTTTTTTTTGTAATTCTTCGACTTCTCCAATTTCATTTCTTTTAAAACTGGAGTGGATTAACAACAGATAAATCAAGTTTGTCCAATAAGGCTCAAGCCCTAAACTTGGCGCATCAATATTTTTTGAATTTCTAATATCGACCTCTGCTTGTTTCAATACTTCAATAGCCTTCCATGGATCACCTATTGGCATTTCTGGCATTGTAATTTTTGTGGATTGAAAACCCTCACTCAAATATTCCAATGCTTGTTTTTTGTTTTTGTCATACAAATGCAAACTTGCAACAGAATGGTTGTATGTTCCCAATTCCACATTCAATGTTCTTGCTAAAATTTCCTGTAACATTGTAAATGCAAAAATATCATGCGGTAATCCTATGAAGGCATCGTTTGATCTCATCGAGACGTACATGTTCAACTTGCCATTTCTGATTGCAAACTGCATTGTACATGTACAAGGAATCTCTTTGTATTTCTTCTCAGTATCCGTTGCATCAAAAATTTGGATGACAGCCCTCCGAGTATTAGGACTATTCTTTAGTAGGTCTATTATACATTGTAGTTGATCATATTTTTCATGCATATTAAAAATACGTGGACCATAACCGCCTCGTATAGTTTCCTGATCTTCAGAATCCTCTGCGTACTTCGGAAGATAATACTCTACAAAATCTAGACGATTATCTTTGGATAAATACCAAAGCAGCTCTCCTAAAGCACTAAATGGCTTACCTTTTGTTTCAGTTCTGCTAATGCGAGCTCTTGGATTAGTTAATTTTAGGAGAACACCAAACACCTCACTCGAGGTGCCTCGACTTGCTGAAATGTCAAAAGGAAGCTCAACAAGATCCTTTAAGACATCATTTAACAAGTCATCTAGTGTTTCTGCTGAATAAAACATTTTAATTTATTAAGATTGAATATTTTCGTACTATCTGATTACTCAAATATATCAATTTTCAGCTCTCTGACAATGAAATGAAACCATAAATTCAGAAATTATCTCTTTATTCATGAAATTTTGTATGAAATTGATAATCAACAATTAAGCAATATTCAAAATAAATTTATGCAATTTATTTTGCAAATATGCAGAATGTTTATACTTTTGATATGCAGTTGAACAGAAAGTATAAGAATGATGAACACTCCTAAATTGAATCCCAAAATGTTAACGGTTGCTCGTGAAAGCAGAGGTTTAAACCAAGCTGAACTGGCAGAAAAAGTGAACCTATCGGCTTCTAATATTAGCCGGATGGAACAGGATTTTATTGAGATAACACCTTCTAATTTTAATTCAATTGTTGGAGTTTTAAATTACCCGGAAGGATTCTTTTATCAAGAAGGAGAAACATTACCCTCTGCCCTTGCGTTGCGCAAACGCAATATTGTAGCGCAGAAGATTATGGTTCCGATCGAAGCACAAGTAAACATCTATCGTTTAAACGTAGAAAAGCTTATTAAAGCAATTAATTATCCTGAGATTAGTTTACCTGTATTAGATATTGAGAAGTTAGGATCGGCTGCAGAGGCTGCACGAAAGCTTCGTAAACTCTGGAAGATTGAAAAAGGTGTCATTACTAATCTCACACAGGTATTAGAAGATAACGGTTTATTTGTAATAAACTTTGATTTTAATACCGAACGTGTAGATGGAATGAGCATTTTAGCGAATGGAAAATTCCCGATTTTATTTTCCAACAAAAGAAGCTTAGGGGATCGCCAACGATTCACTTTAGCGTATGAATTAGGTCATTTAGTAATGCATTTGCAAACCAATCCATCTTTCACAAGAGATATCAGTCATGAAGCTAACGAGTTTGCTGCTGAATTTCTGATGCCGGAAAAAGACATCAAAGGTGATTTTAAAGATGGCGTTAACTTAAATGTTTTAGCAGATTTAAAACGTAAGTGGAAAGTATCCATGCAAGCGTTGTTATACAGGGCAAACGATATTGGTGTAATTACCGATAATCAAAAAAGGTATTTGATAAATCAATTTAACTCAATGAATATACGCAGAAGAGAACCTGCGGAATTAGATATTCCAAGAGAGAACCCAATGAAGTTGAGAGACATGATTACCTATTACAAAAACAAACAAAAATTAAATGTTAAACAACTCGCTTTGTTTTTTAATTCAAACGAAGATGAGTTTTTAAGTAAATATTCTTAGTTAGACACAATTATATACAGAGAGAAAGATGAGCATCACGACAGACAAGTTTGAGTTGAAAGCTTACTCCAAGAAGGAGTTAGCAGAGAAGTATCAAGTATCAGTAAAAACCTTTAACGCTTGGTTAAAGCCTTTTGAAGATAAAATTGGCATGAAGAGAGGTCGCTATTACACAGTGAACCAAGTTAAAACAATGTTAGAGGTATTAGGAGTACCGGGTACTGTAAATTAATCCTCGTTTATTTTCTTGAAAAATTAGTGTTAGGTGGTCTTATGACCACCTTTTTAATTTTAATCAATTCATCCCCGAATGCCCCCCGATTACTTTCACGGTAATCCCCGATAAAATGCGGCACTTTAACGCTCTTCCCGGAATCTCCCCCGATTCTCCCCGAATAAATCCGGAATAAACCCGATAAAAATTCTCTTCCCAAAACTGCCCAAATCTACCCAAAAATTCTTTTAGCTCACCAAACATTCTCATTGGTGCTTATACGTTCCGAATTTTTCTTTTAGCTGCAAATTTTCGCTTTTGTCGTCAGAATATTTCTCTTATAAGCCAAACCGAGAAAGCACTCTTTACTACTGCTGCACCTTTGTATCGTCAATAACAAACGACTCAGAAAAAGTAATCTATAAAACTAAATAATATGTCAGCAGTAAGAAAAATCAAAACAGCAACACCACATTTAAGAGTAATAAAAGGTGGTAAATCAAATCCAAACAACAACACAATTGAGAACACTTGGATTTTTATTCACGCAGCATTATGGTGCAATAACGAGTTTACTAATAAAGAAGAGACTCAGTTTCAAAATTTAATCGCAGAGCATTATAACACATTTAAAAATCCAACAAAAGTATTTGAAGAGATTATCGAGCGTGTATGTTTAGCGAAACGCTATGTAAATAGAAAACGTGGGCGCTATTTATCAAAACCAATTGACTGGTTAAACCTTAACTACCATAAAGGTTTGGCAGGTACTGAAGGCTGGTATCAAGAAGTTTGTTTGCAACGCATAAGTGTACCTGAATACAATAAAGGAATTACACTTCTTGCAAAAGCAATCACAAAATATCTACAAGAACCTACAATCAAAACAATTGTATCGTATCGCAAAAAATTGATTGCACAAAAACAATTCGATCTCTTACAAATTTTCAATAACAGTATTATCAATTTTCAAATCAATAACTAAAATGGGAAACAAAGAATTAAAACCACTCTCTATAAAGCCTTATAT
>JALHRL010000048.1 GCA_022841465.1 Bacteroidia bacterium | reverse complement strand
GATAAGGTAGATTTTGTAAATAAAAAAATGGAGAAATAAGCGAGTACTAAAAAGAAAGCACCTGCCGAATATAAATGTACTTTCTCCATCCAATCGGGAATTATCTGTTTTACATAAATAGTACATTCGTTGTCATCTAAACCATCGGGAAATATAGCAACCATAAAACCTAAAACCCCGCAAAGTTTTGCCATCCAAAAATCTACCTTATCGTAACCTGCATAAGCAAATAAAAACAGACTCATAGCGCAAAGAATACCTACAAATACATCACGCATATTGGTATTGTGATAATCACTAATAGAATCTTGCACACCTTTACAAGCACCAAAAGCAATAGCCCCTAAAATTAAAATGATTGGAAAAGAGATACCTAAAAAACCTACTGCGCTTCTTAAAGTTAAGTAGGAAAGAACTAATTTGTTTTCTTTTTCTTGTTTAGTTTGATCTTCCATACTATAAATTTAAAATTAATTTTGATAATTATCTGTTTCTGTAACGGTTTACAGAGATAATAAACCATTTTCATTGGATTTTATTTCTAAATTTGTGTGTGATAAACTTTTTGCGTATGAGATTATTTTCCTTTTCTGTTTTATTTGGTAGTATTTTAGTTTTGAGTTCTTGTAAAAAACTTGTACCAGCCGACAAAGCATTTTTTATACAATCTAGTAATGTAAGTGTTAGTACAAACACTGTTTCTAATTCTACTTTCGTTACGCATAACATTACAGATTTTTGGCTATATACGAATGGCAAGTTTCAAGGTGTTTACCCCGTTGGAAACTTAATGCCTATTGTAACAAATGGTGAAAAAACAAAGATTAATATTTTAGGAGGCATTAAAAATAACGGCATTTCTGACACCCGAATATCATGGGTGTTTTACGATTTTATAACGATAGATACTTTAATAGAAAGTGGAGTAACCATTAAAAGACCATTTAATTTTAAATATAATTCAAATAATGTTTTTGTCTGGCAAGAAGATTTTGAAGGGAATGGGTTTACGTTAATTAATTCTTCTATTTCTAATACTACATTAATTCCTGTTTATCAGCCAGATGCAATTGGAACAAGGGCTACGAAAATGGCGTTAACAGGTAATCAAACTCTTGGATTAGCCGAATCTTCTATTCCTTATGTTTTACCAACAGGAAGTAGTAATGTTTACTTAGAAATTGATTATAAGTGCAATCAAGAATTTGAAGTTGGATTGATGGGAACTAATGATGATTTAAAACCTGCTATTTTTGTAACACCAAAAAATAATTGGAGTCATATTTATATTCAACTCTCTAATTCCGTTAGCGCAGGAACTGTTTCTTCTTCTTATCGAGTTTATTTCAAATTGGTAAAAACTGTAGATAATCCCGTTTTATATTTGGATAATATAAGACTCATTCATTTATAATGACACCTGCAATTTACAGGTGTCATTATAAAACAAATGCTAATCAACTTTAATGAATTTTGTTGAGTACGTAGTATTATCGTTGGTAATCTCAAGTATATAAATACCCTTGTTTAAATTATTTACAGGGATTATTAAGTCGGGATTTAATATCGATTCCGAAACGATTTGCCCTAGCATGTTAGTGATTTTATAAGTTGATTTTTTGTTATTATCTAATTTAACTGTTAAGTGATTACTTGCTGGATTCGGATATGCAAATAAAGAATTTTGAAGCGTGAAGGAGTTTTCTTTTATACCAATAGGTTGTACAGGAACAAGATTAAACTTAGTTATCGTCGCATCTATATTTCCATTAAGTGTTCCTTGAAAATAAGCTGGCGGTCCTCCGGCATTATTTAAAGGAAAGTTTTGCGTTTGATTACTCCAACTTAAACCACCATGATATAAGTTATCATTTCCATCGATGCAAATCGAAATATGACGATCATATTCATTATCGTAAACTTCGTCCTGTGTACCTCCTAAATATGTTGACCATTGCAGTGCTGTACTGTTGCGCTTAAATGCTACAATGAAATTGTCTCCAAAACCTCCGGCATAACTTTGTGTGTATGTATTTACTGGTTGAATTAATGTAATCCCTCCACCTTCGGCATGGCCAGTTAAATACCCAATGTTTTTACTATCAAAAGCTATTTCAAATCCATACTCATTTGCTGTTCCTCCAATGTAAGTAGAATGTTCAATAGCATTATTTTCATCTACTACAGTCAAAAAAGCGTCCCAACCTGCAGAATAATTTTGATGATAATACAATCCGGAATTTACATTCGGAAATCCACTACCTACTGAAATACCTGTTAGATAAACTTTATCATTATTTATTTTTATGCCTCTACCAATGTCTTCTCCCGCACTTCCCAAATAAGTAGACCATAGCATTGTACCTGTATTATTAAATCTAGTTAAAACCGCATCACTACTAAAATTATAAGAATAATTAGATGAAGCTGATGTAGTCATTACAGGGTAGTTGTAGCCTCCTGATCGACCAACAACATAAAGATCTCCAGCTACCAAACCATTTGTTTGGCTACTGGATTTATTTCCTGTTGAACCTGCTATTGCAATATCGTGAAATACGTCGTGGGCAGTTTGATTTGGGCCAGTTGTTACGGAAGATGATCCAACGTAAGTAGCCCATGTAATAGCATTATTAGTATTTTCAAAACGAACAATAATTCCATCCGTTAGTTTATCTTGTCCCGAGATATTACCTGCAAAACCAGCGGTATAACTTCCTGATGGGCCAAGTATAGGTAGGTCAGTAGAGGATGAATTTCCAACTACAAAGAAGTTACCATTTCCATCAAATTCCGAGGAGTTAAGATAATCATAATGATCGCCCGGGTAATATGTTAGCCAAGGATTTGTGACACCGTTCTGTCCTAGTTCAAAAATGAAGCCATCTGTTTCCCAGCCTTCTCCAATAACAAAAGGCCCAACAAAAGTCGTATAGTTGGTTGCAGAGGTTTTAATCTTTGTTATTAGGTTGGAAGATGTAGTATTTCCTACGCAATATAGATTTCCGTTTGAGTGGAAAGAAATATCGCTAAATTCATCTGAACGATTACCACCGACATAAGTTGACCATTCAAGTTCATTACTTGGTTTAAACTTGCTAATAAAAGCGTCGCTGCTAACTGCTATTCCGGGTTGATATATATTTGTAACACCAACTCCCTGTGGAAAATTAGGAGAATATGTTCTTCCAACAGCAAAAAGGTTGTTATTCGCATCTGTATTAACGCGATTAATCATGTCCCAACTTGTTGAGCCAAGATATGTTGACCAATTTATATTACCAATTGCTGAGGACGGTGCGGAAGTATTACCTTGATTAATTTGAATAACTAATGCTTCAACTGGGCTATACGTGCCAGTATTAAGAGCAAAATAATTACTTCCCAAACTGTTCCAACTTGAAGTAACAGTAGTTGTATTTAAAGATTGATCTACCGAATATACTTGTGGCGATGCAAATTTAAAATTACCTAATTTAGTTTTAATTATTACTTCACCACTTGTTAATGATGTGCTTGTCGCCCCAGTAAAATTCATTAATACAGCGTCTGGTTGTGTGCCAGGTTTTACAACAAAATAAATTTTTAATCCACTATTATTACTGTAATAATGTAAGTCGATTCCAGGATAAATGTTAGGAATCATAATTCTAGTTGAACCTTTCACATTTGTTTTTGGACTTCCAACTTGACCTAAAAAGTAATTTAATACATTATCATTTTTTGTATCAAAATGATAGGCTCTCGTTAAAGGATTAGAATGAACAAAGTTTAAATCTACGCGGTGTAAAGAATCGTTAGTACTTGTTTTAGCAGTATCAGGCTTTGCAAGTAAAAATGCTAAATTATTATTGTTTAAAATAAATTGTTGTGGATATGTATTTTTAGTATAATACTTTACTTCATTTGCTATGCCGGGACTAACTGTATCAGCTTTTAAAATCTCTCCGCCGTTTGGATAAAAATAATGATTAAGAGCGTTTGGCTCATTTACATTATTAAAATCAATGGGGTAATAAACAGGAGTCTGGCTAATTTTAATTGTTGTAATATCAAAGCCTGAATTGGTGTTTGTTGTTAACGCGCTTAAATAAACAACGCCAACTCCATTAACAACTATACCCGTTCCTGCATCGTGTCCGCTTGCAGGCCCATTGAACTCTTCTCTCCATTTAGTATTACCCGAAGGGGCAATTTGATAAACAAAAATATCATTAGTTGTATTTGCCTTTGCCCCCGAAACATAAAAGTGATGTGCAATTGTATCTCTTGCAATACGAGGCTCAATATATAAACCTGCAATGCCAGTATTTTCAATATTCGTCCAAAGTTGAATTCCTGTGCTATCATACAATAAAGTATGATATTCGTAAATACCGCCGTTACTTACATAACCTGTAACTGCAATATTACCAATAGAATCTTTAACCAATGAAGTTGCATACTCGTAACCATTGGCTACATCATAATCAGCTTGCCAAATTGCATTTATAGTATTATCAATTTTTAATGTTACGTAATCGTCATTTGTACCGCCATTATTAAAACTACCGCAAATAACAATATTGTTTGCAGCACTAACAATATCTGTAACTTTATTATCTCCACTGCCTGTGCCATTAAATTTATTGCTGTTAATTAAATTACCGCTACCATCCAATTGAAAAACATGAATTTCGATAAAGCTACCATTATAACAATTACCCGTAACCATTAACTCGCCTGTACTCATTAAAACCATACCAACAGCATTATCATCTAATGAATATGGATTGTAATCATATATATAATCTATGCTTCCGCCGCTTGTGTACCTTATAACGGTGATATCTTTATCAGATCCATTATTTGTTGTTGCTAAAACATAAACTTTTCCACTTGCATCAAACTCAATATCTACAGCTTTGTCATCAGCTCCTGTCACATCATAAGTATTAGCCCATAATTGTGTGCCTGTACTGCTATATTTTGCAGTAAATAAATCTAATTGCCCCGAAACATAAGTGTAACCAGCAACATAAACATTACCGGCTGGGTCAACTTTAATAGAAGTTCCTTCATCATCTCCTGAAACAGAACCATAAAACTGAGTCCATAAAAGTGTTCCTAAAGAATCATATTTTAGAACAGAAATATCTCTGTTTGATCCATTATGAGTATAACCAGTAACATAAACATTGTTTACTGCATCGAGTGTACTTGGAATATTATCCATTGTATTATTTTCCGCATAATATTTTACCCAATCAATATTAGGAACGACTTGGGCTTGTGTGTTTAAGGCAACTAAGCCAAACACAAATAGAAATAGTTTTTTGATCATAATTTTAGTTTAATTGATTTGATGTAACAAACCTCAAACAATAAATTGAAAAAGACAAGAAATATTTTATGCAAATTTGCATAAACTGTTAAAATGATATATGAATTATTAAAAAGTGAAATTAATTCTTATTGAGGCAATGAGTAGGTAATAATAATTTTACTTACAATTTACATTTCATCTTCTTCGGCTAATACAATTATTCGTAAATGATGTGTTTTAAAAAGTTTTGCGACTATTTTTAATTGTCCATAAGTAAATGCTGATTCTCCTTTTTCTATTCTTGAATAAGTTGATTGGTCAATTTTTAATTCGTCGGCAATATTTTTTTGACCTAAGCGGTTTGATTCGCGAAGTGCTTTAACTATCTTGATTATTTTTAAATCATATTCAGTTGGTTTCATTCTATTTTAAATAAAAATGATTTAAGAATAAAAAAATACAATACGCCTGTGGCGCGCTTTATGTTGCCAAAGGCACACGCGCAAAAAATGTGCGAAGCACACATTATTTTAGTGCGCAAGAAATTTAGCTTATTTGGGTTTTGCAGCGATAGCGAAAAACACGAATGTGCTAAATTAGGGATAGCCAAAATGGTTTTGAAAAAAACAAAAAAGTGCGTTAGCGATTGCAATGATTTTGTTTGCTTTGGCTGTGTACCGGTTTGTGTGGCAAACAAATTGATTGCAATATGCGATAGCCAAACTGCGCCGTTGTCACGGCGCAAAAAGTGCGTCGGCAAAGAAAAAACTAAAAACCGTTTATTGTCCGCCGAAATGTTAATACGAAGAATTGTCCCCAAAATTTGAGGGAAGAAGTCTTTTGTCGATATGTTGCCTTTTGTCAAAACGTCCGCTGGGTGCATTACCACTAACGTTTTGCAAATTTTGCACAGTGCGGCATTTCGAAGCTTCCTGTGTCTAAAAACCGAAACGTTTATTTAAAGATAAATGATTATTAGCGAGCCGCAAAAACAAATTTCACGTAGT
>JALHRL010000047.1 GCA_022841465.1 Bacteroidia bacterium | reverse complement strand
CCTGCCGGAACTCTAATAACAACCAATTTCACTTATTAAAATTAAATGCTTCCGCGCAATCTACCTGCTCTACTCTTTCTTCCATTACTCCAAGCTTCGCCGTTGCAAATTTACAAGATTCTTTAGTGGCCACACTCAGTTATACTACTGGCATTATACCCTCTAAACTAAGTTACACCATCTCACAACAAAACAGTAATTTAAACGGAAGTATCAATTGCATTATCAGTAATCTTCCAAAACACAAAATAACCCACGTAAAAGTATACCCTAATCCTGCAATAAATAAATTATCTATTGAAATGGATGAAGAAGATGCTTCTCTATTTATTTACTCTATCACTGGAAAACTCCTTTTTACTAAAAAGATTCAAGATAAAACAACAAAAATTGATATAGAAAATCTTGAAAATGGTATTTACCTTATTCAACTAATAAATTCTAGTGGTAGTATTCTTAAAGCTGAAAAATTAGTTATTCAAAGATAAAATTCTTTCTTAACTACATTGTGGAACTTTGTTTTAAGTTTGAAAACTTAATGTTTAAAAAATTGCAGTTTAACTCTATTAATTCAAACTATAATTTCTTCTTCCTTAGAAAGGATAATTTTTTCTAATTCAACTTCTCCATTTCCTGAGCCAAATCAAACATTTTTGCTTCTTCAAAATAATTTGCCATTAGTTGTATACCCATTGGCAAACCGTTGCTATGAATTCCGCAAGGTACTGATATTGCAGGAACTCCGGCAATGGGTGCTTGAACCGTAAAAATATCTTCTAAGTACATTTTAATTGGGTCGGTACTGTTTTTTCCAAACTCAAATGCAGTACCGGGTGTGGTAGGTGTTAAAATAAAATCGTATTGCTTTAAAATTTCAAGAGTTTTGTTTTGAATCAAGCGACGCACTTTTTGTCCCTTTCCATAATAGGCATCGTAGTATCCTGCGCTTAATACAAAAGTTCCCAGCATAATTCTTCTTTGTACTTCTTTGCCAAACCCTTCGCTTCTTGATTTTTTATAGGTGCTTTCTAAATCCGTTGCATTCTTACTTCTGTAACCATAATGAATCCCGTCAAAACGAGATAAATTAGAAGAGGCCTCGGCGGTGGTTAAAACATAATACACCGGAACCAAATAATCCAAATAAGGAAAATTAACCTCTTCTACTGTGTGTCCTGCTTTTTTTAAAGCTTCCATTTTACTAATTACAGAAGCTTTCACTTCAGCATCTAATCCGTCTGCATACACGCATTCTTTTAAATAAGCAATTTTGTATTTTTTATTCTGATTTAAAAATTTGCTGTACTCTTCAACCGGTTTTTGCGAAACTGTACTATCGTATTCATCCTTACCTGAAATTACTTCAAGCACTAAGGCATTATCTTCAACGGTTTTAGTGATTGGGCCAATTTGATCGAACGATGATGCGTATGCAATTAATCCCCAACGAGAAACTCTTCCATAAGTTGGTTTAATTCCAACAGTGCCGGTAAACGATGCGGGCTGGCGTATAGAACCTCCTGTATCAGAACCCAAAGTTACATGGCAAATGTTTGCGGCAACTGCTGCAGCTGAACCACCCGATGAACCACCCGGCACAGTTTTTTCGTTTAAAGGGTTTAAAACATTTCCATATGCAGAATTTTCGTTACTGCTTCCCATAGCAAACTCATCGCAATTACATCTTCCAATAATAATTGCATCTTCATTTAAAAGTTTTTCGGTAACTGTTGCAGAAAAGAGTGATTCAAATCCTTCTAAAATTTTTGATGAGGCAGAAACCTTATGACCTTTGTAACAAATATTATCTTTTAATCCAACAATTACACCTGCCAATTTACCCGCGCTTCCTTTCTTAATTTTTTCATCTACCTGCTTCGCTTTTTCCAAAGCAGATGCTTCATATACTTCTAAAAAAATATTTAAATGCTTTTTGTTGTTGGCCTCTTGTAAACTTTCATTTACTAAATCAACACAATTTATTTTTCCGGATTTTAAATCGGCCTGAAGTTGTTTTATGGATGAGAACTTGTACACAATACGGTTGTTTTAAACAATAAAAGCGTTACCCTAGTTAGAATAACGCTTAAATATGAGTTAATTTAAATTATTTATTTTCTATTTCAGTGCTAGTGCCTTCGCCCTTGCTTGCGTCTTTAAATTCTTTAACGCCGCGACCAAGTCCTTTCATTAATTCCGGAATTTTTTTACCTCCAAACATTAATAAAATAATCACTAAAATAATAATAATTTCAGGGGCACCAAGTCCGCCTAAAATTCCTAATACAAATGCAGGTATCATGCTCTTTTAATTTTGAGCTATAAAGGTAACAAAATTCTTGGTTATACGGTCAATTTCCTCGTAATTTGTATAATAAATCGCAAAAATGCTAAAAAAAGTAGAACATATAGGAATTGCCGTTAAAAGCTTAGATAATGCCAACACCTTGTTTAGCAAGCTTTTTGGAAAGGAACATTACAAAATTGAACGAGTAGAGAGCGAAGGTGTAAATACTTCTTTTTTTATGTTGGGCGAAACTAAAATTGAGCTTTTAGAAGCTACAAAAAGCGACAGTGCCATTGCAAAATTTATTGAAAAAAAGGGAGAAGGCATACACCACATTGCATACGAAGTGGAAAATATTTTGGAGGAAATGGAACGATTAAAAAAAGAAGGCTTTGAATTAATAAACCAGCAACCAAAAGAGGGGGCCGATAATAAATTAATTTGTTTTTTACATCCTAAAAGCACAAACGGCATTTTAGTAGAGCTTTGTCAAGAACGAAAATAATTTCAATTAATTCAATTGAAATAAAATGTACTTAATGTCTTCTCCTCTTTCCGTAAATAATTTCTCGTAATACGTTTTTATTTCAATTAATTCTTTTCTGTCGGCCGGACAATCTTTATACAAATTATTGGTATGCCAAATTATTGAGAAATTATTCTCCTTTAAAACTTCTAAAGTGTATTCATACAAACTTGTACTGTCTGTTTTTAAATGAATAATGCCTCCCGGCTTCACTATTTTTTTGTAGTAATTTAAAAACCGAATGTTGGTTAAGCGTTTGCGTGCCCTGGTTTTTTGAGGTTGCGGATCGGGGAATGTTATCCAAATTTCATCTACTTCCTCTTTCTCAAAACAATTTTCAATAAAATCTATTCGTGAACGTAAAAATGCAATGTTGTTTAATTTATTTTCCAAGGCGTATTTTGCTCCGGTCCAAATTCTGTTTCCTTTTAAATCAACGCCAACAAAATTTTTGTTTCTGTTTTTTTCTCCCAAACCAACCGTGTATTCTCCCTTTCCACAGCCTAATTCTAAAACCAAGGGGTTGCTGTTTTTAAAAAATTGTTCTCTCCATTTTCCCTTCATTGGAAAACCTTTGTTTAATTCCATAAAATGAAAAGAGAAACAATTTTTAAACTGTTCAAATTCAGCAAACTTCTGTAGCTTTCCGGGCATTTGGTATTAAATTATTAATGGTTTGCAAATATACAGCATTCATGTAATTTCTTATCTTTATAGCTAAAATAAAGAGACACACTATGAACTCATTTAACAGAACAAAAATTGTTGCCACTATGGGCCCGGCTACAGAAGATATTGCTGTGCTGGAAGAAATGATGAACAACGGATTGGATATTTGCAGAATTAACTTTTCGCACGGAGGATACGAAGCTGTTAAAAAAACAATTGATAATATTCGCACTTTAAATAAAAAACTAAACAGACATGTTGGAATTCTAGGTGATTTACAAGGTCCTAAATTAAGAATTGGAGTTGTAAAAAATAATTTGGCTAATCTTGAAAATGGAAAAGAAATTACAATTACTACCAAAGAGTGTGAAGGCGATGCCGAGTTAATTTACATTACCTATCCTAACTTTCCGCAAGACGTAAAAAATGGTGAATTGGTTTTAATTGATGATGGAAAAATTCATTTAAAAGTAATTGATACAAATGGTAAAGATGAGGTACGTTGCCATATTATTAGTGGCGGGCCCTTATCATCAAAAAAAGGAGTGAATTTACCCAATACTAAAATATCTTTACCCTGCTTAACCGTTAAAGATATTCGTGATTTAGAATTTGCTTTACAAAACGATTTTGATTGGATTGCTCTTTCATTTGTAAGAAGTGTAACGGATGTAGTTGAATTAAAAGATATTATTAAAAACAGTGGTAAACGCGCAAAGGTTGTTGCCAAAATAGAAAAACCAGAAGCTATAAAAGAAATAGATAACATTATTGATGTATCGGATGGTATTATGGTTGCGCGCGGAGATTTAGGTGTTGAGTTACCAATGGAGCAAGTTCCTTTGCTGCAAAAAATGATTGTAGAAAAATGTGTGAACTATTCTAAACCTGTAATAATTGCTACGCAAATGATGGAAAGCATGATTACTAGTTTTACACCAACGCGCGCAGAGGTAAACGATGTAGCCAATGCAGTAATGGATGGGGCAGATGCGGTAATGTTAAGCGCAGAAACCTCTGTAGGGAAGTATCCTGTAAAAGTAATTGAAATTATGCGTAGGATAATTAAGCAGGTAGAGCAATTAGATTCTATTTATTACAGAGAACATCCACCGCAATTAAAAACTATAACTTATATTTCAGATAGTATTTGTTACAACGCTTGTACACTATGCCATCATGCCGATGCAAAAGCAATAATAAGTATGACGAATAGCGGATACACTGCATTTAAACTTTCTAGTCACCGACCCAAAGCACATATTTTTATTTTCACCGATAATTTACATTTACTAACTACCTTAAGTTTGGTTTGGGGAGTAAGAGGGTATTATTATAACAAATACGAAAGCACAGATGAAACAATAAGCGATTTAAAAGCTTTTATTCAAGCGCAAGGATTTGTAAAAGTGGATGATTTAGTGGTAAATATTGCCAGTATGCCAATGAAAGAAAGAGGGCGTACTAATATGCTAAAACTAAGTTATATTCAATAATGTGGCTGCAGGCACCTAACATTAAATGCAAACATGCTTTTTCTATCAGAAAGGGAGGAATAAGTAAAGGGGCATTTGAAAGTTTAAATTTAGGTGGCAGCGATGATTTACCGGAAAATATTTTAGCAAACAGAAAATTGTTTCTGAATAAACTTGATTTAGATTTTTCTAAACTTTGTTACTTAAAACAAATTCATAGCAACATAGTGAATGAGGCTGTTGTTGGTCAGGTTGAAGGAGATGCGCTTGTTACCAACAATCCCGGATTAGTATTAGCGGTTAGCATAGCAGACTGTTATCCTATACTATTTTACGATTCTAAAAACAAAGTTATTGGTGCGGCCCATGCAGGCTGGCGCGGTACTGTTGGAAATATTGCAGCATATACCTTACAAAAAATGATTGAACTGGGTGCAGAAAAAAAACATATTCAAGTTGCCATTGGCCAGGGTATTAGTAAAAATAATTTTGAAGTGGGAGATGAAGTAATTGAGCAGTTTATAAACGCAGGGTTTCCTTTAACTTTAATGGAAAACAAACATATAGATTTAGCTGCATGCAATGAATATGTTTTACAAAGCAACGGAATACAAAAAAATCAAATTTGGAAAATGAATAGATGTACTTTTGAAAATGATTTTTTTAGTTATCGCAGAGATAAGGGTAAAACCGGTAGAATGTGGGGAGTTATTTCGTTATAATAGTTTAAAATAATAAAAGCCTTTCCAAAGTTTGGAAAGGCTTTTAAAAAATGTAATTTGAAATTATTTTTTTGCGGCAGGCGCAGCAGTAGTTGCGGCAGGTGTAGCAGCTGCTGTAGTTGCAGCAGGTGCAGCTTCTTCAGTAACTACAGCACGTGTAACATTTACACTAATAACGGAAATATTTTTAGGATGTAAAATAGTAACGCCATCAATATTTATATCGCCGGCAGCAATAGATTTACCAATTACTAAATTTTCAATGTTTAATTCAATACACTCAGGTAATTTGTTAATTAAACCTCTTACTTTTAATTTACGCATCTTAATAGCAAGTTTACCGCCGGCTTTAACACCTTCTGATTGACCTACCGTTTTAACAGGTAAAAAAACAGTTACCGGTTTACCGTCTACGATTTCTAAAAAATCTGCATGAATTAATTTATCACTTACCTTGTGAAATTGTGCTTCTTGTAAAACCGTTTTGAATTTTTTTCCATCCAATTCAATTTCAACTATGCTTGTTGCTGGCGTGTAAATAATGTTTTTAAACGCGCGTTCATCTGCACTAAAATGCATTTGAGTTCCCGCACCATAAATTACACATGGCACTTGGCCTTTTGCTCTAAGGGAGTTAGCATCCGACTTCCCTACGCCCGCTCTTGGCGAACCGCTCAAAGATACTGTTTTCATTTTTTTTCTTTTTTAGTGGATTAACTTACAGGCCCCGTTGTTCTGCTTATTAATCCGGTTTTTATATTTACGGGTTAAACTATAAAATTAGAACTAATTGATTCGTAATTATGAACACTATTTATCACCTTTGAAAATAAATCAGCTACACTTAATACCTTTATTTTTTTACTCTCTTGTTTTAATGGAATTGTATCTGTAACAATTAACTCTAATAAATGTGATTTTTCAATATTTTCGTAAGCCTTCCCTGATAGCACGGGGTGTGTACAAACTGCTCTTACGCTTAATGCTCCGCGCTCCATCATCATATCGGCTGCCTTGCACAATGTTCCTCCGGTATCTACTAAATCATCTACCAATACAATATGTTTCCCTTCAATTTCTCCAATAGCTGTCATATTTTCTATAACATTGGCTTTAGCTCTTTGTTTGTAACAAATAACCAAATCGGCGTTTAGGTGCTTCGCATATGCATTTGCGCGCTTGCTGCCTCCCATATCCGGAGCTGCCATTGCCAAATTAGAAAGATTTAAAGATTGAATATAAGGTAAGAATATGGTGGAAGCATATAAATGATCTACGGGCACGTTAAAAAACCCTTGAATTTGATCGGCATGTAAATCCATTGTCATAACTCTGGTAGCACCTGCAACAGCCAACATATCGGCAACTAATTTAGCGCCAATAGCAACACGGGGTTGATCTTTACGATCTTGACGA
>JALHRL010000046.1:998-7601 GCA_022841465.1 Bacteroidia bacterium | reverse complement strand
CGCCGAGGCCGCGCCCGGGTCGATCCCCGCGTGTGCGGGGCAGCCACCGTCGCGGTCGTCGCGACTGCCGCGCCGACGGGTCGATCCCCGCGTGTGCGGGGCAGCCCCCGCAGGATCATCTCGACGTAGGAGGTGGACGGGTCGATCCCCGCGTGTGCGGGGCAGCCTTTCCACGAGAAAACACACATGGGACTTCGCGGGGTCGATCCCCGCGTGTGCGGGGCAGCCATGATGTATCCCCTCGCGAGCGAGTTCGACGAGGGTCGATCCCCGCGTGTGCGGGGCAGCCCAGCTGACGCACTTCGCGCGCTTCAACACTGTGGGTCGATCCCCGCGTCTGCGGGGCAGCCATCACCTACCCCGCGCCGCAGTGGCTCGAAAAGGGTCGATCCCCGCGTGTGCGGGGCAGCCACGAACCGTCTCCAGAAGCACTACAGCGAATGGGGTCGATCCCCGCGTGTGCGGGGCAGCCTCGAGCGGTGGCGCTTCCTTCGCCGCAACCGCGGGTCGATCCCCGCGTGTGCGGGGCAGCCATCATCCTCGTGGTCGACGATCTGCTCGTGCTGGGTCGATCCCCGCGTGTGCGGGGCAGCCCGGAGCAGCTCCATCTCGGGCGGCGCAACTTTGGGTCGATCCCCGCGTGTGCGGGGCAGCCGCGCATGCAGGGCGCGGGGAACGGCAGCCAGTGGGTCGATCCCCGCGTGTGCGGGGCAGCCGTCGATGGTCAAAGCGAGCGGCCCTCTGCAACGGGTCGATCCCCGCGTGTGCGGGGCAGCCCACTGCTCGCTGGCGCTGCGCCGGGTCTGCTGAGGTCGATCCCCGCGTGTGCGGGGCAGCCGCGGTCCGTCTCCTCTCCGTCCTCGCGGGCGTAGGTCGATCCCCGCGTGTGCGGGGCAGCCCCATGGGTGCTCGCGGCCTTTGCCGTGCGTGGGGGTCGATCCCCGCGTGTGCGGGGCAGCCG
Organism: Bacteroidia bacterium; assembly: GCA_022841465.1. Taxonomy (GTDB): domain Bacteria; phylum Bacteroidota; class Bacteroidia; order B-17B0; family Aurantibacillaceae; genus Aurantibacillus. The sequence goes on along the minus strand of JALHRL010000046.1, from coordinate 6,640 downwards.
CCGAGGCATTCGCGCGCTTCGATCAACGCGAGGGTCGATCCCCGCGTGTGCGGGGCAGCCGCGCCGATGCCCGCCAACCGAAACCGCGAGCTGGGTCGATCCCCGCGTGTGCGGGGCAGCCGCTGCGCCGGACGTCGTGCTCGCGCTGAGCTCGGGTCGATCCCCGCGTGTGCGGGGCAGCCGAACAGCCCGCGCGACATCGGCAACGTGCGCGAGGTCGATCCCCGCGTGTGCGGGGCAGCCACCGCCGCCGCCCGCGAATAGATCGATGATGAGGGTCGATCCCCGCGTGTGCGGGGCAGCCGAGTCCGATCGCGAGCACGATCCAGAGGGCGAGGGTCGATCCCCGCGTGTGCGGGGGAGCCCCGCGAGCACTTCGGCTTGTCGTTTCGTGAGCGGGTCGATCCCCGCGTGTGCGGGGCAGCCACTGGTCGGAGATGCTCCGGCTCGCGTACCTGGGGTCGATCCCCGCGTGTGCGGGGCAGCCGACGTGGGCCCGATGGCCGAGGCGAGGGGAGCGGGTCGATCCCCGCGTGTGCGGGGCAGCCCGGCGGCCCCGGCCGTCACGCGATGGACTTCGAGGTCGATCCCCGCGTGTGCGGGGCAGCCTGTTCAGTGCGTTCATGGTCTTTCGTCTCCGCGGGTCGATCCCCGCGTGTGCGGGGCAGCCATCACCCGCGCCGGAACGCTCGGGACGGGAGCGGGTCGATCCCCGCGTGTGCGGGGCAGCCATCGTGCGGTGGTTCGAGACCACGGCACACGAAGGTCGATCCCCGCGTGTGCGGGGCAGCCGCGAGCACGGCCTCGACGACGGCCGCGGGCTTGGGTCGATCCCCGCGTGTGCGGGGCAGCCAGGAGAGACCGACCATGACGACCGCCTACACCGGGTCGATCCCCGCGTGTGCGGGGCAGCCCCGCGCATCATGGCGAGGTCAAGGGCCACGATGGGTCGATCCCCGCGTGTGCGGGGCAGCCGTCCGCGCCGCGTTCAGCGGCGTGGAGTTGACGGGTCGATCCCCGCGTGTGCGGGGCAGCCAGACCTCCGGTCACAATCTGTTGCGCTGTGTAGGGTCGATCCCCGCGTGTGCGGGGCAGCCAGGTCCTCGAGCCCGAGCGGCTCGTGTGCACCGGGTCGATCCCCGCGTGTGCGGGGCAGCCGTCTCACTCGAAGAGCTCGCGAGGGCGCGCGCGGGTCGATCCCCGCGTGTGCGGGGCAGCCCCCATGTTCGTCGAGCCGGTCACGGTGACCGCGGGTCGATCCCCGCGTGTGCGGGGCAGCCCCTGCAAGCGCTCCCCCGCTCCCGGGGACCGCGGGTCGATCCCCGCGTGTGCGGGGCAGCCGTCGCTCGCAGCAGGCTCGACGTACGCCGCGGGGGTCGATCCCCGCGTGTGCGGGGCAGCCTGCGTCGCGAAGCACCCCATACACGCGCCCCAGGGTCGATCCCCGCGTGTGCGGGGCAGCCGGGCCCGAGTCCATATCCTAGGGTCATTGTGTGGGTCGATCCCCGCGTGTGCGGGGCAGCCTTTCTGTGGCGGCTTCGACGGCCGCGACGCGCGGGTCGATCCCCGCGTGTGCGGGGCAGCCGTCGAGCGCCACGGCGGCGAGCTGTCCGAGGTGGGTCGATCCCCGCGTGTGCGGGGCAGCCCAGGCCGTGACGCCGGTCATCTTGCCGTGCTTGGGTCGATCCCCGCGTGTGCGGGGCAGCCGCCCTGTCGCGCCCGTGGCTCCTGCAGGGCCAGGGTCGATCCCCGCGTGTGCGGGGCAGCCCAGAGCGCCGCAATGGCCTCTTCGAGCGTCGTGGGTCGATCCCCGCGTGTGCGGGGCAGCCCCCTCGATGACGTACTGCGATGTCGCGTCGGGGGGTCGATCCCCGCGTGTGCGGGGCAGCCAACAGACGCAGGACGTGAATGACTCCGCCCGCGGGTCGATCCCCGCGTGTGCGGGGCAGCCGCGCAGCGTGCTCGCTCTCGCTCGGCGCTTCGGGGTCGATCCCCGCGTGTGCGGGGCAGCCGCCACACGTGCGAGCGACGGCTACGCGGCGGTGGGTCGATCCCCGCGTGTGCGGGGCAGCCGTATTCGCCGACCTCCGCGCGCCGCTTGAGTAGGGTCGATCCCCGCGTGTGCGGGGCAGCCCTGCCACTCGCGCGCGTGCTCGAGCCTCTTGCGGGTCGATCCCCGCGTGTGCGGGGCAGCCTGCGGAATGAATCGCGGTCAAATCCCGGCTGAGGGTCGATCCCCGCGTGTGCGGGGCAGCCCGCGGTGCGCGCATCGAGGGTGATCGCGTGGTGGGTCGATCCCCGCGTGTGCGGGGCAGCCCCGAATAGCGTCGCGCCAGACGGCGCCCGCGAGGGTCGATCCCCGCGTGTGCGGGGCAGCCTTGAAAACCGGTCGCCCGCGCTTCTCAAGTCCGGGTCGATCCCCGCGTGTGCGGGGCAGCCATCACGTCGCCGCCACCGCATAGACACGGTTTGGGTCGATCCCCGCGTGTGCGGGGCAGCCAGCATCAACGCGCTCGTCAGCGTGCGCGCGGTGGGTCGATCCCCGCGTGTGCGGGGCAGCCGAGACGGCGAGCGCGCGGTGCTGAGCCGCGAGGGGTCGATCCCCGCGTGTGCGGGGCAGCCGGGCGAGCTCGAAGCCGGCGGCGTTCGCGCGAGGGTCGATCCCCGCGTGTGCGGGGCAGCCGTGATCAGCATCAACGACCCCACCATGGTCTAGGGTCGATCCCCGCGTGTGCGGGGCAGCCAGCGAGACGGAGGGCACGCGCGAGAGCGTGGCGGGTGTCCCTGGCCACGCGAAACTGACCCACCTCGGCCAATCGAAACTGACCCACGGTGGGCTCAGTCGAGGTTGGACAACGAGATGGGCGGACGGCATCCGCCCGAGGATGCTCTCAATGGATCTGGTGGCAGTGATCCGACACAAGGTGATGGCCGATGGCCAATCGATCCGTGACGTGTCGAGGCAGTTCAACATCTCGCGCAACACCGTGCGCCGCTATCTTCGCGGCGCGACCGGCGGCGTGAGAGCGAAGGCGACGCCAACGGTGAGCGAAGACAGGCTCACGGTTCGGCAGGCCTGCGAGGGGCTCTGGCGAGACCGCAGGAGCTTCACCGCTGGAAAACAGCAGCTCACCGCACAGCGGATGACCGAGCTGCTTCACGAGCGAGGACACGATGTGAGCGACCGAACCGTTCGACGCATGGTCGCCAGCTTCAAGCGCACCGAGCGCGAGGTGACCGTCCCGCTGGTGCACAACCCTGGCGATCTCGCTCAGGTCGACTTCTTCGAGGTCTTCGTCGACGTTCAAGGAACGCGCACCAAAGCCTTCCTCTTTCTCATGCGCTTGCTCGCATCGGGACGCGACTTCGTCATGCTCTGCGAGAGGCAAGACACGACGTGGTTTCTCGCGGCGCATGTCGCGGCGTTCGCATTCTTCGGAGGTGTGATCGCCGCGATCGCGTACGACAATCTCACCGCCGCCGTCGCGAAGGTGCTGCTGGGAGAGCCCCGAGTGCTACGTCCACGATTCGCGCAACTCGTGAGCCACTACGCGTTCGAGGCCCGCTTCTGCCGCGTGGGCGTCGGACACGACAAGGGCGCGGTCGAGCGGCGAGGGGGAAACCTTCGGCTGCAGCACCTGGTGCCGATTCCATTGGGCGAGTCGCTGGAGGCGATCTCCGTCAAGCTGCTGGCTTCGGTGACTGCGAAGTTCGAGGCACACGAAAACAAGGAGCAGCTGTGGAAGAGCGAGCAGCGAACGCTGCACGCGTTGCCTGCGGTGCCGTTGGATCCAGCAGAAGTGTGGTTTTCGAAGCTGCGGCAACACAGTGCACACAAAATCAAAGGCGCTTGGTACTCGGTGCCGAGTCACTGGTGTGGCGAGCAGATCGAAGTGCGTGAGGGAACCAAGACGATTCGCTTGCTGCGCGGCAACGAGAGCGTCGAGCATCCGCGCGTCGCGTTCGGCGGCAAGAGCATTCGCTACGAGCATCTACTCGCGCCGCTATCGATCAAGCCGCAAGCTGTTCGACAAGTCATTCGCGAGCTGATCGCGCAGTTCGGCGCGCCCTGGGACGAGCTGTGGACGCGTCTGTGCGCTCTTCACGCGGCGGACGAGCTCGAGGCAGCGCGACGTTTCGCGCACTGGCTTCACGAAGCACACATGCACGGCTTGAAGAGCACCGCTATTCAAGTTCGTCGAGTATTGATCGGCGAACTCGCGATGCCAGAGAAGCGATCGAAGAACACCACGACGAAGCGCGAAGACCTCGTGCCGGAGAAGCTTCGAGGGATCGAAGTCGAGGCGCCAGACCTCTCTCGGTACGATGCACTGACACAGGAGGTGGCGTGATGAGCGCGGAGACGAGCGCGACGGTGGCGTCGATTCGGACGCATCTACGGACGCTGAAGCTGCCGACGATCGCGCGAGAGTTTCTCGAGATCGAACGGCGAGCGATCGCGGAGCAGTGGGAGCCGAAGCAATACCTGCGCACGCTCCTCGACGCAGAGCTCGCAGTGCGAAGCGATCACGCTATCGAGCGCAGACTTCGCGCGGCGAAGCTGCCTGCGAGGAAGACGCTGTCTCAGTTCGACTGGTCGCGTCCTCACGGCTTGGACGCACGCCGCGTGGATGATCTCTCGCGCTGCAGCTGGATCGAGACGGCTCGCAACATCGTGTTGCTCGGGCCGGTAGGGACCGGTAAGACGCACCTCGCGATCGCGCTGACGATCGAAGCGATCCGCCGCAGTCACAACGCAACGTTCTACCGTGCCTCGGATCTGGTGCGAGTGCTTCGAGAGGCCCGCGATGGCCGCGAGCTTGGGAGACTTCGCGAGCGACTTCAGCGATGCAGCGTGCTGGTGATCGATGAACTCGGCTTCGTTCCGTTTGACAAAGACGGAGGTGAACTGCTGTTCGACGTGCTCTCGGCGCGCCATGAAAAGCGAGCGACCATCATCACGTCTAACCTCGTATTCAGCGAATGGCATCGCGTGTTCGGCGACGAGAAGCTGACCGCTGCGCTGCTCGATCGACTCGCTCAGTACGCAGACGTTCTGGTCACCAAGGGAGCGGGCGATCGAATGCCACGACGAACAGAAACAGCCACGGTCATGGACCCATCGCTGCCCGCGGTGGGTCCATGACCGTGGCCACGACCAGCGTCGACGCGCGATCGGAGGTGCCTGCGGTCACGCGGTGACCCATCACGCAGCTGGCCTGAGGTGGGTCAGTTTCGTTTGGCCAAAGTGGGTCAGCTTCGGTTGGCCATTGACAGCGGGTCGATCCCCGCGTGTGCGGGGCAGCCCACCACGCGTCGAGCATCGGCGCGCTCGCGGCGGGTCGATCCCCGCGTGTGCGGGGCAGCCGAACTGCAGCGGATCATCACGAAGCTGCGCGAGGGTCGATCCCCGCGTGTGCGGGGCAGCCCTTCAGGAGCCCCGGCGCCCCTTCGCGCCATCGGGTCGATCCCCGCGTGTGCGGGGCAGCCGCGATGTTTGGCGCCTTCGCGATGGACTCGAAGGGTCGATCCCCGCGTGTGCGGGGCAGCCAGCTTCGCCTTGACGCGCGCTTTTTTCTCGTCGGGTCGATCCCCGCGTGTGCGGGGCAGCCGCTGCGCCGGACGTCGTGCTCGCGCTGAGC
>JALHRL010000046.1:0-988 GCA_022841465.1 Bacteroidia bacterium | reverse complement strand
CCATTGACAGCGGGTCGATCCCCGCGTGTGCGGGGCAGCCGAACAGCCCGCGCGACATCGGCAACGTGCGCGAGGTCGATCCCCGCGTGTGCGGGGCAGCCACGCCTCGACGATTGGAGCACTGAGCGATGCCGGGTCGATCCCCGCGTGTGCGGGGCAGCCACCACTCCCGCAGCCACCGGGTCAGTGGTCGTGGGTCGATCCCCGCGTGTGCGGGGCAGCCGCACCACGCGAAGTCATGCTGCGGACCTCGTAGGGTCGATCCCCGCGTGTGCGGGGCAGCCTCCCAGCGGCCACCGATCGCGGACAGCACCTCGGGTCGATCCCCGCGTGTGCGGGGCAGCCACCGTTCCCGTAAACGAGACCATGGTGGGGTCGGGTCGATCCCCGCGTGTGCGGGGCAGCCCGAAACTCGCCCATCGCCTTCGCGAAGGTGCGGGTCGATCCCCGCGTGTGCGGGGCAGCCGCCGTGATCGCGGACGGGCTTTCGCCGGAGGAAGGTCGATCCCCGCGTGTGCGGGGCAGCCAGCATGCCCTGGAGGCGCGCTGTCTCGCCTGCGGTCGATCCCCGCGTGTGCGGGGCAGCCATCGCGGCCCATCTCGCGGTGGGTCGCAGTCGGGGTCGATCCCCGCGTGTGCGGGGCAGCCGGGGGCGTCCAAGCGCTGCCGCGAATCAGCGTGGGTCGATCCCCGCGTGTGCGGGGCAGCCCGGCTGCTGCGCAGGCGTATCAGGACGCCGCGGGGTCGATCCCCGCGTGTGCGGGGCAGCCGTCGCGAGACCTGCGCTTGATACGAGTCGGTCGGGTCGATCCCCGCGTGTGCGGGGCAGCCTTGAAGCGGAACATCTGCCCGACGCTCTCGGCGGGTCGATCCCCGCGTGTGCGGGGCAGCCCAGTCCTCCCCGGACGGTGGCCAATGATGCGCGGGTCGATCCCCGCGTGTGCGGGGCAGCCTTTTCGTTGGCGTCGCCTCGAGCGTGATCTCTGGG
>JALHRL010000045.1:2785-8741 GCA_022841465.1 Bacteroidia bacterium | reverse complement strand
TAGCGGTAATATCCGTCTTTAGTTTTAACTTCTTTAACGTTTCCTAAATTACTAAATTCGTTTAATGCCTTTGGAATTTTAGAACTTAAAATTTCTACGCGGTGCCCATCGGGTAATTCATTTAATGCAATTAGGTTTTCTTTCGTGTTTTTATTTTCGTTGGTTTTTGTAGTGTTATTTGTTTTAACATCAGGAATTTTATTTTCATTGGTGTTTTTGTTTTCATTTACAACTGTAACTTGATTGTTTTTATTATCGGGGATTGTATTGTTGTTTTCTGTTGTTGTTGTTTGTGTTGTGGCCACATTTACCGGAACTTCCATTTTCTTTAAGGTGTCTTTAAACATTAAAAATTGATGTTTCAAATTAGGATTTTCCATTAAAATTTCTTTTTGAAATGTATTCACAATAGATGATTTAAAACCTTCTGCTTTTGCTTTATCAAAGTAAGGAACTATTTCTTTCATGGTTTTGGTTACGCCATAAAAGTAATGGTAGGTACTGTCAATTTTCTCTATTGAAATGGGTTGCATACCTTTAAATACAGGGTTATCAGTTTCAATTTTTTCGGTTGAAACACCAATGTGTACTTTATAAGTTATGGTACTGTCTTTTTCGTTAAACACAAAAACATTACTTATATTTTTATATTTATCATCCGGTTTAATCGGTGGATTTAACCCTACTAGCGTATCACTTCCTTTTGTTATTTCAGGAATAAATACTGTTTTTGTTCCTTGTATAGAATCTTCTTTTTCTTTCTTTACAATAAAATCATGAAATTCTTTATCATGTATGGCCAAGCTATCTTTTAGTATTTTAGCATAATCAATAGGTGGTACAATTTTTACAGGAGGTTGAAATGCAAAAACGGGTTGTTCAACTTTATTACTAATAACAATTTTTTTAGTAGCACATAATTTATATTTAACTCCGTTTTTATTTCCATCAACTCCTAAAGTAATGTTATAGGTTCCTTCTTTACTGTAACGGTGTGTTGGTTGCTGATTAAAGGAATATTCCCCATCTCCAAAATCCCAGAAATACTTATCAATTATTAAACTATCTAAATTGGTGTAAGAAGGATCGTATAAAATATTTGAATTTGCCGGTGCAGTATCAGGCGTGTGAATGTATAATTGAATAATATTTTTTAACTCAAAATCATAACTAATTTCATTAAAGAAAACCGCACCACTAGATTTGTCTACAACATTTAACTCAACTAAATAAGTTCCTTCTCCTTTATAACAGTGGCTTACCTCAAGGCCGCGCATTTTTTGTCCGTCACCAAAACTCCATTCGTAAGTTAAACCTAATGTATCTTTTGTATCTAAACTCGCTTCTTCATAAAAGGTAAAGCAGTAATTATTAGATTCAACATCTTTACAATTACTATATGTTGGAACTATTGTTTTGTAATAATAAATATCATCATTACCGCTTCTGTTTGAACTGAAGTAGCCATTGGTTAAAGAGGTGTCAATATAAACACCAAAATCATCAGAGCTGCTGTTAATAGGATTGCTTAATAATTTTACTGTACTTTCTTTATTAAAAAATTCTATTTGATAGATATCTAATTTGCCGTAACCGTTAGGTCTATCTGATGAAAAATATAAAATTCCATTTACAAAATAAGGAAACACCTCATTGTATTCAGAATTTATGCGTGGTCCGCAATTCACAGGTGTTTGCCACTCACCATTTCTTTTTATACTGTAAAACAAATCAATTTTTCCGGTAGCTGCAAATAAATCACTAGAGAAAAACATTAAGGTATCGGCCCAAACGCTTGGGTGTGCGCATGAAATGGTATCATGTAAACCAAAAGAAATTTTTACCGGATTAAGTAATTTGTTTTTTTCATTTTTCTTTAAAAAATTAATTTGTAATGGTAAACTTTTTTTTGTTTTTACTAGTTCCGAATTATTTATGGTGCAGTAAAAGCCTTCATCTGTTTCGCAACTAGGGCCAATGTAATATTTGGTTTTAAGTTGGTTGCTTATGGGCGTTATTTTTTTAAAGTTAAAAGTATCGCTAATAAATGCTCTGTATAAATCTGAAAATTGATTAGATGTTTTTTGATCGTAGTAAACAACACCAAAATCATTTTCTCTGTCGGAAACAAAATAAAATTTATCCTTGAATTTGAAAGGAGAATATTCTCCGTCTTTTGTGTTTAATTTACTTAGCGGATAAATTTTTATTCGTGCAGAATCCGGTACTGAAATTTGAGAAAAATAAGAGGTAGAAATTCCCTGACCTACTATAAAAAATAGTAAGCCTATAAGTTTTAATTTATAGGAACATGCTTCTCGGGTTCTTAGCATTTACTGAGTAACCAAAGTAATACCTTAAGAGTATCTCATGCGACCCATATTGATATTTTTTTAAACGATTTAATTCACAATCGTAACTGTAGCAAATTCGAAGCTGGTTATTAATTCCAAACTCGGTAAGAGCAATAAGTGAATTATTGGTTCTATAGGAAACGCCAATTCCGAACTGACTTTTGTAATAGTAATTTAGATTTATGTCTCCAGAAACTGGAGAATTATGAATGTATCTGATTAATAATGAGGGTTTTATACCGTGGTCGCGGTCCATTCCAATGAAGTAGCCGCCGGTTAAAAGTATTGGGTTTTCCTTTAAAAAATTAGCATTTAAAGTGTTAACTAGATAGGGCGCACTTAAGCCAACAAACAGATTTTTGTTATGTAAATAAGCTCCGGCACCCGATAAAAATCCGATATTAACAATGCGTTGTCCATTAATTAATACGTCTTGTTGCTGATTTCGGAGCAACCAATCATAGTTTACTTGAGAAATTACCACCCCATTTTGTATTCCGAAACTTAATTTAAACTGACGGAATTTTATTCTGTACGCATAAATTCCATTTATTATTTGATTATTAAACGGACCAATTTTATCGTCAATAACCGATAAACCAACACTTATTGATTTTATTTTTAATGGCGTATTCATGTTAAACGAGGTTGTAACAGGAGCCCCGTTAAATCCTACCCATTGTCTTCTATGCGCTGCGGTAACATCCAGAACGTTATTTCTGCCTGCATAAGCCGGGTTTATTGATAATCCATTTATTATGTATTGACTATACGTAGGATAATGCTGTGCGTTTATTATTGTTGCACTCAGTAAAAAAAGTAGTATGTATATTTTTTTAAGCATTAATTTGTTTTAATAATGAAATAACCCTTGTATTTTTTATTTACCACTTCTATAACATAGAAATAGGTATCATCTGCAAGCATTTCACCGTTTTTATTTAATCCTTTAAAATCATTTTTATAATCACTTGAATCATAAACTAAATTACCCCATCTATTAAAAATATCAATTTTAACATCGTTTAAACAGCTGAATGATTTTATTTCAAATGCATCATTGTTACCATCTTCGTTTGGAGTTATAACTTGTGGAATTAACAATGAATTTATTCTTATTTCTAAAGTATCACTTGTTGTGGGGCAGTTACCATTGCTAATTGTCCAAGCTAAAGTAACTAAACCATCATTGTTAGAAGTAAAGAAAGTGTTTGGCATGTTTACATCATCAAATACACCTTCTCCTGTTAGAATCGACCATTTACCTGATCCTATTGCAGGTGCATTTGCAAACAATTCACCTTTAAAACAATCGGTTAATAAATCAATTCCTGCATTTGCCGGAGTTGGGTTGGCGTAGGTGGTTACAAAAATGGTATCACGTTTAGGTACACAGTAAGGTGAATTAGAAACTTCCCAAACAAAACCATAATTACCTTGCCCAGGGAAAGTTATTCCGGTTGATGGATTTAGTGAATTTGAAATTACTCCACTGCTAATTGGGTACCAACTTCCTGTACCAACAGCCGGTGTTATTGCATTCATGGTTGCACTCATTGCACACAATAATTGATCTGTTCCGGCATCCGGATTACTTGGGCTTAAATAGGTATTTATTTCTACAGTATCTGTGCTGTTAGGGCAAACGCCATTTCCAATTGTCCAAACAAATCCATAAACTCCTTGATTTGTAAAACTCACTCCTGAAGCAGGGCTATTAGGATTAATTACATTTGGAGCACCCGGTAATGCTATCCATGTTCCACTACCAATAGCTGGTGAATTTGCAGCAAGCGTTGCATTCATTTCACAAGTGTGTTGGTCTACTCCTGCTAAAGAAACAGTTGGTAAATCATCAACAAAAATATTTACAGTATCACTCTTATTAGGGCAAACGCCATTAGATACTATCCATTCAAAAGTATTTACGCCTACAATTAATGAAGTTACACCACTATTATTTAATGTATTGGTTGTAACAGAACCACCTCCAGCAAGCACACTCCATGTGCCGGTTCCTATTGCAGGTATTGTTGCATTTAAATTTGTTGTATTGGTAATACAAATGGTTTGGTCTGTTCCTGCAATTGGATTAGATGGATTATCATCTATTTGAATAGAAATGGTATCTCTGCTTGGAGGGCAAACACCATTTGTAATCACCCATTCAAAAGTATTTATACCAACAGGTAATGTGTTAACCGCAGTTGAATAAGAAGGTGGTGTTACAATATTACCACCACCTGCAACATTTAGCCAAGTACCGGTTCCAACTGCTGGAATGTTTGCTGTTATTGTTGTGGTGTTGTTCACACATAATGTTTGATCGGCAGATGCTACAGCAATTGTTGGTACATCATAAAGGGTTATAGACATGGTGTCTTTTTCAACCGGACAATTTAAATATCCTACTGTCCACTCATAGGTATAAGTACCATAAGCAGTAAAGGTAACCGGAGTATTTGGATTATTAGGAATAGTTACATTAGGACCTGAGCCAATTGGTGTCCATGTTCCGGTACCTACCGTTGGAGTTAATCCTGATAATGTTGTTGTTAATCCACAGAATTGTAAATCCGGTCCGGCAGAAACAGGAGCAACATTCGTTAAAACTAATACATCAATTGTTGAAGTATTAACCGGACAAATTCCATTTCCAACAGTCCACATAAAATTATTTACACCAACAGTTAATGATCCAATGGAAGTGAAATTATTGGTTGGGATATTAATTGTTCCTCCGCCTGCAATCATTGTCCACGTTCCATTTCCAACTGCTGGTGGAGTAGCATTTAAAGTGGAGTTATTAACGCATATTGTTTGATTTGCACCAGCAACTGCAGCAGATGGGAAATCATCTCTTTGAATATTTACAATAGAAGTTGAAACCGGACAAGCACCATTTGAAATACTCCATTGGAATTGATTTACACCAACACCTAATGATGTAATTCCGGTTGTTGCACTTGTAGAATTTGTAATTGTACCACCACCACTAATTAACGACCATGTACCAACGCCAATTACAGGAGTATTACCGGTAACCGTTGCCGTAGTTGCACAAACCGTTTGATTTATTCCTGCATTAGCAACTGTAGGATTTGTGTAAGTCATAATTGATGTTGTAGAAGTTGAAGCTGCACAAACACCATTGCTTATCGACCATTGTAAAATATTTAAACCTAAACTTAAGGAGTTAACTGCAGAATTTGGCAAATTTGGATTTACTATTGTTCCTGATCCGGTAACGATTGACCATAAACCTGCTCCAACACTTGGTGTGTTACCTGCTAAAGTTGCATTGGTGCCACAAACAGATTGGGAAACTCCTGCAACTGAATTGGTAGGGAAATTATCTCTCTGAATTGAAACAGTAGAAGTTGAAATCGGACAAACTCCATTACCTATTGTCCATTGGAATATGTTTACTCCAACAGTTAAAGAAGTTATGCCGGAATTTGGTAGATTAGGATTTGTTATGGAACCACCACCGGAAACTAAACTCCATGTGCCTGTTCCTATTGCAGGTATATTACCGGCAAGTACAGCTGTTGTGGCACAAACTGTTTGACTAACTCCGGCATTAGCAACGGTAGGATTTA
>JALHRL010000045.1:0-2775 GCA_022841465.1 Bacteroidia bacterium | reverse complement strand
AAATCTTGCTGCACTGAAACAGTTGAGGTAGATACAGGGCAAACTCCATTACCAATTGTCCATTGAAAAACATTAACACCCGGATTTAATACATTTACTATTGAGTTAGGTGAATTTGAATTTACAAAAGCACCATTCCCTGAAATTAAACTCCATGTACCCGTACCAATTGCAGGAGTATTAGCACCTAGTATTGCTGATGTTGCACACACTGTTTGGTTAACGCCGGCAATTGAAGTTGAAGGATTTAAATCTCTTTGAATGGAAACAGTAGAAATAGAAACCGGACAAACCCCATTACCAATCGTCCATTGGAAAATATTTACACCTCCATTTAATGTGTTTACATTTGTGTTTGGTAAATTCGCATTTGTAAAAATTCCATTTCCGGAAATAACACTCCATGTACCTGTACCTATTGCAGGTGAATTAGCAGCAAGAATTGTTGATGTAGCACAAACAGTTTGGTTAGGTCCCGCAACAGACGGTGTTGGATTTAGATCTTGTTGAATAGAAACAGTAGAAATAGAAACCGGACATACACCATTACCTATTGTCCATTGGAAAATATTTATTCCCGGATTTAATAAATTAACAACAGTACCCGGAATATTGGCGTTTACAAATGCTCCATTACCTGAAACCACACTCCATGTACCGGTTCCAATGGATGGCGTGTTACCATTTAATGTGGTAGAGTTTGCACAAACGGTTTGGTTGGGCGTTGAACTTGATGCTGTTGGATTTAAATCTTGCTGCACAGAAACAGTAGAAGATGAAGTTGCGCAAACTCCGTTACCAATTGTCCACATAAACACATTTACTCCTGCATTTAAAGTGTTCACTGTTGTATTTGGTAAATTATTATTTGCAAATACACCGTTACCCGAAACTAAACTCCAAGTGCCGGTACCAATTGCAGGAGTATTGCCTGCAAGCAATGTGTTGTTGGCACAAACCGTTTGATTTGGCCCTGCAATTGATGGTGTTGGATTTAAATCTTGTTGTACAGAAACAGTAGAAGATGAAGTAGGGCAAACACCATTTCCAATTGTCCATTGGAAAACATTTAATCCGGCATTTAAAGAGTTAACTGCAGTGTTATTTATGTTAGCGTTTGTAAAAATACCGTTACCTGAAACAACACTCCAAGTTCCGGTACCAATTGCTGGTATATTTCCATTTAATACTGTTGAATTGGCGCATACTGTTTGATTAATTCCGGCATTTGCAACTGATGGTGGTAAATCGCGATTTATTGAAACTGTTGATGACGAACTTGGGCAAACACCGTTTCCAATTGTCCATTGAAAAATATTCACCCCAACACCCAATGATGTTACAGAGGAGGTTGGTGAATTTAAATTCAGTACAGTTCCGCTTCCTACAAGTAGCGACCAAGTACCGGTTCCAATTGCAGGGATATTAGCCGCCATTAACGCCCCAACTGCACAAACCGATTGATTTGGTCCGGCAATAGAAGCTGTCGGATTATCATCTCGCTGTACTAAAACTGTTGACGAAGAAGGTGGGCAAACACCATTAGAAATAACCCATTCAAATGTATTAGCACCAACTCCTAAATTTACTACTTGAGAATTAGGTGATGTTGGAACCATTATTGCGCTTGGTCCAGATAAAACATTCCATACTCCTGTCCCTACTAAAGGCGTATTTCCAGCCATTGTTGCGGTTATAGCACACACTGTTTGGTTTGGTCCGGCTAAAGAGTTTGTAGGGAAATCATCTCGTTGAATAGAGACGGTTGAAGAAGAAGGAGGGCAAACTCCACTTGTAATTTGCCATTGGAAAATATTTACACCTACACCAAGGCCCGTAACATTGGTATTAGGTGCAGTAGGAGCGAGTATAGTACCACTGCCCGATACCAATGTCCATAATCCCGTGCCAACAGTTGGTGTATTTCCTGATAAATTAACAACAGTTGAACATACAATTTGATTTGCTCCAGCAGTTGCAATTGTTGGAGGGGCATCTGCATTAATTAATACGGTAGATGTAGAAACCGGACAAATACCATTACTTATTGCCCATTGAAAAATATTTGGACCAATTGCAAGACCTGTAATATTGGTAGTTGCTAAATTAATATTGGCAATACTTCCCCCTCCTGAAATTAATGACCAAGTACCTGTTCCTATTGCCGGAACATTAGCGGCCATTATTGCACTTGTTGCACAAACAGTTTGGCTAGGCCCTGCATTTGCAGCTGTTGGAGCTAAATCTTGTTGAATAGAAACGTTAGAAGAAGAAGAAGGGCACACGCCATTACCAATTGTCCATTGGAAAATATTTATTCCAACATTTAATCCGGTAACAGTGGTATTGGCTAAGTTAGGATTTGTAAATGTACCACCACCTGCTAGTACACTCCAGGTTCCTGTGCCAATAGCAGGAGGATTACCTGCTAATGTTGCAGAATTACCACAAACAGTTTGATTAGGCCCTGCAAGAGATGTTGTAGGATTTTGATCTTGTTGTATTGAAACAGTAGAAATGGAAATCGGACATACACCGTTGCTTATTGCCCATTGAAAAATATTTATATTAATTCCTAATCCCGTAACTGAACTTGTAGGTGAATTGGTGTTTGTAATTGAGCCACTTCCAAAAACAACACTCCAGGTTCCATTACCAATTGCAGGCGTATTACCAGCAAGTGTAACGCCTGTTGCACATACCGTTTGATTAGGCCCTGCGTTAGCTATGGTAGGCGGTAAATCACGTTGAATAGAAACAGTAGCAGAAGAATTC
>JALHRL010000044.1 GCA_022841465.1 Bacteroidia bacterium | reverse complement strand
GTATTCTCCTTTGTCACAATACACATTAGCTATGTTATTGTAATCCTTACCCTGTTCTTTTAAGTTACCTGCTTTAATGTCTTTATCAAGCATTTCCCTAAAAATATTTAAGGCTGCAGGTACTACCCGCAAGTATAGTTGGAACCATGCCGACCAATTAATTTGTTACAAAAACCAGGTAGGTGTTAGCGACCCAACAGTATATACTCAGTATGATTACGCCGGGCAAGATAGAGTAAGTAAACTGGTGCGCACCGGTACTTTAGCAACACCTATTTACGAACGTACCATTTACATTGACGGCATTTTTGAATATGTAAAATTAGAGAACGGCGCCACTTACGAAAAAAATTACGTTCACATAATGGACGATAAAAGTAGAATTGCAGAAGTAAGAATAAATATCGGCGCAGCTTTCCCTGGCGATATTGCAGATACTATTACCTATTGTTTAGAAAACCAAATAGGAAGTTCTGTAACACGTTTAAGTACTACAGCAACAGTAATTGATCTGGAAGAATATTACCCTTTTGGCGATTCATCACTTCGAACCTTTACATATAAGCGCTACCGATATGTTGGCAAAGAGCGAGACAACGAAAGTGGATTGTACTATTACGGAGCACGTTACTACGCCGCTTGGACCTGTCGGTTTATTTCCGTCGATCCGCTGGCATCAGATTATCCTCATTTAACGCCCTATAATTATGCTGGAAATAAGCCAATAGGTGATTATGATATTGATGGGATGCAGGGAACAGGTGACCAAAAACAAGGTGGGAGTGACATTAATTCTGGCGGCTCAAAGCAAGCGGGTGATCAGCCTGGAGGTAAAAATTCTAATGTGACGTATAAGGGAGGGGTTCAAATTTACGAAGCTGCTGAAGCGAAAGGAGGGGTGCCGGGGGGTCAATCTAAAGCAAGCGAATCTTTTAAAGTAGGAGACTATGATGTTTTACCGAATTACACAAAAAATGATAAAGGAGATTTGACTTTTAGCCATTATACAGCCTCAATAATGGTCAATCAAGTTAAACCCGGTGGAGGAACTGAACAGGTAGCAAGAATAGATTATGTTTTTGGCAAGGCGGATCTTCAAGGGTTTAAGGATAAAGCAACGTTATTTGCAACCGCTGCGAATATGATTTTCGGAGCAGATGTACATTTGACAAAAGGAAAAATGGAAATGTTAAATGGAAATGGAGCTGGCTCGTATGTTAAGGAATTGTATACTTCTGATCCGGTTGGAGCTGCCTTTGCATTTACTGCTGGATTTTATGGTCTTATGAGAGGGCAGTATTTTAAACCAAATGGTGGCAGCGAAACAGGAGATTTTATTGGTCATGGCGCGAATAAGCACAAATTTGATCCTACAAGAGTAGAAACACGTAACTCCTCTCAATTTGGCAAAAATGTTGATGTAGCGAGATTAACAGAGCATACTATGAAATATGGTGATGTTAAACCACAACTTGATGCAAGTGGTAATGTTTATGCAACGAAATATAGTGCTAACTTTGGGTTTAATGTAGGCACGAAAGCAATGCCTACAGATGCAGTTCGCGTTTTTATTAATCATGTTAATCCGGCTAAAACGACAGTTTTCCCAAGAAAATAGTAATGAATAAAATACAATTTAAGTTAGAAATAGTTGCGGATGTTCCCATAATTCGGGATGCGATTTCTTTTAGCAATATTGCGTTTATTAATCCTATCGTTGATGGAAAAAGTCTTTTTGAAAGTGAAGACTTTGCTGATTCATTTATGGTTTACGAAGAACTTATGAAATCATCAAAGGATTCAGGTAAGTACTTGCTGTTTACCTGTGCGTGCGGTGTTGCCGACGATGGAGGTTGGAACGGAGTTAATGTCGAAAAGAATGATACAGAAGTAAATTGGGAAATCGATAGAAATACTCACATAATTAAATTCACTTTTGATGGTAATCAATTCGAGTCTGAACTTAAAAAACTTATATCAGAGGTAAATAGTTTGAGTCAAGGTTTTTCTTTAGAACCGACACATGTTAACTTTCCTGAAGAATGGTAAACTATATTATTTCTATGCGATTTTATTTCTTCATATTATTTTTTTTGGAGATAGGGCTGGGTGAATGTTTGATATCTCAAACTAGAGAAATAGTACCGGATTTAATTGCCCAGACCGATTATGAGATTGGAACAAGCTACGCAAAAAAAACCGTTGGCGCGGATTTGTAATCATTAGTGTTCGAAACAACTTCTAACATGTTCCTTTTCAAAAGTTTCGCATTTTACTGAAGTCATAAAACCACAAAGTCTGAGTTTTGTATAATGACTGCAAATGAGATTTTAAAGTTAATTCCTGATTCAAAGCTCAAATTTCTTGCTGCTGAAACAAATGTTGATCATCAAGTTAAAAAACTCACTGGCGCTACAATGTTTCGCTTGATCCTTTTTTCGATGCTCAATAGTAACAAGGCTAGCTTGAGAATCATGGAGGGTTTCTATCATTCGGCTACTTTCAGGGCCTTGGTTGGTAAAGAAACTAGTACAACAAAATATAATTCTATTAGGGATCGGATCACCACTATAAAATCGGAGTATTTTCAAGAAATATTTTATTCAGTATATGATAAATTCTCTTCTAAATTAAATGAAAGTGAGTCGCTAATTCGGTTTGATAGTACTATGGTCGCTATATCGGCAAATCTGGTTGATTGGGGCATGAAAGTAGGAAGTAAAACAAATAAAAAACAACTTAAATATACTATTGGAATGAAAGGATCTCTTCCGTGCCATGTCGATATTTTCAAAAACCAAAAAGAACTAAGTGAAGATAAAACAATTCCGGAAGCTATTATGAATTGTATAGAATCCAAAGAAGGAGTTGTTGTATTCGACAGAGGGGTTAGTTCTAGAAAATCCTTTGAAAAATTTACAAACAGTAATATTCGTTTTGTGACAAGAGTAAATACAAATATTGTTTACAAAGAAATCAAAAAGAGAAAAGTAAAACAAGCTAAATCTAATGAGCTATTGATAAAAGAAGATGTTTCAGTTTATTTAAAGGATAGGAATAACAACTGGATAGACAGTTCATTTCGACTTATCAAGGCTAAAATGACAGATAAAAAAGATATTTATTTTCTGACTAATATTGAAGACCTTTCAGCCGAAGAGATTGCTGCGATTTATAAAAAAAGATGGGATATCGAAGTGCTTTTTAAATTTCTCAAGCAGGAACTTAATTTAAGTCACTTGGTTTCAAGAACTGAAAACGGAATTAAGGTTATGATTTATATGACGCTTATTCTGGCAATTCTTATTATTACATACAAAAAGACCAATAAACTTTCTGGATATAAAATACCCAAACTCAAATTTGCCAATGATCTGGAGTCAGCTATAATAAAAGAAATTGTGATCCTTTGCGGTGGACAACCATCCAAAATGAGTCATTTATTTAGTGATGCATAAGGTTTCGAACACTAATGATTTGTAATCCGTGCTTCTTTTCCTAAACGAACATGCCGGCGAGGTTTTATGTATTGTATCAGGAAAATTGATGAAAGCATAAGCGATGTCCAAAGTGAAGAGATAGAATGAAAAAGTATATTAAGCAAGAGCCAGATTATTTGGATGATAAGAAGAATCTCTTTGATTTAGTTAATGTCTATAAAAATAGTAAATGGCAAGAAATGGAAGAATTGCATGATAAAATTACTTTTCTAGCTAATAATAAAAAATGGAGCAGGAGAAAGTTGGATTTTATGTTGCATGAAATAGTTAAGGAAAATGGTAAAGTGTATTCAGAAGCACTATTTGACTTATTAACTAACTATTTAGATAATATCGAAGGGAATGTTTCATCGAGCTTTATTGTTCGATTATATAAAGACCCAGAAAATAAGCAAGAGTTGAGTTCTTATGTAAGAAGTGGAAAATGGAAAGAAGAAGACTTTTATTCTTGATTGGTTAGTGTTCAAAATGGCACCTTTATTTTTACTTTTTGTTCCAGAGTTTATACATCGTAGTTTTATTTATTGTTTCGGGAAGGTTTATTGAAGAATAAGCGATGTTCAAAGCAAAGAGATAGAATGAAAAAGCTCTTTGAATAATTTTTTTACACTTTTGTTAGACGAAAATAACATTTATAAATTTTGTAACTTTAGACTTATGAGTTTTTTTAAAAAATCACTCTTTGGAGCCATTTTGTTTATGATGTCTTGTGGAGGGCCATCTGAAATAAATTCAGGTGTTCAGGGTAGGTATAAGTGTACCTATCCTTCTGGTCAAGTGGAAGTTCTTAATATCAATAATGACCACACATTTTTGCGTAACATATATCAAAACGAAAAAGATTATTTAAACAAAACTGAACCTATGTACAAAAATTCAGGTACATGGTCAAGTAGCAATGCAAACCTCTCCTTCGACAATTGGCTATCCATTTGTTATTTGGGTAGAATGACGGATAGTATTTTATCTAAACCTGAGTTAGTAACATTGACCGATGTTTCATGGTATGAAGGTAATGGCCAAGATAGCAGTATGATAAGTATCTACGACGAACCTTGGTATATCTTAAAAAAAATTGAAACTCATTAATGTTCCATTTCATGGTGGACAAATTAAACCAATAAGATGGTAATGACGCACTTTTATTTATAGTAACTGGAAAATCAATAGCTGCAAAAGCTGTTGATTTTTTGTTTTGAGGCACAGAAAATATTTCTGCGCCATTGTTCGTTGAAAGCTAACGGTCTCTCGATTAAGGGCAAAACAGTATTATTCTATAATTAATTTCCGGATTACACTGCCAACTCTAATAAAATAAATCCCTTTTGAAAAGTCCATTACGGAAATTTCTATTTTCTGTTTCAGATGTTTCTCCTTGTAAATAGTTTTTCCGTAGGAATCGGAAATAATCACTTCCTCATTACTTGTTAAATTAATTGTAAAATAACCATTAGTTGGGTTTGGATAAATACTTATCGCTTTGTCATTCTCATTATTTGAATCAAATAGGTTTGTGCAAAGGCTAACATTAATTGTGGTTACCACTTGTGCGCTTGCACAATTAATTGAGTTTGTTCCAATAATACTATAAGTAGTTGTTGCTGATGGCGTAACTATGCCGTTTATTGGTATGATTGGATTCCATGTGTAAGTTGATGCGCCGGAAGCGCTTAAAGTTGCTGTTTGCCCTACACAGATTAAAGTAGGTGTTGTGACCACAGTTAATATTGGCGATGCTTGTACCGTTATATTAGAAGTAGCAGGAACCAATGAAACACAACCTGCAATACTCGTACCAATAACGGTATAACTTGCATTTGCTAAAGGGCTAACAATTGAATTGCCCCCTTGGAAAGTAAATGTATTAGCGCCCGTTGGAATAATTGTAAACGATTGCCCACTGCAAATACTTCCGCTATTTACTGTAATTGTTGGCAATGGAAGTGCATTTACTGTAACATTGGAAGTAGCGAATAAACTTGACACACAACCTGCGGCACTTGTTCCTGTTACCGTATAACTTGAATTTATAGTCGGACTAACAACAGCACTTCCACCTCCAAAAGTATATGTGCTTGCGCCAGTAGGAACAATTGTAAAAGTGTTGCCCGAACAAATGGAACCGCTGCTTACCGAAATTGTGGGAGTAATATTAACTGTAATACTAGAAATAGCAAACGAAGTTGAGTTGCAACCGGAAGCACTGGTTCCTATAACTGTATAACTCGAATTTGCAGTTGGGGTTACTATAGCGTTACCACCTTGTATTGTATAGGTATTGGCCCCACTAGGAATGATTGTAAAGGAATTACCCGAACAAGTAGAACCGCTATTTACAGAAATTGTTGGGGTTTGATTAACGGTTACGCTTAACGTTTGCGCAGGACTTGTACCACAAGGGTTACTTGCAATAACTGTGAAAACACCACTTGCCCCTGCCGTTGCTGAAATAGTATTTGTTATGCTCGTACCACTCCATCCAACAGGTAAATTCCATGTATAACTAGTAGCACCTTGTACTGCGGTTACGCTATATACATTTGTTACTCCACTGCAAACCGTTGTATTGCCATTTATGGTGCCAGGCACCTGCGGAAATGTTTGACAAATTTTATGTACAAAAATATCTGCCAAGCCGGCGGACGATAAAAAGAGACCGGGGCCTGGATCAAAATTGGCAGTTCCACCAAAGTAACCAGTTGAATAAACATTACTTGATGCATCTACCACAATCGAATTACCTACGTCGGTTGACGCGCCGCCCATTCTTTTTGCCCATACAAAATTTCCGGTAGAAGTTAATTTCGAAATAAAGATATCATCTACCCCCGTAGAAGTAAGGTTAAAAACTCCGGCACTCGGGTCAAAATCTGCTGTTAGCCTAAATAGTCCGGTAGTATAAACATTGCCGCTTGCATCCAAGGCAATTGAAAATCCATAATCATTTAAGTTTCCGCCCATACTTCTTGCCCAAACAAAATTTCCTGTCGCATCTAATTTCGAAATAAAAATATCGACACTTGCAACTAATGATGCAAGTGTATATGTAGTTGCACTTGGGTCAAAATCTACTGTTCCTATGAAGTAGCCTGTGGTATAAATGTTACCAGCTGCATCTACCTTTATGTTTCGCCCTTCGTCTGTATTACTCGCTCCCATACTTTTTGCCCAAACATAATTACCTAGGGCGTCTAATTTAGAGATAAATATATCTGTGCTACCAATCGACACTAAATTAAACGTGCCTGCGCCGGGATTAAAGTCAACTGTTCCATCAAAAGAACCAGTAGTATGTACGCTACCGGACGCATCTACAGCAATAGAATAACCAACATCATTCGCAGACCCTCCTATTTTTTTTGCCCAAACAAAATTTCCAGTAGCGTCTAATTTTGAAATAAAAATATCATTACCGCCGTTAGATGTCATGCTAAAGAAACCCGGTCCTGGATCAAAATCACTTGTTCCAAAAAAAGAACCCGTAGTATAAACATTACCCGCAGCGTCTACCGTAACGTCGTAGGCTATATCGCTGGATGCCCCTGCTAATTGTTGAGCCCAAACAAAATTACCGGATGCATCCAATTTCGAAATAAATACGTCGATGCTACTTACAACTGATATAAGATTAAACGTGCCAGCTCCCGGGTCGAAATCTGCAGTATTTGCAAACCACCCCGTTGTATAAACATTGCCTGCCGCATCTAGGGCTATTGAAAATCCAACATCAGATGAAAATCCCCCCAGTTGTTTTGCCCAAACAAAATTTCCGTTCGCATCTAACTTTGAAACAAATACATCATCGCTACCAACAGCCGTTAGGTTAAATACTCCAGCACCAGGATCAAAATCAACGGTGCCAATAAAAGAACCAGTTGTATAAATATTGCCAATAGCATCAACAGCAACGGAGCGACCATAATCATCGGAATTCGCACCCATTTTTTCAGCAAACACAACAGTTTGTGCTATTGAAACTCCTGGAAGTAATATTTGAATAATTAATAATACTGATAAATAGACTAATCTCATTGTTATTTATATTTTTACTGTTTTTGTTTAATAGTAAATATAGCGAAACAAATAGCATTTAGCAAATTTCCAGATGTAGACAGCTACCAATTAAGATTCAATTAATTACTTGTAATTATCTCGCTCAAAAGTTAGGGTTTTCCCTATATCGATTAGTTTTTCTTATTAAATTGAAAGTAATACATTTGATTTACACTATTCGCGTATACGAAATCGCGTATGTTAATAGTTACCAGCAAATAAAATCGAAACTATATGAGTAGAGAAAAAATTATTGAAATTGCAAATTCGCAACTAGGAGTTGGCGAAACGCCACCAGGTAGCAACAAAAACATATATGGCAAATGGTACGGTTTTGATGGCTACGCATGGTGCGCCATGTTTGTAAGTTGGGTTTATCACAATGCAGGTCATCCTCTTGGCCACATAGATGACGATAAAGGTTACCGAGATTGTAATTCCGCATTTTGGAAATGGAGAGCTTCAAAAGAGATAACAACTGAACCTGAACCTGGCGACATTGTTCTTTTTGATTGGGAAGGTGATGGGAAATGTAATCATACTGGTATTTTTCACGAATGGGCTGATGATAACAAAAGAACATTTTGGTCTTACGAAGGAAACACATCAAACTCCGATAACAGCAATGGCGGCCTTGTTATGCGAAGGAAGAGATATTTAACGGTTGTAAAGGCATTTGTTAAACCAAAAGTTTTAAGTGGGGAAAAAATAACACCCGTTACTACTGAAGAAATATTAAGAAAAGGCAATACCGGAGCCGTTGTAGCAAAGTTGCAAAAGCAGTTATACGAATTGGATTATAAAATAACTGTTGACGGAGATTTTGGAAGTGAAACTGAAAAAGCAGTTAAACAATTTCAGAAAGAAAACAAATTTAACGTAACTGGCGAGGTTACCCCAACGCTATTAGGATTTATTGAGAGTAAACTTTCAAAACCTCTTGCTGCTGATGACAAAATTATTACAGGATCTTTTTTAAAGAAAGGAAATTCGGGCAGCTCGGTTGTGTTATTACAAAAAGCACTAAATAAAAAGGGGGCAATGCCAAAATTAATTGAAGATGGCGTATTTGGTGATGGAACAACTGCTGCAGTAAAAGAGTATCAAAAGAAAAATGGTTTAAAAGCAGATGGTATAGCGGGGCCAGAGACATTAGGTGCGTTAGGGGTAAAGTAGTATTAATATTATTGTAAATTTTAAAATT
>JALHRL010000043.1 GCA_022841465.1 Bacteroidia bacterium | reverse complement strand
GCGCTAAGTTATTAAAAAGATGTTTATAACCATTACACCAAATTTGGTGTATTTTTGAGACAATATTTATATCTTTGTAAACAAAAAAACATGAGACTCATTTCAGAACATAAACTTTACAGCAAAAGAAAATTTACGGGTTTCTTAACGGATCCTCATTTTCCGCCAGCATTGCAATTAGAAATTAATATCACAGATGTTGATTTGAGTGATCCTTCAATAGAAGTAGATGGGCGTGTATGTTTTACTCATTTATTACCTGGTGAGCAAAAGATGGACTTTAATTTTGCAATTAATAAGGCAGACATTACTAATAATTCATTATTCTATACTATTAAAACAGGCGATTTGGTTTGCAAAGTTTTAACGGTACTTAACTTTAAAGTGCCTTCAGGTGCAAACCCAAAAATTAAGCAAGAGCTCAGAGGTTTAAATGCTTGCTCTAGACAAAACCACTCCAGAGAGATTCACTCTAGGCAAATTCGCTCTAGAGTGTTCTGCCAAGATATCCTTGATTTTACTCAAAATTTACGGGCCTTAAACCCTCAAGATTTCCCTCTGGAAGCCTTTATTGACAAGGGCTCCCAGCAAGCTTTTAAAAAGTGGGCAATTGCCGACCAAATCATCCGATTGGCGGGTTCCGGACAAATACCTTTAAATTATCTTGATTTGGCTGTAGAAAGGTTCGCATATCCATATACCAAAACCAAGGAAAGGCTTGGGATTAAAGAAATTCTACTATGAGCTGGGAGCTATTTAACGACATATATACTAAGAGAAAGAACGAAATAATATCATTTGATTCATCATTATGCGAGAGTACGCTTAGCGCAGGGGATTACCTACCGTTATTTTTTAATGAGGTTGGTGCATCATATAACAAATTTATTAGCGACAACAGAAAAGTCTTCGAGGAGGTAAATAACAATTTTGTAATAGACTTCCAACCTATCGAAATGTTTCCGGATAATTCCGGCTTTGCTGCTTTTTGGGGGCAACCTGTTAATCCCTCGCATTCTTGATCTTAATTCTTCGAGGAATCAAGTAATTATGAGTGATCGATGGATTCAATTTGAAGAAAATTTATCATTTATAATTTGTGATGGAATATACGAAGTAGTTTCAAAGGAATATTGGACGAAACTTGAAGCAATTGTTAAAGAAAGAGCTAAAGAAAATACCAATTTTTTAACGGGCTTAAATAAAATACACGATAAAAAAAGTAAATAGTTTCATTCGATTTTAACAGATAATAATTGTTTTTATTTTACTCAAACGAAATAAAAAATCTATCTAAAATTCATAATTTAATCGAAATAAAGGATTGAAAAAAGATCGAATTTGTAAAAACACTTACGTTTGACTTAAAAATTTCATATAATATGTACATAGAAACCAGTAGCGATAAAATGAACACAATGAATAATAACAAATTAATTAGCTTAATTGAATCAGCAATTTTCCTTTTAATCTTTTGTTTTTCAATGTTAATAATATCAGTAGGTAGGCCAGACTGATCTTGAATAATTTGAAAATCTCTATTAAAGTCATTTTGAATTTCAATAAGATCTTTTTTATAAAAAAATTGAATTCTAATGTAAAAATAGGTGTAAATTATAAAAGATAACATCACCATAAAAAGCATTATAATATCATCAGAAACTTTATATGTTGAAAAAACTGCTGCACTTATCGATATAGGTATTGAAATTACCTGGCTGGATATTTTACTAACAATCTCTCTAATATTGGTAAAATATTTTTCTTTCTCTTTATATAGTGAATTCTTAAACTTTTCGAAATCAAATTGCTTTGCGACTAACTCATAATTTCGTTTGGTAATTAAATCAATTTCATCAGCTTTTAGGACAACTTCATTAAACGTTAGAATACCACTTTGTTTGGATACAATAAATAACGAATTAATAAAAAATGATTTTAAGATTAATAGTTTACACGTTTCTAATAATTCATCGATCACTTTTGAACAATCTATGTTTTCATCGGCAGCATTGTTTAAATCGAGCTTAATTTTTACAATCCCGTTAATTGAACTATAAAAGATTACTTCATTACTTGAAGAATCATAATGGTCTGAGAAATTTTCTGACGTAATAACATTTAGAAGTTTATTTTGGGCAATTTTGTTACCACATTTCGTTTTGAACTTAAATTCACAAGCTGGGCTATATTCTATTTGACCGCCTTGAATTTGATAACAAAAATCTCCGGTTTCAGATAAAATAACAAACTCCTGATTTATAAACTCCTTATCAAAATATTTTTCAATATCAGCAAAAGAAATCAATTCGACATTTAAGTATTCCCAGATATTTAATTTATTTTTCTGAGCTAAATTTTCAATTTTAATTTCACATTCATCAAGTGTCTTTTTTATTTTTGAATTTACTTCTGAAATAAAGAAAGAATTATCAAGACAATAAATTTTTGACTTATTGCCTTTAAAAAATAGTGAAATTGTATTTAACTTTTGTAGCATCTTAATTCTTAGCTGAACTTATGATTTCTTTTGCCAATAATTCAGATTTAATAATGATTTGGGTTTTATCTTTTGGATCAATTCTTACAATAGAACGATAAAGTGATTTAGGGAAGGTAAGTTCAATATCATCAGCTTTAGCTTGAATTTGAATGAAATTTTTCAGTTGCGCGGAATGAGCTTTAAATTCGCCATTAATAATTATCCCTTCTTCTTCAACTTTATCAATAATTGTTTTTGGATCTCCATAAAATTTCTCACTTAAAGAACCTAAATTTATAGTCTTACCAGGTGTATTATTAACAAAATGATAGACGCGCTCTAAAAAATCTTCTCTCTTATATTTTTTTCCGGTATCTGGATCTTTTGGCAAATTGATTATCTGAAGGAGATCATAAAGTTTTTTTGTTTCTTCTGCATTAGTTTCAGTATCTGCAGATGAAACCCATTTTGTGAAATAGCGACTCATATCATCACTATTTTTACTTATAAAACTTAAATATCGAATTTCTTTCTTTTTAAAAGAAGCAATGCTAATTCTACAAGCCATTGCTAAATGCTCAAAATCAATATGCTCAACATCATCAATATTCAATTTTTTCGAATCAGGCTTAAAAGATAATCCAAGAATATTTCGAACAATAAATACGGCTACAAAATCTTTTATGAGTGTATACCTTGCGAAAATAAGATATCCACCTTTTGCTGGAGCAATATCTTCAATTCGTTTCCTTAAATCACTTGCAGCTTCCTTTGTAAAATTAATAAACTCATTTTCGTTTTGATTTTTATAGTATTTTTCAAAAGATGAATGAAAAATTGTGGGATTATCCTTATCAAAAATTCCATAATTTTCATTCCGATATTTATATCTATTATTTAGTTCGGCTATCAATTTTACTATTCTTACATCAGTATTATCCAATACGTCGTTATAAAGTACAACTTTAGCTGAAGTTATTCCCTTTTCTTTTTCTAGTTCATGTATAATTAAATGAGTTATTTTCATATTATTCGTAATTTTTATAAAAGAACAAAAAAAAACAGGTTCTAACAATTAGGGTAAACCCTAATTGACAGGTATTGCTATATACATTAGTTTTATAATACTTCCTGTGAAAAACATTATAAAATTTAGCCTTGTATTTATGCTTTGTGCGTCGTTTAAAATTACGACGGATAAAGTGTATGTATGTGATAGTAAAGGTTCTGTTGCTTATCACGGTTCAAAAGACTGTAATGGTTTAAACAAGTGTACTCATGAAGTTATATACATTACCAAAACTGATGCTGTAAATACCTACAGCAAAAGAGCTTGTAAGATGTGTTACTAAAAAAGATAAACAACTAAAAATAAATAACTATGGCAACAAAACAACAATTAGAATTGAGCGCAGATGGAATTATTATGAACGCAGAAAATGCTGAAGATCCTATCAAGCAATTTTGCATCATTTACAATGGAACTGTAAAACCAACCTTGCAATTGGTTAAAAATTTTACTGGCGCAAAGATGGATGAGCAGATTGATAAACTTATTTATGCAGCGGATGGCGTTTGTTCAGGCGATAACCCTGATGTAAAAAATTATTGTAATGTTTGGAATACCTTCCACCTTAAAGGTATCTTAAAAAGCATTCAATTTTTTACCGGACCAAAAGTTGATAAAGCTTTGAATAAATTTATTGAGATCTCTGATAGTTTATGCCCCAAAGCCTAAGCTATTTCTATAAAAATCATAATATGAAAAAAGTAACATTCGATCCTGCCAAAGGCAGGCTTTGGATCAATATTGAAATGCAAGGTATTTATTTTATAACTTATGCATATCAAATGTGGTCTGCAACTGCAGCGGAGCCTCCAGTACTAACCAATCCTTTAAGAAAAGGCAATAATGATAGTCCTCATGACGACCATTTTGAGGTTATGAATGATTTTAATACGACAGATCCATTAGCAAACTTTGATAAACGATGTCTTGATACAAATTTTTGGGTAAAGAAAATAGAGGCCAATGACAACGGTTATACCTTAAAATTAAATTTGCTTCAGGGTAATAATTTCGAATCAGCTACCCTTTTAGATAATATTGTAGTTACCGGAACTCTTGGAACACCTGGTTTAAAAGAGGAAGGTGCGGTTATTCAACTCATAAAAAAATAATATTATGAATAGAATAACTAGCTTCATTATAATTATTGCGGTTTGTTATTTAAATAGACTCTCCGGGCAGAATCCGACAAACGACAATAACAAAGATAGTACTGAACATTTTTTGTTGGATTTCGCAGTACCTGATCTACCCACATTTAAAGCGCTTGGAACTGATCCATCTGATATACTTCGCCCTTCAGATATTCAAAAATTCGCTGCGCAAATTTCACCATTCTTTTCCGGAGGATCAGCAATTATCCCGCAAAATTTTGCACTTGAATATGCGCCCTGGAAAATGGCTTCAAAAAAATGGACACTTGAAAAATATAATAAACCAATAAATACATTTTTATATAATTCAGGTTTTAGTATTGGTACCCTTAGAGATACATCCACTTTTAACTCCAAACTTTCACTTGGCTATAGATTTACGATCGTTTCTAAAGATGGTGATATTTTGAAGTCGGCAAGAACTAAAGAAAAAATCTACGAAAAGATGTCAGACTATCAAACGGCATTAGTTAACCTTAAAACGGTATGGGTAACTAGGATCAAAAATAAACGAGGCGCTGAAGCAATCGAATACAGAGAATCGCACAAGAATGAATTCGCAAAATTCCTGGCGGATGATATCGAAAAAGAAAGCAAAAAAGATTCAGCTATAAATGTTGCTTACAATGCTTTTACGGCCCTTTTGAAAAGAGACAAGTTAAAAAAATCAGATTTTAGTAAAGATTCAGTTTTAACGCTAGACTCATTGAACACCAGAATTGATAATATGATACGAAAATTTAAAGCAGAGAAATGGAACACTGCACGAACAGATTTTGCTTTAGCATTTGTTGGAGAATCATCCGATACACTGATCTCAAATTCACAGTTTTCATCTTTGAATATTTGGATTACTCAATCATTTGCCGTTCATAAGGGAGGACAATTACTATTAGGCAGTAAATGTAAACTTCCGAGGACGGAAAACATCAATGATTCCGTGCCAAGACGAGTTGATTTTACTGCTAACCTAAGGTACTTTGTTGGATCAAGCGATGTAAGAGGTTTTTTAGAAACACAATACAAATACAAGAATATAGAAAAGCTTGGTCAATCACTTTTAATCAATATCGGTGCTGAGTTTAGGCTTGGAGATGTTTTCTGGATCATTGCGAGTGCAGGCATAAATAATTATTTAGGTGAAACTAAACCAATTAATAAACTAGTTTCAAGTATAAATATCCGATACGCATTTAATAAATCAAATAAATAATATGAAAGTAGGAATATATATCCCTGGTCTGGGCCAGTCCTTTAATCAGGAATCAGTGGTAAAATACTCTACTCGTTTAATGAATGAGTTAAGCTATTACAAAACAGGCATTAATTTTGAATTAAAAACAGAGAAGATTAATTATTCGGGCACAAAAGAAAGTAACGTTGTTTCAATCGTCGAAAATACGTCTGGCGCACAAAATACAATTTATAAGATATATGAATTTAAATATAGTGATTTGCTTACCAGCAAATTTAATAGTTATAATATCCTTATTAAAAGTCTTAGTTTATTGTGGCTTGTTGTAAAAAAATCGCCGCTGTTATTTACAAGATTATTTGCAAGAGGCAATTATAACAGGCCCTTTCAGACTTTTTACGTTTTTTGCATGTTTCTTATTATTGCAGCATCTATACTATTTACTATCCCGGCTGTTTTTGAGTTAATTTCTAAAGCATTTAATTTACCGGAATTTCAAAGTTTACTCGGATGGAAATTAGATAATCCTGGCACCAAAAAGTTCCTTGAGTTATTTGTGTCGTTTATTGCCATAGTACTGATCTTACTTCCTCAGTCACGCACGTTAACAACTGAACTTTCTTCAGAATTTATTTGTATAAATAATTATCTGGATTTTGGTGCGCAAAGCCAGGAAATTCACGGCAACCTCGATCTGCTTGTAGAGTATATCGCTGAGAAGGAAGTGGGTTGTAAGATTCAGTTCCATAGTTATAGTTGTGGTTCCATAATTGCTTTAGATTATTTGTTCCCGTTTGGAAACAACCCTTCAGCAAATTCGCAAAAACTTTCGGAGGTTCTGATAACAATAGGTACGCCCTATGAATTTATAAAAGCTTACTATCCTTATTTTTACGATAATCGAAATAAAAGCCTGGAAAATAATATTACATGGATAAATATTTATTCAATAGCCGATGCACTAGCCACTAATTTCAGAGAGGATAGCCAAAGAGGTGACGCACAGTTTGGGTTGCCAGGGTTTGAACACAAACCTATTAATATAAATTATGAAGTGTCACCAGTTAAAAAATTTAGTATTGCTAATTTCTTTTCTCTATATAATCTCCGTGTGCATGGCATGTATTGGGACACTACCACCGAAGGGCAAAGCTGCATCAGAATGATATATGAAGAACTAAATAAAAAAGGACTTTTCTATTAATTAAAATAATAACTGTAAACTTTATGAGCTTAAAAAAACTTTTCCTTACTTTATTTATTTTTCCAATCATAATTTTTGGAGACCCGGTTACAGACCCAAGCAAAAAAGATCTTCCAGCAAAAGATACTTCTATCATAACCACGATCCATAAATACGCAATTACAAATGTTTGCAAACTAGATGGCTCTAAAGATAATTTTGATATTGACGAATATGTTTGTTTAACAGTAAGTGATACAAATAATATTCATGCATTAGATAGTTTGTATGCAAATTATAAAGTAAAAACAAAGGATCTGGTAATTTGGTTAAATGGAATAGCATTTTCCAACCTAAATATAATTAGTGTAAATCCGCAAAAAAACGAGGTGATTTTTAAACTTCAATGCGATACTTGTAAAAAATCGCCATGGAAGGTTTTTTATGATTACTCTTCTCGCCGACTTTATAAGCTAGACGCTGTCCCACTAAAAATTCAACTAGGAGTTAAGGATAAACCTATCACCACGGAATCTTCAGCTATAACAATAAAGTTTAGAGAATTCTGGATGAAAGTTGTAGGATATGTTTCCATGTTTATTTTATTAGTGTTTTTTATTTACCTAGTGAAATACCATGGCATATTAAGAGATTACATGATGTTTGATGAAACTGTGGATATCACTAATAAATTAGATTCAACAAAAACAAATCAAGTATTGCTTAAAACTATTCCATACAGTTTAGCGAGGACGCAGCTTTCATTCTGGACACTACTAGTTTCATTTAGTTTTGTATTCATTTGGCTAAATCTTGATGAACTCGCAGGGATAAACAACTCAATTATAATTCTTTTAGGTATAAGTGGTGGAACAAGTATAGTTGCCAAAATAATCGACTCCGCTCATAACATTGACAAAGTTTGTATTAGTGCAGATCAGTTTACCGCCACCATGAAATCAAAAGGATTCCTTAATGACCTTTTAAGTGATGAAAAAGGAATAAGTATTCATCGTTTCCAATTGGTAACATTTACATTTGGGCTAGGGATTTATTTTGTTTGGCAGGTGATTTACAATTTAGAAATGCCGGAATTCAGTTCTACACTTTTATTATTAATTGGTGTGAGTAGTACTACTTATGCCGGAATAAAATTTAACGAAAAATAGCACTTAATAAATTAATCTAATTAAAAATACTATGACAACATCAGAAATCATTAAATCGTTCAAACAAGGTGGTACCGGTAACTGTGTTTCAATAGCAATTATTAAAGCGGGTATACAGGTCTTTGGTATAAATAAAGTAGTTACTTTTCATTCAGATGGAAATAATGGATATCATTTTACAATGAGAGACGGCTTTGAAAGTACGGTTAACAAAAGTGAAATTGATGCGGCACAAACGGGATCAAAGTTTATTTCTTTAGAAAATAGAGAAGTATTTGATTATGCAAATCTTTGTTTTGCTGCAATGGCAAAAAGAGCTTTTGAAGAACAGAATGAAGAATCGAAAACTTACCAGGAAGCTATTGACTCTTTAAATAATGGCGAATATTACTATTTAGGAGCTGACTGGCTTGGCTTGCGCCATCACAAAAGAGCAATTGGTCTTAAATATGTTTTAAGTAACATTGGAGTGGTTGGCGCGTCGCCAAAACATTGCTTTTTTTGTTCAGAAGGGATTGTTGACAGTTATGGGGTGCCAAATCCCATCAATTGGCTCGAAAAAATTAAGTACAAGTTTTTTAGTTATTATCGGATTGCACCAGAGCCAATTTATTAAACAATTTATTCATAAAAATAATTTAAGTATTAGATAATGGCAACAAATCACACAACATCAATCGAAATAAAACATGGTATTAACACACAAGGTTTTTTTAGTTTCGACAACCCAGACAACCTCTTGATCTTTGTACATGGATTTGGCGGCAATTCAATAGGGACATGGAATACTTTTCATTCATCATTAATATTCGACAATGATTTTAAAAAATCTGACATCATATTTTATGGCTATGACACTTTTAGAGGGCAAGCAAATGATCATGCTGCAG
>JALHRL010000042.1 GCA_022841465.1 Bacteroidia bacterium | reverse complement strand
TTACCAATGACAAATAATAATACTACTGTTATGGAAGCATTAGCAATGGCAGGAGGAATTTCTAACGATGGCAAAGCATATAAAATTAAATTAATAAGAAACACACCAGGGAAAGAACCCCAAGTATATTTAATGGATTTGTCTAGAATTAACGGCTTAGCAATGGCAAACACACAAGTACAGGCGTATGACATTATTTATGTTGAACCTAGATACAGGCCGGTTAGAACTTTCTCTCAGGAAATTGCACCATTATTAACTTTATTAACTACAGGTATTATCTTGTATTCAATTTTCTCACGTTAATGTCTTATCACGTTGGTTTAGATAAAACAGATTTTGTAAAACAAGCAGAGGCAAAATTAACTTCAGCTGTTGATGTTGGTCTTGTTTTCTACCTAATAAAAAAGTACAAATGGATAATTCTTTTTGTGTTTGCAATAAGTGCAACGCTGGCTTTCCTTTATTTGCGATACAGCCAACCAATTTATGAATCAAAAACACTTTTACAAATTAACGATAATAAAGCCGATCAACTTTTAAGATTAAATTCTATGAGTGAAGGCGATAACTTAATTGCCGAAGCCATTGAACAAATTCACTCTAAGGTGTTTTTAAAACGCGTTGTAGAAAAGTTAGATATAACCGTAAATTATTATTCTGAAGGAACTTTTAAGAATAATGAATTATACAAAGGCTCTCCTTTTTTAGTAAAAGTAAATTTAAAAAACAAGTCGCTGGAAGGCACTGAATTTTATGTTGAGTTTAATAAAGACATGACATCAGGAACCATTAAATACAATGGTGTAACAAAAGCGTTTAAATTGAATACATGGCTAAATACAACTGATTTTGATGTAAATGTTTTCTTAAATCCTGATATGGTTGAGGCAACAATTATAGATGTAGTTAAAAAAAACAAGGCATTTTATTTTGTAATAAGAAACTCCGATGCTGTTACGGCTGAATTGCAGGGAAAAGTGCAGGTAAAAGTTATTAATGAACTTGCTAAAACTATTTTAATAAGTGTAAAAGATATTAATGCCATGAAGGTGGCCGAAATTGTTAATACCATTGCAGAGGAATATTTAAACTATGATGTTGAACGAAAAAGCGAAAGCTCTAGAAATATCTTAAATTTTATTGATACGCAGTTAAGTTTAGTATATAACGATTTAAAAAATACAGAAAGCAATTTAAAGAAGTTTAAACAAGAAAAAAACATTGATATTAATAAAGAAAAACTTTCATCAGATTTATTTAGAGCGAATACAATAGACGATCAACTGTTAAAGGTTGAAATGGAAGAAAAAATTATTGAAGAAGTACAAAAAAACATTAGCGCAAATAAAAACATTGATATTTATCAGCTTATATCAATTATTTCAGGTACTGAATATGAAAGCATGATTAAAGATGTTATACAAAACATTCAAAAGCTTTTAAACGCGAAGGAAACTTTGTTGTACTCAGTTACACCAAGTGCCGAAAACATAAAGCAAATAGATTATCAGTTAGAAAATCAAAAAAAGTTATTGTTGGAGAGTTTAAATGCCGTTAGGTTACGTTATAAAACAAGTTATAAAAGCTTATTGGAAAGATCAGTTGATTATAAGTACAAAATGGGAAATTCACCGGAAGATGAGGTTGAATTATCGCGCTTAAACAGATTGTACACTATAAGCGAAAAGTATTATACCATGCTTTTAGAAAAGAAAACAGAATTTTCTATTTCTAAAGCCGGCTATGTTACAAAAAATATAATTTTAGAAAAAGGCAGTTCAGCCGGAGCCAAAGTGTTTCCAAATTCGCGAAACATAATTATTGTTTCCTTAGCCGCATCTTTATTAATTTCACTTCTTATCCTTGTTATTTATTACATCACTCACAATAAAATTTATTCAATAAGTGATATAATGAAATACTCTACACAAGGGGTTTCATTAATTGGAGTTGTGCCCAGATTGCAAAGTAGCATTCCGGTGTCGCAGCTAATTGTTGATAAGAATCCAAAATCTGTTATTTCAGAATCATTCAGAACAATTAGAACTAATTTATCATTTATAAATAATGAACCCGGAAATAAGGTTATTTCTATCAGTTCTACCATTAGTGGCGAAGGAAAAACCTTTGTTGCTATTAATATTGCGGGTATTTTTGCCTTCACCGGAAAAAAAGTTGTTTTAATTGACCTTGATTTACGTAAGCCTAAAATTCACAAAGGTTTTGGTGTAAAAAACGATATTGGTATGAGTAATTTACTTACCGGAGAGTATAAATTAGACGATTGCTTGAACGATACAACAATTGAAGGACTTAAATTTATTACAGCAGGACCAACACCTCCAAACCCATCTGAATTAATTTTAAGTGATAAGTTAAAACAAATTATAATTGAATTAAAACAGAAGTTTGACTACGTTGTTATTGATAATGCCCCCGTTGGATTAGTAACAGATGGATTAGAAACATTGCGATACTCAGATTATCCCATTTATGTATTTAGGGCTGATTATTCAGAGAAGTTCTTTATACAAAATATGATTCGACTTAAAACCGAAAATCAAATCACCAAGTTATGCGCTGTATTAAACGATATGGACATGAATAAAAAATTGTATGGCTATAATTATGGATACAATTATATTTATGGATATGGCGAAAAAACTGGATATTATTCTGATTTAGACGGTGTGAAAAAACATAAAAGAAAGAAAAGCTAAAATGGAAATCACAGAAACATTTTTAAAAGGTTTATTTGTTATTAAACCTAAAGTATTTGAAGATGCACGCGGTTATTTTTTTGAAAGCTATAACACGGCTGTTTTTGAAAAAATGGGTTTAAATTTAAATTTTGTTCAAGATAATCAATCGCTATCCCAAAAAAACGTATTACGTGGTTTGCATTTTCAAAATCCACCACATGCTCAAGGCAAATTGGTTAGAGTAATTACCGGCGCTGTTTACGATGTTGCTGTTGATATACGTAAAAACTCTCCAACTTACGGTAAGTATTTTGGTTTAGAATTAACCGAAGCAAATAAATGGATGATGTATATTCCTGAAGGCTTTGCTCATGGTTTTTTAACACTGGAAGATAATACCGTTTTTTCATATAAGTGTACAAATTATTACAACAAACCTTCAGAAGATTGTTTGTTATGGAATGATGAAACCATTGGAATTAACTGGAATGTTGCTAATCCAATACTATCAGAAAAAGATAAAGAAGGAAAACAATTAAAAGATTTCCATAGTCAGTTTTAATGACCTCCATTTCAAATACAAATCTTACCATTGTATCTTTACTTTTTATAAGTTTTATTTTTTCCTTATTAATAAATTATATTCTACTAAAGTTTGCTACAACACTTGGTATTCGTTCAAAAAATCAAAACGAAATAAGGTGGAACCCTCAGTATAAACCCTCTTTAGGAGGAATTTCTTTTTACATTGGGTTTTTATTTTCATTTATTTTTTTGGTTTTAATTAATACCGATTTTCAAGAACAAAAGCTGGTGGTTTTAGGCATTTTATTGGCTTGTTCTCTTGCATTCTTAATGGGCTTATCAGACGATGCGTTTAATACCCAGCCTTTATTAAAGTTAATTACCCAAATAATTTGCGCCTTGGTATTAATTTATTCCGGTATTTATATTAAACTTTTTGAAAATGCTTTAATTAATTATGCCCTTACTGTTTTTTGGATTGTTGGAATGATGAATTCCATTAACTTACTGGATAATATGGATGGAATTGTAGGAATAGTTTGTGTTAATATTTGTTTCTTTTACATTGTGGTAAGCATTTCTCTTCAAATCTCCAGCGGTTATGTTTCCATTTTTAATATATGTTTACTGGGTACTCTTTTAGGTTTTTTGGTTTTTAATTTTCACCCGTCTAAAATATACATGGGCGATTCCGGAAGTCAGTTCTTGGGCCTGTTTCTTGCTGCAATAGGTATAGATATGTGTTGGAATATGGATATTTTTAACAATTCCTTTTCATTTACCATAGAAAATTTGTGTGTGGTTCTCTTGGTTTTTTTATTACCAATTACCGATACAACTACGGTGTTTACTAATAGAATAGCAAAGGGTAATTCACCTTTTGTGGGTGGTAAAGATCATACAACACATCATCTGTTTTTTAGAGGCTTCTCAGAAAAGCGCATAGCCGTAATTTATTTTATTATTTCATTTATTGGAATTGTTCTGGCCTACAACTTAATTTTTAATCATTCTGTTATATTATTGTACATAAGTATTTTCTACATTCTTACGGTATTTTTAACTTTGTATCTAAATACCGTTATAAAGAAATCTTGATCAATCATCAAAAAATAAACAAGTATAATCCCTTTCTAAAAGTTTTTGCATTCTTATTGGTATTTATTGTATTTTATTTTTTAGTTGTTTTTTTATTTAAAGGCCCCTCCGAAAATAATTTATCGTATGTAAATAATAATAGCAATGTTTTTGGTTTAAATATCCCACAAAATCTAACCTTTTGCGGTGAGCCAATTCCTGTAGATAATTATGAAATAGGGCAAAACTTAGAAAAAGAATTTTTTAGCAGTTCTCATTGGAAGAAAAACTATTTCTTACTATTCCAAAAAGCTTCTCGTTGGTTTCCTTACATAGAACCTATTTTAAAGGAAGAAGGCGTGCCCGAAGATGTAAAGTATATTGCGGTTATAGAAAGTCATTTAAGCAACACCTATTCGCATGCAGGCGCTGCGGGTTTTTGGCAATTGGTGCCTAATACTGCCATCCGATATGGATTAGAGATTACTGATGATGTGGATGAACGATTGGATGTAGAAAAGGCTACTCATGCTGCCTGCAAAGTTTTAAAAGAAGCCTATGCTCGTTTAAAGAAATGGTCGCTTGCTGCAGCTGCTTATAACAGAGGGATAGCCGGAATTGAAAATGCATTAAAAAATCAAGGAACGGATAACGTATATGATTTGGAGTTAAACCGCGAATCGGGCGAGTTTTTGTACAGAATTGTTGCATATAAAACGCTTTTGTCAAACCCTAAACATTTTAATATCGATTCTAAAAAACTTACCAATTTTCAAAAAATTCCGGTAAAAATTATAGAGTTTGATTCTAGCATCACAAATTTAAATGCTCTTGCAAATAAATTTAATTGCAGTAAATTACAGATAGAAAGTTTAAATCCTTGGTTATACAAAGGTTATTTAAACAATTTAGAAAGAAAAGTGTATAAGCTAAAGGTGTTAAAGCATCCAAATAAAGATTATAGCTCTTATTTTGTAGATCTTAACCCAAATTATTTATACAAACAGAAACAAACAGATACATTAAAAAATAACATTTTAGAAACTAAAGAGCAAACAACAGAAAACAATCTATGAGTAAAGCAAACTCCAATCAACTGATAGAAAAGAATGAAATTTTAGAGGAAGAAGTAATTGAAGTTATTGGAGCCAGAGCCAATAATTTAAAAAATCTTTCTGTTGTAATTCCACGAAATAAATTAGTTACAATTACCGGTTTAAGCGGAAGCGGTAAATCCTCTCTGGCATTTGATACAATTTATGCTGAAGGACAGCGAAGATACATAGAAAGCTTTTCCTCATACGCGCGCCAGTTTTTGGGAAGTTTAG
This sequence comes from Bacteroidia bacterium, assembly GCA_022841465.1. Classification (GTDB taxonomy): domain Bacteria; phylum Bacteroidota; class Bacteroidia; order B-17B0; family Aurantibacillaceae; genus Aurantibacillus. The sequence continues at coordinate 4,344 of JALHRL010000042.1, read as the reverse complement.
AACGCCCCGACGTAGATAAAATAACCGGATTAAGTCCTGTTATTTCTATTGAGCAAAAAACGGTAAATAAAAATCCACGCTCAACGGTTGGTACTATTACAGAAATTTATGATTTTATTCGTTTGCTTTTTGCTCGTGCCGGCGATGCATATTCTTACGTTACTAACGAAAAAATGGTGCGTTACAGTGATGATCAAATTGTTGAACTGATTGGAAAAGATTTTAATAAAAAATCTATTATTTTACTGGCACCAATTATAAAAGGAAGAAAAGGACACTACCGCGAATTATTCGAGGATCTTAGAAAAAAAGGATTTACAAAAGTTAGAATTGATGGCGTTGTTAAGGATTTAGTTACGGGGCTACAAACCGATAGGTATAAAATTCACGATATTGAGTTGGTGATTGACAGAATTGATGTAACAGAATCAACCCACAACAGAATTAATCAATCACTTCAAACAGCCATGAAACATGGAAAAGGTGTTGTTATGGTTTCAGAAATAGAATCAAAGGAAGATTTAAAAAGTAAAAAGAAAAGTAAAAAGGAAAATAGCCCCAGATTTTTTAGTCGCTCTTTAATGTGCCCAACATCCGGTATTTCTTACGACGAGCCTGCCCCAAATTCTTTTTCATTCAATTCTCCTTATGGTGCTTGTTCTAAATGCAATGGCTTAGGAGAAATATCTGAAATAGACGTAAATAAAATTGTACCCAACCCAAAGTTATCTATACGAAAAGGTGCTATTGCTGCTATTGGAGCCTTTAAAAATTCTTGGATTTTTAAGCAGTTGGAAGCTATTGCACAAAAAATGGATTTTACATTAGATACTCCTTTTGAAGAATTATCAGAAGAAGCAATAGGGGTAATATTTTATGGAACAGAAGAATTAATACATGTACAAACAGATACAGGTAGTTATAATTCTACTTTTGAAGGAATCGCTAATTTCATTTCCAGGCAAGCAGAAGAAGAAGATACGTATGCTATTGCAAAATGGGTGCATGGTTTTACAAATAAAAAAGTTTGTCCTGATTGCAACGGCTCACGTTTAAAAAAACAATCCTTATATTTTAAAATAGCAGATAAAAACATCGCCGAATTAGCGAATATGGACATTAGTGTTTTAGGTATTTGGTTTACTAACGTAGAGAAAAAATTATCGTCACAACAAAATGTGATAGCGAAAGAGGTTTTAAAAGAAATTCGTTCACGCATTGGTTTTTTGTTGGAAGTAGGCTTAGGATATGTTACACTTAACCGTTCTTCTCGTTCATTAAGCGGAGGCGAAGCGCAACGTATTCGTTTAGCAACTCAAATTGGTTCTCAGCTGGTGGGTGTTTTGTATATTTTAGATGAACCAAGCATTGGCTTGCATCAACGAGATAACGCAAGATTAATTAAAGCATTAAAAGATTTACGCGATATAGGTAACTCTATTATTGTAGTTGAACACGATAAAGACATGATTATGGAGTGTGATTATGTTATTGATATTGGTCCCGGAGCAGGTGTACATGGTGGTAAATTAGTAGAAGCAGATACGCCTAAAAATATGATGAAAAGCGATACATTAACAGCGCAATATATTAATGGTAAAAAAGAAATTAAAGTTCCGGAAAAAAGACGAGCAGGAAACGGCAAAAAAATTAGTTTAAAAAATGCTGCAGGAAATAATTTAAAAAATGTTTCTGTTGATTTACCTTTAGGAAAATTTATAGTTGTTACCGGAGTAAGTGGAAGCGGAAAAAGTACTTTAATTAATGAAACTTTGTATCCAATTTTATCCAATCACTTTTATAAATCGGAAAAAAGGCCTTTGGCGTATAAAAGTATTTCAGGTATAGAACACATTGATAAAGTAATTGAAATAGATCAAAGCCCTATTGGCCGAACACCCAGAAGTAATCCTGCCACCTATACCAAAGTATTTGATGAAATACGGAAATTGTTTGCTGAAATTCCTGAATCAAAAATAAGAGGCTATCAGCCCGGAAGATTTTCTTTTAATGTGAAAGGCGGACGCTGTGAAGCTTGCGGAGGAGCCGGTTTAAAAACCATTGAAATGAATTTTTTACCAAACGTGTATGTGCATTGCGATGAATGTAACGGTAAAAGATATAACAGAGAAACCTTACAAGTACGATTTAAAGGAAAATCAATAAGTGATGTTTTAAACATGACCATAGAACAAGCTTGTGATTTTTTTAGCAATAACCCAAATATCTATCGTCAGCTAAAAACATTAACAGAGGTTGGTTTAGGTTACATAACAGTTGGACAACAAGCTACAACCTTAAGTGGAGGAGAGGCGCAGCGTGTGAAATTAGCAACGGAATTAAGCAAGCGCGATACAGGAAATACTTTTTATATTTTAGATGAACCTACAACAGGATTACATTTTGAAGACATAAGAGTACTTATGTTAGTATTAAACCGTTTAGTAGATAACGGAAATACAGTTTTGGTAATTGAGCACAATATGGATATTATTAAGTGCGCAGATTGGATAATTGATTTAGGACCGGAAGGCGGAAAAGGTGGCGGAGAAATTTTATTTGTTGGAACACCGGAAGAATTTGTGAAATTAAAGAACAATGAAACGGCAGCATTTTTGAAGAAAGAAATGCCTAATTAAAACGATTTAAAGGTTAATTCACAGTTAAAGCCAATTATTTGTTAATATCTCTCATTCTTAACTTGTTATACATCAAAATTTATTTGCTTTCTTGCTGATTAGAAATCAAATTTGTATCTTTATTAGATTGAGAAAAATTTACTTTATATTTTTATTAACCTTATTTGCCGGTTTTTTCACTGATGCATTTGCGCAAAGTGGCGGTAGAAAAAAGGAGCATAGGAATCAACGTAAAGGTGGTGGCGCCATGTTTAATAAAAGCAAAGGAAATGCAGAATCTTTTGCTAAAGGAGGTGGTGGCAGAAAAAGTTCAAAACGAAGAAGCGATAATTTGTGGGTGTATAAAAAAACACCAAGCAACAAAAAAATAAACAGAGAAACCAGAGCACTATTCTCCCGTCATAGAACAAAAGGAAAACGTTACCGTGATGGAATTTTAGCGAAACAAAATGCTTCCAGAGCAAAAAGTAGAGTTAGAGGAAACAAAGTATTTCACAAACCAAAGTATTAATTAACACTTATCCCTTCCATCCGAAGGGATTTTTTATTTTTGTTCACTTGTAAATTATGAATATACTGATATTAGGCTCAGGGGGCAGAGAACACGCTTTTGCATGGAAAATTGCACAAAGTAAACGGTTAGGAAATTTATACATTGCGCCGGGTAATGCCGGTACAGCTAATTGCGGAACAAACGTTGATATTAAAGTAAATGATTTTGAAGCTATAAAAAAATTGGTTTGGGAAAAAGGCATCGACATGGTGTTGGTTGGCCCTGAAGATCCTTTAGTAAACGGTATTCATGATTTTTTCTTAAACGACGATGTGTTGAAAGATGTGGCCGTAATTGGACCAAAGAAAGATGGAGCTTTAATAGAAGGAAGTAAAGATTTTAGCAAACGCTTAATGGAAAAATACAAGGTTCCAACTGCAAAATATAAAAGCTTTACAAAAAGCAATATAGAAGAAGGGTATAGTTTTTTAGAAACATTAAAAGCACCGTATGTATTAAAAGCAGATGGCTTGGCTGCCGGAAAAGGCGTTTTAATTTTAAACAATTTAGCCGAAGCAAAAAATGAATTAAAAAACATGTTGCTCGATTCTAAATTTGGTAATGCCAGTGCAACAGTTGTTATTGAAGAATTTTTAAACGGAATTGAACTTTCTGTTTTTGTTTTAACCGACGGAAAGAGCTATAAAATTTTACCGGCGGCAAAAGATTATAAACGAATTGGCGAAGGTGATACAGGTCTGAATACCGGAGGAATGGGTGCAATTAGCCCGGTGCCATTTGCTAATGAAGATTTTATTAAAAAAGTAGAACAAAAAGTAGTAATACCAACTATTAATGGTTTACGAAGCGAAGGAATTGATTACAGAGGTTTTATTTTTGTAGGATTAATGAATTGTGATGGCGAGCCTTATGTTATTGAATACAATTGCCGAATGGGCGATCCGGAAACGGAAGCGGTTATTCCACGAATTAAGTCAGACTTAATTGATTTGTTGGAAGGCGTGGCAAACCAAAATTTACATGAAAAAAGTTTTGAGGTAATTGAAGAAACAGCAGCTACCGTTGTGCTGGTTAGTGGCGGTTATCCTGAAGATTATGAGAAAGGAAAATTAGTAAAAGGATTAAACGGTATAAAAGAATCGCAAGTATTTCATTCCGGCACTTCTTTAAGGGGTGAAGATGTGCTCTGAG
>JALHRL010000041.1 GCA_022841465.1 Bacteroidia bacterium | reverse complement strand
ATTGCCATTAATGTTATTGCCATGTTAATTGGGTTTATTGCTTTAATAGCCATGCTCAATTTTTTGTTGGGATACGTTTATCCGGGATTATCCTTAGATACTATTTTTGCAAAAATATTTTATCCTTTTGCCTGGGCAATGGGTGTGCCATCGGCAGATGTGGAACAGGTAGCAACGTTAATGGGGCAAAAAATTACCATAAACGAATTTTATGCTTTTGATACTTTAACTCACAAATTAGCTCAACCATTAAGTGAGAAAGGTTTAATTATTGCCAGTTTTGCCATTTGTGGTTTTGCTAATTTTAGCAGCGTTGGTATGCAAATAGGTGGTATTGGTGCTTTGGTGCCTGAAAGACGAGCAGATTTGGCCAAATTAGGTTTGCGCGCTTTGGTAAGCGGTACCCTGGCATCTTATTTATCGGCTACTATTGCCGGTATGCTTATTTAATTTCTCAGTTATTATTTGATAAAAGGTAATTAATACGGTTTAAATTTTGCTGAAATTTATATCGCTAAAAAACACATGAGTTTACATTTAAGCGAAAATATTAAAATTTCTATTGATTCTATTAAATCAAACAAACTGCGTGCTATAATTACCATGCTTATTATTAGTATTGGTATTACTGCCTTGGTTGGTATTTTTTCGGCTATTGACGCCATTAAAAACAGCATTAACAGTAATTTTTCTAGTATGGGAGCAAATACTTTTACCATTAGAAATAGTGATATTGGAGTAAGAATTGGAAGACAAGGCAGAAAAGCAAAAAAACACGAAGCAATTTCATACAAAGAAGCCATTAAATTTAAAGAGAAGTTTGATTTACCTTGTTTAGCATCAGTATCAACCTTTGCAACTATGACAGCGAGGTTAAAATACCAGAATACTAAAACCAATCCAAATATTCAGGTGTTGGGCAGCGATGAAAATTATTTGCAAACCGCAGGATATGAATTAGAAAAAGGAAGAAACTTTTCGCCACAAGAAGTTATTAGCGGTAAAAATTTTATTTTAATAGGAAAAGATGTAGAGGCTTTATTATTTCATAAAACAAATGCCATAGATAAAATTATTTCAGTAGGCGCATTAAAATATAAAGTAATTGGTGTTTTAAAAAGTAAAGGAAATAGCGCAGGTTTTGGCGGCGATAAAATTTGTATTATTCCTTTAACCAATGCGCGTCAATATTTTTCCAGTAAAAAAATGAGTTTTACCATTAATGTACTAGTATCAAATAACGCACAGCTAGATTTGTTTTTAAATGAAGCCAGGGGTTTATTCAGGCAAATTAGAGGACAAACCGTTTTTGAAGAAGATGATTTTGAAATAATTAAATCAGATAGTTTAGCGGCATTGTTAATAGAAAACATTAGTAAAGTTACAGCAGGCGCCACCATCATCGGAATAATTACTTTGCTGGGAGCAGCAATAGGTTTAATGAATATACTTTTGGTAACGGTAACCGAACGAACGCGTGAAATAGGAATAAGAAAGGCGGTAGGTGCAACACCACAAACCATAAAAAATCAGTTTTTAATAGAAAGTATTGTAATTTGTGTAATAGGCGGAAGCTTAGGTATTTTATTGGGAATTGCTATTGGAAATTTAATAAGCATGGCCTTAGATACCGGTTTTTTTATTCCCTGGTTTTGGATGATGAGCGGTTATGTTATTTGTATTGTTGTAGGCTTGGTTAGTGGATATATTCCGGCAAAACGGGCTTCTAAACTTGACCCAATTGAGAGTTTACGGTTTGAATAATATTTTAATATTTATTTTAAACGCAAATTTTAAAAAAATCAAACAGGTTTTATATTTTAAATATAACTGAGGTTTCTATCGTAGTATCTTTTGTGGTTGTTGCTTCACATTTCCCAAGCAAGGTAAATGGTACATATTTTATAAATTCGTCTAAGTTTGTAAAATATTCTGTACCATATTTTTGTGTTCCTTTATAAAATACTTGGTTAACAACTAAATATTTTCCTTTAAAATCTGATTCAAGTATTTTAAAAATATTTTTCAAGTCAGGTAAGATATACCAGATTAATTCTGCAAATAAAATACAATCATAGTTTTTATAATTTTTAAGATTGGTAGAAATATTTGCTACTTCAAAGTCTAAGTTTGGAAATAGTTTTTTAGCTTTTTCAATCGCCACAGATGATATGTCAATACTCTTAGGGATAATTTTTGTTTCTTTGTTTATCCAATCGGCATAATATCCAAGCCCACATCCACACTCTAAAATTGATTTTACTTCAAAATTTTTCATATGTAATATACCCGCCATTCTAGAGTATTTATTAGGTTGGTTCATTTGGGTCCAAGGGTCGTTAAATTTTTCATACATTTCATCAAATTTTCCGATAAATTTCCCGTCCTTAATTACATAATCGTGATATGTTTCCATTTTTAGTTTCTTTTAAGTTTAGTTGAACTGATTTAATAATGTTTTGTATTTCCTTTTAGATGTTTATCATAAATGCTTTCTCAAAATTACGAATGATTTATTGGTACATCAAATTTAAAAAAGAGAAACTATTTTTAATTAAATTCATAATGATATGATTTAGTCAAGCTTGTACGATTCATTCTTAAAGGCTAGTTTTTTAACAACTTCCAGTACATGCATCTTGTATAATTTCCAAAAGGTTATCCCAAACAGCCAGTTAAAAGTGGAGAGTAGAAGTTTGAATGCAAATTAAAGGTGCATTCAACTAAAGTTTATTTAAGCTCAATTTCTGAAGTTTTCCAAGCCGCAACAAACTCAGTAAAACCAAAAATTGAAGATCATGTATCTTAAATTTCTAATACTGATTTTCTTTTCGTTTAATAATACCATCAGTAAAAGTAAAACCACATTTTTGTATGAAATATTTAGCAGTATAAGTTTTTTCTTGCACCTTCTTTACTCCAATGTTCATTGTTGGCACAGTGCGTTACTTTGGGCATTATTAAATATGCCGTATTTACTTTTGAAACATCACAATGTAAAAGTGTTTTAAATGCGCGTTCCATTGCGCAATTGTTTATAGAAAAAGTTTTTATTATTTTTTTCAGAATTATATTTACTTTAATTTACAGCCAATGGTGTTGGATTTATATACATTGAAATACGATTTTAAACTTTTACGTGTCCCCAGTTTTCACCCGATTTAATTCTGAATAGTTGCATTTCGCTTATACCAAACTGTTCTGCAATTATTTTTAATGGTGTTTTTCGATTAGGATTGTAAATTCTCTTTTTAAGTTGAATTACTTGTTTGTTTGTTAGTTTTTGGCCATCACGATCTTTATTAAATTGAATGAGTTTTTTTCGTGCAGCAATAACTTTCGGACTTTTTTTATTGTGCTCAGTCATTTCTTTTTTAGTAACCCATTTTAAATTTTCTACGGTATTATTCTCACGCTTTCTGTCCAAATGAATTACACAAGTTTGGTCTTTTGATTTTTTCTTCAGAAAATTTTCTGCTACAAGTTTGTGTAAAAATGCTTTTTTATCTTTTGTTATACCCTTTACATTAATTTTGTAAGCAAAAACTGGATAACCTTCAATTTTACTGCCATTTAAAATTCGTCCATTTTTTATTTTATCTGTAAAACTTGCTAATCTTCCGTAATTAGAAACAGCATACCGTAATTTAAGCGAATTATGAACTTTAAATTCTTTCCAAGATTCACCTACGTAATTTAGCATCATATCGTTTGGTTTAATTGTGAGTTAATAATTTTCTAATGCACTCCGGAATGTTTTTTAATTGTTTTTTTGCTTCGGCGCATTTGTTTTTTATTAATGCGTTTTTGTTTTCTTAAATCTTTTTTGTTTCCTGAAGCAATTCGTGCGCTGGGTTTATCTTTCCCTTTCTTTTTCAAATAAGGGTTATAAGCGTCTTTATCTTTTCGCCATTTGCGCCAAACTCTTCGGGTAGATCGCTTTTCATTAAACATATCGTTTTGGTTTTGCGCCAACAATTCGGTGGTTGTTGTTCCAAAAAAAACAAAAAGTATAAACAGCACAATTTTTTTCATCCCATTAAAAATACTTTAAATATATCATCGAAAAATAGGGGTAAAGGTTACTTTTTAACAGCTATTAATTAATAACAATTAGGCTTTTAGTTGCATTACTACGTAAGTTTCGCTAACAGGAAGATTTTGGTTACAGTAGTTTAGTTTATCTTTTAATTCTTTGGGAAACTGAACACAAATTTCAAAACCAAGGGGTTTAAAAAAATCGGGAATAATGCATACCAAGAATAATTTGTTTTTTGCTTTTTTAAGTAAGTGAAGGGTTAACGTACTTCCGATTCCCTTATAGCGTTCAGGTTCTATAACCCCTAACGAGCAAAGTTCTGAACAAGTTTCAAATTCTCTAATTCTTCCAAAACCAACCAAATTATTTTCAAGAGTGGCAACTAAAAACTCTTCTGTTACTAATGCTCTATCATCTAATTCAAAATTTGTAATGTGTTTTTTTACTTCCTCAAATTGTTGTGCTGAACAAGCACTGATTAAAAGTTTGGGAGTGATTTTGGTATTCATTATTTGTTAATGTATGAAGCAGCTTCCTGTCCGAATAACTTTTTACCATCTTTATAAACAGTAATAAAGGCATCGGTAATACCTAAACTAATGGCTTCTTCTTTTAATTGCTTTGCAAATTTAGCTTCGGTAAAGTTTCCAATGTTGTACAAATACAATCCGTTTAGTACTTTATTTTCAATTGGCCAGTTTTTAACCGAATTAAATTTAGCGGCAACATCATTTGGCACTTGTTTGCTATATGCGCCAATTTGCACTTTAAAACTTACACCTTCTTCATTTGATTTAACTCCGTTATCTTCTGTAGCTTCAGGGTAAGAGGAAACGCTGTTTGTAAATGGTGCAACGGTTGGTGCAGGAATTGCAATTGGCGTTATTTCAATGGGTGCAACAACCGGAGTAGTTATAGCAGGGAACACAATTGGATTTTCTGTTTCTAACTTAATATTTAAATCGCTATTCTGGCGGTCTTTTGCTTCGTTGTAAGAAATCTTTTTGCCGTTTAAGTAGGCAGTAACAAATGCATCTTTAATACCTAAACTTACTACTTTGTTTTTATCGTTCACTAATTTTTCAGTATTATTATATATTCCTGCAGTATATCTGTACAATCCGCTTGCTAACTTTTCAGAGTAAATAGGTGATAGGTTACTTAATCTATCTTTGCTGATTAACTTAGAATAAACACCAATTTGAACCGTAAATAATAAGTTTTCTGTTTTCTCTAATTCTTTAGCAACTACTAAATTTTCGTTGTTTGTTTTTGGGGCAGTCACATTTAGCGGTGCTACATTTTCTTTTATTCCGGCAGTATTAGGAGCGTTTACGTTAACCGTTTTACCTTCATTTGCTAAAATTTCAAGGGCTTCGTTTATTGTAATGCGTTTGCCATTAAAAAATGCTACCACAAACGCATCAGGGTAACCGTTATTATTTAAATCGCTTTTTACAGCAGCTGCATTCTCAAACTTATTAAAATTACCTGCAGTATATCTTATAAATCCGTTTGCTGTAGTTTCGCCATTAACTGGTGTTAAGCCTCTAAACGAATTGTTTGGTACTGCATTTCTAAAAGCACCAATTTGAACGCGGAACATTAAACCATCAGGCATTTTTGCGTTCATTGGAATTGGTTTGTTTTCGTTATAGGCGTTTTTGTTTAAAACCTCTAAGCCTTCTACGCGCGCAATAACTTTTGTTCCAGCATTATTTTCGTTTGTAGTTGAGGTTTTATTATCTGATGTTTTATTTTCGTTTGTTTTGTTGCTTGCAAACTCATTTGTTTTTACAACGTTATTTGTTGTTTTATTTTCCGTTTTATTCTCTGATTTATTTTCGTTGGTTTTGTTGTTGGTAACAACGGTAGTGTTGTTTTTTTCGTTACTAACGTTTGCTATAGCAACATTGTTGTTTAATTTAGTTGCCACCACTGCATCTTCTTTATTAATTAACACGTTTAGTTGAGTAGCCGCAGCATGTCCTGTTTTAGCGGCTAAAGAAACCAATTTAATTTTTTCGCTCCAGTCTGTTGCTTGCGACGATTTAATTAATAATGATTTAGATTGATTGTTTAGCCCTATAATATTGTTTTTTATTTTATTTTGTTCGGCAGTTAAATTTTTAGGTAAAGCATTTTTATTGGTTTCATATTCTAAAGAGTAAGCATTGGTTAGTGTGGTTAACTCGTTGTATTGTTTTCTAAATAAATCTTCTTGTTTTTGCTTAATATCCGGAGGTAAATCGCTTCCGTTTCCGCTAATATTATTGAAACTGGGGCCTTTTACAACATAATCGGAATTATACGTTTTTAATTCATTAATTAATTTGTTTTGTTCGTTTAATAAATCAAACTCTTCTTCTTCAGCATTACTAATGGCTCCTAGTTTTGCAGCATTGTTGTTTATTGCATTCGCATCTTCTCTTAACGAGGTAGTATGTTTTTTGGTTTCCAGTAATTCATCTGCTTTTTCTTTTAACGGAATGTATTCATTGGGTTTAGAATCTTTAATAGAAGCTAGCAGGTCGTTAATTGCATTTAAGTTGGCATTATATGAAGCCTCATTGTACTGCATATTTAATATAGATGCTTCAATACGTTTGTTGGTTGATTTTTCATCTAAATTTTTTGCTTGGCTTAATAACGATTCTTTTTCATCTCCCGTTTTTGATTCGGCATCTGTTCTTAACCTACTAGCAGCATCTGCTAAATTATCGGCAGCAGTGTTTAATTCCTCAATTTTGCCTTTCATAGCCTCCGGTGTAACTTGGCTGCTGTTGTTATCGCCGGTAGAATTGCTTATTTGATTGTTCAGCGCGTTAAATTCAGGTTCAAGCGATTTTAATGAAGACAATGAATTATCTTTCATGGTGTTAGCTTGTGAGTTGCGCAATACAATATCGTTTTCAGAAAAGTAAGAATTAATTTTTTGAATAGATGTGTCTTTATGATTTTCAAAACTTAAATCAACAGAAAAGGCAGTGTTTGCTTTTTCTGGACTAATAGTAGGCGTTGGCGACGTTTTTGCGGTATTTTCTTTATTTCCGGTTTGATTGTTTTCCTTATTATTTTCGTTTATTGCAACTGCATTATTTTCCTTATTATTTTCATTGGTTTTATTCTCGTTTGCAGTTTTATTAAGGGCAACAGCTTTTTGTTCTACACTTTCATTTAGTTTGTTTATTTCCGCTAAAACTTCGTTTTGTTTTTTAACCAGATTAGTAGAAACAACTAGTTTTTCATAAGTATTTCCTGCGTTATTTACATTGTTTTTTAATGTTTCAATTTCTGAAAGTTTTTTATCAATTACTGCATATTGCGTTTTTAATTTAGCGTCGGATGATAGAACAGGAGAATTTTTTACTTTGTTGTTAAGGTCGTTTAACTCTATATCATTTGCTTTACTTAAAGTATTATAAGCAGTATATTTTGTTTCTATTAATTGATTTACTTCGTTGTTAATTTTTGCAATTTCTTCTTTTATTACCGCATCGCTTGTTATGTTAACTGTTTTATTGTCTTTATAAGGTTTTAAAGCTACATCGCTGTTAGATTTTTTTAGAAGTTCTATGGCTTCATTTTGTTTAGTTAAGGCAATTAATTCTTTTTCTTCGGCATTACCTAAATTGCCAATTTTTGCAGCGTTATTATTTATTGCATTTGCTTCTTCACGAATTGCTTTTGCCTGTTTTAAAGATTGCTCTGCCTCATTCATTAATTCTTTGGCTTTTTCTGCATCTTCCCCAGGCGAATTATTGGTTGCCAATAAACTTTGTAGGTTTTCTTTATTTACATCGTATTTATCAATGTTTATTTTTGAACCTGCTTCAGAGGCTTCTATTTGCTTTTTCTCCGCCTGTTTTTCTAAGTTAACAGCATCAATTAATAAATTTGTTTTTTCATCACCTTGCTTGGTGTTAGCATCGCTTCTTGCTTTCTGTGCTTGGGTTAATAGTTCATCCGATTGTTTTAAAAGTTCATCAGGATTATTAGAGTTTTTGGTTAAACTAATGGAAACATTTTTAATATTTTCTTCAGCTTTTGCAATTGTTTCTTTTAATTTATTTTGTTGGGCAAAGGCATCGTTTATTTGCTGGTCGGCTGTGATTTTTTGGTTTTGTACTTCTGTATTGCTATAGTTGTTGTAATTAAATAATTGATTATCTGCCTGGGTAAGGGATGTTTTAAGTTCTTTAATTTGTTCCAGCGCCTTGTTTGGATTTTCTGTGTTAATTGGTTTTAAATTCTCGTTATTATTTTGCTTTGCAGCACCGCTTGCAATTTGTTTGTTAAGGTCATTAATTCTATTGTTATTATTAGCTATACTTTGTTGGTTTTGCTTTTTTGTTGCTTCCAGGTTCTTTATTTCAGTACTAATGGTTTTCTTGTTGGTCGCATTTTTTTCTTTTACTAAATCTGTTTTATTTTTTGCTATTAAATTATCAATCTCTTTGTTGTAATTTTTTAAATTATTGTTTACCTCAGTAATGTTATCAAGGTTGTTTTGATCGCCAATAGATGTTTTTCCGTAATATTTTTCTTCTAGCTGTTTGCTGGTTGTGGGATTTTCGTTTACATTTTTTTCAACTACAGGTTCAACTTTAGCAATATTTTCTGTTTTAATTTTATCAGCAACGGCCAACTCATCTTTGTTTGCATTTAAAGTTGCGCTTGCTTTTTCTTCTTTACCCTGTGCATTAGCTAATGCATCTTCTTTTAATTTTAAGCTGCTGTTTAATTCGTTTATGGTGTTTTTTATTTCTTCTTTTTCTTTACGTTTAGCTTTTGCTAAATCGGCTTCGCTTTCAGAAATAGCATTTTTTATTTCTCTAATTTCGTTAGTAATTGTATTTACATTTTTAGTGGCTTCAGATAATGTATTTTCATTATCGGTAATTTCATTACGTATTTTAGCATAAATTTCATCCGATTCGTTTTTTTGATCGGCAATGTCTGCTAGCTGATTTTGTATTTCGTTTAATTTGGTTTTATTTTCGGGTGTATTGCCTTTTGGTGCTGCAATTTTTTCTAATACATTAACGTATTCTTTATTCAACTGGGCTTCTTTTGCTTTGCGGTTAGCATCGTTTTCAAGTGCTTTTGCAAAAACGAGTGTGTTTTCTGCAATTTTTAAATCGTTTTGTGCTTGAGTAATAATTGCATTTGCTTTTTCAACGGCATCTTTTTTTAAGTCATTATCGTCAATTGTTTCCGCCTTTGTTAAATTATCTTGCGCTTCTTTTAGCTTAGCTGCCGATTCAATTTTTTTAGATTCGCCCAAATCAAAGGCGTCTCTTGAATCTTGTTTAAAAACCACAGCTTCCTTTTCTGATTCTATTGCATCTTGTTTTGCAATACTTATTAATTCAGTATTAGAGAGATTGTTGTTAAGTTTTGATGTATTTTGATTGTTGTTTTCAGGCTTTACGGTGTTATTGTTTTTTTCTATGTTGTTAATTGTAGGATTATTAGTATTAACCGCAGTTGTTTCGTTGTTATCTTTATTATTTTCGTTGTTGTTTAAAGCAATATCATTGGTAAGTTGGTTTTTCCCTTCGTTCGGGTTAAGTTTCGCTTTTTCTTCAATTAATTGTAAGTACTGTAGGTAATCATCATCGCTAGGTGCTTCTTCAAAATTATTCAGAATTTTAAGCACTTTATTTTCGTAGGTAATGGTTTGTTTAAATGGTTTTCCAACAGTAGCTAAGGGCAAACTTATACCCTGTGATTGCGTTGGTAAATCAGGAGTTTCAACGGTGTATAATAATTTAGCTCCGTTAGGTACATTTAAAAAGAAATTGCCATTTTCTTGGGCCTGAAAAACACCCACCTCTTCACCGGTTGAAATATTTTTAATTTTAATAATACTTCTAACGCTTTGATTCATTGTTTCACGGGCTACAGTTCCCTTTATTACTACAAAGTCAATAGGTTTTCTTTCTGTTTTAATTTTTAGCACATCAATTTTTCCGGGCGGACTATATCGACCTGTACTGAAATAGGCATTTTTTTCTAAAGAATCTGTTACATATAAATAATCATCATCCGGAGAATTGATAGGAAACTCCATGTTTTTGGGCGTAGTCCAAGATTGAGTAGATTCGTTATAAGTAGTTTTAAAAATATCATAACCTCCCATACTGTTATGGCCTTTACTGGCAAAGTATAAAGTTTTACCGTTGGGATGAATAAATGGATAATCTTCATCAAATTCCGTATTTATAGCATCAATGGGTACCGGTTTGCTAAAAGTACCGTCGGCCATTCTTATTTTGTAAAAAATATCTTTACCGTTATTACCACCTTCGCCATAACTACTGTAAAATACTTTATCGCCATCTTTGGGCAAGTATAAAACAGATTTATCTTTTCTTTTTTTATCGGTACCTGTTTTAAATTCTTCGGGTTTTACTAAAAGTTTACCACCCACTTTAGATAAATCGTAGCTTCTGAAATAATCTTGTTCGTTTAATTGTTTTTTAGATAGAACTACCAAATCAGTAAGCGCACTTAAAAGCCTTTTGCCATTTCCACAGGCACGTATTTCTTTATCAACCTGCAATTTTTTTTGCATGGAAGAGGAGGCTTCGTTTTTAAATTCATTATAATATTTAATTGCTTCGTCAAACTGATAATTTATATGAAAAGCTTTACCGTAAAAAAACGTTACGTCATTTGGTAAATCTTTTTTATTGATATAGGCTTGCCTTAAGTAAGAAAAACTTTTCTTTTTATCGGGCTCACTATATATCATACAAACGCCCAAACGATAATTATAAAGAGGGTCTTTTGGATAATTAGAAACCAATTGAGCATAAAGTTTGTAAGCAGCGGTATACTCTTCATCTTCAAATAATTGTTCTGCTTGTTTTTTTAAATCGGCTTCAGAAGACTGAGCATTTAATTGGTGTGGAATAAGGGCAATAAAAATTACCGCAATCAACTTTAAAAATTGAATGTAATATTTTGATTTTAAATCAGATAAGGTATATAACCTTAAGTTCATAAATGTATAGAATGTAAAAATACTAAAATATATGTATAAGATGCTATATAATACCAAATTTCATAATAAAAAAACTTAAAAATGAATGAATAAATGCATATAAAAATGTTATATATTTGTGAGAATCTAAAAATCTATAAAAATGATAAAAAATTTACTTACAATTGCCGCTATCGCATTAACTTGTGGATTAAGCGCACAAACCGGCCGTTCGGCAAAAGCTTCGGCTCAACAAATTAAAATGAATGTATTACCACAAGTAGTAGCTGCTAAGACGGCAAGTAATACTTGTGATAGCATTGTTACAATTGATTTAGCTAACCCTTCAACAACAGTATCAATTTTTACAGCACTTTCTGATACCAATACCCCTGGATGTTCTCCAAAAGCAGGTTATGTAGATGGAAATAACTGTTACGGCGATAAAGAAAAAGCAAACTTTAACGCAGGAACTTTATATGGTTCATTATCCAATGCTTCTGTTACGGCTGTAAAAGTGATGTTATACCGCGATGCTGCAAACAGTGCAGGTACACAGGGTGGTGTTAATGCAACTGTAGGTGCAAAAATTTATAACGGTTCTTTAGCGGGTGGGCCAAGCGGCGCTGCTTTAGGTACAGTTTCTAATCCAATGGCAACTGTATTAGCCTCACATGTTAATACCGCTCAAAATTTCTTTTTTCATGAATTTACATTTGTAACTCCGGTTGCAGTTCAAAGTACAGGTTTCTTCGCTTCTATTGTTCTTCCAACAAATACAGCAGCAGGTGATACAGCAGTAATTGCTTCTCAAGTTAGCCCTGCCTCTAATATTGGTTTTGAATTATGGAGTAATGATGTTTGGTATGCATACACTTCAACTAGTTCTTGGAATTCAAATAAAAAGGCTTCTATTTGCT
>JALHRL010000040.1 GCA_022841465.1 Bacteroidia bacterium | reverse complement strand
CAATTTTTTATGTTGTTTATGGTAATTAACCAATTCCTTAATGTTAATATTACTAACCCCGTCTCCATAGGTTAACATAAAGGTTTCATTATTTACATAAGGTTCAATGCGTTTAATTCTACCTCCGGTCATAGTGTTCTTACCAGTATCTACTAAAGTTATTTTCCAATCTTCTGCTTCACTTTTATGCATTGTTATTTGATTTTTCTTAACATCAATAGTAACATCAGAGTGATGTAAGAAGAAATTAGAAAAATATTCTTTAATAACATTTCCTTTATAACCGCAACAAACTATAAATTCGTTATAACCATAACTGGCATAAATTTTCATAATGTGCCATAATATAGGTTTACCTCCTATTTCAACCATAGGTTTTGGTCTAATATCTGTTTCCTCTGACAAACGAGTACCTAAACCACCTGCTAACAATACTACTTTCATTTTAATTTTACGTTGATTTACATTAATAAGGTTTGAAATTAAGAATTTTTTTGGCAGAAATAGCCTTTTTAAGTTTTTCGGTACTCCCCCAAGTTTCCATTGGCTCATAATCGGGATAAGGATAGTAACCTAAATTTAACTTTATATTTGCCTTCTTTTCAATTAAAAATGCATTCACTCTATCAATTAATTTAATTGGCTTTCCGCTACAACAATTTATAATTCCTTCTACCTCATTTTGCATTGCCACAAGCACAAAATTAGTGGCAATTTCAATAGGACTTAAAAAGTCGCGCACTTGCTGCCCCCCACTCATATTAAATTCTTTTTCATTGTTATTAATTGCAGTTTGAAGTAAAGTATACAAATTCTTACGCCCTTCTACTTCACCAAAAACATAAAAAATACGTAACCACATCAACGAAAATGAATAAGTGTTTTTTAACTCTTCTAAAAAAACTCTGAGTTGATTTTTAGCTTCCGCATAAGGCAATACAGGATAAGAATCCATAGTTTCCTCCAAAACCCCTTCTTTAAGACCATACTCATAGCACGTTCCGGAAACAACAATTGATTTTAAGCCATTCGAGATTAAGTTTTCAAGAAATGCTTTATGATCAGATAAAGTAGTAGATAAATGTTGCTCAGCTCTAAAATCATTTAAGTTTTCCCATGCAAGATGTATTGTTAAGTCGGGTTTTTCAAAAAACTCATATAAGTTTTTATCGGAACCTTTTGAAATAGTAAATGGAATTAATTTAACCGGCGAATTTTTAAACATTTTACGTCCCTTTTCAATATCCCGGAAAGTGGCAACAACTTCTATATTATGTTTAAGTAGTTCGTTTACTATTAATTTTCCTAAGCCGCCAGTTGCGCCTGTTACTAAAACTTTCATTACTAAAACGGTGTTTTAAAAACATTGAAATCGGGAAAATTTAAATCGCGATCAGAAATTATTGGGTTATTAATTTCAGCTGCAAAAGGAAAGGAAGTAAACTTAATTCCGGCATCATAAATTTCATTATAAACAGTAGACACTTTATAATGCAAAATGGCATCCTCAGAGTGAACATAAAAGCCATGTGCCATTCCTTTGGGTATATAAATAATTTGTGGTGTATCCTCGCTCAATTGAAAGCTTGTAAACTCACCGTATGTTTCAGAAGTTTTCCTAAGATCAACAACATAATCTGTAACACTTCCTTTAATACACATCACCATTTTTTCGTGGTCCATTGGAGGAAGTTGAAAGTGCATTCCACGAAATACATTTTTTGTGGAGTTAGAAAAATATTCTTCAGCAACATGCATTTGAATATTATGTTCTTTAAAAATTTCTTGATGAAAAGTTTTAATAAAACTTCCTCTCTTATCTATTGCTTGATTTAAATATATTTCCAAACATCCCTGTAGTTTTGACTGTTTGATTTCTTTTATCATTACTTAATTGTTTGCATTGGAATACAATTGAAATTGTATCGTAACTAACACAAATATATATATATTTGTAGTATATTAACAATTATGTTTAATCAAAAATTCGCCCAATGAGTTTACCAAAGATCAGTGTTTGTATACCTGTTTTTAATGGGCAAGATTTTATAAAAGAAGCTATTGATTCTGTTTTAAACCAAAGTTTTACCGACTTTGAAATTATTATTGTTGACAATCACTCCACCGATAATACCGTAAACGTTGTTAAAAGCTATTCCGATTCGCGAATTAAATTATTTATTAATGAAAATAACATTGGAATGATTCCAAATTGGAACAAAACAATGGAATATGCCAATGGGAAATACATAAAAATTTTACCTGCAGACGATTTAATTTACCCTAATTGTTTAGAATTACAGGCAAAAATTTTAGATGAAGATAATGAACAAAAAATAAGTTTAGTAGGTGGTAGAAGAAACATAATAAACAATAAAGGAAAAATACTATTTAACAGAGGATTTGCAAAAGTTAAGCAAACTATAAGTGGGAAGGATGCAATAAATAAAGTTATAAAATCAGGTGGAAATATTATTGGTGAAGGTGGAGCAGTAATGTTTAGAAAAGAAATACTTAAGAAAACAGGCGTGTTTAATTCTCAAATATTTTACGTTTTAGATTTAGATTTATGGTTTAAGATTTTACTACATGGGAATTACGCTTTTACTCCCGATGTTGTAAGTGCATTTAGAGTTTCTTCCACTTCTGCCAGTGTAGAAGTTGCCAATAAACAAAAAGAAGATTATTTTAACTTTATCAAAAAAATATATAGCGAAAAAGAATTTGGATTAACTTACATCAATTATAAAATTGGCTTAATAACTACATTTGTTTTAACCCAATTAAAAAAACTACTTTATAAATTTGTTATTAAATAACTATGTCAAACAAAATTTCAATATTGGTTCCAATTTACAATTCCGCTATTATTATGGGAAAGTTATTGGAGGTAATTGATGAACAAAAAAAAATAAATAATTGGAATTTAGAAGTTGTATTGGTAGATGACGGTAGTAAAGACAATAGTTATTTAAAAATTGAAGAGCTTGCTAAAATATATCCTTATATAAAAGGGATAAAATTATCTAAAAATTTTGGGCACCAAATTGCAGTTAAAACCGCATTAAGCGTTTGCACGGGTGATTATATCGCAATAATTGATGATGATATGCAAGATCCACCGGAACTTTTACCTGAATTTTTTAGGTACTTAGATAAAGGTTATGATGTGGCTTATGGTGTGCGCAAAAAGCGAAAAGAATCGCTTGTTAAAAGAATTGCATACAGCAGCTTTTATAGAATCTTAAAATCAATGAGTGATATTCATATTCCTATTGATAGTGGTGATTTTTGTGTAATGAAAAAACATGTTGCTCAAAACATGTTAAAATTAAAAGAACAAAATCCCTTTTTAAGAGGTATCCGAGCTTGGGTTGGTTTTAAGCAAATAGGCGTAGAGTATGAACGACACGCGAGATTTGATGGACAAAGTGGTTATACCCTTAAAAAACTTCTTAAAATTGCAATGGATGGTATATTTTCATTCTCTACCGCCCCCATACGTTTAATTACAATGCTTGGGGTTATTGGGTTTGGGTTTGCAACTGTTTATTCTGCATTGGTTATTATCGATTATTTCATGCACGGTTTTACGGTAAAGGGTTTTGCAACGCTTGCCATTATTATTTCATTTTTTGGTTCCTTAACTTTAATTTGTTTAGGTATTATAGGTGAATATATCGTTCGTATTTACGACGAAGTTCGCTCAAGACCTTATGTTGTGATAGAAAAATCTATTAACGTTTAAATATATTTGCTTTAGAAGCTATTTTTTCAGAATTTTAATAACTGATTTTTAAAAATGGCTTTATTAAATGTTGCAGTAGTTGGCACTAACGGTTTTATAGGCAAGCACCTTGTTAATTGCTTACTCCTAAATAAAAACATCCATCTTTCACTTTTTGGAAAATCAGCTAGTTCAATTTTTCCAAATTATTTACCAATTAATTTAACCGATACCGCTTTTATAAATGCTCATTTTAAAAACATAGATTACATTTATTATTTAGCTTCTGAAACCATTCCTTCCAATAGTTGGAATGATCCGTTTATAGAAATAGAAAAAAACTTGAAACCTTTTCTTTCATTTTTAGAAGCAATTTCTAAACTTAATGTAAAAAAAATTGGCTTTATTTCAAGCGCAGGCACTATTTACGGTCAATCTACCAATAGTGCATTTGAAAATGGAAACAAAGAACCCTTTTCACCATATGGCATTATGAAACTTACAATGGAAAACTTTCTTAACTACTACCATCATAAATATGGTTTGTGTTTTGATATTTTCAGAGTATCAAACGTTTATGGTGAAGGGCAAGATACGTCTAAAGGTTTAGGTTTAATTAATACCATGTTGGAAAAAATAATAACTGAAAAGCAAATAAGCATTTTTGGTGATGGTGAAAATTTAAGAAACTATATTTATGTTAAAGACCTTGCGATGATATTAAACAATATGCTTAAAACAGATTTGAAAACAAATTATATTTTAAATATTGCATCCAATGATACACTGTCAATAAATCAAATTATTGAATTGGTAAAAAAGCATGTAACCAATGATTTTAAAATTATTCATGAAAAAGAAAGAGGAAGCGATAACAAAAGAATTGAAATTGATAATAGTAAATTAAAAAAACTAATGCCCGATTTTAATTTTACTTCCATTGAAACGGGAATTAAACAAACATTCGAATTTATAAAAGCTAATAAAAATTAAAGTGGTAACAGCAACAATTAATAAAACTAATAGTTTTTCGGAAAAAATTAAAAGCTATTTTAAAAACTTAAGTACCGAAGAAAAATTATGCTACGGTTTACTTGTGGTATTACTTATACTAATTTATACCATTCGTTCTAAGTTCGAATCAATTCCGTTTGAGCGTGATGAAGGCGCATATGCATACTATGGTAAATTATTACTGGAAGGTAAAATTCCATACAAAGATTTTTATGAACAAAAATTTCCAGGTTTATTTTATTTCTACGGAATGATGGTTGCACTTTTTGGCGATACAGCTGAAGGATTGCACTTTGGATTTATGCTTCTAAACATGCTGGTAACAACCCTTTTATTTTTTACTGCAAAATTATTATTTAACCCTATTGCTGCAATAATTACAGCAACTACTTATGCAATATTATCTTTAACACCAAATTTAAGTGGTTTTACCATTCAAGCTGAAAATGCAGTGGTTTTATTTGCTTGTATTGGTTTATTATTTTATTCATTAGCTCGTAAAACAGAGAAATTAAAATATTATGTGTTTATGGGCTTGGCTATGGGTATGGCTTTTATGAGCAAAACCAGTGGTATTTTTATGGTTGCCGCAGGTGGCTTAGTTATAATAACCGATCACTATTTTACAAGTAACAAAAAACCTTTTAAAAATCTATTTTACAAAGCAGCTATTTATTCCGTTTCAGCTATTGCTATTTCATTACTGTTTATTTTATTGGTTGTGTTTAAAGGAGCTTATGCTGAAATGTTATTTTGGACCATTGAAATTCCAAAAAAGTACGTTAGCACCATGCCGTTTTCTGAAGGAAAAAAATACCTAGAATATACCTATAATGCCATTACTGAAAATTATAAATTGTATTGGCAACATGCTTACCTAGCTATTCCATTTTTATTTGTAAAAGGTATTGATTTACGTTTAAAAATTTTTGGTATTGTATTTGCCGCGTTTTCATTTTTAACGATTGTACCGGGTTATTATTTCTATGGGCATTATTGGATTCAAACTATTCCCGGCCTTGCCATTTTATCAGGTATTACCTATTTTGCTTTACATAATTTAATTACCAAACGTTTAAAATTAATTCCAAACGCTTTTAATTTTATATACTTAGGTATTTTTATGGTAATAACTTTAATTCATTTAAATAAAAACAAAAGCTATTATTTTCATCCCAATTACGATAGAATAATGAGAGCAGTATATGGCAATAATCCTTTTCCTGAATCCGTTGAAATTGCAAAGTACATTAACAGAAACGCTAAACCAGAAGATGGATTAGTAATAATTGGTTCAGAACCGCAAATTTATTTTTATACAAAAAAGAAATGCCCATCGCGCCATGCATATTTTTCGGCAATTGTAAATAATATTCCTGAACACAAAGAGTGGCAGCGAGAATTTGTTGATGCAGTTGAAAAAGCTAGTCCGCGTTATGTTGTATTTTTTAATCATCCTATCTCATTGTTAGTTCAGGCAAACACCGATAAATTTGTTTTTGAATGGTTTAATAAATATGTAACAGAAAATTACAAAACAGTTGGATTAGTAGATATGCCTGATAATACTTTACCTACGTATGTATGGGATAGTTTAGTAAACACTTATAAACCAACAGGGCCAAATTACGCCGTTGTGTTTGAGAAAAAATAATTCTATCGGTAAATTTCTTTTTTTGCGGCTAATAAAGTATTCATTAGTAAGGATGCAATAGTCATTGGCCCAACACCACCAGGAACAGGTGTTATATAAGAACATTTTGGAGCTACTTCTTCAAATTTTACATCGCCCTTTAATTTAAAACCGCTTTTCGTTTCAGCGCTTGCTACACGTGTAGTACCTACATCAATTACAACAGCGCCTTGTTTTACCATGTCTGCAGTTAAAAATTCGGGTTTACCCAATGCGCAAATGATTATATCTGCTTGTTTTGTAAAAGAAGCTATATCTTTTGTTTTACTGTGACAAATAGTAACTGTACAATTAGCAAATACGTTATTCTTAGCCATTAAAATACTCATGGGTGAGCCCACAATATTACTTCGTCCAATTACAACACAATGTTTACCGATAGTTTCAATTTTGTAACGCTTAATTAGTTCTACAATACCGTTTGGTGTGGCGCTAATGTAAGTTGGTAAATTTAAAACCATTCTACCTACATTTATCGGATGGAAACCATCCACATCTTTTGCCGTATCAACAGCTTCTATAATTTTTTGCTCCGTAATGTGTTTTGGTAAAGGAAGCTGAACAATATAACCATCAATATCTTTATCAGCATTTAATTTATTTACGGTTGCTAAAAGTTCTGCTTCGGTTACATTGCTATCATGACGAATAAGTGTTGATTTAAAACCCACATTTTCGCAGGCTTTTATTTTTGCTGCCACATACGTTTCACTTCCACCATCATTACCAACCAACACAGCAGCCAAATGCGGCTGTTTACCACCACTGGCAATTATTTTTTTTACCTCTGCCGAAATTTCTTCCTGAAGTTGTAATGATATTTTTTTTCCGTCAATTAATTGCACAAATTTTAATTCAAAATTTATAATTCTTTATTCATAATTATTTCCCCGGCATTTTTGGCATATTGCGCATCAATTTCATCATCGCGTTTTTATCGTTCATCATGCGCATCATTTTACGCGTTTCTTCAAATTGTTTCAGTAATTTATTTACTTCTGTAATTCCTTGTCCACTACCCTTTGCAATTCTTTGTCTACGCGAACCATTTAATAATTCCGGTTTCGATCTTTCTTCCGGCGTCATTGATGAAATAATCGCTTCAATTCCTTTAAAAGCGTCATCGTTTATATCCATATCTTTCACTGCTTTTCCAACGCCCGGAATCATTCCCACCAAATCTTTAATGTTACCCATTTTTTTAATTTGTTGCAGTTGGGCAATAAAATCATTAAAATCAAACTTATTGGTTGCAATTTTCTTCGATAATTTTCGTGCTTCTTCTTCATTAAATTGTTCTTGTGCGCGTTCTACTAAAGTTACAACGTCACCCATTCCCAAAATACGGTCGGCCATACGCTCCGGATAAAACACATCCAGTGCTTCCATTTTTTCGCCGGTACCAATAAACTTAATAGGTTTGTTTACTACACTTTTTATAGATAAGGCAGCTCCACCACGGGTATCACCATCTAACTTGGTTAATATAACTCCATCAAAATCTAATCTATCATTAAATGCTTTTGCAGTATTTACGGCATCTTGCCCCGTCATACTATCCACCACAAATAAAATTTCGTTTGGTTTAATCGCTTTTTTTAATTCAGCAATTTCATTCATCATTACTTCATCCACTGCTAAACGACCGGCAGTATCTATTAAAACAACACTGTTTCCATTGTCTTTCGCTTGCTTTAAGGCAGCTTCTGCAATTTTAACAGGATTTTTTTCTTCCTTATTACTAAATACATCTACTTCAATTTGTGTTCCAAGAACATGTAATTGATCTATAGCGGCCGGGCGGTAAACGTCGCAGGCAACCATTAATGGTTTTTTTCCTTTTTTTGTTTTTAAGTAATAGGCCAGTTTACCTGTAAAAGTTGTTTTACCTGAACCTTGCAAACCACTCATTAAAATAATGGTTGGGTTTCCACCTAAATAAATCTCTTCTTTGGTGCCTCCCATTAATGCGGCCAACTCATCGTGGGCAATTTTTATTAATAACTGACTTGGTTGTAACGCAGTTAATACATTTTGCCCCAGTGCTTTTTCTTTAACGGTATCGGTAAATGTTTTTGCTACTTTGTAGTTAACATCGGCATCTAACAGTGCTTTACGCACTTCTTTTAACGTATCCGCAACGTTAATTTCATTAATTTTTCCATGGCCTTTTAAAACTTTAAAGGCTCTTTCCAGTTTATCGCTTAAATTATCAAACATGGTATTTTAATTAGAAACACAAAGATAAAACTTTGATTGGATTTACAGTTTGGAAAATAGAATTGTACCTTTATACGGTGAAGAGCGAAAACGAAAGCTATATTTTAAGAACATTAACTCTTGCTCAAAAAGGCTTAGGCTCTGTTTCGCCTAACCCTTTGGTAGGCTGCGTAATTGTGCAAGATGGAGTAATTGTAGCAGAAGGATATCATCAAAAATATGGCGAAGCGCATGCAGAAGTTAACGCCATCAATAATTTACCAAAAGAAATAAATCCATCCGATTGCACCCTGTACGTTAATTTAGAGCCGTGCTCGCACCATGGAAAAACACCGCCATGCTCTGATCTAATCATTAAAAAAGGATTTAAAAAAGTGGTGATTTGTAATGTTGATACAAACCCTCTTGTGGGTGGTAAAGGCATTGAAAAATTACGAAATGCCGGAATTGAAGTAATAACGGGTGTTTGCGAAAAGGAAGGAAGAGAATTGAATAAACGTTTTTTTACATTCCATGAAAAAAAACGACCGTATATTATTTTAAAATGGGCGCAAACGGCAGATGGTTTTATAAGTAAGCTGCCGGTTCCTGCCAGTAGAGAAGAAAATAAAATAAGCGGTGAAGCATCACATAAATTAGTTCACCAAATGCGTTCAGAAGAAGATGCAATTTTGGTTGGGAAAAATACAGTAATAAACGATAATCCTGAATTAACTACACGTATAGTGAAAGGTAAAAACCCTATAAGAGTTGTATTGGCCGAAGATTTAAAAACGAATGGCGCATATAAAATATATAATGATGCAGCAAAAACCATCATTTTCAATTCTTCTATTGAACTGAGCGAAGGAAATGTGCAATGGATTAAATTGAATAGAAACGAGGATTATTTAAGCAAGGTGCTCCAGCAACTATTTCAGTTGGGTATTGGAAGCGTATTGGTAGAAGGGGGCTTGATTACATTAGAATCCTTTATTAATAAGGGTTTATGGGATGAAATACATGTTTTTGTTAACCCCAATTTACAATTTAAGGAAGGGATTAAAGCGCCAAAAATAGATTTAAATACTGAATATCAATTAGTTGGAAATGATCGAATGTATACGCTTTATTCAAACAAAACCGTATAAAAAAATCAAATTTTTGTATTGGTTTATTAAATTTATGTTGTATATTTGCGTCCCTCAATTTGAGGAATATTAAAGGTTTAGAAATTATGTCAAGAATTTGTCAATTAACAGGGAAAAAAGCGATGGGTGGAAACCATGTATCTTTTTCTAACCGCAAATCGAAGCGTCAGTTTAAAGTGAACTTAAAGCGTAAACGTTTTTTTGTTCCTGAAACAAATGAGTGGGTTACTTTACGTGTATCTACATCAGCGTTAAAAAATATAAACAAAAAAGGTATTTTTGCTTGCTTAAAGGAAGCAAAAGAAAAAGGAGTATTAGCTTAAAAACATTTGAACAATGGCAAAGAAAGGTAATAGAATACAGGTAATTTTAGAGTGTACAGAGCACAAAGAAAGCGGTAAGCCGGGAACGTCTCGTTACATTACAACTAAAAACAAAAAAAACACTACAGAGCGTATTGAATTGAAGAAATACAATCCAATATTAAAACGCATGACAGTGCATAAAGAGATAAAATAAATTATGAATGTTGAATGCTAATTTTTGAAACAGCATCATTCAACATTTTAAATTCAACACTTAAAATTATTATAAAATGGCTAAGAAGGTAGTTGCAACATTAAAAACCGGTAAAGGGAAAGATTTTACCAAGGTAATTAAAATGGTTAAGTCGCCAAAAACTGGTGCTTACGCATTTAAAGAAGAAATTGTTCACAATGATCACATTGCTGATTTCTTAAAATCTAAATAATAGTTGATTCATCTAATTATAAAAATTCTTTCCGATTTTTGGAAAGAATTTTTTGTTTTAGGCATGTTCACTAACTAACTTATATGGGGTTTTTCTCTAAAATATTCGGAAAAGAAAATAAAGAAAGTTTAGACCAAGGTTTATCTAAAACCAAAGAAAGTTTTTTTGGAAAACTTTCAAAAGCAATCGCCGGTAAAAGCTCTATTGATGCCGAAGTACTAGATAATTTGGAAGAAATTTTAATCTCGGGAGATGTTGGTGTAAAAACAACCTTAAAAATAATTGAACGAATTGAAGAACGCGTGAAGCGTGATAAATACGTTACAACAGCTGAATTAAATAATCTTTTAAAAGACGAAGTTGCCCAAGTATTAAAAGAAAACAAAGGCAACAATCCACTAATGGATTTTGATTCTACCTTACCTGAAACACCTTATGTAATTTTAGTAGTTGGTGTAAACGGTGTTGGTAAAACTACTACCATAGGAAAACTGGCACATCAATTTAAAAGCGCGGGTAAATCAGTAATGCTTGGTGCTGCAGATACGTTTAGAGCTGCAGCGGTTGACCAATTAATTATTTGGAGTGAAAGAGTTGGAGTGCCCATTGTTAGTCAGGGTATGGGTGCCGACCCTGCAAGTGTTGCTTATGATACATTAAGTAGTGCAAAAGCGAAAGGCGCCGAAGTAGTAATAATTGATACAGCAGGAAGATTACATAATAAAATAAACTTAATGAATGAGTTAAGTAAAATTAAAAATGTAATGAAAAAAATATTCCCCAATGCACCTCACGAAGTTTTATTGGTGTTAGATGGAAGTACGGGACAAAATGCAATAGAGCAATGCAAACAATTTACGGCTGCTACAGATGTTACTGCTCTTGCTGTTACAAAACTAGATGGTACTGCTAAAGGTGGCGTGGTTATTGGCATTTCAGATGAGTTTAAAATTCCTGTAAAATACATTGGTGTTGGAGAAAAAATGACCGACTTACAATTGTTTAATGCCGAAGAGTTTGTAGATAGCTTATTCAAAGCATAACACTTAATAATTTACTTTTTTTATTCGATTTTTTTTATATCTTTGGTTAAACTAAAAAATTAACTATGAAAAAAATCTACTTATTTCTTTTTTCGTTTGGAATTACATTAACTTCCAACGCACAATTATCTTTAACGCAGGCGGCTAATGAACCTACTTCGGGTGATGTAAACAACAGAACTGGTTTGGACTCTGTTGGAACCGTTCCTAAAAACACAGGTGCAAATCAGGTATGGAATTTTTCTGCCTTTGCACAATCAACCTTAACCTCAAGCAAAACTTATACTACTGCGGCTTCGGTTTCAAGCAGTACCAATTTTCCGGGGTCAACTTATGTAGAGCAAGAGGCAGGTGGAGATGATGTTTTTTTTAAGTCAACCACTACTCCAACAACTCAATTAGAATTATTAGGTATTTCTAATTCAAATGGTGCTGTGTTTAATTTTACCAATTCATTAATTAGTGCTATTTGGCCTGCAACATTTGGTTCAAATGTTAGTGATGTTGGATCAGGAACAGTAACAATTGCAAGTATGAATGGAGTTGTTGACGCAACAGTTAACACAAGTGGAGCAGGAACAGGAACATTAAATTTACCGGGAAGCCAAAACCTTACCAATGTGCTGCAAATTGTTGGTACTACAACTTTAACGGCGTTAATTGGAACTTCGCCATCTACAGTAAGTTTAGTTTCAAGAAGTACTTCTTATAGTTATTTTCATAGTTCACTTAAATTTCCAATTTTAACTGTAGAATATACAAATGATGTTTTAACTTCTGCATTTGGTCCGACAAATACTGTTAGCGCTGAAATTTTTATTAATAATTTAGTTTTAACAGGATTAAACGACAAAAATTTTGAAGCTACCTTCCAAATTTTCCCTAATCCTGCAAAAAATTATTTCGATTTAAATTTATCTAATCCTTCAAATGAAAATGGTTCTGTATTAATTACGAATGCAATTGGGCAAGTTATTAGAACAATTGAATTAGGAAACGATTCTCAATTGAAAAAACAAATTTCAATTAGTGATTTACAGCCGGGTGTTTATTTAGTTAGAACCACTTTAGGTAATAAAACTTCTACTCGTAAATTAATTATTGAGTAAGTATAAAGATTTACAAAACAAAAAAATCCTGCTAACGGCAGGATTTTTTTATTTTATACAATTGATACAATTAAACAGTCATTATTTCTTTTTCCTTTTGTTGGATATGAGCATCAATTTTAGCAACACTTGAATCGGTAATGTTCTGAATTTTTGTCTCTGCATCTTTGGCTTCATCTTCAGGTAAACCATCTTTCTGTAATTTCTTTACTTTTTCAATGGCTTCCTTACGAACGTTTCTAATTCCAATTTTCGCATCTTCGCCTAGTGATTTCGCTGTTTTGGTTAAGTCCCTTCTTCTTTCTTCTGTTAAAGGCGGTACTGCAATTCTAATAATTACACCATCGTTTTGAGGGTTAAATCCTAAATTAGCTGCCTGAATTGCTTTTTCTATTGGAGTTAGCATTGCCTTTTCCCATGGCTGAATAATTAAAGTTCGCGCATCTTGTGTGTTTACACTTGCGGTGTTACTAATTGGAACTTTACTTCCATAATAATCTACCATCACATTCTCCAACATGGCAGGGTTTGCTTTGCCGGCTCTCACTTTTGTTAATTCCATTTCTAAGTGCTTAATAGATTTTTCCATTAAGTCTTTTGAATTATCTAATACAGTTTTTACGTCGCTCATAATCTTAAATATATGTAAAAATACTTCTTATTTTTTAAACAGCAACCACCGCTTTAATATGAGGATGCGGGTCGTAATTTTCTAATGTAAAATCTTCAAACTTAAAATCAAAAATAGACTTTACTTCCTTGTTTATTTTC
The DNA here is from genome assembly GCA_022841465.1 of Bacteroidia bacterium. Lineage (GTDB taxonomy): Bacteria > Bacteroidota > Bacteroidia > B-17B0 > Aurantibacillaceae > Aurantibacillus. The sequence continues at coordinate 945 of JALHRL010000040.1, read as the reverse complement.
ATTTGCGGCAATGGTCTCAACTCCCTACTCAATTGTAATTTTGCTTGCTCAATGTGATTTAAATACAAATGCGAATCGCCAAGTGTGTGCACAAAATCACCTAACTTTAAATTACTAACCTGTGCAACCATCATAGTAAGCAATGCATAAGATGCTATATTAAAAGGAACACCTAAAAATATATCTGCACTACGCTGGTATAACTGGCAACTTAATTTACCATCTGCAACATAAAATTGAAAAAATGCATGACACGGTGGTAATTTCATTTGATTGATATCTGCTACATTCCATGCACTCACAATTAAACGTCTTGAGTCAGGGTTTTTCTTTATCATCTCAATTACTTGTGTAATTTGATCTATTTTGCCTCCATCCGGCTTAGGCCAATTGCGCCATTGGTATCCATAAACCGGACCTAAATTTCCATTTTCATCTGCCCACTCATCCCAAATACTTACACCATTATCTTTAAGATATTTAATATTGGTATCTCCTTTTAAAAACCAAAGCAATTCATGAATTATTGATTTTGTGTGCAGTTTTTTTGTTGTTAGTAAAGGGAAGCCCTCTTCTAAATTAAAACGCATTTGATAGCCAAATACACTAATTGTTCCGGTTCCTGTTCTATCTTCCTTTTTTACACCATGCTCTAAAACATGTTGCATCAACTCATGATATTGCTTCATAGTAATTTTTAATGGTACAAAATTAAAAATCCTCCTGTTTTTTACAGGAGGATTTTTAAAGATTTTATAACAATTAGGTTTACTTCAATAAAGTAACATGTCCTTTAAATTCTTTTTTACCGATACCGTTATCACCCACCACTTTTACTTTGTAGATGTACACACCATCTTCGGCTTTTACACCTTTCACTGTTCCATCCCAACCTTTGTTTAAATCTTTGGTAGAGAAAACTAAAGTACCCCATCTGTCAAATAT
>JALHRL010000039.1 GCA_022841465.1 Bacteroidia bacterium | reverse complement strand
GCAGGTATGATGGCAACTACGGCTATGCAATTAGCTATTGATGCATTCGGACCAATTGCTGATAACGCAGGTGGTATTGCAGAAATGAGTCAGTTACCTCCTGAAGTTCGTGAGCGTACCGATAATTTAGATGCTGTTGGTAATACTACTGCTGCAACCGGTAAAGGTTTTGCCATAGCTTCAGCAGCATTAACTTCTTTGGCTTTATTTGCAGCTTTTGTTGGTATTGCAGGAATTGGTGCAATTGATATTTACAAAGCAAATGTATTGGCCGGGTTATTTATTGGAGGAATGATTCCGTTTATATTCTCCGCATTGTGTATTCAAGCGGTTGGAAGAGCAGCGATGGATATGGTGCAAGAAGTAAGACGACAGTTCCGTGAAATACCGGGAATTATGGAATACAAGGCAAAACCGGAATATGAAAAATGTGTGGCTATTTCTACCAAGGCTTCTATTCGTGAAATGATGTTACCCGGAGCTATTGCACTAATTACTCCTGTAATTGTTGGATTTATTTGGGGACCTGAAGTACTAGGAGGTTTATTAGCAGGTGTTACAGTTAGCGGTGTATTGATGGGGATTTTTCAATCAAATGCTGGTGGAGCTTGGGATAACGCAAAAAAATCATTTGAAAAAGGGGTTTTAATTAATGGTGAAATGTTCTACAAAAAATCAGAACCACACAAAGCATCTGTTACAGGTGATACAGTTGGTGATCCTTTTAAAGATACATCTGGCCCATCTATGAACATTTTAATTAAGTTAATGTCAATCGTTTCTTTAGTTATTGCGCCTTACATTGCAGTTAATGGAAACGAAGGTGAAGCTTGCTGCGCAAAAGAAGAAAAAGTAGAAATTTTAAAATGCAACATTAACGGTCAGGAATATACGTGTACCAGTAAAGAACAGTGTGATAGTATAATGAACGCTAATGTAAAAGACGTTGCTGAGTTAAGCGGAATTTATAAAGTAGATGGTGCACACAGCTCTGTAAACTTTGGCGTGAAACATATTATTAGCTACACAAAGGGAACAATTAATATTGATAGTGGTTTTGTTAATTTACAAAATGAAAACGGACCAAAAATATTTGTTCAATTAAACATGGTTAGTTTAAATACACAAAATGAAATGCGCGATGATCATTTAAAGAACAAAGAAAATTTCTTTAACGTTACTAAATTTAAAACTGCTGTTTTTGAAGCTACAGAAATTGTAAAAAGTGAAATGAATGGACAATTTACTTATACTGCAAAAGGAAAATTAACTATTAAAGGGGTTACAAAAGATGCTGATTTAAAATTTAATTATGTTGGTACAAACGAAATAGAAGAAACCTATCAAGATAAATCTGGCAAAGATGTAAATGTAAAAATGGCAATTGCAGGCTTTGAAGGAGAAATGATGATTAACAGAAATGATTTTGGCATTGAAGGCGGAGGTGCTGCTGAAAATGTAAAAATTGAATTTACCTTAGAAGCTTATAAAGATTTAAAGTAAAAAAAACTAAAGTTTTAAATGCCCTCAACAAAAAGTTGAGGGCATTTTTTTTGATTGATATTTCGTTTTTTATATGGTATATGCTTAACAATTTTATCTTTGTACATAAACTAAATCTCATGAAAATTAATTTTTACTTATTCAAGCTCTGCATTATTTTAATTTGCAGCAGTAATCTATTAAAAGCGCAAACTTGCTACAATGCGGGCAATGGCTCAGACGGCGCATTTAATGCAACAACCAATACAACCATTCCTGGAGGCGAGTATAATTTCACCACTTTTAATATTAGTAGCGGTGTTTTGGTTACAGTAACCGGAAATATACCTTTAAAATTGAATTGCAATATTTCAGCAATAATCGATGGCACTTTAAGTGTTAGTGGCGGCAATGGTTCTAACGGAATTACTTTTTCAGCAGCAGGTGTAGGAGGAATTGGAGTTGCCGGCGGTGCCAATGGTGGTAATGGTTCTTATTCATCATCAACAGGCCCTTTAAACGGAACATCAGGTTCCGGTACAGGGGGTGCTAGTACTAACGGTTCAGGTTGGTCAGGTGGCGGTGGAGCTGGTTATGCAAATACCGGATCTTCATCTGGAAACGCAGCAGGTGGCTTTGGCGGCCCTTCATATGGAAATGCTTCTATTACACCTACGTTGGCCGGTTCTGGTGGTGGTGGTGGTTCAGGAGGATTTAGTTGCGGTGCAGGCGGTGGCGGTGCTGGTGGCGGTATAATTATTGTAAATACACCCACATTACTAATAGGAGCAAGTGGAAATATTAGTTCCGATGGAGGAAACGGTGGTTCTGATGGAACTGGTAATTGCGGCGGCGGCGGCGGCGGTTCGGGAGGATCAATACTTTTAGCAGCCCCAGGAATGACTATTAATGGCTTGTTATCAGCAAAAGGAGGTATTGGTGGAGCATCTACAGTGCCCGGCCCTCCTTATTATGGAACAGGTGCAAACGGCTCTGATGGAAGAATTAGATTAGATTACAACGGCGCTTTATCCGGCACGGGTAGTTATACGCCCGTTGTTGGTTACACAAATACTATTAGTCCGCCAATTTTAGCTTCAATTAATTCAAACAATGCACTTTGTTTTAATGCATGTAACGGATCAGCAACTGTATCAGCATCCGGCCCTTCAAGCTTAACCTATTCATGGATACCAGGTAATTTTACAACCTCTGCTGTTTCGGCATTATGTGTCGGAAATTATACAGCAATTGTTTATGATGCTTCTTTATGTTCTGTTACTTTAACGCTTGCTATTAACCAACCGTCTTTGCTTTTAGTTAATGCAACTTCAAGTAGCAGCGTTGTATGTGCCGGAAATCAAAATACTATTACTGCAAACTCAAGTGGTGGAACTGGTGTTGTTACTTATTCGTGGAGTAACGCAACAACTGGCTCATTAACTATAGTTAATCCAACAGTAAATTCAACTTATACTGTTTTAGCAACTGATGCAAACAGCTGTACAGCAACAAGCTCAATTCAATTAAATGTAAATCCTTTGCCAAGCATTAACGTTACGGCATCACCAACAAGTATTTGTTCGCAACAGAGTACTACATTAAGCGCAAGCGGAGCAAATACCTACACATGGAATACTTCAGCCAATGGTTCTACTATTGCGGTTACTCCTTCGGTTTCAACAAGCTATACAGTAGAGGGTACAGATGGAAACGGTTGTATAGGCCAATCAGTTCACACTACTTCTGTAATTATCCCATCAATAAATGTAGTTAGTTCTTCATCTGTATTATGTGTAGGAAGTTCTGCAAACATTAGTGCATCGGGTGCAGTTACTTATACATGGAATACTTCTTCTAATTCTTCAAGTATTTCTGTTTCCCCTTCCGTAACCACTAATTATACCGTTAATGGCACAGATGCAAACGGATGCATAGGCACTTCTATTTTTACACAGTCGGTTACAGTTTGTAATGGTGTTTTTTCTAGTAACGCTTCTAATTTAAACGTTGTTGTTTTACCTAACCCAAGTTCGGGTAAAGTTAAAGTAGAGGTTAATTCAATAAGTTCAAGAATAGAAATTTCTTTAGTGGATCAACTAGGAAAATTAATTTTACAAACCGAATCAACAGATAATTCAATGGAATTAGACTTATCTAATCTTATTAACGGAATCTATTATTTGAAAGTATTTTCCGACAATTCATTTAAAACAATAAAACTTATAAAGAATTAAAATATAACTTAAAGAAAAAGAACCCTCGGATTGTTCCGGGGGTTTTTTGTTTTTCACTTTTTCCAATTCCATTTCTGTTTAAACCACTTAGCAAGGCTTTACGGCCAGTTCTATAAGTCCCAAAAAATATTTTTAAATCTCGTGGTAAATTTGGTTAAGCAATGCATCTAAATAATAAAGTTTAACCTTAAAACCCGGAAATCATGAGCCTAATCAACAATCAGCAAAAGTTAACGGAAATTATTTTTGCTAACAGAAATAAAAAATACGGAGCTTACGTAATTCGTTCAGCATACGGAAATACTGTTTTTAGATCGCTTTTTATTGTAGTAGCAACTTTAATAATGCTTATAGGTTTAGGAATGTTGTTGCGCGAAAACAAAACAGATATTAATATTTTAATTGGCCAAACCCCTGACATAAAAATTATTGAGTTTAAAATGGATGAGCCTGTTGATTTAAAAAAAGCAGATAGTCCTAAAGCTAATTTACCTAAAGCCAACAACAATAGCCCAAAAACTGCAGGTACAGAGGTTGTAATTAAAGATAACGCAGTTGATACTACCGAGCAAAAGATAAATAAGGATATAGTACAAGTAGTGAATACAACTGAGACAGGAACTAATACAAATAATGCTGATAACAACACATTAGGGGGAGGAGGAAACGGAACGGATAACGATAATAATACCAACCCATTTGACGCGTATCAAGTAGATGAAAACCCAGAGTTTGATGGCGGAATGAAAGCTTTATTGCAATTTGTTGGAAAAAATTTAAGATACCCCTCGCAAGCAGCAGAAATTGGAAAACAAGGCACCGTGTATGTAAAATTTGTAGTTGATGAAAATGGTAAAGTTGGTAACGTAATACTTCAAAATAATTTAGGCTATGGTTTAGATGATGAGGCAAAACGAGTAATTAAAATGATTCCAAACTTTAAGTCACCGGGTAAAATAAAAGGCAAACCGGTAAAAACAAATTATCAGTTACCGATTAAGTTTAAATTGGGTTAGTGTTTTAATTAATCGGAAAGAAAACCGCTCACAACGAGCGGTTTTTTTATTTCGTTTTAACAGTTTTGGAAGTATTGTATCTTTTGCCACGCATAACATTATAATGAACAAACCACTGTTTAAAATCAAATGATGCAATAAATTTACCTGGTCCCTTTCAATGTAAATTCGTAAATAATATAAAATTATGCTTCATTTCATTTTACAATCAGGCGCAGTGGTAAACATGGCATCAACTGCCGATTCATTAACCACAGGAATAAACACAGCCGTTGCCCCGGCCGAAACAATTACGGAAACAAAAGTTTCTTTAATTAACATGGTAATATTGGGTGGACCCATGATGATTCCATTAGGGATTTTACTGGTGGTTAGCATTTATATTATTATAGAACGCCTTCTTGTTCTTTCTAAGGCTTCTAAAAAAACACCAACACTGGTGCTTACCTTAAAGGAAATGATACACAAGGGCGAAATAAGTAATGCCACCGCATTTTGTAAAAATTTAAATACCCCTGAAACCTTAATGATGGAACAAGGTGTAAGCAGGGTTGGCCAACCTGTTCAGGAAATTCGTGAAGCACTTAATAAAAGCGGAACCAATGAAATTGCTAAACTGGAAAAAAACTTAGGCGTTTTAAACATTATAGGTCGAATTGCACCCATGTTTGGATTTGTAGGAACAATTATTGGGGTAATTAAAATTTTCTATGACATATCATTGGCCAAAACAGTAGAAATAGAAGTTATTTCAACAGGATTGTATCAAAAAATGGTTACCTCGGCAAGCGGTTTAGTGGTTGGTTTAATAGCTTTTATTGGTTATCACTGGATAAATGCTAAACTAGATAAATTAGCACATCGTATGGAAGATACACAAATTCAGTTTTTAGACATGCTGAATGAGCCTACTAAGTAATTTATGGAAATTAGTTTTTAAAGCATCTAAATTAAAGCAACATGGGATTAAGAAAAAGACATAGAGAGGCAGAGGTAAGTACAGATTCGTTAAACGATATCATGTTCTTTCTTCTTTTATTCTTTTTAATACTATCTACAATGGTTAGCCCTAATGCCATTAAAGTTAATTTACCAAACGCAAAGTCAAAGGAAACCATTGATAATAATAAGAAACCAATTCATGTTGCCGTTTCAAAAGACAGAAAGTTTTTTGTAAATAATGTGGAGGTTGATTTTGGAATTCTTGAACCTGAAATTGCTAAGTTTTCTTCTTTGCAAACAGAGCCTACGGTAGTAATGCACTTAGATAAAAGTTTAACCATACAAGATCAAGTTGATATTATGACCATTTGTAATAAATTACAATGCAAGGTAGTATTGGCAACTTCAGCAAGTAACAGCAACTAAAATGGTTCTTACACAACAAGAAGAAATAAAAAACAAATCACTTTCTGCTTTTATTACTTTACTAGTAGTAAGTTTAATTCTTCTTTTCCTTTTTTTATATCAATTAATAACACCAAACCCGCCATTCCCAGATAGTGGCGGCGGCGGCGGAATGGAAATGGCCTTAGGGATGATGGATGTTGGAAATGATAATGTAGATTACGAACACATTGGTGCTGCGGAAAATGTTGTAGTAAGTGAAGATGTAACAAAAGAAGAAGAATTACTTACAGATAACAGCAGCGAAGTAGCAATTAAAGAAAATGACATAAAGGAAGAAAAGCCCGAAAAGGAAACCAAGCCCGAAATAAAAAACAATACAGTGGTAATTAAACCCATTGTAAAAGAAAAAACGGCCGCAGAAAAGTTGGCAGAAAAGTTTAAAAAAGAAACAGGAAAGCCCGGCGGTGGTATTGGTAATAATTCAGAATCGGGTCAACAAGGCAGTCCTGATGGTAACCCCAATGGAAGCGGAACTGGCGGAACCGGCAATGGTACAGGCGGTGGCGATGGAACAGGTGATGGCCCCGGAAAAGGCCCTGATAGTGGCCCCGGTATTGGAAGCGGAGTAAAATTTGATTTAAAAGGACGCGCAATTATTAAACCACCTACATTACCTAAAGATACAAAGGAAGAAGGTAAGGTAGTAGTAAACATTGTGGTAGATGAAAATGGTAATGTAACCGAAGCAGAGCCAAATGGAAGAGGTACAACTACCACCAGCGCACTTTTAAAAGCGAAAGCCCGCCAAGCAGCAATGGCAACTAAATTTACTGTTGATGGAAAAATTCCTGAACAACGTGGAACCATAACCATTATCTTTGCCTTCGATTAAGTTCGATGACGTACAAACAAACTTTAGATTATCTATTTTCAAGATTGCCTATGTTTCAAAGAGTAGGTGCTGCTGCATACAAAGCAAATCTTGATAACACTATAAAAATTGCTAACCTACTCGGAAATCCACATAAAAAATTAAAATGTGTTCATGTTGCCGGAACCAATGGTAAAGGCAGTAGTAGCCATATGATTGCTTCTGTATTACAAAAAGCCGGGTATAAAGTGGGATTGTATACATCTCCCCATTTGCTTGATTTTAGAGAAAGAATTAAAATAAACGGACAAATGATTCCGCAAAACAAAGTGGTTGAATTTGTTGAGACATATAAAAGCAGTTTTGAAGAAATTGAACCAAGTTTTTTTGAATGGACAGTTGGTTTAGCCTTTCATTATTTTGAAAAGGAAGAAGTAGATATTGCAGTAATTGAAGTGGGTTTAGGCGGAAGGCTAGATTCCACAAATATTATTACCCCACTTGTTTCATTAATTACAAATATTAGTAACGATCATGCAAGCTTATTAGGCAACACGCTTATAAAAATAGCAGGAGAAAAGGCTGGAATTATAAAGCCTAAAATTCCTGTTGTAATTAGTCAGCAACAAGCAGAAATTTATGTTGTATTTAATGAGTTTGCACAAAAATTAAAATCGCCTATAACCTATGCCGATAAACGCTTTAAAGTAACGCATAGTAAATTCGATGAAAATTTATTGGCTTGTGAGGTTTTGGATAAAAAAGAAAACAAAACAATTGAATACAAATTAGATTTAACCGGAGCCTATCAATTAAAAAATTTATTAGGTGTGCTTCAAACCATAGAGGAACTAAAATTACAAGGATTTATAATTGAAGAAAAGGAAGTGAAGGAAGGCTTGTGTTCTGTAGTAAAAAACACCAAGTTATTAGGACGATGGCAAATTTTAAATGATAAGCCTTTGGTTATTGCAGATACCGGACACAATGAAGATGGTATAAAAAGTGTTTTGGAAAATGTAAAAAGATACGGTGCAGAAAAAATTCGAATTGTATTTGGAATGGTGAATGATAAAGAATCGGAAAGTATTTTAAAATTATTGCCTAAAGAAGCTGAATATTATTTTGTTAAATCATCTGTTCCTCGCTCGTTAGATAATAATGTTTTATTAGAAGAGGCCAAAAAATTCAGTTTAAAAGGAAATAGTTTTGCAACTGTTGAAGAGGGTTTAAAATCGGCAATAAAATCAAGTAAAAAAAACGAATTTATTTTGGTTTCTGGCAGCACTTTTGTTGTGGCAGATGCTTTGAAATTAAAACATTTGTAAATTCTGTACAAACTTATACATTTGTACCCTAAATAATTATTATGAATTTTCCTGCAGATTTAAAATACACCAAAGATCACGAATGGATTCGTGTAGAAGGTGAAAACGCAACAGTTGGAATTACCGACTTTGCTCAAAAAGAATTAGGTGATATTGTTTACGTAGATGTAAACACCGTTGGCGAAACAGTAGAAAAAGATGCTGTTTTTGGAACCGTTGAGGCGGTTAAAACAGTAAGTGATTTATTTATGCCAATTTCAGGAGAAGTTTTAGAAGTAAATAAAGATATAGATAGTGCGCCGGAAAGTGTAAATCAAGATCCTTATGGAAAAGGGTGGATGATTAAAATTAAAATTGCAAACCCGGCTGATATAGATACATTATTGAGCGCCGACGATTATAAAAAATTAATTGGTGCATAACCAAAGCAAAAGGCTGCTATAAAGCAGCCTTTTTTATTAGCCTGATTTTTGTATCTTTAATTCCTACATGCACAAATTTCTGAGATATTTTCTCGTTCTGTTTTATTTCTTGCAATTGGCAAAAGCTCAAACATGCCCAACAATTTCTACGTATTTCGGAAAAATTCAACAAGATGAATTTAAAGGAATGTGTTTCGATAAAGAAAAAAACATTTATGCTATTGGAAACACTTATAACAGTGATTTACCGGTAACACCCGGGGCATTTCAAACTAATTATAAGGCGAATTATGAAACGTTTTTAGTGAAATTTGATTCTTGTGGTACTTTAATTTGGTGTACCTATTTTGGCACACAAGGCTTTGATTCGGGAGAAAAAATTGCATTTTCACCAATTGACACTTCAATTGTTTTTACAGGATATACAGATGGGAGTGATTTAGACACAACATTAAATTGTTTTCAGCCCCTAAACAACGGAGGTAACGATTCTTACATTGCTAAGTTTAATTTAAACGGACAAGCAAAATGGATAACCTATTTTGGAGGAACACAATCAGATTTTTCTTTCGCAATAACAATTGATGGAAATGGAAATATTTTGGTTGGTGGCACCTCTATGAGTCCAACACTTTATCCCAATTCACAAAGCTTTCAGCCTAACTTAGTTGGTGCTGTTGATGCCTTTATTGCTAAATTTGATAAGTACGGCCAGTTTAAATTTTCTACCTTTTACGGAGGAACAAGTTCAGAAGACATTCATAATATTATAACAGATGAAGACGAAAATATAGTTGCTGTTGGAGGGTCATTTAGTAATAATTTAAATACCAGCACCGGTTGTATGCAAGCCTCATCAAATGGCGGCATGGAAATTTATGTACTAAAATTAGATTCTGTTGGAACTAGAATTTTTTCTACATACATCGGTGGAAGCATGTTAGATGATTGCTACGGAGTTAATACCGATTTACAAAACAATATTTATTTAACAGGGCACACCAGCAGCCCCGATTTTTATTATACTGCCGTTTCACAGCAAACAACAACCAATGCATCTATTGATAATTTTTGCATGAAGTTAACGCCGACAGGTTCTTTGGTTTGGAGTAATATATTTGGGGGATCTGCAAACGACAATAATGTTTTAAGTAAATTAGATGATAACAATACCTGCATATCTTTAATTAATTCTCAAAGCAACGATTTTCCTATTATGGGTGTAGCAAATAATACGGTGTTTAATGGACCTTCTGATTTTGTTATAGCTAAAATTAATAGTATTGGGCAGTTAACATGGACCAATTTTACCGGAGGAACAGGGGGTGAAATTGCACAAGATTTATTTTTATTACAAAACAAAATAATGGTATGTGGCTCCAGTTCAAGTTCCGATTTTCCTGTATTAACCGGCAATTATCAATTAATAAATAACGGGCAAGAAGACGCATTTATTACAACTATTAGCACACCTATAAGTGTAGGAACAAGTATTAAAACCATTCATCAAAACCAATGCACCCCAAATATGCATTTAAATAATAATGGATTAAACATTCAAAACAATTGTTCTAACCTTAAAGAAATAATGATTACGGATATTCTAGGAAGAAATTTAGGAATATACCCAATTGATAAAACGAATATCATTTTAAATAATTTGCAAATTAACACTGTATACTTCATTAAAGGTTTCGATACCAATAATCAAGTAATTTTTGCAGGTAAATTATTAAATCAGCCTTAAAAAAGAATTGGTAGATAATGGCTTTCACTTAACTTTTCTGTTTTTCAACATTTTTCTAACAGTGTAATAAAAAATCTAAAAAATTTAATTTAGGTAGATTGAGTGAATCCACCTTTCTAATTCGTGAAAACATAGTCCAATTAGTTTTAAAATTTTAACTTTAAAACAAATTTATTTTATATGATTAAGCGTAATTGTAAGGTAGGGTTAACGGCAATGTTGGTTTTGTTTTTATTAATGCAAAACAGTATGAGGGCCAGTCATGGTATGGCGCTGGTAAATCCTGTAATTAACGTTGGGGCTACCTGTTTAACCATTACGGCAATGTCTAATTCTGCCACCTGTGGTGGTGGGCCTTATTGGTTGCAGGCAGAAATTAGATGTACCCCTAATCAATTAACAGGAACACCTCCTGCAACTATGCAAACACAATTATTAAATTGGACTGGCCCGGGAGTTAATTACAATAATTTCCCATGGTATAATTCTCTACTGAATGTCCCAAATTATACACAAGCCAGCGGCTGGCCGGATAATTGTGTTAACGAACCCTATCACCCTATTGTTATTTGTTACGCTGCTGCTGGCTTATGCCCCGGACAAGTTTACTATATTGCAGCACGCGAATGGGTAAGTGGTACAAATAGTGTTGGGCCGCGGACTGCAGCAATGTCATTTACAGTTCCCGGTATTTTTACGCCACTTAGTTTTAATGTCTCCGCAAATCCAATTACGTATTGCAATCCAGGGAGTTCTACCTTAACAGTAAGTAATATTACAGGGGGTTGTGGTTTATCAAGTGTTAGGTGGTTGCCTGGCAACCAAACAACAAGTAGTATTGTAGTAAATCCTGTAGCGACTACAGTTTATACCGCTGTTGTTTCTACACCATGTAATACTGTTCAACAAACTGTTCAAGTAACAGTTGTTCCTGCTGTATCTGCAGCATTTACGCCATTAAACACATCCGGTTGTGCAAACGTTCCAATTAACTTTAATCACACAGGAACTGCCGGCGTAAGCCACACTTGGGCCGTTACCCCTGCGGCGAATACTACCATTACTACTGCAAATGCGGCTAACCCTAGTATTACTTTTGCAAATGTTGGTAATTATACCGTTTCACACACTGTAGCAATTGGCTCTTGTACCAATGTCGTTACAACAAATGTTACCATAAACGGAGTTACTCCTGCATTTACAATTCCGTCCGGCACGCAATGTATCACAGGAAACTCTTTCAATTTTAACGCTGCCAATACTACTGGTATACATTCATATGCATTTAGTCCTTCTGGGGGAGCACCACCAACCGGAAACGTTGCGAATTATGGCCCTGTTTCTTTTACTTCACCGGGCACATACACCGTAACGCACACAGTAAATTCCAATGGTTGTATTACCAGTACAACGGGAGTGGTTGTCATTAACCCTTCTCCTTCTGCAGCTCTAACAGTTACTAATTCATTTTGCAGTCAAAATAACGGAATATTAGTTATAGCAAACACTTCCGGTCCTGGGCAAACGATTACCAGTTATTTACTTAACGGAAATCCAATTGGAACACAAACCGTAACTAATTTAGCCCCCGGAAACTATACTGTTACACTAAATAATAATTTCGGTTGTTCCGCTCAGTTTGTGGCAACTATTTTAAACACTCCAGGTATAACGGCAATTGCTCATACACAAACAAATACCACTTGTGGATTTAATAATGGTAATATTGCCGTTGGTGCAATCACAGGAGGTTCCGCACCATTCACCTACAACATTAACAACGGGCCATTTCAAGCAACCTCTACTTTCCCGAATTTAGCACCAGGTACATACACAATTGGTGTTAGAGATGTAAATAATTGTATGCTTACAAAAGTTATAACTATTTTACCTTCTACACCTATTAGTAACTTAACTTTTACAACAGCTCAAACTGCTTGTAATGCAAATACCGGTATTATTGGAATTACCGGAGTAACAGGAGGTTCAGCCCCTTATACATTTAGCGTAAATGGTGTTACTACAGGTTCTACAACTTCAAACTTAGCTGCGGGTCAGCATACCATAACTGTTCAAGATGCTTTTGGTTGTTTGTATACAACAAACGCAATTATAACTACTGTTAACGGACCAACTGCAGCAGTAATACCTGTAACTGCAGCAGCATGTGGAAATTCAAATGGTTCTGCAACTGTTACTTCCGTTTCCGGCGGACAAGCACCTTACCAATATAATTTTGGCAGCGGATTTAGTACTAATAATATTTTAAGTAATCAGTTAGCCGGACCAAAAAGTGTGGTTATACAAGATAATAATGGTTGTACATATACCGTTAATTTCAATATTGGAAATACGGGAAGTCCTAGTTCTTCCGTTTTATCTTTTTCAAATGTTAGCTGCTTTGGAGGAAGTAATGGAAGTTTTACTCTAACTACAAATGGAGGTGTTCCAAATTATAATTATACTTTAACTCCAACAAATCAAACCAGTGGTTTTGGAATATTTACAAATTTAACTGCGCAAAATTATACTATTAACGTTCAAGATGCGGTTGGTTGTGTAACTACCGTAACAGTTGCAATAGGACAGCCAGCTGCTTTAACTTTAAATTTATCAAGCTTACCTACAACATGTAACGGCGGTTCTAATGGAACAATTACTGCATTGGCAGGCGGAGGAACAAGTCCGTATTTATTCAATATAAATGCAGGCCCAAATCAAGCATCAAATACTTTTAATAACGTTAGTGCAGGTTTTTATAATATAACTGTTACAGACAGTAGAGGATGTACATTAACACAATCTGTTCAGGTAACACAACCTGCACCAATAAGTTTAACTTTATCAGCAACTAGTGCAAATTGTACGGCTGAAAATGGTTTTGCAAATGTAATTGCTGCCGGTGGTGCTGGTGGTTACACTTATACTTGGTCGCCACAGGGCGGAAACAATCCACAAACAATTGGTGTAGCAGCAGGTAATTATACAGTTTTAGTACAAGATCAAAATGGTTGTACTCAAACAGGCCAAGTTGCCGTTAACTCTATCCCAGGAGGTACAGCAGTAATTACAAATGCCAACAATGTAACTTGTTTTGGCTTTGGAAATGGGAATGCTACAGCCGGCGGTTCTGGTAACTTTTCTGCACCGATAACTTATAGTTGGAGTAACGGTCAAACAACACAAACAGCCAACAATTTAATTCCTGGCACCTATACTGTATATTTATTAGATGTTTTTGGATGTACATCACAAACGGTTGTAACAATTACGCAACCTGCTCAATTAAACTTTGCTATTAATTCCACAAGTGTAAGTTGCTTTAACGGCTCTAACGGAAGTGCAACTGTTACAAATATAACGGGTGGTACTCCTGGTTTTACTTACTTATGGACTCCAGGTGGATCAACATTAACATCTGCCGGTGGTTTTGCAGCAGGCGTATATTCAGTTACGGTAACGGATGCAAACGGTTGTAATTTTACTAATTCAGTAAACATTACTCAGCCAACTTCAGTAAGTGTTATTAGTAATACAACTACAGCTAATTGTAATCAAAATAATGGTAGTGCAACAGTAACAGCTAATGGTGGTTTTGGTCCGTATACATATACGTGGAGTACAAGTCAAACCGGCCCGGTATTAAGCAATGTTCCTGCGGGTACTTATACAGTTCAAGTGCAAGACAATAATGGCTGTATTCAAACATTAGCAGCAACAGTTCCAAATGCATCAGGACCGCAAGTAAGTATTAGCAGTCAAACAAACGTTAGTTGTAACGGTGGTAATAATGGGTCTGCAACGGCTTTAGTTACCGGAGGCACCATGGCTCCCGGCTTCCCAATTTATGCATGGAGTAACGGACAAAACACCGGAACTGCAACTAATTTATTAGCGGGTGTTCATACAGTAACCATTACAGATGCGGTTGGTTGTAAAGCTTCTACAAGTGTAACAATTACTCAACCACTTACTTTATCGTTAACTGTAACAGGAACAAATCCAAAATGTACAAACGCAATTAATGGATCTGCTAATGCAGGTGTATTAGGCGGTACACCAAATTATAGTTATAGTTGGTTACCGGCACCAGGTATTGGAGGAAATACTTCAACACCAAGTAATATGGGTGCGGGTGTTTATTTAGTAACGGTAACTGATAATAACGGATGTGTTATTACAGGTTCTGTTCAATTAAATAATCCTCCGCAATTAATTTCTAGTGTAACTACTACTAATGTTTCTTGTTTTAATACTTGTAACGGTATGGCAACAGCATCCACAACAAATGCAATAGGCGCTGTTTCTTATTATTACACGGGAGGTCCTTTCCCTGTTGCAACACAAGCAGTGAGTAATTTATGTGCGGGAGCTTACACAATGGTTGCAACCGATCAAAACACCTGTACTGCAACTACTGTGTTTACAATTACACAACCACCATTGTTAACCGCAACAATTAGTGCTGTTGGAAGTGTAAGTTGTTCAGGTGGAAATAATGGTTTTGCTACAATTAATGCAGGTGGAGGAACTCCGGGTTATACTTATAACTGGAGCAATACACAGGCTTTACCAACAGCTACAGCATTAATAGCAGGCGTGTATAATTTTACCGTTACCGATGCACAAAATTGTGCTGCTTCAGGAAGTGTACAAATAACACAACCTAGTGGCTTAACCGCTACAACTACTGCCAGCAACGTTACTTGC
>JALHRL010000038.1 GCA_022841465.1 Bacteroidia bacterium | reverse complement strand
AGAACAAGGGTGCACGACCGCATAACAGCAAGCCATGGCGCAATGCGGGCGGACGTGCAAGGCTTTTGCAAATTTAAGGTCGCTTCGCGAATTGACATTTTCATTTTGCAAAAGTCTAATAAACATATATCTTTATAAAAACGTTTCGGCAGACAGTGTTTCATTAGCCGCACTGCGCAAGCTTGCAAAACGTTATAAGTAACCAGCCGGACAATTCCCGTAGACAAATAAAATATCATGGACATAATAAACCCAAATTTAATCGGCCGACAAATTGCCAAGCTCATCGCTCAGTCGACAGAAAAATTTTATGCCGTTACAGCATGGCTCGATCTTTCTAACTGGACATATGTTCTCGAGGAATTAACTAAGGCTCGACAAAGAGGCGTATCAATTAAAATATTTTTTAGGAGCATCGAGCCGCACGACTTTCAAACGCTCGACAATTTAGGCATTGAACTTTATCAGGTCAAAAGACTTCACACTAAATTCTATTTAAACGAAAAAGAAATTATAGTAAGTAGTATGAATTTTATCGAAGCCTCAGATCTTTATGCCATCGACATCGGACTTCATTACAAAGACGCCGAAAATTATAATAAATTCTACCATTATTTTTTAAAGCATATTAACGGCAAAAATAGCGACGAAATTGACTACTTGGTTGACGACGAAAAAGCTCTTAAAGACTTGCATGGTTATCTTGCCGACAGGTTCACAGACTCAAGAATTAATCATACATCGACAGGCAATTATTTGTTTTCGCGAAATCTAATCCCTGTATTTGACATTTTTATTAAGCCAAATGAAATAACTTTAAAATATCCTATCAAAAAGCCCGACGGCGACAAAGTTAAAGAGCTTACAAATAAAATATTTTCTTCAATTAAAAAAGACTTCAAGACTGAAGAGCCACATGACGATTACGACTATTGCACTTGGGACATAAGTATTTCAAATCATTCGACAACAGACTTAGTTAACATTATCTCAGACCTAAGACAACTAAACTAAAACTGTGTGCGGCTGGCAACTTATAACAGCACCTACTGGCAATTTTTTGCGGGTTAACGCTCAAATGTGTAACTTGGACTTAGCAAAAAACAGCCAGTAGCTGCAAAACGTTATGCGTAACCGGCCGTGACATCGAACTAAAAAAATATCGGTAGACAAAAAATCTATAGAAATGGCTGACTTTACCTCAGACAAATATAAAATAACAATAGACAGCGATCCCACTTACCGCTTTGGTTCGGCGGACAATATTAATGACTATGACTTAATACACTTTCCTGAATCTGAGTTTCGGTTTACTTCAGTTTATGGTATCAAAGTTTTCAAAGACGAAGTTCTTATAAAAAGTGCTGTTATTGGGGCAGACGGTGGAGCAACGGGAATTTATGAGAATTCGGCAATCATTGAATCTGACCGCTTGGTAATTTGTTGTTCTGATTCCATCTTTTGTTTATCAATCCCAGACCTAAACTTAATATGGAAAACAAAAGCAGACATTTTTACTTGCTTCGAAATATTTAAGCGTCAAGACAATTACATTGTTCACGGAGAGTTAGAAATAACAATGATTGATAGAAATGGCAAAGTATTGTGGCGCCAAAGCGGTGCGGACATTTTCGTTACCCCCGACGGTAGAGATAGTTTTATAATGACAGACGAATACATTTTAGCGACGGACTGGGAAAATAATAAATATAAGTTTGACTTTAACGGACAAATAATTTCTTAAGGCGGATACCGACAAAAAACTGTGTGCGGCCAGCAGCGCATAACACCAAGCAAGCACAATTTGCACGGAAGAGGTAATAGCTTTTGCAAAAATGCGGGCCGACTATTTTTTTGTTTTTGCAAAAGCAACAAACATTGGTATCTTTAAATATCGTTTTCGGTAGATACTGTTTCAAAATGCAAACTGTGCCTGCTTGGGGAACGTTAGCACTAATAGGGGCGGACAGACATTCCGGTAGACAAAAAACTTTATGACGATTAAAAAATATATCGCTTGGACAATCATTCCGCTTTTCATTTTGACCTCTTGCAATAATTCGCCGGACATAATTTCCGCTGACAACTATTATCAATTAAGAAAACAACTTTTTCATTACAAGTTCATCGTCGACAAGACAACGGATATCAAAAAGAATTGGGTTGACTTTGCAAACGATTCCTTAGAACTTCTTTTAAAAAATGAGGCTGACAAAGTTGCGCTTTACATTGACACAGTTAAATCATACTTAATTGAACATTACAAAGTAAAAGACCCATACTCAATGACAAAAGATGAAATCATTAATTATTCATTCAACGACAGTCTTTTCGCATATTCTACATTAAACAAAATATTTTGCGGCGAACTCGGCGAAAAACCAGACACAAAATATAACGCCTACACCTTGCATGAAAAAGTAAACGGCTATTATAAAAGTCTTAGTTCACTAACCGGTGACAAAACAAATAAATACATTTTTTATCCATGGGACCATGAAATGAGTGATGGAGTAAAAATAGCCTGGGAATACCAACACTTTTTTAAAAATAACTTAATAACAACGTTGACAAATCTCGAAATCCGAAAACAAGAAGTTTATCTAACATTTATAGACATTAAAAATAATCGCGGACACAAACCATAGCAAAGCGTATCATACTGTGTGCGCCCCTACAAGTGCTAACAGCGGTCTTACCTAATTTTTTGCGTGTTAACGCTCAAATGTGTAACTTGACATAGCAAAAAACTAGGTAAGGCCGCAAAACGTTAGTGGTAATAGCCGCGGACAGACCTCGGAAAAAAAGCATTCGCTTGACAATGACAAGATTTTTCGTATATTCGTTTAAGAGATGAAAAAGTTACTTACCATATTAATCTTGTTTGTCTTTTATGCGCAGGCACAGGTGACTATTCTGCCTTTTACAAAATGCCATGGCTTTAACATGACAACATCAGGGGGCATAATAAAATTAAGTGATCCAATTAGTGCTTATCTTGAAACATCAGTGGTTGGAACATACACTTGCATAGTCGACACCGCTATTAATCTAACAGGTTATGATTCATTAAAAATAACAGTTTGTTCTTGGTCAACACATGGCGGACCTAACAACTACATGAACTCTATTCCATTAGTTCATAGCAATCCATTTAATTATACTTATACTACAACCAACCTAACAACTCTAGCTCTAAACTTCACGCTTACTCAGGCTGCTACGCCAAACAATATTACCGTCCTTTCTTTTGTGACAATTGAAGGTTATCCGACTACTTCTTTCATCAAGAAAAATTCTAAGACAAACGAAATAGACTTTTTTGCTCATAAAAACACCTTGACTTTAACAGATCAAATAAAAGGTAATTACCAATTAGTCGTTTTCGACTTAAGTGGCAAGTCAATACTTTGTAAAAATCTCGACCAGACTAATGAACTTGACCTGCCGACAAATTTTTACTTAGTGCAAATCATTTCTGACAACGTTGCTATAAGGTCTAAAAAAGTTTTTATTTCAAATTAATTTCTTATTGGCAGACACGTCCCAGGACGTATCTGTGTGCCGGCTACAACCACTAACACACAGTTAGCGACCAGCGGGCGGAACGGTATATCGTTCGGGCAATTCAAGGTGCGCAGACGCGCGTTTTAATTTTCATTTGCCCTCTCTAATTCCGTTTTGTATCTTTATATAACCAGTTGTATGTATAGACGGGTGTATGTTTCAAAAGCCCGCCGATCGCCAACTGTGGGAACGTTACCGGTAATTGTAATGACGAGACAATTCATCATATTCCATATTCTAACTTTTCAGTTTGTAATTGCATTTGGCCAGACAATTTATTCTAATTTCCAATCGCTCGACAAAGCCGTAAAACCAAAGACATCGACTTTAGAGTTCAAGACAAATAAGTTTTCCTTTTTGACGAACGGTGACCTAGATACACTGTCTTCAAAAACATATCTTGACTCATTAGTTTGGTTCTTCAAAAAACACAGACAAACTGGTTTGAAAATTACCATGGACAAATTAAGTGCTGTTCGTTACGACTTAAGTGAGAGTGCAGGTAAACAAGAATCACAAATTTCAAAATACTTGTTCTCGCGAGGTATTTACGAAATAAGGTATCCAAGCTATTATACCGTAGACGCAGTTTTGTATCATGAAAAAGAAAACGGCAACACTTATGACAAAACTGTTTGGACAAAAATTACGATTTATAATAACTTTATCGACTCCTCTGCTCTTTACTTAAAAGAACCAACAGAAACCGTTATATGTGCAAAAGTAAATGACATCAACATTCAAATAAAAAATCCTCCTCAAAGGGAATTATGGCTTAATAATAAACAACTTGACCTAGTCGACAAATCTAAAAAGGAGATCATAAAAATATTTGGAAAACCGACAAACGTTTTGACTTCTTTGGATAACAAAAACATTTCTGAATGGCATTACTATCTAAAGTATTGTGACAAAAACGCATATAAAGACTCCTATATTTCAATTAATTTCCTAAATGACAAGGCGACAAAAGATGTCATTCAATATCATTAACAACTACCGGTAACACACAGTTAGCGACCAGCGGGCGGAACGGTATATCGTTCGGGCAAATTTCGGTGCGCAGACGCGCGTTTTAATTTTCATTTGCCCTCTCTAATTCCGTTTTGTATCTTTATATAACCAGTTGTATGTATAGACGGGAGTATGTTTCAAAAGCCCGCCGATCGCCAACTGTGGGAACGTTAGTAGTAATTGCGGAGACAAACATAAATTCATGACAACTCAAGACAATAATAAGCCTCGCGATTACAATTTTGAATACACTGACACAAAGACTTTGCTTAAGCTTTTCGGTTTATCTTTCGGAATTTTCATACTACTTCTACTTAGTATTTCGTTCACCCGACATTATATTGGCATAGGAATATCAATTATTCTTGCCTTTATAATACCAGCTTTAATATTCTGGTTAAATCGCAAAAAGACAAAAAAACAAGGATCCGCTTCAATAAATGAATCTTCAGTAGACTTCAAAACTCATACTGGGACTACAACTATTAACTACAAAGACATCAAAAGCTATATTATTCAACATTATAACGGAATCTATTTTAAAATTATATTCGTTGACAAAAGAAAGTTTGTAATTGGCGTAAATGAAAACTTTTGCAATCCAGAGACTTTTGAAATCTTCTGTGATGATTTCGAAGCCGTCCTCTATAATAAAGTAAGGACAGAGCAATTACATGTTACAAGGATAAAGACTTTCATGGAAAAGAAATGGTTTTTCGTGTTTTTAGTTATTACTAGTATCCTATTTTGCGCTGGAATAATACGAATATTAATCACTGGCATTCCTTCATATTCATCTCTATTTATCTCTATTGGTATTTTGGCTAGTTTATGGACAGGCTATCTTACTGCAAGGAGTAAATCCAAGGACAGACTGTAATTGATCAACATTGGGTCCGCAACAACTACTAACAGCAAGCCATGGCGCAATGCGGGCGGACATGCAAGGCTTTTGCAAATTTAAGGTCGCTTCGCGAATTGACATTTTCATTTTGCAAAAGTCTAATAAACATTTGTATCTTTAAATTAACGTTTCGGCAGACAGTGTTTCATAACCGCACTGCGCAAGCTTGCCAAACGTTAGTGCCAATTTGTAAAGACATGAAAAAAATAATCACGACAATATTAATATCGACAATCATTTCGACATCATTCGGACAAGACAAGAAAGCACCGTTTGGCAAATATTATCATTTAAACGGCTACGGACTTCAGGTTCCATTTGAGGAAACTCCGTTAAAAAATGACCCCGTTGACAACGAGGTTATGACTTCACAAGAATTTCGTTCCTTCCCGACAACGACAATAAATGTAGCCTATGCTGTGGCAATATTAAACTCAAAACAATTGACCAATCCTGCGGACAGCTTAAAGGAACTTGACTATTTTGCCAGTCTTATTAAACCGACAGCTGAAAATGTAATAAAAGGCAAAATGATTTATGATAGAAAAGGTACTTATAAAAATAAAAATTGCTACGAACAAAAATTCATTTTTACGAATAAAGAAATGAATGAAGATATTTTTGTTACGTCTATAATGTTTTATCATAAATCAAATGTTATTCGTGCATACGTTATGACACCAAAGCAAAACGACAAAAATTCAAAAATTGACGAATATTTCAACGCTATTATTCTACAAGACGAGGTAATAAACACTGACAATAATGACGAAACAATCTATACAGTTGTTCCTATAATGCCACAACTTGGTGACTCAAAAGAGGCGTTACAACAATATATTCAAAAGAACTCAAATTACCCAACCTCCTTGACTAAAACACCGACAACCAAAAATGTATTTGTAAAAGTTGTTATTGAAAAGGACGGTAAAGTTCGGTTTGACAAAATAATGAAAGGTGTAAATGATAAATTTGACTCCGAAGCCAAACGCATCGTAGAAAATATGCCAAACTGGACACCTGGACAATTTGAAGACGGTAAAAAAGCACGGACTTACATGAGCTTTCCTGTTTGGTTTGAATAACAAACTGGCACTAACACACAGTTAGCGAGCAGCGGGCGGAACTGTATATCGTTCGGGCAAAAACGGTGCGCTGAAGCGCTTTTTAATTTTCATTTGCCCTCTCTAATTCCGTTTTGTATCTTTATATAACCAGTTGTATGTATAGACGGTTTAATGTTTCAAAAGCCCGCCGATCGCCAACTGTGAGAACGTTAGCACTCATTTATACAGACAACGGAAATAGACATAATTAACAATGAAAAATATTATAATCATATTTCTGTTTTTTGTAAACATCTCGACATTTTGCGCTCAAAATGACACTCTTTATTTAAAAAGACGCGACCCTCATCAAGCAAATTATCCTTTTAAAACAGACACCATTATTATTGAGAGTTATGCAAGGAAAAACTTCTTATTTGGCACTACTGTTTTACCCTGGACAGACAATCAAATGGAAGCTAAAAACTTTGGTTTAGACTTTGATAAAGTAAAAATATCCGAATGCAAAAACGACAGACCTCCTTTTGGCCCTGAAAAAATAAACACAATTAAAGTAACAGACTCCCTAATAATAATAGACATTAATCTTGTTGGTAATTGTTGTAACTCATTTTTGTGCGACATTCAAATCAAAAATAACACAACCCTAAATTTAATATACTATGGCTATGGAAATAATTGTTCGTGTACTTGTTGTTTTGGCTTAACTTACATAATCGTTAAAGACAATTATTTAGAATTTAATAAGCAATTCAAGAAATTAAAAAATGTAACCATTAATGGCGACATTAAAACAAGCAGACTGCTTAAATAAACAAGTGCTAACAGCAAGCCATGGCGCAATGCGGGCGGACATGCAAGGCTTTTGCAAATTCAAGGTCGCTTCGCGAATTGACATTTTCATTTTGCAAAAGACTAATAAACACGTATCTTTAAATTAACGTTTCGGTAGACAGTGTTCCATAAGACGCACTGCGCAAGCTTGCCAAACGTTATAAGTAATAGGGCGTGACAATCTCGTAGACAAAAAAATATCATGCGGACAATAATATTAATACTGGCAACAATATGGTTTTTTAACTGCTCAGACAAAAAAGTTAGTTCCAAAAAAATAGTTTTTTACTATTTAAATAACTCCGAACGTTCTCGTGACATTGACACAATCAAATACAAAGATTTTAATCTGACTGACACAGCAGACAAATTTATTGGTAGCACTAATTTCATCTATAATAAAATAGGACATAGTATTAAAGCATTTACCTCGGACAATCATGCCCCAATTGACGGCGGACGAATATATTATACTTTGGACTCATTGGGAATTATTTACTCACGCAGTACAACTTGGTATAATTCGGTACGACTTCAAAGCAATACCGACAGTATAAATAATTTGCTAAGTCAGGCTTTAGGTAATATTTTACAAAATCCAAAGCTACATTGTTACAATTGTCCACCAGTGTTAGATAAAGTGATAAAATTCACTCCTCCAGTTGTAAAAGAGTAAATTAACATGACAATAATTTGACACGTTAGACGTATCAAGCCTTGTGTCGCCCTACTACTTATAACAGCAAGCCATGGCGCAATGCGGGCGGACGTACAAGGCTTTTGCAAATTTAAGGTCGCTTCGCGAATTGACATTTTCATTTTGCAAAAGACTAATAAACATGTATCTTTAAATTAACGTTTCGGCAGACAGTGTTTCATTAGCGCACTGCGCAAGCTTGCCAAACGTTAGCGGTAATTTATAAGGACAAATATGAATGTTATAGATCTTATTCTTCGCATTATAATAGGCTTGACAAATCTTGCGTTTGGACTTTTAAAATTGTTTGGTATGCACATGACAAATTCAAACATTGACATTTCAAGAGTTAAGGACATAAACTCACCCGAAACAGTTTTCTGGTTTTTCGGACACTCAGGACTTTACATTTGGACTATTGGACTTGCACAAGTAATAAGTGCTGTTCTGACCCTAATTCCTAAAACAAACTTAATTGGTACTATATTATCGCTGACAATTTTTATAAACATTTCACTTGTCAATTTTTCATTTCATTTTGGAGCATTTATAACTATTTACATTTTATTTATGTCGACAATCTGCATTTATTTGTTGTACCGTGACAAACACAAATTAATCGGACTACTTAAATAAACTACCGCTAACAGCAAGCCATGGCGCAATGCGGGCGGACGTGCAAGGCTTTTGCAAATTTAAGGTCGCTTCGCGAATTGACATTTTCATTTTGCAAAAGTCTAATAAACATGTATCTTTAAATTAACGTTTCGGCAGACAGTGTTTCATAAGCCGCACTGCGCAAGCTAGCCAAACGTTAGTGGCAAGCGTAAAAAGACAGACGACCAGACAAAATTGACACAGTGGACAAACATAATATACCGACAATTTAACCCTTACTTTCGGGGGGACTTTTTGCCAACCCGACAAGCCGACCCTTCTATATTTTTTATTTTTCCCACCACACTTTTTTTTAATTCAATTTTAAACCAACCCATATTTGGCACATTTGGTTTTGCCCGACACACAAGCCGACCCTTAGCAAAACCAAAAGAGCCAAATTTTCCCACCGCACCAAATGACAATAGTGAGTATTATAATAACTTTCTTAAATTTTTTCTAAAAAAATATTGACTACTAAATAAGAATTATTATCTTTGCGGAATAATTATCAATCTTTCATAAAACAAAATGACTACTTTTTTCAGAGAAAAACTACAAGAAAGAGGGCTGAAAGTAACGCCACAACGTGTAGCTATATATGAGGCTATTGTTAAGTTAAACAATCACCCTACTGCTGAAAATGTGATTGAATACATTAAAGTAAATCATCCAAATATTTCTGTTGGAACTGTTTATAAAGTTTTAGATTCTTTAGTTGAAAACGAACTTTTGAAAAAAGTGAAAACAGAAAAGGACATCATGCGTTATGACGCTGTTTTATCTAACCATCATCATTTGTATTGTGCCGAAACTGATAGAATAGAAGATTATGAAGACGAAAAACTTAACAAACTCATCAATGAATATTTTATAAAGAATAAAATAAAAAACTTCAATGTCACTGATATAAAATTGCAAATAACAGGTAAATTCAAAAATAACAAAAAATGAAAAATTTATTATTAATCCCTGCCCTATTATTGTGTGGGGCAACAAATGCACAAAAAATGGAAAAAAAATCTGGCGAATGTCCTATGGGGCATACTGCAAAGTCTACTAAAGTAGGAGAAACTACTACGAATGCGGCTAGCAATGAAAATTGGTGGCCAAACAAACTAAATTTGCAAGTCCTTAGACAAAATTCTGAATTGTCAAATCCTATGGATGCTAATTTTAATTATCGCAAAGAATTTAGCTCTTTGGATTATTTCGCATTAAAAAAAGACATTCAAAAAATCTTGACGGAATCTCAAGATTGGTGGCCTGCCGATTTTGGAAATTATGGTCCGCTCTTCATTCGTATGGCTTGGCATAGTGCGGGTACATATAGAACAGGTGACGGTAGAGGTGGTGCTTGTGCCGGCCAACAAAGATTTGCACCACTGAATAGCTGGCCAGATAATGGAAACTTGGATAAAGCACGAAGATTAATTTGGCCAATAAAACAAAAGTATGGCAACAAAATATCTTGGGCAGATTTGATGATTTTAACAGGAAATGTTGCTTTAGAATCAATGGGTTTTAAAACTTTTGGTTTTTCGGGTGGTAGAGAGGATGTGTATGAACCAGAATCTAATGTTTATTGGGGAAAAGAAACCAAATGGCTAGAAGATAATAGACATTCTGATGGTAGAAAACTAGAAAATCCACTTGCGGCCGTTCAAATGGGTTTGATATATGTGAATCCTGAAGGGCCAAATGGCAATCCAGACCCTTTAGCTGCAGCTAAAGATATTAGAGAAACTTTTGGAAGAATGGGAATGAATGATGAAGAAACAGTTGCTTTAATAGCTGGTGGTCATACCTTAGGTAAAACACATGGAGCAGGTGATGCTTCACTGGTAGGGAAAGAACCAGAAGCTGCTGCTATTGAGGAACAAGGTTTAGGATGGAAAAGTACGTATAAATCAGGAAAAGGAAGAGACGCTATAACTTCGGGGTTAGAAGTTACTTGGACACCTACTCCGACAAGATGGGGGCATAGCTTTTTTAGCATTCTTTTTGAAAACGAATGGGAACTAACACAAAGTCCAGCAGGAGCTAAACAATGGGTTGCTAAAAATGGTAAAGCAATTATTCCAGATGCTTTTGATAGTAGTAAAATGCATTTACCAACAATGCTAACTACCGACTTAGCACTAAAATTTGATCCTATCTACAATAAAATTTCAAAAAACTTTTATGATAATCCATTGGCTTTTGATGAAGCCTTTGCAAAAGCTTGGTTTAAACTAACACACAGAGATTTAGGGCCTAGTTCCTTATATCTAGGGCCAGAAATTCCAAAAGAAAGTTTAATATGGCAAGACCCTATTCCTGTGGCAACAACTCCTATAATAAATGCCAATGATATTGAAAATTTGAAATTAGCTATATTAAATTCCGGCTTAACTGTTAGTGAATTAATTTATACTGCATGGTCTTCTGCAAGTACTTTTCGTGGTTCTGATAAAAGAGGTGGAGCTAATGGTGCTAGAATTAGATTGTTACCTCAAAGAGAATGGGAAGTAAACAACCCAAAACAATTAGAGAAAGTATTGAACGTCTATCAAAAAATTCAAAATGATTTTAATTCAAAATCTAAAAATCAAGTTTCGATTGCTGACTTGATTGTTTTAGGTGGAACAGTAGGTCTAGAAAAATCAATTAAAAATTCAGGTTTTAATATCCCTGTCCCATTTAAAGCAGGAAGAATGGATGCTACTCAAGAACAAACAAGTATTGAAGGTATGTCCGTGTTAGAACCAATGGCTGACGGGTTTAGAAATTATTCAAAAACTCAATATACAATACCAACTGAAGAGTTGTTAGTTGACAAAGCACAATTACTTAAGCTAACAGCACCAGAAATGACAGTATTGCTTGGCGGATTACGTGTTTTGAACGCCAATTATAATAACTCACAAGAAGGGGTGTTGACAACTCAAAAAGATAAATTAACGAATGACTTTTTTGTTAATCTACTAGATATGAGTATTGAGTGGAGTCCAATTGCTGATTCAAAAGAACGTTTTGAAGGTAAAGATAGAAAAACAGGAAAAATAAAATGGACTGCAACTAGATCAGATTTAATTTTTGGATCCAACTCTGAATTAAGAGCATTGGCAGAAGTTTATGCAAGTAACGATTCTAAAGAAAAATTTGTAAAAGACTTTGTTGCAGCATGGAATAAAGTAATGAATTTGGATAGGTTTTAGTGTTTTATTTTTCTACAATAAATTTATGAAGGCTGACACATTTTGCAAGCACTTTTAAAAACCGCATTATCAAACGCAGTGACAAAAGTTTTTAAAAGAGCTTGCAAAGCCGACTCAAAAGAAAAATTAAATTAAAAAAAATCCAACGCTTCTAAAAAATACGCAACGCACAGCCGACACAAACGCAGACCGACAATGACAGTAGACTCAAAACAGACGCGGGCGACAATGCAACGGGGGACAGAACGCCAGCCACTAACAGCACCTACCAGTAATTGGCGCAGACGTGGTCATCGCAAAGCCAATTTATTGCCTGCTTCGCAGACCTTTAATTTATTTTGGCTTTGCTAATAAACATTAGTACATTTAATAAACATTTGTGGGTATAGACAGTTGAGTGTTCCAAAATGCCAACTACTGGTAGCCGCAAAACGTTATAAGTAAGCCAACTAGACATAAATGGAAATCGATATTCGCATAGACAACGACATTTACTTGACAAGAACTTCACGTCAAGACAAAGACGCGCTTATTGCTTATATGAACGACGAAGAACTTTACAATCAAACATTAAGAGTTCCTAAACCGTATACTGACCTAGACGCAGAAAATTGGTTTAATTATATTCTAACATTTGAAACTGAAAACAATATTCGTAAAAACTGGGTTATAAGAAATAGCAGTAATGAATTAATTGGACACGTTGGTTTTCATTTCCCACATGGGCTTGACTCTAAGACAGCAGAAATCTATTATTGGCTTGGCAAACCATTTAGAAATAAAGGTATTATTACAAATGTTGTAAGACAATTTACCAATCATTGTTTGACATCACTAAATTATAATAGAATTGAAGCGCCAATTTTCGATTTTAATATTGCATCAGAAAATGTCTTAAAAAAGTGCGGTTATACATTTGAAAACAATCTGCATAATCATTATACAAAAGGCGACAAAATTATAAGCGCTAAAATGTATGCGAAAACTAGCGGACAGGTTGACTAAGCTAAGTGTGTTGGCCAACTTATAACACACGGCTTGTTCTATTTGGGCATTCGGCTGCGGCATTTGCAAAAGCGGTAGACAATTATTTAATTTTTGCTTTGCAAATGTCCAATAAAATTATAGCTTTGTTAGTAATATTTCGGTAGACATTGTTGCAATCCCCAAACAAAACAAGCCGCGAAACCGTTATGCCGCATGCACCCCGGACGACGAACTAATATTTCGTTCAGATGAGAATAGTAACTTTTCGGTCGACGACATTTCGGCTTGACAAAAAAAAGCATCTCAGTAGACAATTTTACGTTCATTTCGTATCGACATCACAGCTCGACAAGCCCAGTAGCATTCCGGCTGACAATGATCATTATCCTGGACACTTAAATAAATTTTCGCACACACTCGGACAGAATTCGTACATTTATTACTCTCAATTCACACAAAAATATTATGCGATGAATACATTTGACAAAATATTAAACCGCCTCTCCCGATTTAATTCTGACATTGATGTTAGCAATAGAAGCACAGGCACAAAACTAATTTTAGTTATTGGTATGGCTTTGGTTATGGCGTTATTTGTAATGGCTACAGTACATTTAGTAACGGCTAATAAATAAACAAGTGGACATTTTCGGTGGACACTGACTTGACTAGAACAAGGGTGCACGACCGCATAACAGCAAGCCATGGCGCAATGCGGGCGGACGTGCAAGGCTTTTGCAAATTTAAGGTCGCTTCGCGAATTGACATTTTCATTTTGCAAAAGTCTAAAAAACATTTGTATCTTTAAATTAACGTTTCGGCAGACAGTGTTTCATTAGCCGCACTGCGCAAGCTTGCCAAACGTTATAGGTAATGCGCTGACGGACGACCTAGACTTAAGGAAATACTTTGTAAATATCTTTGCGGTGGACAATTCTCGCAAAAATGACTTTCCGACCTTCGTAAAAAAATCCAACTCTGTAATCTCCTATTCGGACTCTATAAGCTGACTTGTGACCAACGAGCTTTTTTAAATTAGGAATATTATTCAAATCACTTTCAGACTCCATCAAGCGAATTAATTTAACGACATTAGTTTTTACAGACTTTTGACTAATATGATCAACGTCTTTGGAAAATTTACTTAAAAATTCAACTTGCATTACTATGACTTAAGTTTATTCATAATACTTTCTCTGCTGACCTTTTTTGTTTTATCTACAGACTTAAGCATTTTTGACAAACCAATATCTTCTAACTCCTCTTCAGTCATAGTTGCAGACACAATTCCAAGCTTCTTAAGTAAGTCATTAATAAACTTAAACTCAGTTTGACTTTTGGGAGTAATGACCATTGCTTTCATATTGCAAATATACAAAAAAAGGACAATATTTTTTACTAAAAATTCACAAGTAGACACCCAATCAAGACTTACTTGGGTGCAGCGCACAACCTATAACAGCAAATTTGCCAAATGCGGCGGACGGAGGGTCATCGCTCGCGCGCATTTTTTTGGCCACTACGTGAAATTTGTTTTTGCGGCTCGCTAATAATCATTTATCTTTAAATAAACGTTTCGGTTTTTAGACACAGGAAGCTTCGAAATGCCGCACTGTGCAAAATTTGCAAAACGTTAGGCGTAATTATATAGACACAAATATGAGTTGCATTTTAAGAGTATCGGGTGACAAATTAGACATCGACAGCTTAGTAAAAAAAATAAAAATTAAGCCGTACGACACTTACAAAAAAGGCGAGCCTGTTTTCAAAACTATACCTGATGGCAGAAAAGTGCAGACATCGGGAATGTCGTTTTGTACAAGCAATGCTGACTCTGACAAATTAGACAAACAAATAAAAGACACAATTAAGTATCTAACAAAAAACAAATTGGAACTTAAAAAAGTTACTACAAACAAAGACGTAACTTATTCGACACTTGACTTTGCTATAGAACTTAGAATGGGGTATAATAATATTGCGCTACAATCAGACTACTTCCCACACGAATTATTAAAACTATGCGCAGACCTCAAAATAGACCTAGGATTTAGCTTATATCCCCCAGACTTAGAAGAACAACTTGAAGCGAGACTAGCGGAGAAAAAGAAGCTAGCAAAGAAAAAATAACTACGCCTAACAGCAAATAAACCCAAGCGGGCAGACCGGCACATCGCTCGGTGCGAAATAGTTGCCGCTTCGCGTGTTTTATTTTGCACCTCGCTAATAATCATTTATCTTTAAATAAACATTTCGGTTTATAGTCACAGGATGTTTCAAAAGCCCGCCTGGGTCTATTTGCCAAACGTTATGTTCAATGCGCGCGGACAATTACCCCTACTAAGTTAATTATAAGTAAATAATTATGAGGAAAGTTAGTTTATTGAAATACCTTAGGGTATTTATTCTTTCAGTATTATG
>JALHRL010000037.1 GCA_022841465.1 Bacteroidia bacterium | reverse complement strand
TGCTCTTCCGATCTTTATGGTAGAAAACATATTCAGGTTTTCTCTTATTTTTACTGCCATGCGTTCGCTTGCCTGGTTTACAATTTCCATATAAACGCCCTCTAAGGTTTTACTTAAGGAATCGCCACGTTTAGCTGCTAATTCAGGGTTAACGGCTTGCAGCTGATCTAAACCTAACATAGATGCCAGGTTTTCAAAAATACGCGATAACGAATCTACCCTTGTTCTGTCATGCTTAGAAATTTCGTTATAAGCCATAAACAAAACAGTTTCAGGACTTCCATCTACTTTATAAGAATTTCCCAAATCTTTCATATCACCGGTAACCGTAACTTTATCTGCAGAATCTAACACCAACATTGCAAAATTTGCATCAGTAACCTTTATGCGATAGAAACCAATTTTAGGGTCGTATTCTTTAAATTCAAAATTACCTTTTTCATCAATTGTGGTACTATCTACTACAACAGGCTGTGGACCGGTTAATTTCTCAAGATATATTGTTTCATTATTACTATTGGTAAAAGTTCCTTTTAATTCAAAACCGCTTTTACGTCCGGAATTTTCACAAGCAAATAATGCCAAGGCAAGTGTAGAGGCAACGATTAATTTATTCATTTTTAATTTTTATTTTCTAATGATTGTTTTACTAATTGATTTAATAATTTAGGATCAGCTTTCCCTTTAGAAGCTTTCATTACCTCACCTACAAACATTCCAAGTAAACCCACTTTTCCACCCTTGTACTCGGTAACTTTTTCAGGAAATTTATTTAAAACCTCATCTACAAATTTTTGAAGTTCGCCGGAATCGCTATTCTGAATTAAATCTAACTTAATTGCAATTTCTTCGGCAGTTTTACTTGGTTGGTTAATTAATTCAGGAAAAAGTTTGGTTGCAGCAGCGGTATTACTAACCTTTCCATCATCAATAAGTTTAATAATTTCTGCAATTTTAACAGGGGCCAAAGTAAATTCCTTAATGGTCAATGCTCTTTCGTTTAAAAAAGACTTAATAGTACCCATTAACCAATTGGCCGCACTTTTGTGATTGGATGTATGCTTTACAATTTCGTTATAGTAAAACGCTATTTCTTTTAGTTCGGTTAATTGAAAAGCATCGTATTCACTTAAACCATATTGCTTGGTGTAAATTTCAAATAATTGAGATGGTAAAACCGGTAATACACTTTTTACTTTTGCAATATAATCTTGTGTTACAAAAACCGGTTGTAAATCGGGCTCCGGAAAGTAGCGGTAATCATTTGCACTTTCTTTGCTTCTTAATGAAAAAGTACTTCCATCCACAGCGTCAAAACTTCTGGTTTCAACTGCAATAGGTTCTCCTTTTTCAATTAAATCAATTTGGCGTTTAATTTCAAAATCAATGGCGCGCTGCACATTTCGGAAAGAGTTCATGTTTTTGACTTCCACTTTCTTTCCATACTCTTTTGCGCCTTTTATTCTAACAGAAATATTTGCATCGCAACGTAAAGAACCTTCTTCCATGTTACCATCACATATTTCTAAATAGCGTACCAGCTTTCTTACCTCATTTAAATAAGCGTATGCCTCTTCACCGGTTCTTAAATCGGGTTCGGTAACAATTTCTAACAATGGGGTACCGGCTCTGTTTAAATCAACCAAAGTATGAAAAGGATCAACATCGTGCATACTTTTACCTGCATCCTCTTCCATGTGAATACGTGTAAGGTTTACACGTTTCTCTTCATCCTTTAATTTATAATTAATAAAACCTCCGTTGCAAATTGGCGTTTTATCTTGTGTAATTTGATAGCCTTTGGGTAAATCGGCATAAAAATAATTTTTGCGCGCAAATTGGTTTTCTTCTCTAATGTTGGCATTAACAGCTAAACCTAATTTAACGGCAAATTCTATAGCAGATTTGTTCACTTTAGGCAAAGTACCCGGGTGCCCTAAAGAAATTACGCTAACATTGGTATTTGGTAATGCACCATATTCAGCAATATCATTGCTGTACATTTTGGTTTTAGTAAGTAATTGAATGTGGCACTCCAGTCCAATTACTGCTTCGTATTTATCGTAAACACTCATTAAAATTAAAGGAACAAAGATACAAATTAATACCACTTTGCAACCTTTGTTCCTTTGAAGTATTTAACAGTAAAAAGGTTAAATAAAGATAATAAATTGCCTATAACTAGTTAAAACATTGGTTTTGCTTTTATAATTAAAGGCTCAGACCGAAGGTTTGACTTAGTAATAATTCCCGAATTAATATGATCGGAAACCACCAATTGGTTCATTAAACAAAAAGTCCAAAAAAATGAATACTCTTAATGCCCAAATATGGTATGCTAAATTATATTAAACAAATTTGTGTAACAGCACATTCAATTATCACTTATTGTTCTTTAATTTGCAATAACAAAAAGGCAATTCTTCCAATTGAAAATTGGATGAAATTAAATTCATTTTAACAAATTAAGGGTTTTGAATTATTAACCTATGAACACTTCCATATTGTTTGTCTTTTATAAGGTAAATACCATTAGGTTGATTAATAATAATGGATTTCAATCCTTTTAAAACTTCAAATTCTTCAATTATCCTTCCATTTAAATCCATAATAATAAATGTATTATCAATAGCGGTACTTAAGGTTACTAAACCATTTGAAGGGTTTGGATAAATATTTATTTGAAAGTTGTTAGTTGTTGTTGGATTTATGCCGGTAGGTCCGCCTTCTGAAAATCTGGCAATATACCCTTTTTGAACTAGGCTATAAGTACCTAATGATGTATTAGAAATGTTTCCGGTTACGTATATATCTGAGCCGGATGCAGCAATACCCATCACCGCATCTGCAGAAGTTCCTCCAAATTTTTCTACCCAATTTAAGTTTCCGTTTAAATCTAATTTCATAATATATGCATCTTGTATATCTCCTGTTATAGTTGTTGTTTCAACAGTTAAATTGTTACTTAAACTTGTTGCGATGTATATATTACTATTATGAATTAAAATGCAATTGTCAATAGTACTTAAATCAGTACTTGTTCCGCCAAAAGTTTTAATCCAATTAACTGTATTATGAGAATTTGAATTATCGTTAGTAAGTTTACATAAAAAAGCATCGGTTGATCCTATTGAGCTTAATGTATTGGAACCAATTGAATAGGTCCCGGTAAAGTTACCTAATAACAACACCTCAGAAGAACCTGACAAAGCCATTTGAAATGCCTGTGTACTATTTAAGGTTGAAGAAGAGCCAAGGCTTTTTACACAAACTGCATTACCATTGGAATTAAACTTTGCATAAAAAGCACGTGTACCTCCAGTTCCTGTATTTACAGCGAGGGTTCCAACAGATGTAGCTCCAGATGATAAATATCCGGTAATATAAATATCATCGGAATTATCTGTAATAACATCATTTGCAAAATCAGGGTTGTTATTTCCTGATTTATTGCTCCAAATTAAATTACCGGCTGGGTCGTACTTCATTAAAAAAATATCAGTTGGTGCACCTAAACCTGCTGATGCAGTTAATGTATGGGTTTCTGCAGTTATAGTGCCTGAAAAAAAGCCGGTTACAATAATGTCACCTTGGGTATCTACCGTAACACCTCTTGCGTCGCATGAACCTACAACACTTGGTCCGTTTACTCTTTTTGCCCATTGAAAAGCACCATTATTATCATATTTAGCTAAAAACATATTTCGCACACCTGTACCAGTTAAAGTAAAAGTTCCAAATGTCATGTTAGCATTAAAATATCCGGTAATATATGCGTTACCTGCATTATCAACGGCAATATCATACAGCTCACGAACAGCAGCTAAACTGCTTGAACCAATTGAATGTGCCCATTGTACTGCACCACTTGAATTAAATTTCACAACATAAAGATCTGTATCAAATCCTTGTTGTGAATTTAAGGTGGTTGTGCCGATAGTAGTGCTATAGTTAAATTGCCCTGCCAAATATACGTTGCCGGAGCTGTGTGTTGCAATAGATGTATTTACATCACCGGAGTTCATTGCCCAATTCCAATTTAAATTTTGTGCATTCAGCACATTCAGAATTAAAACGGATAAAAACAGTAAATTTTTTTTCATGGTTATTAATTTTAATTTTTTGTTATTCCAAAAACAATTCGTTTTCAGATCGAATACAAATTAAAACAATAATAAAAATGAGTGAAATAGGTATCGTTTATCAATTTACTAGGTATAAATACCTATTAGGAATTGAAGACTTACTCAATACCATTTTTTAGGGCGTATTTAACTAAACCAATGGTACTTTTACAGCCTGTTTTATCAAGGATATTCGTTCGGTGATTATCTACCGTTTTTTTACTTATAAAAAGTTTCTCTGCAATTTGTTCACTGGTAAATTCCTTAACAATTAAGGAAAGAATTTCGCGCTCGCGTTCACTTAATATCTGTGTATTTTCTTTTTGTTTTTTTTCTTTTTCAATTTGATTGTAAATAATCGGAATAATTTCATCGGAATAATAGGTACCATCGTTCAGAATTTTATGAATAGCCTTTTGCAACTCTTCTTTACCGGCGTTTTTTAAGATAAAACCATCTGCCTCTGCCATTACTACTTCTTTTACAACAGACGAGCTGCTGTACATAGATAAAATTAAAACTTTTATAAGAGGAAATGATTGCTTCACCTTTTTACAAAGCTCTGTTCCAGACAACAAAGGCATACTTATATCTGTAATAAGCAAATTAAATTTATCAGGATTTGAAGAGATAATACTTAAAGCGGTCTGACCATTCAAAGCCTCATCGGTAACTTTATAAACAGTATTAGATAAAACACTTTTTATCCCGTCAATTACAATTTGATGATCGTCGGCAATGATGATGTTATATTCTGAATTCATGCAATTGGAAAATTAATAATAAACTTTGAACCCTTGTTTTTTTCGGAATGAATATCAATATTCCCGTTAATCAACTTAATGCGAGCATAAATATTTTTCCATCCTATTCCATCAGAATTTTGAATTTTTTTCGGATCAAAACCCTTACCATCATCAGCAATAGAAATATGAATAAATTCATTGTCAAATTTTAAAACAATATCAATGCCCTTTGTTTGAGCATGCTTAATGATATTATTTAATATTTCCTGAATTATTCGGAAAACAGATAATTCGGTTTGTTTTGAAAGTTTTACATTATTCAAATTTAAATCCGGCAAATAATTCACTTTGATTCCATCCGTTGAATTAATTTTATCTACCAAATCATCTATAGCTTTAATTAGTCCAAAATTTAAAATTTCAGGTATCAGATTATGGGAAATGTTACGCACTTCAGTAGCGGTTTCATCCAAATAGTTGGCTATCATTTCTATATCTTGATTACCTTCGCTTTTAGGCAAAATCATCTTCATCACCGAAAGTTTTTGACCAATGCTATCGTGCAAATCGCGTGCTATACGAATTCTTTCTTTTTGTTCTGCTTGAAATATTTCACGCACAACCAATTCATTTTGCTCTTTTAGAATTAATGTGAGTTTATGTTTATGATGTAATTTCAAATAAATAATAGTAAACACAATCATTAGCAATAATAAAAATGAGCTAATCACAAATAGCCACTTCTCCTGTTTTTCTTTTTCTATTAATTCTTTCTGATAACTTATTTGAGTTTCCTTCTTCTCTGTTTCATATAGCGCTTCGTATTGAGTAACGTACTGGGCTTTTTCTGCCTTAAATACAGAGTCTTTAAACAAAAACCATTTATTCACGTAACTATAAGCGCTTGTGTCTCTCAACCTAACCAAAACCTCTGTTTTGGCTCTATAGGTATTTAAAATACCCTCTCGCTCTTTTGTTTGAAGGTAATATTTTTCAGCAGAATCTGCATGTAATAAAGCTCTATCATATTGCTTTCTTATGTGGAAATAATAATTGAAAAATTTCATTTGAGCAAAACCCATCATTGATTTATCGTTTGAAAGTGCTGAAAATTTTCGGGCCTCATTAAGCATTGATTCAATCTGAAAATTATTTTTCGTGGTACTAATATAAAGTTGTGCCAAAACAGTATACACCCTTGAAATTCCTGCATAATCTTTCCGTCTTTTCATCAGTTCTATAGCTTTATTGCAATATTTCATGGATGAATCGGTTATCTCCTTTTCAATATACATTGCTCCTAAATGGTAACAAGCAAGAGGCAACAAAGAATCCGACTTATTTTTAATTGCACTGTAGTAAAAACGATAAAACCATTTTATAGCCTGATCTATATCATAAAGATAATAATAACACCTGGCTATATTTCTTTCACATGACAATACAATGGTATCAATATTTTGATCTTCCCCAATTTTAAGAGCCTTCATGTAATTTTTCTGAGCGAGGTCATATTGATTTTTTGCATACAAACTATCAGCAGTATTTAGAAAATTAAATGCATTTTCCTGCGCCAACAAAGAACAGTAGAAGAAAACAAATACTAAAAAACAGAAACGCCGTAACATTTTAAAATATATTTATTTTTTTTATGAAGTGTGATTAAGTTTAAAATCAATTAAAGAATAACTAAATCAACTTTATTTCAGTCGCCCTGCTTCATAAAAAACTTTTTTAAAAAAATCTTCATCCAAATTACTAATCATAACTCCTTTTTTAGTACTGGCATGTACAAATTTTCGTTCTTTTAAAAACACACCAACATGAGTAATCTCCTTTGATCCAATTTTAAAAAACAGTAAATCGCCTTCCTTTAAATGAGATTCTTTAACACGATTACAATCTTTATAAATATCTTTCGCACTACGCGCAATGGTTTTTCCATAAATTTCACGATAGAGCGTTCCTGTAAAACAACTGCAATCAATTCCATTTTTATCGCAACCACCATATTTATAAGCTGTGCCATACCACTCGCCTATAAATTTATAAAGTTTACTTTCTCTAATTTCTTTTTCATTTACACCTAAAGCTTGAGCAACTATATCAGCATTTTTTGGTGCGGTTTTATTACTTGCTGTTTTAGTAGTTTCTTTTGAATGTTTACAAGATTGAAATATAAAAAACAGAAAGAGAAACAAGTAACTAACGTTACTAATTTTTTTTGCATTTATAAAACAATTACTAGTTAACATATGTTTGAAATTAATTTTAATAAAGTATTTATAATCAAATATTTAATTACACTTATTTACAGTTAATTGTTAATAAGGTTTCATTTTTA
The DNA here is from genome assembly GCA_022841465.1 of Bacteroidia bacterium. Lineage (GTDB taxonomy): Bacteria > Bacteroidota > Bacteroidia > B-17B0 > Aurantibacillaceae > Aurantibacillus. Next base: position 9,059 of record JALHRL010000037.1, on the reverse strand, counting down.
TTGTTTAATTTTATTATTAAACATATCTTTAAAAACCAGTACCTTTTTTAAATGGAAGACATTACTACTAAAGCACTTAATTTGAAAACGAAGATTCCTTTAGAAACCTTAAAAAAAGCATATAGTTTAATGTGCACTGCCAAAAGTATGGCAGAGTTATTTGAGGCAAACAAAGAAGTAACCGCAAAATATGTTCATGCAACCAGCCGAGGGCACGAAGCCATTCAAATAGCGCTTGGTTTGCAGTTATTCCCACAAGATTATTTAAGCCCTTATTATCGCGATGATAGTATTTTACTATCCATTGGCTTAACGCCCTTTGAGTTAATGTTGCAATTATTAGCAAAACGTAGTGATATTTTTTCCGGTGGCAGAACTTACTACTCACATCCGAGTTTGAGGAGAGACGATATGCCTAAAATACCACATCAAAGCAGCGCTACCGGAATGCAAGCGATTCCTGCAACCGGTGTTGCAATGGGAATTCAGTATAAAGAAAAAATGAACATGTATGAAGATTTTGGAGGTAACAATCCATTATCGGTATGTTCATTAGGAGATGCCAGCTGTACAGAAGGGGAGGTTTCAGAAGCTTTTCAAATGGCGGTTTTAAAAAAGCTCCCTATTTTATATTTAGTTCAAGATAATGAATGGGATATTAGTGCTAACGCTAAAGAAACGCGCGCACAAGATATTACAGAGTTTGCAAAAGGTTTTAAAGGTTTAGAAACAAGAACCATTGATGGAACTGACTTTGTTTTAAGTTACAATACCGTAAAGGAATGTTTAGATATTATCAGGTCTGAAAGAAGACCCATGTTGTTGCACGCGCGCGTTCCATTACTAAACCACCATACAAGCGGTGTGCGCAAAGAATGGTACCGCGATGATTTAGAAGAAGCCGCGAAAAAAGATCCATTGCCTCGCTTAAGAAATCAATTAATTATTGCAGGTTTAGATGCATCAGAACTTAAAAAAACAGAGGACGATGCAGCAGCCTTAGTGGAGGCCGATTATCAACGTGCCTTAAAGGAAGAAGACCCAAGGCCGGAAGATTTAGAAACGCACGAATTTGCACCTACACCAATTACAGAAGAAAAAGGTGAAAGAAAACCAAGCGGTAAACAACCAACTGTTATGGTTGATAGTGCCTTGTTTGCTATAAGAGAATTAATGAGTAAGCACAACGAATGTTTGTTGTACGGACAAGATGTTGGCGCAAGATTAGGTGGTGTATTTAGAGAAGCGGCAACTTTAGCACAGCAATTTGGAGATCACAGAGTATTTAATACACCCATTCAGGAAGCATTTATTGTTGGATCTACAGTTGGCATGAGCGCCGTTGGTTTAAAACCAATTGTAGAAGTACAATTTGCCGATTACATTTGGCCGGGCTTAAATCAATTATTTACTGAAGTGAGCAGAAGTTGTTTTTTAACCAATGGCAAATGGCCGGTAAGTATGATTTTACGTGTACCTATTGGCGCTTACGGTAGTGGCGGGCCTTATCACTCAAGCTCTGTTGAAAGTGTTTTGGCTAATATAAGAGGAATTAAAATTGCCTACCCAAGCACCGGTGCAGATTTAAAAGGATTAATGAAAGCAGCGTATTACGACCCCAATCCGGTAGTAATGTTAGAACACAAAGGTTTGTATTGGAGTAAAATTAAAGGAACCGAAGATGCTAAAACCATTGAACCCGATGAAGATTACGTAATACCGTTTGGTAAAGGAAGAATGGTATTAGAAGCGAATGAGCAGTTGGCAAGCGAAGGAAAAACCATAAGTATTATAACTTACGGCATGGGTGTTTATTGGGCGAAAGAAGCTGCGAAAAAATTTGAAGGACGAGTTGAAATCATTGACTTAAGAACAATTTTCCCTGTGGATGAAGAGTTGATTTTTGCCAGTGTTAGAAAACATAACAAAGCAATTTTACTAACGGAAGAACCCGTGTTAAATGGTTTTGCGCAAAGCATTGCAGCTAGAATTTCCGAAAATTGTTTTCAATCTTTAGATGCGCCTGTTAAAGTAATTGGCTCTGTGAATTTACCTGCTATTCCATTAAATTCAACTTTAGAAAAAGCCATGTTACCCAATGCTGATAAGGTGGCTGATGCAATTGAAAAACTACTTCAATTTTAAAATTATTGCATTTTATTGGTAAGCTCGTAAAGCACAACCGACAAGGCATTTACCACATTCATACTGGAGTTTTCTCCGTACATTGGAATATAAACGGTTTCGTGTGCCAAATGAAGCAACTCCTCCTCTATTCCATTTCGTTCTGTTCCAATAATTAAAACAAGTTCCTCCTTTTTTTGAAAGTTTAATTTTTGAATTGGAATGGCTGTTTTGGTAATTTCTACTGCAATAATTTTGCATCCATTTTGCTTAAGCTCTGTAACAGTTTTAAACAAATTATTTGATGTTTCGTAAGCAATTAACTCATTGGTATTACGCGAAATTCGCTTTACTGTTTTATCTTTTGGGCTCGGGCTCTCAGCACTAAGAATAATTTTTTGTACTCCAAAACTTTCACACACTCTAAACGTCATGCCAATGTTTTCAGGGGTTCTAATCTTATCGCAAACCACCGTAATAGGAAATTTTATTTTTTTAAATGATGTTTCTGAATGTTTTAACTGCATGGTTATAAAAAAAATGTTGGCGCTAAGGCCAACATTTTATTAGAAATTGAAATTTTATTTAAGCGTCAATTTTCGCGTACTTCGCGTTTTTCTCAATAAATTCTCTTCTTGGCGGAACCTCATCTCCCATTAGCATGCTAAATATACGATCTGCTTCTGCTGCACTATCAATTGTAACCTGACGTAAAGTTCTGAAAGAAGGATCTAAAGTTGTTTCCCAAAGTTGAATGGCATTCATCTCTCCTAAACCCTTATAACGCTGAACGTTTACGCTATCAGCTTTATCTCCGCCTAATTCTTTAATTGCGGCATTGCGTTCTTCTTCGTTCCAACAATATTTAAACTCTTTTCCTTTTTTAACCATGTATAATGGAGGTGCAGCGATGTAAACATGACCTTTCTCAATTAATTCTTTCATGTGGCGGAAGAAGAAAGTTAAAATTAAAGTAGTGATATGAGAACCGTCAACATCGGCATCACACATAATAATAATTTTGTGGTAGCGAAGTTTTTCTAAATTCAAAGCTCTTTCGTCTTCTTTCGTTCCTCTGAATACACCTAAGGCCGTAAAAATATTTTTAATCTCTTCGTTTTCGTAAATTTTATATTCTAATGCTTTTTCTACATTTAAAATTTTTCCTCTTAAAGGTAAAATCGCTTGAAATTCGCGGTTACGACCTTGTTTTGCTGTTCCACCCGCCGAATCACCCTCAACTAAAAACAATTCACATGCTTCCGGGTCTCCGCTTGCGCAATCTGCCAATTTGCCCGGCAAACCACTTCCGCTCATTACATTCTTACGTTGCACCATTTCGCGGGCTTTACGGGCAGCATGACGTGCAGTAGCAGCTAAAATTACTTTATCTACAATGGTTCTAGCTTGTTTTGGATTTTCTTCCAGGTAATTTGAAAGGGCTTCACTAATAGCCTGATCAACGGCACCCATTACTTCATTATTACCTAACTTAGTTTTTGTTTGTCCTTCAAATTGTGGTTCTTGAACTTTAACCGAAATAACTGCTGTTAAACCTTCGCGAAAATCATCTCCGTTAATTTCAAATTTTACTTTACTTAACAAACCGTTTTTATCGGCGTAATTTTTTAAGGTACGTGTTAAACCTCTTCTAAATCCGGCAAGGTGTGTTCCTCCTTCGTGTGTATTAATGTTGTTTACATAACTTTGAATAGTTTCAGAGAAAGAATTATTATACAACATGGCAACCTCAACAGGAATGCCTCCTTTTTCACCTTCAATATAAATTGGTTCTTCAATTAATTTTTCTTTAGCTCCATCAATATACTTTACAAACTCACGTAAACCTCCTTCGCTATAAAAATTTTCAGATAAAGTTGAATTTCCATTTTCATCTAAGGTTCTTAAATCGGTTAAGGTGATATTAATGCCTCGGTTCAAAAATGCCAACTCGCGCATTCTGTTGGCTAAAGTGGAGTAATTATACTCCCCAACCGTAAAAATGCTTAAATCGGGCTTAAAAGTCACAATTGTGCCTCTATAATCGGTGGTTCCTGTCTGTTTTGCGGGATATAAAGGTTTTCCAATTGAAAATTCTTGCACAAAAAGCTTTCCGTCGCGATGTACTTCTGCTTTTAAATGAGAAGATAAAGCGTTTACACAACTCACACCTACTCCATGTAAACCACCGGATACTTTGTAGGTGTCTTTATCAAACTTACCCCCTGCGTGTAAAACAGTCATAACTACCTCCAGGGCACTTACTCCTAATTTAGGGTGTATGTCGGTGGGGATACCGCGACCATCATCTTTAACAGTAATGGAGTTGTCTTCATTTATGGAAACAAAAATATTTTTACAATGCCCGGCTAAGGCCTCATCAATACTATTATCAACTACCTCATAAACTAAATGATGTAAACCTTTAACTCCAATATCGCCAATGTACATGGCAGGCCTTTTTCTAACTGCTTCTAATCCTTCTAAAACCTGAATATTATCCGCTCCGTAATTCGTTTTTTGTGTTGTAGTATCTGACATAAAATCGTCTCTTTTTTTTAATTTGATTATCCTTTAAATATACCGATTTTTTGCGGTTTTTTAGAGGTTTTAGATACCATATTTTACTAACAAAATATTAATAATATCTTTACTGAAAATTCACTTAAAAAACCGCTCCAAAACTAATGCTTTGGCACCTAATAAGATACCTAGTTTCCTTTGCTTTCCCTGCTTTTTACAAGAAAATTGAAGCAAAAAATATTGATAATTTAAAATCAGAAGGTCCAATCATTATAGCCATGAATCATCCTAATGCATTTATGGATCCTATTTGCATTACATGGGTAGCTTACCCGGTAAGAACAAGTTATATGGCGCGCGGAGATGCATTTAAACCGGGTTTAGCTGCATATTTACTTACCGCACTGGGTATTGTTCCCATTTTTAGATTAAGAGATGCGGGGCGGGAAGGTTTGGCTAAAAATGATGAATCGTACGAAGTTGTTTTTAAACTTTTAAAACGCAAAGCCAAAATAATAATTTTTGCAGAAGGACTTTGTATTCAGGAAAGACGTTTACGTCCGCTTAAAAAAGGTGTTGCGCGTCTTGTTTTTGGTGCATACGACACCATAAACCATCCTAATTTAAAAGTAATTCCTGTTGGATTAAATTACACCAATCCTTCTAAATTCAGAAGTAAATTATTTTACAATGTTGGTGAACCTATTTTGGTAAAAGATTTAATTAACAAGGAAGATAATCAAGCAAAAACATACAATCAGTTTTTAAAACTGTTGGATGAAAAAATGCGTGAATTAGTTACCCATATTAAAAACAAAGAAAATGATGATTTAGTAGTGCAACTGGAAGAAATGGTAATGAAAGATTGGTTGCTGAAGATGGGATTTAAAAACAATTTATTAGAAAACGAATTTCAGGTAACTAAAAAATTAACCGATGTTATAAATAAGTGCGATGAAATTTACCCTGATAAAATAAAAGAACTTAGAGAAAAAACCAAGGCGTATTTTAATTTACTCCGAAAAAATAATTTACGCGATTGGCTAATAAACCCCTTAAATAAAAACATAAATAATACTGCTAATTATTTTTTTCGTTTAACAGCCATTCTTTTCATGGCGCCGGTATATTTAATTGGTTTAATGGGAGCTTATCTTCCCTATAAATTAACGATTGCTGCAACAAAAAAATTAGTGAAAAAAAACAAAGAGTTTTACTCTTCTATGATTGTTGGTTTAGGTTCGTTTATTTTTCTTTTTAATTTTATTCTTCTATTTTTTATAACGTATTTGTTTACCCCTTCTATTATTGAAGCAATTTTAATTACCGTTTTATTGATGCTTTGCGCTTGGTTAAGTAAAGAAATTTATTTTTTTATTTTAAAGACAAAAGGCTTAGGCAGAATGCTTAAAAACACAACTTTAACAATAGAACTTAAAGGTAAAAGAGAAGAAATTGTAATTTTACTGGACGAATTAACAACTTTTAAAGTTTAAAGAAGTAACTGGCACGCTGTTTGACAAGTATAAGATAGGCGTTTAATCTTATGAAAACACTTAAAAACATAAAGTATTTTATTACAGCAAGCACTGTGCTTGTTTTATTTAGTGCTGCAGGTTATAAATTAAGTAGAACCGAAACTATTTATAACCAAATTAATTCAGGTGTAAATGCTGTTGAACTTCCGGCAAAAATTAATACCGCATTTAAAGAAGGAGAAATTTTAACTTACCGCATGCATTACGGAGCAATTAATGCAGGGGTTGCTGTTTTAGAAGTGAAGCCAAAAGTTTTAGAGGTAAACAATAGAAAAGTTTATCATATTGTAGCAAACGGTTACACTAAAGGTGCTGCCGATTGGTTTTACAAGGTACGCGACCGTTACGAAACATACATGGATAAGGATGCTATGGTGCCGTGGTTATTTGTAAGACGTGTAGATGAAGGCGGATTTAAATTTAGTCAAGATTACGTTTTTAATCACTACACTAAAAAAGTGGATGTTGGCGGCGGACAAAAATTTGATATTCCTCAAGGAATTCAGGATATGGTGAGTGCATTTTACTCTGCACGCAGTATGGATTTAAGCAATGCCAAGCCCGGCGATATATTTTCAATTAGCAGTTTTGTGGATAAAGAAATATGGCCGTTAAAAATTAAATTTATTGGTAGAGAAGAAATTAAAACAGATATAGGTACATACAAATGTTTAAAATTTAGACCCGTTGTTCAAAAAGGCCGAGTATTTAAAAAGGAAGAAGATTTAAATGTATGGATTAGCGATGATAAAAACCACATTCCTATGCGAGTGCAGGCAGATATTATTATTGGTAGTGTAAAAATGGATATAACCAGTACGCAAAATCTTGCCAATCCGGCAACCAGCTTCGTTAAAAATTAATTGGGTTTACTTCGCTTCATTATAACAGCACATAAAAACGAACTGCTTAAGCCAATTACCATCATTGAAATTAATTTACCGGTAGTTGCTTTAAATGCCGACACTTCTGATTGCGCAATTTGTTCTTGAATTATTTTATGATAATCTTCCGGCTTAATTTTTGTTTGCTTTTGTAAGAAATGCAAAAAATCGGCACTATTGTAATATTCTAAAGCCAACTGTTTTCCTTGCAAAAGAAACTCAAAATAATTGTATAAGCTTATTAAAATAGCTCCAACAGAAAACACGGTAAGTGCCACCCGAATGGCTTCTTTACCTGCAATTACTCCGCCATTATCCGCGCGAACCAATCGGATAGCTATAATGTAAAACGGAATAATGGCTAAAACAGAAACAGCATTTGAATAATAAAATCCAAACCTGCTTAAATAAAAACCTCCCAATAAAATAAACAATTTAAAGGAAATAATAACAAGAGCGTAAGCTAGAGCAACATAAAGGGCTTTTTTATTCATGGTTTAACCGTTCATGCTAATTAAAAACTCTTCGTTAGATTGCGTTCTGCGTAATCGTTCTAATAAAAACTCCATTGCTTCTTGCGGATTCATATCACTTAAGTGCTTTCTTAAAATCCACAACCTGCTTAACATATCTTTTTCCAACAACAAATCATCTCTACGAGTTGATGAAGCAATTAAATCTATAGCCGGATAAATTCTTCTGTTCGATAACTTTCTATCTAACTGTAACTCCATATTACCGGTTCCTTTAAACTCTTCAAAAATAACCTCATCCATTTTACTTCCTGTTTCAGTTAATGCTGTAGCAATAATGGTTAAAGAACCTCCGTTTTCAATTTTACGGGCCGCTCCAAAAAAACGTTTTGGTTTGTGTAATGCATTGGCATCAACACCACCGGTTAATACTTTACCGCTGGCCGGAGAAACAGTATTGTATGCACGCGCCAAACGTGTAATACTATCTAATAAAATAACTACATCGTGTCCGCATTCTACCAATCGTTTCGATTTTTCTAAAACAATGTTAGCTAACTTCACATGCTTATCGGCAGGCTCATCAAATGTTGATGAAACAACTTCGGCTTTTACGCTACGTGCCATATCGGTAACTTCTTCCGGACGTTCATCAATTAATAAAATAATTAAATAAATTTCAGGGTGATTATATGCTATTGCATTGGCTATATCTTTCAATAAAACCGTTTTACCTGTTTTAGGTTGCGCCACAATTAATCCACGTTGACCTTTTCCTATTGGAGCAAACATATCCATAACGCGCACACTCATGTTTTCTTGAGGATGACCGGTTAGTTTTATTTTTTCATTCGGAAAAAGTGGCGTTAAATATTCAAACATAACCCTGTCGCGCACATAAGAAGGTTCGCGACCGTTAATCTTTTCTACTTTAATTAAAGGGAAATATTTTTCTCCTTCTTTAGGGGGGCGCACACCTCCTGTAACAACGTCTCCTGTTCTTAATCCAAACAATTTAATTTGTGATTGTGAAACATACACATCATCAGGCGAGTTGTGGTAATTGTAATCGGAACTTCTTAAGAATCCATAACCATCGGGCATAATTTCTAAAACACCCGTTGCAAAAACCAAATTATCAAAATTGTAATAAACTTTTTCGGGCTTTTTATGCTCTTCGGTATTAATTTCAGGCTCCGGCATTCCAGAAATTTCTGAGCGCTCGTTGTTTTCAGAATTTTCAGAAGTATCGTTGTTGGAAACTGTATCTTGTGTTTCTTCAACTTTTTCGGCTATTGGTTGAATAACCTCCTCAACGGGAGTTGATTCGGTTGTAGAATCCTCAATAATAGGATCTAACTTTACTTTACGCGGACGTTTTTCTTTTGCCATTTTTGTTTCATTTCCTTTTAAATTTGAAGCTGGTTTTTTTGCTAACGCCGGATTTTCAGTTTGTGCATCTACTATCTTTAAAATTAAATCGCTTTTTGATAATGTTTTAGAATCTACACCTAACT
>JALHRL010000036.1 GCA_022841465.1 Bacteroidia bacterium | reverse complement strand
GAATAAAAACATTTGTATCTTTATAAAACCTTTTGTGGGTATAGACACAGGAAGCTTCGAAAGCCCGCCTGCCAGTAGTCGCAAAACGTTACCAGCAAGCCGCCGGACAGACATTCCGGTAGACAAAAAACATTATCATGACAGACAATGACGACTTCATAAAAAATCCTGTTGACGGAAGTCCATTGCTCAGACCCCTGACATCAATTTCAGGAATTATTGTAATAATTCTTGCTCTCTATTTTATTCAAAGGTGTTCAGACAAACCTGATCCTTATAAAGGCTTTTCTCTTCCCGACAAAGCCGAATATTCAGAAATAGTATTTGCGATTTTAAAACAAGACACCGTTTTCATAAACAAAGGACTTCTTCAATCTGAATACATCGGCGTTGACCTACTTCCGTTAAATATTAAAATGAATCGACTTCGAGACACTTCACGCATTATTGAATTTGGGCACGGACTGTTTCAGACTTCTTTTCTTGAATTAAAGTATTACAAAATCACAGACTCCTTAAACCTAAATACAGACTCTTTATATTTTGCATTCCAAAATGACAGCTCTAAAATTATTTCCTTCGACACAACAATTGTAGACTTTGTAAAAATCGCCGACCAAAAACTTATTAAGACAAACAAAAGCAAATACAACTTCGGTTACTTTCAATTCTCAATTCCTTTGCTAAACAAATTGCGGACAAAAGCATTCGTGCGTGCGGACTTTATGTGTTCAGGACTTTGCGGACAAGGTATGTTATACATTCTGGACAAAAGAAATGGTAAATGGACATTAACTTTATCCAAGACGCAATGGGTTAGTTAAACTGTGTGCGGCGGCCAGACTGGTAACACAGGTCTTGCGCCATTTTTTGCGTGTTAACGCTCAAATGCATAACTTGGACAAGCAAAAAACAGCGCAAGGCCTGAAACCGTTAGTGGTAAGCCACCGGACGACATTCCGGCAGACAAAAAACATCATCATGAAAATAATCGACGACCTAATAACTGAACTGACTGACAAGACAGCTCATTTGACAGACATCTTAATCAAGACAAAAGTTCTTGCATTTAAATTGAAAAACGCAGAATTAATTTCATGGGTCGACAGCGAACTTAACGGCTATACAGTAAATACACTCCCAGACTATAGAGTTATTCCATGCCAAATAATCGGTACAATATCAAATGGCTTCCAAAGAGCGACCAACTATCCTATCCCACTCACAGCATTGGACAGTGAAATGAAAGAAATGATGTTGACAGTTCAATTGACACAGAGTATTTCCGTCCTCGACCAATTCGTTCATAAGGAAACTGGCGACAAAATGATAATGAATGTTCCGCCAGAAATGTATGGATACTTATCAAAAGACTTTGATAATAATTTTGCTATTGAATTTGCAAGAAGAGAAGTCGGTAAAGTTCAAATCATTCAGGTATTAACTTCTATTAGATCAAAGTTATTAGACTTCCTATTAAAACTAAATGAAGAAATTGGAGAAACTGAGGACATTAAACCAATGACAGAAGGGAAAGCAAAAGACGTCGTTTCATCACTATTCTCTTCGGCTGTGTTTGGCGACAACGTAACAATTATCGTTGGCGACAATAATAAGCAAAAAGTAAAAAATACTAATATCAAAAAAGGCGACTTCAAAGCTCTTGAAAAAACACTCAAAGACAACGGAGTTGAAAAAAGCGATATAACAGAATTACAAACAATCATTGACATTGACACTCCAGACCAGAACAATAAAGAGTTTGGACCAAAGGTAAAAGAGTGGGTTAAGAAAATGTTCGGCAAGGCGACAGACACAACATGGAAAGTTGGTATCGGTGTCGCTGGTAAATTACTCGCGGACACCATACAACAGTACTACGGTTGGAAATAAACTGTGTGCGGTGGCCAACCACTAACAGCGGTCTTGCCTAATTTTTTGCGTGTTAACGCTCAAATGTGTAACTTGACATAGCAAAAAACTAGGCAAGGCCGCAAAACGTTATGTACAATGCACCGGACGAATTCTCCAATACGACTATTCGTTAGACTAAGGACATTATCAAAACAAAAATACATGAGACAACTTTTTACCATAACCATTACACTCCTTTCCATTTGGTGTTTTGGACAGGACAAAAATTCCTCGGACACAAGCTTTTATGCTAATGGGAAAATAGAATCAATTAATTACAAGACAAATGGACAAAAAACTAAAATAGTTAATTTCTATTTCAATGGTAAAAAAGCTTCGGAATTAAATTTTACCGACGGCAAAAGAACTGGACAAACTATTTTGTATCACGAAAATGGTAATTTAAAAACTAAATGTTTTTATAAAGATGGCAGAAAAGACGGTGAAATAATTGATTACAATGATAGCGGCAAAATAGAAAGACAAGGTTTTTATAAAGATGGGCTTGAAGATAAATTATGGACTTGGTATCATGACAATGGTAATAAATGGGCTGAAGCTTATTATAAAAATGGTAAAAAAGATAGTCTTTACATTTCTTATGATAAAACCGGACAAAAAAATTCTTTTGGCTATTACAAAAACGACAAACCCGACGGTGTTTTTACTTATTATCACAAAAACGGAATAGTATCAAGGACAAGTACATTTAAAAATGGCATTCCCGAAGGAAAAAATATTGCTTATTATGAAAATGGTAAAAAAAAGATGGAATGCACGCATAAGGATGGTAAAATGGATGGAGTTATACTTTATTATAATCAAAACGGCGACCTTGCCGAAGGTGACTATGTTAGCTACGACAATAATGGGGTAATTGAAACAGAAGTAAAATGTAAAAAGGGTAAACCAGAAGGCCAGTGCAAATATTACATTAATGGCAGACTTAACGTTGTTGCAAACTATAAAAACGGAAAACTCGACGGCGAAGAAATATTTTATAATAATAGAAATGATGTTTATTTGACCTACATCTATAAAAAAGGGAAATTTATTAAAGAGATAAAAGGCGACAACAAACACTATAACCCTTAATCATTGGACAGGGGACGAAAAACCGTGTTCGGTGCACAGTACATAACAGCAATCAAGCGACCAGCGGGCAGATTTTCGTAAAATAATTATTTGTATATTTAATAATCGTTAATGCAATTAGACAAAGGCAGCTTCGTAGCCCGCCGGACGCTTGGTTGCTATACGTTAGCACTCATAGCGGGGACGACATTTCGGTAGACAAAAAAAATGGACTTAGACAATAAAATATGGTCGACAATTGACGGAGGATACAAAATTCTTTTCGACGCCTCCATTCCATTAAAAAAGTTACGGTCGACAAGTGACCAAAAAATAATTGCGGACATTTTTGCAGACCTGTGGGGCAATTTGCATCATCAAGGTGACGTCGGACTTGCCTCATATTTAGCAGTTCCGCAACTCGTGACAATTTGCATCGACAAAAAATCATTTGACTGGAATTTTGTTGGGCTTTGCGTAGTTATTGAACATTGCAGACAAGCGGAACATAATCCAAAACTGCCGACAGAATACAATGACATTTATTTTAACGCATTAAAAAAACTTGAGCAATATCTTCTCGACAATTTCAAAAGCATTAAAGACCCTACAACTTTACGTTTGACATTATCGTTATTTGCAACATTAAGCGGACAAGCAGACCTTGGAAAAGCAATTGAAAACTTAGACGAAGACGTTATTCAAGAATTTTTGGGGCAATTTTAAATGTATGCGGACACGTGAACGAGACGTAGCTGTGTGCCCGCTACGAGTGCTAACAGCACCTACTTGTAATTTTTTGCGTGTTAACGCTCAAATGTGTAACTTGACATAGCAAAAAACTACAAGTAGCTGCAAAACGTTATAGCGCATAGGGGCGGACAATTCTCCGTAGACAATTCCTCATAGACAAAAAGCATTTCGCTTCGACAAGCGACTTTTCACACGGGCGACCGCACAGCAGCTCTTTCGGTTTGACAAGAACATTAAGGTAAAAAGATTTCTAAAATTTTTTACCGACGCACTTTTTTGGCTGAATTCATAGTAACAACCATCGCACGACCTCCTTCTCGGCTGACACAGCCGTTTTGGCTATCCCAAACTGCGGTCATTTGTAATTTTTCCACTTCGCTCCAAAATTCCTAATAACCTCGCGCCGGCACACAGCAATATGGTGTGGCGAGAAACCGCCACGTTTATGCGCATCTCCCTACGGTCAGTCAGAGGCGCAAGCCTGCGGCAGCATGGTATTCCATATTATAAGTTGATATCAAACTTCAATGTAAAGGTTTCATTCCTACACTTAACTTACATAAATGAGCAACAATCCTTACAGTTCGGGTTACTTTACTTGTTTCCGTTTGTTAGCTGCTCTTTCTAATTACAAAAAAAGAATGCTTTAAGGTTGCCGCCGGCAAATCTAAATTATATTCATTTAATATTTTCATATTATGTTGCTTAAAAATATTACATAATTCATTTCTTGAGTATAAATATTGATTAGGAAAAACATCATCATTTACAAGTTTTAAACACTTTCCAATGTTCCCACTACAATACCACCTTCTATCCCCAAGAGAATGCAAAATAAGATAAGTATCATTTCGTAACATTTTTTCGATATTTTTCCAACCAATGTCTCGTTGATTCTTATCAATAAAACCATTAATAACTCCCCCAAAAAGTGATATTGTGTCGTAATTTAAAAAATTTAGGTTATGCATAATTTCGTTAAATCGAGAAAAATACTGAGGATTAGTCAAATCAAGTTGACTAATCTTGTCTTTATGCTTTGATCCATTAATAAAATTTATTGACTTTTCAACGCCATAATATTCAATACCTGCACGATTATAAAAATCAAATAATCTATTTCCAGAACCACAACCAACATCCACCAATCTTTTTGTTTTCGTTTCCAGTTTTAAGATAGCTTTTTCATAAAGATCAATAAAGTCTACGTTGCAATATCCATCCAAAGTTCCCGTGTTACTTTCCTCAAAAAACCTATCATATTCCTTTTGCTTATCCATAATTACACTTTTATTTGTTTATAAATTTCTCTTTTTATATTGCTCCGGTAATATTTTGCTAAATAATAATAAACGACAAACTCATTTATTCTATTTCGTCCCATAAATATCCTATTCAAACTCATGTGCAAAAAGCTAGTTAGCATGTTTTCTAATTCAATATCCAAGGTTCCAACTTTCTGGAACTTTAAAATTTCACTTACTGCTGCTTTATTAGATTCCTTTCTTTTAATCAGCATTTCTATGATTGGTTTAATTTCCTCAAATATTTTACTTTCAGAATCAAAAATCCCTTTTATACCATCGGCATGGTTCCTGTAATTGTTGTCCAATATTTTTTTTACTTTCTTATTATTAAAATTCTCTTGATAAAACAAATTACTTAACTTCTCATATAATTCCATTTTTTTAACCTGATCTAATCCGAAATCATCTAGGTATCGGTCTATAGAAATAATGGCTATTTTCCATCTCAACTCATGGCCTTGTTCTTCATTCAAATGCGCTAGTACATTCAAAACAAAATCACTATCATTGTGAAAAATAGTTTCAGCATGCGTAATCGTGTTATAACCATAACGAATTAATTCACGTTTATATGTATCAATTTGAATTTTGTTAATTACACCTGTAAGAACAAGTGGTTGTAGTTTTTCATGAACAACTGATATCAGGTCTTCATATGCATTACGCTTATCTAATAAAAATCTAATCCTTAAATGAAAATTTGGGTCAACATACCTCGCAAAAAAACTCTTCTCTATCAGGTGATTTTGACATAAATCCTGAATTATCGGATAAATGTATTCAACTAATATTTTATCGCTGGTCTTCACTCCACAATATATTTTATAATATACCCATTTATCGCCTACTGTGCTTATCGCATGTTCATCAATTTCGCAATTAAGTAACTCCTTTCCCTGAATTTCTTTTAGCCCGTGTTCTCCAATAATGATCCCTAAGCACTCGTTTGAATAAGCTCCATTTGCTAAATCTTTAATAAGTGGATTGACTTCTTCCTCTAGGTACTCCTTTATATTTACTTCCGTACTCTTTTTGAGCAAATCAATAAATGTTTCTAATGCAAAATCAATACCTACATCAATCAACAATTCATTATCGCCTTCGCAGAACAAAAATCGACTCGGAAGCTTATATTGACTTATAAAATATTGCAATTTAATAAGTGAATCTTTCTCGGTCTTACATTCAATTATATTCGCAAAATGTTTTATTTTAAAGCACCATCTTGCCCGCTTAATAATTACACCTTTATAAACCACTCTTGGTAGAAATATAAATTCACGCTCCAATACTCCCCAGTTAAAAACAAATGCTGTTTTGTCAAAATACTGAGCTTGCATATCACATAGAAATTGGTAAACAGGGAGACTTTTATAAGTATAATTATGCGCGTTGCTTAACCTTGGTATTATTTCCTTATTAATTACCTTACTTCGCAAAATGATTCTATTATTTCGTATTGAGATCATAATATCGTTTAAGGCTATAACTTTATGCTTGTCTACACTTTCCTTTGCGAGATAAGGTATTTCATAATTTCTTATTGTTGGTCTGGACAAAATATTCCCCGTTCTTGCTTCTGGCAAATGAACTATTTCTGCAATTACCTTGTTGGGCAATCTAATCTCTTCAATTTTCGCTAACTCTTTTATTAGGTCATCAATTTCCTTTTTATTATTACCAAAACGGCTAATTAAGTTTACTGCGCTACAACCACCCGCCGCATTGAATTCAACAATGCTTTTATCACTATTAAGTATTTTAAACATTACTGTCATTGTGTGCGGAACTTTTAAAGTGGTAAAATCTATTGCAGCAAAATCTTCATCAGTTATTTCTATAATCCGCTTTCCATCGCCTATAGCCTTTGTTATTATAGATAGTAAAACACTCTGTAATTCATCCCAATCTAACTTTCGTTTATCATCACTCTTATCAGAATAAATTTCATCAATTAGTGGATTTATGCCGTCAATATCAAGATTTGGATAGCCAACTCCAGTCTCACAATCTAGTGCGATAAGTAGAGGAACCTCATAATCTTCATAGCGTTCATAAAATCTTTTTTTAAAATCCACTAAGACTTGGTTCTCATTATTTGGTGTTATTTTATTTATAAACCTTAAAGTGGTTATTAATTTATCCTTAATGGTTTTATCTACTTTAGCCACCAAAGGTTTAATAAAAACATCAGTCTGCAATAAATTAGGATAGTTTACTACTGGAATAATTAGATTAACCAATCCATGAATTCTTGTATAATTGTTTTCATAATTAACGGGATTAATATCTGCTTCTATAACTGCATCCTTGATTTGTTTTAGGGTATTTATAAGTGTTAATACATTAATATCTCTGCTTATTGAATAAATATCTTCACACTTAGTCAAGATAACATCAAAAAATTCTATTCCCGTAACATTTGGCTCTAGGTCACCAACAATAAGTCCGCTACTTATTAAATCATCCACTAGGGCTTCCACTTCGTTTAACTCAAATTGCATTTTTGCAAACAGGCCTACTATTTCTGCAACTTTAAGCCCTTTGCTGCATTGTTTGAATATTAGTTCTATATACTCGTTAAACTGCACCTGACTTAATTTGTATTTTTTTTTATCCAAGACAATATTACTCTCTATATAGCGCCAGTAATCAGCGATTCGATAAAGACTGGAATTAGGATAATATCGAATATAGGGCTTTATTGATGGGTGTTGTGCTATTGTGTTTGCAATTGTGCAAACTACATTCATGTCTAGTCTAGTCTTTCTTTCAAATGCTGCCTGTTGATCTTCTGGTAGAAGAATTTTGGTTTCATTCGACCATTCGCCTAAAAATAGGCCTGCAAATAGACCGAACGGTGTGCATCTATGGCTCGCTCTAACTTTATATTTATACAACGCAATGTCAAGTTTCTGTGCCTCCTTTTTTTTAATACCCTCTTTTTCACGTTTATTTAGTTCTTTATGAACCACGTTAGAGGCTAAAAATATTGCTTGCATAATATCAGTATCACTAACTTCCCTATTGAAAGGATGAATTGGTGCTCTTACAACAATATGTTTATGGAAATTTAGCACGACAGCAGTAAACACCTATCCCACTTAGGTTCATTTTTATTAATTGCACTAATCAAACTTAACCCAATTCCAATAATCCCTTCTAAAAGCCCATAATTATTCACATAACCAGTATCCCCAGCATAATGCTTGAACCCTGCAAGCCCATCCCCAAAATTTGCCTTATCCAATGTAACTTTATACCAGTACTCGGAATACTCCCTATATCTCTCATAATTGGTATAATTATACATTCTTGCATATATGTGAGCGATACCAACACTACCGTGGCAAAAATCTGCATCCAAAACATTATATTTAACAGGATCCAATTTACTTAAGTGAGAATCAAAAACATTCTCTGCAAATTTTATTATTTCATTGTTTTTTACTTCTTTTCCATATAGAAATAATGCTAAAGCGCATCCTAAGTCTCCGTAACACCACGCTAATCTGCTTCTTGACTTTACACCATCAATAATTTGATTTGGAAAAGTAAATTCCACTTGCTCCTTATATTTTGAGTTTAACAAAAATTTCACAGCTCCATCCATGATCGCTCTTTCCAATTGCCCTCTTCTTCTTTTATATAGTTTTAATAGTATTAAAATTAATGATGGTGTTCCGTGAGCTAAACCTAATGAATACACCCTCCTAAATTCACCATCACTTTGTTCTGAAGCTATTTTCCACTTTATTTCTCCATCGCCAGTGGCCTCACATTTCTTATTAATGAATTCAATCCATCTATCCATTAATTTATTATCAATTTTTTCCTTGCCTTCAAGTTCGCGTAATATAATTCCGTTCATTCCGTGTAAATAATCCATATCAATCTCTCCTGTCAAAGACTGACTATAAAAAAATTCTGAAATCTCAACTTCATCTTTCTCACAGTCAATTAAATCATTCTTAATTAAATAATCTTTCAAGTAAAATATTCCTGCCAAACCCCGCGAAAGACTTAAATTGTCAAGCTCGTTTACTTTCGAGTAGATTAAGTTTATATCTCGTAAAATTTCTTCATTATCAAAGCATGTATTATTAGTCTCAGCAAATGAGATATCAAATAGTATCTTTCCTGCCTGACCCTCAAACAAACTAATATTCTGCAATTCTTGACCCTTTAACGCCTTATGAATTGCCATAATCCTATCCTTTACAGCATTGGATAACTCCTTATTATTTATAACCGGTGTCCACATAGATTGAATAAATTACGCAGGGCAGAATGCCCTGCGTAACCCTCATTACTTATAAACAAATGATTGTACCACAAGTAAGATAGCAACTTCCTATTGCCGCCAAAGTTGGCGCTGTATTCTCTCCGCTTGCTTGTACACTTTTGTCAAGCTTAGAAATTGTTTCTTTTTTCAAGCTTAATTTGCTTTCAATTTTTACTTTTTTCATGATGTTAGATTTTAAAATTATGCCTACTATTTCTGAGGATTTCGGCATTTCCTCTAATCCAACTATTGCGCATCTAATCGGATTATAATGTAATGCTAAGCCTCCTTATTTCAAAAATCAATTGTGGAAAACCACGGACTTTGTTAAATCAAAAGTTATAGGTTATAAAAATCGTGGAATTCCACTATTGAAAATAACCTTAAATGTTACTAAATTGTGAGCATAATTCTTAGCCGCATGATAAAAGTTATACTTGTTGATGATAAGGAAATGTTTCGTACTACCTTAAAAAGTTTTCTACAAGAAAATCCGGAAATCGCCGTGATTGGTAACGCTGAGAACGGCCAAGAAGCGCTCGATTTGATTAAAACGGGTCTTATTCCTGATATAATGCTGTTAGATATTGAAATGCCTATTCTTAATGGCCTGCGGACTTTAATTGAACTAAGAAAATTTAATAACAATATTGGCGTGATCATTTTGAGCATGCATTATGATATTCTTTTAGTGGAGGAATTCAAAAATCATGGAGCAAATGGTTTTGTTGCGAAAGATCACACAACTGAAATCCTTTTAGATGCCATAAAAAAAGTAAAAAATGGGGATGACTATTTTGAAAATGTTGTGTTCAAAAAAAACAATTTGCGTGAGGCAATCATTAATTCCATAAGG
Organism: Bacteroidia bacterium; assembly: GCA_022841465.1. Taxonomy (GTDB): domain Bacteria; phylum Bacteroidota; class Bacteroidia; order B-17B0; family Aurantibacillaceae; genus Aurantibacillus. Next base: position 7,457 of record JALHRL010000036.1, on the reverse strand, counting down.
ATTCGATACAACCTTTCAGATCGTGAATTGGAAATACTAGTATATGTTTGCAAAGGCCTAAGAGATAAAGAAATTTCAGATATTCTATGTATCGCTGAAAGAACGGTTGAGACTCATAAAACAAATATTTTTAGAAAAACAGGTGTTACTTCCAATATGGAACTAATGCTTTTTGCGGTGGACAACGGTTTAGTCGCCAAAAATTTAACTTCTCGCAATTTGTAACCTTAATATTTTGAAAATTCATGGTAGTTTCGTACATTCACATACAATTCCCCGGCAACTTAAATAAATATTTAAAAAATGTTGAGTGCCTTTAAACATAGATGCTTAGTTTTATTTGCAGTATGCCTGACTAACATTAGTTATGCATCTTTTTTTATCTCCTCTGAAAGCAAAGATAACGGAAAATTCAAAAGCCAAATTCTCTTCAAAGAAAACAAAGGACAAATAACCGACCAAAACGGATATTCACGCTCTGACATTTTGTTTTCAACTTCTGATGGTCAAGTTAATTTTTATTACAAAAAGACAGGCGTTTCTTATCAGTTATATAATTCTGAGGGTGGTTCAACTGTTAGCACCGCTTCTAAAAACAAGAGCATAAACAACCGAGCTAAGCACATTGATGATCTCTCTTCCATAAACAATAATACAAAAATTACAATTCAGAGAATAGACATTAACTGGTTAAATACAAATAATCGTTGTGCCGTTAATGCTGAAAACGTTTCGGAGTACGTTGAAAATTATTACACATCATCTTCTAGAGACATTTCAGGTATTAAAGCTTATTCTGTTTTAAAATATGTTCAATTATACAATGGTATTGATGTAAAATTATATGAAAACGGCGGTAATCTTAAATATGATTATTTGGTTGCGGCAAATACAGATTACCATCAGATTAAATTCAGTATTGAAGGGTGCACCAAAATTGAAATTAATAAATCGGGGGAATTGATTTTAATTACGCCCAATGGCAGCATCTGCGAAAAGGCTCCTTTAGTAATGCAAAACGGGTACATCTTACCTGCTAAATGGGTTGTGGTAAATAACATTGTTTCTTTCAGTATTGATAACATAAATCCTGCACTACCTTTTGTTATTGATCCTCTTGTAAGGCTTTGGGGTACTTATTATGGAGGTAGCAATGCAGAAGAAGCTAATTATTGCTCCACCGACATTAATGGCAATGTGTATTTAGCAGGAAATACCCGCTCTCTCAATCAAATTGCTACTGTTGGCGCACATCAAACAGTTTATGCAGGTGGTACAACATTAGGAGATGCATTTGTAGTTAAATTCAATTCAGCTGGCGCAAGGCAATGGGCTACTTACTACGGTGGCAGTGGCGACGATAATGGTAATGCAGTTCGTGTTGACAACACTGGTAATGTTTATTTAGTTGGCGGTACAGGATCAGCTTCTGGAATTTCTACACCATTATCGCACCAACCTATTTTCGGAGGTGGAAGTGGTTTTTTTGGTGATGGTTATGTTGTTAAATTTAATGCGTCAGGTATTCGTCAATGGGCTACTTATTACGGTGGTGCTGGCGATGAGAGCATTTATGATTGTAGTTTTGATATAAATGGTTTTTTAATTTGTACGGGCGTATCTACGGCTACCAGTAATGCTATTTCAACTTTAGGTAGTCATCAACCATCTTTTGGTGGTGGCATTAGCGATGGGTTTGTCGTTAAGTTTGACTTATCAGGTAATCGCATTTGGGCAACTTATTATGGCGGCACAATGCGTGACGATCCCTATTCTTGCGAAACTGATGCCTCAGGTAACATTTATATTGGCGGTACTAGTACTTCTACAAACGGCACCAGTATTGCGAGTGTTGGAGCGCATCAAACTGTTTATGGTGGGGGTGCATGGGGTGACGCATTCGTTGCAAAGTTTAATTCAGCAGGCGTTCGTCAATGGGGTACCTATTATGGCGGTGTAGGCGATGATTATGGAATTGGATGTTCAGTTAATTCAGCTGGCGATGTTTTTATAATCGGTGCAACCAACTCAACACTTACTAATGTTATTGCAACTCCCGGCAGCCATCAAACCACTTTTGGCGGCAGTATGTTTTGGGGTGATGGTTTCCTTGCAAAATTCAACTCAAGTGGTATACGTCAATGGGGTACATATTATGGGGACGCAGCATCTGATAACTTTTTTTCCTGTAAGGTAGATGCGGCAGGTAATATTTACGTTGCCGGTCAAACAAGTTCTAACAACTCTATTTCTACCCCTTTCATTTATCAAACTAACTTTGGCGGTAGTGCAGATGCTTACTTGGCTAAGTTTGATGGTTCAGGTAATGTGCTTTGGGCTACCTATTACGGTGGAACAGGTATAGAAGATTATATATATTGTTATCCTGACCCATTTGGCAATATCTATCTTTCAGGTTCAACTGCAACAAGCACAGGTACAATAGTTGCGAGTGCCGGATCACATCAACCAAATTATGGCGGAGGCAGTAGTGATGCGTTTTTAGTTAAGTTTAATGGCTGTATTCCATATTCTACATTAGACAACACTCCCCTTTCAAATCTCACTATTTGTAGTAATAGCTCAACTACACTTATTGCAATCAACAATGCAATCATCAACTGGTATTCGGTTCCTGTTGGTGGCACTTCTCTTTCAACTGGTAGTCTTTATGTAACGCCTACACTTACAAACACAACTACTTATTACATTGAAGACCTCACTTGTGGTATAACGAATACAAGAGTTGCGGTAACTGTTACTGTTCAAAATCCTCCAGCAATTAATATAGTTTCAACTTCTACAAGTGTTTGTAGCGGTTCAAGTTTAACATTAGTGCCACAGGGCGCAATCAGTTATACATGGTATCCTAATCCTACTCTAAATTCTGTCAACTCTCCAACTGCCACTATTACCCCTTTCAGCAACACAACCTATTCACTTGTTGGAACTAATGGTGTATGTACAAACACAGCATTGATAAACATTACTGTTCTTCCCAATCCAACAATTTCGATTAATTCTTCGAGCCCTGTCTTGTGTCTCGGAAGTTCACTGCAACTCACTGCTTCTGGTGCTCAAACCTATTCTTGGTTTCCTGTATCGTTTCTAAGTTCAGGCAATGGAGCTACCGTTTCTGCTTTTCCGATTACAAACACCACTTACACAGTTATCGGTGCCAATTCTGTAAACAACATGGTATGTACTGGTCAAAATTTAATTTCATTAAATGTCATTCCTGTAGCAACAGCGCAAGTTTCCGGTAATACTTCCGTTTGTTTTGGCCAATCAGTAACCATTTTTGCAACAGGAGGCAATACTTTTAACTGGTCTCCGACTTTAAGTATTAACAATCCATTTAACGGTACAGTAATTGCTAGCCCTGCTTCTACTACAATCTATACAGTAAACGTTTCAACAAATAACTATTGCGGCAACTCTGCGACAATTGCAGTAAATGTGAATCCAAATCCTGCTGTATATGCTGGCAGTGATACTACATTTTACTTCGACGAGTTAATGTTACTTAATGCGAGTGGCACAGGTACTTTAACATGGGTTTATGGCGAGGGTATTCTTTGCTCTGTCTGTCCGAATTCACAAATTCTTCCACAGGTGAGTGGTTGTTATATCGTTGAAGCAATAAATAATAATGGGTGTAAATCAACTGATGAAGTTTGCGTGACCGTTATACGGGAAAACGATATTTATGTTCCTAATTGCTTTACTCCTAATAAAGATGGACTAAATGATGTGTTTTATATTTACGGTGTTGGTATTGTGGAAATGGATTTAAAAATTTATAATCGGTTCGGTAATATTATTTTTTCTTCTCAAAATCAGTTGTCAGGTTGGAATGGTTTTTACAAAAATGAATTATGCCCAATGGGCTCTTATATTTGGAGCTTAAAGTACACTACTTTAGACGGAAAAAAGAAATATAAAGAGGGGTATGTAACGCTATTACCTGATTAATAAATCCAGCCTATTTTTTAGACGTTTCCCTTCGGGCCACGCTTTTCGCTTCAATCTTTATAGGAGGGCAAGCTTAGTTATACAGAAAATACGCAGGTTTCCTAATGAAAAAAGCATGAACTAAAAGAAAGTAAGCACGAACAAAAAGAAATCTCGCTTGCGCATAAAGAAAGTATGCTTAATATTTAAGAAAATTCAAACGAGCATTTGCTCTAAAGTCATATAATAAAGAGACAACTGCTTGATCTCTTTTGCAGTAAGCAAGATGTTTTGGAAATCTTAAACGATCGTTCAGTTTTCGGGCAATTTGTCACAAGAAATTTAAAACGACACGAAAGAAAATTCAAACGAACTTTTTGTAAACAAGCGCGGGAGCTTACTCAGCGGAGAACAACATTTAACATTTTCAAAAAGTAAAAAAGAAAAAGGCATTGTGTAATAAGACAATTCTAACGAGGGACTGAGAGGCATTGCGTCGCCAATACGCTTATATTGGTGCCACTTTATATTTGTGCAATAATGCTTAATCAACTTTGTGTATCGAACTGTGTGTAGAAATCTGTGTGCATAGAACTAAACCCGACAAGCAGAGTCTTCACTGAGCCCGTCGAAGTGTACCCACCGCACATTTTGCAAGCACTTGTGTCGCTTTAACACCAAGGTAGATAATTTTATTTGGCGCCACAAAAGCTTGCAAAATCTCCCGCCCGCCTGTGTGTATCGAACTGTGTGTAAAAAGCCGACGCAAAAAAATTTTAAAAAGGGGTCGTCCTTAAAAAGACATTCGGAGAGCTGCTTTCCTCCCCTGCAATCACGCAGACAAAAAAAATGTATGCAGACGCGTAACCAGTCGCCTGATCTGGGTGCGCCCCTACGACGCTATAACACCACCTACTGGCCATTGGGCGGAGTCGGTCATCGTTCGGTGCGACATTAAGGTGCGCTGAAGCGCATTTTTATTTTGCCTTCACTAATAAACATTTATCTTTAAATAAACATTTGAGGTTATAGACAGTTGATGCTTCGAAAGCCCAACGGCCAGTAGCCGCCAAACGTTAGCTGTAATGCGCCATGACATCGGAAATAATAACATTTCGGCGGACAAATGAACTTTTTGCTAATTGAAGTGTACCGACTTGACTGACCCATCTATATGAAAACCCTCAAGAAAATATTCTTACTTTTTATCTCGACATATCTTCTGTTATATATGTTTCCGTTTCCGCTGGACCATATTCCCTTTCTGACAGAAATTGCTTCCTTTTACACATCTGGGTTTGACAAAATAGTTTTTTTCTTTAGTGATACATTTCTTAATATAAAAGACGTCACGCATGTTTTCAACGGTAGTGGCGACACAACTTATGAATTTCTCCGAGTGTTTACAATCATTATTATTTCTGCACTATTAAGTATAATATTCTTTCTCACTGCTGACAAAAAAATAAATTACCACAAGCTGTTCGACTATCTAATTCTTTATTCCAGATATTTCGTCGGACTTTATATGCTTTACTATGGTTTCGCCAAAATATTTGACGGCCAGTTTTCAATTCCCGGATACGGTAAACTCGAACAAAAAATAGGAGATTCCTCTCCAATGGGTTTACTCTGGACCTTTATGGGATCTTCTAAGACATATTCGGCAATTAGCGGTTATCTTGAGTTACTTGGCGGTTATTTAATTCTCTATAAGCGAACTAAGACATTAGGCTCACTAATTACTTTGGCGGTAATATTAAATGTGGCGCTTATGAATTTCTGCTATGATGTTCCCGTAAAACTATTTTCCTCTCACTTAATAGCAATTTCGCTCCTAATTATTGTTCCCGACATAAAAGAACTCTATGCATTCTTTATTTTACATCGACCAGCCCAACTCTCATATGAAGCATCAAGTGACAAATACCGATTAGTAAAAGTCGTTACCAAATCCATTATCATCTGGGGCATTACGGTACTCACAATTTATCAGCACTTTGAATACTCAAAGACATATGGTTCAAATGCCCCAAAACAGCCATTAGACGGTGCCTACGTTACCAATGTTTTCTTGTGCGACAACGACACTCTTTTGCCTTTGACAACTGACACTTTGCGTTGGAAAATTTTCACTATCTCACGTGGCATTTCCAACGTCAAAAAAATGACTGACAGTACTGAGAGATTTTGGGTGCAAATAGACAACTCTCTTAAGACAATCGCTTTTGCATCTCAAAAAGACCCTTCCGAAACTTGGACATTAAATTACATTGACAATGGCAACAAACTCACTTTGACAGGGACATGGAAAAATAAAAATATTTCTGCGACCTTCAGTAAAAAAACTTATGACGACTATCGTTTGACAAATCGTGGTTTCCATTGGATAAACGAAAGTCCTTATAACAAATGACCCAACTGTGTGTGGCGCACAACAGCTAACAGCACCTAGTGGCCAGCGGGCTGAATCGGTCATCGTTCGCGCGCAAAATAGCGGCTCCTTCGGGAAATTTATTTGCGGCTCACTAAAAACCTAAGTATCTTTAAATAACCTTTTGTAGGTAAAGGAAGATGGTGTTTCAAAAACCCGCCGGCCACTAGCTGCAAAACGTTAGTGGTAATAAGCGGACATCCCCGTAGACAATGGAAATTATAAGAAAAGAATCATCGTCGGCAATTCAACATATCGACACAATTATTGCCGACATTCAAGATCATGTTGACAAAAAGCAAGACTTTGTAGCATTTATATTAATTGCACTCGGAATTGAATTTGTTGGTAGCTTTTTTGATGAAAAGGATTTTAATGATTGGGGGCAATCCAAAACAAGGTTTATGAAGGGGCTTGAGTTATTTGACAACACTTGGTATAACGAAAAATCTCTTTTCATTTTCCAAAAATTACGTGGACCGCTAATTCATCAATATCGAACTGGTGGCAATTTTCTTTTGACTTCAATTTGTAAAAATAATGCCGACGCGGACTCACATCTAACTGTTGTAGACAATAAACGAATTCTTGTGTTAGAGTGTCTTTTCGATCACTTCAAAGTTGCCGTTACAAAACTAAAGGCTTACTGTCAGAAAAATGACACCAAAGCAAATGCTGAGTATTTAACATTGTACACAATTAATAACGACAAAATTTTATTTAATCCAAATACCAAATCCGAGTCAATTCCATACGCATCTGGCAATGTAGACCTTCCTGAAAGTGAAAAAGACAATCCTCTGTACTCATACTCAAAACCTAAAGGAAAAAACAAGAAAAAATAAACTGTGTGCCGCTTACAACCACTAACAGCAAATAAACCCAAGCGGGCTGAATCGGTCATCGTTCGCGCGCAATATTTCGGCCACTTTGTGACATTTTATTTGCGGCTCACTAAAAAACATTTGTATCTTTAAATAAACATTTGTAGGTATAGACACAGGAAGCTTCGTAAGCCCGCCTGGGTCTATTCGCCAAACGTTATAGCGCATAGGGGCGGACAATTCTC
>JALHRL010000035.1 GCA_022841465.1 Bacteroidia bacterium | reverse complement strand
ATTGGTGTCCATTTGTTCTTTGGAACTCACCCTTGTGTAAATAACGCAATTTTGAATAGATTCATCTTTCAATGCTGCTCCTTTGCCTTTTGCAAATTTCTTAAGCAGCGTTTCGTTGTTCTCCATCAAGATCACCTCCTTTTATAATTGTTAGTTTTTGCTTGCTATGTTTTTGTTTCATGTATAATTCATAAAACAGAATTGATAATTTTTCCAAAGCAATTATTGTTTTTTCTGCTTCCGCCTCAGAAATATTTTCAAAGCCTTTACATTTTCTCAATTCAGCAACGCTCAACCTTTTGTGTTTTTTATTTCCATTAACACTTTCCATCTTCACGTATATTTCAATTTTCATACTCCGTTTATTTGCTTGCTTTATTTGAAGTACGGTACACTTTTTTGAACGTGGTAGCGAATTCGACTTTCTTTTTTTGAGGGGAAAAAATCAAGGGAATTAACTTGCACGTTCAAAATATAAGTGCCATACTCAATGGCAAATACCACTAAGAATCGTCTATTTTAAGGGGATATGGGGTATAACAAAACACAAGGCAAAACTATGCCCATGCTTGGTGGTGCTTTCGTGGTTTAGGATTCAGCTCCGAAGAATAGCAGAGAATAAACACTAAAGTCTGACAACAGCTGGAAAAGGCAGAAAAGGAATAAGAATAAAAACACTATTCCGCATTAAATAAATAAGTAATTTTGAGTGTAATCATGGCAAATACCAATCCAACTGAGTTAGAGTTTGCAACCGTTTTTAAAGATAAAAATGGGATAATTATTATTACTATGAAGGATCACAAGAAATTGGATCACTACGATGTAATCAATATCAACTTAGCCATTAGACACAAAACTGAAGGAAAGCCTGCTTTAAAATTGCTCGATGCAAGAGCTAACTGGAGCATGGATAAAAAAGCAAGAGAAAGAGCCAAACTTGAACATTCTGCTTCTGTTACAAAGGCAAGGGCAATTGTAGTTTCAAATTTTATTAAAGCAACCCTTTACAAATTCCTTCAAGGGTTCAGTAAATTTGATTACCCACAGCAAGTTTTCACAGATTACGATAATGCCTATAATTGGCTTCTCTCATTACAAGGTAATGAAGGTTAAAGTTTCTGAAACTCCCATTTTGGATTTCCTTTAATTCCAAACTGATTATAGAAATCTATAAAATGTAACTTGTAGTAAAAGCCCTCGCTGTCTTTTATCACATAATTTAGATTAGGGTTGGTAACATAAGTTCCTCCTGTATAGGTTTTCCAATCATAGCCAATAATATTTATGTGAGTAGAAAGGTTGTAATTACCTATATTTTCAAATTTAATTTGAGAGAAAGAATTTACTGAATCAATACTTGCCAATGTGTTGTATCGATTTGATAAACATCCTGTAACAAGATAAGGTTCTGTTGGATCGTAAAAAATGTGAGTGTACTGAGTGAATACTAAGTCCCATGTGTCTTTGGGAGGCTCAATCAACAAAGTACTCGAAGTCGAAAATGATAAAAAAGCAAAATTATAATTGTCGTTTTTGTTTATTACAAGGGTTATATCCCCTGTGCCATTTAACTGTGCAAAACGAACTGTATAACTACTCGCATCCACAGACAGTATTTGAATTTTTCTAAATCCTTGATGTACACCTGTTTCATTGTAACCACGATCAATAATGTAAACATAATTCGATCCTTGCCAATTTCCAATAGCAGTTGTATCCAAGGTTCCTGACGGAGAATCCCATTTTTTATTTAAAGCGAATCCGATTGTATCAACTATGGCACTAAAATTTGTATTTCCGGTATTATACGCAAACATAAACTTTGAAGTGTTTAATACAACATGAAAACCCGAAGATCCATTCTCGAAACCTAAATCCCATGCTGTTTTTAAGTTTTGTCCCACAACCGAGTTTGTTTTTAGATCGAAATATATCTGCCATTTATAAGTAGCGTCCATATTTACTGTTGAAGTTGTTACATTTCCGGGGTCGTGCTTTGGAACAGGCAACTCTGCCTTCTTACATGAAAATAAAAAGGTAGAAAGTATGAAGGTAAAATAAGATATATTTTTCACTTTAGTTTTTGGTGTTTAAGTTAATGTCAAGTTTGAAAAAGTAAGTTCTTCCCATGCCAACAGAAATCGAATTACCACCTGAAGAGTGTGCTGAACCAGCTGCTACACCAGTAATATTTTTGACATCAAACAAATTTTTAGCTCCTATAGTAAGTCCCAATTTCTTTTTATAGAATGTTCTTGTAATTGACGCATCCGCTGTATGATAATCCTGCATAGTTGTTTTGTAAACATCGTTTGAAGAGCTTAAAGCATATGTAGGTAATTTGCCTGTGTATTTATAAAACAAGGCGAAAGTCATGTTTTGTTTATGCCATTCATAAAACAGATTAAATCTTCCTTCAGGGGAATACGAAAAGCGTTCAGCAGAATGTTGTTCTGAAAGTTGATTGTATCGCCCTATATAAGCACCACCAAGAGCAATTTTAAAGTGTTTAATTGAGTATTCGTTTTGTAGTTGAGCACCTAATGTTTGAAATTTATCTATATTAAAATAGCTGTATTGAGTTGCAGACGATTGTGCAAGAGATATCATATTTTCAATTGTGTTATAAAATAAGCTAAGGTCAATTTTCCAAGCTCTTTCTCCAAGTGTTTTATTGTAGCTACTGCTCAAGTTGAAATTATGCGATTGTTCTGCTTTTAAATTTTCGTTCCCTGTGATATTGTGATTAATATCAACAAAATAGAAGTATAGTTCTTTTAAAGAAGGTGAACGAAAGCCCCTAGCATAAGAAAATCTTACTGCTACAGTTTTGTTGTCATTTCCTTTTATGGAAGTTGAATATTTGATGTTAATTGATGGAATTAAAGGTGCTTTATAAGCGGTATTATAAATTGCTCTTAATCCCGGACGTATGATAAGAGATTTAAAAGGCTTGTATTCGGCACTTGAAAAAATGGCATAATCTCCAATTTCCTGTTTTGAATTTTTGATACGAATACCAAAAGCTGTTTCATGGTTGATGTCATAACCGAATTCATAATTAAATTTAGCTGAATCCTTTGTTCTGCTTATTGTTCCTCGGGTAATGATGTCATTAAATACACTTGTATCTTGGTCACTTGCATTCTCTGTCAATACTTGATCTAAGGTTGTCAAATCTTTAAAATAAGTATTCTTTACTCGTTGAAAATGATTGTATGCCGCTAAAACATTCAAATAGTAATTTTTACTAATCTGCCCATTCAAATTAACCGAATTATTAATACGCTTCGTATTATAATAATCGTCAAAGGCATTTTCGTAGTAAGGTAAGCGAGGTAATCCTCTATTGGTAACTTGCTCATAGAAGTAGTCTCCTGTATATCCAAATTTTAATTTTTTAAAATAATGACCATAATAGAGAGTGCCAAAATATTGTTCTTTAGGTTTCCAGTTTTTGAAACGTAAACTATCTGCAATTCTTTTTTGTTCAACATGAAAAGGTTTATCATTAGTTCGCCAACCGTCAAAGTAATTTCTTCCTCCTGAAACTGTAATTAGTTCTTTCTTCTTTCTATATCCAATTTTCCCTGTAAAATTGTATTGACCATTACTTTCGTAGTAATTACTAGAATTGATGGAAAAGGTTTCTTTTTGCGACTTTTTAGTTATAATATTAATTGTTCCACCAAGTGCATCCGTTCCATAATTGACAGACAAAGGACCTTCAATAATTTCAATCCTTTCTACATTATTCATGTTGATCTGTGAAATATCAATGTTCCCATTCAGCCTGCCTGTAACAGGCACACCGTCAATTAAAATTTTTACGTTTTGCCCTGATATCCCCTGTAAGCTCATACTACTTCCAAGAACATTGTCTTGGGATAAACGAATGTTTAATTCATTACTCAAAACATCTTTTAAATTAACAGCTCCCATCGCTTCAATTTTCTTGCTGTCAATGATTCTGATTTTGTGTACCGCTTTTTCAGGACTATTGGGTGCATATTGAGCAGTAACAACAACCTCGTTAAGTGTTGTTTTTTCAGGAATGAGGTAATATATTTTGTTTTCAGTTGCTTGTATAGAATCAGTAAGTTTCTTATAACCAATAAAAGAAATGGTAACCAATACTTTTCCTTTTGAATTTTCAAAGTCTGTTATTAGGGCAACACCCCCGGTGTCTGTAATAAAATATTTCTCATTGTTTAATGCTTTATCCTGAATGAATATGTGGGCAGATGGAATGGGCTGTCCATCGTCCTTTGAAATAACCTTAATTCTTTGGCTAAAGCTTTTGTTACTTAGAATTAGGGTTAAAATTATAAGGATAAATGTTCTCATTTTAAGTACAGTAATTTTACGCTGTTTTTGTATTAAAAAACTCAGAACACTTAATAGCAGAATAAATCCGAGTCATATTCGCATCTTTTTTTATTTCTAAAAACTCCATAATTATTTTCGTATTAGGAGGAGATGTTAGTTTTTTTATATTGATTGCTTTGCTTATGTTTTTCATGATTTTCATTTTATTGTAATGCCTGAATAATGATTGCTACTATTGGAGGAATTGTTCCTGCTGCAATTAACCATTTTCCCCTTCCTGTAATGCCATGTTTCCCTTTTAAAATAAATAGCCCCGTAATGTTTATTACTATAAGCAAAAAAGCAAAAATGTCTGAAGCCCATTTCCAGCCTTTTAGACTGTTACGATGCAATACGTTTGATTGATAAAAAACAGGACGTTTAGATACCTGCTCGTAAACAGCTTCTTTTTTTGCCAAATAAACATGAAGCGAAGCATCTTTGTAATAAATTTTTACCTGATCAGGAGTTGGAAAATCAAATACTTTATGATTTTCCTCTCCTACCAGTTTACCAAATTCTATTACTTGATTATCATTTATCTCATCTGCTGTGAATGTTCTCTCTAATTTTATCGTTTTCTTATTTAAAATGAAATCAGGATTCCAATCATCAACATGATTTAATGCAATGCCTGAAATACAATACACCAATATCAATGAAGAGAAAAAATAGCCGAGGTCTCGATGAGTAGCAAGGTTTAGTTTCCTAATTTTTTTTTTATTCCATTTAAACATTTTACAAATCAGCTACAGGTGTTTTAATTTTGTTTAAGTATTCAGTTGTAATATCGATAACCCACTTCTCCACGTTATTATCTGGCAATATGGCATCCGGTGTATAAATAACTTTTTCCTTGCTATTTTTAATTTTCTCGATACCTCCACCTATGATTTTAATTTGGAAGTTCTCATCGTGTGCTACTAATACAGGAATAACAACTGCCTTTTGTTTTTTCTTTAGAACAGCATTAACTGCTTCAGTTGTTTTTTCAGGATTGTAGTGTGCAATATGTCCGCACCATCCATAAGAATGTTCGCTTATACCAACTTCTTGTTTCACGTGCTCCGCTACTTTATTAAAAAGCTCTGTCCACTCTTTGTCGTAAGTTTCATCACCATACCCAATTAATACCAAGCCTTCATTTGCAGGGTCTTTTGATATTTCTTTTACCCTGCGTGTAATATTTTTTTTCAAAATATCAGTAAAATCAAGGTTTGGCGTTATATGTGTTTTTGCCTTGGGAGTGTAACACTCAATTTTTTCAATTTTCAACATTTCTTTTGACTGAGGATCTTCTTTCTGACCAATGATAGTAGGAATGTCATCAAAGGTATGTGGGCTTACCGTTAAAAAGATTGGAACTATAATAATATCAGTATATCCTTCTGCATCAAATTCTTTTAAACGAGTAGCGATGGAAGGCTCTGTATATTCCATGTGAGCTGTCTTAGTTCCTTGGATTTGACCATCAGCAAGAATCTTACCTTGCACATTTTTCTCCAAGTCCATAAGGGCTTTTCTCCATGTTTCAGATCGTGAGCCATGATTCACTAACAATACACCTATCTTTTTCTTTTCAATTGATTGGGTTTCCTTTTCCTCTTTAACCTCTGTTTTACATGAATGAATTGAAACAAAAGTTAAGATTAACGTGAATATTACAAGAGTTTGTTTGATTGATTTTGAAATGAAGCCTTTTTTCATATTGCGAATTATTTAATTATTAATTTTTGTTGAATTATTCTTTGGTCGATGTTCACTGAAACAATGTACAATCCTGCATTTAAGCCAGCCGTATTAATTGTGTGAGAAAATAGTCCGCTGTGAGAGTTTAAATTTTCACTCTGAATTATTCTGCCTGATAAATCATATAGGGAGTATTCTGCTTTAGAAAAATCTTTTTCAAAATTGTATACCAATGTTACATTTTCTCCGTTTGATGGATTTGGGTAAACGGTAATAGATGCAGAGGGATTTCCATCGATTTCAGTTATCCCAACTGAACTTAATTTTTCCTTTGAGAAGACATAGTTTCCGTTACCGCTTCCTCCGAACCCTGTAAATCGTAATTTCCAAATATCTCCTGCCTTACTTTGAACAAAGTAAACTGTATCCTGAACCAATTGCCATGTGCCTGCAAACGCTTTCCAATCGTAACCTATCTCATTAATTGGTGTAATGAATGAATGCGCAGACCAATTGTTATAAGTGCTTGGACTACTTACATTATCTGCTTGTGCTACTTTTACTCCTTTATTAGACAAAACTCCTGCTACTGTATATGGTGTAGGAATAAATGCTGTGTATTGTGTAAACAACAAATCCCAATTAGTAGATGCAACAGGCTCTCTATTTAGTGTTGTGTTGGTTTGCAATGAAAAATAGCCAAAGTTTTTTCCTGTGTAGGTTGACTTCGGTAAAAATTGAGTTTGCAGATTACTTCCATTCAAATCAGCATATTTAAAATTGTATCCTCCGCCTGAAAGGTCAATGATTCTTAACTTCTTATAAGCACCGCTCGAAAGTTTTATCACAAAAAGTGAATCTCCAGTTACGATGTGTGTAATGGAATTGTAAATTCCCCAACCTACATCATTTGGATTAGATAAAACTGCACCTTTATCAAATGCACCAATAGTCCATGTAGTATCACTATTGTATTTTGGTGTCCAAGTACTTATTCCGGTAGTATCTAATGATGCCCATCCTGAAGTGTCTGCTGAAGGATAAGTCCATAACATGGTTCCTATTACTGAGTTGATGTGAATTGAAGTACCAAACCCTCCAACGTCAAAAGCAATATCCCAATTATTTTTTGGTGCAGAGCCTTGTTCATCATTTTGTAAGCTGTACCATTTTTGATTTGCGTATCCTGCACCAAGAGATACTGTGTCGATAACCACTTGTGCGTTTGAAGCGATTAATGCTAATACGCATGCTGATGTGAGTAATAGTTTTTTCATAGTTGTTTGATTTATTTTTTAGGATGTATTTTTTTCATTGTGATTTTCAGTTCATGAATTGATTCTGAGTACAAAGAAATTGTTTAGAAAGATTCTAAACAATACCTTAAAGTAGGTATTTAGAATGATTCTTAATAAGAATGAGTTGTATAAACCACAAATACAGTTAGTTACACGATTTTTTTCCGGAAAACACATGATAATAGTCATATTTTAAAAAACAACATCAGTAACAAAATTGGATGATTTTGTATGTGAGTATTTATTATAATTCTTGAAGTCGCCACACTTATTCCGAGTAATAATAAGATAAAAAAAAGAGGCTGTCCTTTTGAGACAGCCTCTGAAATTAAAAATCAGAAGAACTTATTTTACATCAAAACGATCTAGGTTCATTACTTTAACCCATACTGCAACAAAATCTTTAGCAAATTTTTCTTTCGCATCGTTACTTGCATATACTTCCGCTATGGCTCTTAATTCAGAATTTGAACCGAATATTAAATCTGCTCTTGTAGCTGTCCATTTTGTTTTTCCTGTTTTTCGGTCTGTTCCCTCAAATTCTTCCTTTGATTCTGAAGTTGCTTTCCACTCGGTATTCATATCTAAAAGATTCACAAAGTAATCATTGGTTAATTCATCTTTTTTTAATGTTAATACCCCATGTTTCGAGTTATTATAATTAATGTTCAACACCTTTAAACCACCCATTAATACAGTTAATTCAGGTGCTGTAAGAGTTAACAACTGAGCTTTATCAATCAATAACTCTTCCGTAGAAAGTGTATATTTTGTTTTTAAATAGTTTCTAAAACCATCGGCAATTGGTTCAAGAACAGCCATTGATTCAACATCAGTTTGTTCTTGCGTTGCATCCATTCGTCCAGGAGTAAAAGGAACATTTATTTTATTTCCTGCATTCTGTAATGCTTTTTCAATCCCAACATTGCCTGCTAATACAATCATGTCTGCCATCGATATTTTCCTCTTAGTTGATTTAGTGTTGAAATCGTTCTGTATTTTCTCTAATACTTTTAACACCTTGTCTAATTGGCTTGGATTATTTACCTCCCAATTCTTTTGAGGTAACAACTTTATTCTAGCTCCATTTGCACCACCTCTATTGTCTGAACCTCTGAAAGTAGAAGCTGATGACCACGCAGTGGAAACCAGTTCACTTATAGATATTCCTGATTTCAATATTTCAGCTTTTAGATTTTCAATATCTTTTGCATCTACTACATCATGATTAAGTGCAGGAATAGGATCTTGCCAAATCAGTTCTTCTTTTGGAACCTCCGATCCTAAATATAAACTGCGAGACCCCATATCACGATGAGTTAATTTAAACCATGCACGGGCAAATGCGTCTGTGAACTGCTCCGGATTTTCATAAAATCGTTTTGAAATTTTTTCATAAATCGGATCAAATCGTAATGACAAATCGGTAGTTAACATCGTAGGTTTATGCTTTACATTTGGATCAAAAGCGTCAGGAATTTTAGCTTCTGAATTCTTAGCTACCCATTGGTGAGCCCCAGCAGGGCTTTTTGTTAATTCCCATTCATTCTCAAATAACATTTTGAAAAAGCCGTGTCCCCATTGAGTTGGTGTAGATGTCCATGTTACCTCTAAACCAGAGGTGATAGCATCTTTTCCTTTACCACTTTTATATTTACTTTTCCATCCCAATCCTTGTTCTTCAATAGAATTTGCTTCGGGTTCTGGGCCAACCAATGCGGCATCTCCTGCCCCATGCGTTTTACCAAATGTGTGCCCTCCTGCAATTAATGCTACCGTTTCCTCATCATTCATCCCCATGCGAGCAAAAGTTTCACGAATATCTTTTGCAGCTGCAAGTGGATCAGGATTACCATTAGGCCCTTCAGGATTAACATAGATTAATCCCATTTGCACGGCTGCAAGAGGATTTTCAAGTTTACGTTCACCTGTGTAACGTTTATCGTCTAACCATTTTTTTTCTGACCCCCAATAAACATTTTCTTCAGGTTCCCACACATCTTCTCTTCCACCGGCAAAACCAAATGTTTTAAAACCCATCGATTCCAAAGCAACATTTCCGGTAAGGATCATCAAATCTGCCCACGAAATTTTTTTACCATACTTTTGCTTTATTGGCCATAACAAACGTCTTGCTTTATCAAGGTTAGCATTATCCGGCCAGCTATTAAGTGGCGCAAAACGCTGTTGTCCGGCACGTGCGCCACCACGACCATCACCAGTACGGTATGTTCCAGCACTATGCCATGCCATTCGGATAAATAATGGCCCGTAATGCCCGAAATCAGCAGGCCACCAATCCTCCGATTTTGTCATTAAATCCTTTAAATCTTTTTTTACTGCCTGCAAGTCGAGACTATTAAATTCTTTTGCATAATCAAAATCTTCACCCATTGGATTAGATAAAGTCGTATGCTGACGAAGCACTTTTAAATTTAATTGATTTGGCCACCAATCAGTATTATTGGTTCCCTTACTGCCAATATTGGCTTTTGATTCATCTAATTTGTTTTGTCCTTGCGTTTCTGCATGAAAAGGACATTTTCCGTTATTTTCCATTTTGTTTTGAGCTTTTAAATTAAACTTTCCTAGTAACACAAAAGTTACGATTAATCCGAATGCGATGTGTCGTTTTTTCATATTTGTTGATTTTTATTTAATACAGAGTTATTTTTCTCAAAATTAGTTCTTAATTTTGTTTGATAAAAACGATTGTTTCAATAACATTATTGATAAAATAGATGAACATTCAACAAATACAGTACGTGTTGGCGGTAGCAGAAAATAAACATTTTGAGCAGGCCGCAGAGAAATGTTTTATAACTCAATCAACACTCAGTACTATGATCTCAAAATTCGAAGATGAAATAAATATCAAGATCTTTGACCGGAAAAAAAAACCAGTATCAGTTACCGCAGAAGGTCAAGTAATTATTGAGCAACTAAAAATAATTTGGAAAGACATAGAGCAATTTACAGAGCTTACAAAAGAGATAAAAGGTGAAGTAAAGGGGACTTTAACTATTTCTGTAATTCCAACAGTAGCTCCGTTTCTCCTGCCATTATTTTTACAAAATTTTGCTGCCAAATTTCCTGAATTAATAATAAAAGTTAAAGAGCAAACTACCGGAGAAATTATTCGACAAATAAAATCAAGGGAATTAGATATAGGTATAATATCTATTCCAGTTCAGGATAAAGATATCCTTGAGTTAAAATTATATGATGAGCCTTTTGTTTTTTATGATGCTAAAAATAAAAATGCTTCTAAAAAATCCATAGATAAAATTGACTTAAGTAATTTATGCTTATTAGAAGAGGGGCATTGCATGCGCACGCAAGTGGTTAAGCTCTGTGAAATTCATAATAAAGAATTTGCTTCGAAGCTAAATTTTGAATATAAGGCAGGCTCTATTGATAGTTTATTAAGGTTTGTAAAGGCAAATAAGGCAACTACGTTATTGCCATATTTGTCAGTAGTGGATTTATCAGATGAAGAAAAATCACTTATAAGCAACTTTGTAGCTCCTATTCCTTATCGAACCATTGGATTAGTAACACACCGACATTTTGTAAAGAAAAAGATTTTAGAAATGCTTCAAAAGGAAATCATTTCTAAAACACAAACTAAGCTACCGCATAATACTATCACAAAGGGGGAAAAGCTTTACCCACTATAATAATTTCAATTAACCAACAAGGGCAAAAGCCGAATTAAAAATCTAACTTTTATCCTTCTTCTTTTTTGATTTGTATTGTTTAAGCTCTTCTTCTATTTTTTCCGATAAAGGATAGCAATTACAATGTTTTGAATGTTCAATATGCCATTCCATTCTTTGCTCGAAACTTGGATTTTTCGGCATTTTGTGTTTTTCATGCCACTCCTTGTTTATTGCCATTGCAAAATGATTATTTATTCATAAAGGAAGAATACATCCAAACCATTTTTTCCTGTGCTCTGATGTAATCGCTCATTAAGGCACTTGTTCCTTCGTCTTCTAATTTTTGGGCTGTAGCCATTATTTCACGCTGTAAGCTGATAACAGTTTTAAAGGAATCTAAAATGCCTTTTACGGCTTCTTTTCCATCCGATACATGTTTGCTTTCTTTGATGGATGAATGTTTTTTGTATTCTGAATAGTTGTGTTCCGGTGAATGCCCCAATGTCAGAATACGTTCAGCCACCTCGTCAATTTTCAGAAGAATATCATTGTACAACTCTTCAAACTTTAAATGCAATTCAAAAAACTTTTCACCTTTGATGTTCCAATGGCAGCCTCTTGTGTTTTGATAAAAGATGGAGTAGTTAGCTAACAACTCATTTAATTTTTGAGAAAGATCTTTTGACCCCTTCATATCTAATCCTATTGCGTTTTGATTTTTCATAACTGAAATTTTTGTATAAAGGTAAGGTTAATATTTATGTGTTAATATGACTTTTGTTCCAATTGTTCCAATAATTTAAAGAACATCAATTGATTGTGGTAGAGCTTATATGAAACTGGGCAATCTATTTTCATTTTTAATTTTACAAATTATATAACCCTTTAAAAGTACCTATTCTTCTGGCTTAAGTCAAAAAATACTCAGTTGAAAACTTTAAAAACAACAGATTGCCTTTTTTCATACATTTGACCAAAATGGTCAGGTCAAAATGATGCAAGTTATAACAATAGGAGAAAAAATTCGTGAGCTCAGAGAAGCAAATGGATTGTTGCTAAGGCAGATTGCTGCCGAGTTGGAAGTTGATCCATCACTACTTAGTAAGATTGAGCGTGGTGATAAAAGACCAACAAGAGATCAGGTCGTTCACCTCTCAAAAATATTTAAAATGAAGGAGGAGGATTTACTTATAATCTATTTAAGCGACAGGGTTGTTTATGAATTAAGAGATGAACAATTCGCACTTAAAGCAATGCACGTTGCTGAAAAAAAGATTTCTTATTTGATTAAAGAAAAAAATGGCAAAGCCTAAAGTAAACGATATTATAAAGATAGAATCCCGCTGCCATTATGCGGATAGCATTGGCTTGGAGTATTCTAAGACCGTTTCCCAAGAGAATAAAAAGGGAAAAGGGCAGTTTTTTACGCCTACTTTAATTGCATCTTTAATGGCATCACTATCTGAAAAAACTGATAAAAGTTCTATCAGAATTTTAGATCCGGGCTGCGGAACGTGTATTTTATCTTCGGCATTAATCGAAAGATTAGTTGCCAATAAATCTAAACTCAAAGTAATTGAGCTCGTTGCATACGAAACTGATTTGGATTTGATTCCTTATACTAAAAAGGTATTAAATCACCTCAAAAAATGGTTGTCAGAAAATGGAATAGAATTGAGTTATTCTCTTAAAACAGACGATTTTATTTTAGTTAACTCCGACTGGAACTTAAATAAAGATGAGGGTTTTGATTACATCATCTCCAACCCACCTTATTTCAAACTAAATAAAGAAGATAAAAGAGTTTCTGCATCAAAGTCTCTTCTAAGTGGGCAAACAAACATCTATTCAATTTTCATGGCATTTTCTGCTATGATGCTGAATCCAAATGGACAACTCATTTTTATTACACCAAGAAGTTTCTCTTCGGGTAGTTACTTTAAAACATTTAGAGAGTACTTTTTTAATACTGTTCAGCTCGATAAAATTCACCTTTTTGTTTCGAGAAAGGATGCTTTCAACAGAGATAGCGTTCTTCAGGAAACGGTTATTTTAAAAGCGTCTAAAACAGGGGGTATTAATCCGGAATCAGAAGTAATAATCTCCTCCTCCCACGGATTAAAGGATATTGAATCGCCCGCAACAAAAACACTCTTATTAAAGGATATTATCGATTTAAATTCACAGGAAAAAATATTACACCTGCCTACTAACGATAATGAAGAAGGTATTGTAAATATTTTTAAAGCATGGAGCGGTAACTTGAACTCATACAACATTCAGGTTTCTACTGGCCCGGTTGTGTCATTTAGGTCAACTAAGTTTATACAGGAGCATTTTCAAAATGGAACTGTGTTTCTTGCGCCACTGTTTTGGTTGCATAACGTTAATAAAATGTCGTTAAACTGGCCTATTGTAAAGGAAGGAAAAGGGCAGTATATCAGAATTCAGGATGAAAGTAAATCCATTCTTATTCCGAATAAAAATTACATTTTATTGAGAAGGTTCAGCACTAAGGACGATAAGAGCCGATTAATCGCTGCACCTTACTTTTGTAATTATATAGGTGCTGATTTTATAGGTGTAGAAAACAAAGTAAATTACATTTACAGACCTAAAGGGCATTTAAACAGGAATGAAGTGGTTGGTTTATGCGCTTTATTAAACAGCGAACTATTCGACAACTATTTCAGGATTTTTAATGGTAATGTAAATGTAAGTGCAACAGAATTAAGAGAAATGCCATTGCCCCCATTAGAAACATTAAAGGAAATCGGAGATCAGCTTATTTTAGCAAATGATTATTCAGTTGAAAACGTAAATAAAATTATAAACGAAACTTTTGAGCTCGAAGGAGCATTGAACTTGGTATGAGTAAATTAACAGAAGCACAAGAAATTCTTAAAGGGCTTGGTTTGCCAACGGCACAGCAAAATGAAATGTCAGCATTAACGTTGTTGGCTCTTTGTAGTTTAAAAGAAAAAGATGAGTGGAAAAACGCCACAAGAACAAGCATGGGTGTTTCCAAGGGCATAATGCAATATATGGAAACTAACTATAAAAGAAAATATGCTGCCAATACCCGTGAAACTGTCAGAAGACAAGTACTTCATCAATTTGTACAAGCGAGAATTGCGGATTACAATCCTGACCAACCTGACCTTCCAGTAAACAGCCCAAGGGCTCATTACGCTATTTCAAACGAGGCAATTGCTGTAATTAAAAAATACGGAACATCCACTTGGAAAGCGGCTTCTAAGAAATTCTTATCCGAAGTAGCTAATCTTTCTAAAACTTATGCAAAGGAAAGGGAAACTAATATGATTCCTGTAATATTGCAAGATGGCTCTGTTTTAAAACTCTCTGCCGGAAAGCATAATCAAGTTCAGGCTGCAATCATTGAACAGTTTGCCCCTCGTTTTGCCAAAGGAGCTACGCTTCTTTATCTTGGCGATACGGCAAAAAAAGATTTATTTATCAACAAAGAATATTTGGAATCGCTTGGAATTCCAATCGATCAGCACAGTAAATTACCTGATGTTGTAATTTATGACCACGCACGTTGTTGGTTGTTCTTAATTGAAGCAGTTACATCACATGGCCCTGTTTCACCAAAAAGAATTCATGAACTGGAGGATTTATTAAAAAACTGTAAAGAAGGAAAAATATATGTTACGGCATTTCCCGATATGGCAGAGTTTAAAAAACACAGTGCTAATATTGCATGGGAAACAGAAGTATGGTTAATGGATATGCCTGATCACATGATTCACTTTAATGGTGACCGATTTATGGGACCGAGATAAATCTTTTAAACAACATTAAGTTAAATAATTAATTTTAACTTGTGCTCAATTGAATAAAGTAAATTATATTTTAGCAGAAGAACATTTGGTAGTAGCGTTTGAAAATAAGGACTTACGTATAGTGTGTGAAAATGAAGACATGGCCAAGGAAAGCTTAGGAACAACTAAGTTGCAGGACAGGTTGGCTGATATGTTCGCTGCATCTACAGTTCGTGATTTACTGGTGGGAAATCCTATGGAAACTGAGTTTAAATCCCTGTCTGCATATAAAATCGATATTGAAGATGGATTCTCAATGTTCTTTTCTCCTAATCATGTAAAAACACCTTGTCTTAATGATGGCCGGGTTGATTGGGATAAAGTAAATAGAATAAAAATCATTGCAATTCTAAAAAATTAATATGGAAAATTTAATCGAATTTCAACCAAATTGGGCATCAATTCCCGGTAATACCATTAAGGAAGTCATTGCTAGTAAGAATTTTTCTATTACCTCTTTAGCTTCTAAAATGAAAACGACACCGGAATTTATTGATGAATTAATTAATGGACAAGGCTCAATAACGCCTGATATTGCTGACAATTTATCAAAATATTTAGGGGCGTCTCCAGATTTTTGGCTAAAAAGGGAAGAGCAATACAGAAACACACTTGCACATAATTATAGTCCTGAAGCATGGTTAAAAGAATTGCCAATTAAAGATATGGTAAGATTTGGGTGGATTAGAGATGTTGCTGACAAGGTCACCGAGTGCTTGAACTTTTTTGACGTCCCTGATGTAAAAACATGGCGTTTAAAATACTCTGAGCTCATGCAAGCAACTTCATTTAGAACCTCCCCAACATTTAAAACTGATCAAGCGGCTACAGCGTCATGGCTTAGATTTGGGGAAATTTCGGCCTCAAAAATTAATTGTAAAAAATGGGACGAAGAATCTTTTGAAAAATCTTTGTATGAGATACGAGCATTGACCAGAAAGAAAAGTCCAAAGGACTTTTTGCCTGAGTTGCTCCAATTCTGTGCAAATTCTGGAGTTGCGGTTGTAATTGCTCGTACTCCTTTTGGTTGCCGAGCAAGTGGAGCAACTAAGTTTTTAAATAATGATAAAGCGATGCTATTGTTAAGCTTTAGGTATTTATCGGATGATCACTTTTGGTTTACCTTCTTCCATGAAGCAGGTCATATTATGCTCCATAAATCAAAGTCAGCAATCATCGAAGAAAATTCTTCAGATAGGAATCAATCAGATGAAGAAAAAGAGGCAAATATTTTCGCAGGTGAAATATTAATTCCGCACGAACTTCAAGGAGAACTTTCTCATTTGCGCGGAAATAAAAGAAATATTATAAGTTTTGCAATGAAGGCAGGTGTATCTCCGGGTATTGTTGTTGGACAAATGCAACACCACGGCATTATTGATCATAAATATCTTAATTCATACAAGAGAAGATATGATTGGGATGATATTACATCCACTAACTAATGAGCGACCTAAAGATACTAACAGATCAATATCTTGAAGATGGAGGGAATTTAGCCACGCACGACAAAATTCTCACTCAGGCAATAATTCAAAATGATCAGGAAGGTTTGGAACAAGTTGTCAAATTAGCAAAGGACGATTATGGTGGTGGTACTTATAAGTGGGAGTTAAAACATACAGCGAATATTGTGGTTTTAAATTGGGGAGAAGAAGGGCTTGACGCTATTTATAAAATGGCGATAAAAGATCAGAACATGCCAAATGTTAAGGGGGTTATTACTCTATTGGCATATGTAGCATGTGGAAAACCTGAGGAATATTCTTTCGTAACTAAAAGCTTTAATTCTTATAAGAAACTTAAAATTTCATCAAAAAAATATAAGTCAGAGAGTCTAAAAATCAAAGCTAAAACTTTGCTTGTGGATTTAATTAAAGAAGTTGAAAGAGAAGATAAGTTCCCATTTAGCTTGCTTAGCTCTCTTCAAACCACTTATCTTGCTCCTGATGTCCAAGAGCAAATATTTGTTTCTTTGATTATGAGGTGGTTTCACTTGAGTGGCAGAAGCATTGAAAATTATTATGAACTCATTAATTCTAAAGATAATTCTGAACCACATTGTCATAATTTTTTAAAACAAAACCCCTTTTTATTAGAACCATTTTATTCTAAACTTTGGTCTAAACCTAGATATGGGGAATTATTTGTTCCTGATTTTGTACTCAAATCAATGGATAATTCCTATACTATTTTTGAAATCGAAGATCCAAACAAACCGATAATTACCAAATCTGGCAATCTTAGTTCACAAGCAACGCATGCTAAAAGACAAGCATTAGAATACCGAGAATGGGTGATTTCAAATCAGCTCTACGCAAAGACGCGTTTTCCTGATATATGGAGACCAACTGCAATTGTAGTGATTGGTATGGAAAAAAAATTAACTGAAGCTCAAAAAATGAGATTAAATCAAGAAAATGAATCTACCCAAGGCATTTTAAAGATAGTAGGATTTGATTGGATTTATGAAAGAGCAAAGATTTCCTTCCACAACATGCTACAATATGGCTTTGATAATTAAATTTGTATTGTATTGTTGTACAAAACATTCTTTAAATCATCGATAAGATTATCCGCCAAAATAGATATAATTATTAGGGCTCTTTTGCCAATTACAAAGGGAATCTTCCAGAACCTGCATGCCATAATAGAGGCCAAGATGTGCTTCTAAGGCATTCAACCAAGTATTAAAAACTGCTTTTTTTTGTTTACTACCGAATAGCAATTGAGCTCCATCATATGGGCCAGTTGCTCCATGCATGTATGTTGAATCAGGTTCTATTTGAGCTAGTCCTAACTTGCCTACCATAGTCAAATAATCAAAACGGGCAGTTCTTCCAAATCTTTTAACCACATTCATTTCTTCATAAAGTTCAGCAAATGTCAATCTACAATTATGATTACAATTCACAGCAGCATTCGCAAATAATTGTGTATGGTCACCTGCAGCAGTAACCCAATTAATATAAGTTGCAATAGCTTCACCTGTACCATT
>JALHRL010000034.1 GCA_022841465.1 Bacteroidia bacterium | reverse complement strand
CACTTTGTGACATTTTATTTGCGGCTCACTAAAAAACATTTGTATCTTTAAATAAACATTTGTAGGTATAGACACAGGAAGCTTCGTAAGCCCGCCTGGGTCTATTCGCCAAACGTTACTACCAATAGCGGGACAAAATTACGGCAGACAAAAAATCGTTAGGGAAAAGACATTTAAGCATATCAAAAAAATAGTATTTTTACATCAAACAGACAATGAAATGAAAATATAGAAAGTAGCATAAATAAAATAACACATTAGCGTTAGTTTATTCCAAGTCGTGGAAAACTGGTAATTCAAAATGACAAACGGAAAAATAAATCTAAACGCTCACGTCAAGGCGTGGGCTTTAGTTTATTCCGTTTGTCAGGCATACCAGTGCCTCCACGACTGAGTAGCTGAATGTCCCACGCTGATTTTTTATATAAACTCTGGTCGGGACATAACAGAGCAAAAAATCAAAAATCATGAAAAAAACAAAAACCACGACAGCAGGAAAGACTGCAAAAATGTTAAGCATGTTCGCTTTAGCTTGCGGACTTTTATTTACAAATTGTGCCAAAGACGGTAAAACTGGCCCCGCTGGACCACAGGGACCTGCTGGGGCAAATGGAAATGCAAATGTTGTTTCTTCGACAATTACATCATCGAATTGGGCATACACAGCACCCTCTTGGAAAATATCTTTTACTTATCCCGCAATTACGCAAGACATTATTGACAAAGGAGCTGTTCTTGTTTATATAAAAGTCGGTTCTGCATATAACCAACTTCCTTTGACAATTTATCCTTCATCAACTTATTCTCGCACTTATGAAGTATCAACTTATTTAGGTGGAGTTGACATATTCTGCACTGACTCAGATTTAACTCAGCCGACAAATCCTGGTTCTCAAAATTTCAAAGTTGTAGTAATTGCAGCTTCAGGAAAAATGGCGAATCCTAACTTAAACTATGACGATTATAATGCCGTTAAAAAAGCATTTAATCTTCAAGACTAAAAACTAATTGCTAATTTTTGCATTCGGTCGGACAAATTGTTCGACCGTTTGTTTTTTGCAAACACCAACAGAAAAACTATGTGTCCGCTACTGGTAGTAACAGCAAATAAACGTAAGCGGGCGGAATCGGTCAGCGCTCGGGCTGAATAGCGGTCGCTTCGCGAATTTTATTTGCCCTCGCTAATAAACATTTGTATCTTTAAATAACCTTTTGTGGGTATAGACACAGGAAGCTTCGTAAGCCCGCCTACGTCTATTTGCAAAACGTTAGGGGTAAGCTGGGGGACAGGCCTCGGAAAGAATAACAGTTTGACCTTCGACTTAATTTTCGTAAATTTAATACATGAAAAGACTCGCGGCTTGGCTGACAATATTTGTAATCGGACAAACATACTCTCAAGACATTAGTGGTTCTTATATCACGACAAAAAGAGTATCGACAAATACTTATTCGTTTAACGTGAACCTTTTCACTGACGCTTCGCTAAATCTTGCGCGGCCGACAATTACTGTGAGTTTTGGTAACGGAGATTCAGCAGCATTTAATTTAAGTAGTTCCTCCACAAGTGGTGGTATAAATATAAAAACGTATTCAGGCACTTATACATATCCAAACGCAGGGCTTTATCAAGCATGGCATTTCTCAAAGTTCCGTGTTCCTAATATAAAAAATATGACAAGCTCGCCGACTCAAAAGATTGCGACAATGGCATATATAGTGGAGAATAATTTTATTCAATCTAATACCGCTCCAATTATTTCCCAGTTACCTATAAATCTTAGCGCTTCAGGAAATCAAGTAATTTATAATCCTGGTTTCTCTGATCTCGACGGCGACAGTTTATCATATTCACTTGACAATTGTTATGGATCTAATTATTACCTGCCAAGCAATGCAACTGTTGACGCCATGACAGGTACATTTCAATTTACAGACTCAATTGGTCTGTACGCTTTTTCAATTAAAATTTCAGAGTGGCGTAAAAATCATTCTAATCAATACACGGTTATTGGCGCAACGCAAATGGACTTTACTATTAACATGACAGGGGCAATTGGGCTCGTAGAAAACGGAAAACAAATAAAGAACATTTTTGCGTATCCTAATCCAGCAACTAATATATTAAATATTTCCTGCGACATCTCCGAAAACTCTTCCATTGAAATTTTGAATAACCTCGGACAAAAAGTTCTGCAAACAAATTACGCAGACAAAATAAATATTGCCGACTTGCCTAGCGGTATTTACTTTCTTAAACTCTCGGACAAATTAAATTCGCAGACCTGTAAGTTCATTAAGGATTAATCAACTGTGTGCCCCAGCCAACCCCTAACAGCGGTCTTGCCTAATTTTTTGCGTGTTAACGCTCAAATGTGTAACTTGACATAGCAAAAAACTAGGCAAGGCCGCAAAACGTTAGTGGCAAGGCTATGACGACACAACCCGTCAGACAAAATCGGGTTCTTTTTGACATTTTATATTTTAGCAGTTGCTTAAATAAACAAATTGACTACCTTTGTGCTATGGACAACAATTCTTGTATAAGACAACAAGCGGACATTAAACAAATAAACCGCTGTAAAGACCGAGTTTCAGAACTCAACGGCTCGTTTGACTATTTATCGAACGGACTTGAATTGGCGGGAAACAACGTAAGACTGAAAATTCTATTTCTGCTCTATGAAGAAAAACGACTTTGTGTTTGTGATATAAGCGACATTCTCGGTATGACAATTTCAGCAGTTTCACAACACTTGAGAAAACTCAAAGACAGAAAACTTATTGAAACCGAACGAGAAGCACAAACCATTTTTTACTCGTTGACAAAAGAGTATGAAAAAATGCTGAAACCGTTTTTCAAAATACTTGACGAAAACAAAATATTAGAAACATTATGAAAACAGACAACAAACTAATCGGAGCAGGACTTTTAACAGCAATTGCAGCTTCATTGTGTTGCATTACACCTGTCTTGGCTCTCATTGCAGGAACAAGCGGACTTGCTTCTACTTTTTCTTGGCTCGAACCTTTCAGACCGTATTTTATCGGTTTGACAATTTTGGTTCTTGGTTTTGCTTGGTATCAAAAGTTGAAACCTAAAAAGCAAATTGACTGCAACTGTGAGACAGAAGAAAAACCAAAATTCATTCAGTCAAAAATGTTTTTAGGAATTGTAACAGCATTTGCAATCGTTATGCTTGCCTTTCCATACTATTCAAGCATTTTCTACCCAAAGAAAGAAAAGCAAATCATAGTAGTGGACAAATCCAATATTCAAAAAGTAAAATTTACGATTAGCGGAATGACTTGTGCGAGTTGCGAAGAACACGTAAATCACGAAGTAAATAAATTGACAGGAATAATAAGTTCAAACGCTTCATATGAAAATGGAAATGCAATCATAGAATTTGACAACTCAAAAACAAATATTTCTGAAATCGAAAAAGCAATAAACTCAACAGGATATTCTGTAACCGACAAAAAAGAAAATTAAAATGGAAATCAAATTACAATCAACAATAACTTGCCCCAACTGCGGACATAAGAAAGAAGAA
This sequence comes from Bacteroidia bacterium, assembly GCA_022841465.1. GTDB lineage: Bacteria > Bacteroidota > Bacteroidia > B-17B0 > Aurantibacillaceae > Aurantibacillus. The sequence continues at coordinate 21,655 of JALHRL010000034.1, read as the reverse complement.
ACAATGCCGACAGACGCTTGCCAATATTTTTACGAATGTGAAAAATGCAAACAAGTTCTAAAACCAAAACAAGGCGACTGCTGTGTTTATTGTAGCTACGGAAGTGTTGCTTGTCCACCAATTCAGCAGGACAAAAAATGTTGCTGACAGACGGAAAACAAAGAAGCCCAGCCACTAACAGCGGTTTGGCAAAAGTGGCGGTTCAGTGCTTCGTATGACAGTTTTTCGTAAATTTGAAGTGTGTGCTTCGTATGAACATTTGTGGTTAAATCGCCACCTTCGCCAAGCCGCAAAACGTTATATGCAAGGCGCAATGACTTTAAGACATAACGGTTAGACAAAATTTTTAACATTTCGGTCGACAAAATCTCGGCTGACTTTAATACAGTTCGAGTGCTTTTTTTTGCCCCTCGTTGACAACACCCCGACAAAAGAGTTTAAATTTTTTCCGCCGCACTTTTCGCATCCTTCGGAATGCGCAGAACGGGCTATAGCATATTGCAACCAATTTGTTTGCCACACAAGCGACGCCCCTACCAAAGCAAACAAATCCGTTGCAATCCCCAACGCACTTTTTTGGTTTTTTCAAAACCATTTTGGCTATCCCTAAATTAAGCACATTTGTTTTTGCAAAGTACAGGCAAAAACAAATAAGCTTAATTGCTTACGCTCTTTGAAATATTGTGCCAGCCTAAAGGCGGGCGTGTCTGCGCATCTCCCTACGGTCAGTCATAAGCGCTCGCCTGCGGCAGCAAGGCATTTTTCAATAATTGCTAATTTTACAATAAGGCATTCAAAAAAGATAAATTTGTGTTTCTTATAAAAACAAGTTAATTTAGATATATTATAAACCAATTAAATATTAAAGCCATGAAAAATCTAAAATTTCAATTTATCATCGCACTTACTATTACTTTTTCAATAAATCTTTTTGCTGACGGTTCAGCAAGGAGAAAGAATAGATGTACAAACAGTGAAAAAAGATATTACGCATTAGGCAGAACAAAAGGCGGTTCAAACAATTGTGGAAACGCTGCTATTAATGGAGTATGGAGTTGTAGTGGTCAAGAGGCGGATTTAAAACTGCGTATTGAAAATCCTGCCACCCCTTGCACATGTGCGGGCGACCAATCAAATTCTAATAAAACAATTGCGGCGAGATCACAAGCCGTTTCTAACTCTACCAAATGTAAAACGCAGGACAATACTTATGTTTTCGGTTGTGGTTTTCCAAACAAATGGAAAGGTGGTATTTCTTCTGATTACCAACCCTCACCTATAAATTTCCCTATGGTTATAAACAAGTTTGCACCTCCAGATGCTAATTTTGAAATGGGTAGTCTACTTGATTGTAATGATATAGTTTTTAACTACACTGAAAATACAATTTCATTAGAAAGCTTTTATGGAGAATTAAAGAAAAACACTCCGGATATGGTTAACGATTTCGCGACATTTGTTATTCAAGTATCAATCGTTTTGGGTGGAAACGACGGTACTGGTCAAGAAATTGAAAATATCATTTACAACTGTAAAGCCACCATTTTCAATAATGATTTAATTCTGGAAGACGCGTCAGGAAATTTCACTCGAGATGATTTCAAATCACATCCAATGGGTAATTCTGGGGTTCTGTATAAAACAAAAAACCAAACCAAGGTTATTGCACTCGGAACAGACATCAATGAAGAAATGGAAATCAATGTTTCCTTCTATTCTGAAACTGGTAATTTTGAAGAAGGGGCTGGAGGAAGATTTGCAATTAATCCAACGCTTATTGAAAATGAAATTAAGGAAATTGAGAAAACACAAAATGTTGTTTTAAAAATAAATCAAAACCCTATAGTAGAAAACCTAAACTTGACTATTGCAGTTAAGGACGCAAAGAATGATAAGCAATTACTATATATAAAAGACATAAATGGCAAAATAGTAAAAGAAGTTGAAATCCCTGTAAATTCAACAGAGCAAAATTACTCAATTCCTATGAACGGTTTTGAAAAGGGTATTTATTTCATTTTCCTTGAACACAATGATAAGGAATATGGTAAAAAAATAATTGTAGATAAAAACTAATTAAAACATAAGTAATTAGCGGTGGGTTGCATGATAGTTTCATAGTGAACTCACCGCTATATTTATATCAGGTGAAAATAATAATAATAATATGGCTTATCCCATTTCATTTTTTTTGTCAAGCAAGAAAAGATAGTTTATTCCCATTAAAAAACACCTTTTCCATTTATACTTTTGGTGGCATTGCTTCTAATTATTCTAAAACAACTTTAAAAAACAGTTCTGATGATCAAAATTTCACTTTCAAAACTAAACCGCTTACAAGGTACACTTTGGGTGTAGGGTTTAATTTCCTTACAAAAGAAAATATTTTTTTTGCATTAGGAATTAAGCAAATCAGTATCGGTAATATTAATTCTATTTCTAGTTTATCAGACTCTTTAAAATTAAATTTCACTATGTCAAGTCAAGTCTATCGTGTCAATACAATTTTAGACTTCGGTATTGGGTATAAATTCCTTCTAAAAAAACTTACAATTTCTCCCTCGATTGGCGTTGATTACTTTATTAATACTCGATTAAATCACTCTTCAGAAGGCTCAACTGGCGATTCAAGTAAAAAATCAATAGTTAAAGTTTATAATAATTCTCAATCCATACGAAATTCAGCCTTCTTATTTAGAGCTTCATTTAATATTGGATATCAATTAAAACTGAAAGATAGATACTTTGTTAACATCTCATACAACACCGCTTTTGGCTTTGGAACCAAAAATATCTATTCTACAGAGATGGAATTCGTAAATGGAACCAAAAAGTATATTCTACAAACAGATAATAAGTGTATTTATTTATCACATACTTTTATGGTTACTTGTCCTATTTTCATCAATAATTAAGCTGTGTGCTACAATGATTTTATTTAGGGCGTTTTAACCCGCTTTACGCTACAATCTTTTCTCTTCGCCCTTGCCAACCTTGAAAAGGATTTACGCTGCAATCGGTAACGCGCAAAGCCCTGTTTGTGGCTCTTTTTGTGTTTTCAATAAAATATTTTACTTTTATTGCATAACCAATTAAAACTAAAAACTATGGCATCAACTTCTGAAACAGGCCACGATAAGAACGTAGCTAACTTTGAAAATTTAATTTCTTTTTGTGTAGGTTATGGAGCAGCTTACAATCCGAGTAAAAACAGTTTAAAAGTTCCGCAATTACAAACACAATCAGCAAGCTGTAAATTAAATATAGTTTCGGTTACAAATTCAAAAATTGCATTTAATAACGCTACGAATTTAAGAATGGTTGTATTTGCTATAAAAAAATTAGCAACTCGTTTAGTTAGTGCTTTGGATGTAACCAACGCATCAAAAGAATTAGTTAAAGATGCTAAAACAGTAAATGCAAAAATACAAGGTGGTGGCAAACTTACAAAAGCCGATGCTGGAAAAAATTCAAAAGCAATTGATCCTAACGCTCCAGTAATTGACACACCGAAAACAATTTCTAATTCGCAACTATCATACAGTAATATTATTGAGCATTTCGCAAAGCTAATTGCAATATTATCTACTGAGCCAACTTATGTGCCTAACGAAAATGATTTAAAAATTGTAACCTTAAATGCGCAGTTAACAAATTTAAAAAACGCAAACACTGCGGTAATAAATGCTTATACTACCTATAGTAATTCGCTAATTGCTAGAAACCTTTCACTTTATAATCCAACTAACGGTTTGTGTGCAACCGCTAAAGAAGTTAAGGCTTATGTAAAGTCGGTTTTCGGTGCGACAAGTCCGCAATACAAACAAGTAAGTGGAATTGAATTTAAGATTATAAAATAATAAATTATAAAAGCAGTAAGGTTAGAGTTCCTTACTGCTTTTTTAAAACTTCAACCTTCGGTTATAAAGTTTCTGCCATCATTAACAAATCTTCGACCTGCATTAACAAAATTCAAACCTGCTTTAACAAAACTCCGACCTGCGACTTCAAAACTCCGACCTGCGGTTATAAAACTGTTAACTGCGTTAACAAATCTCCTGCCTGCTTTAACAAACCTACCACCTGCATTAACAAATCTCCTGCCTGCGGCTGCCAAACTGACCCCTTTTTTGTTAAAATTGTTAAAATTTAGTTAAAATCTATACTTATCGACCTGTTTGTTTTCGCCATTACTTACTGACCTATACCCGTTGAACTGTGTTTAAACCACCGCACATTTTGCAAACACATTTGGTCGCTTTCTTTTAAAGGAAGTAATTTATTTTTGCGCCAAATAAGTTTGCAAAATCCCTACTCGCCTGTGTTTATCGAACTGTGCGTAAAATGCAAACGCTTCTAAAAATTTAAACTCTTTTCATCCATGTATAAAGAAATTCAGGCAGGGCAAAAAAAAGCCAAGTACGGCGGACACGGTCAAATACTGTGTGTTGCGCCCAGCATATAACAGCAGTCTTGCGACCATTTTTTGCGTGTTAACGCTCAAATGCATAACTTGGACTTAGCAAAAAACGGCGCAAGGCTGCCAAACGTTATAGCGCATAGGGGCGGACAATTCTCCGTAGACAATTCCTCGTAGACAAAAAGCATTTCGCTTCGACAGGCGACTTCTCACACGGGCGACCGCACAGCAGCTCTTTCGGTTCGACAAGAACATTCAGGTAAAAAGATTTTTAAAATTTTTTGCCGACGCACTTTTTGGCTGGAAGCCATAGTAACAGCCATTGCACGACCTCCTTTTCGCCTCCTTCGGAAGGCGTTTTGGCTATCGCTAATTTAGCACATTTGGTTTTTGCAAAAGACAGGCAAAAACCAAATAAGCTAAATTCCCACCGCACTGCAATATGGTGTGGCGCGAAAGCGCCACGCTTGTGCGCATCTCCCTACGGTCAGTCAGAAGCGCAAGCCTGCGGCAGCATGGCATTTTTAATTAGGTTATCGGCCTTTTTTGAATTATTTTTACTACACAAACAATTAAACAACAAGCATAATGAAATTATTATTCTCTTTAATGATCTCCATTTTTGGAATTAATACAATAACTGCTCAAGGCGTGAATTTTAATTACGCTAAACAAATAGGTAATACCGGTGCTGATGTTGGTAAATCTGTTGTGACCGATTCAAATGGTAATCTTTACACCACGGGTTATTTTAATGGTGTTGGTGATTTTGATCCGGGTGCAGGAACTTTTACTTTGTCATCATACGGGTTAGAAGATGTTTTTGTCACTAAATTTGATGCCGCAGGTAATTTTGTTTGGGCAAAGCAAATTGGAGGTACTGGTGATGAAAGAGCATATTCTATTTCTTTGGATGGTTCTGGCAACATATATATTGCAGGCGATTTTGTTGGTACTGCTGATTTTGATCCAAGTGGCTCAACATTTCCAATGACCTCCATGGGTGGAGCTCAACAAGATCCCTTTTTTTTGAAACTAGACCCTTCTGGTAATTTTGTTTGGGCTAAACAAATTGGAAATAATAATGCAGACAGAGCTTATTCAATAAAAGTTGACGGTTCTGGCAACAGCTACTCAACTGGTTTTTTTAGCGGATTAGTAGATTTTGATCCCGGGATTCCAACTTTTACAATGACAACTACACTTTCTGCCACACAATCTTATATTTTAAAACTCGATGCTAGTGGTAATTTTGTTTGGGCTAAAACATTTAACGGTATCAATTCGAATTTTGGAAATGCAATTACTATAGATGGTTCAGGCAATGTTTATACCACAGGATTCTTTAGTGGTTCAGTTGATTTCGACCCTAATGCTCCAACCACAACTTTAACTGCAAGTGGAGGTAATGATGTTTTTGTTTCGAAACTCGACAATTCAGGTAACTACATTTGGGCTAAGAGTTTTTCAGGCACATCTGGCGAAGAAGGAAATTCTATTGTTGTTGACGGGTTAGGTAATGTGTACACTACAGGTTTCTTTCAAAGCACTGTTGACTTTGATCCAAACGCTGGTAATTACCCGCTTACCGCAAACAATCGCCACGTTTTTATTTCAAAACTAAATTCTGCTGGTAATTTTGTTTGGGCTAAACAAATTGGCGGAGTATCAACAAATGACGTAGCGTATTCAATAGCCCTTGATGCAATGTCAAATGTTTATGTCGCTGGTTCTTTTAATGGAAACGTAGATTTTGATCCAGGTGTTTCCACTTTTACAATTAATTCTGTAACAGCAGACAACGATATTTTTATTAGTAAACTTGATGCGGCTGGTAATTTTCTTTGGGCAAAAGCAATGCAGGGCATCATGGATGATAAAGCATTTGCGGTAACTCTAGACAATAGTGGAAATGTTTACTCCACTGGCTCTTTTAATAGTACGGTTGATTTTGATCCAAATCCCGGCACCTATACATTAACCAATCCATCAATGTCAGGCATCTCTGATATATTTATTTCTAAACTTTCTTGTCAAGCCCCAACAGTATCTATTGCATCTTCGTCGAGCATAATGTGTGTTGGCGAATCGGCGACATTAACCGCTAGCGGGGCAAGTAGTTATACGTGGAATACAACTTCAACAGTAACAAGCATTCAAGTTAGTCCTACAGTAACAACAAGTTATTCTGTAACTGGGCTTGATGTTCATGGCTGTGTAAATACTTCAACATTTTCTCAAGTTGTATCACCTTGCACAGGAATAATTGAATTTAATAAGGAGGCATTAATTTCTATTTTCCCTAACCCAACAAACGGTCTTGTGTTTTTAAATTTAAAGAATGATATAACTAATGCTCAGTTCATACTATACAACTCCGTTGGGCAAGTTGTCACATCATACGAAATAACTAACTCAACTACCAAGCTTAATTTAGAAACCATTACCAAAGGGATTTACTTTTTTAGTGTAATTGATAAGACCTCCAAAGTTTATAATGGAAAAATAATAATCCAATAATAAAAAGAACAATGCAAAAATTATTATTAGTAATATTAATTACATTTTGCTCTTCCCTTTATGGTCAGCAATTTCAATGGATAAAAAAAATTGATGGGGTTTACAATCAACTCCCGACTGGTAATCGACTTGCGACTGGTAAAAGTGGAAGCTCTTATGTTGTTAGTACTTTTTCTGGTCAATCCGTTGCTGGTTCATTTACACTTACATCAGGCAGTACTCAAGCCACATCTGTTTTAAAATATGATGGGAATGGAAATGTTATTTGGGCAAAAAAAATAACTGGCTCAATAATGGTAATGGGTAATGCTATATCTATTGATAAACTAAATAATGTGTATGTAACTGGCTACTTTAACAACGATGCAACTTTTGAAACAACCACATTAACATCGACAAGCCCTTCTGCTACAAAACTTGACCTTTTCGTTGCAAAATATGATTCCATAGGTGTTTTAATTTGGGCAAAGAATTTTTCTGGAGACGGTGGGGCAAGAGCACACTCAATTATTAGCGATTCGCTTTCAAATTCCTACATTACAGGGGTCATAACAAATACAGTCGTTTTTGGAACAAACACAGTTATTGCAAGTCCAAATCAAGATATGCTTTTGTTAAAACTTGATGGTCTTGGAAATGTTCAATGGGCAAAAAAGTTTGGCGGAAACACTCAGATAAATGCGTATGACATAACCATAGATAACAATTTGAATATATACACAACTGGTCATTTTGGAGTTCCCGGTGGTGGTCTTGGTGCGAATCTTGTAATTGGAACGACAACATTGACTTCAAATATTAAAACACCTGATATTTTCTTAGCTAAATTCGATAACTCTGGCAATCCGGTTTTTGCAAACAAATTGGGCGGCAATTTTGAAGGTGATCGTGGTTACGGCATCACATTTGACAAGAGAAATCACTTATATTTAACTGGTGGTTTCGAGGGTTCAGCAATTTTTGGAAGCTATACAGTGAATGCTACTCCACCAGTTGCTACAAAGTACGATTGCTTTATTGCAAAATACGATTTGAATGGAACTTGCAAATGGGCAAAAAAACCAGATACATTATTAACTTATCAAGGATGGGCTGTACATGCGGCGGATCCAAACTCCATTTATATTGGTGGCGAAGTTCTAAACACCGTGATCTTTAAGTTTGATAGTACAGGCACTCAAAAATGGAAGTACAAAATTAAAGGCGGTTGTGGTGGATGTGGTTTCGGAATTTCAAGTGATAAAAACGGAGCAATTTATGTTCAATCAAGTTTTACTGGAACTTTATCAACCAATGCTGGTACTCTAACTACACCGACTAACACAGTCACAAATAACTTCGTTGGTAAAATCGACACTGCCCTCGTTACCAATGTAAATTTAATTGAAAACTCATACTTAGAGATAAAAATATTTCCAAACCCTGTTATTGCATCTTTAAATATTATGCAAGAAAATACTCTCAACGAGAACTCCTTAATAGAAATAATTAATATTTCAGGCCAGTGTGTTTTAAAAACTAAATACAAGGACAAAATCGATGTTTCGTTTTTACCAAGTGGGCTATATACTATTCTTATAAAAGGCGAAGGTTCAGGTTATACTTACAAAAAATTCATTAAGACTTAGCTCGTTCTCTGATATATTTTATGCCATTCAATTAATTTTTGATTAAAATTATTTTCAAATATATTTAGATCAAAAGTCTTTCTTTCATTATCAGTGGTTTTGGTATACTCCAACGTTTCAAAAAATATCTCCTTATTTTTTTCTATTTTTTCTTTATAAAATTTTTCAGAACAAACCCAAACTTCGCAATTAAATAAGAGAAGGTTGCTTAATCTTCTTTTTGTTTTTCTTTCATTTTCCTTCATAAACATATTTACATAGCCTTTGACTTTAGATGCGTTAGTTTTTTTGTACCCCATAATGAATACAGAGTTCTTTCCATGTGGGAAAAAAGTTACAAAAATATCAGTTATTTCCTTTGCTTCAACACCGTATCTAGCACGATGAGTATTCAATTCCTTTGAAGTTTCATATGTAAAAATAGAGCTAAGTACAACACCTTCCTTCGTCATTTCCTTTTTTCCAAATTCGAAAGACTGACTTCCAAATTGTAAATCATTCCAAATTAATTCTTCCGTTTTTTTTAGGTCATTCAATCCAAGCCTTTCATAGTTATTAGATGTTTGTAAATCCGAAATATCAATCAAGTGCGCGTATTTATCTATCAATAATTCGTTTTGCCTTACATTTATCTCTTTAATATTAATTTCTCTATAAAGTCCTCGCAGCACTAAAAGCAGATAGTGTTTGTAATTATTAAAATCAATTTCATTTTTTTCAATTTCCAAAAAAAGGTTTTCATCATGATCCTTACAAAAACAATTAAATGAAAATGCTTTATCAATTCCTCTTTTTTCAAACTTAATGTCAGGTGTATAAAATTTATTTATAATTCTTTTCATGTGATGTCTATCAGGCGCTATTTCACATAGTATTTTTTCTTTTTGCAAAATATGTGAATTAATAGCCGGCTCATTACATTTTGGATGATAACATTTTATAATAGTATCAACTGCTACCCTTCTTGTTTCGCTATAGGCTTTTGCCCTTTCAATATTTATTTCCATTTTAAGCTAATATTTTCTTTCTATGTTCGTCTATTATAAATCTCTTCAAAGTCCATATCGTTAGAATTGTAACCACTCTTATTTAGTATAGTTCTTTCGTCTACAATTCTTACTTGCTCTATGTTTTCTAACAAATAAATTCTCCATCGGCTCATTTCTGTTGTGATTTTTTGACTTGTGGCGCCTTTTAAATAATACGCCCTTACAGCAACTTTACCATCAATAATTTGATTCTTAGCATTTATCTTGCCCAACAATCGCCCAGTCAAATAAGGCTCTACCTTTGTTGCGACCGGGTTTTTTTTGTAATTAAATACAATAGGGTTTCTGCCCTCAATAGCTTTTTTAATTAAGGCTTCTATGGCCTTTTCGTGTGTTGTCATAATAAAAATAATTAATGCGTTAAAATAGGATTAACTAACCCTAAATAATTTAATACCTGAAAATTCTGATTAATCTAAGCTATTACTTTTGATAGCACCAACAGGTCTATACTTCTTAACTTAAACTCACTCGCCTCTCGCGACGTCCTTTGGAAATCTTATATAAATTTCATGATAAATCTAGATACCTCAAAATATTTTCAATCATTGTTATTAACAAGTTTTAATAGCAAACAATAAAAAAACCACCAAACTCTAGCTTTATGGTTTTCTTTGGCCGTTCCCTTCGGGTCGGGCTTTCCCTCCAATCTTTGCAAGAGACAGGCAAAGGATTTCCGTTCAATCCCTAACGGTTAGGACAATAAAAAACCGTCGAGATTTCACCCGACGGTTTACTTTTAGAACAGAATAATTACTGTCCCTTGCCACCAAAAACTACTTTGAGTTTTTTTATTTGTTCAATCGTTGCGTCTAACGCTCTTCCGGCATCGGCTTTGGTAAGCTTGGCTCCTGCTGAAATGGCATCTATCAAAACGGTTTTCTCTACTCCAAAAAGATAGGTAATGATTTCTTTCTTTGGTAAAGATGCTATTAACCGTCCTGCATCTGCTTTGGTTAGTTTTGCACTTGAAGCAATCGCATCAATTAACTCCGTCTTGCTCATTCCTTGAATGAGTGTGAAGAGTATCTTTTTTTCTTTATCTGTCATTTTCATAACTTCAGTTTTTAAATTAACTCCCACGACGTTTAGTGAACCTGATTGAACTTACCTGTTTGTATTGCGGACTTTTAGTTCCGAAAACACTCTTCACGTAATCTTTGCAGTCTTGTGCAACTTCAACAACGCCTGTGTTCTTTGCATAAACAAGGTTGTCCCTGTTTATTCTTGCGTTAATGTAGTTTGTTGTTGCAGTAATTACCGCTGTGTTGCTTGTTTTCATGCTTGTAAGCAATGTATTTAGTCCTACAACTTTTAACTCGTTCTCGTTTGGGTTATACAATACAACCGAAGCCAATAAATCAATTAATTTACTGTAGTGTTCGATCATACTATCAAAGCTCAGTTGCGAAACGGAAACATTTTTCGGAATTTCCACAGGAGGATCGTTAGGATTAGGTATTGCCTGAACCTGTGTATTTTCCACTTCTTTAATGGGCTTCGCGCGCTTCCCTTGGATTTTACGGTTAATACTTAGTGCATCCTTAACAACTGCATCACTTGTCCCGCAAGCTTTCAAGGCACTTATAATTCTTGTTCCCATCTTTTGCAGAGGGTCAAAAATAAATTGCCTGTTATCAACTGCGTTTACGTATGCTGTTCCTGCTGATACAGAACTTGCAAGTGCAGCGAGTGCGTTAGTTCTTAAGGTATTCATGTTTGCGATTTTAATCGCGTTAAGACTTGGATTGTATGACACACCGAAGCCAACGCATCGGTTAATTAAGTCTTCGAAATTAGCCACATTCTTGGCATGTCCGATTTCTGAGTATGTACTCATGATTGTAATTTTTAAAATTTATTGATTAGAACTTTTGTCCGGTTCTTATTCCGCCCTTGGCGGAAATTTTGCATGAGGAATAAAATCGGTAAAGAGAAACCCCAGTAGAAGCGCGCCTCATTGAGTGGCTTCATTTAGAAATTATTTATTTTGTTGTGGTTCCATTGTATTCCTTTCTTTTGTTTTAATTATATAGTATAACGCACTTTCTGTACCAAAGGCTACAAGGAAATTCTAAAAATTCGTTAATCCCATTGGGTAATCTAATAACTGGTAATCTAAAACAAGTTAGTTGGTCAAGTTTTCTTCACGGATAAAAGGCTGTTTTACCTTGGTAAAAACGTAAACAGCAGTTACACAAAAGTAAATAGCCTTGACATAAAAGAAATCTCCATTGACATCCGAGTAGTTTCCAGTTACACAAAAGAAATCTCCATTTACACAAAAGAAAGTAGCATTGCATAAAAAGAAAACTCCATTTACAAACGGAATTTCAGCCTTCAGAAAAAGCGGAACTTCAAATTAAAAAAAGAAAACTCCATGTACACAAAAGTTTTCTCCCGTTACACAAAAAAAAGCTCCAGTGCAACAAACTGCAACTCCAGTGTAAAAAGTTGCAACTCCATTTACAAATCAAAAATCAGCAATGTTAAAGCCGCTAACGGTGGGACTTTATAACGAAGCGCCTGCGGCGGGCTGAAGAACATAACTACGCCAATTAGTTTAAATTGGCGTAATTTTATCACCGGTAACCGTTCAACTGCGTGTATAGACCTAAACGCATAGACCTGGGTGTACAGACCTGTGTTTGATCACCGTTACCCGTAGACCTAAACCCGTTCACCAGTACGTACCCACCGCACATTTTGCAAGCACTTGTGTCGCTTTTAGATTAAGGCTAAGAATTTATTTGGCGCCACAAAAGCTTGCAAAATCTCCTGCCCGCCTGTGTGTATCGAACTGTGTGTAAAAAGCCGACGCAAAAAAATTTTAAAAAGGGGACGGTTTTAAAAGGACATTCGGAGAGCTGCTTTCCTCCCCTGCAATCACGCAGACAAAAAAAATGTATGCAGACAGGTAACCAGTCGCCTAAGCTGGGTGCGCCCCTACGACGCTATAACACCACCTACACGTAATTGGCGCATTTGAGGTAATAAAAAGTTTTGTATCTTTAAATAACCTTTTGTCGGTATAGACAGTTGAGTGTTCCAAAACGCCAACTACGTGTAGCCGGAAAACGTTATAAGTAATGCGCCCATCGAAATTGGTGGACAAATAACGTAACGTTTTGACAAAGACAAATGGTAAATATTATTTAACATCAGGACTCCTTGCCGACTCGCGAGCCGACCTTAGAAAGATTTTTTGTTTTTTCCTGCCTGCGCACTTTTTGCGCCGGAACAACTGCGCAGTTTGGCTATCCCAAGCAAAGCACATTTGTGTTTTTCGTTCCGTATACTACACTTCAAAACACAAAAAAGCTTTGCGCCAACACACACAAATAGGCGTGCTTCGCACAATTTTGCGCATCTCACTCCGTTCAGTCAAAAGCGCAGGCCTGCGGCAGCATGGTGAATTTTTCTTTAATTTTATTTAATATGGCGGTTTCAAAAATTAATTTAATGATTGTTGACGATGAAATACTTTTTCGTCAAGGGATTGTTTATCTATTAAAAAAATACGGCATTATTACATCATGTGTTGCTGATAATGGAGAAGAAGCTTTAGAATTATTGAAGTCACATTCTCCTGAGGTTATATTACTTGATCTAGAAATGCCTATACTTAACGGAAGTCTTACATTAAACAAAATGCTTCAACGATTTCCAAAAGCAAAAATAATAATTGTTACATCTTATCATGATGAAGAATTAATAAAAGACTATTTTAACAGAGGTGCTTTTGGCTTCATTTCAAAAAACGAAAACATAAAAACAGTGGTCGCTGCAATCAAAGCAGTTCATAAGGGAAGCATTTACAAGGAAAATATACCTCAATTGCTTCAAAACAAATGTTACAAAGACGGTCATTATTATAAAATGATTTACACCTCAAGGGAAAAGGATATCATTTATTATTTATGCAAAGGCGATTCAATAAAAGAAATTTCAATCAAATTATCTATTACCGAAGGTACTATTGCAGTAATTCTGACGGAAATCTACAGGAAGGCAAATGTTAAAAATCGGGCTGAGTTTTTAACTCTTGCTTTTGAAAAAGGCCTTCAATATCTTGATTGTGAACACAATCAAAGGTAAAGACGTTCAAAAAACTGATTTTTTCTAGCGACAAGAAACTATGAGGTTTCTCATATTGACAAGCGTTTCTTTTCAGATTATTTTGCCTTCTTAATATTTAACTAAATGTTTTCTGTAAAAAAACATGCAGAGTGAATTAAGGAATAAAATAATTAAAAAAATAATAGATAGAAATGTTTTACACTCATTAGTTGCCAAATATGCTGTAAAACATAAAAGAGAAGATGAATTTTTAATTCTATGTTACGAGCAAGCGCATGTAAGTGCATTTCAAAAATTTTTAGGAGAAGAATTATTTAATGATTTAATTAAATACAACGTTCGATATAATAACAAACAAAAAATAAACTTTACAAACTCAACTTTAACTAAACAAAAAACACAACAATGAAAAAAACAAAACAAAAGATTCTAAGATTGATAGTTTTTCTTAGTTTCATTTCAATCTCAAATCTAACAATGGCACAATTAACATCCGTTAATCGTGAATGGATGACGGGCTATGGTAATCCCGTTTTTAATCCGCTTCTTTCACCATATGGCGGCGATTGGACAAAATCAATAATATCAGCTAATGGTGAGGTTATCACCGTTGCGCACACTTTTGTTAGTGGACAGGGAGAAAATGTTTTATTAACTAGGTTTGATGATTCAGGAACACCAATTTGGCAAGTTGATTATAACTCTTCAAGTAGTTATAATGATTATGGAATTAATTTAATTGAGGCCTCAAATGGCGATATATATGTTTGCGGAACAACAGATAAAGGAGGAACAACGGATTATGATGTACTTATATTAATTTTTGATTCTAATGGTAATTTAATTTACGATAAACGTTACGATGGCCCCGATGGAAAAAACGATATTCCCGGCGCAATTGCTATTGACGGAAGTGGAAATATAATTATTGCAGGTACTTCAGAAAGTAATTCAACAAGTTATGATTACTTAGTTTTAAGTTACGACCTTTCACTTAATTTAAATTGGAGTAACACTTATGATTATGCCAATCTTGTTGACATAGCAGCTCAACTCGTAATTGATGGTGGTAAAATAACTTTGGCAGGAGCTAGTGCAAATTCGGCTACAGATTGGGATATGACAACGGTTGATTTCGATGAATCAAACGGTTCTTATCAAGGAGATAATCGAATGAATTATCCCGGATTTGGTTACGACGAAATTTACGCATTTAAAAAAGATGCCAACGATTATACCTACGCCACAGGCAAATGTTCTTCAAATGGAACTAATTACAATATTAGAACGGTAAAAGTTGATTCAACAAACACACTGCTTTGGTCACAAACCTATGATGCCTTTGGCCTTGAAGATGTTGGTTCATCTATAACAATTGATGCAAACGGCAATGTAATAGTTGGTGGTTTTATTACTAAGTCAAACAATAAAAAAAATCTCATTATTCTGAAATATAGTCCTAGCGGTACACTTTTATGGAAATACACTCAGCCTTCAAACGACCCTAATCATGATGCTGCCATAAAAGCCTTAAGTTTAAATTCTACAAATGACAATATTTATTATATCGGTGGAGATAAAAAGTTGGGTGGAAATAAAAGAGCTATTGTTGGTAGAATAAATTCAAATGGTATAAAAAATTGGGAACGAGGCATTGAAGGGAATTATAATCATTTACCATCTGATATACAATACGGTGGTGTAGGAATGTTAGGTATATATGCAATAACAATATTAGATTCTACAGTTAACACTTACAAACTTACTCAGTTTACAGAGCTTGACCATTCTGATTCTACCACAACCACAGCATCGGGTTTAAAATATGCTGAACATGAGTCAATCATTCGTTTTGATAAAAAAACAATTAAAACTGCAATGATTGATAACTTAGATAAAGAGTTCGGTTCGCTTTCTGATTTTATACAAGATAGTACCATAACAAAAATGGATATTGTTTTAAACACTGGAGAATCTTGTGCTGATTGGAAAGCATGGAAAATATTTCCAAAAATGACTACAACTGATACGCTTTCACAAACAAGAATGGGTAATTACATAAAAATTCCTGAATTCTATTGCGCAATACAGCTTAGTTTCCCTTTTAATATAAACACCATAAATGCTATTAATTCAATTAAATCAATTAAACCGGATATTTATTATAGCGAAGTTAATTATGTTGGTGAATCAACAGCCGTTAATGATCCTAATTACAATGTTCAGTCTTCTTTACATCCAACCACCTCCTATACTAACGCTCATATAAATGCTGATTCAGCATGGGTAATTTCAAATGGTGAAAATCACGTAAAAGTGGGTGTTTTTGATACTGGAATAAACTCTTCACACGAAGATTTTGGCGGCTATACAGTTGGGGGTTATAATTATGCTACTAATAGTTCTGGTATAGGAAGCGATTTTGTAGACCACGGAACAACTATTGCAGGAATAATTGGCGCTGTAAGAAATAACAGTAAAGGTATTGCAGGTATTGCGGGAGGAAATGATTCAATTAGCAAGCAAGGTGTTGCATTGTATGATTGTGTCATTTCGCTCACTGGATCTTATTACTATGGAACATCCGCTAATGCTCTTTTCGACGCATCAAAAAGCACTTCAAATGGAGGTTTAGGAATTCATATTGCAAATAATAGTTTTAGATTTGGTAATAGCTCAGATGGATGGCTTTGGACAGTTGGAAACGATTCCTTTAATTTATATTCCGAACAAATCAATTTTGCAAACAGAAATGGAGTTGTATATATTGGTGCAAAAGGAAACAATAATATTAAAAGCTATACATTTCCGTCCGATTTTGCCGATGGAATTCAAATGAGTGTTGGCTCATCAGGTGATGACGGCCAATGGTGTAAAGCGGGGACTAATTGTAGTCACGGTTCCTTTTATGGTGGCTATTTAGACTTTGTTGCTCCTGGGAGTACAGTAATCATTAATAGCACAAGTACAAATGGAAACTATAAATACGTGGGCGGAACATCTCATGCAGCTCCACATGTTGCAGGTGCTGTGGCTTTAATGATGAGTTATTACAATAAACCAATTCCAGATTGGGATAATTTAGTGCATGAAGATTGCGAAAATATTTTAAGACGAACCGCTACTGATTTAACTGTTGCAGCTACCTACAGCCAAACAGTAGGCCGAGATGCGGTTACAGGCTGGGGTAAAATTAACACTTACCAAGCATTAAAGTCAATAAACAAAAATTATTGGAAAGTTTTTCATATTGACCAAAACCATTATGTAACATCCTCTAGCAAAACTTTCAGCACTATTGTAACAAACACAATTATCAATTGGCCAGCTATTAACTCAGCACCATCTGGCACTTATGCAACAAACATTATTGAAGTTACAACAACGCTTAACTATTCATTCCCAAACAACTATGTAATTGTGGATTATTGGCCACTTTACAAAGAGTGTCGCGGATGGATGGATAGTCTTTTTAATGGTGTTCATATAAGGCAAAATATGCCATTTTACTCTAAGGTTATAAGTGTAAATTCCACACAATCTGTTCTCAAAACATATTATTTTGTTAAAACAATTAACGGACAAACTTATCCCGAAGTTAATGGCGGTTTTCATAGAAGTGCAATTTCTTTATTGGTTTATGACCCAAATGCAGCAATTGGCTTAACTGAAAATTTGATTAATCAGAAAAATTTCATAACTTTCCCTAACCCAAGTAGAGAATCGTTTAACGTTGTGTTTGGTTCTGATTTGCCAAGTGGTCTTGAATACAAGGTTTATGATTTGTTGGGTAAAGAAGTACTTACTGGTTTTTATAAAACCCAATATGGGAAAAATACAATTGTATTAGATATGCAGAACAAACCAGAAGGCTTATACATTTTAAATGTTACGGATGGTGGTAAACTGGTATACACGCAAAAAATTATAAAAAATTAATGAAAAAGCATTTGTTATATTTTGTTGCTTGTTGTATAATTATTATTATTTCATGCAAAAAAGAAAAGTACCCTCTTGGCGGTTCGTCAGGAGGGGATTTCTCTTCCGTTCAATTTAAATGCGACACGTTACCTCCTGAGCCAGGAATGGGCTGGATAGACACAACAAGAGATGGCTCACATAACATTATTTATTGGGCTTATAACCCGGCAAATACCTCCGAAATAATTTATTTAGATAATTGGAAAAAATTATATTCGTACAACTTACAATCCAAACTGAAGACATTTCTTGATGACCAAGTTATGGGCGTACCTAAAATAAACCAATTGGGTTGGGTTACTTATGGTAGGCTAAATTTTTGCGCATATATAATAAAAACAAATGGCGATAGTCTTAAACAATTAAATAGTTCTTTTTCAGGTCAAATTCCATCGTGGGATTTCACTGGTAATTATATCTATTATCTTCAAAATGGTATTTGTGTTAAATCTGATAAAAGCGGAAACAAAATAGATAGCATTAACTTTAATTGTACCGGTGCCGCGTTCGCTCATACATCTGACAGTTATATCGACTTAAGTAATAACACACTAAAATTGGTAAATCGCACAACAGCACAAATAACTGATTTAACAACCGTTCCTTCAAATCATGATCACTTATGTTTTGATAAAAACGATGAAAATCTATTTTGGTGGTATCAGTACGGTGGTTTAATGAAATTAAACATAGCAAGCAAAAAAATTGACACCTTAGTAAAATTTTGTGAGAATTTTTACGTATTAAAATTAAATGTTTCTCCAAAATCAGATAAGCTAACAATGGGTTATCTTCAATTAAGTGTCCCCGGTTCAAAATGGAAACTTTATCATGAGTATGACCCAATTGAATATGATTTAAAAAATGGGACTTGGCGTAAATTAAATATAAAATTTAATTAATTCTATCAGATAACCCAACTAAAAGAAGATAAGAACCGTATAATTAGCATGGCTAAGCATTTCCTTACTTTATATGTCGCATTCTTCGGTTATATATTCAATATTTTCGGCCAATCATCTTTAAACTTTTCTGTAATAAAAACGTCAGGAAATACACTAACTACTTGCTACACTCCTAATTCAACATATTCAATAATTCCAAACACAAGCAATTCATTCAGTTGTGTTTGGTCAAGCACAAGTGCAACACTTTCAGGAAATCCAGTTACGGTGACACAATCTGATTTCTATTCTGTAAAATTAACTGATCTTGTTACTTTGTCAGAAGTCACTAAAAGTATTTCAATATTTAATAATCAACAACCTCCTGTAACAACAAACGCAACATTAAACACTTTATGCCCTATCGATATTGATATGACATATACCTTTTTAATTTCGCCCAATCTCGGTTGGCCATGCACTTCATGTACATATACATGGAATAATTATAATGGCGGAATAGCAACACCTACTAATCAGTATAATGTTATTGTAACAAAGGTTGGCTCTTATACTTGTGTTGTTACTGATACTGTTACCGGATGCACATCAAAAGCAGTTGTTGATGTTCTTTGCAATGTTGGAATCGAAGAAGTTGAAAACTCCCATAGCGCTATTAACATTTTTCCGAACCCTTTTACTGACGGAATTTTTATTTCAGGCATTACTACTTTTTTAAAAAACGAAGTAAATTTTACCCTCAGAAACGCCTTCGGTCAAACTGTTATTCAAAAATTCGGCATAAAACAGAATCAATACATCTCGCTGTTACATTTGACAAGTGGAATTTACTTCGTCGAAATTTCTAGTTTTAAAAACTCAATAACTAAGAAAATTATTAAAGAATAATTCGGGCGTTATAACCGGCTTTCCGTTTCAATCTTTGCAAGAGGCAGGCAAAGGATTTTCACTGCAATCCGTAACGCAAAAGGCAATAAAAAACCGCTAATCTTTCAATCAGCGGTTTCTTTTTAGAGGTTATTTCACTTTTGCTTTTTAAACTTCAAAGCACTTACTTGTTTGTATTGGCTGCTGGTTGCTCCGTAAATTGATTTTACGTAGTCCTTTACTTCTTTTGCTATATCAACTAAGCCTGTTGCTTTCTTATACAAAATATCATTTCTTGATATTCTTGCATTACTCCATGCAGTATAAGCGTTAATTACAGCCGTATTAGTTGTTTTCATACTTGTAAGTAAAGCATTAAGCGCAACAATTTTTAATTCGTTTTCATTTGGTGCATAAGCAGGTATTGAACTTAAAAGGTCAATTATTTTACTCAAATGTTCAATCTTGCTATCGTAACTTTGTTGCGAATTACTTATTTGCTTTGGCTCATTTGGGCTAGGTACAGGCGTAATAATCGGCACTGCGTTTATCTCATTACTGTTTTTTCCTGCATCTGCTTTTGTGAGTTTACCTCTTGCACCTTGTATTTTGTGGTTAATTGTAATTGCATCGGCAACAGTTTGTTCACTTGCGCCACAAGCCTTTAATGCGGCCATTACTTTAGTAATTAGCTTTTTTAGCGGTTCAAAAGCTATTTCTCTGTTATTGGTCGCATTTTTAAATGCTGTATGCGCAGTTATTGCGTTTGCTAATGCTGTATTAGCACTTGTTTTTAATGCATTAAGTTGAGGTATCTTAATTGCGTTTAAAATTGGATTGTAGGTTGCACCGTATCCGGTACAGAAGCTAATTAAGTCTTCAAAATTAGCTACATTTTTTCCATGACCTACTTCTATGAAGCTTGACATGATCTTATTTTTTAATTGTTATTTACTTTTTTATTTACCCGTTTCTATACCCGTCTTTAGCGGGGTATTTTGTACTGAGGAAGAGTAACGGAAAAGAGAAACCTCAAACGAAGAATGCCTTGGGCTATTACTTCGCTATATTTTAGATATTTATTTGAGGTTCCATAATCACTTCCTTTCTGTTTTTAATTACATACTATAACGCAAATACTATACTGTTTAATACAAAGCATTTTTAAAAATTCGTTAATATCATCTTATGTTTTTACAAGTGGTTTACTAAAACCAATCAGAATGCATAGTTATTTAAAAAGTATTTTTAATTAAACTTAAAGACATTTACATATTAACTAAAGAAAAATTAGTTCTTGCTTTAGCTCGCTCTGTTGAAGCGCCAACCATTTTAGTTTTCGGCTAAGCCTTAACAGTTTTTTGCTAAGCACGTTCTGTTTTTGTGATAGCATAGTTAGTTTTTCTAATAGCTCACTCTATTCTTGTTGTAGCTTTAACAATACTTTGCTAAGCACAGTTAGTTTTCGCGTTAGCGCATTCAGTTCTTGGCTTAGCCATGTTAGTTCTTCGCTTAGCTCAGTCTGTTCTCCTTTAAGCACTCATAATAATTGTTTCTTCTTTCGTTGTGTATCGACCTTACCGCTCAGACTTACACTCTTTACAATAAGTGTTATCACACACTTTCATTGTTTTCTAATTATCAGTGTTTGTATGTAGACCTAACCGCCTATTTTTAAATACATCGACCTGTGTTTAAGCCAACACACATATTGCAAGCACATGTGGGCGCTTTTTTTTAATGGCATTTATATTTGTTGGCGCCACATAAGCTTGCAAATTTCCCGCCCGCCTGTGTGTATCGAACTGTGTGTAGAATCCCGACGCTAGAAAAAATAAAAAATCTTTCCCAGCCGCACACCCACGCTTTAAAATCTGGACAACGCTCGTAAAAACCATTTGTATCTTAATAACACGCTGACCTGCTTCGTAGACACATAAGAAAATTCTGTGTGGGGCGCACATACTTATAACAGCAGTCTCGCGTAATTGGGCGTAATAGGTTAAAAAATCTTTTGTATCTTTAAAAAAACATTAAAGCGTCAAGACAGTTGATGCTCCTTAATTCCCAACTACGCAAGGCTGCAAAACGTTATCGGCAACCCTAAAACGACACAACAGAATATGAAACGACTTTATCAAATTGGACTTATCGCTGTTCTTTGCAACTTTTTGACGAGCTGTAACGGACAGACAAAAGAAAGTA
>JALHRL010000033.1 GCA_022841465.1 Bacteroidia bacterium | reverse complement strand
TTATGCCTCGTGTGAGATTGCTTCGCTCCGCTCGCAATGACGAAAGGCTGCGCTCGCACTGACGGAACACTCGTCATTGCGAGGAGCGCCGATGTATCCGGGCGACGAAGCAATCTCATACATAGAAATGCAATTGATAATTATGCCTCGTGTGAGATTGCTTCGCTCCGCTCGCAATGACGAAAGGCTGCGCTCGCACTGACGGAACACTCGTCATTGCGAGGAGCGCCGATGTATCCGGGCGACGAAGCAATCTCATGCACAGATATGCAAGTAATAATTATACTGCGTGTGGGATTGCTTCGCTTCGCTCGCAATGACGGAATGCTTGTCAATGGATCCCCCCTGCAATGCTTAAATTTCAACCCTTCCCATCACCAAACCATCCCCATCAACAAATCAGCCAATTAATTTGCTCCTTTCACTTAAATTAATTACATTTATCCTCTTATTTTTTAGATAGTTACAAAATGTTCAAATTGTATATAAAAGCACTTAGTGTCATTTTTTACTTACTTTTTTCAGTAATTGTACTACCCGTAAAAACCTTACTTATTTTCAAGGAAGTTTAACGAATGCTGATGCCAATAAAAACTATACACCCACTTTAAAACCCGACGATGTTTTATCTATTACTGTAATGAGTTTAGATGAAATTGCTGCCAAGCCCTTTAATTTACCTACCATTGGCATTAACCAAGCAATAGGCGGTTATATACAAGGTGCTCCAAGTCCTCCGGGATATTTAATAGACTCCGATGGAAACATTGATTTTCCGGTTGTAGGAAAAATAAAATTAGGGGGTTTAACGCGCCAGACAGCCATTGATTATTTAAAGGAACAATTAAAACCGTATTTAAGTAATCCTACAATAATAATTAGAATTTTAAATTACAAAGTAACCGTATTAGGAGAGGTACGTAACCCCGGAACCATTACCATACCAAATGAACGAATTACATTACTTGAAGCCATAGGCATTGCAGGAGATTTAAATATTACCGGATTAAGAAAAAATGTGTTGGTGATTCGGGAAACAGACGGTAAAAGAACAGAAACTTTGGTTGATTTAACCAGCAAAGAATTGTTTTCATCGCCTGTGTTTTACTTACAGCAAAACGATGTAGTATATGTGGAACCCAACCGCGCTAAAAGAAATTCTTCGGCAGTAAATACTGCCAATGTAAGTTTGGCTATTTCTGTTATATCGCTTTTTGTAACCATGGTTATTTTATTTAGACAATAATTTTTGATGGAATTAGAACAATATAATTTCTCAGTTGAGGAGGTAAAAGATAATACTCTTAAAGAAGTCTTGGTTAAATACCTTTTTCATTGGAAATGGTTTTTAATAAGTATTGCATTGTCATTATTTTTAGGTTTTGTATATATTCGTTATCAAACTAAACAATATGAAGTAAATGCTACTATTTTAATTAAAGACGATAAAAAAGGAGGCATGAGCGATGAACTATCTGCCTTTGAAGATTTAGGAATTTTAAAAAGCAATAAAAACATTGATAACGAAATAGAAATTTTAAAATCGCGCGCATTAATGATGCGGGTGGTGGAAGAATTAAAATTAAATGTTACTTACTACTCTTATGGCCGTCCCATTGAGCACGAGCGTTATCACGATTCCCCTTTTAAAGCAGATTATTTTTTAAGCGATTCAAGCGCAACGGAACCATTAGGAAATTGGATAATTGTGGCGAGTAACGATAAAAGATTTATTTTAAAAAACGGTGAATCGGAAGAAACAATTGGCGAGTACGCTTTTGGAGATTTTATAAAAATGCCTTTTGGAAAATTACAAATTAGTGTTACCGATAATTTTTCTGATTCATACATGAATAAAAATTTCAGAATTATTATGCGACCGATTGAAGCCGTAGTTAACAATTACTTGGGCGGTATTAAAGTAAATCCGGTAAACAAAACGTCTAATGCAATTACCATTAGCTTGCGTGATGCAGTAGCGCAAAAAGCTGCCGATGTGGTAGATAATTTAATTAAACAACACAACTTAGACGCCATTGCCGATAAAAACCAGGTGAGCCAAAATACCGCTAACTTTATTAACGAACGTATTAAATTTATTACTTCTGAATTATCAGACGTTGAAGGAGAAGCAGAAAGCTATAAAACCAAATACAAATTAACCGATGTAGAATCGGAAGCAAAACAATTTTTACTTACGGGTAGCGAAAGCGAAATGAGTTTACTGGATGCCACTACACAAGTGCGCATTGCCGAATTTGTAAACGAATACTTACAAAAACACGATTCCCCTTCTGATTTAATTCCATCTAACCTGGGTTTAAGCGATCCTTCTTTATCTGCTCAAATTAACGAATACAATAAATTGGTATTAGAACGCAGCCGTTTAATAAAAAATTCGGGCGAAAAAAATCCGGTGGTTTTAAACTTAGACAATCAAATTACCGGCTTACGTGCTTCTATAAAAGAAAGTTTAAATAATTTATTAAAAACACTTCAAATTAAGGCCAAAGAAATTGCTAAAAAAGAAAATGAAATAAATGCAAAAATTGGCACAGTTCCTAAATACGAAAGAGAATACAGAAGTATACAACGTCAACAACAAATTAAAGAAACGCTTTATTTGTATTTATTACAAAAGCGCGAAGAAACCAATATTGCTTTGGCTGTTACCGTAGCCAATGCAAAAATTATTGATAAAGCTTATAGCAATGGAGTTCCGGTTGCGCCCAAAAAACAAATTATTTTTCTTATATCATTTTTTAGCGGGCTTTTTGTACCTATTTTAATTCTTTATATTCTAGATTTAATGGATACTAAAGTACATGGCAAAAAAGACACAGATAGCTTTAAATTACCCTATTTAGGAGATATTCCCCAAACTAAAAGCCACAACAAATTGGTGGTAGTAGAAAACGATCGTTCAAATATTGCGGAGGCATTTCGATTATTAAGAACCAATGTTGAATTTATTACAGGTACAATTAAGAACAGAAGCAAAATGGTATTTGTTACTTCTACAATAGGTAAAGAAGGGAAATCCTTTATTGCTTTAAATTTAGCAGCTTCTTTTTCTTTATCCGGTAAAAAAGTTTTATTAATTGGCACCGATTTACGAGCTCCTAAAATTCTTTCGTATTTAAACATGGTAGAAAGAACAGGCATTACAAATTTTGTAATGGATAACAGTTTATCCTTAAAAGATTTAATTTTTACTGTTCCTAATTATAAAACTTTCGAGATTTTACCTTCCGGTCCTATACCTCCCAACCCGGCAGAATTATTAATGAGTCCACGTATTAAAGAAATGTTTGAATACGCAAAATCAAATTACGATTTGGTAATTGTAGATACTGCTCCGGTTGGGTTAGTGGCAGATACACTTTTAATAGCGCAGTATGCCGATGCAACCGTTTATGTAACACGTGCAGGAGTATTAGACAAACGCTTATTACGTATTGCAGAAAGTTTAAACAAAGAAAAACGTTTGCCAAACATGGCTTGTTTAATTAACGGTACCGATTATAAAAAAGGTTATGGTTACGGTTATGGCTATGGATACGGCTATGGATACGGCGGCTATGGCTACGGACAAGGTTCTACCAAACAAAAACCTTTATGGAAGAGGTTACTAACGGAGTGGTAGTGCGCTGTGCGCAATGTTGAATGATGAGTTTTGAATGATGAATTCCCTTTTGAATAAGGAATTACGAGTGACGAATGTGGAATGCTGCATTTAAATAATGAATAATTAAAGCGGCGAATGTTTTTTCACCAAGGCTCTGTTTTATATAATTTTAAAAGTTTAATCCATTTGTGTTATAGGCGAATGCCTATGATGCAAACGTCATCTATTAGAGACGAATGCTTCGCCATGTCTCTATTTCCATCCCGACGATAAATGTCGGGATCTCCTCCGTATGTATTATAGGCGAATGCCAATAATACATACGTCGTCGATTAGAGACGAACGCAAAGCGTTGTCTCAATCGTGACTTTGCAAATCATAGGCGAATGCCTATGATGCAAACGTCATCGACCTGTTCTAAATCACCCTTCCAATCATAAAATGCAGTTTTCAATTTCGCGTGTTGAACCTCCAATTCCATTTTACTGTTGTTTTGTAACATCTCATTTAGTGGTTTGTATTTGAATTTCTTTCCTCTTGGACCTCCAAACTGATCGGCAAAACCATCTGTATACAAATACAATTGATCGCCGGCCTTCGCTTCTATGGTAAATAATGAAAAATTCTCTTTCCGTTCACCAATTCCTACAGGCATTCTATCCGCTTCCAACTCAGCATAAGACCCATCCCTTACCAAAACCGGAGCGTTATTGGCCGCTGCATAGCTTATTGTATTATTCGCATTATCAAAACACATCAAAATTCCATCAAATCCGTCTTTCTGCCCCTCTTTGGAAATAGAGTTAATTAATTTCTTTCTAACATAATCAAGCACTTCATTAGGTGCTTCTATTCCCTTTTCATTAATTGCCTCTGAAAGAAATCCAATATTTAATAAACTCATAAAAGCTCCGGGAACTCCATGGCCCGTGCTATCGCAAACAGCCAAATAAAATTTATTACTAGCGGCATTTTGCGCTTTTGTAGCCCAATAAAAATCTCCCGATACAATATCCTTTGGATTGAAAAAAGTAAAATGATCGGACAAATTCAACTTTAAAAATTCCTCATGTGCCAAAAGCGTATATTGTATGCGTTTAGCATAATTAATGGAATCCAATATCTCTTTTTGCTTTTCCTCAATAATGTGTTTTTTATGATCCACATCCATTTTCTGTTCTTCAATAATCAGCTTTTGTTTACGAGTAATGCGCAATCGGTTAAAAATAATAAGCGAAAACACTACCGAAAGAATTAAACCAACAGCAATACTTAAAACTACTAAACGCTGTTGCTTTTGTTTCTCTTCGGCTATGGCTTGCTCAGCTTTTCTTTGTTCTTGCATTAAAGCTTCCTTTTGTTTGAACTCATAAGTGAATTGCGAACGAATAGCCGCTTTTTTATTCTCCTTTTTATTTAAAGAATCACCTAAAGCCTTGGCCTCTTCAAGCATCATCAATGATTTCGTAAAATTACCTTTGGCTTTATAAACTTCATACAAAGTTTGAGCGGCCTCACGTTTCACAGATGCGATTTTTAATTCACTTGCCAATTGGTAGGCTTTTTCCGCAAATTCAATAGCTTTATCCGTTTTATTTAAACCATTATAAGCTGCCGCCATTACCGAATAAGCTATGGCTTCGGTAGATTTATCGCCAACTTCCAGTATATATTCCAAAGCTTTTACAGCGTACTCCAATGCTTTTTCATAGTCATTAGTTTTAATAGCATTGGTTGATAAGGCTTGATACGACCAACCACAACCTCTTTTATCATTCATTTTTATACGAATATCCAAACTTTTAACAAAGAATTTATTGGCACTCGCAAAGTCCCCTTTGTTTAAATACAGTGTGCCCAAATTATTATAGGTTGTACCGATAGTAGTTTGATCATTCTCCTTCAAAGCCTGAGTTAGTGTTTTTTTAAAATGTTCAAGTGCCTTATCATACTCACCCATATTCATATATAACCCGGCTAAATTGTTATGCGTTTGAGAGGCATTGCTGTACATTTTTAATTTTTCCAGTATCAACAAACTTGTTTGGTATTCTTCAACCGCTCTAATTACATCGCCTTTTCTGTTAAGTGCTCTGCCTAAACCATCATGAGCTATGGCAATACCATACTCATCATTTACTTTTTCCGAATTTTCAATAGCAAGGCTATTATAAAAAAAACAGCTATCGGGTATGCCTATATCATAATAAAGGTCTCCCATGTTTCTATAAATAGCTGCCATCCCAAAATAGATTTTCTCCTTCTTGTATACATTTAGTCCTAATTGGTAATAGCGAAAGGCGCTTTTGGTATCGCCCATAGCGGTGTAAACAATAGCATAATTATTGTACAATTCACCTTCTAGTCTGGATAAGGAGTAAACTTTACAAATTTTTGAAACTGAATCTAAATTACTTAATGCTTTTTCCGCATTGTTCTCATTAAATAAATAACGAATACCGATAGCACACAAAGCTCTACCATAATAATCCATATAATGTTTAAAAAAAGTACTTCCCTTTTTCTCCTTACGTAATTTTGTTAAGCTAAAATTCAATAATTGATCCATAGTGCTATCCATCACATAATTATTCATTTTCAGTGATACAACATTATAAAGCGCAGTACACCTTGCAGTGTCACTCATGGGCTTATCAAGGGCTTTAATAGCGCTATCAAGTGAAGGTACCTGCGCCTGAATTTGAATTATAAAAAAACAAGCTAAAAGAGTGATCCATCTTTTTACTTTAAATTTAAGCGGCAAACATGATATCATAAAATTGTATTGAATATAACATATGAAGATACAAGAATATTTCAAATACAAACTTGTGTTTGCGCTCCTTTTCTATTTAAGTGAAATTGCCTTTGTTTTTAAAAAGGTTGCATTAAAAAAGTTTGTGGTAATAAATGAAATAAAAATTTATTTACGGTAATTACTACTTTTAAGACGAATGTGTTCTGCGCGTGAGGGATTGAAGTGGAAAGCCCGGAGCGAATTGAAGCTCAGCGGAAATGAGGGAGGACTTGAAACGAAAAGCCCGACGGCAAGCGAACTTCCAGCGTGTGTGGGGTGAGTGTTGCCGGCACGCCCAAAATTTGCATTAAATAAATAATAATTTTTGCCTATTTGCATTTATTTATAACTATATGAATGGATAAGAATTTATATCAAGGAAAAAGTGACACACAAAAAATAGTATATTTACCCTATGAAAATCATTTCCGTTGTTGGCGCTCGCCCTAACTTCATGAAATTAACTTCTCCATTGAATTACCAGTTTTGAAACATCAACTTAGTAGTTAGAAAAATGTTATTTCGAAGACGCGTGCGTTGGCCTGCCCGTCCGTGTTAGGCGAGGTGACCTGTGCGTAGAATTGGACGGGCTTGATTTTTTGGTTACTTTTTCATCAAGGAAAAAGTGACACTCAAAAAGCATTATATTTAAATTATAAAAACAACTCCATGTTGTATTTTTAAACCTTGAAACAAAAACAATTTACATATACAAATCTTGCCACGAAGTCGCGTGCGTTGGCCTGCCCGTCCGTGTTAGGCGAGGTGACCTGTGCGTAGAATTGGACGGGCTTGATTTTTTGGTTACTTTTTCATCAAGGAAAAAGTAACAACACAAAAAGCATTATATTTAAATTATAAAAACAACTCCATGTTGTATTTTTAAACCTTGAAACAAAAACAATTTACATATACAAATCTTGCCACGAAGACGCGTGCGTTGGCCTGCCCGTCCGTGTTAGGCGAGGTGACCTGTGCGTAGAATTGGACGGGCTTGATTTTTTGGTTACTTTTTCATCAAGGAAAAAGTGACAGACAAAAAATAGTATATTTACATTATGAAAATTATTTCCGTTGTTGGCGCTCGCCCTAACTTCATGAAAATAGCTCCTTTCATTAGAGCAATTGAAAACTATAACAAACTCCTAAGCACTCCCCTCTCCTTGGGAGAGGGGTTGGGGGTGAGGCCGATTAACCACATCCTCCTTCACACCGGCCAACATTACGACGGAAGAATGTCTGATAATTTTTTTACTGATTTAGGAATTCCCGCACCACAAATAAATTTAGAAATAGGCTCCGGCACCCATGCCGAACAGGTTGGCCAAACCATGATTGCATTTGAAAAAGTGTTGAAGCAAGAAAAACCCGATTGGGTGGTTGTAGTTGGTGATGTGAATGCTACCCTCGCCTGCTCTGTTACCGCAAAAAAAGAAGGAATTAAATGCTGTCATATTGAAGCGGGCTTGCGCAGCGGTGACATGAACATGCCGGAAGAAATAAACAGATTGGTAACAGACAGATTATCGGATTTGCTTTTAACGCCCGATAAAATATCATCAGAAAATTTACGTAAAGAAGGTACTGCAGAAAATAAAATAAAATTTGTAGGAAATGTAATGATTGATACGCTTGAGTTTAATCGCGAGAAAGCAGCGGAATTAAAAATAAAAGACATTATTCAAGCAAATATTTTAGAAGAACAGAATGATAAAATCAATTTCTTCTCTGAATTAAATGAATTTGGTTTAATCACTATGCATCGCCCAAGTAATGTAGATGTAAAAGAAATTTTTTCTGCCATTGTAAACTGGATTACAGAAGATGCTACATTAAAACTCCCATTCATTTGGCCCATACATCCGCGTACTGTAAAACAGGCAAAAGAATTTGGTATTTGGGAAAAATTAATTTCATGTAAAAATTTATTATTACTTCACCCCATTGGTTATTTGGAAATGCTCCGTTTAAACATGCAAGCAAAGGCTATGTTAACCGATAGCGGCGGTTTGCAGGAAGAGTGTTGTGTTTTAGGAACACCCTTTTTAACCTTACGTTGGAATACCGAACGCCCCGTAACCTTATTAGAACACGGTGGTGCCGGTTATTTGGTGGGTAATAACATTGCTGCCATTAAAAGAGATTTCGAAAAATTACTTACCGAACCACGCACACCTAAGCGTCCTGAATTGTGGGATGGCCATGCCGCTGAAAGATGCGTAGAAGAAATTGTGAAGTTTAAGGATTGATTTTTTTCATTTAGTTAGTTATCAATCCCCCTAACCCCCTTCGCCAAGGGGGAATACATCCGTTTAATTTCGAAATTCATTCACCGTGATGCCCTCCCCCTTTTTGTAAAAGGGGGATAAAGGGGGATTAGAAAAAAATAATTAATTGTATTTATTATTACCCCCAATCCCTAAGACGAAGCAAAGCTTGTCTTAATTTTCAACCCTAACCCCCTTCGCCAAGGGGGAATACATCCGTTTAATTTCGAAATTCATTCACCGTGATGCCCTCCCCCTTTTTGTAAATTTTTAATCCCGCCATTCATCGTCGGGAGGGGGATAAAGGTCCTGAGAAAGAGACAAGCTATGCTTCGTCTCTTGGGATTAGAAAAAAAATTTATTTCTTCTTTTCTCTTGATAGAAAAGAAGCCCGTCCGAACGGATGTTCATCCGGGCGGGCAAAAGATCTCTATTCTAAATTTTAAACATCATCTACATTCATGCAAAATCTAACTTTCAACGACGCGTGCGTGGGCCGGGCGCTCCGTGTTAGGGGAGGTGGCTTGTGCGGAGAATTGGAGCGCCTTGATTTTTTTGTTTCTTTTTGTATCAAGACAAAAAGAAAAGAAGTTACCATTTTATCGCTCATCAAGCCTGATGATTTGAATCGCTTTGCGAGAGGCACAAATCATCTGTCACACATGCCAGCGCATTTGATATCTCAATTAATTTTTACGAAAAATTTTAAAAGGCCATTAACATCCTCATTTCAAAAACATTTCGTAATGTTTTTATCACCGTGATGCCCTCCCCCTCTCTTTTGGAGAGGGGGTTGGGGTTAACAATCCCGACACGAAGTCGTCGGGAGGGTGAGGCTAAATTTATCAAAATATTTCCCTATCTTCGAATATCATGCATCGCATTTTAATTCTATTCTCTCTAATTCTATTCATATCTTGCTCACAACCCAAGGAAACACTACCTCCGGTAACACAAGATTTTTGTTCTCAAATTCATATTTCCGATTCCTCTACCCTAACAAAAGAATTAGCACCACTGGAAGAAAAAATGAAAAACCAAACTGGGGTTTATGTTTTAGAAGAAGGAGGAAATTCGTTATTAACCAGAGCCTGGTTAAGTGAACATGCCGAAAAAACAATAGATGTTCAGTACTTTATTTTCTCAACCGATAATGTAGGTTTAATTGCAATTGATTATTTGGTACGCGCAGCAGATAAGGGAATAAAAGTTAGAATTTTAATTGATGACATTATGGTGGAAGCGGGAATGGAGGAAATACTTACCATAGATTCGCATGAAAACATCAGCATCAAGGTGTATAATCCCGGTGTTAACCTCGGTAAAAATTTAATTGAAAAAATAACAAAATTTGAAACGGAGTTTTTAGATGCCAACCAACGTATGCATAACAAATCGTTTATTGTAGATGGTAAAGTGGCAATTACAGGAGGAAGAAATGTAGCTGATGAATATTTTGACTACGACCACGAATACAATTTCAGAGACCGAGATGTTTTGCTTTTAGGAAAGGTTGTAAAAAACATGAATACATCGTTTGATGAATTCTGGAATTCAAAGCACTGTGTTCCTGTTCATTTATTAGCGAAAGAGAAAAAAGAATTCATTGATTCTAATCGATTTGAAAGATTGCATCAATACGCTTGCAATCCTGAAAACTTTTGGCCGCAAATACGCGAGAAAATAAAAAAGTTACCGGAGGCCTTTGCACAAATACAAAAAACTGGAAAATTACTTTGGTTAGACTCTGTTTATTTTGTTTCGGATGTGCCCGGTAAAAACGATGGCAGCAAAGGATTAAAGGGTGGTGGTGTTTTAACCGACACATTAATACATTTAATTCAAAACGCAAAAACAAGTATTAATATACAATCGCCTTACTTAATTACAACGGAATTGGGTAAAAAACTTTTTGCTGATGCGGTTAAGCGTGGAGTAAAAATACGGATACTCACCAACAGCCTTGCCTCTACTGATAACTTAGAAGCCTTTAGCGGTTACCAGCGCGACAGAAAAAAACTTTTAGCAACAGGCGTAAAACTTTTTGAATTTAAACCCGATGCCAAAGAACGTTACAAAATAATGACGGGCGACTTACAACAAGAAATAAAGTTTGCACCTATTTTTGGTTTGCATGCAAAATCAATGATAATAGACAACAGCATTACTGTTATAGGCACCTTTAATTTAGATCCTCGCAGCGCCAATTTAAATACAGAATGTGTAGCCATTATACACTCTAACAAATTAGCACAACAGGTACTTGAAAATTTTGAGATAGATTTTAATTCTGATAATTCATGGGAAACAACTAATAATTTTAATCCCGATGCCTTAGCTACCAACAAAAAACGTATAGGCGCAAAATTAAGAAGAGTGGTTCCGAAGGGGATTTTGTAGGATATTTTTATGCCTCAAGTTTTTTGAAACGCGAAAGGATTCGAGAGGGAGCTGGGTGGATTATAGTTTTCATCTAAACTTTTTGTCACCACTATATCTATTAATAAAATTGAATATTAAACTAGAAGTAACGAAAAGAATTGAAGTAGATAAACTAAATAATAGTAAATGTTTTAAATAATCAGAATCAATTGATTCTTTATTTAAAAAATATGCTTGTGTAAAATACAAAATCAAAATCCCTTCTGTTAAATAAAAAATAAAATCTATTTTATTTTCTTTTTTTATAAAATATAATATAACTTCAATCAATGCATGCAATAAAATAGGTAATGAAAATAGAATATACAATAGTGCTAAAAAGGGATTATTAATACCACTACTAAAAGCAACGTTTGAAAAATACGGTACAATTATGAATAATTGTACCAAAACATTTATAATAATTCTGATTAACCTTTTCATTCTAATATAATTTTAACAGGATATCCATAAAAATATTTCTTAAATATCCTGACACTTCCTCGTGTAAATTGTGTGTTAATTATTTTTCCAAATAATCAGAAATTTTACGAAAAGATAAAACCAATAGAAGATTAATACTTATAAAAATAGAATTTGAAAGTATCATGTGTCTTCCCCGCTCCCGCGCGAATCCCTTCGCGTGGCATAACTAATCTTTTCATCATAAACATCTCACAATTATTACATCACTTAACAATCCCTTTTCTCCTGAATAATCCACGGCACTGCTGTATTTATAATCTTCAGGCCTGAAAACCAAACCGGCTTCAACAGGGTTTTGATGAACATATTTTATCTTCTCATCAATTACTTTATTACTCCACAATTCAATTGGATGATTATCATGTCTCCAAAACTGAAAGTGTTTTACATTAGATGATGTTTCAGCAGCTTTTTCAAAAGTTTTAATTAATAATTCTTTTCTACTTTCTTTTTGATTTTCCTTTATTGCCTTTACAATATTTTGACTGGTAAATCGTTTAAAATCACCTAATAATAATTCAGGTTTTTGCCCACCTACACTTCTAAAAACTAAATGCACATGATTAGTCATAATACACCAGGCAAATATTTCCATTCCTTTGTTTCTTTGACAGTAAGATAAACTATCTAAGAGAATATCTTTATATTCATTTCTTGTAAACACATCCATCCATTCCACTACAGCAAAACTTACAAAATAAACTCCTTCCGGATTATGAAATTTACAACTTCTACTCATTTAGTAATATGAATATATCTGTTATTATAAATTATTTACATCACCACGCGAAAGGATTCGCGCGGGAGCGGGGGGTAGCTACGTCTGATACATCTGATACTATATATAGTATAAATTATTTAAATAACCACGCGAAAGGATTCGCGCGGGAGCGGGGATAATTCAATTTTAGCTTTTAATTGTCTTTTATACTTAAAAAGCCATTATAAAGCGCAACTAAAATATCAATAATTATCAAAAACACTAAATAGCCAAACAAACTTAATCGGAAATCAAATAAATACAAAACACACCCACTTAGTATACTAATAAAAAAATAAAATAAATAATCAAACCATAATTTATAATTTGGTTTCATCCTAACAAAAAAATAATAAAGTAGTTGTAAAAAAAAGATTGGGGTATTCACTACTAATATAATCGCAAGCAACATAGTTCCATGATGATTATCTAAGCTGATTTGCCAGCTTTCATATAACTGGAAAGAAAAAGAAAATAACAGTATCAATATATATTTAACAAACTTCATTCTAATATAAAAGTCGCGGATGTTTTTCTCTCATAAATATAAGGTTTCCATAATGCGCTGATTGGATCTAAATTTGGCACCCTAAAAATATTCCTAATTAATTTAAATTTAATCCCTTTATCAATTAAATAATCAATTGTGTTACTAACATATTTGTCGTACATATCAATTTCACTTTCCTTCATTAAATAGGCAGAATATAAAGATAAAACATTTCCAACTTCAGGTACTGGAAAAGGAATTGTGAAAACTTTTTTATTTGAATATTGTGCAATTACACAATTTATAATTCCAATTAATGAAACACCCTTGCGTTTAGCATAAAATGCCAAATCTGCGAATACATTTAACTCATGTTGATCCAAACCTCTATTTAAATTAAACTTTACTTTTAATATATCACCAACATTTTTCACATATTTTAAATACCAATTTGGATCATTTTTTATCATATCTGGAGCGCTTTTATCCGGATCATGATGCTCAACCGTGTATTTGAAATAAATAAACCCACCAAAGTATAAACCACCTACTGCTAACAATACTGGTTTACCATACATTCTTAAGCTATCTTTTGGAATTGTATCATTTGCACCCATCCTGTGTTCGATTCTTGTGTGCGCATATGTATCTCCATATCGATGTAATAATCTACCAATTTCTTCATAATCACTATTTTTTGCATTTAAAATAGCAACAACCGTTTTAAATTCTTCTTTTGAATGATAACCATAAGTTAAGGCATGTGTTGCTTCTTGATGCTTCATCTCAGACCAAGTAGTTCTTACAATCGCAAATTTATCATGAATTGCATTATCCCAAAATTCAGTACAATATGCCAACTTTCGATAATTCGGCACCCCCAACATCTTTCCAATTAAATAAACAGTAGAATAATGCCCATCTGTTTGATAACTCCCACTCTCCTCATCCTGCACTAGCGTATTTAACAAATTATCAAGTGTACTTGGGTCATGCACATTCAACCATTGCCCGTGGTTAAAATAAGTACCGCCGGTGTAATCCATCAGGTTTTGGCTTTGGCCTCCGGTTCCTTCTTCAAAGGTGTGTTCTAATACTAAATTACCATGCCCTAATTCGTGCGCCAAAGTATGACTCACATTATTATTGCCCTGTGCAAAAATAAAACCGTATCGCTTGTTTAAGGCCATGTAACCCAACTCTCCATTTGTTGCCTTATTGCATACAAAAACGTAACTTATTTCATTACTTATACTGCTCACATTATTTTTATAGCCATTTATTATTCGCTTTAAATCACTTCCGTAACTGGTGTTTAAGTTATTTCTGCTTACCTGTAAAGTACTATCAATATTATAATCGCTCACTACCAAATTACTATCTATCGTTACCTTCCACTCTACCCCGACCTTTTTGTAAATAGTGTTTAAGTCTGTTTCTAAATTAGCTGCAATTATATTTGTTCCTATTCCGTTCACCGGTATCAATTTTACCTCTTTTATCTTCTTGTCTGCACTTACTAAATTTATTTTACCAACAGCATACCAGTTAGTATCGTTACTGTTTTTCTTTTTTCCAAATGCCCAAAGTGCATCGCTAAACAAATTTAACCTGCCATTAATATCAATTACATAATTGCCGCTAACATTTAAAGTATGGCTTAAAACTGTTCCATCGCTTCTTTTAAATTTTACTTTTGAGCTGTCTAATTTTATTATTCCATCCCCTATACTCGCTTCTATTTCATCTTTTGTTCCTGTTACCAATAATTTAAATGCAACGTCGTATCCATCTTTACCATGTTGCAGCGCTTCATATTCTTCACCTGCTGTTAAGGTCATTATTTCCTTTGCATCTATTCCGTACTGTGTATTTGCATTTGCTTCAAATTTAATCACCGCTATGCTATCGTTTATTCCGAAAATTTCTCCAACCGGTTCTTCCTTTGGGTAATCCTCTACCGTTACACTTCCGTTTGCACTTACATATACAATGGTTCCACCACTACCAGTTATAATTGTATTACCGCCTATATTACCAACGGGTTGTCCGTTAACCGTAATTCCACCTTGTGGGGTTACATTTACATTATTTATTGGTCCGTTTACTTTTATACTATCGGCCATGTTCCAACCCGGAGGATATTTAAAACTGGCTAACCACTTGCCTATTCCATCTGTTAATACATTTACTTCTCCTGCAATTACTCTAAACTCTTCACTCACCATTATCTGATCAAATTTTACATTAAAAACTCCTAAAAATTTAATGCGTACTTTACCATAACCACTGTAAATACCGTTGGGGTGCGCCATGTTTTTTAAACTTGTAACCATCATTTCAAACTGACCAACATCCCAAACTTGCCCTATAGAAGCCATTTGCAAAGGTTTATAGTTGTTGGTTGGCACACCGTTTCCTTGCCCACATACATAATCTGCTTTTTTTGGAGTGGTAATGGTGATGGTGTTGCTGGCAGGCCCTTCTGAATTATCTAACATAATACCTTTCAAATAAATTTGGTAGGTATTTTCCGCTTCTAATTCATTTATATAATCATAGCTTCTGTTAATGTTGCTGTTTGTAAACCAATTATTACCGCCTTGCTTTCTGTAAAACAATTTGTAGTTTTTGTAAACGTTAAGTGTGTCCCAAAAACATTTCAGCATTCTATAACTTACCGGAGCCCCTTGCAAATTTAATGCTACCGAACCTGAATCAATAAACTGCGACATGCTGCCGTATGTAAAAGTACAATACTGACTATAGCCATTGTTCTTAAATAAATCTCTACCGCTATTATCAATTGCTTTTACACGCCAAACATATTCCATTCCTAAATTTAAAACCGGTTCTGTAATTCCGTAATTTAAACTAAGTAAAGATGTTGTTGTTTGATAAATGGGAGGCAATGTTTGAATGATGTTATTAGGATTAGCACCTTTAGGTCGTATTTCATACAAACTAAATTCGTATTGTGTATTAAAGGCGGAATTAGGGCTGGCAAGATTCATGCTGGTCCATTGAAAAATAATATTTTGCGGATTTGTTACTTGCTGTGAACTGCCGCATACCGGAATATTTAAAAATGGAGGATCGTTCAACATCATCCAAGCACTGGCACAAGAATTATTACTTACCTGTATAGCCGTTGGATTATTAAAATCATAAGCAGTAATGCATATTTGATACAAGCCTTCCGGTAAAACTTTAGAAGCTTCGTATTGCTGTTTACTAATGCCGCTAAAATTTAAATTGTTGCTGTTTAACATTCCCCCTAAATCGCTGCCGCTTAATTCTATAGGAACTCCGGGTATTAAAGTAACAGGCCCTTCAAAATAAAAACTTTTGCTTTCAATATTTATGTTTTGACCACTTAATTTAAATTTCAACTTTACATTGTAACTAGGTTTACTAAAATCATTAAATAGTAAAATGATTTTTAAATCGTTATTGCCGCCTGCTGCATAATCAGGTAAATATCCGCTAAAAGGAGGATTTAAAATGGTAGTAATTTGTACCGGATAATTTTGTGCCTTCACAAAAAACACCAAGCAAATTAAGGCCAGGCTAATTAAATATTTATTTTCTACTCTCAATTTTTATTAACGCATTCGCGAAGGTGAGTCACATTAACCAACCTTCGCATTTAAATTTTTTATTTTAAAACCCGTAACTTAAATTTAAATTACCGGTAAATTCACTTAATGTAAACCCATTGCTTACCACTGCAGGTTTGTTTACATAATTACAACTAAAGCTTATTGACGGTTTTCCGTACTGTGGTTTTTTAACTTTAGGGTTAAACGATACGTTTAATCGTTCGCTAAAAACCATTCCGTTGCTTTTATTATTGGTAAATGAATTATTAAAAATGCTTCCAATACTTAAGTTTAAGGTGTTTTTCAAAAACGATCGAGAATAATTTAATCCGGGCCCGTAAAACACATTCAGCATTTCAGGGGCTTGCATATTATTATAATTAGCGGTAAAAGATAAGTTCTGCCTTGTCTCTGACTTTATTAAAGAGTAAGAAAAATTAGCGCTAAAAACATTTGTATTTCCCTGGTTAACATTTGAAACAGCCGAAGCACTGCTTACTTGATTTACATTTAAAGAAACACTGTTTTTTATTTTCCCTGAATTAAAATTGTAACTCACAAATCCGTTTCCGCTTTGCGATAACTGATAAAACTGTAAAGTATCTGCAGGAGTTGGGGTGTAAAACGGATTGGTATTTGGTCTGTTTCGTGTAAAACTTGTAAAATTGCTATAAGCACCCGTAATAACCCAATGTGTATTGGGTACAAAATTAAAATTAACAGCGCCTACCCATCTGCTGGTAGTATTTAATTTTGTTTCATCTAAATTATTTTTTTGCAAACCAGCATTGCCCGATAAATTTAATTTGCTTTTAAATAAGCGGAGTTGCGGGGCAAGTGTGAAGTTTTCTAAATCATTATTAAAATAAAAAGCGCCCAATGTTGTATAGCCCGGATCAACACGCTCGTAATTAGCTGCAATACCAAAATATTTTTCGTTGAAACTAATTCCGGTTTTATATGCGGCGTAGTTTTGGGTAGTAACAAATTGTTTTGAAAACAAAGGTGATTTTAAGAACACATTACTTACCGCCTTCCCTTCGCTTAAACTATTTCGAGTTACAGAAGAGTAAGCATATTCCCCATCTATATTTAATTTCTTACCTAAAGGCGCCTTTCCTCCGCCACTAATTACAGTTCCTTCTTGCGGATATAAATTTGCTTCCTCCGGAACATAAGCCAAACTATTTACTACATCTTTCGCTTTAAAATATGCGCCGAAAACAGAATAGCCTTTTGCATTGTACTCTACTTTTGTTCCCAATCCCAAACGCTTGTAACTCATTTCTAAATACGATTCTTCTTCTGCATTATATTCTACCGTTTTTTTAAATTGCCCGTATAACATGGTTACTTTCCAATTTTTTGGACTAAGCTCTACTCCCCCGCCAAAAAATGGGTACCCTGACAGGGTGTAAGGTGAGAAAGTGAGATTGGTCCAGCCTGCATATAATTTTACCCATTTGTAGGTTGGGGCAATAGCATATTGATTAAAAGGTTGAGAATAGGTTCGTGATTGATTACTAATTTGATAAGAAAACGGAAACGACCAACCTAAAGCATTAACCGAAATATTTCCGTTTGCGTACCACGAAAAAGGATCGCGGGTTGAATTTGGATTATTGGTGTTTAAATAAATGGTATTTAAGTTTAATCCGCCATTAACGGTTACCATGTCTTTTTTGCCAATCTTATTTAAATCCTGAGCATAATTTATTTTGATTGAAAAAATCAAACCAACAAACAAATATTTTGAATGTTTTTTCAATTAATTGGTAAGGATAAATGATTTTTGTTTGGAATCGAATTCTGCAATCACTCTCAGGTAATAATTACCCGGTGTATTAACAGGCATTTGTACCGGAATAGTAGCGCTATTTCCATTGTAACTATTTGATTGAAAAACTTCACCGCCACTAGCAGAAATAATTTTAATTACAAAAGTTTGATTCTTAAAAAACTCTAGGTAAACAGTAAATTGGCCGGTGTTAGGGTTGGGATATAAACTAAAAGTTTTTATTCCATTATTGATTCCGCTTTTTATGGCAGTGCTATCGTATTTAATAAACCGAACGAGTTTGGTTAACGAATCAATACAATTATTAAAATATGCTTTTGCTTTAATATAAAAACTTCCCGTATCTCCACAAACAAGTATTGGTGAATTTACAAAGGGTCCGTTTAGTAAGGTAATGTTAGAAGGTACAGTCCATTTTATAGAATCAGGGCGTGGATTAGAAATATCTACCATAACAAAGGTATCTTGTTGCATCATGGTAGTATTTAAAATAAAATCAATTTTAGGAACAAAACTGTTTGCAGAAATGGTGGCTGAAGTATTTCGCAAACAACCAAGGGAATCTTTTATAATTAAATTATAACTTCCAAAATTTAAATTGCTAAATATTGGCTGAGTTTGAAAAGTTAATCCATTATTAATGGAATAGTAATAAGGGGCAATTCCTCCTTTTGGATATACTTGAATTTGCCCTGTTGGAAAATTTGGGTTACACGATTTAAATGTTGCAACAGAATCGGTTAGTTGTTTTGGTACATTTATCTTAATTGTATCTATTCCTGTACAACCTAAATTATCTATAACTTTTACAATTTGAACATTTGTAAAAGTATTACTAACATATAAAGCGTTACTACCATTGCTTTGATTGTTAGTCCACGTGTATGATATTGGTGCTATTCCGCCAACAGGGTTTGAAAATAAGTTAACGGAACTACCGTAACAAATTGTTGTATCGTTTGAGGTATTTAAATAAAGTGTATTCGAATAAACTAAATTTATGCTGTCTTTTCTTTCGCAACCGTTTGATGCGGAAGTTGCAATTGCATAATACCAACCTTGCTGATTCGCCGTTGCCGGATTAGAAGAGGTAAAAGAATTAACAGGCGAAACCCAACTAATGGATGTACTAGGAGATAGACTACCGGCTTGTAATGTTGCCGTATTAAAAGAACAATTAAGTAAAGCAAAAGAATTGTTTAACGATAGTTGGGGTGGGTTTAAATCAGTAGGTAACAATGCCAAAAACGAATTGTTTACACACCCATTTATAGTATCTTTTACAATAAGCTGATAAACTCCACTCGTATCAACGTAACAATTATTTGGCAAGGTATCATTCCCCGGAATTTTCCAAAAAACGTTTGAATTAAATGAACTGGCTGAAAGAAAAACTGAATCGTTAGAACAAGTAATAGGACTAAATTCCGGTAAACCAACACTAGGAGTAAACACCGGAACATTTAATGTGTACGAAGGGACAGTAGTGTTTTTATAAACGGTTGTTGTAAACGAATTAATACACCCGTTTCTGATATTTTTATTTTTGGCCACTAAAACATTAGAAGGATTAATGGGTGTGTAAATAAGAGGATTGGAATAGCTTGTATTACCTATCATCCAATACAAACTATCATAACATGGCGGCGACATGCAATTTTGCGCAAATAATAAAACGGAATTGGGGTCGCACATGGCAGTATAAGTTAGATTAACATTTAAAATAGGCAGTAACTCAGTATCTGAAATAACATTAGTGGTAGAAGTGTTTGAACAACCTGTTACTGTTTGCGTAACAACAGTAGTATAAACACCGGTGGCATTTGCAATTACACTGCTACTAAAAACCGCCGTGGTGGGCGAGCTTGGTGCATACCAATGAATGGTAACACTTGATGTAGAACTTGATGCCAATAATACTTTTTGGAAATTATTATAACAGTTTAATGTATCTTCTATTTTTGCTGTTATTTGAGGCGGTGGAATAAAATTTATTTGCGTAAAACCGGTGTCGCTTGGTAGATTACATCCGCTTGTTCCTCTAACAAATATTTTTCCGTTTGTTGCATTTTGTGAAAATTTTACCACAACCGTATCATTGTTCGAGTTCTGAAAAATAGCGCCTGTTCCCGTGTATCCCCAATTAAAATTATTAATTATAGAAGGGTTTTTAAAAGTAAATGTGTACGTGTTACCCGGACAAAAAACGGTACCACCGCCAACTGATGAAGGAGGTAAAGGCTGACGAGGAAGTACACAAAAATATTCGAGTGTATTTTCTAATGTGCTTGTATGCGTTTTTCTTAAAGCGAAAGCCAAATTTTTGTGTGTAAATAGTTTTTTAAGGTATCCGAAATTTCCTTGTGTTAAGGATAATAAATTATTCTCGTCTATATAATCTGCACAAACAGTTCCATTTTTGTAAAAGGCTGCTTTATAAGCAACAAAACTATTTTCGGATTCAGAACTTGCAATTAAAAATTTATTACCGCTTAATATTACCTTATTGTATATATAATCTAAAGGTGTTGTACTATAACTTAAATTACTATATGAGGGAGGAAAAGCTTGTGCATCGATAGTTCGCGTAAAAACAGCCGTTACGCCTGTAGATGGAAACAACTTAAAACCAAAAAACCAATTTTTTAAATTCGCAGGTAGTAATGTAGGGTTAGGACCCACATCAACATTATTAATTACTCGTATGCATTGATTACCAAAAAATCCATCCGTTGTACTTGGAAAAATAAACAAGGAATCATTATCATCACAAAAAGAATTAAATTCATAATTGTTTGAAAGGATAGATAATCTTCTTCGTACTGTTAAATTAGTGATATCAAAATCCAATATACTATTCATGAGTATCGACGGGTCTTTTGCAATAGCCAATATTCTACCTCCAATAACTTTCACTTCTTTAATTTCACCATTGTTTCCTGGGTTAATGTTTGGCCCATATGGGTTATAAATACTTGTATTACTAAACGAAGTAAATAGCTGATTGGTGTTGGTATCAATTACAACAATTTTATTAGGACAAGGGATACCATTATATGCAGTAAATGTACCGGCAATAATCAATAAATTATTCTCATGTATCATAGAGGTTATATTTCCTCCGCTAATAGTGTAGGTACTTACAATACTTCCCGTTGTTGCGTCTAAACCAACCATGCCATAAAAAGGTGGTGGCAAAGGGATAGGACCAATGGTTGAATGTTGAATGGCGCCGGCAACTAAAACAGTATTGCTAACTCTGCAAATAGCAGTTACGTTGCCTATAATTTTTGAGTTATTTGGATTTGGATTCCATGTATCATAGCTTCCTGTTGTAAAATTGTATCGGGCTATTAAATTTTTTGTGGTGCTTTCAGTTCCGCAATAAAAAGTAGTACTATGAATTGGAGAAAAGTTTCCTCCAATATAAACCTTTCCGTTTTCTTCATCATAAAACACAGCATTAATTTCTCTGGCATTAGAATTACTGCTTAATGTTGTTAAACAAACATCATTAACAATATTAGTTTGACTAAAAACAGTATTAAGAATTAAAACAAAAAATATATTTAATAAAATTTTCATTCTAAAATTCAATTTTTAATTCATTACTAAATTTTGATTCTTTACCATTAGTTAAAATGGCTTTAATTTTATACTTATAAATATTCCCAATATTTAATTCATTATCTACAAATGAATTGATTTTAGATTTGAATGTTTTATAAGTTAGGGCTTCGGTATCGTTTTTGCCCTTATACAAAATAAAACTAAACACTTCTTTACCCGGATAATTCCAATTTAATTGAATGGTTTTACTTTCAAAATTTATATTATAGTTAAACTCAGAAATTCTATCTTCAAAAAACGAACTAAAATAATGAGGTGGAGAAATGGTCTCTGATAAATTACCTGAATTATCCATTACAATTATTTTATAAGTGTAATAATTATCAGTAGCTAATCCAGTATCACAAAAAGATGATAACGAATCGTTAGCAGGCCATTCCATTAAATATTTTTCTTGTTTGTTACTGTTCATTCTGTATAAAACATATTTACTAGCATCACTGCTACTACTGTTGTTCCAAT
This sequence comes from Bacteroidia bacterium, assembly GCA_022841465.1. GTDB lineage: Bacteria > Bacteroidota > Bacteroidia > B-17B0 > Aurantibacillaceae > Aurantibacillus. The sequence continues at coordinate 6,352 of JALHRL010000033.1, read as the reverse complement.
TTATTATAATACAAGAATCATTGTGCATCAATGAAGTAAAAACAATGGGAACCGGTTTTATTTTATCCGGTCTTTTTAATTTTAAGGGTAAAGAATACTTCGAATTATTAAATACATTATCCACTGCCGTAATAAAATAGTAAACATTTTCTGTTAATGTATTTATATCTATTTTATCGCTATACTTGTTTTCTTTAATTATCTTTTTTGTAATTTCTGCAGGCTCTTCGTTTAATGCATTACATCTAAAAATTCTATAACCTTTCAAATCAATTTCTTCATTTTGCTTCCATGTTAAAATTACTTTTCCTGTACTGTCAATTTCACCTTTAAACTCAACCGGAATTTTAGGCGGCTTAATATCCGGAAGTACACCCAAAATGCTATTAGATAACACCGAATCTCCATGAATGCTATAAGCCATCACTTTGTAATAATTGCTTGATAAAGGATTTTTATCTATAAAACTATTTTCCATTAACAAATCATTGCTGATTCTTTTATAATTTCCGTTATCCTTGCTCGATCTATAAACATGATAACCTGAAATTGTGTTTATGTCATTTTCAGCAATAAGATGCCATTTTATTTTATACAAACTATCATTATATACAACAGCACTATCAATAGAAACAAATGCATTTAAAGGTTCCATGCTTTTTATTTGCACCGTGTTTGAATAAGGTCCTAAAGGTCCAAAGAAATTTAATCCGTTAACGCGGTAAGTGTAAAGTACATTATACTTAATGGTGGTGTCATTAAAAATAATTTCTGTTTTATTTTTTTCATCCTTTGTTTTAATTTGAATCTGTGGCTTTTTATTTAATCTTTTAAAATCAATACCGTTTTCACTTCTTTCAATAAAATAACCCGCATAGAAATCAGAATACTTTTCTTCGGGCCAAATTAATTTTATTTCTTTTCCTTTTGCAATAGCCTTTAAAGAATCAGGGGGCGGTAAATTAACGCTTAAAGCTGCATTAACAACAATTATTCCGGGCTTCATTTTTCTTTGCAATACTTTATTTACAGGTTGAATTAAATAAGCGAAGCTTGCTTCCTCAATATCTTTTTCAACAAACATTAAACCACTGTTAATCGCCAGGGAAGTATCAAAATCGCAACTTAGTAAAGCAAGATTATAATAAATCTGATTATCATTTACTCCTTTAGAATTTGTTTTATAAAGAACACTGTACATGAAATTAGTTTCTGCTATTTCATTTTTCCAATATGCATCATCAGCCGTTTTACTTTTAATAATTTCAATTTTTAAAGGTTTTTTAAATGCATTACTGTCAGGTAGTATGTTTTTATTCCATGCTATTTTCTTAATTATATAGCCTTCTGAATTACATTGTTTAAAAGATGGAAGTGTGCTAGGTAACCAACGTATATAAACCTTATTGGTGTAAAATATTCCCTTTGCATGAATTACTTCCTGAGAAAAAACATTTAAACTTGCTAATAAAAGCACCATTAATGCAATTATTTTTACAACAATTATCCGGTGCATTTTGTGCCTTTTTTAAAGTTATAAGTAACACTACCGCTAAATGTTTTTAATATATTATAGGAAGCATAAATATTTCCTTCAACATAGGTGGGTTTAATTAATTCGCCGCTTAATAATGCAGCCGCCGATGCGCTAAAAATTTCTATATTAAATTCTCTTGAAACACCACTAATTTCCACTTCACCTCTTACACCAACTTGCGCATTAAAATAGGAATACAAATTACCTGAAATATAATTTCCATTAAATCCGGGTGATGCGCCGGTATTAGAACATAAATAATTCTCATTAACTTTTTGCATCATCATATCAAAGCCAATTACAAAATTTACATTTCCGTAAACATTAAAAAAACTAAAACCATATTCACCTCCTGCTCCACCTGAATAAGCTGCTCCCATACAAACAGCAAGACCCTCATTTAAATTGTTTGTGTTTCTATTGTTTGGATTTCCAAAATGCTGTGCAATTTGCGGAGGCAAAGGAGAAGAAGGCTCAATACTGTTGCCGGTCATAAAATATCCGCTTACGGTTGCAAAATTTAATACCGTAATATTTCCTTTTAAACTGGGCTTGCCAATTGCTATATACCAAATTCCCGGTTCAAAATGAAAACTGCTATTTATTACACCTGTAACTCCTTCTAAATTTATTCCAACGTTTAAAACAGCGTGCAATGTTTCGTTATTAAAATCATAAATTATACTGGCATTTGCTCCTACAGGAACCTGATTGTATCTTTTTCCTGTACGTTTTAAAATAGATATCATTGAAAACGCATCGCCACTTAACTGAATCATGGCAATTCCCCCGCCATTTTGTTGCGAGTTAAAAAGCATCTCAAGAGCTAAATCACCATTTAATAAGGCTTCATCTTTTGCATAAAAAATAGTAACACCTGCTTTAAATCCAATGCTTTTTGTAGAATCGGGCACATACGCATTACTTCCGGTTGCAGGAATATAATTGGGTTGCAAGCTCATTACATAATCTATCGACTTATTCATGTGATAATAAAAACCACCCATTATTTTTTTCAACTTAATATGCGGTGTAATCGTTACATCTCCTGCTAAATTTGCAGTACCATCAACATAAAAATATTTGTAGGTAGCTTTAGCCCCAAAAACCGAATTAAAATTTACCATTAATTCGGGTTCCGGAATTACTAATCCAATATTTCCACTAAATCCATTTCCATAAATGGGGTGATTATCAAAATGTGCAATTAATCCATTTAACTGAAACGACATGGTTTGCACATTTAACTGAATACTGCCCACATTAAATCTGTCAAAAGTTAAACGTGAATTGCCGGGTTCTGATTCTACCATAACTGTTTTGGTTAATATGGAAATATTAAAATCAGATGCGAATCCCTGATCTGTCGCATTCATTAAATTAACATGAAAATTAAAATTTATGTTCGGTTTTCCTTGAAGAATTGAAAGTTGAATTTGAGAAATACTTACAGGAAAATTAATTGCTTTTGAAGCAGAATTACTTGTGTAGTTAAAAATTCCGCTTGATATATAAGGCGCATCTTTTTCAATAATTAAATTCTGAAAATCTAATTTAGAGGTTTCTATTTTGTTATTTACAAACTGAATTTTACCTGTTAAACTTGCAATTGGTACAAACTTATGATTCGATTTTAAAATGGAGAACTGTGAACTTGGATGAATATCGATTTTAGCTGCAACTACATCAATATTAATATTATTTTGTGCGCCAACTGCAAATAAATAATCTGTTTGCTTTGTTGTTGGGTTTTGATAAACAGAAGCAGAATACGTAATACTGTTATATTCAAATACCGGTAACTTTAAATTGCCGCTTATATATCCAGAATTAATATGATTTTGAACAATACCAATTTGCAATTGATTGATAGAAAATTTCCACTTTGCCAAATCGGAATCTTCAAGATTTAAAACATTTGTTGCCCCTATTAATCCTGTTATTCCTGAATTATCAATAATTAAATTATTTACAGTAATAGAAGTTCTGTTTTGATTTTTAGGCGAAATTTCTTGAGGCAATTTTACCGTAACATTTTTTAAATAAAAACCTTTCCATAAAAATGGGTTTGCAGAATTATTTTGATAACCCACCGGAAAAACCATTGCTGCCGGATTTTGAAATTCACTAAAATCTGCAATTGCTTCGTTAACCGTAAATGATAAATCATTAATTCCTTTAATTTTAAAAGGAGAAATATTTACCATCATTATCATGTTATTTAAATCGTTTGCATGAATTTCAAATGTGGCTTTAACTATTGAATCAGCTCTATTTTCAGATTCTAAAAAACTGTTTGAAAAAACAAAATTGCCTTTTAAATTAATAGATTGAAATCCATTACAATTCCACTCTATATAATTGCTTCCATCGTTCTCTAAAACCAAACTAATTTTTGGTCCCATTCTAATTACATGTTTAGAAACTAAAACCAAGCGTGAATTAGCCATTGTTTCACTTAACACTCCGCTTGGGTTAAAACCAATATTTTTAGCAGCAAACGCTAAACTATCAGGCATTCCGGGTAAACCTATAGCCATAAAAGCGCTTAGGCGTGCTTCGTTTGGTAAAAATTTTGCACTGTCAATTGCTATAATGTAAGAGGTGTTGCCAATGGTTTTGTAAATTCCAATTGGTAAAGATGCGCTTGAATCAACCAATAAATTTGTAGTAAAATTTTGATGTTTTACGACATGCGCATGAGTTGACATGGTTTGTTGATACAGTAAATCATTTTCTTGAACTAAAGTTTGCGCAAAATTTACTTTAATTAAAAAAAGTAAATAAATTACAAATCTTAAATATTTTGTTTGCGTTTTCACGAAAAGGGAAACGAAATTATAAAAAGAGATTTCTTTTCTAAATAATTTTAGTGTTTTCGTTAAAATATTTTTTCAACAATTGTTAAAAACTCAATTTTAACCACTAGTAATTAGGATGTTACAACATGTTTAATTGTTAAAATGGGTTTAAAAAAAATTTGTGAATTCAGTTGTAATTCATTACTATTGTAAGGCTTAATCTGTAAAAACAGAAGCTTGTTATTTTTATGAAAAAAATTAAACTTATTTTATTTGCATTATTGTTGGTAGGCCTTGCCAATACTGCAAATGCGCAAATTACTAAAAGCAGAACAGCGGGGAGTCCTATTAAAAGATTTTTTACAAAAACCCCTTGGACCTTTGGATTAAGCGGACATGTGGTAGAAGATGACGGAAAATCTTTCTCTAACCTATTTAATGTTGCAAAAAGTTGGAATTTTTTATACTATCCTACTCGTCTTACTATTGATGGATACTACAAGGCCGGTTTTAGTATGCAATTAGAATTTGCCTACACTCAAATTAAATCAGGAAAAGATATTAATAGTTCAATTACTAAGGGCGGAACTTTTTTTTCTACTGATTTGCATTTAAAATACGATTTAAACGAACTTTTTGGTGAAACAAATTGGTTTGATCCATTTGTTGCCGGTGGTTATGGATATACCATGCGTACTGTTGCTCCAAAACCAAACACCGTTACTGCAAATTTAGGTTTGGGTGCTAATTTCTGGATTTGGGAAAACTTGGGTCTTCATTTACAAACCATGGCAAAATTCAGTATGATTGAAGGTACTTCTAACTATTTACATCACTCCGTTGGTGTTCAATATAAATTGGTGAGTGGCCAAGGTAGTCGCCCGGGTAAATTAGGAAAACGTTACAAATTCATTAGCCACGGTAGAAGATAATTTTTATGAAAGCAAATTTTAAATTTTTATTCATTGCCTTGGTAATATGCTCTTCAGCATTCTCACAAGGAAATAAATTCAAAATATTTTTAAAACAAACCAACTGGACATTTGGTTTAGGAAATTCAGTTGTGGTAGATGGTGGTAAAGAAGCTACTTTTCCGTTTGAGTTTAAAGCATGGAACTATGTTCCCTTCCCTAACCGATTAACTTTAGAAGGTGATTACAAAAAGGGATGGAGCTTTCAAACAGAATTTGTATACAACCAATACAAAGCAGGGAACATTGTAGATAAAATTGCAATTGCCAAACCTGCAACTTTTTTTGGATCTGATTTTATTGCAAAATTTGCTTTCAGTCATTGGGTTGGTAAAAGCGGATGGTTTGATCCATACGTAACTGCAGGAATTGGGTATACTTATCGTTCAGGAGCTGTTAACATTCATACTGGTACCAACAATGTTGGTTTGGGTTGTAATTTTTGGATTTATAAAGGATTTGGTTTAAACCTACAAGGCATGGGCAAGTTTGTAATGAAAGGTGGAGCAAAATCTAATTACACTAATTATTCTGCAACGATTGTATACAAATTACTTGGTTCAAAACGTAGTTTAGGAGAAAGTAAATAACTATCATTAATTTTAATTGAAGCCTTGCTGTATAGCGAGGCTTTTTTATTTATAAACTTATTATAATTGGGTTTAAAATTTCTTTCTTATAAAAAGAATTTCATTACTGAATTAATGCCGGTTGAAGCAAAGCCTTAACTTGGGTTGCTTCGACAAGCTCAACAACCAATAAAAATCTTTTAAAATGGAAAGAAAAACATGTGTTTCTTCATAGGTTTTTTTTAATATTGATGTTGCGTAAGTATGCAGGGCTTTAGCAACATCAATGCCGATTGAAGCGGAGCGGAACATCGGCAGGCATTGTTCAATATAAAATACAAAAGATTATAAATGCAAAAAGCCCCATCTTTTCAGACAGGGCTTTTTCTTTTTAAAATTGGCATCGACATACTCTCCCAGGCTTTAGGCCAAGTACCATCTGCGCTGGTGGGCTTAACTTCTCTGTTCGGAATG
>JALHRL010000032.1:23312-28864 GCA_022841465.1 Bacteroidia bacterium | reverse complement strand
GTTTTGCGTAATGGCGGGTTCAGTGGTAAAATGAAGTTTAGTTTTTCAAATCAACATTTGTGGTGGGTTGACAGTTTTGTGCTCCGAAATCCGCCACTACGCAAAGCCGCAAACCGTTATGGGCAAGTTTTATAGACGATATAGCGGAACAATGATAAACCGACTGACAATTCGGTGCGACACTTCTTGAGTGTAATTCCCGATAGTCAAATATGGTGGAGGCCAGCGGATAACTTTAATAAATGGGCCAACACCGAAAAGCCAAATTAGTAAACACTAAAAAACAAAAATGATAATGAAAAGATATTTTATATTATTAATCGGAACTTTTATAACAACTATTTTATTTTCTCTAAAAGTAAATGCCCAATGTTATTATGCACAATCAACCACTTTTTGGGCAAAGGCAAAAACAACTGGGATTGCAGACCTAGATAATGTTATTAATAACGAGAACACATTACTAAAAGCTGTTTTCGGAGTAAACATTGACCTTTATGTTGGCGGAGATTACGTGAATCAAGAAAATGCAATGTTTGCACCAGGTTGCAATTTTACAAATTGTCAAGGAGAAATTTGGCTAGGTTTAAATTTAATGTCTCAATTATTTAAAAAAACTTACGGTTTAGAAAGGCTAAAAGCAACTTTTGCACATGAATATGCTCATGCTCTTCAAAACAAATGGGGTTTTGCAGGCTACGGTAAATACCCCGAACTGCATGCAGACTTTCTTGCTGGATATTACACTGGTATAAAGGGAAGTGTAACTTCAGACCTACTCGATGCTTTTGTTAAAGAGTTTTATTCGCGAGGGGACCCTTATTTCTTCAGCCCAGATCACCACGGAACAGGCACTGAAAGAGGTTGTGCTTTCATTGAAGGTTATAAAATTGCTACAGTAAATCATTACAATACATATCAAGCATATCTCGCTGGAATTGATTACATAAGAATAAACAATCCGTGTATTTCTTTTAAATCAACGAAACAATATGAGCCTGCGCCCGCTCAAATAACCAACGTGGAAAAAGGGAATGTTGAAATAACCTCCGAAAAAAAAACTCTGCGACTTGTAAACAATTTAAGGCAAATTATTGGTTACACAAGTCCAAATTCCTCATACAAGGCAGAAAATGTTCCATCTGGCGTTTATTATATTACACCAAAATTTGAAGGATTTATGGGCACGTATGCGCTTTCTACAATTCCTATAGAAGTAAAACCAAACACCAAAGTTATAGTTGATATTAAAAAGGTTCGAAATTTTTTCTCTATTAGTTGTAATGTATCATACCGTTATATTGAGTTACCCAAACCAATAAATTATTACAAAGATGGATATGATGCCTACCAAGCAAATAATTTTAGTTCTGCACTAGAAAATCTGACAAAAGAAATTAACTCCCACCCTACCAATTATAATGCTTATTTTTTTAGAGCAATTTGTAGATCGCAACTAAACGACAAAAAGGGGAGCATTGAGGATTTGAAAATAATACTGGAACACAATGACGAAATATTAAATCCTGTTTTTCTGCTTGGCACAGTTTATAATAATATAGGATATTCCTATGTTGAGTTAAACGATCTTGCAAATGCAGAACCGTATATTAAGAAGGCTCTTGAAATAAATCCGTTTGAGTCCTACATTTGGGGTAGCAGTGGCACGTTAAACTATAAAAAAGCCAACCATGAACAGTGTATTAAAGATATGACACGTTCAATCGAGTTGATGGAAAGCAAGCTTTCAAAAGCGCCAACGCTTGAAAACCAAGGGTATTCATACTACTATAGAGGTATGGCATACTTAAAACTAAAGAAAAATAAGCTGGCCTGTGCCGATTTACTGCAAGCAAAAGACTTTGGTTATAAGTTTGCAGAGCAAGAATATTTAAATAATTGCGGTAAAAAATAAATTTGGTTATTTATAATTTATTTTGTATATTATATTGTAACCATAAATAATTATTCAATGAGCAGTAAAATAAACATCAACGGACACGACCTAAGTAAAACCCAAATCAGTGCAACAGAATATCGGGTTTCAGTTTTCCGCAACGACAAATCAGAATTTCAATTTAATGTTTCATTACAGCCGACAGGTAAAGACGATGTGTTGCCAACATATCAGCTCACCGACAAATCGCAGACAATTCCTGAATGGACAATGAAAAACTTAAATATAATATCGGACTGGATAACAAAAGAAGTAAAATAAAAACCAGCCCATAACAGCACCTAAAAAAAATGGCGGGGGAAGTGCGCATATAAGCGGTTATGCAATAAATAAACATTGTGTGTTTAGACAGTTTAGTGTTCCAAAGCCGCCACTTCTTTTAGCTGCAAACCGTTATAGGGCATAGCGGTGCGACATATACCGAAACACGGCCAACGCACATGAATTATTTTTCTCCTGCCGCACACAGTCAAAATTGTTAACGCTCAAATGTAAACCGAAACACAAAAATAATTCCCGAAGCACACCCAACGCGCCAGACCCCGACCACCATTACTTATAAATAACTACTGTTAGCAGACAGTATATTTTAAATAAAAATTTAGTGGCCGGCAATGGTCGCCTGCCGCAGTAGAATCCAACGCACCTTCAGGCGACCCCGTACCTTGACGCACCTTTATGTCCGCTACGACCCTATAACAGCACCTACTGTCCATTGGGGGCGGGAGAGGGTTATCGCTCGGTGCGAGTTTGATGCCGCTTCGCGAATTTATTTTGCACCTCGCTAATAATCATTTATCTTTAAATAAACATTTGTGGTTATAGACAGTTGATGCTTCGAAAGCCCAACGGCCAGTAGCTGCCAAACGTTACCACGCATAGGGCGGACAGACATTACGGTAGACAAAATTTCGTTCCGACAAAATATTTTGTATCTTAGACAGACTAATTAACATGACGATAAATAAGTTCATACTTTTAATTGACCTCATTATAACATGCGGTTTGACATCATGTAAAAAAGGACTTCCGATCGAATGTTACGACAAAGTGTATCACGAAAAGCACAAGGACGATATTTGTTTTACTGACTGTCCTGGTGTTACAGGCTGTGACGGTAAATTTTATTGTAACGAATGTGGTATGCACGCTAATGGCATTAAAAAAACACAATGACACTTCGAAAAAAAATATTAGGTTCATCAAATAATTTAAGGTTGTTTGTATTTCTTTTACTTTCAATTTTTACTTTGACATCATGTGAAAAAGACCGTAATTGTATGTGCGGTTCAAAAGAGAAACCGCAATTAGAAGCTGTCGGACTTTATCACGACACAAAAAAGAATGCGACGAAAAAGTGTGAGGATTTGGAGAAAGAAATTCGCAAAAGTTTCCCAGACGCCGAATGCGAACTAGTAAAATAAATCATGCAGACACGCACCTAGACGTTAGCTTTGTTCGCCCTACGACGTGGTAACAGCACCTACTGGCCATTGGGCGGACGAGGGTCATCGCCGCGCGCTATTAACAAGGTCGCTTCGCGAAATTTAATTTGCGGCGGCTAATAAACATTGGTATCTTTAAATAACCTTTTGTCGGTTAAGAAAGATGGTGTTTCAAAAGCCCAACGGCCAGTAGCTGCCAAACGTTATAGGTAATTGCCACAGACATGAAATCAAAAAATAAAATCATCTGGACGATTTTAATTTTGGACGCCATCCTTTTTACAATTCCAGCTTATTTATCATTAAGTGACAAATACTTCGGAGGCCTAAAAACAGGGACACAATGGTTCTTATTCGACTATTCCATTGGTTTTTTTATAGTGCTATTTTATTTTGTACTCTTTTGCATTTCAATTATTACCCTCGACATTAAAACAATTTTATTAGTTCTTTTCCTTAATATTTTATTATCCATAATTACTTGGGCGATTTTTTCCAACTTATCTAACCCCTTTCCTTAATAATTACCTTTATTTAGGCGGACACGTAAGCATATTGCACCTATGGGGTGGCAACAACCTATAACAGCAAGCAAAAGTAAGCGGGCGGACTCGGTCATCGTTCGGGCAATTTAAGGCGCGCTGAAGCGCAAAATAATTTTCATTTGCCCTCACTAAAAAACATTTGTATCTTCATATAAACATTTGAGGGTATAAGACGGTGATGTTTCAAAAGCCCGCCTACTTTTGCTTGCAAAACGTTATAGGGCATTGTAAGACGACCGACAAACAGTAGACGAAATATGAAAAAAGGACTTTTAATCATCTTGACAATTTTTCTATCAAGGCTGACATTCGGTCAAAATTGTAGTTGTGCTGACAACTTCGTTTGGCTAAAAGAAACCTTCGAGAAAAATGACGCAGGCTTTCAATATGTAATAGACAAGAAAGGCGAAGCCGACTATAAAAAGCATACTGACATTTATACTGAAAAAGTAAAAACTATTACAGACAAAGAACTTTGTGCCGAAACTCTTTTAGAATGGTTGCGTTATTTTCGCAGAGGGCATCTATGGTTGCAATCCATCGCTAAGAAAGAAGTTAAAGACAAAGAAAAGGTTGACGACGACAAAATCCGAAAACAATATAAAGACTGGGAAAAGTACGCTTATAATGAGAAAGAATTCAATTCTTATGTTTCCCAATTAAAAGTTCCAGGTCTTGAGGGTATTTGGTCGTCTCCACCCTATAAAATTGGCGTAAGAAAAGTTAATAATGAATACATCGGATTTGTGCTTGAGGCCGACGGAGTTTATTGGTCCAAAACGCAAGTGAAGTTTAAAATCAAAGATGATAACAATAAACTAAGCGGAACATATTATATGAGGGATCATTCCGCATCCGAAATCAAGAGTGCTAAATTACTTGGCAACAATTATCTTAGTACTGGCTCTTCTCTATTTAAGCGAATCTCGCCAATATTTCCCGCAGACAAATCCCTTGATATGTCTTTTAAATTCCAATCTACGGAGGTTCCTTTATTTGAAAAACTTTCCGACAAAACTGTTATTATAAGAATCCCTTCGTTCGACGGCTCTGCTAAAAAACAAATTGATAGTGTTATTGTCGCCAATATGCAAACCATTACAAAAACCGAAAACCTTATTATTGATTTGCAAAATAACGGTGGTGGAAGTGACGGTAGCTTCGAAAAACTTATTCCACTTATTTATACAAATCCAATAAGGGTTGTCGGAATGGAGCTCTTGTCTACTCCATTAAATAATAAACGTATGGAAGAGTTTTCGAATGATCCCGAAGCCTCTGAGCACGACAAAAAATGGGCAAAGGACGCGCTAGAGAAACTAAACAAGAACTTAGGAAAGTTTGTAAATCTTGACAGCAGTATTGTTGACTTTGAAACCTCCGACACCATGTATACATTTCCTGAAAAAGTTGGCATAATAATTAACGGCGGTTGCGGTAGTACGACTGAACAGTTTATTCTTGCAGCCAAACAAAGTAAAAAAGTAAAACTATTCGGAACTACAACGTTCGGCAGCCTTGACATTTCAAATATGTTTTCGGTTAAATCTCCTTGCAACGACTTGGAATTGGGCTATTGTTTATCAAAAAGTTTCCGCATCCCTG
>JALHRL010000032.1:0-23302 GCA_022841465.1 Bacteroidia bacterium | reverse complement strand
ACAATTGACGGCAAAGGGTTGCAACCTGACTATTATCTTGACAAAGAAATACCAAGATATGAATGGATTGACTTTGTAAATAAAATACTAAGCGCACCATGACATTAACAACGCCCTATAACAGCAACTAATGGCCATTGGGCGGGAGAGGGTCATCGCCGCGCGCTATTAACAAGGTCGCTTCGCGAAATTTAATTTGCGGCGGCTAATAAAGTTGGGTATCTTTAAATAACCTTTTGTCGGTTAAGAAAGTTGAGTGTTCCAAAAGCCCAACGGCCATTAGTCGCAAAACGTTAGGTGTAATAAGCGCGGACCACTTAACAAAGACAATACACTTATTAAAGCACCGACTTATCAAAAATTGGTCTGATTTTTGCTAAAGAATGTATATGAAGTACTTATACCTATTTATTCTAACCATAGCTCTCTTTTCATTTGCTGACGGACAACCTTATACGGTTTCAACACCGACAATTATTGGTAATAATAATTGGAATACAAAAATAATTACAAAATACTATTGCTCAAGTAACGCATTTAAAATTGGGCATTCTTACAGTATTAATTACGACAGCAATGAAATAAATCTTATCTCTTGTTATACAGGTGGTGGTTTATTCCCAACCACTACAACAATTATTGACACAATTAATATTGGACTTCTCCCTGCTGGAAATTATAATCTTAATTATACTGTTTTTATTTCTTTATCATACTCAACTTGCGCACCATATGATACTGTTATGAGTAATTACTCTTTTTATGCCGGACCTAACAACTTGAAAGAAGAAAATATTGATTTGGCAATATCAATATATCCGAATCCAGTAAAAGACCTCGTAAATATTATATCTTCAGAGTTAATACCCTTAAGAAAAATTGTGCTTTTTAATTTAATTGGAGAAAAGGTATTAGAATTAGACAACTTTAAATCAACTGACTTAATTGATCTTAGCTCATTGCCCAAAGGAGTATATCTATTGAATATTTATACTGACAAAAAATCTCTGACTAAAAAACTAATCAAGGACTAGAATTTATTTATTAAATGGCTAGACTTAACAATGTGGCGCTTACAACACCTAACAGCGGTCTTGCCCAAGGCGGGCTGACTACAAGGGCTTCGGCTAAATTATTGCCTGCAAAGCAGACCGTTTTTTAATTTGCCTCCGCTAAAAAACATTTGTATATTTAATAAACGTTTCGGTAAATAGACAAGGGATGCTTCGAAAACCCGCCCTTGGCAAGGCCGCCAAACGTTAGCACTCATTGCCGCGGACAGACCTCCGAAAGACAAATTCGCATGGACACAATAAAAATCAGTAAAGTAACATCGGCCGACATCTCCCGACTTCAAGCAATCGGCAGACAGACTTTCGTTGAAACATTCGCAGACAAAAATACTGCGGACGACATGCAAACATATCTCGACAACAATTTAAGCATTGACAAACTTACAGACGAGTTAAGCAATCCGAATTCCGAATTCTATTTTGCGCTCGTCGACAATAAAGTAATCGGTTACTTAAAAATTAATTACGGACAAGCGCAGACCGAACTCAAAGACAAATCATCACTTGAAATTGAACGCATCTATGTTCTCAAAGACTTTCATGGTAAAAACGTCGGACAAATTTTATACAACAAAGCAATAGACATCGCCAATCGGACAAACTCAGAATATGTTTGGTTAGGCGTTTGGGAAAAAAATCCAAGAGCAATTAATTTTTACAAGAAAAATGGTTTCGTAGAATTTGACAAACATATTTTTAAGCTTGGTAATGACGAACAGACGGACATAATGATGCGTTTAAAATTAAAATAAATGCGGACACTCAAACGAGACGCACCTGTGTAGCGGCAACGAGTGCTAACAGCAAATTCGCGTCCATTTTTTGCGTGTTAACGCTCAAATGCTATATTTGGACAAGCAAAAAACGGCGCAAATTCGCATTACGTTAGGCGCAAGCCGACAACAACCGAAATACAATGAAAACATCCAAAGGCATACGGACAATAGAATTTCGGTACGACCGAGAAGAAATAGGAAATTTACCGAATGCATGGGAAGGAATTTTTAAAGCTTTAATAGAGTCTTCTGAAAAAATTAAAGACGCTGATCCAATAAAAGAATTTGAGCTTTTTAGAGTTAAGTTAATGCTTCGAGGCATGGCGGTTGAATCGCTACTAAAAACGTTAGCAATTTCAAAAGGATTTAAATTGATAACCAGCGATGGTAAGTTAAACAAAGACTTTAAAGAAATATCTCATGACTTAGTCGGTTTAGCAAAACGATTTGATGTCGAACTATCAAACGACGAGGAAAAAATACTACGAATTTTGACAGACTCAATTGAAACTGGACGATATCCAGTTCCAGTAAAAGAAACTTTAAAAAATAGATTCTGGATTGTGCCGACTTATGAAGATCAATTTTATCAATTCCTTAAAAAAACAATCGACTTAGTTAATATTGAAAGTGCTAAAGCTTAGATTATATATATTCGCATTTTTAATTTTTGCTCTTAATTCATATGGGCAAAAAACAGACTTTAGTCCCCCAGACACGAACTGGAAATATATTTTTCCAAAAGACACGACAACAGTTAAGGTTGTAGAGTATTTTAAAGCCAATGTTAAGTGTGGTGTGTTTTTTATTACAAGTATGGCAATCTGTATAGACTCTAACAACGACTCCCTACGAATTATTGAACATTGCCCTGACATAAAAAAAGATTACAAGCCAGGACAAAAGCTTAAATTCTATCCTTACAAGCATGTCACCGAAAAAAATCTTGAAAAATATCAAGGAGGTTCGGACGACGAATCAAATAGAAAATACAAGACAGTCTCACGCACTGCTTTCGGTGACTTAAGACTTAAATAAATGTACCAAAGGCCAGACGCCTAACACAGGTCATAAGCCAGCGGGCGGACACGAGTCATCGTTCGGGCTGATAAAGTTGCGTGCTTCGCACATTTTTTTGTTGCCCTCACTAAAAAACATTTGTATCTTCATATAACCGTTTTAGGGTATAGACGCAGGAAGCTTCGTAAGCCCGCCGGCGTATGGCCTGCAAACGTTACCAGCAAGCCGCCGGACAGATCCCGGTAAAAAAGACAGTTCACATGACAAAGACTTCATTATATTTCTTTTTTGTTTTCATCTTTAATTATTGTTACGGTCAAATCGACACGACTAAATGCAAAATTCATCATGACAAAGCAACTAATCGTGACTATTATTTTTTCGTTGATTCGCGACCCGAATATCCAGACGGGCAAGAAATGATGTTTGCATACATTAAAAATAATTTAGACCTTCCAAAATCAGCATACGAAATAAATGAAACTGCATTACTTGCTTTCATCGTCGACAAAAAAGGGAAAATAAGTTACCTAAAAGACTTAAAGCCTTTTAATCATCCAGACATTAAAAAAGAAATACTGAGAGTCATCGCCAAAATGCCAAAGTGGACTCCCGGAACATGCAAAGGAAAACCAGTTGACGTTATAGTTCAACTACCAATCAAATTTTCTCTAAAGTAACTGTGTGCGTCGGCCAGCTGGTAACCAGCCGTCTGGTGCCATTGGGCGGATTCGGTCATCGTTCGCGCGCAATTAAAGCGGCAGACAATTTATTTGCGGCTCACTAATTAAGTAAGTATCTTTAAATAACCTTTTGTCGGTTGGGAAAGTTGATGCTTCGAAAGCCCAACGGCACCAGGCGGCCAAACGTTATGCGCAATTTTATGAGACACGTACTGAATATAATATTTTTACTACTGTTTCAGAATCTCTGGTCTCAAAATGGCATTTGGACATGGATGAAAGGTGACAACATTACGAATCAATTAGCAGTTTACGGAACACAAGGAGTTTCATCCCCGACGAATAAACCACCTGCGACATATGAAGGAACTGAATGGAAAGACTTCTCAGGTAATTTTTGGTTCTACGACAACAATAACTTATGGAAATTTAATCCAACGACCTTGGAATGGACTTGGATAAAAGGCACTCAAAGTGTTCAATCCTATGGTGTTTATGGTACAAAAGGTGTTCCTTCTCCATTAAATCACCCTGGTTATCGAGCAGCGTGTTCCGCGAGTTGGGTTGATAATATTGGTAATCTATGGCTATTTGGCGGACAAGGTTACAACGGTTACAAGAATGATTTATGGAAATATAATGTTTCAACTAACGAATGGACATGGGTGAAAGGCGATAGTACTGGAAATAATATACCGCAGTTCGGAACGAAAGGAATTTCAAGCGCCATCAATAATCCCGGCGGTCTTTTTGAAACAAATGCCACATGGGTTGACAGCAATAATAATTTATGGTTATTCGGTGGCGCTTCTGGTAGTGGGATATGTTGGAATACTCTTTGGAAATACAACATTATTTCTAATCAATGGACATGGATGAGCGGTGACAATTTTAGTAATGCTCCTGCAATTTATGGAATTAAAGGTATATCAAATATTAACAACAAGCCATCAGCTAGACTTTGTTACTCTAAATGGATAAAGAACGACACTTTGTGGTTATTCGGTGGCGAATCTTATGGAGGTCTTAATAACGATTTATGGCGATATAGTATTTCTTCAAACACTTGGACATGGATGAGCGGTTCAGTTTCTTTAAATAAAAAAGGTCTGTATTTTAGTAAATGTGAGCCTTCAATTAATATCTACCCTAGTTCACGTTTGGAAAGTAGATCTTGCTGGAAGGATATGAATGGAATATTTTGGTTATTTGGAGGTTTTGGTTACGGAGGATGTCTTAATGATCTTTGGACTTATAATTCAAACACTAATAAATGGGCTTGGGTAAATGGCGATTCGATTCCAAATACGCCAGCACCAAATTATGGTTCGATTCAAGTTCCAAGTCCAGCTAATAATCCAGGTGGTCGAGGCGGCGTAGTATCTTGGGTTGATGGTTTTAACGACTTATGGATTTTTGGTGGTACGGATTTAGTTGGCTCATTAAATGATCTTTGGAAATATGATGTTGATGAATCTTGCAATGGATTGTTTATAGGAATAAAAGAATTTGATTATACTGCGAACTTTTTCATTTATCCTATTCCGTTTAACGAAACGCTGTCAATTGAATTCGACTTCGACAATTCATCTCCTATTCAAATTACTTTACGAAATATACAGGGACAAATAATAAAAACCATCAGTGACAACTCGACCAGTAAAAAACATAAAATAAAACTCGACATTAAAGAACTCAATCTTCTCAACGGAATATATGTTTTAGACATAATTTCTAATCAAAAAACCGTGACGCGAAAAGTGATAAAACTAGACAAATAAAAACAGCGCATAACAGCGGCTAAGCGCAAGGCGGGCGGAACGGTAGATCGCAAAGCAAATATAAAGCTTGCTGCGCAGACTTTAATTTTCATTTTACTTTGCTAACAAACATTTGTATCTTCATAGAAACGTTTCGGCGTTTAGACAATGGAAGTTTCAAAAGCCCGCCTTACGTATATTTGCCAAACGTTGTGCGTCATTTTTGATGAAACGTAAAAAAAATAAGCAATTATGATTAAATATAACAAAATCAAAGCGAACTATTTAGTGCTAATTTTTTCTTGCTTATTTATTTCTTGCAATGGACAAATTACAGCATCAATACCAGTTAAAATAACAAAAATTCATAAAGACAGCATTAGTCTAAAGGCAGAAACGCAACCAGAATATAGAAATAGCGTACATGATAAAGATTACCAAGGAAATCAAATAAGTGGAGTTATAAGAACTGTTTTTCAAGACAGTAAAGGAAATTTTTGGTTTGGTACACAAAATGGTCTTTGTCGTTATGATAAAGATGGTCTTATTTATTTTGAACTTAAAGATTCCGATGGTAAAAATGTAACTGTTCATGTTGTTATAGAAGATGAAACAGGAAATATATGGATAGGCTATAGCGGTGGAATAGCAAAATTTGACGGTGTTTTTTTTACAGTCTATCATCAAAAAGATATTCTGACTGTAGGAGGACTTTGGAGTATGACCATGGATAAAAAGGGATTGCTTTGGATTGGAACAACTCAAGGTGTTTATACTTTTGATGGTGCGAAACTATCACAATTTGAAATTCCTGAAGGAAAAATAAATTCTTCTGTGGGAATTAGCACAACCAAAATGATTCATTCAATTATTGAAGATAGTAAAGGTAAAATGTGGTTTGCAACGAACGGAGGAGCATATATTTATGATGGAACAACTTTAACAAACATATCTGAAAAAGAAGGTCTTTTATCAAATTTTGTGAATCACATAATTGAAAGTAAAAATGGGAACATTTGGCTTTCAACTTCTAATGGAATTTATAGATACAATGAAGATTCAATTACAAATATTACAGAAAAACTTATCAGTAAAGAAGATGGCATTGGCTGTATTTTTGAAGATAAAAATGGTACTCTTTGGTTTAGTGTAAATAAGCGTGATATTTATAGTTATAACGGTATAACATTCGCAAAAATTAAAAATGAAAAAAGTAATTTTATGCCGTTTCCCTTTTGTATTTATCAAGACAATAAAGAACGACTTTGGTTTGTTGGCTTTAAAGGAGCTTATCGCTTAGAGAATAATACGTTTATAAATGTAAACAGAAATGGACCTTGGTAAAATTTAAAACAAATGCACAACAGCAAATAAACGTTATAGGTAATACACCCAGACGAAACTCATTAAGACATTTTCATTTGACATCAAAAGACTATTTATAAGGACAATTTGATTGTATATAAATTGCTTTTGTAATATTCTTCAATCAATTTCCCGTAAGTCACAATAATCAAATGTAAATGTCGTTATAGAATAAATTTATATTTATGAAAAAGACAATTTTTACATTTGCGTTTGCTTCAACAGCATTGCTAACATTTAGCCAAACAGATACTTCTCAAAAAAAATCTGAGATGAGTAAAAAAATGCCTCCTATGAGTATGCTACCTAAAAATCCAGGAGAAGTAAAAATGATATTTGAATTACCAAAAGTTTGTGATTACAAAGTATTTGATGAAAAGGGTACTTTAATAGATCAGAAAAAAGGTGAATTTATTGACTACACATCTTATAAAAAAGGAACGTATTTCGTTAAATACGAAAATAAAACAGAGACATTTAAGCACGATTAATGTTACACATTTGAACTTCCAACAGCAGACCTCTATTAAAGCAAAGAGATTAAAGAAATAGGTATTAACGTTTCTGTTATTTCTTTCTATGCTTTTGTTGCTCAGCTTAGCCTCTAATTAATTCCTCCATTAGTGGATACCCAGGTTGAAAAAGAACTTAATTCAACAATACAACTTTAATACTAAACAAGAAGAAGCTATTGAAGAATTTTACTCTTTATATGGAAAACCTCAGGAACTTGTAATTGAGAAAACAGTTAATCACTGATTAAACAGCATTGATACAACCGTTTTTGTTTACATAAAAACCAATTCTTTTGGTTTTAAAAACGAGGAATTAAACAAAATAAAAAATTGGTTAAAGGTTAAATTCAGTTGCGAAAAAATAAAAATTGTAAAACAATAACTTTCATTTCACATTTTCACTTAAAATAATTGCAAGTTGTACTTCTAATAATCAATAAATTTTTCCACCGTATCGCCTTCTGCAACATTATAATACTCGGGTGTATATTCACATTCTGAATTGTTTAGAAATATTTTTATTAAATTCTCGTTTGAATAAATTGGGAAATATTTTACTACATCAACATCTTCCCCATTTAATGTAAACTCGTTAGTAACCCATTCAGAAACAAAATAAACAATTCTAATCTTATCGTCGCTAAAGGAAGGCGGGACATTTTTTATTTTTAATTTCATATATGTTTCTCTTTTTAAAAGAAATTTATCAGGCAAAGTACCAAATGATTCGTAATACTTATACCCCTCCTTACTTATCTTTGAACAAGAATAATTTTTGTTTCCAAGAAAAACCTTTCCTTCTTCATTTGTTATGTAAGTATCATAATTAAATTGGTTACAAAGTTTTATTTCGGCTCCGGGTATTGGTTTACCCGAAACAGAATCATAAACGGTTAAAAACCTATTTAATTGCTCCGGCTTAATACGTTCTTGCTTTTTGCAAGCAAATAATACAAAACTGAAAGAAATAATTGATAAAACTGTTTTCATATTTTTTTTCAGCAAATATCTTTTTCAGAAAACTTTTTTAAAAAGCAAAATTTAATTTGAACTGAATACCAAACTCATTTCTTACTAATAAAACTAAAAGAATTTTATTATTTAAAAACATGACGCAAAAAACATAAGGCATTTTTTTAAATTTGCAAAAACTGCAAAAAACGATTCAATAAAATTTACTTTTTCTTAAAATAAGCGGGAATTCAACACCAATAATTCGCCTTATACCAACGCTCAATCGGTCGGCATCTCCTCCGTGTGCGCTTTATACGCGAATGCCTATTACGCACACGTCTTATACCGACGCTCAATCGGTCGGCATCTCCTCCGTGTGCGCTTTATACGCGAATGCCTATTACACACACGTCTTATACCGACGCTCAATCGGTCGGCATCTCCTCCGTGTGCGTATTATACGCGAATGCCTATTACGCACACGTCGTCGACCTGAGGTTTGTGGCCCATCCAATCAATAAAGGTTTTATTAAGTGCTTTTTCTTGATCCGACATGGACAAGTTTTGGATGGGAAGTAAGGTTTCTTTAAATTTCTTTTTGGTGAATTTTTTATCTTTTTCACCACCAAACTGCGAAATGTAACCATCACTCATCATGTACATGGTATCTCCTGCTTGTAAATTAATTTTGTGATTTGTAAACGACCCCGGTTCTTTTCCTAGTTTTAATCCTACAGAAAATGAATTTGCTTCAATTTCTGTTAAAACACCATTGCGTATGTGTATTAATGAGTTAAATGCTCCTGCAAATTGTGCGGTTTTAAAATCATCTGAAATAAACAATAAGGCTATATCAAGTCCATCCTTCATTTCTGTATTTGGATTATCTTGATGAAGCGTTTTAATAATTTTTACACTTAATTGATCTAAAATTTCGGCAGGACTTAAATTTAAATATGATTTTACAACTTCATTTAAGAAACTGTTACCTATCATGCTCATAAAACCGGCAGGAACTCCGTGCCCTGTGCAATCAACAGCGGCAATATAAATACCACCCGTAGTTTCTTTGTAAAAATAAAAATCGCCCGAAACAATTTCTTTGGGTTTATTTAAAATAAAAAAATCTTTTACTTTTTTAGCTATCTCACTTTTAGGAGCCAACACAGCGTTTTGAATATTACTGGCATAGATAATACTATTGGTAATATCTGTATTTTTCTTTTTAATGAGTTCTTCATCCAGTGTTCTTTCTGTTATATCTCGTATAATTCCGCTGTTTCTAACCAAATTTCCGGAATCATCTAATATAGGTGAAGATTTTTCTGCTACCCATTTAATTTTATTGTTTACTACAATTCGGTATCGAATATTATAAGATATGCCCGAATCTACCTGAATATTTGCTTTAATAACTAAAGGCAAATCGTCTTTATAAACAGCCACTTTCATACTGTTGCCCTCATAAAAATACTGTGCAGGGTACCCAAAAAGTTCATTTATGTTCGGACTAATATACTCGAATTTTTTTTCAACTATATTATACAAATAAAACACGTCATTAATTGTTTCGGTAATTAATTTAAATTTCCCTTCACTTAATGCTAGTGTTTGATATGCAGTTTCTATTTCTTTATTTCTAACATCCAGCTCTTTATTTAATCGTTTTGTTCTTAATGAGCCTGAGTATACTATTATTGCTAAAATAAAAACCAAAATAAATCCAATTAAATAGGCTTTGTTTATTGATGCTTGTTTTTCTCTTTCTGCTTTCTCTTTTAATATTTCTGCATCTTTTACCAATAATTTTTGTTTCTCTAACTCTTTTTCCAAATCTTGCTTAACGCTTGATAAATTATAATCGTGCTTCAGCGATTTTAAATGAATAGAATCACCGTATCTTAAACTTTCTAAAAAATAAAATATGGCTTTATCTTTATTACCCATATTGTTATAGCAAACAGCCATGTATTTAACAATATCATTTTTAGTTTCAAAACTACCATTCATTTCCTCTGCCAAATCAAACGCGCGTTGTAAATGTTTAAGTGCATTTTTATAATCTTTTTTTCGAGTAGTATAATCATTGCCAATTAAAACATGTAAATAAACGGCATCGTTTTTATCTCCACTTTTTTCTGCCAATTCCAATCCTTTTAACCTAAGTTCAAACGATTTTTCTGTCATACCCAATGCATCGTACATTCTTGAACATTCGTTTAAAGAAGATGCAATTTCTGTATCAGAGCCAAGGCGCTTGCGTATTTCTAAACTTTTCAAATAATAATCTAATGCTTTTTTATTATTTACTTTTGTTGGATCATAAACTCCTTCGTGCACATTTCCAATAGCACTTAAAGCATAGGAAGCAGAAATTTCATCGCCGGTGGCAATGCACATTTCTAAACTTTTTTCATAAAACTCTTTTGCTTTAAAAGGTTCGTGCGGCCTATAAATAAATCCGATAAATCTGTAGCAACTTTTTAAAATAACTTTATCGTTTATTTGGTTTGCAATAATTGCACATTCAGAAAGATTGCTGAGCGATAAATCATGCTCGTCGGCAAAATAATAATATCGGCCAAGATGCAACAAACTTAAGGCAATACCTCGCTTGTACTTGGTTTTTTTAGCCAAGGCTAAAGCTTTATTTAAATAAACAACAGAATCTTTTGCGGTGAATAACTGATGCAGAACATGTACTTTGGCAGAATCGGTTATATTACCTTTAAAAACATTAACTAAGGAATCTACTTTGGAGTTATCGGCCTTTGCTGATTTAAATAAAATCAGGCAAAGAAACAGAAATGGGTATCTTAAAATTATCTTCACAAAGCTCCAGAAAACATTAATCTGTTTCTATGTTTTCTATCGGATAATTAATCAGCTTTGCTACTAAATTAGCATAGTAAATACTATCATCGCTATCTTCGTAATGATACCATTTTACTTTTAAATCTTTCCCTTTATCAACTACCATTTTACATTTTACAACCAAATCGTAAACCAAACGGTTACTAACAGAATTAGAATAATCTATTTGCAACATTAAAGTGGTAACATCTGCCGGGTTTTGAATGTATTCATCTAACCAATCATTTATTTTTTTAAACAAGTTT
This sequence comes from Bacteroidia bacterium, assembly GCA_022841465.1. Taxonomy (GTDB): domain Bacteria; phylum Bacteroidota; class Bacteroidia; order B-17B0; family Aurantibacillaceae; genus Aurantibacillus. The sequence continues at coordinate 12,037 of JALHRL010000032.1, read as the reverse complement.
GCAATATCGTTAGAAAAAGCTCTGCCTGTAATTCTTAAAACACCGGTAGTTACACTTAAATTAACTTCGGGAGTATCTTCGCTAGCTGAAATAACTAAATCGTTCATCTTTATTCCTATTTTTAATTACTATTATTCGTTTTTAAAGTTAACCAAAGCCTTTTTGATTTAATAAATTAATGCATTTTTTAATGCCTGTTTAAATCGGTTTTGGTATTTATAGTACAAACCTAAAACAAATTTTTCAAATAAAAGCAAACCCCCACTATTGCTAATGAGGGTTTTATGTTGTATAAAGTGTTTAAATTTATGCATTTTAACCAATTGGCGGAGGCGGTGGTACTGCCGAAAACAGCTGTAATAATTCTTGCTGAAGTTCTGCTGCTGCCCAGTTAGCCATGCCCGCCTTCCAAACCATTGTTTGGCGCGTTATTTGCCCATTAACAATCATTCCTTGCAGTTGCTCTAAATTAAATGGGCCTGCCTGCGCTCCGTTTAAAACCACATGAAATTGTGTTATTGGCGGTGGTGGTGGCACTGCACCTCCTTGGTTTGTACCCATTTGATTTTGGTTCATCATGTTCGTCATCATATTCCCCATTCCAAAACCAACACCCATTCCTACTCCTGCACCACCTAAACCTTGGTTTTTAGCAGCATCGCCAATAGCATTAGCGGTGTTAAAATGGGCTAATTTTTGCATATCAATAGCATTTAAACGGGAGTAATTAAAAATTTCCTTTTTCAATTCCTCAGGCATTGAAACGTTTTCTACCAAAAATTTAGTGATGTTTAAACCGTATTCTGTAAAATCTGCATGCAATTTATCGTAACCAATTTTAGAAAGTTCTTCCATATTAGCAGCAAATTTTTCAATAGGAATATTCCCCTCTCCTACTGCATCTGTAAACTTGGTAATAATCATGCTGCGTAATTGCTCATTTACTTCTTCGGTTGAGAAGTTTTCATTAGTTCCGGCAATTTCTTTAATAAACTTAGCTCCATCACTTACCTTAAAGGCAAAGTTTCCAAATGCACGCAATTCTATAAAACCAAAACGTGAGTCGCTTAATGTTATTGGGTTTTTAGTTCCCCATTTTTGATCAATAAATTGTTTTGTACTTATAAAATAAACATCGGCCTTAAAGGGACTATTAAACCCATACTTCCATCCTTTTAGGGTTGAAAGAATTGGCATGTTTTGCGTTTGCAAGGTGTGCATTCCGGGAGAAAAAACATCTGCAATTTGCCCTTCGTTCATAAATACTGCTAACTGACTTTCGCGAACTGTTAGCTTAGCTCCCATTTTAATTTCATTTTGGTAACGCGGAAACTTCCATACAATAGTGTCGTTTGAGTTATCTACCCATTCAATAATGTCTATAAACTCATTTCTAATTTTATCAAATAATCCCATTTTTTTAAAATTTAATTCTTATAAATTTATAAATTATTTAATTAATAACCACGTAATATAAAGGTTAAATAATTACATTTTTTCGGTTACAAATGGTATTATAACTACAGTATTTACATTTATCTGTATCTATAGTTTGGGTAAATTTTTCTGATTTATTAAAAATTGCTTCCGCCAATTTAATTAACTCATTTTCAAAATCACTTAAGAAATCTGTGTTTAATTTAAAATAATCGCCGTTTCCCTTTCCTGCAACACGCAGATAATGAGGCTCATTTGAATAATCTTTAAAAGCAATAATTCCCGGCAATAAATCGGTTATGTATTCGGGTTTGTTTTTGGTTAAAAGCCAAGAATACATTAGTAATTGAAATTGCTTATTATACTCATCGTTTGTAAACACATCAGCAAATCCGGTAAATTTAAATTTGTCGGTGTTTTTAACGGAGTTTTTATAATCAAGTAAGCGAATGAACTCTCCGTACCTATCAATCCTATCAATGGTTCCCCTAACCAATACTTTTTTAATTTCGTTATTTATTTTCACATCAATACTGCCGGTATAACTACTTTCTAAAGCAATAATACTTAGGGTTTTGTTTTGTTCTGCTAAGGTTTTAACACTGCTAATATCATTACTTAATTGGCGATGTGCGTAAACTTTTAATACTTCATACTGCAAATAATTTTTTCCAACTAAACTGTCTTCTTCTTTATAATGTTGTTTAAACGCCGTTAAAACAACATCTTCAACTTTTCGTTTCTGTTCAACAATATCCTTCTCAATTAAATTTTTACCAATTAACGGTTTATATAAATTTTCAAGCGCCAAATGCAAAATGGTACCAAAGGTATTTGCTTCCGCACTTTCTTCTACTTCCACGGTTTCTTTTAAACCTGCGCCATACCTGAAATAATATCTTAAAGTACAATCTTTAAACATATTAAGGGCTGAAGGCGATAATCCCCCATAATCAGAACTGTCTGTTGCTTTTAATAGAATGGGATGTAAAACATTATCGGTTTTTTCAATTTCTATAACACTATCTGCAACACCAATTGATGCACTGGCAGCTGCACTTTCTGTTATTTTATGTAAAGGTTGGTAAATCTTAAGTTCGTACACTAATTGCGTAATAAACCTGCTTTTTTCACCTTTGCCCATTTCATCGGTTTGGCTATCATGTATTAAATGAATAGTATGGGCACGTTGTAATAAGCGGTAAAAATGATAAGCATAAATTGCATCTTTTTCGTAATAAAGTGGTAGATTAAACACGCGTTTTAAATCGTTTGGCAAAAAAGAATTGATGCTTTTTCCGGAAGGCAAAACACCTTCGTTTACCCCAACCATAATTATATATTCAAAATCAAGTGTTCTGGTTTCTAATACTCCCATAATTTGCAAACCGGTTAAGGGTTCACCTATAAATGGAACCGAAGAAGCTCCTACGGTTTGCATAAACAAATATTTATACGATTTAAACTCGTTGAAATACGAATATTGATGAATTACTTCTTGTAAGCGGTAAAATGATTTAATAATTACTTCTAAATGTTCTAATTCTAAAGTTACCAATCGCGTATCGTTATTTTGAACATAAAAATTACGAACGGCCTTTATTAAATTCAATAAAAAATTATTTCCTTCTGAAACATCTTTCCACGGATAAAATATATTTAATAGTTCTGGCGATTTGCAATTAGCTAATTTTGCTAAAGAAGCAGGTGAAATATAAATAATATTGCCTTCGCCTACTTTGCTTACGGCATCATTAATATTAAAATCAGCATTATAAATTTTTATTAAATCTGTAAAAAAAGGATGTCTAATTATCGAAAGAAAATCTTTATAATAAATTGCAGGCGATTTGTTGCTTGCGTTTTTATAACTTACTTGTAAATTAATTAATAATTCTAAAAAACCATAAACAGACGTGTACCGTAACGGATACTCCATGGTAATATTTACTTCCTCAACTTCCTTTGGCAATAATTTTAAAACGGGCCATAACAAATTTTCATTTGCCAACACAACAGCTACCTTACTTAAATTAATCCCATTATTAATTAAAGTTAAAATTTCATTATGCACTAATTGTGCCTGCCCTGTTTGTCCGGCTACGGCAGTAACATAAATATTTTTTGCTTCTTTAAAATGAGTGTTTATAAAACTTAAATTTTCCTGCCCAAAATGCTGTATGTTTCTCCGCAAAAACAAACCCGCTTCCTGCATTTGGTTTTTAAAATAATACTCATCAATATCCCATAAAAATTCTGCCTTTTTATTTTTTTGCAAAGCAGCATAAATTTTGGTTTCGGCAGCGTTTAATGCGTTAAATCCGCAAAAAAGTATTTTCGTATAATTTTCCAGTAAAGGATTGTTTTCATAATATTTTACGGCATTCCTGTAAATTAATCCTTGGTAACCAATTCCCAAACTTAATAACCGTGCAGTGTAGTGCTTATAAATTAAACCTATGTTACCCATAAATTCAAGGTAATTAAGTTGGGTTTTGCTAAGCTCTTCGTTACCTAAGCTCCAATTCTCTATTTCCTTTATGTTTTTAAGGTTTTCATAAATATGTTTGCTGTCTATTAAATACCTGTCAATCTCATTAAAATCTTGTAGTAACAAATATCCCCAACGCGAAAATTTATCAAAAGTCTCGGGGTTTGAAAGATTGCAATGCAAATAGCTTTCGTATAAAATAGCTAACAAATCTATTTCATCGGCTTTGCTTAAACCGCTTAAATCTTCAATAAACTCTTCGGCACTTTTAATTTCAGGTATCCAAAAGGCTTGGTTAAAAGCGTTATAAAGGTGGTTTTTTAAAAATAAAGCTGCTCTTTTGCTTGGAAGTATAATACATACATTTTCTACATTATCTTTGTAATGTTGAAAAACATAATCAGCTACTAACTTTAAAAACGGTTCCATGCAAGGCAATGAAGATATAAAATTTCCGCTTTACCGAAAGTATAAGAACAACAAACGTTTTTATAAAATTATCAGTAAGAACGAATTCATTGAAATTCAGGTAATAGGAAGCAAATACCTGAAAAATCAAATGGAAGCCATGCAGTTTCCTGAAATGATGCTCATATCTGACTTAATAAACAATTATGCTGAGTTTGCAGAAGCAATACAAGAAGATGAATTCACTGCTATTTGTTCTAAAATTTCCAATCCTTAAGCTATTTTAACTGTACTATTTCGTAATTATTCCGTTATATTTAAAAATCAAAAATAAAGGCAAATATTTTACACTATTGTTTCTGCTAATTAGCAGTTGTATTAGTGCGCAAAACATTACCATAAAAGGCAAAGCGCATGCCTCGCACTCCGGCAAAAAGGTAAGTGTTTATACCTACCAAGATTATATTACCAAATACAAGTTATTAGAAGCTACAGATACCGTTGAAAACGATGGTTTTTTTGAATTAAAAATGTATTCAAAAATAACACAACCTGTTTTTGTACAAATAGAGAATTACGTTGGTAAATTGTATGTGAAACCCGATTATGTATACGGAGTTATTTTTCCGGAAATTGAAGAAGAGTACAAACATTACGAAAACGCCGAACTACCTATTAACTTAAGCATTGTGGGCCGCGATACTTCTGAATTAAACATGATGATATTGGATTACGACCGTTTATACAATTACATTTTTTTACCTAAAAACAACGAGTTTTTAACCCATAACCGTTTATTTAAAAAAGCCGATACTTTAAAAGTGGTTTGTGATAAACGATACGCAAAAAACAATGAGCAATACTTTATAAATTATTACAATTACCATATTGCTGGAATTAACGCAAGTTTATCTAGGGGCGAAAAGTTTTTAATCAGCAATTTTATTTTAAACAAACCTATTCAATACAAAAGTTTTGAATACATGCAGTTTTTTGGAAGTTGCTTTTCAAATTATTTAAATAGCATTGCTTCTATGGGAAAAGGGCAAACCCTTTATCAAATTATTAACGTAAACGCTAACTTAAATCAGTTAAATGAATTTTGCAAAAAAGATAAGTTTTTAGAAAACGATAGTTTGCGCGAATTAGTGATTATACGAAACATGTGGGATTTATACTATAATCCTGAATTTAATAAAGAATCTATTAAAGCACTGGTTTCTGAAATTAATGTAAAAACAAAAAACGAAGAACATAAATTTTTAACCGATTGCATGCTAAAAAGTTTCTTTAAAATGCAAAGCGGAAGTGCAGCGCCTTCTTTTTTTGCAAGAGGCAGAACCGGCACGCTTGAATCATTTGAAAAATTTAAAGGACGATGGATTTATTTAAACTTCTTCTCTACTAAAAATCTGGAAAGCTTAAAAGAAATGGGGAAAATTGATTTGCTAAGAAAAAAATATGGAGATAAAGTTATTTTTGTAAGCATTTGTGTTGATGATAGCATAAACGCATATCAAAATTATTTAAAATTAAACCCTAAGTACAATTGGCAAATTTGGTTTAACCAATTGGGTGGTGTAAAACAAACTGCAAAAGATATATACAATGTGGTTGGCAGCGAAGCTTACTTTTTAATTAATAATTTCGGAACCTTAGTTTTGTCTCCCGCTACTCCGCCATCAAAGGGTATTGAATATAAATTAAACGCCATTTTTAAACCGGCACGTAATAAAACAAAAACGGGTATAAGGTAATTATGGAGGTTAATAAAACTGCTATTTGGCCCGAACAAATTGTTTACGAAGACAATCATATTCTTGTTGTAAACAAGCTTCCTTCTGAAATTGTACAAGGCGATAAAACAGGCGATACTCCTTTAACCGAAAAAGTTAAACAATTTATTAAAGTAAGAGACAATAAACCCGGAAATGTTTTTTGTGGATTAATACACCGGTTAGACAGGCCTGTAAGCGGACTAATAATTTTAGCTAAAACCAGTAAAGGTTTATCTCGCTTTAACGAATTGTTTAGAGAAGATAAAATTAAAAAACACTATTTAGCAGTTGTAAAAAATAAACCGCCAAAAGCAAAAGATACTTTAAAACATTATTTGCTTAAAAACGAGAAAAACAACATGTCTAAGGCCTTTACCAAACCTGTAAAACATGCCTTAGAAGCTATTTTAGATTATGAATTAATTAGCTCATCAGATAATTACCATTTACTAAAAATCACACTTCATACGGGTCGCCATCACCAAATTAGAACTCAATTAAGCGCTATTGGTTGCCCTATTAAAGGCGATTTAAAATATGGCTTTGATAGAAGTAATAAAGGAGGATTTATACACCTACACAGTTATAAAACCGAATTTGAACACCCTATTAAAATAGAACCAATTTCAATAAGTGCCTGGCCTTTAAGCAACGATCCGGTTTGGAATTATTTTAAATCTAACAGCAAAATATTGTAAAAATTGCTAAAAACACAATAGTCTTTATTACTTACAGTTAAACTATAAATTGTATTTTTACGCTTTCACAACTTATGGGTAATTTAATTTTTTTAGTATTTGTTTTAGCTTCCTTTTTTGGATTAAGTAAACTTTTTGCAAAAGCAGGAATTGCTTCCTGGAAAGCCTACGTGCCAATTTATAACTTTTACGAGTTAAGTATTCTGCTAAAAAAACCTTGGTGGTGGTGTTTAATAATGATTGTGCCAGGGGTAAACATTTTAATGTATGGTGTTTATGGCCTTAACGTTGCCAGAGCCTTTAATAAACCAAGTAATAACGATTTATGGTTTGCCTCTATTCTACCCTACTTCTTTTTTGTAAAATTAGGTTTTGATGATACCGCAAAGTTTGTTGGATTAGATAAATTTAAAATTGAACCGAGTAAAACCATAAAAAACTGGGTTGATCCAATTATATTTGCTGTAATTGCTGCTTCAATTATTAGAGGTTATTTTATTGAAGCATTTACCATACCCACTTCCTCTTTAGAAAAATCATTAATGGTGGGCGATTTTTTATTTGTAAATAAATTTGCATACGGCCCTAAAATACCACAAACACCATTATCCTTTCCGTTTGCTCATCACACCATGCCCGTAATTAATACAAAATCGTATTTAGAGTGGATTAAACTACCCTACTTCCGTTTACCCGGTTTTGGTAAAGTTGAAAACAACGATATTGTTGTATTTAATTATCCGGATGGCGACAGTGTTTTAATTAACATGCAAGATTTAAGTTATTACAACGCCGTTAGAATTGTTGCCTATAAAATGGAAATGGCAGATAGAGAAAGAGGTTTACAAACCCTAAGTCCCAATGCATATAAACAACAAGCTTGGGAATACATGCAAAACCCAAACAATACCAATCCAATTAATAACGGAAAAGTTGGTCCCTTAGTTGGCAGACCGGTAGATAAAAGAGAACATTATGTAAAACGTTGCATTGCCATTGCAGGAGATAAGTTAGAAATTAAAGATGGTGAAGTATACATTAACGAAAAATTAGCCCATACACCTGATAATGCACAACATTATTATTATGTAAAATCAACTAACCGTTTGTTTGGTGATGAAGTAATTAATAAAAAGAATAAAAGATTAGTATTATCTAATTTAGAATTATTAGATAAGTTTGATATTTATGCTACTGAGGCAGAAATAGCTGCGGTTTCAAAAGACACTGTGGTATACAAACTAAACATGCCTAAAAAAGTAGCTGATGAAGTTGCTAAATTAGAAGGAGTAGTTTCTGTTACCAGAAAAGTAGACCCCAAAGGTGAACGAGAGTTAACCGTGTTTCCACACAATACTGCTTATGCTTGGAACAACGATAATTTTGGTCCTTTAGTTATACCAAAAGCAGGACTAACTTTACCAATAGATACACACAACCTTTGCTTATACGAAAAAATATTAAACACTTATGACGACGGAATACACGAAGTATTGGTGAGCGGAAACCAAGTATTATACGATGGGAAACCAATTACCTCTTATACATTTAAGCAAGATTATTATTTTATGATGGGTGATAATCGCCACAACAGTGCAGATAGCAGAAGTTGGGGAATGGTTCCTTTTGATCATATTGTTGGTTCACCATTCTTTATTTGGTTAAGTGTAAAATACGAAGATAATAATCCGGTAAGCGGGGAATCATTTATAAAGAGCTTTACAAAAAACAGTAAAGAAGGAAAATATCGTTGGGATAGATTTTTGTGTTATGTAGACGATGGAAACTTACATTCTATCAAAATTCCTTTCTTAGTATCCGTATTTGGCATTTGGGCCGTAACCAGATGGTTAAGATTACGTAAAGAGAAGAAAGAAAAAGCAAAATCATAAACAATTTAAAAGCATATTTAAAAGAATTTAATTGGTTTATTTACGGAAGTGTTGCACTTCTGATGTTAATACTTTTAAAAAGCTTTGCATTTGAAGTAACCGCCATTAACAGTAACGACATGGCCAATACTTTTCATAAGGGCGATTTGGTTTTTTTAAAAAAAATAAACTTTTCCTTTAAACATAACGATATTTTAAACTTTTATTCTCCGCTAACGGATAGCTTAAATAAAAAAACAGTTTTCACTCAACGCTGTGTAGCCTTACCGGGCGACTGTTTGCTAATAAAAAATAAAGTGGTTTTTATAAATAATAATCATTTACAATATCCTACAAATTCAAAATTAAATTACAACATACATACAGATTCGGCAGTATTTAATAAAGTATGCTTTAAAAAATTTAATCTGTATGAAGGAGTTCAAATTTCAAAAAAAGGTAAATACGCATACTCTTTAACCGGTACAGAAAAAGACAGCTTAAAAAATCAAAAAGGGGTTATTTCCATTGAAGAAAGATTAGAAAAGAAAAATGTATACGACCCAAATGTTTTTCCAAATAACAATTATTTCAACTGGAATGAACATAATTATGGAAGTATTTATATTCCCAAAAAAAACGATGAAATACCGCTTGATACCAATACTATAAAACTTTACAAATTATTAATTACAAAATATGAAAACAATTCACTTCAAATAAAAGGAGACTCTATTATTATTAATGGTATTTACAGCAAAACCTATCAAATAAAATACAACTATTATTTTGTATTGGGCGATAACCGCGATAATTCAATTGACAGCAGAAGTTGGGGCTACCTTCCCGAAAAAAACATAAGAGGTAAAGTTTTGTTTACTTTTAAAAAAACAAAATATGGTTTTACTGAGTAGCGCGTATTGGCCAAACTTACATTCACTTTTTTATATTATTAATAATACTAATGTATGTATTGACATTACCGAGCCCTACAGTAAACAAACCTACAGAAACAGAACACAAATTTTAAGTGCTAATGGTGTTCTAAATTTAAGTATACCGGTAAAAAAGTTTAAAAACAAAACACCCATAAATGAAATTGCACTTTCGTATGCAGAAAACTGGCAAATAAACCATTGGAGGGCCTTTACAAGTGCTTATGCTAACTCGCCATACTTCGAGTATTTTGAGGAAGAAATTAAACCTTTTTACAGTATAAAATTTGACGGATTAGTTGATTTTAATAAAAAACAATTAGAAACACTTTTAAAACTTTTAAAAATAAAACAAGAAATTTTGTATTTGGATGGAAATTTGATTGCAGGGGAAATTTTAGACCAACGAAATGCAATAAATCCAAAAAACGAAATATTTACCGAAACAGTGAAAGAAACACTAAGCAAGCCCTACTATCAAACCTTCTCAAACAAACTTAATTTTGCACCCAATTTATCTTGTTTAGATATTTTATTTAATACAGGATTAGAAACAGTAAGCTATTTAAAAACTACTTCCGTGTAATTGTAAAAGACAATTCATTTTTGTTATTACAACGATCTGTTACTTCTAACTTAAAATCAAGTTTACCTTTAGGTGTATCGGCATCAAAATAATAAATCATTCTGTTTGATTTAGGATCGTACTCCATTAAAACCCATTTCCCGTTACATGTTAAACGATAATCCTTTACTCCGCTTAACTCTTCTTTAACTATAAAATTAATTTGCTTTAAGCTTTTATTTTGTTGCATAGCAGCAACCGATGCCTCTGTAAATATTGTAGGTTTCATTGTATCTATAAATAACTGAAACCAGCCGAAGTTTTTTACAGAATAAAAAACAGAATCACCATGTAGAATGGGCAAATATATTTGCTGATTGTTAGAAAACACCAACTTATCTTTATTTTTCATAAAACGAGGCGGTATCTCAAAACCAACAATTGCCGTACTGTTTAAACTTGCATCTGAAGGCAAAATAATAAGTTTACCTGTTGTTTTTAAAGTGTTTTCAAAAATAATAGGCGTTGAATTAAACAAAGTTCTTTTTGGAATAAATATTTGCAAACCTTTTTTATCAAAAATAAAATCCTGTAAGCAATCTAAATACGTATCTCCATTAATAAACGGCGGTTTATAATACCCTAATTTGTTTGCTTTCACATAAAATGAAATTTTTGTTGTATTGTTATTCTCGTCGGCAAACGCTACATCAATTAAATGATAATCGCTGTCCTTAATTATTATTCTCCCCTTTCTAAACGCGCTTTTAAACATTCCATCGGGGTATAATTGCGACATAAAACATTTTTGATATTTTACCTTCTCAACCACCTCAGAAACCTGATTTACATATCGTTGATCTGAAAAAGGTATTCCGTCTAATTGTTGGTGAAATACTAATTTACCATCCATGCTTACCATTATTTTATAAATAGCGTTTTTACTTCCGCCTGCCGTAAAACAGTCATATCCTGAGAATGCAATTCCCAATAAATTTTTACTTAATTCTATGGTGTCTTTTTTCAACTTGCCTGTTTTTGCATTTACAGGAAGTGCTTTAATAAATTTAGGCGAGGTAGTATCTTCTAAATTATAAATACCAATATGTGTAACAACCGGTTTTTGGTTATCCTGAATTTTATAATACGATAATGGGTTTAAAGGAACTTCGGTTATTTCATCCCTAATTTCAAAATGTAGATGCGGCCCGGATGAATTACCCGTGTTACCCGAATAACCAATTATTTGACCTGCCTTAACTTCAATTTCATTTTTACCGGGCAATAATTCAATTTCAAACGATTCGTTTTTATATTGTGCGGCCTTTACATACGAGGCTATTTCAGGAATGTAAGAAGTTAAATGCCCGTAAAGCGTTACTTTTCCATTAGGATGTGTAATATAAATTGCCTTTCCGTATCCTAAAGCACTTACTCTAATTCTTGAGACATAACCGGCTGCTGCGGCCAATACCGGTAATCCGGTTTTCTTTTGTGTAGAAAAATCTAAACCTGCATGAAAATGATTGGGCCTTAGCTCACCGTAATTACCCACTAAACTTATGGGTTCGTTTAGCGGCCATAAAAACCCATTGTTTTGAGCAATTAAGTTTAAGTTTATTATTAAAAATAAATATTTAAGCTTGTCCATTTTTTAATTTATCTAATTTAAAAACAAGAAATAAACATAAAAAGAAAACAAAAAACACAGTACCTGCAGATGTTTGAAGCATGCTTTCTACTAAAAAATTAACCGTAATCAACAATCCAAAATACAGTAAAATAATGTTTTTTTGCTTTAAACCTTTTAGCAACACTCCAACAGTTAAAAAACATAAGAGAGATCGGAAGAGC
>JALHRL010000031.1 GCA_022841465.1 Bacteroidia bacterium | reverse complement strand
AAAAAAAATTGATTATAAGGGTTGCCCAATTTATGTTAGAAATAAAAATGAATTATGGGAATATTTTTGCATAATAGATAATGAATTATATACAGCTCATATAATCGCAAAAAAGAAATTTTTTCAAAATAAATATACTACTAAACAGATAAATGATATTACAAACTATATGATAGCTATGGCACAGACCACAATAGAAATGAAGTTAGGAGAAAGTAAAATTTAATAAAGAAGATTATATCGCCAAATCTTACAAATTAACATATAAGAATATGGCATATAATTATAAAAAGAAAAATAGTCGCAAAAAGGAAAAATAGGTTTTTCCCTGTTTTTAATTTGTTTGAAACATAAATAAAATGGAACTAAAAAAAATAAAAGGAGAAGTATATAACGGAATAGAGGGTAAAGATATTGTAAATTTGCCTACATTTACATTAACTGATCAAGATTTACCAGAAATAGCAGATTGGAAAGTTGGAGATAGTTATAAACTAGTCATTGAAGTAGAGCAAGTTTCTATGCGTCAAGGTAGTGAATGGGGAGGCGATACTAATAAAGATAATACAAGATACGCTACTTTTAAACTTAAAAAAGTTGGTATAAAAAAAGAAGAAAAGAAAGAAGATTATCAAAATGAGTATGCTAGCAAAAGGAGTGGATTTTATAAAAAATAAATTTTAAATGAAAAAAAAGAAAAAAATTAAAATTGAAGAAGAAGTTAAACAAGAAGAAGAAAAAGAAACCTCTTTAGAAGAGCGTGATTTTTCTGATTTAATTAAACAAATTGAGGACGAATATCAATTGTCTTATTGGTTTATGAAGCCAAAATGGGAGGAATGGGCTTTAAGATTAAAATTATTTAATAATCAAAAAAGAGATAAAAGCGCGGTAGGAGATCCTTTGCTATTTACTACTTTTCAAACTGTATTAGCTTCTTTGTATGAAGATAAACTAGCAGTTGTTTTTGATTATAGAGAAAATGGAGATGAAGAAGTTGCCGAAAATTTAACTGATATGGCTGAATTTGATTATGACGAAATGGAAAAAGATATATTGGATTATGAATGGATATGGGACACGGCTTTTTTTGGTAGAGGATTAGTTTGTGAAATGGAATTTAATAGAGAAAAGAAATGTCCTTTGCCAGAAGTATGGGACCCTATGACTGTATTAAGAGATCCTAATGCTGTTTCTATAAACGGAGATAGAAAAGGTAGAGGAGGAAGTAGATTTATTGGCCGTGAAAATAGAATGACTAAATGGGAAATGAAAGAAGCAGGGGTATATTTTAATTTAGATAAAATTAAAAAACAAAAAGGAGGAAACATTAATTCTTTATACGACCGAAATAAGCAATTAAGAGCAGAAGCACAAGGTTTAACAAAGACTACTTTTGACGCTGGATTATCCGGAGATAATGAAACGACCTTAATTTATGACTGGATAACTAAATATAATGGTAAATGGGTATTTGTTTCTTTAGCAAATGATAGAAAAACAGTAGTTAGATTTTCTGAAATAAAAGGAAATAAAATTCCTTTGGTAGATAGAGCATTATATCCAATATCTCACGACTGGGACGGAGTTTCTATTCCAGATTTAACAGAAGATAAACAAAGAGCAAGAGCAAAATTACTTAATTTAGGTATTAAAATTGTAGAAACTGGTTTAAATAGTGCTTATGTATTTGATACTACAAAAATAACAAATAAAGCTGATTTAGTTAATTTAGAACAAAACAAATTTATTGGAGTTTCTGGAAACCCTAATGGAGTATTAGCAGAAGTGCCTAGATCACACATTAATCAAGATGTTGCTTTTGTGATGAATACTTTAGACACGGCGGCTCAAAAATCAAATGCTACACCAGATATACAGCAAGGAAATGTTTCAAATGAACGAAGAACAGCAACAGAGCTTAATATTATAGACCAAAAAGTTGATACTAGATATTCTTTATCAGCTAAAATTTTTGGTTGGAGTGAAAAAAGATTTTGGCAACAATGGTATTTCTTATATAAGAATTATTTTAAAGAGGGTATTGATGAGAAGAAAGTTAGAATATCCGGAGTATTAGGAGCAAAAATAAGACCATTAAGAAGAGAAAATATCATAGCTCAAGTTGATCCAGATGTAAAAATTGAAAGTAGAGTAGTAAGCGACGCAAAAAGATTTAATCAATTACAGCTTTTTAGAGGATTTGTCCAAAATTTATCTTTAGACCCAAATGCTAATTTAAGATTTGCATTAAAGCATATGGCAAAATTGACCGGATTAAAGCGAGATATGATAAATCAAGTATTACCTCCAACTATTGACGAAATGATTGCAGAAGACGAAAATAATCGTTTAGAAGCCAATAAAATAGTAGAAGTGCTTGCAACAGATGACCATATGACACATATTCAAATACATAACAAACTTTCTGATACACCAGCAAAATTTGCTCATATAGAAGCACATAAAAGAGCTATGATATTACAAAAGATGAAACCAGAAATATTTCCAAGTCCAACAAACAATATGAACCCAACAAATGGAGAGGGGGTAGGAGATAAAAATTTACCTCCTATGGAAAGAGAAAATAGAAAAATACCAATAATGTAAAAATCTTATGAAGAAAAAAACACTAGCAAAACCAAATAAAAAAGTGATTATAGCTGAAATGGAGAAAGCAAGACCTTTTAAATTAAAAGATCAAAGTCCAGAAGAAAAATCAAGAATATTACTTTCTTTACAAAGTTTAAAAATGAATGCAGGTTGGTTGTTTTTAACACAAGTATTTCAAGAAAATATTAAAATATTAGAAAATCAGATTTTAGACAAAAGAGGAGAAGATAATAAGGTTTTAACAGAAGATATTGTAGATGAATTAAGGTTTAAAAGAATGTATTTAAAAGAGTTATTAGGAAAACCGGATAGCTGGATTAAATTAATGTCCGGAGAAGTGGAAGAACAAGAGCCAGAAAATAACGATCCATATCATTGAAAATAAAATAGCTAATCTGTTGGTTTGGAGGGGTTGGTTTTTAGTAAGGGCTTTGGCGATACCTTTGCTTAATAAAAAACCAATCCGTCCAAGCCAATAGGTTTGAAAACAGAGTTTAGTCGGCTTTGTTTAAATTTGCAGTCCATTTAGTAAGTTAGCCCATAATCTTATTAAGTGAGTGCATTAAAAATTATGGAGGATAAAGAAAATAATACCAATGCTGATCAAAATAATGATCAAGACATTGAGAACAAAGGAAACCCTAATCCTGAAAATAAGGGCGAAGACAAGGCAGGGGACGGCCTAGATCACGATAAAGATCAAAAGGACAAGAAGCCAGACGGCGACGGAAACCAACACCCAGACGACGACGGAGAGCCAAAGATCCGGAAGCGTAAAATTGATTTTATTCTTGAGAGAAAAAACAAGAAAATTGAAAAATTGAAAGAAAAAATCAATGACAACAAGGGGGATAATGATAGTGATGAGGATTTAGATGAAGACGATTTAGATCCGAATGACACTAAACTTATTTCTAAAGTTGTAGAAAAAAGATTAAAACCCTTATTTGAAAAAACTATGCAAGAAGAGGACGAGCAAGAAATTAAAGATTTCTTGAAAGATAATCCCGATTTTGCAAAATTTGAGGGAAAAGCAAGAAAGTTTATGCAACACGAAAGCAGAAAACACTTGCCTATCAAATCAATTTTTTATGAAATTGCTGGAGATGATTTGCTTAAAATAGGCGCTGAAAGAGAAAAAAAGGCGCAAGAAGAAGCAAAACACTCTGGAACTGGTGGAGGTAGCTCAAGAGAAACCGATAAAAAGGAAAAAGCTGTTTGGGATATGACACCGGAAGAATTTGAAGCCCAAAAAATGAGAGTAAGGGGTATTGAAAAAGATTAGTCGTTATTATTAGTATTAACCAATTAAAAATATGGGACAAACAAATAGATCAGTTATTCCAGCAGAAGTGAATAATTTTTATGACAGAACTTTGCTTTATAGAGCAATTCCGTTATTCGTTCACACTCGCTGGGCGCAAGTTAGAGATATTCCTCGCCGTGCAGGAACTTCAACAATTAAATTCCGAAGATACGGAAATTTAAGTGCGGCAACAACACCTTTATCAGAGGGTATTACTCCAGAGGGTAGTCAATTATCCGTGACGGATATTACAGCTACTGTCGCTCAATATGGAAATTTTGTGACTATTACAGATGTATTAGATTACGAAAGCCAAGATCCAGTATTAATGGAAACAGCAGAAATATTGGGAGATCAAGCAGGAGATACTATGGACCAAATCACAAGAGATGTCTTGAATGCTGGTTCAAATGTGTATTACTCAAATCCAGCTCACACTTTAAGAACACAAGTAGCGTCTGGAGAAGTGATTACAGATACTGTGATTAAAAAGGTTGTTAGATTATTAAAAAACAACAAGGCAAGAAGAATTACAACTATGGTAAATGCTACTACTGGTTATAATACAACTCCTTTAAATGCTTCTTATGTAGGTATAGTTCACCCGAACACTACTTACGACTTAAAAGGTATTTCAAGTTTTGTGCCAGTAGAAAAATACTCAAATACTTCAACTTTAATGGAGGGAGAAGTAGGTAAAGTAGATGAAGTTCGTTTTGTGGAAACTACAAATGCAAAAGTATTTGCAGGAGCAGGAGCAAGTAATATTGATGTTTACTCAACTCTTGTTTTTGGTATGGACGCATATGGAACAACAAGAATTTCTGGAGAAGCTCTTAAAAACATTGTTAAACCTCTTGGATCAGCAGGAACAGGAGATCCTTTGGAACAAAGAGCAACTTCTGGTTGGAAAGCAACTTTCGTAGCAAAAATACTTAATGACGCTTTCTTGGTTCGTATAGAACACGCTGTTTCATCATAGTAGTATTCTAATCGCGTAGGATTTTGTCGGATCCTACTTATCAAAGCCACATAAATTAAAAATATGCCAAAGGTAATTAAAAAAACAACAAAAAAAGCAAATCCTCTTTTAGATGAAAATCAATTAGAGGCTGGAGTAGAACAAGAATTTTCTCCGGAAACAGAGGAAATTCTTGAAACTCCGGTAAAAAAAGAAGAACCTATTGTCAAAGTAGTAGCAAAAGAAAATGCTATTAATTCTGATAAAACAGTTCAAAAAGCTCTTGCAAGTGATATTTCTTCAACAAAAGATGCTCTTGCAAAAGAAGAAAAGGCTTTCTTTATGATCCCTTTAGCAGAGGGAGAAAAAGAGGGAACAATTCAAGAAGTGTGGATTAATGGATTTAAAATGGATATTCCAAAAGGAGTAATGGCTCAACTACCAATGTCAGTAGTAAATATACTAGCTGAAAAGTATAAAGTTAATGCAACCGCTGGACAACAATTCCGTTTAGATCTTGATCCAACAAAATTAGAAAACTTGAATTAGTATTATTAGTTAATTAAATTTTAAAAGATATGCCTAAAACAATCACAAAAGGACACGACGCTATGGGCCAAAAAGAATTGCGCGACGCTTTGGAAAAAATCCAAATTGCTATCGTAGATCAACTTCTTTCTTCTGGTGGATTAGCTATTGGTTCTTCATCAAAAAAAGCAGTTAGAGTAGCTTCTACTTGCTATGCTTTAATTGACGGAGTATTAGTAAGAAAAACAGCGGCGGAAGTAGCCCTAGCAGGAACAGTAGTTAATGCTACATTTAATGTTTTTGTAATCAGTATGAATGCTTCTGGAACATTAAAAGCAACTATGGGAACAGCTGGAGCAACTCTTGGAGCAGTAGTATTTCCTACTATTCCAGCAAATGAAGTGGTGTTAGGATTTGCTATTGTAAATCCAACAGGAACAGGAAATTTCGTAGGTGGAACTACTGATCTTGATGACGCTACTGTGGTCCCAAATGCAGTTTATGTAAATACCGTAGGAACATTTAATCCTAATGTATTGTCGCTTTAATTCTTATTAAATTAAGGTTTTAGCCCTATTCTGTGGCTTTATGGCCACAGGAGTAGGGTTAAAACCAACAAAATCACAAATGACACCAGCACAATTTACAAGTTTCATAAGAACACAAACAAAAAGTAATAGCACGACTTTTCCAGACGCTACTCTTTTGTTATATGCCAATATAGTAAAAGACGATATAGCTAAAGAAATCACAAAAATAAGTGAAGATTATTTTGGTATGAAATTTGTTAGAAATTTAGAAGCTGGGAAAAGAAAATACTCTTTTCCAACTGATATTTTAAATAATATCAAATATGTCCAAGCTAAATTAGACGGAGAAAACTGGAGAGTATTAAGGCAGTTTGATGTAAATTTTTATCAGAAACCAACTGATGAAGCTAGCATTTTATCTCAATTTGAGGGTAAAGAACCACAATTTGATATATATGGAGCTAATTTAGAAATTTATTCTGATAAAACCATTATAGATGTTGCAGACGGCCTTGAATTATGGGGTATGATTTATCCTAAAGACCTTTCTAGTCTATCCGGAAATGTAGATATGTCTATTCCTCCGGATAATGTTTCTTTTGGAATGCCTCGCCAACTACATTTAATTTGGGCTACAAAAGTTATTGTGATGTATAAGAACTCAAAAGACAGACCAATACCTTTAACAGAGCAGGAGGCAAATGTTGATAGGGATTTATTATTAGCAATTAGATCTTTGACAGGTTTAGACCTTAATCAAAGTGTAATAGGCCAACTTCCTAATATGTGGAATGACGGCCAAGACTTATAAAACTATGGTAAAAGCAAAAATAATCAATATAAAAAGGGATATTTACCAAGCAACACAAGAACCTTTTTTAGATGTAGAAGTGGAAATTTTAGAAAATGACGAAGTGGTAGATACTAAAAAATTTGCTTATGCACCGGATAAAACAGAAGAGGAAATTGTAGCTGATTTGGAAAATATGTTAATCACTTATAAAAGTGATAAAGAAATTGGAGAAAAATCAAAAGCTACTATGGAACTTAATGCTAAAGCTGATGAAACAGCAAAAGCTATTGATGGATTAGAAGTAGCTATTGAAGAAGAATAATTATTAGTTAAGTTAATTAAATTAAAAGTTTATGCCTAAAATAAAAAACAATAAAGTGCAATATGACATAGTAGAAAATGTGGAATATTCACTTAAAGACAAAAATGGTAATTTAAAAAAGTTATTTCAACAAAATAAACTTTACACAAAGTTAATGAAAATGGGTATTTTATCTCCATATTCATATATGGCTTTCGGTGGTTTGTTTTCTCCTCTTTTAGGAGGTTGGAGTAATCAATTAGTGGTAAAAAACCTTATCACTAATGCGGGATTTGCCCTCGTAGCTGGTAGAATTAATGGTTCTGGCTCTCCAGCGGCCGCTACTTATATCGCAGTAGGAACAGGAACAACAGCGGCGGCGGTAGGAGATACTACTTTGCAAACAGAGTTAGCAACTTCTGGATTATCAAGAGCAAACGGATCTGTTTCTTTAGTCACAACAAGCGTCACAAATGATACAGCGCAGGTTGTTGTCACATACACAGTCACGGGTTCGGCGGCCGTCACGGAAAGTGGATTATTAAACGCGTCTTCTGGTGGAACTTTGCTTGCTAGACAAGTATTTTCTGCTATCAATGTTGTAAACGGAGATAGCTTGCAAATCACTTGGAAAATTAAAGCACAAGCCGTTTAAAGTGTTTGACTATCGTTTTCTTGGTTTCAAGAAGACGATAGAACTAACTCTTTAAGAGTTTATTATAAATAATTAAAATAAAATCATTATGCCAATATTAGACCCAGTAAAAAACTTTGCATATGGAATAACTAGCACCGGTTATAACAATAGTGCTACTTCCATAGTATTAACAACAGGACACGGAGCAAGATTTCCAGATCCTAGCACAGACGGATCTTTTAACCTTGTGTGGTGGAATTATACAGATTACAAAGATCCTAGTGATGATCCTAATGTGGAAATTGTTAGGGTCACGGCTAGAAGCACGGATACTTTAACTGTGACGAGAGGACAAGAGGGAACAAGTGGCTCAACTAAAAATACTGCTGGGAAAGAATATCGTATGATGTTAGCTCCGACAAAGAAGTTTCGAGATGATATTGAAAACTATTTTTTAGGTATTGAAAAAGATTATGTGCATTTTTTTGATGATTTTTTTTACTCGGCAAACACCTCAACAACAAGAATATCAACTAATCCAATGGGAGGAGTATGGAGTTTTGATAGTTCTAATATTACTTTAAATATAAATGAAGCTCCTAATGGAGTAATACAAATATCTTCTCCTACCCAATTTGCTGCCTCTGGAATTTATACTCACTCAAGAGAAAATGGAGGTAATCCATCTGGTTTTAAAGCAAATCAACCTAATACTATTTTTGAAGCAAGAGTTCGTATATTAGATACAAGTTATTTTACTCGTGGAGTATTTAGAATAGGGTTATCTAATAATACTTTTGGACGAGGTATTTGGTTTGAATTAGATAGTGCCTCTGGTTGGAGAGGACGCAGAGTATATGATCAATCTGGAGGTGGCAGTAATTATACTTCTTATCAAGGAGCAACTGTTAATTGGGTAGTATTAAAGTTTGTAATTAATAGCGCAGGAAATAGCGTAGAGTTTTTTGTAGATGGAGTTAGTATTGGAACTATTAGCAATAATTTACCTATTAATAATAATATGGGGGGGACTGTGTATATGCAAAGAACAAGTGCTTCAGCTTGCACGCTAGATATAGATTATTTCAAATTAATACAACCAAGAAACACTTAATATGTTTGGATCAAATGGATACGCAACAACAAAATACGCCGGAACAATAGGGGCATTAAGCACCAATTATACAACTACACTCAACGAAAGTGTGGCTATTCAAGACACCTTAAACAAATCCCAAAACCGGACTATTTCTGAAACAGTAGCATTATTACGAGTATTAGCAAAAAATCCAAGAAGAACATTATCAGATACCATAAAACTAGCAGATACTTTAATTAAATTAGGTCAAAAAAGATTATCAGAAACTGTGGTTTTAGTAGATACAACAAGAAGAAATGCAACCAGAATTTTTACTGAAATTGTGGCTTTATTAGATACAAGAACAGGAATTAAACTAATCTATAAGGAATTAAATGAAATTATTGTAATACTAGACAATACAGCTACTCGTATATTACAAAGAATATATGATGAAACTATTGCTTTACAAGACAATATATTAAGAATAAGTCAAAGAATTTTTACTGAAATTGTGGCAATTAGTGATACTTTAGGAGTTTTAAAAGCAAAAACTTTATTAGAAAACATATCTTTACAAGACACAATAGTAAAATTAGAGCAAAGAATATTTACAGAAACAATAGCGCTTCAAGATACAAAAGAATATTTAAAATTAAAATTAAAAGAACTTTCTGATAGTGTAGCAATACAGGACCAAAGTATTTTAAGAGTTATTTCTAAAGTTTTAACTGAAAGTATTGTAATAATTCCTTTAATTGCAAGGGTTATTTTAAAAACAGCTTTTGTAGAAAGTATTGTGTTAGTAGATAATGTAATTAAATTAAATCAAAAAATATTTTCTGAAATTGTAGTATTAGCAGATACTTTGTTTAAAATACCAAACAAAGTTTTAACAGAAAGTGTGGGATTATTTATTTCAATAGTTATTTCAATAAATGGTTATATTACAAATATGTGGGCGAAAGTCGGGCGCACACTTGATACTTGGACTAAAAAACCAAAAGATTAAATGACACTTGGAAAACAAGATAAAAATGCAATAAGAGAAGTTTTAACATCAGAAGTAAAAATGATTATAGGTATTATTATTTTTGCTTTAGGAGTAGTAGCTCCCTTTTATCAAATGAAACAAGAAATAGCTTTAATTCAAAAAGATATTAGCATAATAAATTCAAACCATATAATGCATTTAGAAGATTTAGTCAAACAACAAAAAGATCAGCAAACACAGATATTAGAGCTACAAAAACAAATATGGATAGTAGTTAATAAACAATAAAAACAATGCAAACAATAGATTTTAAAAATTTTCATTTAGCCGGATTATCAGACAGCAGACACTCTGATAATCTAAACTCAATAGCTCATATGATAGGGCTGGATTTACACAGCGTTCCGGGTCTTGTAAAAGTTAGACAAAAACTAGTTAAAGAAAGCGGTAATACAATAGGCGTTGCTATTTCTTGCGCGGTTCATTGTTCAGACGGAAATACTTATTTCTTTTCAGCAAATAACACTTATCCTGATGTCTTTAAAAGAACTTCTGGAGGGGTATATTCTAATGAAGCAACTCTTAATCCTCCTGCCGGTAATAAGGCGGCGATTTCCGCTATGGAATATAATGGATATATTTATTACAGAATGGGTAGCAGACTTGGTAGGTGGCAAATAGGCACAGCTTGGTCCACAAGAAATGATAACTTTGCAACTATGGGTTCTTCTTTTAATCCAACTTTTTCTCCTATGCTTATTGTAAATAAAGTTTTATATATTGGAGATGTTAATTCTGTGGCTCAAGTAGATGATACAACTTTCTCAACTAATGCTTTAAACTTAAAAGAAGATGTAATGATAAAATGTTTTGGTAGATTAGGAACTGATCTTTTAATTGGGACTAGTCCTAAAGACGCTATTAATGGGCCTTTTATTAATGCTCAAATTTATCGCTGGAATACTTGGTCGGTTTCTTATACAAATTCTGATCCTATTCCAGAAGTTTCAATAAATGCTTTTCTTGAAATTGATAATGCTAATATCGTTCAAGCAGGAGATAATGGGGCTTTGTATGAGTATGACGGAGTTAGATTAAATTTATATAAAAAAATTCCTAATTACAATGAAAGTAGCAATAAAAATTGGGTAATGCCTAATGCAGTAGCTAATTGGAATGGTCTTTCTTTGTTTGGTTATTCTTATAAATCCGGATCAGAAAATTTTGCGCCTAATTATAATGCTATTTTTAGCATAGGCAGACATAATGCAAATTATCCTTATATTTTAGCTTGTGAAGTAGGTCCGTCTTTTTTTGAAACAATAGATAGACATAGAGGAGTAATTACAACCATAGTCCCTATTGGATTACAATTTTTAGTTTCTTGGCATAATTCCTTAACTCAAGAATTTGGTGTAGATATATATGATTTAACACAAAAGACTAATACTACAACCCTTGTTTTAAATTTATTAAGCGTAGATAGATATACTTTATTGGAATATGGATCAATGAAAGTAGCATACAAACAACTACCAACTAACACAGCAATTAATTTAGCTTGTTATAAAAATTACACAGGTCCCGATAGTATTACAGCAGTAAACGATACTCAAAGAAATGTAGTAGAGGGAGATATTAATATTGGAGAAGCAACCATTATTCAACCTTATATTTATTTTTCTGTCAATGGTAATAATGCTCCAGAGATAGAAAGTATTAGAATTGAAATAACATAAAAATATTATGGAAACAAAATTAACAGAACAAGAATTAACTTTAATTACACAATATGTTTTAGGCCGTTTTGGTAATGAAATTTTTAGAAATTTAAAAGAAATGCAAATTGGTATTGGAGATGAAGTATTTAGAGCTGACAGAAGTGGTATATGGCTTGGAGGTGCAACTTTTGATAAAGCTACTTTTTCAGTAGATATGCTTGGAAATGTAGTAGCTAATTCTTTTGCCACAGCTAGGGACGGGGATAGAATTGTTATTAAAACTACAAATAAAAATGAAATTAAATTTTACAATGCTGGAGATTTATTTGGATATTTATCTTTTGAAAAAACCACAATAAATAAAGGTCAAATCAGATTATTATCAGAAGACGACGGAGCTGGTTTTATTGTAGATGTAGGTATTGGAGCTTCTCCTTTTTCAAAAGCAAGGGTGTTTTCTAATGGTGGAGGATTTGCAACAGAGGGTAGTTCAAGTTCTGGTTTTAATAATATTTTTGGTAAAAATGCTGGTTTTTTTGGAGTGCATAGTATAGGTGGAGTGGATTATGTAATAACAGGTATATTGCCAGTAGGAGATCCTAGTATTTCCGGAGCATTATATGTGGACGGGTCTGGTTTTGTCAAACAAAGCCCATAATAATTATTAATTAATAAAAATTTATATATGAAAGAAGAAATACAAAAAAAATTATTAGAAGCAGAAGCAGAAGCTAAAGCTCTTAATATACAAGTTAAAAAAATGGAAAAAGAAAAGAGTGAAATTTTAATTAAACTCTTAAAATTAGACGGCGAGGTCGGTGCCTATAAAAAACTTTTAGAATTAGACATTTAGTTATATAATAATATTAATATGAAAACAGATCCAACATCAGTAGTAGATTATTTAAAAAGCACAGGGAAAGATAGTTCCTTTGCTTCAAGAACATCTCTAGCTAAAGAATATGGTATTTCTGATTATGTAGGTAGCGGAGAACAAAACATAAAACTTTTAAATTTTCTAAAAACTGGAAATAATACTCCAACTTCTCCTAATCAAGTAGCAAATTTAGATCAAGCTAATAATTTTATAAACCAAAATCAAGCTACGGATTTTGAAAATGCGAGTAAAGGAGATGAAGTTCCTATTCGTTCCTCTATTTCTAATTACGCAAATTTAACTAAAGAAATTTCTAATAGTATTTTTGGTGGCGAAAAAAGAGCAGAAGCTCCTAGTATGCTTGAAAGTTTTACAAAATATCGCGAACAATACGGGGTAGATGAGCTTGAAACAGGTCTTTCAGAGCTTCAAAAACAAGCACAATTAATACAAGATAGAAACAGAGCAAGAAGACTAGCAGAAGAAGAAAAAGGTGTGCCTATGAATGTTATAGAGGGCAGAAAAGGGGAAATTGATAAACAAGATCAATTAGCTTTAGACACAATAAATAGAGAAATTAAATACACTTCTGATTTAATTAATACAAAATTAAATATTGTAAATAATTTAATGAATTTTAAAAAATTAGATTATGAGTTTGCAAAAAATGATTATGATACAACTTTTAACCAAAGTATTTCTTTGATGAATGTAGCAAAAGGTATAAAAGAAGAAGAAAAATCTGAAGAAGAAAAAAAGACAGATAATGCAAGAGCAAATTTACAAATTATGTATAATGCCGTTTTAGGAGGTGGTGCTGATTTTAGTAGTATTGATCCAGAACAGAAAACTTTAATTACAAAACTTGAAATGCAAGCAGGACTTCCAGTAGGTTTTTATCAAACATTACAAAATAAAAACATTAAAGGAGATATTTTATCAACTACTACAAGAGAAGCTGGAGGTGTGAAATATGCTGATATTATCACACGCAATCAAGATGGGTCTATGTCTGTAAAAAGTATTAAAGTAGGGGCTTCTTCTAGTGGTTCTGGTGGTGGTAATTTAAGTTCTTCTGAACAATTATCAGAAGCCCGAAAAATTGTTGGACCACAATTACAATCTCAAAGAGGTCCAGATAATTTTGTGACGATAGAAGCATATAATAAAGGAAAGGACGCTTGGATTAATGCTGGATTTGGTGCTGATGACTATGATAAATCTTTTAAAAGTTATTTAAATAGGTCTAATCAAGCAAAATTAGGTCTTTAATTAAAAAATGAGTTTAAACACATTACAAAACATTTTTGAAGAGGATAAAGAAAATAAAAGTAAATCTTCTGTTTCTTTACCAAAGAATACAAACAAAAGTCAATTTTCTAGTTTAGAAAGTATTTTTAGTGATGAAAATAAACAAAATATACCTAAAGTAGAAATGGTTGCTCCGGTAAAAGAAAAAACTAGATTAGGTAAAGCTATTGAAAGCGTAGGTAATTTTTTTTCTAATTGGAATAAAAAAGCTCAAGAAAGCGAATTTGCTTTAAGAGAATTAACTTATGGAAAAACAGAAATAAAAAAAGATCCTACTACTGGAAAAGTTTTAATAACTTCTCCTAGATTAGAAGCATTTAATCAAGCAAAAACTCAAGAAGAAAAAGCTAATGTATTAAAAGAAAGTGAAAAAGATACTCCTTTAATTAAATTATTAAACACAAAAACAAGTAAAAAAGTTTTAGAGGGTTTTGTAGATCAAACAAGTGATTTGCCTTTAAAAGGTATTGCAAAAATTAAATCTTTAGGAGATCAAAGTTATGAAGAAGCACTTGCAGGACTTATGGAATGGAGGAATAATCCAGATAAACCTTATTATCAAAAGGTTATTGCGGACGCACAAAGTAGCATAGTCCAGTCTGGAATTGGTGTGTTATTAGGTCTTGCAACACGAAATAAAGCTGTTCCTACTGCTTATTTTTCGGCTATTTCCGCAGGTAGTCAAGTTAAAGAAAAAGGCGAAGTTTATAGTCTTGAGAATATTGCTATTGATACTTTGGGAGATACTATTATTTCTGGTTTTGCGGAAGGTGTATTAAAAAACATAATTAAAGATGGGACAAAATTTACTGTAAAAGAATTATCTAAAAATGCTGTAAAAGGTTTTTTAGTTGAGGGATTTACAGAACCTACTCAAAGTGTTTTAAAATATGCAAATGATTATAAAAACGCAAAATCAGAAAGTGAAAGAGATGATGTGCTTGCTGATATGGTGGAATATGTAAAAAGCGGAGAAATATTACACGAAGCCCTTGTTGGTGGAATTTCTGGAGCTGTTATAACTGGAGCTGTTTATACTGGTGGATCTTTAATGAATAAGAAAAAAGATACAAAAGAAGAAGACACAGAACAAGGAGAATTTAAATTAGAAATAAATGAAGAAGCATTTAAAGAAATTTTTAATGAAAAAACACAAATAGAAGAAGCATTAAGAGAAGATCCTACTAATGAAGTTGCTATAAAAAGATTATCTGAAATTGAAGATAATTTAATGGATTTTCAAGAAGCATTTAAAACCACAAATATTTTTGTGCCTAATAAAAATCCAGAACTAGAACCTTATGCAAAAATAGAAACTATAAAATACCCAAATGGCGAGTATGGTGTTTCTGTTTTGGTTAATTTGCAAGACTATACTACCTTAATACCTTTTTCTACTGAAAATACCTTTAAAACTCAAAATGACGCGATTTTGAGTGGTAATAAAGAGGTATTAAACTTTATAGAACAAAGAGAAGAGCTATTTACTCCGGAA
The DNA here is from genome assembly GCA_022841465.1 of Bacteroidia bacterium. Lineage (GTDB taxonomy): Bacteria > Bacteroidota > Bacteroidia > B-17B0 > Aurantibacillaceae > Aurantibacillus. Next base: position 22,307 of record JALHRL010000031.1, on the reverse strand, counting down.
GAAGTTATGGCGGTGGAAGAAGTAAAAAAATCTATCTCTAAAGATATTCCTTATGATTTAAATAAATCTATTCCTTTTGAAATAACAGATAAAGCTATTTTAGAAAATTTAATGGAAAAAGCTAAACAATTTAATACTCCAGAAGAATTTAAAAATAGTTTATCAGAAAAAGAATATATGGCTTTGAGTAATTTTTATACTCCCATAAAAGATAATGGTTTTAAAGAAACAAGAGATATAAAAGATTTTTGGAATAAAAACAATAAAGAAAAAGCTAAAAAGATAAAACAAGAAAAAAAGAAAGCTAAAAAAGAAGTTGATTATAAAAAAATAGATAAATTAGAAAAAGAGTTAAAAGACGCTTATTCTCAATATCCGGACGCTCCTCAAGTAATGGAAGAAATTTTAGCTAGTTTAGAATTAGCAGAAGCTGGAAGAAGAGAGATAATTGGTTATGGTATTGACCAAGAAGTTATAGGAATTTCTTCTAGTTTTCCAGCTTGGATCCCAGAAAATGTAAGAAGTAGAAAAGCCCTTGATAAGTTATTAGAAATAATAAAAGATATACAAACTATATCTTTTGATAAAAAGCCGAACGCAACGGCTCGTAGATTATTAGTTAATGAAATGTTAGCTGAATTAGATTTTCGTCTAGGTATAGACACATCATCTATTAGAGCTGATATATTAAAAGAATATGGACAACAAGAAGATACAAAAGTTAATGATACAAGCAATAGAGGAGGAGATCAAGAACGAACCGGAAGAGGAGAAGCAACCCAAAGAAGAAAAGAATTAGAAAGTAAAAAAGAAAAAATTGACGAAGATAGTCCAAGTGTATTAAGTCAAAAGGCTGATAAATTAAGACAAGAATTAGAAACTGAAACTAATGAAGAAGTTAAAAAACAAAAAGAAGAACAAATTAAAGAACTACAAGACAGGATAGATTTATTAGAAAATTTTCAAACAATAGATCCAAATGAATTTATTCCAACAGAACAAGCTATAAAAGAAGCATTAAAAATCCCTATTTTTAAAGAACTTTCAAATCAAGGCAAAACTTTATTAGTTGAAAGATTAAATAATCCTAATGCACTTGGCTCATATTATCAAGGTGTAATTAGATTTCTTAAAAATCCAGATAGAACAACCTTGCCACACGAGGCTTTTCACTCTTTTGCTGATTTAATTTTATCGCAAGAAGAAAAACAAAATGCTTTAAATTTAGTTAAAAAAGATGGAATGACTAATATTCAAGCAGAAGAAATATTAGCTCAAGAATTTGCAGAATGGTATGTGGCACAGCAAAAACAAACTCCTTTACAAAGAATTTTTGAGAAAATTAAAACATTTTTTGAAAAATTATTAAAATTAGAGAAACCTTTAACTCAATTATTTAAGCAAGTTTTAGATCCAAATTTAATAAAAAGAATAAATACTTTCAAAGAAAACGGGGGTATTGAAGAATTAAGAGTTGAATTTAATCAAGATCCAGCTATTTTTTCCTATGAGCTATTCAAAGATCCTTTATGGAAAAATGAAACAACAAAAAGAGCTACTATTATTTCCGCTTTAGGTAGATTAAAAAAACCTTTAATGCGTCAAATAGTCCAAAACAAACTTGATACTGATTTTGTAAATCAAGACATTATAGATACAAAAGAGCTACAACGAGCAATTTATTCTGATTTAATTCAATTTTCTATCATAGATAAAAAAACTTCTTATGATGACTATGGTTTAGAAAATATTAATAGAAGAGAATTGGAAAGAGAAAAAGCAGGGACAGTCATTTTAAATACTAATTTTAAACACGGAAAATTAGGGCATTTTGCTTCTCAATTTGATTTTACAACCACAAAAGAAGATTTAGAAATAAGAAAAATAGACGCTGGAACTTATGATGTGGAGGGGGGAACTCAAAGGGTAGATAAAACTCAATATTATGTAGCTAGAAAAAATTTACAAAGAGATAATATAGAAGAGGGTGTTTTTGGTAAATTTGATACAGAAGAACAAGCTCAAGAGTATATTAATAATTTTTCTGATAGAGTAGTTAGGGAAGCAGGAATGTTTGGTCATTTTAGATTTTTTATAGCTGATGATGTTTTTTATGTTTCTGAAATGCAGTCAGATGTTTTTCAAAAAGATTTAAGTCCACTAGCTAGAACAAATAAGAGGTTATTAGATAGTGAAATTTCTGAACTTAAAGAAAAAATTAAAGAGCAAGAAACAATGCTTAAAACACTAGAAGATAGAAAAAAAGATTTATCTAATAGAGAGTTTGATATAAAAGAAAAAGCTATTAAGGAAGAAATAGGAGAATTAAATAAAAAAATAAAAGAAAAAGAAGATGATTTTGCTTCAAAAAAAGAGGGGTTATATTTTGCTAGAGAAGTAAGATCTAAAATAATTGATACACAAATGGCTTGGCAAAGTATTGTTAAATATACTCAAGAATTAAAAAAAGACTTAAGTAAAAATCCAGAAAATATGGCGGATTGGCTTTCTGCTGATTTAAGAAAATTAGAAATTAATGCAGGAATAAAAATTGATTATAATACAACTTTTGTTGATGAAATTACATACGAACAAATTAGAAAAACCGATATAGAAGATGAAAGTGCTATTTTTAACAAATTTTTATTTGACAATAATACAGAAATTGGCAATAGAAACAGAAAAATTTTGTTAGAAAAATTAAATCAAATAATTAAAAAACATAAAAAACAATATGAAGAATATATTTCACAAGAAACAGATAAATTAAGTCCAGAGCAACAAAGAGAATTAATGTTATCAGAGCAATATTTAGCTTTCAAAAATAATTATTATGAAACAATAATAAATACAGCAATTAGAAAAGCGTCTATGGAGGGAGCTAATTTTGTGAGATTTCCTAGTCCTTATGTTGTTGCAAAAGTAGAGGGTTATATACAAGCAACTGATGATGAAAACTTTATGTCTTATAATGAGGGCGATTACAAAAGTTTTAGAATATCAGATATTGGAAATAGAGCGCAAGAAAATATTGCTAGTAAGTATGGTATAGATGAAAATGGTAATAAAGGAGCATTTTATAAATATTTAGAAAAGAAAAGAAAAGATTTGAGCGAAACAGTAGATGAGTATAATTATAACTGGTATGAAACTAGAATATTGCCGGAAGATAAGGCGTCTGTGGAATTATTTCAAACTAAAGATCAAATAACTAAAAAAGGAGGAGAAGAATATATTAATCAAAGTATTAAAAAAGAAATAAAGCCAAAGAAAAAAACTATAAAAACAAATATTAATGTTGGTAGTTTAGGTTTTAATCCTAGAAATTTAATTGAGCCAAGTAGCAAAAAAGCACAAGAAGAAACAAATAAAATAGTTAAGAGAAGTGAAATTGCTAAAGAATTAAGCGATAAATTTGGCGTGCCTATAAGAAGAGGTAGGTTTAATCACAGAGGAGCTATTGGTTTATACAAATCCGGTCCAAAGGTAGTTAGGTATAAAGCAGGAGGTTTACCTACTATTTTTCACGAAATAGGTCATTTTCTAGATGATAAATTTGGTTTTTCTTATGATATTCCTAAAAATGAGAGGATACCTCTTATGTCAGAGTATGGTTTTACTTATGCTGGACAACCTAATACACAAAGAATGGAAGCATTTGCAGAATTTTTGAGATACAAGATGACAGGCCAAGAAGATAAAATTAAAAATTTTGCTCCAGAATATAACAAAATATGGCAAGCAAAAATGGAAGCTATGCCGGAAATTAAAGAAGTTATAGAAACAGCTATTGGAGATTATCAAAGGTGGTTATCACAACCAGCAGAAGCTAAAATTTTAAGTCAAATATCTTTTGAAGAAAAAGAAAAAATAAATTTTACAAATAAATTTCACACTTTATATCAAAATACAATAGATGATTTACACCCATTAGATCAATTTACAGAGTTAGGTAAAAAGGTATTACAAGGCAATATACCAGCAGAAAAAAATCCATATATGTTGGCAAGAAATTTGCGTGGCTGGGTAGGTAAAGCTAATACATTTTTACAAAAAGGAACTTTTGGTCGTGATTTTTACATAGAAAAAGACGGACAAATTGTTGCTAATTTTAAAGGAAAAGGGCTACAAGAAATATTGTTGCCTATTGAAAGGGCTGGAATGTTAGACAAATTTAGAATTTATCTTATTGCAAAAAGATCAATAGAATTAGGAGAAAGACAAATTAAAACTGGTATTGATATAAATGACGCAAGATTAGTAGTAGAAAATACAGAAAGAACTAATCCGGAATTTATTGAAAAAGCAAACGAAGTCTATAAATATCAAGACGATTTATTAAAATATGCGCTAGATAGTGGATTATTAGGGCAAGAGGGATATTTAAAGATTAAAGAATTAAACAAAGCCAGAGTGCCTTTTTATAGAGTTATGGAGGAAGTTTCTGGTAAATATATGGGAGGAAAAAAAATAGGAGGGGTTAAAAGTCCTATTAAAAAAATTAAAGGATCAGATAGAGAAATTATTGATCCTTTGGAAAGCATAGTAAAAGATACTTATGCTATTATTAATGCTTCTGAAAGAAATAATGTTGGAATGGCTTTAGTTAGATTAGCTGGAAGAGATTTTGAACTTGGAAGATTAGTTGAAAAAGTGCCTTTGCCTATGCAAGGAGTTAAAGTAAATGTAGAAGAAGTATTAGAAAAAGCAGGTATTCTAAAAGAAGAATTACCAGAGGGAGCTATTGATGAATTAGTTTCTATTTTTAGACCTAGCCAAGTTGTTGGAAACAATACAATTATTGTAAATTTAGGAGATAAAAAAGTTGCTTATGAATTAGATAGTGATCTTTATAAAGCAATACAAGGAATTAATGACGAAGAAATTTCTTATTTTATACAACTAATTTCTATTCCAGCAAAATTATTAAGATCTGGAGCTACTTTAACACCGGATTTCGTAATTAAAAATCCTATGAGAGATCAATTTTCGGCTTTTGTAAACTCAAAATTTGGATATAAACCATTCTATGATATGGTTCGCGGTATGTTTGAATTATTTAAAAAAGGGGATACTTATGATTTATGGCGTATGGCTGGAGGAGAACAAGCAAGTTTAGTTTCTTTAGATAGAACTTCTTTAAAAGAAAATATTAAAGATTTACTCGCGACGAAAGGTCAAACAGCGTTAAAGTATGTAAAAAATCCTATTGAGTTATTAAGAATTGCTTCTGAAATTGCGGAACAGGCCACAAGATTAGGAGAAATGAAAAGAGCTTTAAACAAAAAAGCAAGTCCAGTAGAGGGAGCCTTTGCTTCAAGAGAATTAACTTTAGACTTTGCTAGAATGGGAGCAAAAACAAAAGCATTAAATATGATTACAGCTTTCTGGAATGCAAATGTCCAAGATACTGATAAATTAATCAGAACATTTAAAGCAAATCCTCGCAAAACTTCTTTTAGGGTATTTTTAGCAATTACCTTGCCGTCTATTTTGCTTTACTATGCAAACAGAGATGATGAACGCTGGAAAGAAATTCCACAATGGCAAAAAGATATTTTTTGGATAATTATTACAGAAAAGAATATTTACAGAATACCAAAACCTTTTTTAACTGGAACTTTGTTTGGTTCTATGCCGGAAAGAATATTAGAGTATATGGACACAAAAGATAAAACTTTGTTTAAAAAAATGGCAAAGTCTGTTATGGACGGGGCTACTCCTAGTTTTTTACCTACTGGATTAATTCCTCTTATAGAAAATATTACAAATTATTCTTTCTTTAAAGACAGGCCTATTGTTTCACGAGGAAAAGAAGATTTACCTCCTAAATATCAAACTAGCAATTACACAAGTGAAGTTGCAAAAATAATAGGAGAAACTTTTAACATTTCTCCAGATAAAGTAGATAATTTATTGTTTGGATATACTGGGGGGCTTGGTAGATATGGAACAAATATTTTAGATTATATCTTTAAGAAAACTGGAATAAGAGAAGATCAAGTAAAACCAGCCAAAGAATTAGCTGAAAAACCAGTTATTAAATCATTTATGGTTAAAACTCCTTATGGTAGTAGTTCTGAAAGTGTAAATAGAATTTATAGTGAGTATAAATCAATTTCAAGTAAATATAAGTATTTTAATCAAATGGCTGAAAATAGGAATATTAGCGAGGAAAAACTAGATAAATATTTAGAAAAATATCCAGAAATTGCTTACTACACTTATGTAAATTCTCTTATAAAAGAATTTTCCGCAATTAGAGAAGCAAAAGATTTAATTTATGAAGATGATACTATGACTTCTATCACAAAAAAGAAATATTTGCTAGAATTAGATCAGTTGCAAACACAAATTGCACAAGAGGGATTAGAAGTATTAAAAGAAAAATAAAATGGATACATTAATTTTAAAAACAAACATAAATAATGATATTACAGAAAAAGGAATGATAAAAGTAAAAGAATTATTAAATTCTATATCTTTTCCTTTTGAGTATAAAATAGTTAATAGTAGTTTTAAATATACTTCTTTACCTTTTACTGGAGCCTCCGAAGAAGTTAGAAGTGGTTATATGGTTAGTCCAAATGAAATATATTTAGAAGCCAAAAAACTTAATAATGGGTTTAGTTATGATTTAGCTACTTTAATATTTAATCCTAATTTTATAACACCAAAACCTACTAATCCTGTTTGTAATGGAGATGTAATGCAAATACCTAATGATTGGTTTGCTGAAGATATTAATGCTTTTGTATTATATTTTTTACACGAATTATGCCATCATAGATTTTGGGCTACTAAAAGATATGATACCACACACGATTTTTATACCTCTGAATTTAAACAGATGTCAGACGGATTTATAAAATATTATTTACATTTATTATCTCAAATGAAGCCAGAAGCAAAACAAAAACAAATTAATAATGATTTACCTATTGTTTATTTAAAAAGAGCTTATGGAGATAATAAGCAACAATTAGGAGATTTAACTTTTGGAAATTTTAAATGTAAAACAATGGAACTTTCTTGGAGAAATAATCAAAGGAATATTTCAAATATTCCAAAAGGAAAACATTTAATGAAATGGACTTTTTCTCCTAGGTTTGGACGATTTACTTATGAAATTTTTGTTGCCGGTAGAAATGGAATAAGAATACATAGTGCTAGTTGGTATTCTCAATTAAATGGTTGTATAGCTTTAGGAACGCATTATGGGGACTTAAATAGAGATAATCACGCGGATATTTTAAATAGTAGAATTACTGTCAAAAAATTTGAAGAATTGCTTAACAAAAGGGACGCTTGGCTAATTATAGAATAATATAAAAAACCGGAGAATATCCGGTTTTTTATATTATTACTATTCTGTTTTTTTATTAGCAAAAAGAAAAGCATACACAGTAGAAGCAGAACCTAATACACCTAATATAGTTTGCCAATATATAGTTTCTTTTAAGAAATAGTAAATACTACCAACAATTAAAGCAAAAAGTATTGTATAAAATTTCATTAATCCTCCTTTTGTTTTAAATGTCTTTTGGATCCATTCCAAAACAAAAGACAATACAGCACCAACTATTATAATTTCTAAAAAATCATTCATTTTTTTAAAAAATATTAATTAATAAACGACCTTTAATTTTTCCAACAATGACTACTAGCTATCCAGTCTTTAGTCCCATTTTTTTCATACAAAAGCATAGCATATTTAATGTTATCTTTTTCCTCAAAAATATCTAATCCCAATTCTTTTGATTTTTTTAAGTGAAAATAATCATTAATCTGGAATACTCCTATATCTGTGGACCAAATATAACTTTCTCCTTTGGCGTTAATTTGATAATTTTTGTTTCTTGCTTCTTGGTTAAGTTTGCTTTCACACCAAGCAATTTTTTCCATTATTGCTGGGAGATATATTGGTTTTTCTATCTCTTCTTTAACCTCTTCCGCAAAAACTGTTTCAGTCTTTATTTTATATGATGTTTTATTGGGAATAAACAATAAACTAAAGACTATTATTACGGCTACGATCCATATAAGTATTACTCGGTAGCTATTTTTATTATACCTCATAACACTTTAATTTTACCATTTTAGGCAAATTTAATACAATTACTTTTCCACAATTTTGAAATTGTAGTATGCTTCAATCATTTTTTTCTTAAGTTTATAAACATCAGTTTTTACTCCTTTTACATCTATAACTTCAACTCTATGATCTCCATACCTAACAACAAAGTCCGCAATATAATCACAGATTTTTTTATCATTAATATAAATAGGATATTTTACTTGTAAATCATAACTTAAAACTTTTTCTTTTGGATCTTTTGCATTTTTTAAAACATCTAATTCTTTACAAAAATTAGCTTCTTTTTTACTATCAAAAACAATTCCATTATATTCCGTTTTGATATTTCCATATTTGGTTTTTTTATTTACTACAAGATAATTTCTCATTGTCGCAGGTATGAGAATTGAACTCATTTCAAAGCGCTTATGAAACGCTTACGATACCTTACCGCCCACCTGCAATTTTGTTTTTTTGAACTCTTTTCTTAAAGAGATTTCTCTAGCTATTTTGCCACCATAAGTCCAACTGCTCACGCTAGAATTTAACGCTTTACTTTTAATAATTTTTTTTGTATGTCTTTTTTTTCTTTTATAATTCATTTCACTATTGAAAGAAATTTTAGGCCAAGTAGTCCCTAGTGAGGGGAGCTTAATTATTTTCATCTTTCCGGCACAAATATATTATAACATATTTCAATAAAAAGAAGTCAAGTAATTTGACTTCTTTATTGTTTTACAAAACAGGCTTGTATGTTTTCATAAATAAAAACAAATCAACTATTTTAATATAAAATGCGTCTGGCATTTTTTCATTTTGTGGAATTAAGGTTTCTAATTCATTATGACATTCACGACAAATTAAAACTTTGGCTCTTTTGTGTTTTGTGTGTTTAAAAAATCTTTTTGGGTAAATGTGATGACGAGTTAAATTTTTACTCATTTTACATTTAGGACAAATACCTGTTCTCATATTATTAAAATTTAAAGATGATCATATTCAATTTTATTATACCAAAAAAACTAGTATTGCTACTAGTTTTGGATATAAGGATATTCCCAGTAATTGCCAGAAAATTTACAGAATACAAAAACCAAAAAGTCCTCCATAAATATATTATATAGCAAAAAGCACCCTTTGGGGAGAGTGCTTTTTATCTTTAGGATCCTACCTATGAAATACATCTAAAAATATAATAAAAAAGATGTATTTATATTATATCAAACTATTAAACAAAAATCCAAAGGTAATGGAAAAGTAATGGAAAAGTATAAACAAATATCAATAAACCCTTATTTTATAAGGGCTTATTTTAAGTTATTAACATATTTTTTCCAGAACCCTATTATTTAATAAGTTAAATAATAAAGTTTTCCACAGGTTGCCGTATTGCATAATTTTACAGGTTGCCGTATAATAGAATAAAGGTCGTTTATTAAAAAATTAATATTATTTTATGCCAAAAGTTTTAAAGAAAGAAAAGAAAAAAACAGGACTTCTTCAAAGTGAAGTCGCGAGAAAAGGAGGTCTAGCGGTTAAAAAAAAGTATGGGAAAAAATACTTTAAAAAATTAGTAGAAAAACGCTGGGACAAAGCTAAACAGGGGTCGGTATAAAAGAAAAGCCCTCAAAAAAGAGGACTTCTCTAAACCTTACAAATTAACAATTTAATTATATAATGCAAGACAATAAAAAACAAGAAAATAAAGTAGAATTAACTATTCAAGAAAAAAAGGCTTTGTCTATAAATAATCAATTTATGACAAAATACCAAAATAAACTTGCTAATTATTTTAATGGAAATAAAGAAAAAACATTAAAATTTTTATCAGCTATGTCTATGGATATGGAAAGAAATCCAGATATAGCTTTATCAGATCCTAAAAGTGTTATAGACGCTTATTTAAATATGGCTTTTTTAGGATTTATGCCAAGTCAAATATCCGGAGAATGTTATGTGGTTGCTTATAACAATAAGTATAAAGATGAAAAAGGAGAATGGAAAGCAAAAAAAGTAGCTCAATTACAAGTTGGTTATCAAGGTTGGGTCACGCTTTTCTATAAAGCAGGAATACAGAAAATAACTTCTGATATTATTAGAGAAAAAGATATTTTTTCTTACTCAAACGGAGAATTAAAACACGAAATTGATTTAACTCTATCCGCAGAAGAAAGAGGAAAACCAATAGGAGCATATGTGAGAATAATGTATAAGGACCAAGAAAGTGTTAGATATATGAATGGAAAAGATATACTAGCACACGCACAAAAATTTTCTAAATCTTTTGATCCAAATGGTAAATATTCTCCTTGGAACTCTGCAAATGATCCGGAATTAAATATGTGGAGAAAGACAGTATTAAAGCAATTCCAAAAATTCTTACCAAAAAATGAAACAATTAATCTAGCTATGCATATTGATAATCAAGAAAGCACTTTAGCAGAAAGACTACCAAATGCAATAGAACAAAGTAAATCATTATTAATGGGTAATTTTATAAAATCGCCAAATGAAACAAACAAAAAAACCAAAGAAAATCAAGATGAAACTCAAGGTCCCGAAAGTGATCAAGGACACTTGGACGAGTAATGAAGAAGTAAAAGACGGATTTGTTGTAAAACATTTTTCCTATTCTTTTATGAACGCTTTTTGTAGTAATCCAATACTAGCAAAAATCAAATATATAAATGGGGATAGTTATGATACTGCAAATTCTATTAAAAGTATTATAGGCACAGCTTTTCACAGAGCTTGTGCGGTTTATTATGGTGGCACAGACACACCAATAACTTCCGAAGAAGAGGGAATATTATTAGGGCTTAAAACTGGTATGCAATTTTTAGAAGATTATAATGACGGATTTATTAAATATTCTGAAAAAATACCAAATAAAGCAAAAGCACAAGAAATATTTGCTTTTGTATTTAATTCTTATGTAAAAGAATTGCCTTACAAAAAGAATGTTGAGGTTGTAGCTATTGAAGAAAAAATTGAAGAAAAAATAAGTGTTGAGTGGAGAGGAGTAAATTTAAATTTACCTATAAAACTAAAGGGTTATGTAGATAAAATAATTAGAGAAGACGGAAAATTAAAAATAGTGGATTATAAAACTGTTTCTAATTTTTCAAAACCAGATGAAATAGACGGAGCTAAAATAATTCAAGCAGTCCAGTATTACTTTTTAGTATATGCAAAATATGGAGAAGAACCTTACTCTTTTATTTACGAAGAAGTAAAAACTACACCAAATAGAGATAAAACAGTAAAACAAGTTTTACCTATTGAAATTGTATATAGTAAATCAGATTTATTTTTTGATTTTTATTTAAGATTATACCAAGATATAGTTTTAGCTTTACAAGGTCAAATGGTATATTTGCCTAATTTATTTTCTATCTTTAGAGAAGATAGCGAGTTAGGGATCATAAGTTATATCCACAGATTAGACGAAAGAGAGGAGGTGGCTAAACTTATGAAAAAACACGAGGTTGAAACATTAACAGATTTATTAAAAAAGCAAATACAAAACTCTGGAAATTTGAGAAAAATGATGAAAACAATAGAAGAGAGTTTTGTAGAAGCAAAAAATATTGATTATTCTAAAATGAAAACAGAAGAAAAAATACAAACAAAACTTATGGAACACGGATTATCTTTATCTTTTGAGGGTAAAGTAGAGGGAGCTAGTATTGATTTATATCAATATACCCCGTCCATAGGTATTAAAATGTCTAAAATAGCAAACTATGTTGAAGATATAGAACAAGTTTTAGGAGTTTCTGGAGTTAGAATATTGGCTCCTATTCCTTTTAGCACTTTTGTTGGTTTTGAAATTCCTAAAAAGGATAGAACATTTCCGGCATTAAGTGTAAAAGATAGTAATATAAAAAATATAAAGATAGGTCAAGACGCTTATGGAAATAGTAGAAATATTCCATTAACCGAAGCACCTCATCTTTTGGTTGCGGGATCCTCTGGTAGTGGAAAGTCTGTTTTCTTAAATTCTCTCATAGAACAGCTTTCAAAAGATAAAAAGGTATTATTACACCTTTTTGACCCTAAAATGGTTGAATTAATCAAATTTAAGCGAAATAGCGAGGTATATGCGACAGCTATTATGGATATTTGGAGCTATTTACAGGATTTGCATACTGAAATGAAAAAAAGATATGAAATATTATCTAAAAAAGGATTAAAAGATATATCAGAAACTGATCTTAATTATATAGTTGTAATATTTGATGAGTTTGGAGATATTATTATGCAAAATTTTATCCATACAGAATGGATAAAAACTGGAAAAGTTTTTCAAAAAGGTCCACGCGCAGGAGAAGAAGAAGAAAAGAAAAAAGAAACAAATGTTTCTAAAGAAATTGAAAAATTAATTTTATTGCTAGCTCAAATGGGTAGATCAGCAGGTATTCATTTAGTGTTAGCTACTCAAAGGCCTAGCACAGATGTTATTACAGGAACTATTAAAGCTAATTTTCCAACAAAAGTTTTATTTAGAACAGCAAAAGCAATAGATAGCCAAGTTGTAATAGATGAAAAAGGAGGAGAAAAACTACTTGGAAAGGGCGATATGTTATTTGCCGGAGATAAAGGAATTGAAAGATTACAAGGATATTTAACAAAATAACACTATGTCTAATCCTCAAAAAGAAAATGGTTATGATATTTGTAATATTTGTCAAAAAAAGTATCACATATCAGACCCTAAAACATTTCAATACAATAATAAAAGTGTTATTTGTAAATACTGTTTTATTATTGTATTTAACGAAATGCAGTTTTGGGGAGCTAATAGAAAACAAAGAATAGTATTTGATTATATTAAAGTATCAATACCACACTCGCTTAAATGGAAAGTTTGGAAACGAGATAATTTTACTTGTAAAATCTGTATGACAAGAGAGAATTTAAGTGTTGATCATATTACACCTGAAAGTTATGGAGGTAGCCTAGATATTGATAATCTTCAAACTTTATGTCGCAGTTGTAATTCACAAAAAAGCAATAAGATAATATGAGTGTAAACCCTTCTACAAAAAACGGTTTTTTTAAGGTAGCTAATGAGTTAGCTGAAATATTAGCTAAAACAAGTTTGTCTGGTAGCGAGGTTCGTGTCCTTTGGGTTGTTCTACGAAAAACTTGGGGCTGGGTCAAAGGCAACAGAAGAAAAGACTTTGATAAAATTTCTTTATCTCAATTTGTGGTTATAACAGGTATGAAACAAGTAAATGTCTTTAGGGCATTAAAATCACTAGTAGCTTATAAGCTACTACTTAAAACAGAACAAGGATATGGCATTAATCAAGATTATTCAATGTGGAAAGTTGAAAAAAGACCACAAAGAATAGCTAAAAAGAAAAATAGTAGTCTGCAAGCTAGTAGTAAAATAGGTAGTAGTCAAAATGAACAAACTAGTAGCTTATTGACTACTGAAAGTTGTAGTCAATTGACTACAAATAGTAGTAGCTTATTGACTACATACAAAAGAAAAGAAAGAAAAGAAAGAAATAATATACAAAAGAAAAGCAAAAAACCTAAAGTTTTTTTGCAAGGGAGTGAGTGGAATGATTTAATAGATCCTTTTGAAAAAGTAAATCCTTTATACAAAAAATTTTATTCAAATAAAACTGAAAGATATGCTTTACAGGAATTAGTTGATGAGCTTGGTTTTGAAAAAATAAAATGGTTGGTTGATAATCTTAAAAAAGCAGTTTCAAAACCATATGCGCCTAAAATAACAAAACCAACGGAATTAAGAAGAGATTTAGGAAAATTGATTTTATTCTGGGAGCAGGAAAAGAACAAAGCAAAAGAAAAAGGTAGTAGTAGTGATAAGGTCGCAAGTATTAAAAATAATAAATAAATAAAAAATAAAGATGATTTATAGAATATATATACAAGGGGAGGAATTATATCTTGATGAAGAGGAAAAACAATTTTTCTTACAAAATCAAGATAAAAGGTTTATTGAGTTTAAGTCTGGAGAATTAATTAATCCTGCTTTTTGCTCCGGAGTGTTTATTGATGTAGAAAAAACACAAGAAGAAAATGTTAAAAGAGTTAAATTAATTAGTCCAAAAGATCCAAAAATTGAAGAAATAAAAAAATTATTATTCCAAAAAGATGAAAAAAGTATTATTGAACTAGCAAGGTTGCTAGATAATAGCCCTAATTCGCTCAAAAATAGCATTAGCGAAGAGTTTTTACTAGAATAAGAGGTTTTGATTATAAATTTAAAAAACAAGCAATTTTATGCAAAATAAACACGATAAAAAAGAAGAGAAAGACGCATTAAAAGATATTTTTCCAAGTGATAAAATGTTGGAGAATATAAAAAATGCAAAAATTAAGCAAGAAGAAGTAAAAGCTAAAAAAGAAAATTCTGTTCTAATTTATAGAATTGAAGAAATTGAAGCATATAGAAAACAATTCGTTAAGCAATTTGAGAATAATATAGGCGACACTTTTGTTTTTGATAAATATGCTACTATGTGGCGCAAAGACGAAAGTGGTAATAGGCATAAAACAGGTTGGTTTTGTCCGGCTTCTTTTTGGGACGCTATGGAAAAAATTATTAAATTTAATCAAACAAAAAAATATGATTAAAGAAATTACACAACATCAAGCAATATTTTATTTTTTTTATAAAAAATATATAGAAAATAAAAATGAATTAACTCCGTTGTGGAGAGTAGTTGGAGAGCATTATATTAATGAGTTTGATCAATGGGTTTTAATCTCTTATGAAGTTTCCGCAAGAATGTCAGAGTTATATAAAAATAATCCAGAATTATTTTATAGAGAATGGCAAACTGGTAAAAGTGGAAGTAGATATTATGCTTATAAAATTGCAGAAAATCCTAATTTAGAAAAAATAAAGCAAGAAGAAATTAGAGAATTTTATCTTTTACTTAAAAGGGTTTTGTAAGTTATCCACAGAATTAATTTGTGTTATTTATACGGGTTGCTGTATAATAAAAATAGGTCAATAATTTATTAAAAATAATTTTATAAAAATATAATGCAAAAAGATTTTAAAGGTAAAATATTACACACAAGTTGGGGTTATGATATGACACATAATGATTATGCTGTTGTGTTAGATCAAACAGACAAAACTATCCTTTGTCAAATGTTGGGAAATAAAAAAATAGACGGAGCAGGTTATGAAGGTCAAGAAGTTCCAGATATTACAAAAACAATAGGTAATCCATTTAGATTAAGAATTAAAGGTAATGAAAATCACTTATTTTTTACTGGATCTTATCCGTATGTAATTAATCAATATGGTGAAAGTAAGCATAAAGGATATTTTAGTATTTGGAGTGGTCGTCCAAATAGTTATAATTATAATGATTAATAAAAATGAAAATATGTAAAAAAATTGGCGAATATGTGTTGTATGTTGTGATAATTTATTTTTGCTTATTGTTTATAACATTTTTATTGTATTTATCTTGTTTTGAAGAGGGAAGAGGAGAAATGGAATGTGGTGGTAGTATTATGCAAAAGGTCGTAATTTATCCAATTAATTTAATAATTAAATAATGATTTATTTACAAATTGATAAAGCTAGTTTTTCTAAAGAAGATTTAATTAATTATTTAGAAGAAGTTAAGGAAGAAATCAAAAAAGGTCGCGAATTAGGCGAGGACTGGGAAATTAAAGGAGAAGAAGAAAGTATTCCGGACCCTTTATTATTTTAAACTTAAGAGAATTAGAATATGGATATAAATAAAATAATAGAACAAGGAGAGAAAGAGTGGGTAGATGGGAATTATATTCTTTTTAGGGCTTATAGTTCTTACACAGGCGAGGGTGGAGATGAGATATTTTCTGTTGAGCCAGATAGATTTGAAACAGGTATAATTCTTGGAGATAAAGTTTATGGAGGGAATGATTTTGAAAATTATGAACTCACAAAAGAAAACTTTAAAAATGGTGTATATGAAAGTGGAGTAGATGAAAATGGAGCACACGATGTTTACGAATACTTTAAAGCAGAAATAATACAAAACATCTCCCAACAACACAAACTATTACAGTCCATAGTAGAGATGATAGACATTTACACAAAATCAGAAAACTCTTGGGATGAAAAAGCAAAAGGTCTATTCCAAAAAGGAGCATTGCAAAGTAGAACTAAAATGGCTGATTTTCTTAAAGCAAAATTAACAATTAATATAAAAGAATAAGATGAAAGAAAACAAAAAAATAGTATGTGCAGAAATAGAATTTTCTCCACAATATAAGAAAAATTTAGGTATATTGGGACTTACGATGAAAGCTAGTGAAATTGAAAGTTATATTGAAGATGAACTTAACAATACTGATAATCAATCTCTTACTTTTAAAATTAAATTTAGTATGAAGTCAAAAAAATGGATAGAAAATTTACCAGAAGCAGATATTTAACCCCCTACTCACAAGGATAAATGTGAGGAATTAGAAAAATGACACCATTTATACAAGGAATAATATTTGCAAGTGTATGCTGGATAGTCGGAGCATTAATAGTCTATAACTCCTCTTTAGGAGATTAAATAACAATGAAAAATCAAAATAAAGAAGAAAAGTGTTGCTGGGTGTGTGAAGATATGCCAGATCCTACAGATGGAAAGTGTTGCTGGGTGTGTGAAGATATGCCAGATCCTACAGATGGAAAGTGTAGAAGTATAGATTGTGCTTGTCATCAACCCAAAGACACTATAAAAGAAGAAAGATATTTTATATATAAAGTTAGAAATGGTTGCTGGAAACTTGAATGGAGTGATGGTTCTTTCTCTGAACATAGCACACAAGACGGTGCAGAGAGAATGGTGTTGCAAATTGAAAAGAATAGGAAACCCAAAGACCCTAAAGAAGAATGTAGCGACTGTAATAAATCAACAGGAGGGTATTGTAATAATTGCTCAAAAGAAGAAAAAGCATTTTATGATTTTCACCAGAATACGTTTGATGATGTTAAGCAATCCCTTATAATACAGGATTGGAAGATAGAGTTTGATAAAGAATTTTTTGGTAGATTTGTAGATTTGAGAATTTCTTCGGGGTTAAGTCGTAAAATTACAGACTTCTGGCTATCCAAACGTGAAGCTGAATGGAAGGAATTTAGAGAGAAGATAAAAGAAAAACCAATGAATACTTTTAGTTTTGTATTAAAGGGAGAAGAATTAGAGTTATATATGCAACACAAAGGGTGGAATAAATGTCGTGAACATATTTTAAAAATCATAGACCAAAAACTAAAATGAAATACTTACTAATAATAATCCTCGCCTATGCTTTACTAGGCACAATGATAGTTTTAACAAAAGACCTTAAAAGAACTTGCTCTACTAGTCGGGTAGGGATAATAAATTGTAAATAAAATATGAAAAAAAAATTTAGAGCGTGGGATAGAGTTCAAGATCAATGGCATTATTTTTCTTTAAGAGATATCGCAGGAATTAGTGTGGATTTCTTTGATTTTTTAGATTACTGGACTGAATACACAGGACTAAAAGACAAAAATGGCAAGGAAATTTACAATGGGGATATTGTTTATAATCACACAGTCGGGGTAAATAAAGCAGGAGTAGTTAAATTTTCAGATATACATCACGCTTATATTATTGATTATAAAAAACAAAAAGATAAAAGAGATAGTTGGGAGTTTATGCACGGAAGCGAGCATAATCAACATATCATAGGGAATATATTTAAAAATACTTTTGAAAATATAACATTACAAATTAATAAAAAAGAATTACAAGATGAATAATATGTTTAAAATAGAAAAATATAAAAAATTAGGTTATAGAGGTTATTTTACTAAAGAAAGTGGAATAACAATGGATCCAAAATATATAGTTGGATTTACAGAGCAAGAAGTAAAAGATAAAATAATACAAAGACTTCAAAATGATATAGCTCTTTTGAAGAGTATTGTAGAAGATTTATTTTAAAAAATAAACACTTGGTAGGTATTGAAATTATATACTTTCTATGGATTAAGAAAGTCAAAGATCCACAATACCCGCTCCCGATTATACAAGCGAATTAGCCGACAAGGGATTAAGCTAATTACCAAGCGTTTGAGTTGTAAAATTATTGCGTTAAAAAATAATATATTTTATAATTAAAATATGGAAAAGAAACCTAAAACTAAAAAACAAATTAAAGATGAAAAAGCTATCAAAGAAAAGCTAAATAAATACGCTAGAAAAAAAGAAGAAGAAGAAAGTGAAAAAGAAACAGGCGAGCCAATTCAAGCTAAAAAACCAAAGATTACTCATAAGGCTTCTCGCTTAAGATATAAAAAGCTATTAGAAGAGTTAGAGAATATGAAACGAGAGGGATTAAAGCCAAGTATAACACAAGCAGGTATAAGAGCAGGTTTTAAAGAAAACTATGTAAGAGCAGGAGGGTTAAGAAATAGTAAGAGTTGGAATGAACTAATAGAACAATATCTACCAGACGGATTACTTGCAGAAACTCATCATAATTTAATTACAGCAAAGAAGTTGGATTATATGTTGTTTAGTCCAGATGTTAAAGATGAAGATATTTATGTATTGTTGGAAAATATTGGAGCCGTAGTTAAGAAATTAATTAGAGGGCAAGCAGGAACACACGCTTATTATTATGTTTCAGATAATAGAACTCAAAAAGACGCCACAGAGCTTGCATATAAAATAAAAGGTAAAATGTCCCCAGAAGTTATTAAGCTAGAGGGGGGATTAGCAAGTAAATCAGACGAGGAATTAGCTTTAATTATTAAACAGCAAACAAAGAAATTCACAAAAAAAGATTAATGAAAAATAATTTTAAAATTAAAAGTTTATATCTAATATTAGATTTTCTTATCCAGCTAGAAAGTCTTTTATGGGATATATCAGAAATTATTATTAAACCAGTTGCTTGGGTTCGTCGCCAAGTAGCTGACAAATTATCAAAAATTATTAAATAAATATGCCAAATACAAGACAAATAGTCCAATATGAATATTTCATATTAAGAAAACATTATAAAGTTAAAAGAGGAGATGATTTTCTTTTAAGTATGCAAGAAATAGCTATTTTTAGTGAAGAAGAATTAGTTAAAAAGCACATAGAAGCATTTGAAGAAAATCAACAAGAAGTTAAAAAAGAGTTATTAAATATTAATTTATCTTATACTTCTTGTTGGGCTGATAAACCTTTAGAAGAAATGAATTTTAATTTACCTATTGATCCGGAATATATACCAATTAAAAAGGGTAAAGAAAAAGTAAAATTAGAAGCTGGAACTATTATAAACCAAGAACAAGAATAAATTTATGTCTAAAATATCGCCAAATTTTGAACTAAAGAAGTGGGATTATAAAAAAGAAGAGGGTATATATAAAAAAAGTATGCCTGTTAAGTATTTTTCAGAGGTAAAAGATACTGCTTTTGCTATGGTTGAATGGTTAAATGATAAGAATTATAAGTTTGATGGGCAATATAAAATGGCTTATGCAATATCACATTGCCAAGTAGAAGCTAATCCTTTTGCTTTTTTTGTAATAAATGAAGAACTTTTTTGTAATAAAGATTATAAAAAGATTAAAAATGGTAGAAATACTAAAGAAAACTTTTATTTTCCTAGTCAAATTATTATAAATGCAAAGATATTAGAAACACCAGAGCGAATAGAAGCTAAAAGACCTAAAAGAATTATAGATGATAAAGGTAATGCTAAAGTAATCCTAGAAGATGTTTTAGAAAAAAATGTGATAGGAGTGCCGGAAGCGTGTATGTCTTTTCCTTTAAGAACTCAAAAAACAAAAGAAAGGTTTTATAAAATCAAAGTTTCTTATCAAATCCCTAAAAAAATATTAGGTTTTTGGATTTTAATTACAAAAAAAGAATGGATAACAGGGCTTAAAGCTCACATATTTCAGCACGAAGTAGATCATTTTGCAGGTAGAAATATGTATTATGATAATTTTGAATAAATAATATGCTTATAGAAACAAGAATTTACAACGGGAGAACAAATAAAATGGTATATTTTCCAGCTTTTAAAGTTGAAAATTTAGAAGAAATTATTGTTAAAGCAAAAGGAGAAGATTTAAGACAATATGATCCAGTTATGGTTTATTCTGGTATGAATGATATTTATGGGAGAAAACTATTTACTCAAGATGTTGTAGAAGTAGATGTTAAAACTGATTTTGGAGTAATAAAAGAAATCGCTAAAATTGTTTTTAGAGATGATCTACATAATTTTGGTTTAGTTTTTAAAAAGAAATATCAAACTCCGAATGGTATGCTTTATTTTAAAGACCCAATTTTGTTAGGAAATGTTTTTGAAAATAAAGAATTATATTTTAAAGAAGATATATGAGTAATCAAGAAGAATACACACAAAGAGATTTATTGCTAGAACAAGCTCGTAGATTGACAGAGGAGCAGTATAGATATTACGAACCTACTGGAAAAGGAGAGGAGTTTATTGATGAGTTTGCTTCTGGAGAGAACTTTATCGTGCTTTATAGTGCGGCGAACGGAGTAGGTAAAACTGCTACTTGTGTTAATTTATTAGCACATTTGTTTTGGAATACTGGAGAAAATCAATATTTTAATGGAGAATTATTTAAAAAATGGCCTCACTTAAAAAGAGGGCGTATTGTTTCCACACCTACAAGCATTGAAAAAAACATAATTCCAGAAATGAAAACTTGGTTTCCTAAAGGTAGATATAAAACAGGTAAAGGTAATAAGAAATTTGAAAGTATTTGGAAAACTGATACAGGTTGGGATTTTGATTTAATGACATATGAGCAGGACCCTATGGAGTTTGAAGGTATAACTTTAGGTTGGGCTTGGTTTGACGAACCACCACCACAAGCTATTTTAAAAGCTACAATATCGCGTATGCGTAAAGGAGGAGTGGTAATTATAGGCGCAACACCATTATCCGGAAGTGCTTATTTATATGACGCTTTTGCTAAAGGTAATATTGAAATAGAAATAACTTCTCAAGAAACAGGAGCTGTAATGAAGCACGAAAGAAAAATTGCTTATATTGAAGCAGATATTGAAAGTGCTTGTAGAGAACACGGGATTAGAGGACATTTAAGGCACGAAGATATTATGAATATGATTGCTGAATATTCCGAAGATGAAAAGCAAGCTCGTATTTATGGTAAATTCCAGCACCTAGTAGGTTTGATATTTAAGAAATTTAATAGAAAAGTGCATACTTTACCTGCTTTTCATATTTCACATAAAGATTATTGTGTTTATGAGTATTTAGATCCACACCCTAGAAATCCAGACGCTATACTTTGGCTTGCGGTTGATAGAAAAGGGACAAAATTTGTTATTGATGAATTGTTTATTAAGGTAAATGGAGAAGAAGAGTTGGCTGAAAAAATAAAAGCTAAAGCAAGTCAATATAGAATTGTAGGCAGGTATGCTGATCCTAGTGCTTTTGTCCAAAACCAACACGACAGGGACGGAAAAACACTTGCAGATAAACTTGCTGATTATGGTTTAACTTATATACAAGCTCCAAAATATAGAACTATGGCAGACAGAAGAATTGAAACTGCTTTAAACTATATTGAAATTAATGGTTATATGCAAAAAGCTCCAGAAGTCTATTTTTTTGATACTTGTAATAGAACTTTATGGGAAATGGAGCATTATCGTTGGCAAGAATATCTTGGTAAAAGTGCTGATTTACATAATCCAAAAGAAAAACCAGTTGATAAAGATGACCATATGATTGAAAATTTAGGCCGTGCTTTATTTAATGAACCAAAATTTATTGAATATAAACAAAATACAGGTTTGATAGAAAAAAATAATTATGATCCATATGAGTAAAAAAAAGAAAGAAAAAAAATGTTATTGTGGTAAAATTTTAGACAAAAACAATAAGAAAGATTATTGCTCTCCTTTTTGTTATCAGATAGATAGTAATTCTTATGCTGGAGATACTTTTGAAGAAACAATAAAGAGATTAAAGAAAATTAAAAGTAAAATTTTTGAAAAATATAGTTATCCACAGTTTTAAGCTATTTTTATTATTTGCGTATTATTGATATAATAATATATAATATATATGAAAAATTATTTTGTTTTACAAAAAAAAATTGATTATAAGGGTTGCCCAATTTATGTTAGAAATAAAAATGAATTATGGGAATATTTTTGCATAATAGATAATGAATTATATACAGCTCATATAATCGCAAAAAAGAAAT
>JALHRL010000030.1 GCA_022841465.1 Bacteroidia bacterium | reverse complement strand
GGACTTAGCAAAAAACTGCAAGTAGCCGCAAAACGTTATGTTCAATGCGCGCGGACAATTACCCCTACTAAGTTAATTATAAGTAAATAATTATGAGGAAAGTTAGTTTATTGAAATACCTTAGGGTATTTATTCTTTCAGTATTATGTTTTAAATTTAGTATTGGGCAAATTACAAATTTTGTTGCAAACGGGGGGTTTGAGCTTAAATATAATTGCAGTGTAACATCGACTATACTCCCGATTGCACAATGGAATTGGCTAGACTCATTAACATATGGAAATGCCGTGTATTATAACTATTGTTATGGAGATGTTCCTTACATATCATTTGGTTTTCAATACCCTCGGTCGGGTGATGCCTTTTCTGGATTAAATGCACTTTGCCAACCTACTCTATGCAATGCGTCAAATAGCAGAGGGTATCTAAGAAATAGATTAAAATCAAATCTTCAACCAGGAAAAGTTTATTGTGTAAAATTTTTTATTTCAATATCAAATAATAGTACTTATGGTATTGATGGAATAGGTGCTTATTTTGGTGATGATAATTTAGATACTATAATTTATACTAATAAGGCACTTACCTATCTTAATCCACAAATTCAAAATTTAAATGGCAATGTTATAAGTGATACACTTAACTGGACAGCAATAACAGGTACTTTTACTGCAATTGGCACTGAAAAACATTTAGTTATTGGTAATTTCAAATCAGATGCTGCAACAACGAAAACACTAATAAATGCAGCCAATTTACCATTAGAATTTACAAACATTTATTTAGACGACGTTTCCTGCATCGACATAGACCTCCCCGCATACGCAGGCCCTGACGTGTTTTGCATACCAGGTAATAGCGTTTACATTGGCAGGCAAAGAGATGTTGGTATTGACGAAGCATGTATGTGGTATAAACTTCCAAACATGACAACCGCCATTGATACTGCTGCCGGCATTTGGGTTAGCCCAACTGCAACTAGCACTTATGTGGTAAGACAAGAAATTTGCGCGGGTATAAAATATGATACTGTTGTAGTTACAATGAGTAGTTTAGGCTTTGATGATTTCTATTCTGAAATGGATAGCTATTTCACCTTAAGCCCAAACCCGTCAAAAGATAAAATTGAACTTAATTACAAATTAAATGATCATGCAAAAATTACAATTCAGAATAATCTAGGACAAATAATACGTGAAGAAGAAATAAGTTTCATTAACTCTAAATACAATTTAAGTTATAGTTTACCTAATGGAATTTACTTTATAACTATTTTAAATAGCAAGCATAAACCAATTACAAAAAAATTAATAGTGCACGGACAATAAAACTTATAATATAACCTGTGTGTTATCCCACCCACAAAATGCAAGCACATTTGGTCGCTTTTTATAATTGGCTAAGATTTGTTGTGGTGCCAAATAAGCTTGCATTTTTTCCTGCCCTATAAGTGAGGTGCTATAGTACAGGCGGTTTGACAAAACCGCTTTTTGCAATCGCACGCAAAAACACATACAAGGCAATAAACAAACATGGTTAGACAAAAGCCGCTAAGGGGTTTTCGGTAGACTTTAGTAAATAATTAAAGGACAAGCAATAAACAACCATTAATGTTTTAATAAATACAGACAATTCTTCGCAGACAGCAGACGGAAAACCTGTGTGGCGCGCACTTAAACATAACAGCACCTACCAGTAATTGGCGGGGATGTGCGTATATTTACATTAATTCATTAAATTTACATTACAGCGGTAAGACAGTTGAAGGTTCCAAAACGCCAACTACTGGTAGCCGCCAAACGTTAGCACTAAGCCGCCGGACAACATTTCGGCAGACAAAAAACTGTAAGACAATTATATGATTTTCGAAATAAAAAAAGGTAAGGCGACAAAAATAAACCCAAAAGACTTCAAAAGTGAATTGGAGCTTCATCAACTCATCGACAAAAACCTCGAAGAACTTTTTGAGATCAGGTATCTGAAAGACGAGCATATTACGGACAAACATGGGCGAATTGAAACATTGGGTATTGACGCAGGCAATAGACCTGTGGTTATTGAATACAAAAAGACAACCGACAAGGGACAACTTGCTCAAGCAAATAGATACGCAGCCTGGATTCGACAAAACCCAGACTCTTTTGAACTCTTAGTACATAAAAATTTAAAAATTACAGGCGACTTAGACTTTTCTAACATCAGAATAATCTGTTTTGCCCAAGACTATAATATGGACGACAAATGTTTGGCTCCTGTTCTCGGCGCTGAACTATGGAAATATACATACTATGAGAATGACACTTTGGTGATCGTGCGAGAGGAAGAGCCAGAAGAATTGATAAAAAGCTCTCGTGGTAATTCCCCTCAAAAAAAGTTACAGGTTACGAAAGGGAAACGTGAAACTCGACCAGCGAAAACAATAGAAGAACATTTTGAGGCCTCATCGAAAGAATTGAAGTCTTTGTTCGATTCATACAACAGCGAAATCCTTGACATAAGTTCAGAAATTGAATGTTACACTACGGCTGGTGAAATTCTTTATAAAACGTCTTATAATTTTGTTGCTATACAAGTTCAAAAAACGAAAAATCGTTTAAGAATTATTCTTCGGACAAAAGACAATAAAATAAACGATCCGAAAAAATTAACGGAACAAGTGCCTTCGCATTATAGCTGGGGCAATATGAGTAAAATTGTTTACTTAGATGTTAAAGACATCAACAAAAAATATTCAATGGACGACGTTATGGCTTTAACTCTTCAGGCATATAAAATAACCAAGTAACAGCGGACGCCGACAAAAAACTGTGTGCGTCGGCCTAAGTGCTAACAGCACCTACTTGCAATTTTTTGCGGGTTAACGCTCAAATGCATAACTTGGACTTAGCAAAAAACTGCAAGTAGCCGCAATACGTTATAGGTAAGCCACTATAGACAATGAACATCAAGACAATCCTTCCATTAATCATTTTTTTTGTACGACCTACGTTCGCGCAAACTTTTGAACAAGACTGGCAACACTTCAAAAACAAAGAATGGTTACTAAACATTTCGAAAGATGGAAATACGACCTATAATAAAAAGGTACGCATGGGACAATTAACTTTTACTCAAATAAAAAATAAACAATTAAAATTCAAATACGACATTTATTACTGCGCAGACATCGACTCAGTTTTTAAAATCAAATCTATTCAGTGCAATAATTCATGCAAATTCAATTTCAAAAATTTCGAATCTCTAATATCCTTCAAGTTTAATAACTATTGCTATTTAATTAAATCTTGTCCTAATTGTGACACTATTAGGAATGGCGTAAAACTTTTTGACTCTCTACAAAAATACATAGACCAAAATAAATAGACCTAGATGCTCAAGTGGCCAACCTATAACCGCAAGCAAACGACCAGCGGGCGGACTTGCTTAAAATAAAATTTGTATATTTAATTACCGTTTCGGTAAACAGACAAAGGAAGCTCCGTAATGCCCGCCGGACGTCTGCTTGCAAAACGTTAGCGGTCATTGTAAGACGACCATAAAACTACAGTCATCGACATGATAGAACAAATTGAAATTCCATTAAGTAAAAACAAACTGACCTTAATGCTAATTGGTTCATTTGTATTTATAGCAGCAGGTATTTGGTTCGTAATTAAACCTCCGACAATTAATAACCCTATTATTGGTAACCCTAAACTTATTTTAAGTGTTGGAATTTCATCAATACTTTTCTTTGGACTTTGTGCATTTTACCTTGGAAAAAAGCTTACAGACAAAACACCAGGGCTAATAATAAATAAAATTGGACTTACCGACAATTCAGGTGGTTTATCTGTTGGGATGATTCCTTGGAATGATATAAAAGCAATTACAATAGAAACAGCTGCTAATCAAAGGTTTTTAATGATAAAAGTAAAAAACCCAGACGAGTATATTGAAAAACAAAAAGGTTTAGTCAAAAAAAAGGCAATGCAAATGAATAATAATTATTATGGTTCGCCAATTAGTATTTCTGCAAATGGACTTAAATGTAATTTTGACGAATTGTATAAAACTATCAAAGACAAATTTGATAATCATAAAGCATGACAGAAACAACGAACCGCTAACAGCGGTCTTGCCCAAGGCGGTCTGACTACAAGGGCTTCGGCTAAATTATTGCCTGCAAAGCAGACCGTTTTTTAATTTGCCTCCGCTAAAAAACATTTGTATATTTAATAAACGTTTCGGTAAATAGACAAGGGATGCTTCGAAAACCCGCCCTTGGCAAGGCCGCCAAACGTTATAGGTAATAAGCGCGGACCACGTATCGGTAGAAAAAATAATTCATTTGTTAAATTTAAAGACTTTTCGACTTTGGTCTAATTTTTGCAAAACAATTGACATGAAAAAAGTTATATCTCTTACACTATTTTGTTTTCTATTTTACATTCACAAAGCGCAGACTTTTTATACTGTACATACGCCGACTATTCTCGCACAAAACGCCTTAGACGTTAAAATAATTACTAAAGTTGCTTTTGGCAATCACGGACTTCCAATTAATCATTCCATTTCAGTTGACAACATAAATAAGCAAATTGATTTAGTTTCATGCTATTATTACAACCCGGTTCTGCCAAGCGCGCCAGTTTATATTAATACATTAACTGTGGGTGCATTATCTGAAGGTAATTACAACTTAAACTATACGGTTTTTATAACATACTTAAGCACGACAGTCTGCGCTACACCAAATGACACGACGACTAACTCCTATTCATTTTATGTAGGTCCGACTTCTAATCAAGAATTATTTATTGATAATAACTTTCATGTTTATCCAAATCCTATAAAAGACCTTTTTAAAGTCATTACAGCCGACAACTCTTCAATGTCAAAGGTTGAAATATTAAATATTCTTGGTGAAAAAGTTCTCGAAATTTACGATCACACTTCAAATTATTACATCGACATCTCCACTTTAGCAAAAGGCTTTTATTTAGTAAATATTTATACCGACAACTTTTCATTTAGCAAAAAAATAATAAAGGAATAAAATCGGCAGACACGTCAACGTGACGTATCTGCGTGGCGCTTACAACCTATAACAGCGGTCTTGCTCCACTTTTTGCGTGTTAGCGCTCAAATGCGTAACTTGGACTTAGCAAAAAGCGGCGCAAGGCCGCCAAACGTTATGCGCAAGTAAAGTGACAATTAATTTGACTGAAATCGAGAAATCAAAAATTGCTGTAGTTCAGCTAAGACGAGCAATCCAATTGTATAATGCAGGTGATTTTATTTCATCATTAACATTAGCTGGTGCAGCGAATGAAATATTTGCACAATTTGCAACTCATCGACAAGGTTATAATACTTTAGACGGCGATAAATCCTTCTGGGACTCATTTGCCCAAATGACAGGTAAAAATAAGCCCTCCAAAGACAAAATTAAACATGTAAATAATCGTATTAAAAATGCCTTAAAACATCACGACAAATTCGAGGATGAAATAATTAAAGCTGATTTCGAATTTGAAGCCCAATCACATATTGACTATGCAATTAGAAATTATTGGATTGCTTTTGACAAACCACTTAAAGACAGAATTGTAAATAATTATGTTAGGAACGAATGGATTTGATTTAACTCAAATTCAAATGACAAACAAACAACAAGATTTCACAACAACTCAAAAGCGTTTGCAGGCTCAAATTTTAAAACGAGTTGCAAAATATGAAAAACTAAACCTTTTTGAGAAATATGCATTGTACATGGGCAATGCTCAATTACTTGAATTAAGTTTAAAGAATCTTCTTATTAATAAATTCAATTATACAATTGAACAACTTGAAAAAAAGACTCTCGGACAAACTGCTAAAGAGTTAAAAGCAAAAAATATTCGTACCGACTTCGTAATTCTATTAGACAATGTTGTTGATGATAGAAATTATATTGCGCATGACTTTTTAGCAAATGAATTTATTACAATTCAATTTTTAGTAAAATCCAAAATAAAAGGTCGTTTTACCAAACAAAACAGGATTCTACAAAAAGCAATCTTTGAACTAGAACAAATTATTGTTTTTTACATTTGGGTCGACAAAAATAATACTTGGACTTGATTACCAGCGCATAACAGCGGTCTTGCCCAAGGCGGGCTGACTGCAAGGGCTTCGGCTAAATTATTGCCTGCTACGCAGACCGTTTTTAATTTGCCTCCGCTAAAAAACATTTGTATATTTAATAAACGTTTCGGTAAATAGACAAGGGAAGCTCCGAAAACCCGCCCTTGGCAAGGCCGCCAAACGTTAGCGGGCAGTTTTGACGGACACACAATGACACACGAGAAATTAAATAAATCGGACATCAACAAATTAATGGACAAGGACAAAACTCCTGACGTTAATCAAAATCATATTATTTTAGGCTTCTTCGAGTTCGACTTCTCGCCGGACATTTTTACAAAAGAGCTTGGACTTGAACCCCTCGACAAAGGCGTAAAAGATGACAAGTATCTTGTAGGCTCAAAAAAGCAACACGAAAAAGTTCACGAATGCAATATGTGGACACACGAAGTAAAAACATATTCCAAAGACTTCATCGGTGACCTAATTGCAAAATACATTGACGAAATAATTAAGCCTCGTGTCGACACAATAAAACGGTTGACAAAAAACTGCATTGTTCAGCTTCGCATTGTTCAGTATTATTATGACGGACCTAATCCAGGTATTTATATAAAACGTGAACACAATAAAATACTTGCAGACATCAATTGCTCAATAGACATTGACCTGTATTGCTTGGGGGACTAAAAAACCGACCCGCTAACACAGGTCTTGCTCCATTTTTTGCGTGTTAACGCTCAAATGCATAACTTGGACAAGCAAAAAACGGCGCAAGGCCTGAAAACGTTAGTACCAATAGGGCCAGACACGACATGACATTCCGTAAGACATATTTGACAATTCTCGTATTGACTTCTCTTTTTTCGGTGGGACAAACAGAGAAAATAAAAGTCTCTAAAGAAATTAATGTTGTTGGGGTTTGGAATGCCTATATACCAGAAAAACAAAAACAAACTGAAACTTGGGAATTTAAATCCGATGGAAAGTTTATCAAAGGTGACCCGGACTTTCTTCACAATGACACTTTAACAAAGTATTCATTTGTCGACAATATATTAACCATAACAATGCGTATAGACAGCGAATACAAGACCCTAAAATTCTCTGTCAAAAAAAGTAACGCCAATTTAAGGCTGGACTTCATCGAAGCCAAACCACCAATTTCTCAAGTAATTAAAACATTGCTGCTGACAAGAAAAAAGTAAATACAGCGGACACGTGAGCGAGACGTAAACTAAATGTGGCCCTACAGGTACTAACAGCACCTAGTGGCCAGCGGGCTGAATCGGTCATCGTTCGCGCGCAATTAAAGCGGCAGACAATTTATTTGCGGCTCACTAAAAACCTAAGTATCTTTAAATAACCTTTTGTAGGTAAAGGAAGATGGTGTTTCAAAAACCCGCCGGCCACTAGCTGCAAAACGTTAGGTGCAAGTGGCGGACTGACATTCCGCAAGACATTACATAGACAAATAACATGACATTCATAAAGACAAAAGGTGGTGGGCTTCAAGAAACAGGTGCCAAGGACATCCCGATCGACTTTTCCCGCGACAATTTATTGCAACTTTTAAATGAACTTATCGCTGACAAATGCAAATACACGCATCAAGACTTCGCTAACTGGGCTCGTAAATATCATATGTTTTGCATCGCTCAATTTGACAACGGTAACGACTTAGGAGACATTGAAGAAATTTTGTGTGACATCGAAATGCAATGGGACTTAAACCTCTTCAATACTTATAACACAGAACAATTATTGACGCTAGACCTAAGTACAATTAAATTTCCAGTTGACTGGTTAAATAACTGGCTGACACAAACAAATAATCTTTAAACAATATAACGGCAGACACGTCAACGTGACGTATCTGTGTGCCGCCACCAGACACCTAACAGCAATCAAGCGACCAGCGGGCAGACTTTGGTAAAATAATTATTTGTATATTTAATAATCGTTAGTGCAATTAGACAAAGGAGGCTTCGTAATGCCCGCCGGACGCTTGGTTGCTATACGTTACAAGCAAGCCTAACAGACGACACAACAACGACCAAAAGGACGACTATAAACATAAAATGAAACGCTAATTTTGGCAGGTGACCAACATACAGACCATATTTCAACTGGACAGCAACTGAGCCGACACTCATTGCTGACCCTTCTGTATTTTTTATTTTCCCCACCGCACATTTTTTTTAATTCAATTTTAGCCAGCCGCACAAATGGCACATTTGGCTTTGCCCTACACACAAGCCGACCCTTCGCAAAACCAAAAGAGCCATTTTTTGTCCACCCCTTCTTTTAAATTTGATGTATGGTAACAATTGACCAAATAGACTTTTCAAAACTCAAACCTTATGATGGTAAAGTCACTAAGTGCTTTGAACAATTGTGTTATCAAATAGCCCAAAAGGAATTCGGGCATCTTGGTAGTTTTACCCCTATTGACGGGAGTGGTGGTGACGGAGGTGTTGAGTTTTACTTGAACCTAACAAACGGTGAAAAGTGGGGATGGCAATGCAAATATTATTCTGACAACGGGAGGTTAAATATTAGTTCAAGAGATTCTGCTATTGAGGAATCTTTAGAAACAGCTTGCAGGAATCACACAGACTTAACAAAATGGTTTTTGTGTTTAAAAACTGATTTGACAACAGACAGTCTTTCAAGCAAGGGTAAATTTAGCAAGGGAGAAAGAAACTGGTTTGAAAATGACTTGCCAAAAAAGATTCCAACTCAGAGGACTATTAAGATTGAACATTGGGGGGAATCATCTTTCATTTCGTTTCTTAAAGAATCAAAACATATAGGCATTAGGAGTTTCTTTTTCGGGGAACTTGAGTTTTCAAATGACTGGTTTAAGAAAAGGTTTGAGGAAAATTTTGAAAAAGTAAAAGACAAATACGACCCCGACTTACATAGTATTGATAAATACACTCAATCAAAAATTGACTTCTTACTGTTTGATTCAAATTACTGCAAACAACTTGAAACCTTAAAAGAAGAATTGCTTGAAAAATCTAATCAAGTTTTATCTGAAATAAAAGATTTCAGAGATGAAACCATGATTAGTGCAAAGGAGGAAGTTCAAAGAGGAAACTTCGTTTTATACTGCGATGAATTTAAAAAACACTTAGCATTTGCATTTGATAAAATTGAAGTTATTGAAAGATGTTTCAAGAATTATTCAGAGGAGCTTCTCCCAAAGAAAACACTTCAAGAATTAGAAACAGATTTTCAAAATTTCTTTTTGAAAATAGATTACACAGTCTTTGATGAAAAGAGCAGAGCATACAAAGATGCTTCAGATATTTATGAATTGATTTCTGACTTTGCATATACCTACAATCAGTTTTTCAGAAATTACTTTCATGATACTCAAAAGGAGATTCACTTCTTAGCAGATGCAGCAAAAGGTAAAACTCATATTTCTTGTAACATCGCCTATCAAAATATAATGGCTGGCAAGCCAGCCATCTTTATTACTGGCGATAAGTTTACGGATGAAACAAGTATTACGGAAGCTATGCTAAAAGTGCTTGACATCAATAAAGAATTTTCCTTTGATGAATTTATTCAGGCACTTGACATTTACGGTTCAATCATAAAAACAAAAATTCCAATAGTCATTGACGGGTTAAATGAAACAACAAACAATCGTTTCTTTTCTTTGATTTGGAAAAATCATCTGGGTAGTTTCATTGCCAAAATTTCATCCTTAAAAAACTTAGTAATTGTTACTACTTGTCGTAGTTCATACACAAATAGAATTTGGGATTCAATTATTGAAAAAAGATTTCATCATATATACGGTTTTGAAGACTATGATACAATTCGTGACGCAGTAAACAAGTATTTCAAAAAGTATAAGCTAAAAGCAAATCTATTTTTTGCCCCATTAGAGAAATTCAAAGACCCAATATTTTTAAAAATATTTTGTGAGATAAAAAACCCAAACTGGAAAACAAGTAATGATGTAGAAGTAAACATAGAAGAAGAATCAACCTTTGATGTTTTCAATGAATACTTAAAACAAGTAAATAAGCGAGTTACTCATAACAGTCATTTACTAAAGCAAAATGAATCTTTTATCTCCGAGAGTCTTGCGATTCTTTCAAATTATTTATGGCAAAATAATCTACGAGAAATTCCTGTAAAGGACTTTTATAATTTAATTGATGGAAACAAAGCCTATGAAAAAGACAAGTCAAAAGCAGACATTTTAATTAATGAGGGTTTAGTTGTTACTCGTGATATGCGAGGCGAACAAGAATATGTAAGTTTCACTTACGACATGCTTGCAGGTTACATGATAAGTGAAAATCTAATCCAAAGCAATCAGGATGTAAAATTTTTCATTAGCAAAAAATTTATTGAAAAAATTGTTCAAGAGAACGGACAGCATCCTTTTTACGAAGATGTAATCACAGCTCTTTCTTTATTGCTACCACAGTTAAGACAAGTTTCAATTCATGAATTGATTGGACAAGACAAAAAGTTAGAATTCACAAGAGGCAAGACATTTAAACTTCTTCCTAAATTTTTTAAAGATAAATTCTTAGCAAGGATTTCTTTTGCAAATTATGCTTTCAGTAAGTCAGTAACTTCTTTATTTAAGCTACCTGCAAAATTTGTAAAAGAGGTTGATACCGCATTAGTTGGAAAACTATTTAGTGGCTCTCATCAAAATAAAAATTCGCTATTTGAACTTTCTTTTAAAACATTGAGTGACATTCAGCATCCGCTGAACGCTCTTTTTATTTCAAGAGTATTAGAATCAATGCCAATAAATCAAAGAGATATTCATTGGACAGAATTCATACGAAAAAAAGCATACGACCTTGAAAGTTTTCTTAATGAATTTGAATTACAATGCCAGAATGATAAAAGCGAATCAGTAATTATCATTCAAAAGCAACACCTTTTAGCCAAAGTGATTTTATGGTTTTTGACAAGCACAAACAGAGCTTTACGAGACGATGCAACAAGAGCACTTTATTACTATGGGCGAAAATTCCCGAATGAGTTTTCTTCATTGGTTTATTTTTCTTTGAAAATTAATGACCCTTATGTTTGGGAAAGAACTTTAGCAGCATTGTATGGAGTTACAATGGCAGAACATAACTCGTTTAAATCGGACAAGTTCAGAACGGTTTTTCTTCCCGAAATTTGTAAGAGTATTTATAATTTAATTTTCAAAGAGAACGCACCGTTTTCAACCACACACATTTTAGCCAGAGATTATGCGAGAAGGACAATAGAAATTTCTCTAATTCACAACCCTTCTATTCTCACACAAAACGAAATTAAAAATGTAAGACCTCCATATTCATTTGGAGGAATAAGAGATTTAGGTGAACATGACTATGGAGACAGGGACTATGATTATTCAGGTCCAATACAAATGGACTTTAGCAATTATACATTAGGACGCATCGTGAAAGATGGTGGTTCATATTCTAATACGCAAGAAAAAATTAAAGTTCGGAAACAAATCTATTGGAGAATTTATGACTTAGGTTGGAACGCTGAAATGTTTAAGGAAGCTGAGACTGCTCTTGGTAATGACAACTATTACAACAGAGGTAGAACAGAAAGGGCCAAGATTGAACGATATGGAAAAAAATATTCATGGATTGCATATTTTGAAAATGCAGGACTAAGAGACGACTTAGGTTTAATGGATAGGGATTGGGATAGATTCAGAATTTCGGATGCCGACATTGACCCAAGTTTTCCTTCAAAGCCAAAAGGAGAATTATTTATCAAAGATGATTTATTAGGGGACAGAGCAATCCCACTTGAAGATTGGTATGAGAACGGTGGTATGCCTTTCATTGATGATTATCTTTCAATGAAAGATGTAGTAGGAAATAGTGGAGAATGGATTTGCTTAGATGCTTATGTAAGCCAAGAAGATGTGCCTGCTGAAAGACACCGATTCACTTTTATTAGAAGTTTCCTAATAAAAGAAAATGAATATAATGAGGTAGTTGATTTTTTAAAGAAACAAAATTTGGGTGGAAGATGGATAAGAGAGAAGCATGAAAACTATTATTCCTATGCTGGTGAATTATACTATTGCGAAGATTCAACTTCTGCAAACGACACAACTTTGGAATTCATAACCGCCAAAAAGAAAATCAAAATTAAGAAAGGTGACCCAGGTTATTTCCCATCTGTATTTTGGGATACTGAAGGTGATGAAGTAGGTGTGCGAAAAGAATTTCCAGATGAAATTGAAAGGGAGGTTTCCGAGACAAAAGAGTTTGAAGTTTTGATGCCAGTAATGGAATATAATTGGGAAGGTTATCATAGTCACCTTAACGATGCAGGACACTCAACTGTTGTTGCAAAAGAAGTTGCCAATCATTTGAAATTAATAAATCAGCCGCAGACTTTTGACTTATTTGAATCAAATGGAAACAAAGCGTCAATCAATATTTATTATCATGAGGATTACAATAACAATCACAGTCTGGTATATCTGCGAAAAGACTTACTCAATAAATTTTTAAGCGAAAAGAAATTAAAATTTGTTTGGGCAATTTGGGGAGAAAGAGAAGTTAGATTTAAAACGAATGAAAGAAGACATGAATTTTTTACTGCTCATCCTTTCAAAGAGCATCAAGTATTTCAAAAAATAATTGAATATGAAGAATAACCAACACACAGGTGTAAGCACATTTACAAGCCGCACAAGCCCAAGCACAGACCAAAGCTTGCAAAAGAGCTTCCACCTTTCCCACCCAGACAAAATTGAATTAAAAAAAATCTCCCCCCCCCTTCTGAAAATAAAAAATACGCAACCACACAACCCAACGACAGACAAAAATCAGTTGCTATGCAGACACTAAAACCATTGACAGGAAAGCGTTTTAACTACACGGTGGACAGAAGGCCAGCTTGTAACACGGGTTTGGCAAAAGTGGCGGTTCAGTGCTCCGCAGACACATTTGAGGTTAATCAAAGTTTAGTTCTCCGCATCAACATTTGTGGTGAAAATCGCCACCTTCGCCAAGCCCGAAAACGTTACCACCAATGCCGACAGAAATTCAAATTAAAATAAATAAAAATAAGTCTGACAATTCTGACTTTGCAATTAGCCCTGATTTATTCAATGGAATAGAATTATTAAAAAAGCAATTTGACCAAATTTCAAAGGAGACAAAGAAACTCGCAGAAATAAGGAACAAGCTTGTAAGTGTTCTCGCAAATCATGGTTGGTATTTATCAGCAGACATTGATGGTCAATCTTACTTTAAAATTCTTTCGTTAATTCAAAACTCAAAAGTAGGCGAGGCGACTTCAATCCTTTCCAAGTATTACAGTAAGAATTTGAATAAGCTAAAAAATAATTTAACCAAAAAACACCCAGACAGACAATCAATATTTACTGAAGCTTTTAAAGCTCATAAAGACAAAAAATATTTTTCTTCGACAATTTTATTTTTATCACAGGCTGACGGGATTTGCGAAGGAAACATGTTTAGGCGAAAAAAAATATTTAAAGAGTTTATTGCAAAGACTAAGTCCCCCGACATGGTAGAATTTATTCTCGGACAAGAAAGCGCTATTGATGTTGACACTCGAAAAGCCGACAAATCAAATTACTTCAGCGACCTAAATAGACATGGAGTTATGCACGGAATACACATTGATTTTGGTAAGGAAATAAATAGTTTGAAAGCCATCTCTTTGTTATGTTTTATATCTGACTTTGTAAATCGCTATAAACAAGCGGACAAAGGCACTGGTGGTAACAGCGGCTTACCGCAACTTGCTTAAGTTTCAAATAAATTTAATTGCAAAAGAGGTTTCTCTCTTTCCCTTTTTCTATCCATTACAAGTGATTTAAATTTTTCTTTATTATTACTTAATTCATCATTATCGGGCCTAATAAATAAACTATCTAATGGCGATGTTTTTTTTAGTGTAGTACGATTACACACATGTAAATAAACAAGCGTGGTATCAATACGAGAATGGCCTAATAATTCTTTTATAGAAACTAAATCTAATCCATCTTCTAATAAGTGTGTTGCAAAACTATGTCGTAATGTATGTAGGCAAACTCCTTCTTTAACAATACCGGCGCGTTTAACCGCTTGGCGCATTAAAAATCTAATTCCGGAGGCGCTCATTTTTTTATTAGTAAGTGGTGCAGTAAAAATATAATCGCTTTTTCTATTACCGGAAATGTATTTCACCAAATCAGCTAATAAATTATCTGCTAAAGGAACATACCTATCTTTATTGCCTTTGGAACGCTTAATTAAAACAGACATTCTATCTGTATCTATACAACTCCATTTTAAATTTACTAACTCACTTACCCTTAATCCGGCAGCGTAAATAAATAACAATATAATTCTATGTTTATGATTTGTTGTTAAAGAAAATAGCAATTTGCATTCTTCTTTACTTAAAACTGTTGGCAATCTGCTTTCATGTTTTATTCTGGGCAACTTAACTTGCGATTCTTTGCCAATCATTTTAAAATAATAACGCATGCCATATACCGTGTGTTTAAATTCACTTAAAGAAGCGCTTTTTGCACCGTCAATTAATTGCGATAAATAAATACGGAGTTCGTTTTCTGTAATTTCATCGGGAAGTTTATTAAAGTAAAGTGAAATTTCGGCTAATTTACGTCCGTAATTCTCAAAAGTATTATCGCTTAAACCATTTACCTTCATGTTTTCTTTTAACTCATTTATTCGAGTTTTAAAATCCGGTATTTTAAGTTTAGCAATTGCTGATTTTTTTAAAGTTGTTTGTTGCATTTTTTATGCGAAAGAAACAACTTTAACTACTTTATTAAATTTGATTTTATAATTACTTAAAAAAAACTTGCATTATTATAGTTTGTACTGAAGCAGAACTCGTTCCTCGTTCGCTTCAGTACTAAAATGTGAAGCAGAACTCGTTCCTCGTTCGCTTCAGTACTAAAATGTGAAGCAGAACTCGTTCCTCGTTCGCTTCAGTACTAAAATGTGAAGCAGAACTCGTGCCTCGTTCGCTTCAGTACTAAAATGTGAAGCAGAACTCGTGCCTCGTTCGCTTCAGTACCGTAAAGCGAAAAAGTCCTCCCGAAATTAATCGAAAGGACTTTTTCTGCTTTATGGTACCTCCGGCGGGACTTGAACCCGCACGACTGTTAAGGTCACAGGATTTTAAGTCCTGCGTGTCTACCAATTCCACCACAGAGGCATTTTTGGTGTTTGTTTTAAAAAAGCCCTTTTTGGGGCTTTTTGAGCGGAAAACGGGTCTCGAACCCGCGACCTTAACCTTGGCAAGGTTACGCTCTACCAACTGAGCTATTTCCGCTTTTATTTACTTATTTCAAAAAAAACCCAACCGTTTATTTGGGGACTGCAAATGTATATAAAATTTAATAAGCAACAAAAAATAAGCCATATTTTTTACGATTTTTACGGGTATGTGTTGGAAGCATATAAGGTCCCTAATACCTCTGAAGGTGCTGATTTTAGGCCTTTTTGCTTTATCCTGCAAAAAAAACGCACCCACTGTTTCTTTTGAAACTATAAATAGCCCTACCGCTGGCAACATCTATAAAAGCACTTGGCTAAACAGCGGCACCGGCTTTATTTGTGGGGGAACAAAAAGACAAAATGGTTTTATTTACAAAACAAACAACGGCGGTTTAAACTGGATTAAAATACACGAATCTACCAAATGTATTTACGATGTATTATTTATAAACGACAGCATTGCTTATGCCTGTGGTGATGATTTACTGGTTTTAAAAAGTACAGATAACGGAATTAGTTGGAATGAAGTTGCTTTTTCGTTTACACCCGAGCCTCATAATATAGTTCCATTACGATGCATTTTTGGAGATGAAAAATTACTAATGTTTGCCGGTGGCGAAAACTTTGATAACGGCAACCTGTTATGGATGATTGATGGAAACTTAAAATGGGTGTGGCATTTTGATAATGAGTTTAGAGCTGGTATTAATTTTTCGCATACCAATTATTGGCTTTTGGGTTATGGCACTGCTTATAAGTCAAACGATTTTGGTTACAATTTTAAAGCGCAAAATTTAAAAGATGATTTTTTTACCGGCGCTGTAAAAATAGATAGCTTAAGCGCTTTTGCCTGTGGTTATAATGGAGGAATTTACAAAACCACTAATGCAGGTAAAACATGGACCGAAGTTTTGAAAAAAAATAAAACATTTAAAAACAGAATTCATTTTAATGCCATTTGTTTTGAAGGAAACAACAAAGGTTGGGCTGTAGGAAATGAAGGTGTTGTTTTTAAAACAAATGATGGAAATAATTGGGAAGAAATGAATTTAAATGAAAAAGTAAATTTGCTTTCTATTGTAAACAATCAACAAAACAATTTAATTATTACAGCAAGTAACGGAAAGTTGTATAAATTAAAAAATTAAAAAGTATAACCCATACTGTACTCAAACAAATCGGCCTGTGCCAAGTTTGCCTTTAAAAACAAACCCACATGAAATTGATTATTTAGTTTTACTAATGAATTTGCTTTCTTAAACGGGTAATACATTAAGCCTATTCTATTTGAATTTATTGCTTCAATTTTATCCGGTAAATTACTCCAGCTGCCCTCCAATTTTTTTTGTTTAATATAAAAGGGGTTGTAAAAATAAATTCCGGCTTGTGCAACAAAACTAACTTTTCCAAAAACAAATTCGTGTCCTGCAAACAACAAACCCGTTGCTGATTTTGCTTTTTGATTAGAGGTATACACTTCCTGAGAAATAATATAATCATAAAAACTGGTATAATAAGCTCCTGTAAAACCAAACTGCAAAAGGCCAATTTTACTGTACGGTTTATTTACCCAAAAAGAAAAATGATAACTAGGATAAAGAGGCCCGCCAACAGGTTTTGAGGTGGCACCAAATTCGTGATAACCCATTCCCATTTTTAAGGTGTAGGATAGTTTTTTACTTACTGAATCAACAAATGATTTTTGATTCATCTCTTTATTTATAAAACTTATTCCAATGTGAGCCGCAATTATATTCATTCCTGCATTGGGTAAACCGGTATGTCCGTTTGAAGAATGAATTCCTGTAAGACCATACTTAAGTTGTATTCCTTTTTTTAAATTATGAATCCTGTAAAAATCAAACAAGGTCATGTTTGTGTAATTCCCTCCAATGTAAAAATTAGCAGGGTTGGTTACCGCATCAAAAGGTTTATTAAAATAGGCGGCTCCAAATCCTGCTTTAAAGCGCCATTTTTTTGCAGTGTTTTTGCTTTTAAACTCCAAGCAAGGAATAAGGCTTAAACTATATCCTAATTGCTTAGGATTAGAAAAGGTGCTGTAAATAAAATCGAAACCAAATTTTGGAAAATAATACTGTTGGTGCCATGCATCCTTTCCGTTTGTTTGCCAATATAAACCTAATGAATTTGCAGTAACATAATTGCTTTCAGGAACACCCGGGTATGATTTTATAAGATAACCTAAGTAAGTATTAAATTCAGGTGTAAAATTGTTTTTAATTTTTAAAGAATCGTGAGCGGAACATAGGTTAGCAACAAAAATGAAAACATGAATAAAACTTTTACTTAATAGAAACTTCATTACTGTAATTTACATTCCTAAGGTTCTTTTAATTTCGTTTAGTTTTAGTAAAGCTTCAACGGGAGTAAGTGTATTTATATCGGTATTTAAAATATCTTCTTTTATTTTTTGTAATACCGGATCGTTTAATTGAAAAATACTTAATTGCACATCGGTATCGGGCCTAAACGTTTCTGATGATTTTTTCATTCCCCCCTCTTCTATTCCGGTATTAGCAAGTTCTAATTCCATTTCGTGTTCTTTTTCTAATTTCTTTAAAATTACATTGGCTCTTTCAATAACTATTCTTGGCATTCCGGCCATTTTTGCAACGTGTATACCAAAACTATGTTCGCTACCGCCTTGCTTTAATTTTCTAAGAAAAATAATTTTATTGTTAAGTTCTTGCACCGAAACATTAAAGTTTTTTATTCTCGGAAAATAGTTTTCCATTTCATTTAACTCGTGGTAATGCGTAGCAAATAATGTTTTAGCGCGGTTATCGGTTAAGTTGTGAATATATTCGGCAATGCTCCACGCAATAGAAATTCCATCGTAGGTACTGGTTCCTCTTCCAATTTCATCTAACAACACCAAACTTCGGTTGTTTAAGTTATTTAAAATGCTTGCCGTCTCGTTCATCTCTACCATAAAAGTAGATTCGCCGGAAGAAATATTATCAGTGGCACCAACCCGCGTAAATATTTTATCAATAATACCTAGCTCTGCTTCCTTTGCTGGAACAAACGAACCAATTTGAGCCATTAAAACAATTAAAGCAGTTTGACGCAATAAGGCTGATTTACCACTCATATTAGGGCCGGTAATCATCATTATTTGTTGTTGCTCGTTATCTAAATAAACCGAGTTACTTACATAATCTGTACCAATGGGTAATTGTTTTTCTATTACCGGATGTCTGCCTTCAACAATATTAATTGCATAACCATCATTCATTACCGGTTTAATGTAATTGTTTAATGTTGCTAATTCTGCAAAACCTATTAAAATATCTAAGCGTGCAATTAAGTTTGAGTTTAACTGAATTGGCTCAACATAATCACCTACAAAACGAACTAACTCTTCGTATAACTGTTGCTCTAGTTTTAAAATTTTTTCTTCTGCACCTAATATTTTTTCTTCGTATTCTTTTAATTCCGGTGTAATGTAACGCTCGGCATTAGTAAGTGTTTGTTTACGTATCCAATCGGTAGGTACTTTATCTTTGTGCGTATTGGTTACTTCTAAATAATAGCCAAACACATTGTTATATGCCACCTTAAGCGAAGGTATTCCTGTATTCTCTGCTTCACGTTGTTGTATTTTTAATAAATAATCTTTCCCGCTAAATGCTAATCCGCGTAATTCATCTAAGTCTGCATTTATACCGGGTTTAATGGCATTTCCTTTTAAAATATTTACGGGTGCTTCATCATTTAATTCTGCTTCTAATTTTTCGAAAGCTAAACTACAAGCATTTAATTGTTCTGCTATTTTCTTTAAAGAATTATTTTCTAAACTATTTAATTTATTTTTTACTGATGCAATTACGGATAATGATTTTTTTAAATGTGCTAATTCCCTTGGGTTAACACGCGCTACAGCTACCTTAGAAATTAATCTTTCTAAATCTCCTAACTCATTTAATAATCCTATTAATTCTAAACGCAATTCGGGTTGCTTGGTAAAATAATCAACAACCTCTAATCGTTCGTTAATTGCGTTTAAAGATTTTAATGGCAAGGCTAACCAACGCTTCAACAAACGCGAGCCCATAGGCGTTACTGTTTGATCAATAACATCTACCAAACATTTTCCGTTTTCATTATTAGAGCCGTATATTTCTAAATTCCTAACGGTAAATTTATCTAACCAAACAAATTCCTCTTCATCTATTCTACTAATGGTAGTAATGTGTTTTAACCGATCGTGTTTTGTTTCATTTAAATAATGTAAAATTGCACCACAACTACAAATAGCTGCATTAAGATTTTCAATTCCAAATCCTTTAAGCGATGCTGTTTCAAATTGCTTGGTTAATGATTCAAAACCAAAATCATATTTAAAGGCCCAATCGTCTAATCCAAAAACATAATACTTGTCGCCAATTAAATTCAATAAATCATTGCGCTTATTTTTTTCAAATAATATTTCGTTGGGTTTAAAATTTTGAATTAGTTTTTCTACATAAGTTAAAGAACCTTCTGCTACTAAAAACAATCCGGTAGATACATCTAAAAAAGAAACGCCCGATTTATTTGTATCAAAGTGTACAGAAGCTAAAAAATTATTTTGTTGATGATTTAGAACTTTATCGTTAAAGCTTACTCCGGGCGTAACCAATTCTGTTATTCCGCGCTTTACAATTGTTTTAGTAAGCTTTGGATCTTCTAATTGATCGCAAATAGCAACTCTGTATCCAGCTCTAACTAACTTAGGTAAATATGAATCTAAAGAATGATGAGGAAATCCTGCCAACTCAATATGCGAAGCAGAACCGTTTGCTCTTTTGGTTAAAACAATGCCTAATACTTTTGATGTTTTAACTGCATCTTCGCCAAATGTTTCATAAAAATCGCCAACCCTAAACAACAATATTGCATCCGGATATTTAACCTTAATGCTATTGTATTGTTTCATTAAGGGTGTTTCTTTATCTGCACTTTTCGCCATATCCCACTAAATTAAAGGAATACAGCCAACCCCTAATAACAAATTATAAACAAAAAATCCCAGCTATTTGCCGGGATTTTAAATTCTAAATCTGCTTTTTTACCTCAATAAGGTAACATTTCCTTTTTGTTCAAACTCAACACCATCTTTGCCTTTGGCCTTAATGATGTAAAAATAAGTACCATCTGCACAATCTTTCCCAGATAAATTTTTTCCATCCCAAGCAATGTTTCCTGTGTTGCTTGTTACATCATACACTTTATTTCCCCATCTATCGTAAATAATTGCGGTAATTTCGTCAAGTGATGATCCAATTAATCTAAAGGTATCATTTACCTTATCTCCATTTGGCGTAAAAATATTTGGAATCTCTAATTTAGAAGGCACTTCTACTGTTATTATTCTCATTACACTATCTGTACAACTTCCTTTTGTAGCAAATAAAACAACACTGTAGGTGCCCGCTGTTAAGTAAGTGGTGTTTTGGTTTTGTGTATTTAAAACTGCAGTTGGCGTTGCTATTCCATTGCCAAAACTCCACAAGCAAAATATACTGCTTGCTCCTGTACTAG
Source organism: Bacteroidia bacterium (assembly GCA_022841465.1). Lineage (GTDB taxonomy): Bacteria > Bacteroidota > Bacteroidia > B-17B0 > Aurantibacillaceae > Aurantibacillus. Next base: position 16,678 of record JALHRL010000030.1, on the reverse strand, counting down.
TTGTACTGGTGTTTACAAAATTTACCGTAAGAGGCGCATATCCAAATGTAGTGCTTGGAACAAAATTAGCAGTTAATGCGCCATTTGTTACTTCGTAAACTTCTGTAGATTTACAACCATTAACGGTATTTGTAACTAAAATTCTATAAATACCAATCATGTTTGTAGTTAACATAGAGTTGGTTAAGTTACTGGTTAATGCACCCGCAGGTACTGTCCACGAATAAGTAAAACCTGAGGTAGTTCCGGTAATAGAAGGTATTAATTGAACAGTTGGGCTATCGGCACAATCTAATATAAATGCCGGAAGTGCGTTTATTGCAGGAGCATTAAAATCTGAGGCAACATTATAGGTTGCACTTGTTGTACATCCATTAACTACCGAGGTACAAATTGCAGTATGTGCACCGGCAGCCGTAGTATTAAATTGTGTGCCCGGCACCGGACTACCTAACGGCGGGTACCATATATATGTAGGAACCAAAGCTACTGCTAATGTTGGATTAGTAACCGGTACAATAACCACATCGGGATTTTTACAATTAATAACGGAATTAGTTAATGCACTAATTGTAAATGCCGGTAATCGAATATCTTGAAGGATGGTTGTTGTTTTAACGGCTCTACATAAATTGTTATTATCAACCGCGCCAACGGTATAAACTCCCACCACAGTTATGTTTGCTGTAGAGCCGGTTACTGATGGCTTAATAGTAACTGTTGTATTAGCTGTTGGATTAACGGAGTTAGATGGAACCGCCGGCACGGTCCATGTTATGTTTACATTTGGATTGTTGCTAATTCCACTTAAAACCATACTTGGATCTTTACATGATAAAATAGAAAGTGGTTGAATAAAATCAATACTTGGCGCAATAGTATTTTGTATAATACTTACAGACATAGATGTTAAACAATTATTGGTTAAATCTTTTACCCAAACTACCCATGTGCCTGGTACCGTAATATTATTTTGATTTGGATTGTTACCTAAAGTAGTTGTTGGTGTAATTACAACTGTAGAACCAGGGGGTAAAAACGTATAACTTACAGGTGTATTTAGCACCGGTGAAGTAATTACACTGGTTACCTGCATACTGGTTATACTGGTTGTTGAACAACCTACCGTAAAGTTACTTGGGCTGGTTACCGTAAATATGGGTACTCCTACAGAAGCCGTTACCTGAACAGATTTACAAGAAACGCATCCTGTTAAATTGTTTGTAGAACAAAACCAATAATCGCCGGGTGAACCTGGTTGAAAAAGATTAATGGTGCCTTGTGGTACACCAACCGCAATTGTGTTTGAACCTACTATTTGATACCAATTGGTGGTTACATTAGGACCCAAATTACTTGTTCCGGTAAAAGTAGAAGCAGCAATATTGCAATTAATATTCATTGTGGTAGGTGTAACAACAACCGTTGGAGTTGAATAATCTTGATAAATAGTAAATGTTTCAGTATGTACACAACCTGTTGAACTTGTTCCAACAACTTGCCCTGTACAACTATTGCTAAAAGTATAACTTGAACCGGTTAAAGTAGATGAGCAATTTGGAAACCATGTATAGGTAAGTGGTACACCATTTGTAACACTTGTAGTTAATACAACTACAGGATTATTACAGGTAACCGTATAATTATTACTTGGATTTATTACAACAAAATTTGCCGGTTGCGGAATGGGTGCTACTGTAAATTGTGCTGTGTTAGTGCAACCATTTGATGTGGTTATGGTAACATTAGTTGTGCCCGGAAGCAAACCTGCAGCAGTGCCACTGTTTACGGTTGTTACAGTACTCGGAGGAGGACTCCAGTTAACCGTATAATTGGGGCTACCACTTGGATTAAACGTAACATTTAAATTTACACTGTTTGTTACAGGATTAGAACATGTTCCGTTTGTAACTACAGGATTGATATTGGGTGTTGGATGAACGGTAACAATTAAAGTAGCACTAATCGTTTGTACTGCGTTTGAAGAATTTAAACCTGTAATAAATGTGGTATACGTAGTAGTAACCGTTGGAGTAAGCACAAATGTTCCTGTTGTATTAACCATTGGCCCCGGAAATAATGAATAGGTTGGATTAGAAAGATTGGCGAAATTAACTGGCGATACTGCTACTGTACCTCCTAAACATGTTGCGTAGGTTGGATTACAATTTGGGTTACATGATAAACTTGCTGTACCTATACTTTGAAAACTTACCAAGGTATTTACTCCACTATAATTGGAAATACAAATAATAAATTGCTGACAAGCATTTACGTTTAATGGCGCTTCAAAATTTGAAGAACTTCCTCCAGGAGGAATATTTGCAGCACTTGCTAAACCGGTTCCGCCAGACATGCTTCCATTCCAATTACATCGTATTGGTGGTAAGGTGTTATTAAATATTTGACTGCATGTACTCGGTGTATAGGGCCACATTGCCCAATCATAAAAACCGGCTTGTGGGTTAGCACTATTACCTGCGCCAAATACAAACTCTAAAACACCTGCATTACCTACCGTTAATATTAACCACTGTGGATTTAACTCTCCTGAAAGTAAACATCCGGAGTTTGGAGGGTTAGGATTCGTTTGTGGATTACTAACGTTAGAAGTGCTTGTAAAATCAACAACATTCCCGGGACCGGATGTTGCAAAAAAGGTAAAGTTGGGATTAGAACACAAAGGAATTGCATTCACACAATCAGGATTTACCTGCGCATTTGAATTAATAAAAATTAAAAGAAATGCAATTATTTTGAATATCGTTTTCATCTTACAAATTTTAACGTGTTATTAATTGATGAATTGATTTAAATAGGTTATCCTGATTTAAATTTTGATAAATAATTTCACCATTTGAATTAAAAACAATGTTTTTTATTTCCGGAGAAACAGTTTCGCTTAATTCTGATTCAAGAATTACTAAAGCGTTTTTTACGCCACTTTTTTCAATGGCAATTTTTTCATTTGTTGTTTTAACAACAATAAATCCGGCTACGCCATTAAAACCTCCCTTTAATTTAGCAACTTTATACGTAGAAATTGTTTTTTCAAATTGCTCATTAAATAATTTATTATCATCGCTGCTTATAGCAAATAAAATTAGTTTGTTTTCAATAGATGAGGCAGGATTTTTATCCTTACTCACATTTTTTAATTTGCTTACCAATTCACTTTGTGAAAACAGCGGCATTTGGAAAGCAAAAAATAATAGTAAAATAAAATTTTTCATAAAGGCTTTTTTTAATTAGATAAAAGGATTCAAGTATTATGCCAAACTATGTTAAAACAAAAAATCCCCACCTTTTTAAAGGTAGGGATTTTTTTATGGTTTTAAAATTGTTGTTTATCGGTATAAGCTTACGTTTCCTTTTAAATCGTATTCTTCACCGTCTTTTCCTTTTGCTTTTATCATATAGAAGTAGGTTCCATCCGGACAATCTTTTCCTGAAAGGTTTTTACCATCCCATCCTATGTTGCCGGTTTTACTAATTACATCGTATACTTTATTTCCCCAACGGTCGTAAATGGTTGCCGTTACTTCATCTAAACTTGATGCTATTAAACGGAATACATCATTTACTTTATCACCGTTTGGTGTAAACACGTTTGGTACTTCTATTTTACTTGGTACCTCTACAACTATCAACTTAACTTTAGAACCGGTACATGTACCTTGACTTACAGATAACAATACACTGTATGTTCCGGGTGCTGTATAGTTTGCTGATGGAGTTATTGTTGATGTTCCGTTAGTGTATGTATTTGATAATACACTTCCGTTACCGTAGCTCCAGGTTGCTGTCATTACTCCTAAACTTGAACTAGAAGCACTGTTGTTTGCAAACGTTACTCCTAATGGTGCATAACCAAAGGTTACACTTGGCGTGAAATCTACATTTAATTCGCCTACTTCTACGTCATAAACACCTGAGGTTTTACAACCATTAACTGTATTAGTAACAGTAATTCCATATTCGCCCGGTTGAGATCCAATAATGGTTGAAGAAGTTGGATTGGATACAACTACACCCGGAGGGAATACATTCCAGTTATAAGTGAAACCTGTAGTTGTTCCGGTAATAACTGGGAACAATGCCACTGTTGGATTAGTTCCACAGTTGATTGTAAAGGTTTGACTAAAATCTACCGCAGGGGCTGCAAAATCTGCTGCAACTATATAGGTTGCTTGATCAGTACAACCATTAATTGATGACATGGAGATAGCAGTATGACTTCCTGCTGCCGTAGTATTAAACTGCGTGCCCGGTACTCCTGGCCCTGTTGGTGGGTACCATGTATACGTTGGTACTAATGCAACTGCTAAGGTTGGGGTAATAATTGGGGTAATTACTACATCCGGATTCTTACAATTAATAACAGAGTTGGTTAATGCACTTATTGTAAATCGCGGTACGCGGATATCTTGTAAGATGGTTCCGGTTTTTACTGATCTACATAAATTATTATTGTCTACCGCGCCAACTGTATATATGCCTACAACTGTAATGTTTGCTGTAGAACCTGTTACCGATGGTTTAATGGTTACCGTAGTATTTGGTGTTGGATTTACCGAATTGGATGGTGTTGCAGGAACTGTCCATGTAATAGTTACATTGTTATTGCTGCTAAACCCATTCAATACCATACTTGGTTGGCTACAAGTTAGTATAGGTAATGGTTGTAAAAAATCAACATTAGGTGCCAATGTGTTTTGTATAATACTTACCGACATAGATGTTAAACAGTTATTCGTTAAGTCTTTTACATATACAACCCATGTTCCAGGTGTGGTAACATTGTTTTGATTTGGATTTGTTCCTAATACAGTAGTTGGTGTAATTACAACGGTTGATCCAGGAGGCAAGAACGTGTAACTTACTGGGGTATTTAATACCGGGTTGGTAATTACACTCGTTATTTGCATACTGGTTATACTCGTTGTTGAACATCCTACTGTAAAATTACTTGGGCTGGTTACAGTAAATATAGGTACTCCTACAGAGGCTGTTACTTGTACTGATCGTGTACTCTTACAACCTGTTAAGTTATTTATACTCTCTGCCCAATAAACACCAGGTGCAGAAGGACAAAATATGTTTATTGTTTGTTGCGGAACTCCTACATAAACTGTATTCGTGCCATTTACCTGATACCAGTTTGTAGTTACATTCGGACCTAAGTTACTTGTTAAGGTCATACAAGATGCCGCTACGTTACAAGTAATACTTTGAACTGTTGGCGTTACTGCAATGGTTGGTGATGCTAAGTTTTGTGATATGGTAAAGGTTACAGCTACACTACATCCTGATACAGGGTGTTGCCCTACCACTTGCCATACACCCGGTTGGGTAATGTTTGCCGTTTGGCCTGTTAAGGTTCCTCCGGTGCTTGTCCATGTATAAGTTAATGGTCCGCTAAACGATGTGGTTGTCATCGTTATCGGTGTATTTAAACACGTTAATGTATAATCATTACCCGGTGAACCTACCGTAAAATTGGCTTGTGCTGGGGGTGGATTAATGGTTACTACTTGTGTGATTTTACATCCTATAGCATCCGTAATACTCACTGTGTGTTGACCCGCTACTAGGTTATTGGTAGTTGACATCGTAGCTCCTGTTACATTGGTACTGACCGTTCCTGTTGGACCCGTGGTGACCGCCGTAAATGGCTGGGAGCCCACCGTGAGTGTTCCGTTTATGCTTGCCACAGTACTTGAGCAACTTGGTTGAATGGGTTGCAAATTTAAATTCGGCGCAGGGGTGATGGTTACCGTAATGTTTTTAATAATAGGATTACATGACCCAGCAGGATTCATAATAGCGTTTAAAGTTCCTGAAACTGTTGTTACTATCGTTTGATTGGTGAATGATGGTATCGTTAAGTTTCCTGTAATACCGGGACCATTCCATGAATAGGGGCCTAAGCCTCCAGGTAAAGTAATGGTGGCTCCACTAGCCCCGCAAGTTGGTAAGGTAATACTTGGCGTGCCAGCAGGGAAGTTACTTCCGTTACCAATAATATCCATCGGTAAACATTGTGCATCAAAATATACATAACCGTAGTGACCGCCAGCCGTACAATCTGCAGCAACTATATCAATTGTTACATTGTTTCCGATATAAGCAGTTAAATCTAATGTGTTTAATTTCCATTTATTAAAAATTAAACTTCCATTATTTCCTGTAAAAGGCACTCCTGAACCGGCAACGAAATATTGAACCGGAACTGTACCTGTACACTGAGAACTTGGCGCAGAAACGGAGAAACTAGGACAAGGAATAACGGTGTTTGCTGTTGCATTGGTTAACTTAATTTGAAATGCACCTGCATCACAACAACCGTGACCAGTATAAAACACCGAAATAAAAGCAAATTGAAATAAGGCATTTGAAGCAGTTACAGCAAATGTTTTTGATAATTTCTCCATACTGTAATCACCGGTTACTGCATCATTCAAACGTAAAAAGTTAGTACCAAACATATTTGATAAACCCAACTGAGGATTACTTCCAATACCGTTATTAGGACCAGAAGTTCCAAATACTGAATAAATTGGATAAGTATTGCCAATTACAGGATCAATATATCCTGTTGCACCTGCTGTAAATAAAAATGATTTTGAAGGAGGGTTTGGACAACATCCTAATAAATTACAAGAGTTAACTCCTGGATTTGACCATGGATTATTTACTCCGGCTGCTAATGTCCATCCAGCAATTTGGTTAGCGGATGTAATTTGTCCTTGTGTCGAAGCTTCAAAATCTTCATTTTGACAAGCTGGAGCTACCAATACTTTTTCTCCATTATTTGGAGTTAAAAAATAAGATTTCGTGTTCTTCGGTTGAATACCATATTTTGCGTTAATGTATGATCTCTTCATTTGAGCCATCCTTACGGGAAATTCATTACCAAAAAAACCTTCGGATAAAGCTGATTTTTTTGCTGCCTCCTCGTCAAAGCCCGCTAAGGAATCTCCGTGGAAACCATTTCTTTGAGCAAAGGTGAATTGCGTTAACAACAACACCATTAAAACGGAAAGAGTTTTGATTATTCTACTATTGTTTTTCATGTTATTTATTTGAGGTTATAAATTTAATTAAATTTTAACAATCTTTTAAAAAAAGTTAGTAAATTATTAGACTCAAGTATTATGCCAAACTATGTTAAAACAAAAAATCCCCACCTTTTTAAAGGTAGGGATTTTTTTATGGTTTTAAAATTGTTGTTTATCGGTATAAGCTTACGTTTCCTTTTAAATCGTATTCTTCACCGTCTTTTCCTTTTGCTTTTATCATATAGAAGTAGGTTCCATCCGGACAATCTTTTCCTGAAAGGTTTTTACCATCCCATCCTATGTTGCCGGTTTTACTAATTACATCGTATACTTTATTTCCCCAACGGTCGTAAATGGTTGCCGTTACTTCATCTAAACTTGATGCTATTAAACGGAATACATCATTTACTTTATCACCGTTTGGTGTAAACACGTTTGGTACTTCTATTTTACTTGGTACCTCTACAACTATCAACTTAACTTTAGAACCGGTACATGTACCTTGACTTACAGATAACAATACACTGTATGTTCCGGGTGCTGTATAGTTTGCTGATGGAGTTATTGTTGATGTTCCGTTAGTGTATGTATTTGATAATACACTTCCGTTACCGTAGCTCCAGGTTGCTGTCATTACTCCTAAACTTGAACTAGAAGCACTGTTGTTTGCAAACGTTACTCCTAATGGTGCATAACCAAAGGTTACACTTGGCGTGAAATCTACATTTAATTCGCCTACTTCTACGTCATAAACACCTGAGGTTTTACAACCATTAACTGTATTAGTAACAGTAATTCCATATTCGCCCGGTTGAGATCCAATAATGGTTGAAGAAGTTGGATTGGATACAACTACACCCGGAGGGAATACATTCCAGTTATAAGTGAAACCTGTAGTTGTTCCGGTAATAACTGGGAACAATGCCACTGTTGGATTAGTTCCACAGTTGATTGTAAAGGTTTGACTAAAATCTACCGCAGGGGCTGCAAAATCTGCTGCAACTATATAGGTTGCTTGATCAGTACAACCATTAATTGATGACATGGAGATAGCAGTATGACTTCCTGCTGCCGTAGTATTAAACTGCGTGCCCGGTACTCCTGGCCCTGTTGGTGGGTACCATGTATACGTTGGTACTAATGCAACTGCTAAGGTTGGGGTAATAATTGGGGTAATTACTACATCCGGATTCTTACAATTAATAACAGAGTTGGTTAATGCACTTATTGTAAATCGCGGTACGCGGATATCTTGTAAGATGGTTCCGGTTTTTACTGATCTACATAAATTATTATTGTCTACCGCGCCAACTGTATATATGCCTACAACTGTAATGTTTGCTGTAGAACCTGTTACCGATGGTTTAATGGTTACCGTAGTATTTGGTGTTGGATTTACCGAATTGGATGGTGTTGCAGGAACTGTCCATGTAATAGTTACATTGTTATTGCTGCTAAACCCATTCAATACCATACTTGGTTGGCTACAAGTTAGTATAGGTAATGGTTGTAAAAAATCAACATTAGGTGCCAATGTGTTTTGTATAATACTTACCGACATAGATGTTAAACAGTTATTCGTTAAGTCTTTTACATATACAACCCATGTTCCAGGTGTGGTAACATTGTTTTGATTTGGATTTGTTCCTAATACAGTAGTTGGTGTAATTACAACGGTTGATCCAGGAGGCAAGAACGTGTAACTTACTGGGGTATTTAATACCGGGTTGGTAATTACACTCGTTATTTGCATACTGGTTATACTCGTTGTTGAACATCCTACTGTAAAATTACTTGGGCTGGTTACAGTAAATATAGGTACTCCTACAGAGGCTGTTACTTGTACTGATCGTGTACTCTTACAACCTGTTAAGTTATTTATACTCTCTGCCCAATAAACACCAGGTGCAGAAGGACAAAATATGTTTATTGTTTGTTGCGGAACTCCTACATAAACTGTATTCGTGCCATTTACCTGATACCAGTTTGTAGTTACATTCGGACCTAAGTTACTTGTTAAGGTCATACAAGATGCCGCTACGTTACAAGTAATACTTTGAACTGTTGGCGTTACTGCAATGGTTGGTGATGCTAAGTTTTGTGATATGGTAAAGGTTACAGCTACACTACATCCTGATACAGGGTGTTGCCCTACCACTTGCCATACACCCGGTTGGGTAATGTTTGCCGTTTGGCCTGTTAAGGTTCCTCCGGTGCTTGTCCATGTATAAGTTAATGGTCCGCTAAACGATGTGGTTGTCATCGTTATCGGTGTATTTAAACACGTTAATGTATAATCATTACCCGGTGAACCTACCGTAAAATTGGCTTGTGCTGGGGGTGGATTAATGGTTACTACTTGTGTGATTTTACATCCTATAGCATCCGTAATACTCACTGTGTGTTGACCCGCTACTAGGTTATTGGTAGTTGACATCGTAGCTCCTGTTACATTGGTACTGACCGTTCCTGTTGGACCCGTGGTGACCGCCGTAAATGGCTGGGAGCCCACCGTGAGTGTTCCGTTTATGCTTGCCACAGTACTTGAGCAACTTGGTTGAATGGGTTGCAAATTTAAATTCGGCGCAGGGGTGATGGTTACCGTAATGTTTTTAATAATAGGATTACATGCTCCAGCAGGATTCATAATAGCGTTTAAAGTTCCTGAAACTGTTGTTACTATCGTTTGGTTGGTGAATGATGGTATGGTTAAGTTTCCTGTAATACCGGGACCATTCCATGAATAAGGGCCTAAACCGTTTGGTAAAGTAATGGTGGCTCCACTAGCTCCACAAGTTGGTAAGGTAATACTTGGCGTGCCAGCAGGGAAGTTACTTCCGTTACCTATTATATCCATTGGACTACATTGTGCATCAAAATATACATAACCGTAGTGACCGCCATAAGGACAATCAGCTACCAAAACATCAATACATATATTTTGACCAATGTAAGGAGTTAAATCAATTGTATTTAATCTCCATTTATTAAAAACATAATTCGCAAAGCTAGAAGGGTTATACACAGCACCAGAACCAGCAACGAAATATTGCATAGTATTGGTATTAGAACATTGTGAAGTAGGAACGGTAACAGAATAGTTAGGGCAAGGCAAAACACTATTTGTGGTACAGTTTGTTAAAATAATTTGCATGGATGGTGCATCGCAACATGCATGAGCAGGTGCAAAAACACCAATAAATGCAAACTGGAACAAAGCATTTTGTGCTGTAACATTAAAAGACTTTGAAAGCATTGCTACGGAACGGTGCCCTGAACCACCCGGACCTGCAGGTTGTGAAACATTTGAATTCAATCGAATAAAATTATTCCCAAACATGTTAGGCAATCCCAATTGAGGATTAGCTCCAATTCCTGCATTTGGACCCGAAGTTCCGAAAACAGAATAAATTGGATATGTATTACCAATAGCATTATCAATAATTCCTGTTGGTGAAGAGAAAACCTGTATCTCATTTGGCGTATTAGGGCAACAATTTGCAGGCGTAAGCTGACATATTTGATTTGCTTGATTAACGGTTCCATATGAAGCTGTCCAACCCAAAACCTGATTTGCTGTTGTAATTATACTGGCAGGAGTTGCTTCAAAATCCTCATTTGTACAAGCAGGCGCAACTGCTGCAGTTTTACCTACAAGAGAAGGCGCAAGCGTATATTGCGGGTGCTTTTTTAAATTAAATTTTTGATCAACGTATTTTCGCTTTGCAATTTCCATAAATACCGGAAATTCCTTTCCAAAACATCCGTTTTTAAGCGCCGCTTCTTTCGCTGCATTCTCATCAAAGCCTGCTAAAGAGTCTCCAAAACTGGTAGACTTTTGTGCTAAAACGCTGCTAAACAGAGTTATAGCTAAAGCTAAGGCTGTTGCTCTAAGTTTTTTAATTGATTTCATTTTATTCATTTTTAATTAATTCAATAATTTTCATAAACTTTAACAAGAACCGTGCCAAAAACTAATTTCTGTTAAAATTTGGCTTCATTTATAGAAAAATTTATGCTTAAATTTGACTTTTTAACAAACACTTATATGAATTTATTACAAAACAAAGTGGCATTAATTACTGGTGCAACACGAGGAATTGGAAAAGGAATTGCTGTTGAGTTTGCAAAAAACGGAGCAAATATTGCCTTTACCTACGTTAGTTCTGAGGAAAAAGCAAAAGCACTGGAGGCAGAACTACAAGCTTTCGGGATTAAAGCCAAAGGTTATAAAAGCGATGCAGGTGATTTTAAAGCTTCTGAAGAATTAGTGAACGCAGTTGTTGCAGAATTTGGAACAATTGATGTTTTAGTGAACAACGCCGGTATTACACGCGATACTTTGCTTATGCGAATGAGTGAACAACAATGGGACGAAGTTATAAACGCCAACTTAAAATCGGTTTTTAACTTAACAAAAGCAGTACAAAAACCTATGCTAAAAGCACGCAAAGGTTCCATAATAAATATGAGTTCAGTTGTAGGTGTTAAAGGAAATGCAGGACAAAGTAATTACGCAGCATCAAAGGCCGGAATAATTGGATTTACAAAATCTGTTGCATTAGAATTAGGTTCTAGAAACATAAGATGCAACGCCATAGCTCCCGGTTTTATTGAAACTGAAATGACTGCTGCATTGGATGAAAAAGTTGTTCAGCAATGGAGAGAAAGTATTCCTCTTAAAAGAGGCGGAAGCTCTGAAGATGTTGCTAACTTAACTTTGTTTTTGGCTAGCGATATGAGTGGTTATATAACCGGACAATGTATTAACGTATGCGGCGGCATGCTTACATAAGAAAACAATAAACCTTGTTGCAATTTGTTTCAGATACTCCAGTATACTATATTTTGCTGTGCATAATTGCAGCCACCTTTTTTTCATTTTTATTATATTACAGAAACAAACATAATTCTGAATTAACCACTAAAACAATTGCTCTTCTTTCTGTTTTCAGATTTAGTGCATTTTTAATTGTTTGCCTTTTACTCTGCAATTTTTTAATAAAAAACACATCCAATAAAACAGAATCGCCTACTATTCTTTTTGCTGTTGATAATTCCTCATCTGTTTTGTATGGCAAAGACAGTTTAAATAATAAGCGTTTAATTGAAGAAAAAATAAAAAACTTAAACTCCGGTTTAGCTAAGAGCTTTAATGTAAAACAAATGGTGTTTGGTTCTAAAACTCGTTTTAACGACAGTTTAAGTTTTAATGATAAAGAAACAGACTTAAGCGAACTTTTTTCATTTATTGATGTAAATTTTCAAAACCAAAATATAGGTGCACTGGTTTTGCTTTCAGATGGAATTATGAATAAAGGATTAAATCCGGTTTATTCTGCTGAACAATTAAAATTTCCTATTTATTCAATTGCCGTAGGAGACACCAATGAAAACAAAGATCTACTTATTTATAAAATAAATCACAATCAAATTGCTTACTTGGGAAATAAATTTGCCGCAGAAGTAGTTGTAAATGCAAATAAACTTGTAAATGAAGAAGCAACATTAAGTGTTTACAAAAATGGGATTAAAAAACAGGAACAAAAAATTAAAATAAATTCCGAAAACTACAGCAAAACATTTCAATTTATATTTGATGCCGATGCTCCCGGTATTCAAAAATATGAAGTAACTGTTTCTAGGCTAAACAATGAAATTAGCTATTCCAACAATCAACAAAGTTTTATAGTGGATGTAATTGATAACAGAGAAAAAATACTTTTGTTATCAAACGCACCACACCCGGATATTGCAGCAATAAGTGAAAGTATTGAGAATATGAAAAATTATGAATTGGTGAAAGATCAAACTTCTCTAACGCAAAAAACATTCAAGGCATATAGCTTAGTAATTATTCATGGTTACAATGCATTAACAGATGCTAAAATAATGGAGAATTGTAACAATAATAATGTACCTGTTTTTATCATCAACCCATTAACATCTGAAGGCTTACCAAACATTAAAATTAATGGTTCGCTAAATAGATATAATGATACTGAACCCACTTTAAATAAAAGTTTTAGTTTTTTTACTATAAGCGACGAGTTAAAATCATTCATTAAACAATTGCCGGCATTAAAAACTTTTTTTGGTAATTATGCCGTATCTAATGGGAGTCAGGTTTTATTAAATCAAAAAATTGGAATGGTTGAAACAAACGATCCCATTTTTTATTTTAATGAATTAAATGGATTAAAAAATGCAGTTTTTATAGGCGATGGGATTTGGCGTTGGAAAATGCGTAACTATCAAGAAAACGAAAATTTTAATGCCTTTAACGAACTAATTAGTAAAACAATTCAGTTTTTATCAATTAAAGGAGATAAAAGTTTTTTTAGAGTTTACACCAATAAAATTGTTAATGAAAATGAGGTTATAGAATTTAATGCAGAGGTGTACAATAAAAGTTACGAATTAATTACAGATCCTGAAGTTTCATTAACAATTAAAAATAAAAACAACATCGCTTTTAGCTATTACTTTAGTAAGATAAATAACTCATACCGACTAAATGCAGGTTTATTAGAGCCCGGTGAATATACCTATGAGGCTAAAGTTAAACTTGATAATTCTATGCTTACAAAAAAAGGTATTCTTATGGTAAAGGCAATTGTTTCAGAGCAATTAAATACTATTGCCAATCATCAATTACTAAATCAATTAAGTAATGCCACCAATGGTAAAATGTTTCAGTTAAATAATTGTGAAAGAATTATTGAAGAAATAAATAACAACGAATACATTAAACCCATTACTTATTCAGAAAATAAAACAATTGAATTGATAGAGTTAAAATGGATTTTTTTAGTGGTATTATTTCTTTTTACTATTGAATGGTTAATAAGAAAATTTAATGGTATTATTTAAACATAACTATAAAATTTCATCAAAACTTTTTAATACATATTCAATCATTTCCTCAGTAATCATGGGTGTTACTCCAATCCAAAAAGTATTGTTTAAAATTAGTTCTGTATTTTTTAATTCGCCAACTGTTCGGTAACGTACATCTTTAAAATAGGGTTGCTTTCTTAAATCTCCTGCAAATAATAAACGCGTTGCGATTTTTTTATTGTTTAACTTCTGCACCAAATCATTTCGGTTTATTCCGGATTCAGGTTTAACTGTAATTAAAAAACCAAACCAAGATGGATTTGAATTAGGGCTTGCTTCAGGTAAAATTAATTTTGCAGTATGTTTTTGTAATCCGGCTTTTAATAAATCAAAATTTCTTTTTCTGAGTGCAATAAACAAATCTAATTTTTCTAATTGAGCTAAGCCCAAGGAGGCTTGCATGTCAGTTATTTTTAAATTAAATCCTTGTCGTGAATAAATATACTTATGGTCGTAACCTTCAGGTAATTCTCCTAACTTTTGTGCAAAACGAAGTCCACAAGTATTGTCTTTACCGGGTTCACACCAACAATCTCTACCCCAATCTCTAAAGGATTCTGCAATTTTCTTAAGCTTCGCATTTCCAGTAAAAACAGCGCCCCCTTCCCCCATTGTTATATGATGTGCTGGGTAAAAACTTATGGTTGCTATATCGCCAAATGTTCCTACATGTTTACCATTGTATGTTGCACCTAATGCATCACAACAATCTTCCATTAACCATAAATCGTGTTTTTTACAAAAAGCAGATATAACATCCAAATTAAAAACATTTCCCATTGTGTGGGCTATTACTACTGCTTTTGTTTTGGAGCTTAGTGCAGCCTCTAAATGAGTAACATCAATCTCATAATACGGTATTGTAACATCTAAAAAAACGGGTACTGCTCCATATTGTAATATAGGATTTACAGTGGTTGGAAAAGATGCTGCAACGGTTATAACTTCATCGCCTGGTTTAATTGCATCATCGCCCAACTCTGCTGCAGTTAACGCAGAAAATGCAACCAAATTAGCTGATGAACCGGAATTAACAGTAATTAAACTTTTTACATTTATATACTTTGCTAATTTTTTCTCAAATTCTGTGTTAAATCTACCGGTTGTAAACCAAGCATCTAAAGCACTTTCTGTAATAAACTGAAGTTCCTTATGATCAAAAACTTTTCCGCTTACAGGCACGGGTGTTTCGCCCGGTATAAATGTAACCGGTTTAAAAGCTTCATCGTGATATTCTTTTATTAGCCCAAATATTTGGCTCTTTATATTTTCTAATTTCGACATAATTATTTAGCGCAATATGAAATAATTTGATTTACTCTACTTTGATAAACATTTGTTTTTAAATTTAGTTCATCTAAATATCCGTTTATTGTAAAGGCAAGGGTTTCTTCAAAATTTAACCGCGGTTGCCAACCTAGTATGTTAACGGCTTTGGTTATATCAAGTTTTAATAAACCTGCTTCATGCACCTTTTCCTTTAATTCAGGCATATCTAACTTTAGTTCAGGAATGTGTTTTTTTAATTCAATAATAACATCTCCAACTGAATAATTTTCATATGCAGCTGGACCAAAATTCCATCCACCTGAAAACGATTTTCCTTCCTTATCTAATTTTTCAGCTAGTTTTAAATACCCATAAACAGGCTCTAAAACAAACTGCCATGGCCTTACCGATGAGGGGTTTCGTATAATGGCTTCATTTTTTGATTCATGGGCCCGCATTACATCAGGAATTATTCGGTTATCTGCCCAATCTCCCCCTCCAATTACATTACCTGCACGAGCAGAAGCTATATTAGCAGTTTCACCTTTGCTGAAAAATGATTTAAAATAAGAATTGGTTATTAATTCAGAGCATCCTTTAGAGGCACTATAAGGATCATCGCCTCCCATTGGATCATTTTCTCTGTAACCCCATATCCATTCGTTATTTTGATAACACTTATCTGTAGTTACATTAACAGCAACCTTAACGGAATTACAAGAACGTACCGCTTCAAAAAAATTCACTGTTCCCATCAGATTGGTTTCGTAATTGTAATGCGGGTTATTGTACGAATCAATTACCAATGGTTGAGCAGCTAAATGAAAAGCAAAATGTGGCTTTACAGAATTTACATATTCACTAAATTTTTTGTTATCGCGTATATCCCCATCTTGATGATTGATTACATTGGCTAAATTGGTGCTAACAAAATTATCTTTTGCAGTTTTAGGAGGTAAGGCATATCCATAAACTTCTGCACCGAGTTCCTTTAGCCATATGGCCATCCACGAACCTTTAAAACCGGTATCTCCTGTAATTAATACCTTTTTTTTGTTGTACGTGTTATTAAATAAATCTAAATCTTTTATTACCATGTTTTCCATTCTGCTTTACCAGTTTCCCAAAACTTATTTAAGTCTTGTTTATCTTTTAATGTATCCATTGGTTTCCAAAAACCTTCGTGTTTAAAGGCAACGAGATTTTTATCATTAGCAATGTTTTCTAATGGTTCGCGCTCCCAAATTGTTTCATCATTACTTATATATTTAAATATACCTGGCTCGCAAACAAAAAAACCGCCATTTATCCAACCACTTTCACCCTTTGGCTTTTCCATAAAGGATCGAACATTCATGGATTCATCCATATCTAAAACACCAAATCTACTTTCCGGCTGAACTGCAGTAACTGTAACCAATTTTTTATGTTGTTTATGGTAATTAACC
>JALHRL010000029.1 GCA_022841465.1 Bacteroidia bacterium | reverse complement strand
CCCCGAGCCCACCAGAGTTGGTGAAATTCATGTTAAATTAACGTTTCCTAAAAAAAACTATACCGAAAAAGAAAAAAAAATATACGAACACACTGCCCTAACCTGCCCGGTTGCCAAAAGCCTACACCCTGATTTAAAACAGGTTTTAGAGTTTGTTTGGCAATAAGCCGCGCTATATAGTAAAATAAAAAATCCCCGCTTATAACGGGGATTTTTAATGTAATATAAATTGAATAAAAACTAATCTGCTAAAACAATTACTTTACTGTTAATTATTTCGGCAACTCCACCCTTAATGGCAAACTCTTTGCGTTCATTATTTTCATCAATTAACTCAATTTTACCTTCTTTTAAAATACTAATTAATGCAGCATGGTTATTTAGCACACCAAAACTGCCTTCAGCACCCGGAAAAACAGCAGATTTAACTTCACCTTCGAAAAGTTTTTTATCTGGAGTTATAATTTCTATTTTCATAATATTAATTAGTTGATGAGACAATTAGCTAATTATTTACTTTCAGCTAAAATCTTTTTCCCTTTTTCTATAGCTTCCTCAATGCTTCCTACTAAGTTAAATGCAGCTTCAGGATATTCATCTACTTTACCATCTAAAATCATATTAAATCCTTTAATTGTTTCTTCAATTGGAACTAAAACTCCTTTTAAACCGGTAAATTGCTCAGCAACGTGGAATGGTTGAGATAAGAAACGTTGAACACGACGAGCGCGGTGAACTACTAATTTATCTTCTTCACTTAACTCATCCATACCTAAGATGGCAATAATATCTTGTAATTCTTTATAACGTTGTAAGATGTTTTTTACGCGTTGAGCACAATCGTAATGCGCATTACCCAAAATAGCAGGACTTAAAATACGAGAGGTAGAATCTAATGGATCTACCGCAGGATAAATACCTAACTCAGCAATTTTACGACTTAATACCGTAGTAGCATCTAAGTGAGCAAATGTTGTGGCAGGAGCCGGATCGGTTAAGTCATCGGCAGGTACATATACCGCTTGTACCGATGTAATAGAACCTTTTTTAGTAGAAGTAATACGCTCTTGCATGTTACCCATTTCTGTAGATAAAGTTGGTTGATAACCCACCGCTGAAGGCATACGTCCTAATAAAGCCGACACTTCAGCACCCGCTTGTGTAAAACGGAAAATGTTATCTACGAAAAACAAAATATCTTTTCCTTGTCCGGTTCCATCACCATCACGGAAATATTCTGCTAAAGTTAAACCTGATAAAGCCACACGAGCACGGGCTCCAGGAGGCTCGTTCATTTGCCCAAACACTAAAGTTGCTTTTGATTCAGCTAAAGCTTTTGTATCAACTTTACTTAAATCCCAGCCACCTTTTTCCATGCTGTGCTTAAACTCTTCGCCATATTTAATAACGTCTGATTCAATAAACTCACGCAATAAATCGTTCCCCTCACGAGTACGTTCCCCTACACCTGCAAACACCGATAAACCTGAATAAGCCTTAGCAATGTTATTTACTAATTCCATAATCAATACGGTTTTACCTACACCCGCACCACCAAACAATCCAATTTTACCCCCTTTTACGTAGGGCTCAATTAGGTCAATAACTTTAATACCGGTATATAAAACTTCTGTTGAAGTTGATAATTCTTCGAATTTAGGAGGCAGACGGTGAATAGAATTTCCACCTTCGTTACTAATTGTGTTAATACCATCAATAGCTTCGCCAACTACATTAAATAAACGACCTTTTACTTGGTCGCCTTTTGGCATTTTAATAGCGCTTCCTGTAGCTACAACTTCCATACCGCGGAATAAACCGTCTGTACTATCCATTGCAATTGTTCTTACAGCATTTTCGCCAATGTGTTGTTGAACTTCTAGAATTAGCTTTTGGCCGTTAGAACGAACGATTTCCAAAGCATCTAATATACTGGGTAATTTACCGCCGTCAGCATCGAAGCTAACATCTATAACCGGACCAATTACCTGAGAGATTTTACCAATTAATTTAGACATGTTTTGATTACATTTAATTTGGGTGCAAAAGTACTACTTTTTATTTATATAAATAGAATGTTGTTAATAAAAATGATTGAGTTATTTTTGCACAGTGTTAATTGTAAAAAATACCGAACATTTTAGGATAGAAAAACCCACAATTCTAACCATTGGTACGTTTGACGGGGTTCATGAAGGTCATCAAAAGCTTTTAAAAAAACTAAAAGATTTAAAAAGTTTATATGGTTTAAACACAGTAATTTTAACTTTTGCCCCACACCCCCGAAAAGTTCTGTTTCCGGAACAAAAAGATTTAAAACTTTTAACCAGCACGGCCGAAAAATTAGAATTGCTTGAAAATTTTGGAGTAGACATTACGGTGGTTTATCCATTTTCTAAAGAATTTGCCCAACTAGAGTCGGAAGATTACATTAAAAACGTTTTGAAAAAGAGTTTAAACGTTAAGCACATTATAATTGGCTACGATCATAAATTTGGAAAAAACAGAGAGGGTGATATTAACACACTGCATTCTTATTCCGAAAAGTTTAATTACACCGTTGAAGAAATAAGCGCGTTAGATATCAATTCAATTGCAGTAAGTTCAAGTAAAATACGCCAAGCAATTGATAACGGTGATATTAAATTAGCCAACACTTTTTTAGGTTACCCCTATTCCTTAACCGGAAAAGTTATTGGAGGTAAAAAATTAGGCAAAACAATTGGTTTTCCTACTGCAAATATTGTTATTGAAGAACCCGAAAAAATTACACCAAAAATTGGAGTATATTTTGTTGAAATAAATTATTATAACGAACAGTTTTTTGGCATGTTAAACATTGGTAAAAACCCAACAACAGATACCGATGATTTAGTTAAAATTGAAGTGAATATTTTTAACTTTACTAAAGAAATTTATGGTGAAACTTTAAAAATTAAATTTTTAGAGCGACTACGTGATGAAATTAAATTTAATTCGTTAGAAGACTTGATTGAACAACTTAAAAGAGATAAGGAAAATTGTTTAGCTTTACTAAAAGAAATAAAAATAAATGCGTAAATGTTTAATAATAGTAATGGTATTGTTAACTCACTTGTTAAGTGCTCAAAACGAATTGTTAGACTCTATAACACTAGCCACTTACCAAGAGTATACTGATTTAGATGCTGCGATTGAAGATAAAGACAGAGTTGTTAAATTAAGCTTACGTAAAAAGAAATTAAAATCGTTTCCGATGGAAATTTTGGAAATGAAAAATTTACAGTTTCTTGATATCAGCAAAAACAGCATTAAAGAATTACCTGATAGTATTATTAAATTAACAAAGTTGCAGTTTTTTATTTGTAGCAAAACTGGTTTAGAAAGAGTGCCTACAAATTTTGGTGAATTATCTAACTTAAAACACTTGGATTTAAGTCAGAACGAAATTGCTATTTTACCTTATAGTATCGGTGGATTAACCAAACTAGAGTATGCCGATTTTTGGGATAATAATTTAGATGAATTTCCGAGCACAATGAGTGATTTAGTGAGTTTAAAGAAAATGGATTTACGAAATATTTTAATTTCTAAAACAAAACAAGAAAATTTACAATTACAATTACCTAAAACCAAAATTTATTTTAGTCCACCCTGTAATTGTGGATTATAATTTACGGTAATAAAAACTTACCTTTTAAATCAGAAAAGTTTTTTACTCCCTTAATAAAATGGCTGTAAACAATAGAGCCACTATAACTATTACTTAAGGTACGCTTAAAACCGGGTAATTGTTTTAATGCCTTTCTTTTTTTAAGTGTTAAACCTAATAGACTATAGAAACTAAAATGTGCTTTTATAACTGCTAAAAAATGTTTGGGTTCGCCTTCTAATAAAAATTTTAAGCCTGCAACACCATCCAACAACATTCTAAAATAAATAACAAGTAAAAATACTTTTGAAGGATGGTTTTTTGTAAGTGTAATTAAACTGTTTCTAAAGTTTAAAAATGTTTTGCGAGCATTAATTTTATTTAAAGTTCCACCTCCAACATGATAAACAGTGCTTAATGAAGTGGTATAAATTTTATACCCTAAATTTTTTATCCGCCAGCACAAATCAATTTCTTCCATGTGCGCGAAAAAATCGTCATCAAAACCATTTAATTTCCAAAATAAATCAGCTCTAACAATCATACATGCTCCGGAAGCCCAAAATACTTCGTGGTTCCCTTCGTATTGTTTATTATCTGTTTCAATTGTATTAAAAATTCTTCCTTTACAAAAGGGGTATCCCAATTTATCAATAAAACCGCCTGCTGCGCCGGCATACTCAAATTTAGTACGATTGTTATAATCTAACAGCTTAGGTTGGCAAGCCGCAATTTTTTTATCGGCTTCCATTAATTCAATTGCATGTTGCAGCCAATTTTCAGTTACTTCTACATCGTTATTAAGTAAAACAATGTAATCAGATTTTACTTGCTTTAAAGCAATATTATAACCTGTTGCATATCCGTAATTTTTATCGTTTCTAATAATTTTCACTTGCGGAAAATTTTTTTCCAGGTAAGCGATAGAATCATCGGTACTGGCATTATCTGCCACATAAACCTGATGCGGATAAGAAAACTTTATAGCTTTTTCAATAAACAGTTCCAGAAACTTTTTACCGTTATAATTTAAAATAACTACTGCTACTGAAACTTGCATAAAATTTATCGGGGACTATTATACAAATCGTTAAACTGATTATTAGAGGAGCCTCCCGGATTATTATTGTCTATGTTTTGAATTCCGTCTGAATTTCTCTTCATCACTTCAAATCGCCACCTTTCGTTATTTACCTCGCCTCGCATATCGCTATGTTCTAACATATAACAATCATCAGCAATATTTTTATTTACAAAAACAAACTTTCTGTTAGAGAAAAACTGCCCGTTAACTTTATCATACAATCTGTAATATTGCCAAATTTCGTATGGAAACGTGTTGGCTTCAGCAACTTGTACTGTGCGCTGGTTTGGTTTGCCGTATTGCAAATAAACCCTTCCTCTATCGGTATAATACCCTTTTTGTTTACCACATTTAAATAAAGCAGCCGTTTCGTTAACGCTTTTTAAATAGTCTAACCATAGCGACATGGGGTTTGCAGAATCTGCCGCTCTGTTTGTCCAATAACTCACCAAATATTTTCTCATTAAGGAGGTGTCTTTTTTCACTGTTTGGTTAATTTGTCTATCTCTTTCTAACATATCAGAAATTGGCCACAAGCATTCTATATATATTTTAAGCGTATCAACACTGTTTACATTGTAAAAAAACTTCTCTAAATCATTAATTGGTTTATTGCTCACATCGTAACTACTAACTGTTTTTGTTTGCCTTTGAAAAAAGTATTTTTCCTGAAGTTGGATAATGTTTTTTTCGTCGCGAATCTCAATAACCAAATTATAGTTACCAGATTTTAATTTTGTAATATCAAATTGAGCTAATAAGGGATTAACCTTAGCTGTTGTTACTTTTTTAAAAGACGAAAAATCTTCAATGGGTTTATAATTATCGTTACTTTCGATGTAATATTTGTAAATGAAAGCTTTGTTTTTCCCTAATACAGTATCCGTATTGTAGCTTTCAAAATAAAAAGCCAATTTGTTTTGAGAATCCGGAAAATAATCAACTGTATAAGGAACAAGATCGTATCCACTTTTGGTAATTGCAGATGTAGTTTCAGATTTTTTAAAACTTTCTAAAATTTGAATGGATGAAGCCTGAATTGGAAAATTAGCATACGAAATTTTAATAACCTGAATAATTTTACTGGTTTTTGTATTAATTAAATAATTATCGGAAACCGAAATTTCTACCGTGTAGGTGCCATTTTTAAGTGGATAACGTTGATTATCAATAAAAGAAGAAATATTATTAGTATCGGAATAAACAGGGCTTTTTAAATTATACTTATTTGCAACCACAATTTTATTATTAATGTCTGAAATTAATAACTGAACATTAACAGAACTTTGATATCCTCCTTTTACAGGTAATAGCTCAGCTGATTTACCGCCAATTGTAAGGTATGTTTCAATAAAGGGGCCTTGGTTTGGGACATAAAAAGAGGCGAGTTTATAATAAGCATCTACCGCAAAAAAGCTTTTAAACAAAAATAAAGTAGCGAAAAAAAGATTGTATTTTTTAAAGAATATCATTAAAAATGGCGTGCAGTAAGGCTTTTAAAGGTAGTAAAAATTATTTTTAAAATGAGGTTTTAATAATAAAAAAAATGCTAATTTTGCCCCCGGAGAAATGGCAGAGTGGTCTAATGCGGCAGTCTTGAAAACTGTTGACTGTTACAGGTCCGGGGGTTCGAATCCCTCTTTCTCCGCTGAAAGGGACTTAGGCTCAAATAGAGAACTAAGTCCTTTTTTAATTAACGCCAAATCGCCCGTGTGTCGGGCGATTTGTGCGATTATGAAATTGATTTCAGAGGTTCGAAATGCCCCATTTTTCTTGTCATACACCAGACCGTTAGGAAACATCAAGTTTTGCAATCCTTCTTTCAATGCTATCCCGCCATCTTGCCACAGTTGGCGCAGGTTTTGGCAAAGAATTATTGCTTCATTTATCATTTCTTTAAGGTTCGAAATGGAAATTCCACAAGTCGCCATTTCCTTTCGGATTTTATCAAATTCCTTAGCGTATTTTACTCTAAAACGTTCGTAGGTTTCCTTGGGCATCTCCTCTTTTATGAAGTGCTTCTCTTCGAGTGTTTCAATATCCGCAGTTAGTTCGACAATTCTCGCCTTAAGGATCACCTCCTTTTCAACTGAATCTTTATTCAGTTCATGGTAGGTGCTTTCTAATTCAATTTTAATTGCTTCGGTCAAGTCAGGTTTTACTTCGTATTTTTCAAGTTCCTCTGAAAACAAACGATGCATTTCTTTTGCGCTTTTATTGCACTTACAGCCGTTTGTTCTGCACTTATAGTAGTACAAGTTCTTCTTCTTTACAATGTAGCCTGTAAAGGGCTGATTACAATCCGAGCATTTAATGAAAACCTTTAATGGAATATTTACATCCTCTGCTTTATGTGGCACTCCGAATTTAGTTGAAGATGAAATTACCTCATTCACTTTCATAAAGGTTTCTTTAGAGATCATTTTTTCATGCACTCCTTCAACTACTTTTCCATTCAACATTCCATGCGATACTAATCCGCAATAAAAAGGGTTAATGAAAATTTTATGTAATTGCTGTTTGTACATTTTTACTCCGATAGCCTGAAGTTTCAAAATAATTTCTTCATTCTTCATGCCCATTAGTTTCCACTCCCATGCTTTTTTAATTTTCTTTCCATCTGCATTCACTACAATTTTACGTTCACCACTTGTTCTGACAATATCATAACCCTGTGGTGGTTTAACCACCCAAATTCCTTTTTCAAACTTAGCTTTCATACCTGCCATTGCCACTTGCTTTCGTTGTTCGTTATCCCAACGCCCAAATAACAATTGCATATCATGAAATAAAACTCCGTTTGGATTAGATGTGTCGATTGGTTCTGTTACTGCTTTAATATGAACCCCATGTTTTTCTCTTAGTTCATCAGCAATGGAAATAGCCTTGCCTCCCGTTCTGCTAAATCGTGTCATTTTGTAAACCAAAATGGTGCTTATCTTTCCTTTGCTTGTATTTACAAAACTTAACATTCGCTGAAACTCTTTCCGTGCATCAGTTTTTGCACTTTCATAAGTATCACCAAATGCTGAAACAATTGTAAGATTATTGCGCTTTGCATATTCTTCAATTGATTTTCGCTGGGTTTCCAAAGACTCGTTTTTATCAAACTGTCCTTTGCCGGAAACCCTTGTGTACATTACCGCTAAATTAGATGTGGACTGTTTTACTTCCTTTTTTCCAAAGCGTCCAAACCGATTGTCGATTATTTGTTCTTCTGTCATTTTGCCTCCTTTCTTTTTATTATTTATTTTTTACGCTTGTTTTCTGTATTCAATTTCTGAATTATTATTTTCAGTATTCAACGAAATTATTTTCGCACCTCCTGAATCATTTAATTCATCCACCTCTTTTTTCTTTTTAAGTTTTGAAAGATGTTCGCATAAAAGAACAGCCAGTTTTTTGATTGATAATACAATCTTGTTTGCTTGTTCATCGCTTACACTTTCATAACCTTTTATCATTCTTAATTTTTCAATGGTTAATCCTTTGTTATTTTCGCTCTCACTTTTCATTTCTCTTTTTTGCTTTCTCGCAATTCGTTTAACATCTTTTTTATTATTGCAGTATATTGATTATCAATATAATAGCCAATTTACGTACATCTTTTGGAATAAAGAAATCACCATAATACGCCCTAAATACGCCTGTATGTTGGTATCGTTTTATGACCATTTTTCGGAACACTTTATTCTGCTATAATGAGCAAGGGGATCGGATTTTTATTTTCTGTTTCATGTTATTCTGCTTTATTTTGTTGTTGGTTATTTAATAATCCTTGTCGTTTTAATGATTCGTATCTGTATCTCCAATCATTCTTTTTTTCTGTTTCGTTTTTACCGATTATTAATTGCTGCACTTTTTCTTCCTGTGTTTTTTCTTCAACAAAATCTATTTCGGTGAATTTTATTTCAGGTGTGTGCAGCATTAATTGATGCCTAATACAAATCAATTGTGATTTTCTTTCTTTAGTTAATTTAAAGGAGAGCATATTTAAATGCACTTTATCAGTAAGAATTTTATTTAATCCGAGAAAGAGTTCAATTATGAATTCTTTAAAAGGGTAATCATTTGGCAACTGGTTAAATGTTGCACTCGTTACCAATTGTTTAAACGCATCGGTTATGCAAAGCAAGGTGTGACGATCAATCCGACTGTAATTACTTAGCTTAATTAAACTCTCAGATAAACAACGAAATCGTTCATTAACCCATACAATATATTTTGCATCTTCGTATTCCCAATACTCAAAAGGCTCTTTCATTTTTACGCCTCCGGAATTCTGATTGTATTTCTTTTCGATTAAGGTGATAAGTTTACTATTGATCCATTTGTAACGTGGTTCGTTTTCTTCTTTCTGTTCTTCTTCAATTTTTACTACACTTCTAATTGGCTCATTTTTCCGAGCTTCTTTAACAGCTTCTTTAAGTTCATTTGTTTCTGCTGCTTCGTTTTCCTCTTCAGCATCAGCCAGCGGTACGAATTCAAATTCACTTCGTTTATCCTTATCATATTTTACGTTAAGCTCTTCATTACCGTATTTTACGGTATCTCTTTCTTTATCGTATTTTACGATAACTTCATTAGTGTTTATAGACTTTACACCAACTACAGGCACTTGTAAATTTGGTTCTCCCTCCGATGTTCCCGAAAGCACCAACCCGTTTCTTTTAAAATATGCCATTTGCTTGCAGTTATCACTACAATATTTTTTACTCGACCGTATTGCAGTAAAATGACCTTTACAATATAAACAGGTGCTCTCCATTCTTTTAAATTCTAATCTGGTTAATATTCGTTTTCATCATCTTCTTCTTCATCCAACATCAAAACTGTATCACCAAGCAAACCTTTCATATATTCGCAGTAATCAGTTAATATGCCCTCCATGTTTTCTTTGGCTTCTCCATTCTTAATATAGTTTAAATCAAAACTCACATTTAGCAATACAATGTTTTGTCGCTCCTGAATTCCGATAATTTTATGCTTGATATTATTACCAAACAAAATGCGTAAAATATCCATTAGTAGATCTTCAGGTACTTTATAGCGTTTTACAATAATTTTATTTTCCATTTCTTTAGTTTTATAGATATGCGGTTTCATATGTTTTCTTTTTCTCCGATTGATTTATTGGTAGTATAGATTTATGATTAGTAATGCCAATTCCTAAGAGTGGGCTTTCCGATTCTGTTTCCGTCAACGTTTTAATCTTCTTATACTTTTTCTTTACTTTTTCAAAATCTTCTTCAAGCTCGATATAATCTTCTTTTAGCTTTAGGTTTTCTGCTTTCAGTTTTTCTATTTCATCTTTTTGCCCTTTCATTTTAATAAAGGCATAAATCAACAATCCAACGCCAACCAATAACATGATTGGACTTAGTATGAGTTTTAAAACTGTTCCCATCAATTTATTGTCTCCGGAAATGGTTTCTGCTGCTTTTTCCCAAACACCTTTTTCCGCATCTGTTCCTGATAAACTTTTATCGGTGTTATTTCCGCTTTGTTTTTGTTCTGTTTTTTCTTCTTTCGTTTCTTTCATGGCTATTGTATTTTACGTTTAAAAATTCAAAGGTCGTTTACTGTATTTTACTGTTTGCCGATTTCCGAACGCATTGACACTTATTGATGCTTATTGAAGGGTATTGGTGCTTTTCGTTTACAAAAACAAAGGTGCAACAAGTGTATTTTACGTTTGCCGCATTTTTGACTATTATTGAATACTTTTTCATCTTATTTGAAATTATTTAGGATGTTTTCTGATTTTAGCGTAAAGTAACGGCAGAGTTTTAACTCACTTTACTGATTTGGGCGAAAAGTGCCGAGAAGTGCTTCGAAATGGTGTAAAATGATATTTAGGGATGCTTAGGTAAGTACGAATGTCCATCTATTATTTCCATTTGACCTATAAATGTAAAAGAATTAATAATAAACAAGAGTATTGATAAAGCCTGGCAGGTTTTAGGACATGGCTTCGCGGATGCCTATTTATGGGCTTCAGTTGTAAACCATTCAGAATCAAAAGGAGGAAGTTTAAACGGTTCGACTTGTAGCGAAAGAGGTTGCGATATATCAGGAATGGGAAAAACGAGAGAGAAATTAATTAAATATTCAGATACTGAACATTTACTTTCTTACACCGTTCCCGAAGGGATGCCATCAATGGTAAAATATGCTACAAACACTTGGCAACTTACATCAATTGGGTATGACAAAACAAAACTAAATATGGAAATGAATGTTACCTTGGGTGGCATAATGGGTTTTATGATGGCGCCAATGATGAAAATGATGATGGGGAAAATGGCAAAAATTACTACGGACGATTTTAAATACTACGTAGAAAATGGAAGACCGAGCGAAGCTAAATTAAAAGCCACTCGAAAATTGAAGAAATAAGAAAGGCTAAATTTTTTATCCTTATTTCCAAAAGCACAATCTAAAAAGGTTGTGCTTTTTTTGTGAACATTTAAGTAACTGTAACAGATTTTGATTTCATGTGTCTAACTATTATAAACCAAAATAATAATATGAAAAACAACATGTTAAAAAACAACTTTGATGTTCAAAGTATCGGAATTAATCTAGATTACAAGAAGGTTTTTGAATTCATTGCAAATCCCCAAAATTTACCACTGTGGACTAACGCTTTTTCTAAAGCTGATGAAAGTTCCGCAGTCATGGCAACCCCAATGGGAGAAATGTCTATCGGATTAAAAACAATCTCATCAAAAGAAGCAGGAAATATAGATTGGATTATGACTATGCCAGATGGAAGTGTTGGTAAAGCTTATTCTCGTATTTCACAAAATGGAGATTCAAGCATTTATTCGTTTGTATTACTTGCACCGCCAGTTCCGTTGGAACAATTAGAAGGGGCGTTATCATCACAAATGTTAATACTTGCAGAGGAATTAAAAAAATTAAAAAACATACTAGAAAATAATTAATAATTTAAATTATACAAAAAATGAAGGCAATAACCATAAAAACAATCGTCTTAAGTTTAATTTTATTAACCGGGAAATTATCTGCACAAAAAAATTATGATGTTCAAAGTGTAGGTATAAATGTTAGTTATGATAAAGCATTTAGTTTTATTTCTCAACCAAAAAATCTTCCGTTGTGGACTAATGCTTTTTCTAAAGCAGATGATAAGACAGCTATGATGTCAACTCCAAAAGGACAATTACAAATTAAATTACAAACTTCGGTTTCAAATGAGAAAGGGACTATTGATTGGATTATGACCATGCCTGATGGCAGCATTGGTAGAGCATATTCTAGAATAACAAAAAACATTGAAGGTGTCATTTATGAATTTGTATTACTTGCCCCCCTGTTCCATTAGAGCAATTAGAAGGTGCGCTATCTGCCCAAAAACAATTGTTAGCACAAGAACTTATAAAATTAAAAGAGGTATTAGAAAAATAAAAAACAATCAACCAAGTGCAAATTATTTTGCACTTGGTTTAAAATTAAGAAAATGAAAATATATATATTAAGCATAAGTGTAGGTTTTATTGTAATGTTGCTCTTTGCAATAGTAATGGCTAAATTATCTGCTCCATTTTTAGCAGAATTATTTGGAGAAAGCATTCGCAAAGACGGACAAGACGGATTATTGATGCCCGCATTATTAGGGGGGGTATTTTACATTAACGGTGGTAATGAGTTTAGGTTTTAAATACTTTTCAATCAACATTGATTGTTATAAAAAGAAAGGTATGATTTATGGTTTGTTTTGCGGATTATTAGCTATCTTTTCTGATCATTTAATAATAGCTGGATGGTCAAGATTGCCTATTTTTCCTATGTTTGTGTCTGGTATAATAGACATGTTTGCACCGATAGCAACAGGAGTGGTCATTTCATATTTTCAAAAAAGTAAATAAATGGGTAGTTTATTTAAAAACAATAAGATACTAACAGATGACTCTGTTCTTATAGAAAAGGCTTTAAAAGGAGATAAAACATCTTTAGAAGACCTTATTAAAAAACATCAAAACTGGGTTTATAATGTTGCTATATCAATGGTTAGCGATAAAGATGACGCGGCTGATATTACACAAGAGGTTCTAATTAAGATGGTAACAAAGCTTGGCACATTTAAAAATGGAAGTAGTTTTAGTACATGGTTGTACCGGATTACTAAAAATCATTTTTTAAATATGAAACGTAGTAAATATGAGGCTCAGTCCATGTCTTTTTCTGACTTTGGAAATGAAATTGATTCTATCCCAGACGAATTGGTATCAAATTATCATTTTGAAATTGATGAAAAAATGTTAGTAGAAGAAGCGAAAATAAGTTGCATGAAGGGCATGTTGTTATGTCTGGATAGAGAGCAACGTTTTATATTTATAATTGGAGAGATATTTGAATTTTCGGATGTTATTGGTAGTGAGGTAATGGAAATTAGTAAAGAAAATTTTAGGGTTAAACTGCATCGAGCGAAAACCCAACTCTATAGTTTTATGAATAATAAATGCGGCCTAGTAAACAAAAATAATCCCTGTAGATGTGCAAAGAAAACAGTTGGGTTTATAAAGGCTGGATATGTAGATCCAATTCATCTCAATTTTCAAAAAAATAAAATTAGTACAATCTCTAATTTGGTTCACGAAAAAATAGATGATTATAATATATCGGTTATTGAAGAGTACAAAAAACTATATCAAGAGCATCCTTTTATTGAAAGCCCGGATGGTTTAAAATCTATTAAAAAATTACTATCGTCAGACGCTATTAAAAAAACTTTTGATTTGAATTAAATAATTCAAATTTGATAATTCCTAGCTTGAATAAAAAAGGTGATTGCAACAGAGCAACCACCTTTTGAAAATAGAACGGAACGTCTTAAAGTCCTATTTTTTTGTTTCTTTGTTTCCGGTTTCGGATTTACAAGCTTTTGCGCATGCTTTAGCGTTTGTCTCTTTGTTACACTTAGTGTCTGTAGTGCACTTTTTGGAGCAATTTTCACCTTTAGTAGTACATTCTTTTGTTTCACATTTTTTTTCGCATTTCTTAGTACATTTACTACCGTCTTGTGCAAAAGCAGTAAAACCAATAAATAAAATAGCTACAGATGTTAAAATTAATTTTTTCATAATATGTTTTTTT
This sequence comes from Bacteroidia bacterium, assembly GCA_022841465.1. GTDB lineage: Bacteria > Bacteroidota > Bacteroidia > B-17B0 > Aurantibacillaceae > Aurantibacillus. The sequence goes on along the minus strand of JALHRL010000029.1, from coordinate 26,672 downwards.
AATTGTTATACGACAAATGTACTTCCTAATAGATAGCCAACTTGTTATTAAGAAGTTATTACCTTGTTAATGACTTGTTAACGACCACATTTAAACACGAAAATTGTCTAATTTAGCCTTGTAAATAAAAATATAGAGATATGCCTTATGTAAATATTAAAATAACAAAAGATGGGGTTACAACACAGCAAAAAGCTGAACTTATTAAGGGAGTGACTACTTTATTGCAAAAAGTATTAAACAAAAACCCGGCAACTACATTTGTAATAATTGATGAAGTAGATATTGATAATTGGGGTATTGCAGGAGAACAAGTTTCGGTTCATAGAAACAAAAGTAAGTAAATAGATATGAAATTATACAGAACAACTATATTCGTTATTATATCTTCAATTGCATTAGTAGCAGTATTGATTATACAAGTTAATTGGATAATTCAAACAGCTCAAATTAAGGAGGAATTGTTTAATGAGAAAGCAAATATAGTTCTTTCAAAAACTGTAGAGGCTTTATGTTCTGATAAAGAAGCTTGTATGAACATGGGCAGCTGTTGTATGAAAGACAACAGAGCCGATTGTAAATTGGAATTGAGAGAGGGTGAAATAAATAAGATAGATTCTCTCCTTAAAAATTATATGCAGTTTTATAATTTTCATATTGATTATTCATTTGAAGTGATTAAAGAAAATTCGAACACAGGTGATATTGTAATTTATCACAATGTCTTTAAGAAACGTTTAGAAGAGGTTGCTAATAAAAATGGCTTAGAACTTAAATTAATATTTCCGGAGAAAAAACAATTTATTATTGCAGAAATGGGTCGTTTATTCACCACCTCTGTGATACTTATAATTGTTGTACTTTTTATGTTTTGGAGAACCGTTCTCGGATTAATTAAAGAAAAGAAAATTTCAGAGCATACTACTGATTTTTTAAACAATATGACCCATGAATTTAAAACGCCATTAACTAATATTGCTTTAGCTAGTAAAATGATGGTAAAAGATTCGAATATTAAACAGGAAGACAAAATTAGACACTACTCTGGAATTATACTTCAAGAGAACGAAAAATTGAGAATTCAAGTTGAGCAGGTTTTGAGTATGACTGCTTTAGAAAGAGGTGAAATACCATTAACAAAAACTACTTTAGATTTTCATCATTTAATTAACGAGGCTGTAAAGTGTATTGGAGTTCAAATAGAAAATAAACACGGAGTTCTAAAATTAGACTTAAATGCTACAAAATATTATATTTTAGGAGACAAAAATCATTTAACCAACGTGCTTTGTAATTTAATTGATAATTCCATAAAATATTCAAAAGAATCTCCTTCGATAAATATAGGAACAAAAAATAGTGACCAAAAATTTATACTCACTGTTTCGGATAGAGGAATTGGCATTGAAAAAGAATATTTAAATAAGATATTTGTAAAGTTTTTTAGAGTCCCTACAGGCAATTTACATGATGTAAAGGGATTTGGTTTAGGATTAGCTTACGTTAAAAAAGTTGTTGAATTACATGGGGGAATAATCGAACTTCACAGCAAGATTGGTGAAGGAACAATTTTTACAATCACATTACCATTAAACAATGAATAAGGAAGTCTTAAATATATTGCTTGTTGAAGATGATCTCAATTTGGGAGTCTTGCTTGTTGATTACCTAGAAACGGAAGGATTTAACGTGAAATTATGTAAGGACGGGGAACAAGCGGTTAAAATGTTTCACGCAAATCAATATAGTTTATGCTTATTAGATGTTATGTTGCCGAAAATGGATGGCTTTACCTTAGCTAAAGAAATAAGATCTAGAGATATAAATATTCCTATTGTTTTTATTACTGCAAAATCGCTGAAGGAAGATAAGTTAAGGGGGTACGACATTGGAGCTGACGATTACATCAGTAAGCCATTTGATGAGGAAGAGTTACTGTGGAAAATTAAAGCACTTGTTAGAAGGGTGCCTTTAGAAAAAAAGAATGCTCCGATTGAAATAATCACGTTAGGGAAATACCTGTTTGACTATAACAACCAATCCCTAACCATTGCTGGTAAAACAAAGCGAATTACTGAAAAAGAAAGTGACATCCTTAGATTTTTATGCCTGCATCAAAATAAAGTTGTAAAAAGAGAAGACCTTTTAAAAGAAATTTGGGGCGAGAATGATTATTTTTTAGGCCGGAGTTTAGATGTATTTATTACTAAAATGAGGAAATACCTCAAAGACGATCCTAGTTTAAATATTGAAAATATTTTTGGTGTTGGATTTATTTTAAACACGACTAAGTAGAGTTAGTTAGTAACAATTATCAGAAACGATGAATAAATCATTACTACAAACAATTAAGAATACAATTTCTATTTCGGAAGTAGATATTAATTTTATGTTATCCTTATTCAAGCCGTTAACACTTAGAAAAGATGACTATTTTTTGGAAATTGGAAAAAAATGCAACCATGTTGCTTTCGTTAAATCAGGGATGTTGCGGATATATTATCCTAATGAAAAAGCAGAAGAAACTACCTGTTATTTCTCAATGCCTAACGAATTTGTAACTTCATTTTCAAGTTTTACGACAGGAAATCCGTCAATAGAAAACATACAAGCAATTCTGCCAACTGAATTATTCGTTATAAAAAAACAAGACCTTGAAATGTTATATCAAAAAATTCCTGTAACACAAGAGTTTGGTAGAAAAGCAGCAGAAAATCTCACCATTATTATGGAAAAAAGAATTTCACTATTCTTAAACAACTCAGCGGATGAACGCTATCAACTTTTATTAAAGAATGATCCTATTCTAATCCAAACAGTTCCACTACAATATCTTGCTTCATATCTTGGTATTTCAGCACAACATTTGAGTAGATTGAGAAAAAACACTTAGCTTTATTTTCTTCGCAAATGTTCAGTGGAATTTAAATTTGTTCAACGAATTTTGTGCCTTAATCATTAAATAAAAAAAGGCACAATGCAAAAGTTTAAAAAATCATTCATAGTTATCACAACATCATTATTGCTTATTCAGACCTGTTTCGCACAAGATACAAAGCAGAAAAAAACCTTTCTTTATTCTAATCGATTTAGTTTATTAGCAGGGCTAATCCAGCCAGTTGTACTAAAGGGCGGAAATATAGAGGTAACCTATTTCACAAAAAGAATGAGCTTCGATTATTCTCACGGTTTTCTATTGAACATGGCTGGGGAAACAATGGTGGGTGATGCAAAGGCACAAAAATTAGCCTATCATTTACCATATTCTACAGGTTTTGGTATTGGCTATCGATTGACTTCCTTTTTTGATATCCGAATAGAGCCTAAGATGCATAGTTGGGAAGTATACTATGATGGAGAAACACAAAACAAAATTAATTTAATAAAATCGTATAAAACTTATTCACTCGGACTTGGTGCTTATTATAGATACATGCCTTTTCATAAAAAAGACAATTGGCTACAAGGTATAACAACCAGTACTAGTTTGCGTTGGTGGCCAAATATAGGCACTAGTTTAAAAGATGATAAATTTATTTATCACAATAAAATCACAAACAAAGACGAAACACTTAAAGCATCAAATATTGGGATTGCAGGGTCACAATTTCTATTCAATGTAAGCATCGGTTATACTTTTTAGGTAAATAATTAAATCAAACTATCATGGAACGTAGAAAATTCATTCAAATGACAGGCACGTTTTTAACAGCAACGGCATTGATGTCATTTACCTCCAAAACAAGATTGAATTTTGAACATTCAGAAGACAATAAAGAAATGAGAAAGGACAATTACAACAATTTTCCATTCTAATGCTAAATTTACTTGAACATTAAATAATTTTATCACAATTATTTAGTTCACCATTATAACAGTTAATCATTTGACTTAAAAAATATTTTCATTTTTATTTGTATTGTTAGGATTCCTTACTATATTTGTATCGTAATTGCAATTTACATTAATCAAATTATTAATCTTTAAAAACAAAAAAATGAGCAAATCAATCTTTTATCACGCTGGATGTCCAGTATGTGTAAGCGCAGAACATGACATCCTTAGTTTAATCAATCCTGCAAATGTAGAGATAGTACATTTAGGTAATGACAAATCTAAAATTGCAGCAGCTGAAGCGGCAGGTGTAAAATCTGTTCCTGCTTTAGTAACGCCAAACGGTAATGTGCTTCACATTAATTTTGGTGCATCTATGGCAGATGTAAAAGCTTAAAACCTAATGCCCCACTAAAACATAGTGGGGCTTATTATCAACTTTTAAAATGAAAAAAATGAAAAAATTAATTTTATCTATGTCATTTATCTCATCGCTATTTGCAATTCCAGCTTTTGCTTGTGATAAATGCGAAAAATTCAATAACGACAACTTTGTTATAGTTTCCACGACAGCAACATATAATCCTAATCTGAAGGAATTGGTTATGTCGATCCAAGTAAAAGGAAAGGCTGGTGCTACAATGCCTGATTCAACAGGAAAATTAGACGGAGCAGGAGTTTTAGGTTATGTGTTTCCAACTACATTAAAAGCAGAAGACGTTGGATTTAATAAAACGGAGGGGATTTTAGCATTAGCATTAACTTCTCATCCTGACTTTGATGATTCACCTTTGTGGGATGAAAACAATAATGGTGTATATTCTGATGATGGCAGAGTATGGCATCCACATTGGGTGTTGCTTGTTAAAGATGAACGAGTTAAAGGAGGTTTGGCAGTAAAAGAATTTAAAAAAGAAGATAAATCAGTTAAACTGCCTCCCACCGCACCAAATATGCCTATGTATATGGATAGTCCAGGCTTTCAAGTTGTGACTAAAGGCAATACAATTCAAGTAAGTATTCCGGCTTATAGAATAAATAATAAAACTGATTTTAAATTTGATGCAGTTGCCTGTTATATGGCAGTAAATACTTCTGATATGATGATGCCCATGTTAGGCGTAATGAATGTATATAGTGTAGCATCGGGTAAATTGACTTTACCATACTCGGTAAAAGTAAAATAGTATTAACCAACTTTCCTAAATGCACTAACTATGTTTAGTGCATTTAGGGAAATAAAATATAATAGCATGGAAGTATCAGTATATGACACCGTATTTAAAAAAGATAATGGTAACATGGTAAAATTCGATATCATTGTTCCTGCATCTTTAAAAGACTTAAATAAAATTTATACTTATGGTAATGAGTTTTTAAAACAAGAAGGCATTTTAGTAAAGAAATTAATTAGTGCTGACGAGTGTGATTTTTGCCATATGGAAGTGGCATCCGACAGCATAATAAGTGACATTAATAAAAAAGGGTATTTTATTTTAAGGCATTGGGGGTTTTAATGATGATAAATATTCTTATATCCTATCTAACAATGATAAATTGGTTTTACTCAACGCAAACAAGTCAACCAACATTTAACAAATTAAAATCAAATAAAATGCAAGTAGCAGTTTGGGACACCTATGTAACAAAGAAGGACGGTAGCATAATGCATTTCGACATTATAGCGCCTGACCATATAAAAGATGAAAAAATAATTTATGCCTTTGGTAAGGATTATTTAAAATTAAAAAATCAAGGGGATCAAGCCTTAACATCTAAAGAATGTAAATTTTGTCATATTGAGCAAGCAACGGACAAAATGGTTTTAAGTATCGAACGAATAGGATATTATATTATAGAAATGCAAGGATGTGAATAGTATTGCAATAAATATTGAAGTAATTAAAAAAAGAATAGAGAAGGCTTGTTTAAAAGTTGGGCGAAGTGGTGATGAGGTTAAACTTCTATTGGCTACCAAAACAGTTCCTGCCGAAATAATAAAACAAGCTTTAATATTTGAAAACAATCTTATTGGAGAAAATAAAATCCAAGAGCTATCCCAAAAACACACATTACTTAAAAATGAAAGTGTCGAGTTTCATTTTATTGGGCACTTGCAAACCAATAAAATTAAGGAAGTTTTAAAATATGCTAATTGCATTCAATCTATAGATAGAATTGAATTAGTTCAAAAACTTAATAACCGATTGCAATTTGAGGGAAGAAGTATGGATGTTTTAATACAAGTAAACACCTCTTATGAAGAAAGTAAATTCGGCGTGAGCCCTGAAAAAGCTTTATCGTTTGCAAAAGAAGTTTCTCAGTATGACACCTTGAAAGTAAAAGGGTTAATGACTATTGGTCTTTTTAATTCAGAGAAAGAAAAAACAAGAAAATGCTTTAAATTACTAAGTAACATAAGAAACGAAATTGCAGAACTAGCTTTAAGAAACGTTGATATGATGGAACTTTCAATGGGAATGAGTAACGATTTAGAAATTGCAATTGAAGAAGGTGCAACAATTGTAAGAGTAGGTACCGCCATTTTTGGGAGCCGAATTTACCCTGATTCTTATTATTGGGATGAACAAAAAGACATTAAATGAACACATTTAGAATACACTATTTACAACACGTTGCCTATGAAGATTTAGGCTGTATTGCACAATGGGTTATAGAAAAAGAGTATAAAATTACATCATCCAAGTTTTATGAAGACTACGTATTACCTAATCATTCTACTTATGATTGGCTAATTATTTTAGGTGGTCCAATGGGGGTTTATGAACAAGAAAGATACAGTTGGTTAACAGTAGAAAAAGAATTTATTAAACAAGCCATTGAGCAAAATAAAACTGTAATTGGCATTTGTTTGGGTTCTCAACTTATTGCTTCTGCATTAAAGGCAAAAGTATATCCAAATAAGGAAAAGGAAATTGGCTGGTTTCCTATAAATGTTTCAGAAGCCATCATAAATCCTTTATTCAATAACGAAAAGTGTTACCCAGTTTTTCATTGGCACGGAGACACATTTGATTTGCCGCAAAACGCTGCACTTTTGGCCTCAAGTGAGGCTTGTGCGAATCAAGCATTTATATACAGTGACAAAGTGATAGGGCTTCAATTTCACTTAGAAGTCACTGAAAATTCTTTAAAACAAATGATTATCTTTGGAGGATCAGAATTAACAACAGAAAAGTACATTCAGACAGTTCAAGAAATGTCAAACCAAAAAGAATTTTTAAAAGATAATAATCAAAGAATGTTTCAATTATTAAACTACTTAGCCACAAAATAAGTATGTCAGTATTTAATTTAGATAATCAAAATGCAAGTCTCGACAATAAAATAGTTGCTGGTCTTGAACGCCTATCCCAAGTGTTCAGAATTCTACTTTGGGAGAAAGCCAAAGAATATAGTTTAAGCCCAATACAAATTCAACTACTCATCTTTATACAACACCATTCGAAAGAAAAAACAACAATAAGCTATTTGGCTCAAGAGTTTAATTTCACTAAGCCAACCATCAGTGATGCAATAAAGGTTTTAGAACAAAAAAAACTAATCAAAAAATATACTGACAATACTGACACAAGAAGCTATAGTATACAACTTACAATAGAAGGGGGAAAAATTGTAACCCAAACTGAGAACTATGCTAATCCGCTTACTACAATAATTGCTAAGGCAAATGAAAAAGATAAAGTTGTATTATGGCAGAACATTTCCACACTAATAATTAAATTAAATAAACTAGAAGTTATTAGTGTTCAGCGGACTTGTTTCAATTGTAAACATTACGCAAATCAAAATAAAATTCATATTTGTAATTTACTCAACCAAAAGTTAGATACAAAAGACATTAGAATTGACTGTATGGATTTTGAATATTCATAAAGCATTGGCGTACAAAATCGACCTGTGTTTTATCAACTAAACGTATCTACCTAAACCCATAGTATAAGAATGCTCAGCTTCAAATTGATAATATATCTTATAAGGTAAGCGCTGTTAAATAGCCTTTTATAAAAATAATACCAGTAAATTTAAACTTCCAATATAATAGGTTATACATTTGGTGGTAAATAAAACAACCTTACTGTAGCCTACTGAAAGTATTCTCGCTAATAAATTAAGCTCCAAAAATTATTTTAAACACTCCGTAACCTTTCCGTTTGTCATATACTCTAATACAGTATAAGTCAAAACTTAATTTAACAATCTAAAAAAATTTAAAATGGAAAGTATCAATCTAAATCAGTCAATTAAACCAACATTTAATCTGCTTAAACTAACATTTGGTATCGTACCTATTGTTGCAGGATTAGATAAATTCACTAATATCCTTACAAACTGGGAACAATATGTTCATCCAGGCCTTGGAAGCATGTTACCCTTTTCTGCATCCCTATTTATAATGATTGTTGGTGTTATTGAAATTGTGGCCGGAATAATTGTGCTAAAGAAAACAGAAATAGGTGGTTATATTGTTGCGGCATGGTTAACATTAATAGCACTTACTCTGTTGGCAAGTTTTAAATTCATGGATGTAGCCGTTCGTGATCTTGTTATGGCAATTGCAGCTTTCTCCATGGCTCGCATAGCTAAATTAGTTAAATAAGCCGTTTGCTTGTAACCCATTTCATCAACCACCACTCTAATACTCTATAAACCATATATAAAATGAAAAAAATAATAGTAATTGCTTCAGTACTAATCTCAATAACAGTAGCTTGTAAATCAAAAAAAGCTGCAACTTCAACTGCTTCCACTGCTTCCACTGATTCTAGTATGGATGCACAATTAACCGCTGTAAATACCCGGTTTCCGAATACTACAATGGAAGAATTGAAAAAAGGGCATTCCATATACACGGGTGCTTGTACAAAGTGTCACGGCACCAAAGATGTAACGGTTTATACAGAGCCTAGATTATTAGAAATAGTGGATGTGATGGCTGTAAAAGCAAAATTAACAGCAGAAGAAAAACAATCCTTAATAAAATTTGCTGTTGGAGTGAGAGCAACATCAAAATAATCCTCAACTTTATAGTATGACGAGTATAAAAGAATTTGAGCATTATTCTGATGCCGAAATAATTGGTAAAATATTAGAGGGTGAAAGTAAACTCTATGAATTACTGATTCGTAGAAACAATCCGTTTTTATATAAAATTGGAAGGTCTTATAATTACACCCATCACGATACAGAAGACTTGATGCAGGAAACTTATATTAATGCATTTTATAGTTTGTCAAAATTTGAAGGTAAATCCTCTTTTAAAACATGGGTTACAAGAATAATGCTCAATAACTGTTATCAAAAAAACAAAAGAAGCAGCTATAAAAATGAAAACCCTGTTCATGAAATAACTCTCGAAAAAAATAATCCAATGTTTCAAAATCAAGCTAGTACCGAAAAGACTATTTTAAATAAAGAACTGGGGCATGTATTAGAAAACGCACTTAATAAAATCCCCGAAGATTACCAGGTAGTATTTACATTACGAGAATTAAATGGACTTAATGTTGCAGAAACCTCTGAAGTGACCAATATTACTGAAACCAATGTGAAAGCTAGATTAAGTAGAGCGAAAACCATGTTACGATCAGAAATTGAAAAAATGTATTCTCCCGAAGATATCTACGAATTTAACTTGGTTTATTGTGATAGAATGGTAGAGCGAGTAATGGCAAATATTAATACTGATAAATAAAAAGGGACAATGATAGAAGATGTTTTAACAGAAAAACTATTATCCGAAATAAACGAGGAACATTTCAGTAGCTCGTTAGATACTCCTATGCGTGAAGGTGCTTTTAACTTAAATGACACGCAAAAAATCAAAATTATTGCTGACCATTTTCAACAAATAATGCATACGCTGGGTTTAGATTTAACAGATGATAGCTTAAAAGACACACCCCTGAGAGTAGCAAAGATGTACGTTAAAGAAGCTTTCAGTGGGTTAAACCCTGCTAATAAACCACAAGCGGCATTATTTGATAATAAGTATCAATACAACGAAATGTTAGTTGAGAAAAATATTACGCTATATTCCTATTGTGAACATCACTTTGTTCCAATCATCGGGAAAGTACATGTAGCCTATTTCTCATCAAATAATAAAGTAATTGGTCTATCAAAAATTAACCGTTTGGTTGAATACTTTGCAAAACGACCTCAAGTGCAAGAGCGCTTAACCAATCAGATAGCTAACGAATTAAAGACGGCTTTAAATAGCGAACATGTAGCTGTAGTAATTGACGCAGTTCATCTTTGCGTCAGTTCAAGAGGCATAAAGGACACAAATAGTAGTACAATTACCTCGTATTATTCCGGTAAGTTCCAAGACGAGAAACTAAAAATGGAGTTTTTAGCTTTAATTAAATAGTATGATTATTACAACCTAACATCAAGTAGTTCAATTATATCATCTTTCCGCATCAAAAAAAAACGCATCTGTTTTTTTTGCATAGTAAGGAATCCTTACTATATTTGTGACATAATTGCAATTACAGTAACTAAAATTATAAATCACACTTAAAAACAAAAAAATGAGCAAACCAGTTTTCTTTCACGCAGGTTGTTCTGTTTGCGTTAGCGCAGAACACGACATCATTAATTTACTTGGTGCAAACAACGTAGATATTGTACATTTTGGTACAGATAAATCAAGAATTGCAGAAGCCGAAAAAGCAGGTGTAAAATCTGTTCCGGCATTAGTAACTCCGAATGGTAATGTATTGCACATTAACTTTGGGGCATCAATGGCTGATGTAAAAGGATAATCAATAACGCCCTGCTATTATTAGCAGGGCGTTTATCATTTAAATGCATTTTAAGCAAAATTTGAAAATGGAAATATCATTATACGATACGGTGTTTAGAAAAGATGATGGGAAACTCATAAAATTTGATATCATTGTCCCTTCGGAACTCAAGGATGTAAAAATAATTTATCAATTTGGCAATGAATTCTTAAAAGAAGAGGGGATTATGGCTAAAAAATTAATTAGTGCAGAGGAGTGCGATTTTTGCCATATGGAAATTGCTAATGAAAAGGTTAAAGGAGAAATAAAAGAGAAGGGATATTCAATTTTCAAACATTGGGGGTTTTAGAAAATAATTTAATCTAGACAATTCACATAAACACAATTTTAAATTTAATAAGATGAATATAGCCGTTTGGGATACTTATGTAACAAAAAAAGATGGCACCGTTATGCATTTTGATATTATTGCACCGTCCGAAGTAAAAGACAGCGAAGTTATATATGCTTACGGCAAGGCATATTTAACATCAAAAGGGCTAACTGAGCAATCATTAACAGCAAAAGAATGTACTTTTTGCCACGTAGAGTCAATAAAACCTATGTGGGAAGATGCCATAATTAAAAATGGTTATTATATTTACGAAATGGAAAATTGCAACTAAATGAAGAGATCTGTTTTCGATAATAAATTTCAAGAAGAAAGTGTTGAAAGTAAAATAGTAGTGGCATTAGAAAGAATTTCTGAAGCTTTTAGAGTTTTATTATGGGAAGAAAGTAAAGAACATTCTTTAAGCCCGATACAAACGCAAATATTAATTTTTTGCTTATTCCATAAATCAGGTAAGAGAACAGTTAGCCATTTGGCCAATGAGTTTAATATGACAAAGTCAACAATTAGTGATTCTGTAAAATCCTTATTGAGTAAAAAACTAATCATTAAAGAAACTGAATCTGATGACAATAGAAGTTATTCAATCAAACTTACTGATTCAGGGAGATTGTTAGCGAAGAAGGTGTCGCTATTCGCAAACAAAATTCTTGAGCCCTTAGCTAATTCAACTAATGCGCAAAACGAGCTTTTGCTTTCTAGTTTACTTGGCTTAATTTCAAATCTTCAAAATACTGGTGTTATTTCTATAAACCGCATGTGTTTATCTTGTCGCTTTCACGAATTAAAAAAGGAGCAACATTATTGCCATTTATTAAATGCCCCACTTAAAAAATCAGAACTTCGTATTGATTGCGCGGAGCATGAAGTAATGCTTATGTAAATTTTCCAACTCAATTTACTCATTAATTATTTTTTTCAGAATCAATCATCCATAGTAGTATCGTTTTATCATTTTTAAAACAATCAACTTTCATGAGATTTCTATAGCTTATTAAAAAGTTTAAAAAACTCGTTTTTCTTCAGTGATGATATTTCCACAACAGTATCATTTAATAGTAAAACCTGATTTTTGTCTTTTAAGTACTTTGTAATATATTTTAAATTTATTATCCACGATTTATGGCATCGAAAAAAATTATTTGATAAAGTACCTTCAATTTCTCCAATGTTTTTAGATGAAGTAAAAGTTTCCTTTTTATTAGTGTAAATATTGGTGTACTTGCCATCTGCATTAAAGTAAACAATATCTTCCTCATCAATAAACGAATAACCTTTTTCTGAAATAAAAGCTATTTTTTTACTACCGGTATTATTTTGTTTAATACTATTCAATAACAGTTGGTCTCGTTGTATATTAAGTATGTCACTCTTCTCTTTTTCAATTCTTCCAATACAACTAGCTAATTCAATTGGGTCAATTGGCTTTAGTAGGTAGTCAAAACATTCTGTCTTAAATGCTTTTATAGCATACTTCTCATGTGAGGTTGTGAAAATTACTATAAAATTCGGTTTGGAAAAAAATGGAAACAAGTCAAATCCGGTTTCATTATTCATCTCAACATCTAAAAAAACAATATCCGGACTCAACTCGTTAATTAGTAATACGGCATCTCTAATAGATTGCGCTTTACCAACAACCTTTACCTGTAGGCAAAAATGCTTAAGCAAACCATCAAGTGTTTTAATGGCTTGTTCATTATCATCTATAATTATGCTTGTCATTATTTTTTAATTAGTATGAATAAATTATTCCATATAATAAGGGCAAATAATTTGCACCCTCGTCCCATTTATAATATTGTTTTCATCGTAAATTCTGTTCCTAATACTTAAGTATTCTTCTATATAAATACTATTTTTTCTTAATTCCAATAACAAACGTTGTTTAGTAATTTTCAAACCCTTTGATTCATGTCCCCCCGTATTCACCTTCACACCGGTACCATTATCCGTGATTTCAATTCCTAATAGATTCTCTTTATTGTTTTTTAATGTATATATCCTAACAGCAATCTCGCCATTATTTATTTCATTTAAGCCTGCGTGTTTAATGGCGTTTTCAACCATAGGCTGTATAATCATTGTTGGTATTAATAAAGCCCTATCTACATCTTCATTCACATCAAACTTAAACTTAAATTTTTTCTTAAATCGTAACAATTCAAATTCAATATATTTGTTTAAATAATTCTCTTCCTCACTTATTGTAATATATTCGCTTTCCGAGTTATTCAAGGTTAATCGCAATAATTTAGATAAGGATTGTATTTGCTCTATAGCTTTAAATTTATCTTCTTCCAATACCATACTTTGTAGCCCGTTTATTGCATTAAAAATAAAGTGAGGATTCATTTGGCTTTGATACCTTGCAATTTGAACTGCTTGAGTATTAATTTCCCTGTTCTTTTGTTCAATCTCTTCACTCTGTTTTACCAAAAGGGTATTTATATTCTTCATCTTTGTATTTGATCTTTTTAAAATTACTCCTAGCAATACTAATATCAACAAAACAACTATTACTCCAACAACAATAATTAATAAGTTTCGTTTTTCAATCTCTTTTCGTTCTAATTCAATTTGCTTTACCTCATTATCCTTGGCAAGTTTTAAAAGTTCCTTATCTTTCTTTTCTGACTCATATTTCTCACTCATTTCGGCCATCTGTTTGTTCGATTGTATATCGTAAAGTTTATCGATATATAACGAATAAACTTTATGATATTCATAAGCCTTTTTGAAATCTCCTTTTAGGTAATTTAATTCAGATAGCTGTTGGTACACATCTTTTATAAAAGCCTTGTCTTCTAATTTTTTTCCTAAATCGGCGGCTAAATATAAATACTCTCCGGCAGCGTTTAACTTACCGAGTTTCAAATAAACCTTACCAATATTAATATAACTATGCGAAATCACATATAAATATTTCAATTCCTTTGCAATTTCAAGGGCTTTTAAATGGTATTTAATAGCTTCATCGTATTTCTCTTGTTCATAGTAAACAATACCAATATTGTCATAGCAATCAGCAATTCCTTGCTTATCTCCAATTTCTTGTCTTAATTTTAATGATGCAGTGTAACTATCTATTGCCTCTACATAATTCTTTTGATCAAGATATATAATTCCTAAATTATTATACCCAACAGCTATTCCAAGCTTATCTTTTATACTATCCTTAAAACGTAACGATTTTTTAAAAGCTTCAGTAGCTTTGTCATAATTATGCTGGCTATAGTATGCAATTCCTATACCGTTATAAGCCATACCAATTGCCTTTCGGTTTTTTGTTTCTTCTAAAATTTTTAATCCCTGTAATAGATAAGTAAGCGCCTCTTGGAAATCCCCCTTCATTAAATAAATATTACCCTTGAAATTATATCCTGCCCCAATTTCTAACTTGTCACCTAAAGCCTTTTGGATAATTATAGATTTATCAATAGCATCTAAAGCATTTGTATATTCACCTTTTTTGATAAGAATATAACCAGTCAGTTTGTACGATGTTGCACTACCCTTCTTGTAATTTATTTCTTTGGCTAATTGTTTCGCTTCATCAACGTATTGCAAAGCCAAATCATATTCCGCTTTTTCATAAAGCTTAGAACCAAGTGCATTTAACGTTTTGATCTTGTTTGTGTCGCTAAGCTCAGTTTTTAAAACAGTTTGTAGCGAATCAATAGTTTTATTTTGAGATAAACATTTAACTGATAGCAATACAGTAAGTAAAAACAAAAATTTATTTATCATGGGGTATCGGCTATAGTATACGAGATTAAACTAAATTACAATTGTTTTGGGCATTTACCTAATTCAAAATGGCACAAAATATAGCATTGCGGTAGTGGTGATAAATATCAATCCAATTTCCTTCCCTATTAATAGGTGTTTGTTCCCTAAATACGTGGTGCAGTTAAAACGTAGTCGAAAAACCTCTTTACATCCTTAACTTGGACAAAACAGCGAATGAACTATAATCAAAATAACAAAACTATGAAAAAAATGAGCAATTTAATATTTACTTTAATTCTGCTAAGTCTTACTAAGTTATCACTAAGTCAAATCACAAATTATGCTTGGGCACAAAACGCAAGCACCATCTCCTCTGGATATGGCAAGAGTACTACTACTGATAATAGCGGTAATATTATTGTGGTTGGTGATTTTAGTGGACCTAATATTTCATTTAGCACAACAACGCTTAATAATAGTGGTCTTGGCGATATTTTCATGGTTAAGTATTCCCCATCGGGTAATATTATTTGGGCCAAAGGATTAGGTGGTAGTGATTATGATTACGTAAAAAGTGTAGCCACAGATCCAAGCGGAAATATTTTAATCACGGGTTATTTTAATAGCCCAACGATAACTTTTGGTACAATTACCCTGACAAACGCTGACAATACAGGCACTAGTCGTGATGTTTTTATTGTAAAGTATGATCCGCTAGGTAATGTAGTGTGGGCAAAAAGTGCGGGAGGTTCACTAAATGATTATGGTTATTCAGTAGATGTGGATGTAATGGGCAATATTACGGTTGTTGGTGGCTTTTATAGTAATACCATTACATTCGGAACATTCTTGCTAACCAATGCCGGTAATGCTGAAGCATTTATTGTAAAGTACGATTCAGTAGGAAATACTATTTGGGCTATGAGCGCAGGAGGTTCTGTAGCTGATGTGGCGTATGGCGTTACTACTGATGCTACAGGCAATAGCATTGTAACTGGTTATTTTAATAGTTCTCTTATAATTTTCGGATCAACAACCCTTAATAATACAGCAGGTACTACAGGTACTTCTGATTATTTTGTGGTAAAAATTGACCCACTTGGGAATGTTTTATGGGCAAAAAATGCTAATGGTGCTGCAAATGAATCCGGACAAAGCGTTTCAGTTGATAGTAATGGCAATATTTTTGTATTGGGGAATTATGATGGATTGAGCATGAGTATTGGCACAACTACAATTACTAATTCAGGTGGTAATGATTTTTTTATTGCAAAGTATAATCCTTTTGGAAGTCTTATTTGGCTAAAGGGAAATGGAGGGGTATCAAATGATTATGGGCAAACTATAACGAATGACAATAACGGCAATGCTGTTTTAGCTGGCTACTTTCAAAGTCCAAGTATTTTAATTGGCTCAACAACACATACAAATACAGGAAACTCAGACGTTTTTGCTATAAAATACGATTCTACTGGAAATGTAATTTGGAGCGAGTCTTGGGGAGGCTCACTTAATGACGAGGGTTACGGAATTTCTACCGATGCAAGTGGCAATATTGTACTTACTGGTAGTTTTACAAGTTCAACTATTAACTTTGGCTCAAATAATTTAACAAATACTTCAGGTAATGCAAATTATTTCCTGATTAAAATAGGGTTATCTCAACTAACAAATATGATTACTATAAGTAAAAATCCCCTTGTCGAAATCTATCCAAACCCATGCAGTGATTTCTTTTCAATCCGATTAATTGACAACTACTTTGGAATTCATAAATTGGAAATAACTAATGTGTTTGGGGAAGTTGTTTTTCAAAACAACAACTCTGAAACTAACTATAAAGTACCGCTAAGCAACTATGCAAATGGTATCTATTTTATTAAAATTGATAACGGCAAGAAATCTTCTTATACTAAATTAGTCAAACAAAATTAGTTTTTTAGAAGTATCAATTAGTCGAAATTTTAAGTTTTATCATTACCTTAGGGAAATTCAAACAATAAATTAACTCTGGAAAAAGTTATAAAACAATAATTACTACTTAAAACCAAACATCATGCAAAAATATACTTTAGAAACATTGCGTTTAATGTTAGTTGTAATTTGTTTTTTACTTGTTAAAAATTCTTTTTCTACAACCTATTACGTAAGCTCCTCCATGGGCAATGATGTGAATAATGGTACGTCAGCTCTCATGCCATGGAAAACAATTTCAAAGGTAAATGCAATAACTTTTTTGCCGGGAGATTCTATATTATTTAAACGGGGCGATGTTTGGAAAGGAACTAACAATCTTTTTTTTACCGAAAGTGGTACGGCTAGTAATCCCATTGTAATTTCATCTTATGGTACTGGTGCTAAACCGGTAATTACAGACATTCTACCACTTATTGGATCTACTGTCACCGCCAATTGGACAAATACCTCAACTAATATTTGGAAAATGAAATATTTACCGGGCACAACACCTAATCGCTTATGGTTAAATGGTACTGAAGTACTTGTTTCAGTAATTTTAGCCGATGTAGGTACAACAAATAGTCAAGGTACTTTCGAAAAATGGTTTTACAATAGCATTGACTCTTCGCTCTATGTTCACGCCACAGGTAATCCTGCAACAACATATTCTGCAATTGAAGGAAATAGTCCTTCTGGTGTTTTTGCTTTGTTTGGTAGTGCATACGTAATAGTTGATGACTTAGATTTTCGCGGGGGCAGATGGAGTACAATTTATCTTGGCGCATCCTCATACGGTACTATACGAAACTGTAATATTGGCTATGGACTTACTGGTATTTCCGTAACTTCTTCTAGTTCTTTAACGGCCACCCATCACTTTACTATCGAGAATAACACCTTCAATTCTGGATTTAATTTTTTGTACGGAATGAGCTCTGCTTTAAATGATGGTGCTATTAATAGAGGTAATGAAGATGGAATTACTATGTCATTTGCAGTTAATAATTGCATTATCAGGAATAACGTATTCAATGGTTGGGGCCATGCAGAAATTAACGGTTATTGTAAGGATAATACTTTTAGTGGTATTCATGATAATAAAATTTACAGCAATACATTTACAGGCAATAATAATTCGTACAACCGCGCAATAGGACTGGACGGTTTTGAGGGTAAGAATTACAATAACGAGTTTTATTATAACCTGATGAAAAACCACAAAGTAAGGAGTCAGGTTAACGGTAATAACAATTGGATACATCATAATATTTTTGATGGACAAACCACTTCACCTGCGAGAAATTATGGAACTGATGGATGCGGACAGGCTATTGAAATGTCCGTTTATGGATTAGGTTTAGTTAGCCATGATAATAAAATCGATAACAATCTTTTTATTAATACTACCGAAGCAGCTCTTGTATTTAGATCTTATGGCGGCTACCCTGATAAATCCACGAATCATCTAATTCGTAATAATATTTTTTACAATACCGGATACAAAACAGCTTTAGCGGCCGATTCTGGTTTAGCAATTAAATTAACTACCACCGTTGAAGCGTTTAATAATACATTTCAAAACAATTGCATATACAATCCCGGTAAACCAATAACCAGCGCCATTAAATATTACGGTACTTTGCAAAGTGTAGCTCAGTTTAATTCTCAGAACGGAAATGCCGGAAATATCATTACAAATAATATTCAAATGGATCCACTGTTTGTTAATTACATAAATGATTTTCATTTGCAGGTAACTTCGCCTTGTATTGATTCGGGTATTGTAATCACAGGCCTTACTAACGATTTAGATGGCAATCCCATTTTTAGCGGCATAACTTCCGAAATCGGCCCTTACGAATTTATTTCAGGCGTTGGCATCACAAATTATTTTCTTAGCAAGCAACAGCTTTTAGTTTATCCTAACCCTTCTAACGGTCAATTTACAATCGAAGTTCAAAAAACAGAAAATTTTCTGGTTAAAATATACAATATGCTTGGTGAAAAAATATTTGAAAACCAAAGCGATAATTCAAAAATCAAAGTCAACCTTAGCACTGGTGCTGGAATTTATTTTTTCGAAGTAAAAACACAGCAAAAAATAATCGGCAACGGGAAAATAGTAATTCAATAAATAATTTACCCTTTGTGATTAAACCATTGGGTAAAAAATGTATCTAATATTTACTTAATATTGATGAATGATATAATAACAAAATGAAAATAAAAGCAATACAATATGTTTTATTCTGGTTATTTGTAACCCAAACAGCATTAGCCCAACCAACTAACATTAACTTATCTACTACAACTCTTGTTGCTAGTGAACCCTTTTTGGCAATAAACCCAACTAACACACTAAATATTGTTGTCAGCTGGATGGTGTTAGATGCTTCTACAGTTTATAAAATGGCCATTAAAACTAAGGTCAGTTTCGATGGCGGAACTTCTTGGGCTAATCAAAGTATTCAACCCCATTTTTCATCAACATGGAATTCAGCGGATGTTTCTATGCAGTTCACAAACGATGGAATGTTACATCTTACTTATGTCGACTTTCGACAAAGCCCCGATTCGGGTGGAGTTTATTATACGCATTCAACAAACGGTGGAATTTCTTGGATTCCTCCTGTGCAAGTTTGGAATGGTAATACTGAAGATGCTGCAAAAAAACCCTTTGATAGGCCGTGGATTGTTGCGGATAATTCAGGCTCGGTAAACAACAAAGTGTTATACCTTACTACAAAGCCGGCACCTTGGATAACAAGCCCTTCAAATCGACCATACTTAAAATTTTCTGCAGATAGTGGTCAAACATGGAGTACGTATAGATACATCGACACAACAAATTACCTTGTTGGTAGCTACACAAGTCCAATGGCCTCGCCTGCGGTAGGCCCCACTGGTACTTTTTTTGCAGCGTACCCAAGTTATAACACATCTCAATCCCCTTTTCTGAAATTTTTTTTAGCAAAATCAAACAACCGTGGTGGCACCTTTACATTTAACGATATAATTGTTAGTCCAACTATTGCCGCCCAACCAAACTATAAAAAGGCATGGCACCTTGCCGCTAACCCGGCAAATAGTAATCAATTAGCTTTTGCCTACATAGGTTCTGCGTATGGTGATCCTGATGTGTTTATAACTACAACAAACAATGGCGGATCAACATGGTCCGCGCCGGTCCGTGCAAATGATGATGCTATTTCAAATGGAAAAGGGCAGGATTTGATTTGGATCACGTATTCAAATATTGGAACACTTTTAGCTACATGGAGAGATAGAAGAAACGCAGCCGGCACGGGCTTTTCACAACCAACAGATATTTATTATACAACATCTGCTAATAATGGAGCAAGTTTCAAAACAAATAAACCTCTAACAAGTTATACCTTACCGCATGATACCGCACTTTTGTTGTCAGATAATGCTTTTATGTGTTCACAAATGTTGAACAATGATGTATATGCAACTTGGGGCGATGTTAGAACTGGAAACTTAAATATTTTTTTTACAAAAGTGGTTAATGATACATTAACTTTTATCTCTGAATTAAATCATACTGATAATTTAAGTTTTTCATTCTATCCTAATCCGGCTAATGCTAAAGTAACAGTTAAATCTTCCAATTCTGTTTTTTCTGTGTCAATTTGTGATTTACTCGGCAATGAAATTATAAAATCCGAAAACAAAACTAATCTATCTGAAATCGATATCAGTAAATTCCCAAGCGGCGCATATCTGTTAAAAATTTATACTGCCAACAGATATAGCACGCAAAAACTTTTAATACAACACTAAACCAAAAACCCACCTGATTCTTCTCGCAAATGCCCTACCAAATCTTCTTTGGAGTAGTAGTTTCTTGCACGTAAATTAAAGTATTTTGAACCATTGAAAAATTAATTTCTCATTCAAGTTGATGCTATAGGTATCATTTTGAAGAATTCTTAGCTAGTTTTACCGGTATTTCATTCCGTTAAAGCCACTGTTAATACCCTAAAACCTCATTCAGGTTAAAGTGCTGTCGGAGCACGTTTATTACTGCTTAAATTAGTTCAATAAAAATTCATTGCTATGAAATATAGGTTAACTTTTTGGGGTTGTAAGGTAATGTTATTACTAACCTACATTCCTATTTTTGCTGGTAACAATAATAATCCATTAACCAACTTTAATAATGTTCCGATGACGGTTGGGCCAAATAATGATCCTGCCCTAAAACAAAAAGTAAACGAATGGATGAATCAACCCAAAGTTTTAGGTTTTCTGGAAAATAAAGGTCAGGTAATCAGTGATGATGGTAAACCTGCGGACTTTGTTTTGTATAAAGCTGAAGTGCCTAATTTAAATATTTGGGTAACCAAAACGGGTCTAACCTATCAGTTTTTTAAAATAGAAGAAAATGAGGAAGAAGAAAGAGAGCATAAGAAAGAACATATTGATAAATCTCAAGGTGAAAAAGATGCAAAAACAAATTGGTATAGAGTTGATATGGTTCTTAAAGGAGCTAACATCAAAAAAGAAAACATAATAACGGAAGGCAATATTCCCCAAGGCGAAGTAAATTACTACTTAGGCCATTGTCCCAACGGAATTTTTAACGCAAAAACATTCACAAAAGTAATCATCAAAGAAGTATATAAAGGAATAGATTGGGTAATATATACATCAAAAGACGGTGGAATAAAATACGATTTTATCGTTCATCCATGGGCCGACCCCAACCAAATAAAATTAATTTATGAGGGTAATGGAAAGTTTAATGTAAAAAATAATCAAATTTCTTTCGAAAATAAATTGGGCAAAATTACAGAGGGAAATTTACTTTGTTATCAAGATAATGAATCCAACGCAATTCAATCAAGTTACTCGATTAAAGAAAATGAATCTCCAAAATATTTAGGCGCAGGGAATTTATCTGAAGAGTCATCACATTTTAAGAAAAACAAAAAGGGTATTTTCTCTTATGAAGTATCTGTTGAGCTTAATGAATATAACAAAAATGAAACTCTTATAATTGATCCTCAACTAACGTGGTCAACTTTTTTTGGCTCAAATAGCGCCGATGGAACATACGACATTAAATTAGATCCAGCAGGTAATATATACGTAGTTGGCTACACATCTTCATCAACATTTCCTTTGCAAAATCTTGGTGGCGCATATAATCAAGCAACATTAACTGGATGGGAAGGCGTTATTTTACGTTTCAATAGTTCCATGGCACTTACGTGGTCTACTTATTATGGAGGTAATGGTATGGAAGAATTCCGCTCGGTAGCTATTGATGCAAGTGGTAATATTTATCTTACAGGGGTAACTTCGTCAACAAATTTTCCATTACAAAATTTGGCAGGTGCTTATAATCAAGCAACATTAAATGGTAGTAGTGATGCGGTTATTCTTCGTTTTACAAATACTGGAGTTCGTACTTGGGCAACTTATTATGGAGGAAATGCTGCTGATTGGGGAAATTCAATAGCACTTGATGGATCAGGTAACATACACGTTACTGGTCATACCCAATCAAATGTTTTTCCTACTCAAAATTGGGCAGGTGCTTATAATCAGGCTGTTTATGGTGGAGGCACAGGAGATGTTTTTATTTTAAGATTTACCAATGCGGGCGTGCGAATATGGGCAACGTATTACGGTGGTAATGGCATAACAGGTCAGGAACAGGGTAATTCAATAACTTGTGATCCCACAGGAAATATTTATGTAGCAGGTTTAGCTTCGTCTGCAAATTTCCCAATTCAAAACTGGGCAGGAGCATATAATCAGTCGGTTTTAGCAGCCTTCGCAGGCGATGCCTTTATTTTACGTTTTACAAATGCCGGAGTGCGCACCTGGGCAACTTTTTATGGAGGTAATGCTGGAGTTAGTACTGCACATTGTATTAAAGTTGATCCTGTTGGAAATATTTATGTTGTTGGCTCTACAGGTGCTTCAAACTTTCCAACTCAGGTTCTTGCCGGAGCGTACAATCAAACAGTTTTTGGTGGCTCAAGTGACGCGTATATTTTGAAATTTACCAGTAGTGGGATTCGCACTTGGGCTACATTATATGGCGGTAATGGTGCCGAGTCAATCAGCATGAATGGAGTTGCTGGTAATAATTTAGCTTTCGATAATTGTGGAAACGTATACATGAGTTTTAGAACTTATTCAACAAACAACTTTGCGCTCGGTAACCCAAGTTGTGGTTTTTATAGCCCTTCAATAAGTGGTGCTTCTGATCTTTTTTTAGTCAAATTTAATTTATTAAACTCGGTTGTTTGGGCTACATATTTTGGAGGCTCTTCTAATGATTGGCGTGAACCATTAACTACTGATAATGCAGGAAATTTATTTTTCGCGGGTGAATGGAATGCAAGCTTAGCTTCCCCGTTGGCAAATCCTGGAGGTGGTGCTTACTATGATGCAACAGCTAATGGTAGTGACGAAATTTTTATTTCCAAATTTATTCCTGTGCCCCCTACTTACACTCAAACACAAGTTAGTCCAACGGCCTGTACATGTAATGGTGTTGCAACAATAAGTGTAACTTGTGGCGAAGCTCCTTATAATTATTATTGGAGCAATGCGGTTAGTGTTTTAAATACAACCCTTACAACTCATAGCATCTCAGGTTTGTGTCCGGGTGTTTACCAGGTCACAGTAACAAGTAATTGTAACTATACATATACAACAACATATACCCTTACGGGCGCTGCTTCTACACTCACAGCAAATATCATAACTGTTAATGCAAGTTGTACAAATCCAACTGGTAGCGTAACCATTAATAGTGTTACCAATGGTGTTCCTAATTATACAATAGCCGAGGGTACAACTACCTTGGCTGCAAATGTAAATGTACCATACACTATTTCCAGTGTCACAGTTGGTACACATACATACATAATAACAAGTTCTAATGGTTGTAGTACAACCTTTACGGCAACTATTTTGCCTGGAGGCACAATGCCAAATATTAGTATTGCACCACCCGCCACTCTTACCTGTTTAGCTAATTCGTTAATTGTTACAGGCACATCAACTACAAGTGGTGTAAGCTATTCATGGTCCCCACAAAATGTAATTACTAATACGGCAGTAGTAACAAGTGCTGGCAATTACACTTTAACAGTAACAAATACACTAAGTGGCTGTTCTTCGTCTTCAGTAATTGCTGTTACGCAAAACACAACTGTACCCAATATTTCAGCAAGCATTAGCGGTACATTAACTTGTTTAACCACAAGTGTAATTTTAACAGGTACATCAACAACAGGTGGTGTCACGTATTCATGGCAACCACAAAACGTAAACACCAATACTGCCGTTGCCACAATCGCGGGTAATTATACGTTTTTTGTAAGTGATCCAAGCAATGGTTGTACCTCAACATCTGTAGTTGCAGTTACTCAAAATATCACGCCTCCTAACTTTACTGCTTTATCAAGTAACAATTTAAACTGTCTACTGCTTACCGCTACTCTTACAGCTAGTGGTACAGGCATTGTATTTGTGTGGAATGGTGGCGCTTTAAGTAATGCTGCAAATCCAGCCGTGGTTAGTGTGGTTGGGTCTTACAGTGTTACTGCTACCGACCTTTCTAATGGCTGTACTTCTTCTTCGGTAACCGCTGTTACACAAAATACAACTGCTCCAAACGCGTCTGCAATTTCTTCGGGTAGTTTAAACTGTAACACTACTTCGGTTACCTTAACAGGTTCTTCAACAACAAGTGGTGCAACTTATTCTTGGTCGCCACAAAATGTAACAACTAACACTGCACTCGCAACAAGTGCTGGCAATTATACGTGTATAGCTATAGATCCTTTAAACGGCTGCACAAATTCAACAATTGTAACAGTAAATTCGGTACCAATGTTCACCGCTAATGTTTCTGTTTTAAATCAAATTAATTGTTTTGGCAACAATAATGGGGTTATGCAAATAAGTAATTCTGGTGGTAATCCTCCTTTTATCATCACCAATCTTAACAATAGCAATAACATAAATAATATATTCTCTTTTCCTGTTAATTTGGGTGGTTTATCTGCTGCAAACTATTCTATTCAAGTTACCGATGTTAATGGCTGCACTCAAATACTTTTTGCAAACATTAATCAGCCTTCAGCACTCAATATTGGCTTAAATGGCAACACTACTATTTGCGATGGTCAAAGCACAGCAATAACTTCAACAGTTTCAGGTGGTACCGCACCTTATGCGTTTGTATGGTCTCCTATCGGTGGCATATCACCAACGCTCAATACAACACCAAGCATTAACACTTCATTTACGGTAACCGTGACCGATAATAACGGTTGCCAAACTGCCGCTAACGTTGCTATTATTGTTAATCCTAAACCTAATGCTTCTTTAATTAATAATAAGTTATACGGTTGTGCGCCTGTGTGTGCTTCATTTAGTTTATCTCAAACTCAAGGTACAGGGTACTCTTATTACTGGTCGTTTACAAATAACCTAACTGGTAGCATAACTTCCTCTTCATTGTATGATCCTGAGCTTTGCTTTAATCTACCGGGCACCTACAATGCAGGTTTATTAATTACAACACCTGCTGGCTGTACAACAAGTATAAATTACAATACACTTATTACAGTATATGCTAAACCAAGTGCTGATTTTTCTGCTTCTCCCGATAAACCAAGTATTCTTGAGCCTACAGTTAGTTTTACTAATTTAAGCTTAGGCGCAACTTCTTATACTTGGTATAATATAAATACTATTTTCTCTACTCAAACTAACCCAACTTACATTTTCCAAGATCCGGGCAAGTTTTTGGTTACTCTAATCGCATCCAATGGCCAGTGCTCCGATACAATGTCTAAAGTCATAACCATCGAAGATGAGTTCTTATTCTACATACCAAACACATTTACGCCTAACGATGATAATTTAAACGATTTCTTTTACCCCGTTATACACGGTTACAAAGACGACAACTACAACTTTATGATTTTTGATCGTTGGGGCGCTCAAATTTTCAGCACTAGTGATCCTCGTTCAAAAGGCTGGGATGGATTATACAAAAGCGAAATGTGCAAAGATGATGTGTATATCTGGAAAATCAATGTAACTACAAATAAAGGTATTGCCAAAGCATTTACAGGTCACGTAACCTTAATGAAGTAAATAGGGTTTAAACTTGTACAGTATAGAAGCCTGATGGAGCTTTTATCGTATAAATTGTATCTAGAGAATTTTGGCGAATGTAAAGGCATGGGACGTTGTTGTACTTGTCTGATTAAATTAAATTCTAAATTCCATAAAGTAAACGATTTTGAAGGAAATGAATTAGCTACTCTTAAAAAACACAATTTTAGTAATTTAAATGATAGGCTTTCTTGCAAGATAGTAATTGACCAAAATTTTAAATTAATAGAAATAGAATTATAATCATGAAAAATAAACTTAAAAATTACAAAGTTGATGTAACTGATTTAGAATGGAAAACAGGTCAAGTAAAGGGGTTTTTAGGAAAGGAATTCATTCAGTTATCAAATGGCGGAGTTAAGTTAATTAAAATTGATCCTGCCCTAAGGGGGAGCTTTACAGTAAAATTACCGTAAAATACGATAATATCCCCTATTTCTGACCAACCCTAAACACCTTGCAGAAGTGACTTATCGCCCGTAAATCGGCTAAAAATCGCTGAATTTCAGCATCTTTCAATTCTTCAGGGTTTTCGTTGGTTTTTTGGTTCGAACAGGGTAAATTTGAGCCCGCCCATGAAGCAGAAAAACCCTTTCGATTTATTTCGGAGGGGTTTTTCGCTTCATGGGACTGTAGCGAACGACGAAGGAGTTCTGCTTCAGTACTTGATATTTTTATTTGTAGCGTAAGCAGAAAAACCCTTTCGATTTATTTCGGAGGGGTTTTTCGCTTCATGGGACTGTAGCGAACGACGAAGGAGTTCTGCTTCAGTTCTCAATATGTTTTATTAATCACACAAGCAGAAA
>JALHRL010000028.1:36607-44258 GCA_022841465.1 Bacteroidia bacterium | reverse complement strand
GGATAAAGCAAAAGATACAGGAATGGCTTTGTTATTATCGCCATTGATTGGTTTCTCATTAGCTATTATAGTAATGTTCACTTTTAAGCGTTTAATAAAAAACGAAACCATTTACAAAGAACCAATTCCAGGAAAAAAACCTCCTATTTGGATTCGAATGTTATTGTGGGGAACCTGTGGTATGGTAAGTTTTTTTCATGGTCAAAACGATGGACAAAAAGGCGTAGGATTAATCATGTTGATTTTAATTGCCATTTTACCTGCGCAATTTTCTTTAGATAGCAAAGTTAACTTACAAAGTGTACATGCAAATGTTGATGCAATTGAGAAAATTATAATGTCTACCGATACCACACAGTTTGGAAAAGATGAATTTAAACATTACAACAACATAAAAAAACACGCTGCTCATTATCACACCTCTATTGAAGGAAAATTATTTTCAAGTGAAGTGGAATTAAAAGAACGTTTTGAGTTAAGAAAAGATATTTTAAAAATTACCAAAGGCGCAGACAAACTTTTAAAAAGTCCCAATTTTTCAATTTCTGCAAAAGAATCATCTCGACTTAAAACAGAAGTTAAAGGCGCTAAGAAACTTATTGAGTTTGCTCCGTCGTGGGTTATTTTAATGATTTCAATTTCTTTAGGCCTAGGAACAATGGTTGGATGGAAACGCATTGTTAAAACAGTTGGAGAAAAAATTGGTAAACAACACATGAGCTATGCGCAAGGTGCCAGTGCTGAAATAGTTGCATCTGCAGGTATTGGAATGGCTTCTGCTTATGGCTTACCTGTTTCAACAACACACATGCTTTCATCCGGTATTGCCGGTTCTATGGTTGCAAAAAAAGGATTAAAAAATCTTCAAAAAGGAACTATTAAAACCATTGCCTTAGCTTGGGTATTAACTTTACCTGTTACAATTTTACTTTCGGGAGGATTGTTTTTGTTATTCAGAGCTATTCTGTAACAATTAATGCAACGTTTCTAATTTACGTTCTTTATGTACCCATTTATAACGTGGGTGTGGACGAGAATATTTTTTTCTAAAGCTTCTATCTAACAAATAAACAACACTTAATGTGTGTTGTAAATAATTGGAGCCACTTTTAAAAAAAGGAGAACGCATTCCAAATTTTGCAAGCGAACCTACATTAATCCCCACTTTATCATTTATCCAATACACCATTCCTAACCCAATATTAAGTGTAATGGTATTGTGGTACGGCGATAAAGTTCTTAATGTATAACCCGCTCCCATAGGAATGTAAACATCGTATTGCTTTTCTGTATTCAATAATTCTCTTAAATGCAGCTTAGCGTATAAATCGGCTGATAAAAAAGGAAAACGACCCGTAATAAAAACATGGTTAATTTCTTTTCCGGTTTTATACATGTTATAACTAATCGCAGTACCTAATGTCCAAACTCCATTTTTACTAAAAAATTCGGCAAACGCCTGAGAAGGAAACCATCGTATGTTCCATACTTTTCTTACCGAAAACAATCCCTGAAACCATTTACCATTATCGTCTACCACGTTCCATCCTAAACCAAATACCCACGATTTTTTTTGCTTACGACCCTTTTTAGCTTCTAAAAACCTAGTTCCGGAATTATCATCTGCTATTGTAAGCGAAATGTTTACAAGTAAGATAAATACAATAAATATGTTTCTTGTTTTTTTCAGCGCAGCAAATATAAACCAATTCTATTGATTTGAAAATCAAATAAAAAGATTAATTCACTTAATTAAATATTTTAGATGGTTATTAAATAACTAATGTGAAAAATAAATTACATTCAATAATTTCTAACTCAATAAAACAACGTTATTTACTTTCAGTTATGAGTAAAAAAGTACATTTAATTGCCATTGGTGGAAGCGCTATGCATAATATGGCTCTTTCCTTACACGAAAAAGGTTTTAAA
This sequence comes from Bacteroidia bacterium, assembly GCA_022841465.1. Taxonomy (GTDB): domain Bacteria; phylum Bacteroidota; class Bacteroidia; order B-17B0; family Aurantibacillaceae; genus Aurantibacillus. Next base: position 42,326 of record JALHRL010000028.1, on the reverse strand, counting down.
GTTAGCGGCAGCGACGACGAAATTAATGAACCCAGCAAAAGCAGATTAGCCAAAGCCGGCATTTTACCTTCAGAAATTGGCTGGTTTCCTGATAAAATAACATCTGATTTAGATGCGGTAATATTGGGAATGCACGCAAGAGCCGATAATCCGGAATTACTAAAAGCAAAAGAACTTAACCTTAAAATTTATTCTTACCCCGAATATATTTATGAGGCAACAAAAGATAAAACCCGCATTGTAGTTGGCGGAAGTCATGGTAAAACCACTATAACAGCCATGATTTTACATGTGCTAAAGCATTGCGGAATTAACACCGATTATATGGTGGGTGCCCAATTAGAAGGTTTTACCACCATGGTTAAATTAAGTAACGATGCTAAAATAGCCGTAATTGAAGGCGATGAGTATTTAGCTTCGCCAATAGATCGCAGACCAAAATTTCATTTGTACCATCCCAACATTGCAATTATTAGTGGTATTGCATGGGATCATATAAATGTTTTTCCAACGTTTGAAATGTATGTTGATCAATTTGCTCAGTTCATTAATTTAATTGAAAAAGAAGGTGCGCTTATTTATTGTGAAAAAGATGAAGTACTTAAAAATACAGCCGAAGCCAATGGAATAAATAACCAAATTAAAAAAATACCATATACCGTTCCGCAACATCAAATTAATAACGGTATAACAACGGTAATATTTAATAATAAAAAATATGAGCTGGAAATTTTTGGTTCTCATAATTTAATGAATTTAAATGCGGCATTAGAAGCATGCAAGCAAGTAGGTGTTTTAGAAGATGATTTTTTAACTGCTATAAAAACTTTTAAAGGGGCAGCAAAACGATTAGAATTGGTTTTTAAAAACAGCAGTTTTAATTTTTATAAAGATTTTGCACATTCTCCTTCTAAATTAAAAGCAACAACCGCATCAGTTAAAGAACAATTTAATAATAGAAAAATTATTGCGTGTATGGAATTACATACTTTTAGCAGTTTAAACGAAGCTTTTTTAAATGAATACAATGGAAGTATGAATACGGCTGACGAAGCCATTGTATATTACAACCCACACACAATTGCTCACAAAAAATTAAAAGAAATATCGCTTGACCAGGTTTTAAAAGCTTTTGCGCGAACCGATTTAAAAGTTTTTACAGATAGCAGTGAATTAGTGAACTACTTAAAATCTTTAAATTATAACAATACCGTTTTATTAATGATGAGTAGCGGTAATTTTGATGGAATTGATTTTGCTAAATTAGGAGGAGAATTATTAAAGGCGTAAAGAAAAGTCGGGCTGACCTGACTCGAACAGGCGACCCCCAGCACCCCATACTGGTACACTACCAACTGTGCTACAGCCCGATTTTGGTTCAAAATTAATAAAGAGTATTTGTTTTTAAAAAATCTATTGAAAAAAATTCTACTTATATCCGATACACATGGACACCTTGATGAAAAACTCATCAAATACATTAACCAAGCAGACGAAGTGTGGCACGCCGGAGATATTGGCGATTTTAGTGTTGTAGAAAAAATTAAACAATTAAAGCCTTTAAATGCAGTTTGGGGAAATATTGATGGTTCAAAAGCTAGAAGCGAATATAAAGAAGATTTAATTTTTACCTGCGAAATGATTAAAGTATACATTACGCATATTGGTGGCTATCCGGGAAAATACAGTAAACACGCAAAAGAAATAATAAATATAGAAAAACCGGATTTGTTTATATGTGGGCATTCGCACATTTTAAAGGTTATGTACGATAAATCATTAAATTTGTTGCACATGAATCCGGGAGCCGCCGGAATTAGCGGATTTCATCAAGTAAAAACAGCCCTTCAGTTTGAAATTGAAGGAAAAGAAATAAAAAACTTAAGTGTAATTGAATTAGGAAAACGCGCAGGAAATGGATAATAACGAAACAAACAACGATGTATTTTTTTCTAAAGAAGCATTAATAAAAATGCTGGAGGTGCAAGGTAAAACAGTTGAAAAAATAATTATTGTTTTATGGCAAAATATAATAGATAACTCCAACTCTATAGAAATTATTGATAGTTTACAATTAAGATTTAAAGATGGAAGCAAAATTACCTTAGGTTGTAATGAAAATAGCGATGGATTAGATGTATTAGAAGTAAATTTTATAGAATTAAAGAAACAATTGGAAGATGAATTTAACGGAAAAATTAAATTACACGCTTTAGATGCAGGTAAAACTAAAATGTGGTTGGGTATAGAAGGAAAAACTTTAGAGTCTATTCAACTTACTAAAGAAAATGATTATTACAAATCCGATTCTGTTTTATTAAATTTTGGTGATGAAAAAAGAGCAGTAAGTATTAGTCCTTCCGATGGTTTAATTATTGACTATTACGATGAAGAATAGTTTCCTTTATTTAAAAATTCTACCTATTGTTTTAAATATAATTGCGAAGTAAGATTCTAAACCCGGATTGTTAATATACTTCATGTTTAAAATTAATTTAGCGGGCATAATTTCTTTCACGTAAGTTTCTTCGGGGTTGTTTGATTTTGCCAATAACACATTTTCATCAAAATACTCTAACGAAGCATTATCGGTAATACCGGGCCTCACATTTAAAACCTTCTTTTGTTCTTCATTATATAAATCAACATACTTTCTTACTTCCGGCCTAGGGCCAACAATACTCATACTTCCTAATAAAACATTAAATAATTGAGGCAATTCGTCAATTTTAAATTTCCTTAAGTAATAACCAATTGGAGTAATTCTTGGGTCGCGACCGCCAACCGTTAGTAAACCTTTTTTATCGGCATTTACATACATGGTTCTGTATTTTATTAAATAAAAATCTTTGCCAAAGCGCCCTACCCTTTTTTGAAAATAAAAAACAGGTCCGGGTGAAGTAAGAATAATAAGTATAGAAATAAATAAAAATAAGGGAAACAGAACAATTATTCCTACTAATGCGCCAAGTATATCAAACAATCTAGTCAAAACTATTTACAAACGTCATTTAAAGCCTTTAAAAAAACACGGCAAACCGTTTCAATTTGCTCGTTTGTTAAATCATAAAACAAAGGCAAACTTATTTCTCTGCTGTAATTATCAAAAGTAACAGGATAATTTTTCACATCGTAGCCCAGGTTTTTGTAAAAACTCATCATAGGCACAGGAATAAAATGAACGTTTACACTCACATCTTTATTTGCTATAAACTGAATCAATGCATCGCGTTGAACTTCTGTTATACCAATAATTCTAAGCGGAAGTAAATGATAACAACTTTGTTTGTTAGTCGTTTCATAAATAGGAAACTCAATTCTTGAATCGGTTAAAAGACTTTTATATTTAGTTGCAATGCGCTTTCGCTTAACAAGCGTATCGTTGTCGTATCTTTCTAACTCAACTAAACCAATTGCAGCAGAAATATCCGTCATGTTACACTTATAACCGGCCTCCACAATATCATAGCGCCAATTTCCTTTTTGTGTTTTTGCTAGCGCATCTTTATTTTGTCCGTGTAAAGTTTTTACGCACAAATATTTATACACTTCATTGTTATCAAAAGGTTCGGGTAAATTTAGCGCTACCGCCCCACCTTCTGCTGTGGTTAAATTTTTAACAGCGTGAAAAGAAAATACGCTCACGTCGGTTAAACTCCCGGTTTTTTTCTGGTTATAGTTTGCCCCAAATGAGTGGGCTGCATCGCTTAGTACTAAAATTCTCCCTAATTTTTTTTGTATTTCGTTTGCCGCTTTAAAAGTGTTTTTATGGTTAATTGCTAAAGCATTTATTTCATTATAATCACATGGTAAGCCTGCAAAATCTACCGGCATTATAACTTTGGTATTTGAATTAATTGCTTTTTCTATTTCAATAACGCTAATATTAAAATCATTTTTATTTACATCTACAAACACCGGTTTGGCGCCACAATGAATAATAACATTTGCTGTTGCAGAATAAGTGTATGCGGGTAAAATTACTTCATCCCCTTCTTTAACACCAAACCAACGGAGCATTATTTCAAGCCCGGCTGTTGCCGAGTTTAAACATAGTGTTGCCTTGTTTCCGCAATAAGCAGTAATTTTTTTCTCAAAATCTTTGGTTCTGGGACCTGTTGTTATCCAACCGCTTTTTAAGGCAGCAGTAACCTCATTAATTATTTTATCATCAATTCTTGGAGGAGAAAAAGGTATCATTTTATTTTATTCTGGTTAAAGATACAAAAATTTAAAAGGGAAATTACTTGATATTAACTTGAGTTGCTCCAAAACCATACTCCTTGTAAGAAGCGTCGTGATAGGTAAGGCCTTTGGTTGCTTTTAAAACCGATTGAATTTCTTGTTTTAGGCGTCCGTTTCCAACACCATGAATAAAAATAATTTTCTTCATGCCTTTAGAAATAGCCGCATCTAATTCCTTCTCAAATTTTTCCATTTGTATAGAAAGTATTTCGTGATTGGTCATACCTTGTGTGGAGTCTATTAATTCTTCTATATGCAAATCCACTTCTTTTTCAAGTGATTTTAAATACTCTTTATGCGATTTTGAAATTTTATCTTTGCTTATAAATTCTTTTATGGATCGTAATTTAGAAATATCTGTATCTGTTAATTTAACTTCAATTTTTTTTGAAGTTTCAAACTCATCTTTAAGTAAAAATGCATAAACCGGAAACTTAAATTCCGGGTGTTTAATGGTGCTGCTTTTAGATAAATTATCAGGGGTAATATAAACCACTTCCGAAATTGGTATTTGAGATTTAAAGTGGGTTTTCTTAAACAAAAGTATATCTATTTTATGTTCCTTAAATTCTTTAAAGAAATTTATTTTTACTTGTTTTAAAAGTATTTTTTGGTAGGGACCGGCCTCCCCGTTTTTTAAAGTTTGGAAATACGCATCGTCTTTTATTGAATAAGTAAACATAATATTGTATGCAGAAGCGTTGTACAAATACAAAGAGTATTCGTTCATTAATAAGTTCATTTCATGATCGGGTTCAATCACAAAATAAATAGCATCCGCAATATTAGCATCGGGCGTTAATTCAATGTTTTCTGCATCGTTATTAATAATTAATTCAGTATGTATAGGAACCAATTGTTTAATAAGGTAAGGGATTTCAAACCCATCGGGCATTTCTACAAACACGGTAGCGTTATCTTTAATTCGGGTTACAATACCCTCGCCTGTTTCGTTTAAAAACTTAACCTTATCCCCTATTCTTAATTTCATTTAATTAAAGTTTTTTATAAATGCCCCTTGAGTGGCTGTGGCATAATAAGCTACTCCAAATTTAGCGCATAATTGTTCTAATTTTCTTAATGTATAATAATTATTAGAGCCATCTGCTATTACTTCTTTAAAATTTCTGCTTTCTAAAAACTGTTCAGAAGGCAGGCTATTGTTACAAATCAAGAGATAATCAGAATTTCGTGAAGCGATAATTGGAATTTGATTCTTATCCTTAATTATTAACAAAGAGAATTTTTTAGTTTTAACATAATTAAAATTATCCTGTTTAACAATTGGATAATTAGATGCTGTTATATAGGGTTTAATTGAAAAATTAAAATTGGTGCTGTCGGTATTTGAAAGGAGTAAATGTCTTTTATTTTTAATTGACACCGTAGTTGATTTAGGCGTATGATAAATTACCAATTCGTTTTTTGATTTTTTTTCTAATGAATTCATTAACGAAAAAACTTGCCAAACTAG
>JALHRL010000028.1:0-36597 GCA_022841465.1 Bacteroidia bacterium | reverse complement strand
GTAATTAAACTAAATAAAGCAAAGTTGTATTTCCGGGTAAACAACAATAAAGAAATGCTATAAATAAAAAGGATTAAAAAAACGGAATCTACAATACTAAAATCAATATAATCTATATAAAAGTAATTTTCTTTGTTAAACAACTTAATAAACGATACCAAAACTGCTGTTAATTTATTTGTTAATGCTATTATAAAACCAATTTTAAACAGTGATAAAAAACCAAAGGCTAATAACATAAATGAATACGGCACTACAATTAAATTGGTAAAAACAAACCAAACCGGAAACTGATGAAATACCAATAGCGTAATTGGCAAGGTAGTTATTGTAGCAGAAACAGATACCAATGAGCTTTGCCAAATTTTGGCAATAAAAGTATTTTTAGGCGCGTACAAAGAATTGAGTTTTGGATAAAAATATAAAATGCCAAATAATGCTGTGTAACTTAGCAAGAATCCTATATCTAAAATTAAAAGGGGCTTAGTAAAAAGCATTACAAATGCAGAAACAAATAAAATATTAATTTGATTAGATGATTTGTGATTAAAATAAAGTTTGCCAATTCCTAGTAAATTAAACATAATTACTGCCCGTAAAACCGGTGCTGAAAGTCCGGTTATTAAAGCAAAAAACCATAAACAAACAGAAACAAATAAAAGTTGAAATAACTTAAACTTATTATTTCTATCAAACAACCTTATAAACCAAATTAGCACCAAGTATATAACACCCACATGTAAGCCTGAAACAGATAAAATATGCAAGGTACCGGAATGCGAAAAGGCCTCAAGCACCGAACTTTCAATATCATCGTCGTAACCGGTTATTAATGCAGAACAAATAGTATACGCTTCTTTACTTAATCCATTGTTTTTTAATTTCTCAACAATACTTGTTTTAATGGCAAGTCCTGTTTGCTTAATGGTTTTGTTATAAACAACATTGTTTATTGGTAAAAATGAACTACTGTCTACATAACAGGTGTGGTAAATAGATTTATTATTGAAATAATTTTTAAAATTAAAAACATGTGGATTTAAGGGTTCTTTCACTTCTTGTAATTTTGCTTTTACAAGTAAAACTGTGCCCGCTTTTATTGTTTTATTAGTAGATGAATTTTGTAAGTAAGCTATAATATTTCCTTCGGAAGAAGTGTATTTATCTTTTAATTTAATGCTTTTCAAATCTATAAGTACTTTTAAAGTTTTAGGTTTTTGAAGTGGAATTTCGTTTACAACACCAATAAATTGCAAGGAATCAGTGTCTATTTTATTTCCGTAAAACTCCGGCTGGTTTTTTAATTGAGACAAATTGGTTAGGTAAATTCCAAGAAAAAACAAAAACAAATCGGCAATTATAACAACTATACTTTTTGCAATTACTTTTTGTTTGTTTGCATAAATTAAAGCTCCTAAAGCAACTAAAACACAAACTAAAAAAAATAAAGTCGATGGTTTGAAACCAAGATAAAGCACACTTAATATCCCAAGAACAAAAGGAATAAGTATTCTTGCAAAAGGTTTTTTGTTAAAATCGAACATAACCAATACTTAATCTAATTTAAATTTTAAGTTTGTTTTTATATAGTATATTTGGGTATGCTAAAAATAAATAAATTATTTCTTCTATTAATTTGTTTCCACTCCTTATTTTTTATGCAGTCGCAAGACACATTAAAAATAATGGCTTATAATATTCTAAACTATAACTCGCAAAATTCTAATGGGGCAAGATTTAATGACCTAAAAGTAATTCTAGAAGCCACTAAGCCGGATATAATTTTGTTGTGCGAAATAGCAGAAGGCCAAGCACCTAATTATTTGCTTACCAATGCTGTTAATGCCGCCGGAATTGGCACTTTTACCCAAGCTGTTTTTTTCGACAATAACGATACCGATAATTTAATGTATTACAACACGGCTAAAGTAAAGTTAAAATCGCAAAAGCAAATTTTCACTACTTTAAGAGCCATTAGTCAATATCAAATTTATACGGTTCCTTCAGTCGGAGATACAGCATTTATGTATTTACATATGGCACATTTAAAAGCTTCCAGTTCTTTTGCCGATGAGGCACAACGCGATCAAGAAGTATTTACATTTTGCAGCGATATCGCCTCTTTGCCAAGTACTGCTAATATTATTTTTGCCGGTGATTTAAACGTAAAAGGAAACTCAGAACCTGCATGGATAAGACTAATGGGTAACGGTTGTTCTCATGCGTTTTTTGATCCCATCAATCAAATGGGTTTATGGAATTTCAACCCAGCTTATGCTCCTATTCATACACAATCAACACGCAGTTCTGTTAGCCCGGGTTGTTGCGGAGGATCTACAGGTGGTTTAGATGATAGGTTTGATTTTATACTAGGAAATAAAAATATTATAACCGGCGATTCTAAGGTAAAGTATGTTCCAGGTTCTTATGAGGCTTTTGGAAACGACGGCCAACATTTTGATTTATCATTATTGGAAGCACCGGTTAATAGCGTTGTTTCCTCTACTGTAAATCAAGCATTATTTAACATGAGTGATCATTTACCGGTGTTAATGAAAGTAGCTGTTGGTCAAGAAGTGGTAAGTATAAATGAATATGAAAAATTAATCCCTTTTAATATTTACGCTTTTTATTCAAATAACGATGCTTTTGCCGGAATAAACAGCAACTTAAGTGGTGAATTTAAATTAGAAATAGTAGAAGTATCCGGAAAAATAGTTGGGACCAAAAAATTGAATTTAAATAAAGGAAACGCAACAATTAACTTAGGTGAATTTAATTTAGCTTCCGGTTTATACACTATTGTTTTGCAAAGCGGTTATTATAAAACCAACTGCAAATTCCCTAAACATTAAGCAACTTTTCTGCTTCTTCAATTGTTTTTTGGGCATTGCCAATAAAAATTTGTTTCCCTGAAATAATTACCGGTCGTTTTAAAAAAGTATATTCCTGCAAAATATAATTACAATAATCTTTTTCTGATAAAGCTACAGCGGCTAAATTTAACTCCTTGTATTTACGCGAAACTTTACTGAATAAAGCCTGATAGCTGCCTGCTAATTCTTTTAATTCATTTAACTGTTCAGTAGATATTTTATTGGTTTTGATGTCTTGAAGTTCAAAACCTTTTTCTTTAAGGCTTAATTTAGTAATGATTCTTTTACAAGTATCGCAGTTAGAAAGGTAGAATACCTTATTCATTATTTTTTAAATGTGTTTTTATTTAAAACATGAAGCTTTCTTCTTGTGAAAAAATAAAGTTTATCACCTGCAGTAAATGCTTTCTCTTCCAAATTTAAAGAAGCTGTTAACTCAAAATTTGCATTTAAAACATAGGTATTAAATTTTTGCTTAATTAGCTTGTAACCTTTAAAAGAACAATCGTAAGCATACAATTCTGATTCGTGATACTCATACTGTATTTTACCGCCTTCAACACCGTACACTTTTCCATGGCTGGATTTAAAATAAATAACATTATCGTTTATAAAATTTAAAGGTACATAATAACCCTCTTTTTCAACATAATAAGCATCGCCACTTACAAACTCTAAAAAGTTACCATACCTTAATTCATTCACATCAATTTCATTATAAAATCTTCCGTCTTCTATGGTTAATAGATATAAATTATTCTTACCTGCTAAAACCAAATCTTTAGAAATCATAAAATCTACAGGGTAAGAAAACATTGGTAATGGGTTAGTAAAATCAACATTCCCGGTAGCGGCATCTATTTTCATTAAAAACGGAGATCCATAAACAACCTGATTTTCTTTATAATTTGCAACACCCAGATTTAGCATGTATAGCTTGTTGTTTAAAAAAAACAATGCTGATTTAGAAGTAGTTTGTTTAGACAAATCCACTTTCCATTTTAAATTACCATCATTAGTAATACAATACAAATTATTTTTTCCCGCATAATAAACCTCTTCTCCGTTTACTAAAATATTAGAACAAATTTGAGAAACCACATCATCACTGTTAGATTCTAGATAAGAATTTTGTTTTACTCTAAAAGCATTTTTGTTAATAATAGATTGCACTAATTTTTGTGAAATTTTTTCACCGGTAACATCGGTGAAAGACCATAGTAGGCCTTTATTTAGTTGAACACAATAAATACCGGTTGATGATATATAAACACACGAATCGTTTGCTTTAACAACCTCCGACCATTCAAATTCTTTTGGAATATTGGCAGTAAAAATCACTTCACCATCATCTAATCTAACACCTTTTATTTCATTATTTGAAACACCCGCTTTATCTTGATTATACATTAAACCTATTCTGGTTTTTTGATCAACATACACCAATTTACCGGTATGCTGAAATTTTTCAAGACCTGTTGCAACATTTATTACACTGCTGTTTACTTCACTTGAAAAAACAACAGGATCGTGAATTTTTGAAATATCAAATTTTCTTACATCATTTGCCCACTCTATACTGTCTTTTTCTACATTTAATGAATATTGAAAGCCATTATTTTTATAAAACTTTCCACTACCGTCTTTTTCTCGCACTGTAAAATATAAACGTTTTGTAATGGTGTCGTAAAATTTATCGTAAGCCGGAAAATTAAAACTGAATGTTTTAACTGAAATGGTATCGTCGTCGTAAAAATTACCAACGTAATTATTTATTACTGTATACGAATTCGACAAATCTTGTGAATTCAAAATTTTAGCAGTAATAATCAAACAAAAAAGCAACAATTTTCTCATAAAATACTAACTCTTCGGTTAATATAATTTTGAATAATAAACCTCATTTAATGGCTTGTAAATATAGTAAAATAAAAACAGCTCTTTTGAACTATTTTATTTAAAAAAACCAATAAAACGCCTTATTTTTAGGCATTTAACATGATTTAAAAGGAATAAATGGATTCAGTACCAAAAAATCAGCTGTTTTCGAGGTGTGTGGTTTGTTAATTAATATTTTAATTATAGTTTATATTAAATAAATAAGATATATAATTCACTCAAAATAAATGGTGTTTATTTGGATTTTTTGAAGTTTATTAAGTAATTGTAATTATTAAAAATAAGTTTACATATTGTTTGTTATTTCTTGCATTATTTATTGCAAACATAAAATTTATTGGACAAACTGCTGACTATTTAAAACAATACAACAACACTAATTTACATGATACTGTAAGATTACAAGCCTTATACGATTTAATTTGGGAAAAAATATTTACCAATACCGATTCGGCTGAAGTTTTAAATAAAATAGGTTTAGCAAATCCAATTACAGAAAAGTACCCTCAATTTGTATCTAAATTTTATAATTCTTATGGCGCCATTAGCCAAATAAACGGCAATTATGTTAAAGCGATAAATTATTACCAAGACGGATTAAAAATTAATGAACAACACAACGACTTAAACGGTCAGTCGGTAATGCTCGGTAACATTGGAGCAATTTATATTCAAATTGCCGAATACCAAATGGCACTTAAGTATCAAAAAATGTGTTTGGCTGTATTGTTGAAATTAAATAAAGAGCAAAACATTGCCAGCGTTTATAATAACATGAGTATTATTTACACCGCTCTTGAAAACTACGATTTAGCTTTACAATACGCTTTTAAAAGCAAAGCATTATATGAAAAACTTAATGATGTTAATAATTTAAGCTATTGCTTAGGTAATATTGGAAACATTTATGAATCTACCGGTAAAAATAAAGAAGCATTGGAATTATATTATCAAGCCTTAAAATTAGCACAACAAACAGAAAACATCGGTGAAATTGGAAAAATGTATAATGAAATTGGTAATATTTTATTTAAGGAAAATAAACCCGCAGAAGCAAAAATATATTTAGATAAAGCTAAAAGTATACTGGCAGAAATTGGAGATGTTGATGGCCAAATTCAAACCTATAGTAGTTTGTATAGTTTTTACAAACAAAAAAAAGACTTTAAAAATGCATTAATTAACCACGAAATGTTTCTTTTGCTGAAAGATTCATTAGCCAAAGAAGATTCTAAAAGAGAAATTCACCGAAAAGCCTTAGAGTTTGATTATAACAAAAAAGCCGCAGCAGATAGTGTTAAGCTAGCAGATGAACGTTTAATGAATCTTGAAAAATTAAAAGCTAAAAATGCTGAAATTACCGCTGCTAATACACAAAAAGCTGCTTTTATTGTAATTGCTTTAATTTTGTTAATTGTTTCCTTTATAATTTTTAATCGTTTCCGTTTAATTCAAAAACAAAAGGAAATTATTGAAATTAAAAACAAACAAACCGAAGAACAAAAATTAATAATTGAAGAAAAACAAAAAGAAATTGTAGACAGTATTAATTATGCGAAACGAATTCAAGATTCATTATTAGATAACTACGATATTATCAGCAAATTTTTTAGCGATGCATTTATTTTTAATAAACCAAAAGATATTGTAAGCGGTGATTTTTATTGGATAAGTAAAAAAATAAATACCAAAACAATAGCGAACAGCAACAAATCGGAAGTTAATGAATTGTTTTTTATTGCCGTTTGCGACAGCACGGGACACGGTGTTCCGGGAGGTTTTATGAGTTTACTAAATATGGCTTATTTAAGTGAAGCAATTAATGAAAAAAGCATTTTAGAGCCCAATAAAATATTTGATTATGTTAGAGAACGTTTAATTAATACCATTAGTAAGCACGAACAAAAAGATGGTTTTGATGGCGTTTTAATTAAGTTTGAAAAGAAACAATTATTTGAAGACAAAAAATTGGTAGAAACCAAATTTAAAATGGATTATGCCGCAGCTTACAATGCTCCGTTAATGGTAAAAAATGGTAAGCTAATTGAAATGAATGCGGATAAAATGCCGGTTGGATACGGAGAAAGAGACGATAAGTTTTCTAATTTTTCTGTTGATTTAGAAAGTGGCGATATTCTTTATATTTATACCGATGGATATGCAGACCAATTTGGCGGTGCAAAAGGGAAGAAATTCAAATCAAAGCAACTAAACGAATTACTGCTTAAATTGTCTTCAGAGCCCATGCAAGCGCAACACGATAACTTAAACAAACACTTTCAAGAATGGAAAGGTGATTTAGAACAAGTGGATGATGTTTGTGTTATTGGAGTTAAGATTTAACGGAACGAAACAGTATTGTTAAAAATAGCGCTTAGTACTTCTCTTTCTGAATCTTCTAGTTTTAAACCTCTTCTTTCATACATCATAGCTGCAGTTTCAAGCATTTTATCAATTTTGTATGTTTCAAAAGCATCTTCTCCGCCCCAACTAAAACTTGGTATATGTTTGCTGGGAAAACTGCCTCCAAAAACGTTTGCACCCACACCAACAACAGTTCCGGTATTAAACATGGTGTTTATTCCCGATTTAGAATGGTCGCCCATAATTAAACCACAAAACTGTAACCCTGTATCTTGCATGCTATTCGTTCTGTAATTAAACAGCTTTACATTTCCGTAATTATTTTTTAAATTACTGTTGTTTGTATCTGCGCCTAAATTACACCACTCGCCAATTACGCTGTTCCCTAAAAAACCATCGTGTGCTTTATTACTATAACCAAAAATAACACTGTTATTAATTTCTCCGCCAACTTTAGAGTGCGGACCAACAGTGGTGGGCCCGTATACTTTTGCAGCCATTTTAACGGTGCTATAATCGCATAAAGCAAATGGCCCCCTAATAACACTTCCTTCCATTACTTCGGCGTCTTTACCAATATAAATTGGTCCGTTTTTGGTATTAAATACGCAAGCTTCGGCAATTGCACCTTTTTCTATAAAAACTTCGCGCGTGTTTCCAATAATTTTAACACCGGAACTAAGTTGCTCTGATCGGCGGCCACCGGTTATTAAACTAAAATCATCGCTAATTGCTTTTCCATTTTTTAGAAAAATATCAAATGTGTTTTTTATTATTATTAATTCGCTTGTATATGAAGTTTGTTTACTTTGACGATTTTCAGCCTTAAATTCCTCAAAGCTTCCTTTATAAGCAACCAATACATTATCACTAATAATTTCTTCACCATTACTTATTCCTGCAATTTGTTTCACCAATTCAGGCGAAGGTAAAACAGCTGCGTTTATAAAATAATTGTTTTCTTCAACTTTTAATGGGTATTTAATTGCTAAATATTTTTCGGTTAAAAAGGTAATATCTGCCCCCGGAAAATAATGTTTCCATTTTTCGTAGATGGTTAAAATTCCTACCCTAATTCCTGAAACAGGTTTTGTATACGTTAACGGCAATAAATTTTGCCATGTATCCACTTCATCAAAAAGTATAATATTCATAATTTACAAAGAAGGCTGTTCGGTAATTTTAAATTCCGTACGCCTGTTCATTTTATGTTCTTCTTCACTACACTCAACACCGTTAGTGCATTTGTTTAATAATTTTGTTTCTCCGTATCCCACAGCTTTTAATCGAGATTTAGCAATTCCCTTTGCCACCATGTAATCAACTGCAAACTGAGCTCTTTTTTTAGATAAAGCCAAATTGTATTGATCGCTGGAACGAGAATCGGTATGAGAACTTAATTCAATAATTAATTTGGCATTGGTTTGCAAAACAGTAATTACCTTATCTAAAACTTTTTGTCCGGCTGCGTCAAATTTATGATCAGCCAATTCATAATATATATTTTCTACAATGGTTAACGCTTCATTATCCTTTTTGTTTTTCATTTCTAATACAGCTAACCAAGGGTCGTCTACCACAAATTCGCCCATTAATGCTTTATCAGACTCAATAATTTTAAAGGTGAATTTACCTTCACCATTTTTTGAAATTATTTTATAAATTCTTCCTTTGTTATCTGCTATGTAAATTTTCTTAATGTTTTTTAAAACAGGATCTGTATCATCTGCTTCAAAAATGTAATTTTTATCGGCTCTTAAATTTCTAAAATTAAATTTACCGGTAGATGAAGTGTTGATTTCACTAAAAGTAGCGCTTGCAACATCCTCACGCATTTTAATATTAGCATTAATAATAGGTTTTTTATTTTCGTCATAAACATAACCAAATAAATCCATCACTAAATTATCATCACCCGCGTCCATTTCAGAAAGGGTGTTTTTATCAGACGCTAAAATTTTGAAATTAAACTTGCCTTTTCCTGTATAAAATGTTCTAATTTCTTTACCGCTTTTATTAGTTAGGGTAATTTTTGTTTTTTCAGGCAAAGAAATATCGGAATCTTCCATTGAAATTAAATAGTTTTGATCTGAAGGAATGTTTCTAAAAGTAAAAGCACCAAATTCGTTAGAGGTAGTTTCTTCAATTACATCTCCAAATTCATTGGTAAGTTTAATTTTTGTATTCTTTAATGGTTTACTTGGATTTTCTCCGTACAATAAATTTCCGGCAAGTGTTAAATCATCGTTGGTATACAAATCCGGTAAATCATTCGGGTCAACAGGCAGGTTTCTGAATACAAATTTATCGCTTCCGTTTTTATTGGTTACTCGTTGAATAATTTTATTTCCATCTGCTAAATAGTAACGGGCTTTTCCACTGAATTGGGGATCGGTATTATCAATAATTGCCATGTATTTTTTATCGGCATCCAAATTTTTAAATTCAAAAAATCCTTTAGTATCAGTTTTGGTTTTCCCTACCGTTGTTCCGCTTTCTTCTTTTAAGGTAACATCAATACCAATTGCAGGATTATTAGAATTTTCAGTTAATAATACCGTACCAGAAATGATAAGCGATTTGTCTGTAAACTCAAAGAAATAAATATCATCTTTCCCCTTACCACCTGTTCTGTTTGAAGAAAAATAACCCAGGGTATCATTCACAAATGTTATTCCAAAATCGTCATGAGAACTGTTTAAATTTAAACCTTCGTTTCGCTGTAAAATCCAAGTGCCTTCCACTTGTTTGGCAGAATAAATATCTAAACCACCAAAACCAGGCAAACCGTTTGAAGAAAAGTATAAAATACCGTTTGATTTCATACACGGAAACATTTCATTGCCGCTTGTATTAATATCTGGACCTAAATTTACGGGCTTTTCCCAACTCTCCCCTTTTCGTTTACATACCCAAATATCTTTTCCACCAAACCCACCCGGCATATCGCTGGTGAAAAACAACATATTTTTATCGGGGCTTAAACACGGATGAGCAACCGAATACTCATTACTGTTGTAATCAAAAGATTTTAATTTAGACCAACTTCTATCTTTACCAGCGGCTGAGTATAATTTAGATGTAGTTGATTTGCCGCTTACATTTACCCTTGTAAAAAACAAAGAGGTGCCATCATTAGAAACTGTTACAGGCCCGTCATGATTATCTGAATTTATTTTTTTAGAAAGCGGCTTTAGTTTGCTGCTTTTAATATTATTTACGTTGGTTACATAAACATTTAATAAGGGCTGGCCGTTAAAATCACTTTTTGTAAATTCAACAAAATCAAACGTACTTCTTTCTGCCGTAAAAATTAATTTTCCATTTGTGTAAACCGGCGAAAATTCAGCGTTTTCTGTGTTTATGTTTTCAACCAATTTAACATTGTATTCTACCGGCTTACTCATCCAAAATTTTATTTCAGAACAAAACTTTTGTGCCTTTTTTGCATTTTCATCATTGGGTTTTAATTTTAAATAAATAGCGTACTGCTCCAATGCTTCGGTATATTTTCCGTTAGCCTTTAATATATTGGCATAATTGTAATGAAATTCCGGCTCTTGTTGATTACTTATATTAAGCGCGTTTTTATATGCCTCTTCAGAACTTTCGTACTCATTTACGTTTCTGTAACACTCGGCGAGTTTAATAAATGCAATTTGTTTGGTGGTTTCTTTTTTTGCAGCTTTTTTATAATAAGGTATGGCTTTAAAATAGCGATTTTGATTATAGTACTTATCTGCTTTACTAATTTGAGCAAAGGTATTTAACCAGAACAATAGGAAAAAAGATATTAAAGTATAGAACCTAAAATGCATATATCAATTACAAGAATCGAGGTGAAATAATCTTTGCTTTATTGTTTAAAAAATCAAATCCAATAGTAATTTCATGAGAAGGACCTAGTTTTCTGGCGTCTCTTAACCCCATATCAAAACTATAACCAACTTTAAATTTTTGATTTACGTAATACTGCATTAAAAAACCGGGGCCGTAGGGTCCTCTAATAAAAAGTCCGAGCCATAATTTTTTATACAAAAAGAAATTAAAATTTAAATCTAAATTTCCTCCATTACCGCTTGATGTTCTTAATAATATTGTAGGCGCAAAAACTACATTTTCATTAATAACAAATGACTTTCCTAAAGTAAAGAATGTGTGAGTTCTTAAGCGATAAGATATTACACTTTTTTCATTACTAATGGTATCATTCAGTTCAAACTCAAAAATTTTATTTGCTTTTATATGAGTAACAGATAAACCCATAAAAAAACTATTGCTTTTTAGATACAAACCTGAATTAATATCTAAGGCTCCTCTGTTAAAGTCGCTTAAATTATTGGTAGCCGCATCGGTGTTTTTAAACTGTATGGCACTGTAGTTAAATTGAAAACGATTGTAACCTGCATTTAAACCCATAGAGAGTTTATACTTATTGTTTAATTTTAAAATATAAGCGAAGTTTCCATAGGCGCCAATCATGTTTCTTGGACCCATTCTATCGTTTATAATTGTTAAACCAACTCCAACGTTTTTATTTAAAATAGGGCTATGCACACTCAGTAAATTAGTTTTAGGTGCACCGTCAATTCCTACCCATTGATTTCTAACATTCGCTACAACCGATAAGCCATCTCTTGCACCGGCATAAGCAGGATTTATAATTAACGGGTTAAATTGATACAGATTAAACTGTGGGTCTTGTTGTGCTTTAAACTGATAAAACAGGCTAAAAAATATGAGAATATAAAATATCTTTTTCATTAAAATACTAGTTGTCTAAAACTTCAACCCAACCCTTTAAAGTACCATTATTGTTTCCTAATTCAACAATATAAAAATAAGTTCCTGAAGTTAAACTTCCTTCTCCATTTTGTGGAGGCCAAACTTTATCAATATTATTATAACTTTCCTGATTAAAAAGTTCTTTACCCCAGCGATTAAAAATAATTACTTTGTTATTGGGGTACTTATCAATGTTTTCAATAAAAAAGTGATCGTTTTTCCCATCGTTATTTGGTGTTATACCAGTAGAAATTGTAATATCAGTACATTTATCATTAAACGTTGTTTGGTAATAAACCGTTTCTGAGCAGCCGTAAGTTGTAGTAACAATAGCTGAATACGTTTGTACTCCCGAACCACTTTGTAAAATAGAAATAGTAGGAGTTGTTGCTGCGTTACTCCACAAATAAGCAGCACCACCTGTTGCTGTAAGAATTGCGGATTGATTTAAGCACAAAGGAGTTAAGTTGGAGAATATGGTTGCATTAATTTCAGGGTAAACAAAAACATCTTTAAACAAAGTGTCTTTACATCCATCAACACTTTCGCCAAAGATGGTGTAAGACGCAGGTGTTGTTAAACTTACAACAGCCGTTGATCCTGTTCCAATACTTTGCCAGGTATAGCTTTGCGAACCACTTAAGCTTAACGTAGTTGTTTCGCCATAACAAATTGTTCCGGGTGAATTAAATTGAGTGTTTGCTTTAATGGCAGGGTCTATTTTAAAATCGTTAGACTGCACATAACAAAATTCTGGTGGCGAAGTACCTAGTGCATTATAAGTGGCAGTTACCGGAGAAATTAAGGTAGGCGTGTTTACAGAAATAGTATGAGATTGATTAGAGGTAAAGCTAAAGCTAAAATCACTGGCATACGGTGCCGCATACTCTTTTAAAATATTAGAAACAATAATGGTTTCACCCGGACAAATAGCTGTTTTACTTGGGATAGCAATTAAGGTATCTCTATGCGTATAATTACGAAGTGCAATAATTGAGCTAGCTGATAAAGTTGATACTGAAATTAAATCGGGGCTTGTAGCGTTTATATAATTATCAACATCTGCGGCGTAAAGTTTTTCTGAAACATGGTTTAGAACATTAAATTCTACAGGTAGGTTTGAGAAATTAATTCCGGGTGAATTAAGTTGCGGTAAAATTGATATACTTCCGGTAAAAGCTGAATTGGTAACCAAATCCTTTAATCCATCTCTATTAAAATCAATAAACTCAAAGTCGTTTACATTTTTATAAATAGGTACAGTGGCAACAAGTGAAGCACCGCTAATAACAGAAGAGGAAAATGTTGGAACCATTAAATAAACTAAATTAACCAGAGTAGAAAGTGATGATAGTACAGCAATTTGCTTGTTTCCATTTTGCTTTACATCAACCAGCTTAATTCTTTTGTTTTGGATTACATTACTATTTGTATAAGTAAATGCGGTATTGAAATAAGAAATTCCAATGTTTACCAGTGCACTTACATTACCCTGGTTTTGTGGCGAAACAATTAGTATATCGTCAAAGCCATTTCCATCAGGGTCAAAAGATAATAAATCGTATTCACTTGGGGTTGTTGTTCCTGTAATTCCAACAAAACCTGAAGTAGCCAAAGTGAAACTTAATGGCGGATTAGTTCCGCTAGTGTTTCTGAATACTTTATAATCAAATCCTAAGTTGGTATTGGTATTATTTAAAGCAATTAAATCAACATAACTATCGTTGTTATATCTTGTTTTATAAATTTTACAAATATTGGTTGTTGCACCAAAAACAGACATTAGAGCGCTGTCTTTAATAAAATTATACCCATCTACGTTTCTGTAAAAATATAATTTAGATTGTCCGTTAATAGCCGCAATATCAGGCCTTCCGTCGTTATTAAAATCGCCCGCCAAAACTTGTCCGTTAAATGAATTTGAAATATTATCAACCCAATGTAATGAATTAGTAAAGGTTGGAGATGCCATGGTGGTGTTATTATACGAAATAAAGATTTTACTATAATCATTCGCCAAAAAAACAGCATCCTTATATCCGTCGTTATTAAAATCGGCAAAATCAATGTGTTCTGTTCTAATGCTTGGATAAGCGCTTGTGGTTATTTTCTCATGGTTTTTAACGCAAATATTTAATTTGCTTTGCATAAAATTTTGAGATAATAAACTACCGCTATTTAATGCAAAAACGAAAAGAAATATAAAAGCTAATCTCATCACTAAACAAATTTAATCATTAATTTAAAACTTCTAACCAACCTTTTATTAGTTTAGAACCGTCGCCCAAATCAATAATGTAAAAATAAGTGCCTTCTATAACTGATTTATTATCCGGCCAAACTTTATCGCGATTATTATACCCCTGTATTTTAAATAATTCTACTCCCCATCTATTAAATATCATAACTGTATTTTTTGGAAAGTTTTCAATGTTGTCAATCGTAAAATTAGGATTGTTTCCATTGGGTGTAACACCGGTGTAGGCTTTAATTTTACATGGTTCCTGACTATCATTTATTGTTACTGCATTTGGAAAAAACATTTGTTTAGGATTTCCACTTAAAGTGTATGAAATTATAACATCAACAGAATAATTTCCGGCCGATAAAGAATCTATTCTATCACAATCTGAATTTAAACACAATGCATTTGGAGTCCAAGAATACACCACTTGAGCATTAGGAGGAAGGTTTTGAATTTCTACTTTAATAAAACCATCTGCTTTATCTAAACAAGTAACATGCCCAACTACAATTTCAACACTTGTATTATTAATAATTAAGGGGTTTGGTTGAATAAAGCCTTGAGTAACTACTGTACCTGAGTTAGAAATCGTTTCCACAAAAACCTCACCTATGTTATCAGTGTAAATTGTAGGCTGCGAATTAATATTTACAGTATGTGTATTTCCACCCGAGTTAAAAACGGATGGGGTTATTGTTTGCGAATGAACAAAAAACGATATAAAAGCAAAGTATGAAAGTAATATTCTCTTCATTTTTTCTAATAATCTGATCTATAAATTTGATAAGTTATGGTAGCAACATGAAACCTTAAGTTTTGTGAGTTTTGCTCTCCGGAATACCTTAAGAAGTAAGAATAGTTTTGATTATCTACAACATTGTATAAATTATTTACAGATCCCGCAGAAATAAAGGCTACAATACCACCACTAAAGGAGGTTTGACAAGTAGCAATTAATTGTGCGTTGTTTGTAGAATAACTTGAACCATCTGTTCTATATAACTCAACTACTGATTGTAAAGAACCACCATTTTTAACAACCCTTGCAGTTAAGGCTGTAATTACAGCACTATCCGGCAACTCTACTTGGGTAACAAAATATGCAGGATTACCGGCAGCACCCCCTGCGCCCAAAGGGAATTTAAACCGTTTATATTTCCAGAAGAAAATCCATCATCAATTCTGGCTTGGTAGGAAGCAGAATTGGCTGAAACTAATTGAAACGCCGAAACTTTTTTATATTTCGTTTTTGGTGTGGCAAACCTTAAACTACTAGCAGTTGGAACCACAATATTTCCATTTACTACAAGCTTTCCTGTAGGATTTGTATTACCAATACCAACGTTACCATTTGGAAGAATGCGCACTCTTTCTGAACCATTAACCATAAATGTTATTGGTGCATTATTACCTTGATCCAAACGCATTTCTGTTGATGCTCTTGCTCCTGCTCTTAAAATGGATAAACCCGGAGAAGGAGAATACAACAACCAAGCCTCATCTGCTACAAGATTCCCTGCCCCAACTCTTAAATAACCAATAACATCTAATTTTTGTGCCGGTGTATTTGTACCTATTCCTACATAATCATTAATATTTCCTAGAGCAATTGCAGTAGCAGACGGTTTAGCCCACAAACCTAAACCCGGTAAATTAACAGTGTTTCCGGCTACACTTAAAGTATTTCCTAATAAACTTAAGTTTGGTGAAATATTTAAAGTATTGTTATAAGTTCCTTGAACAAAAGAAAAAGTACCGGTGGCATTATTAAATCCAAGACTTGGCGGAGGAACATTTAATACAAAATTTGGGTAACTCCCCGTAATAGATCCTAAGCCTATGCTTGTAAATGTTGGAGGAGGGACATTTAATGTATAATTTGGAAAGGATCCAGGTGTTATAGAACCTATACCTTGGTTAACAAACTGAGGAGCCAAAGAAGTTAGTGTAAATGCTGTTGAAGGTGTTAAAGGAGAAACAGTAATTGTTCCAATAGAAGTTAAGGATATAGGAGAACTACTGTTTAAAGTTCTCCATCTTAATTTTCCGGTACTACTCATGCTTAAAACATCATTTGGAGTACCCGGGTTATTTGGAAAGCCTAAAAAAACGGAGTCTTTTATATAAACCATACCATTATCAAAATAACCTGCATAACGAGAGTTTGAATTGGTTCCTGTTGTAGATGCATATACTCCAACAGCTGTTGCTGTACTTGACTTTGTGCTTCCTACTGCAGCTACCCCGTAACCATTTCCATTATCGGAAATACCAACTCCCGATAGGCCAACTCCATATCCACTACCACTGTTCACACCATAAAATTCTGCTCCATATATAATTGATTGAGAAGGATTGGCGGTGAAATTAGTGGTGGTTCCGGAAGCATAACCTCTAAATGCAGCATCTCTTCCGTTAGCTGAAATTTTCCAAGCTAGTATAGCTGCTGAATCTAATGTATTAACTGAAAAAACCGAAAACTTATTACGGTTAGAATACCCCCCTACACTTACTCTATCTCCGTTATTATTTAAATTTAATGTAGGTATCCATTTAGATTGCAAAGAATCGTAATAAATTGTTTGGGCATGTCTTGTTCCGGGAGGTAAACCACTTGCCGAAGTTCTGCCAGAATAAAAAGCATAAGGTACAGTAGCAAAAGGCATTTTAGTCCCAACTTGTGTACCATCTAAAGAAACTAAATAATGAATATCGCCACTTTCCCAAGTTATTGCAGAAAAACTTCCGGCAGCTACAACACCCTTTCCTATTTTTAAATTTACAACTTTGGTTGCCGGTATGGTTACCGAATGGTTTTCTTCAAAAACAGGCGTTGTTGCAATTGCGGTATTGTATATCTTAAAATTTACTTGAACATTATTTCCGGATGGTAATTCGTTTCCTGACGCATCACGCAATATTGCCTGATAATTAATAAAATTAGGGACATTACCCGGAGTTTGAGCCCTCGTAAAATCAACAAAAAAAACTAATAAGACAATTAACTTTTTCATACTTTACCTTATGAGTGTACCGCTAAAATAATTTGTGTTGCTGCTAATTACATTCCCGGTTGCTGTATTATTACCGGTTAATCTAACAACTACTTCATCTCCTGCATTTAATAATACGATAGAAGATATAAAAGCGTTGGTTGTTATACCTACTCCGCTATTAGGATTATAAACTCTATTTGATTGAATTGTTGTAGCTGACATAAGATTGTATAAATATATTGTAACTATTGGGCTCGTTGTTGTTGCAAAAGTGAATGTAATGTTGGCTTCTAGTTGATAATAACCGGAAACAGGAGCCTTAAATTTCATTGATCCTGCTGAATAAAGTGTTCCTGTTGAATAACCCGTTGTATTTAATTCTACATTTCCAGTATAACCAGTATTACCCCCTACAGTAATTGATGTTGTGTTATTAATAGCATATGCAGCCGATGGAGAAAATACACCCTTAAACACAACCGGACCTGACCATTTAGCATTACCTGCCGCATCCCTTGCTGTTAAAACTGCGCCTGGGGTTGGAGCACCAGGACCTATTATTGCTATACTATCCGTTATAATCTTTCCATCAAATAAACCAGCTAATCTATTAATACCATTACTAATACCATGCACTGCAGCACCTGTTCCATTAGTGGTTGCCAAAAGGGCTGATGCATTATTTCCTGTTCCTGTAATTCTAAATCTTCCTGCATTACTGTTTGTACCCGTACCACTTCCTGATTGCCATCCGTCTATTGCAATACCGGTTCCAAAATTTACTCCTTGAATTCCGGTACTTAAACCTTCTCCATCCCCTCTAACACCAACACTTCCAGGAGATGAAGTGTGTGATACTAAACCATAAACACCAATAGCTAAGTTAGCACTTGGATTAGTATTTCTACCAAAAACACCAATTCCCATACCTTTGTTTTCACCATAAATTGCAATTGCCGCTGTATGAGAACTAGATGTTAACCCATAAACTCCATAACCATAAGGATTACTGAGACTTGTTGTATTAATTCCGGCAATAGCTGCAGTATTTGAAGAGGTTGTACCTAATACACCAAAACCAGAGGCTTTATTTTGGCCGTAAACACCGGCGGCTTGTGAATTATTATTATTAGAAATACCATGAACTCCGTAAGCTAAACTATTACTAGTTACTGCAAAGTTTTGACCTAAAATTGCAGAACTTGCACTTGCACTGGTTGTTCCAACTACTCCAGAACCATTTCCTAGACTTTGCCCATATAAACCAGCTGATAATGTTGAAGTACTGCTTGATGAACCTAAAACTCCATAAGCTTGTGGGTTATTAGCTGTACTCGAATTGTCACCATAAATAGGAACGGCACCCGAAGTGGTTAAAGAATGTAACCTATATGCAGGATTAACTGTTCCTAAACCTAAATTTCCATTTAATCCATTAAAGAATGCACGAATGGTATTACCAGTTCTGATAATAAACGGATTATTATCCGTTGTTCCTATGAAACCATTAGAGCCATTTGTATTGCTATTTCCAACGGTAGACCAAACGCCAACGGTTGCATTGGTAACTGGTGCAATTGAAAAATTAGGAGAGGTTCCTAAAACAACAATTCCGTTTGTACCAGTATAACTAGAAGTTGAAGTTCCAGTTAAAGTTGCAGGGCTCCATCCGCCGGCATTATATTGTAAAACTTGACCAGGAGAAGGGGGAATATTTAACAAAGGATAGTTTCTTAATTTAACTACTGTTTGACTGTCTAATTTTCCTGCAATATCGCCACCGGTATTTGCGTTATAATCTCCGGCCTGCGTTAATCTTCCATTATTATCAACTATAAATGATGGTACTTTTGAGTTAGTGCCAGTATTACCACCATAAGATCCGGTTGTAACTGATGTAGGAATTAAATCTAACACATTACCTGTGGTGCTAATATTTGCGCTTGATGAATAAGTGTTTCCTGGTGTACCCGGTGAATAAAAAGCGTAAGGTACCGAAGAAAAAACCTGGCGTGTTCCTATGGGTGTAGTGTTTACCGATATTAAGTAATTCACCTCTCCTGTTGGCCAATTAATGGCGCTAAAACCGGTTGAACTAACTTGTGTTCCTTTTCCAATTTTTAAATTAACAACCCGGGTTACCGGAATAACCACGTTGTGATTTTCTTCGTAAACTGGATTAGCGGTAGGATCAGATACGTTGTTATAAATTCTTACATTAATTACTGCATTAGCACCGGCGGCAATTTCACCACCCGCCCCATCTCTTAAAATAGCTTGATAATTTATGTGTTGAGGAACAGTTTGTGAAAAAATGAAATTGGAAATAGATAATAACAAAAGTGAAAATAAATACCTCATTTTAATTTTTTAAAGTAAAATTAAGCAATTTTTTCGTTAAAAAGCAAACATTTTAATTAGCTTTCTTTTAGGCCTCTACCCTCTTTAACAATTTTATTTTCAGTCTTTAACTGAAAAATTACTTTGTCTAAAATCCCATTAATAAAAACCCTGCTGTTGGGTGTGCTGTATTCTTTACTAATATCAATATATTCGTTTAAAGAAGCTTTTACAGGAACATTTGGAACATATAAAATTTCGGTTATACACATTTCCATTAATAACATATCCATTTCTGCAATTCTATCCATTTCCCAGTTTTTAACATGTGTTTCTATTAATGGGAAATTATGTTCTTTATATAAAATGGTTTTCTCAAATAAATTCTTCACAAAAGCCCTGTCATCTTTTTCATCTTTCATTAAAGGGAGTAATTTAAAAATTCCCGAAAAAGTTTCAAACGTTTTTAAAACCGATTGATATGCCATGTGTTTATCATCTGCCCAGTAAATGCTTTTCTCTTCAAAAATGGAGTTTAAAACCTCATTATTATCTAATACTTTTAAAACAATATTAATCAACAATTCCCTATCCTCTTTAAAAGTTGGTGTTTGTAGCTGTATGTAATTTAAATACTCCTCTGTTTTTTTTATTTCTTGCAACAATTTCCTTACTAAATCACTATCTACAATGCTTTCTAATTTTCTTTTCTGAACCAAATCTTTTAAAGCTTTATCTTCTGAAATTTCTTTTAAAAGACTATTATTTACAAAATTTAAATTAGGGTTTAAGTCTGAAGCCGTTGGAAGTCGTTTGTTTTTGTTTTCTTCCATCAGCAATATTTCATTGGTTCTAATGTCTCCAAAAATATTCAACATGCACAAATACAAATCATACACCAAATCTATTCCCTTAAAAAGTTCCTTTTCAAATAAGTTCATATCTGCATTCTCATTTTTAAAATAAGAATACAAAGCTTGCATGGTTTTAATTCGTAAAAATCGTCTGTTGAGCATCTTTTCTTTTTAAGTAATTACATTACCGCATTTATTTTCGCGATTGCTTCTATGCGTTGCTCTCCAAGCTTATTAGCTGCTAAATAGGTAGGAATTCCGTCCTTCTTAGCCATTTGAAATAAATTAAAAGTGGTATCGTAAATTTTTTCAGCATGGCCAAGGGCTCTTTCTCTGTTATACCCTTCTAATTCATAATAAACATTAATTATTCCGCCTGCATTTACTACAAAATCCGGTGCATACAAAATTCCCTTTTTTCCAACTTCAACACCCTGTATTGTTTCATCGGCCAACTGATTATTAGCAGCACCGCAAATAATTTTACATTTTAAACGACTTAAAGTTTCATCGTTTACCGTTGCTCCTAAGGCGCAAGGTGCGTAAATGTCCATATCCAAATCAAACATTTTATCTGCGGCAATAAATTCTGCTTTGTACTTATTTGCAACTTCTTTTATTTTGTTTTCATTTATATCATTAATATAAACCTTTGCACCATCTTTGGTTAAATGGCTTACTAAAACTTCACCAACATGTCCAATTCCTTGAACTAATACCTTTTTCCCGCTTAAACTATCACTTCCCCACGTTTCTCTTGCACTGGCTTTCATGCTCACGTATACGCCATATGCAGTAACCGGACTAGGATCTCCACTGCCCCCCATGTTTTCGGGTAAACCGCTTACATAATCCGTTTCCATGTTTATTATTTCCATATCTCTGCTGCTCATTGCAACATCTTCAGCAGTAATGTATTTACCACCTAAACTGTTTACAAACTTGCCAAACCTACGAAGTAAAGCTTCTGATTTTATTTTACTTGCATCGCCAATAATTACCGCTTTTCCGCCACCCAAATTTAGTCCTGCAACTGAGGATTTATAGGTCATTCCGCGTGACAAACGCAGCACATCATTTAATGCTTCTGTTTCGTTTTTATAATTCCACATGCGCGTTCCACCCAACGATGGACCAAGCACTGTGTTATGAATTGCAATAATGGCCTTTAATCCTGTTAAGTTATCATTGCAAAATACAACCTGTTCGTGATTATTTAACATCATCTGTCCAATCACCGGGTTGCTAGATAAGTCGGTTTTCGATAGCTCTTTTACTTCCATAAGATATTAACAGCTACAAAGGTATGCTTATTTTTGTTTTATTAAAGAATAAAAAAAATATACTTTTACATGCCCATGCAAACTTTTGAAGTACATAATAAACACCATTTTAAATTTTCAGCCTTACCGCCTGATAAGATTAATTTATGTTTATTAATTGATTCGAACACCATTCAGTGTAGCCGATTCAATGAAAAAAATGAACTACTTGATATTTGCTCTGCCCAATTTATTCATAGCAATAACACCAGCGAATTTATAAATGAAACGCTTGCCTTTTTTTTAAAAGACTTTGATATTTTGGGAAAAAATTACAACAAAATTACCGTTCAGTTAATGAATAGATATTTTACGCTTTTACCAAAATCGTTTAATACAGAAAACATTAAAGAACTTTTAAAATTTAATTTAGGGTTAAACGATATTTCTTACAGTTCCTATAACATAATAAATAACGATGTTTGCTTTGCATATGCAGCAGATAATAATTTAATTCGTTTAATAGAAAAGCTTTTTATTACTGCTAAAATAAATCA
Organism: Bacteroidia bacterium; assembly: GCA_022841465.1. Classification (GTDB taxonomy): domain Bacteria; phylum Bacteroidota; class Bacteroidia; order B-17B0; family Aurantibacillaceae; genus Aurantibacillus. Next base: position 14,419 of record JALHRL010000028.1, on the reverse strand, counting down.
TGTAGGTGCTTTAAGTCTTGATTTATTTATAAAACAAACACAATTTAAAAACACTCAGGTATTCGTTTGTATTCATACTAATTTATTGGAAATTATTATTAAAGAAAACCAAACGCTTAAGTTCTATAATATTTTTTCATGGTCGGCCAATGAAGATGTTTTATATTTTTTACTATTTAGCATGGAGCAATTTGAAATAAACAGCATGAAAGCTAATGTTGTAATTGCCGGAAACATTAAGGCCGATGATGATTTAATTAAACTTCTTAAAAAACAAATTAAAAACTTAAACTTTGCAAATAGCGGTGTGTTAACCAAACCTATTGAAAATTTACCCCATCATTATTTCTTTCATATTTTAAACAGGCAATTATGCGAATTATAGGGGGCGTTTTAAAAGGAAGAAACCTAAAAGTACCCAAGGGTTTACCTGTGCGGCCAACAACCAACTTTGCCAGCGAAGGTTTGTTTAATATTTTAAATAACTCTGTTGATTTTGAAAACGTTTCGGTACTTGATTTGTTTAGCGGAACCGGCCACATTGCCATTGAGTTTGCATCTAGAGGTTGTAACGATATAACCGCTGTTGACAACCATTTTAATTGTCTTAAATTTTTAAAAGAAGTTGCTGCTGATTTTAAATTACCAATTTCTACAATTAAAGCGGATGTGTTTTCTTTTTTAAAAAGTAACACCAAAAAATTTGATATTATTTTTGCCGACCCACCCTACGACTTACCCAATATTCCTGAAATACATCAATTGGTGTTTGAAGGAAAAATGTTGAATGAAGGGGGAGTTTTAATTATTGAACACGGACCACGAATAAAAATGGATGAGCTTCCGTTTTTTTTAAAACATAAAAAATACGGAAATGTAAATTTTAGTTTTTTTGAATTAAAATAATTTCATAAAATGATTATAGACGTACACACCCACATTATCCCGAAACATCTGCCTGATTTTACCAAACAATTTGGTTACGGCGATTTTATAAAATTAGAACATCACCAACCCGGTAAAGCTTGGATGATGCAAGGAGACAAACGTTTCCGTGAAATACTTGCCAATTGCTGGGATGCCGAAATTAGAATTGAAGAAATGAAACAACACGGAATTGATAAGCAAGTTATTTGCACTATTCCTGTAATGTTTAGTTATAACGCCAAACCGCAAGATTGTTTGTTAATTAGCGAGTTTTTAAATGATGATATTGCTGCAACAGTAAGTCAATACCCGGATAAATTTATTGGTTTAGCTACTGTTCCTATGCAAGACACTAAGCTTGCTGTTAAAGAATTAGAGCGTTCAATGAAAATTGGATTTAAAGGGGTTCAAATAGGCAGTAACATCAATAACATTAATTTAAACGACGAACGTTTTTTTGATTTTTATGCTGCTTGTGAAAGTTTAAATGCCGCCATTTTAATACATCCATGGCAAATGATGGGTCAGGAACACATGACAAAATATTGGTTGCCTTGGTTGGTTGGTATGCCGGCAGAAATTAGCCGCGCTGCATGTAGTATGATTTTTGGAGGCGTATTTGAAAGATTTAAAAAACTAAAAGTTTGTTTTGCGCATGGCGGCGGATCATTATTACCAACATTGGGACGCATAGAGCACGGTTGGGAATGCAGGCCTGATTTAGTGGCAATTGATAATAAACACAATCCTAAAGAATATTTAGGGAAGTTTTGGGTAGATAGCCATGTTTGCGATACCGAAATGTTAGAATATACTGTAAAAAAATGTGGGGCTAATAAAGTTATGCAAGGAAGTGATTATCCTTTTCCGCTTGGAGAAGCTATTCCGGGTGAACTTGTACATAAAACTCCATTAAGTGATAAGGATAAAGAGTTGGTTTTTTTCGGAGCGGCAAAAGAATGGTTGAACTTATAATTAAATAGTTACAACAATCACCTAATCTTTTTATTTAAACCTTTTACTGCGTACATTTGTTGCGTAAAAATGAACTTTATTTCTAAATCAGCAAACAAACAAATTATAATATGGCTGCTTACGGGTTGCTTTTTAATATATTGTATGGTTGTAGTAGGTTGTTTAACGCGTTTAACGCATTCGGGATTATCAATTACCGATTGGAGTTTTATGGGCTCCTTCCCTCCTCTTACAGATGAAGCTTGGCAAGAAAGATTCGAAAAGTATCAAGAGTCGCCTGAGTTTCAAAAAATAAATTACAGCATGAGTCTTCAAGAATTTAAACCCATTTTTTTATGGGAATATATTCATAGAATGATTGGTAGATTGATGATGTACATTTTTGCAATTGGTTTTGTGTACTTTATTGTACGCAAAAAAATAACACGCAACATGTGGCCAAAGTTAGTGCTTCTTTTTTTTATGGGCGCCATGCAAGCTGTTATTGGTTGGTGGATGGTTTATAGCGGTTTGCAAAACAAACCTGCCGTTAGTCATTATAGATTAGCTACCCATTTATTAAGCGCTTTTACCTTATTTGCCTTTACATTTTGGTTTGCATTAAGTTTAATTTACCCCAAAGAGGAAAATACTGAGAATAATGAAGGCAGTAAATTAAAAACCCCTATTATCACTTTCTTTTCTATTTTAATTATACAAATAGCATTTGGCGCTTTTACCGCAGGTTATGTAGAAGGCGATGCTGCTAAAACCCGCCCCGGTCACATATTTAATACTTGGCCCAAAATGGGTGAAGAGTGGTTACCGGAGCAGGTTTACATGAAACCAACAATGTTCCAAAATATTTTTGAAAATGCCAGCGGTATTCAATTTACACATCGTACACTTGCTATTTTATTGGTAATAATAATGGGAATTGTTTGGTATAAATCCAATAAACTAAAATTAAACAAACAACAATATTTTGGAGTAAGTTTATTAATATACGGGTTAACTTTTCAGTTCATATTAGGCGTATACACCTTATTATATCAAGTGCCGGTTATATTAGGAGCTTTACACCAAACAGGAGCATTCTTTTTATTTGCGGCAAGCATCTATTTAATTTATCATACCTTTAGTAAACCAATAAAATAGTTGGAAGAAATAATAGAAAATACAGAAAGTAATTCGGGCAATGAACAGGATAATTTTAATTACCCTGCCAAACCGGCGTTTATTGAAAAAAATAATCAATCAATAATAAAAACACTGGGGGCCATATTGGTTTATTTTGTGTTGTTTTATTTTTTGTTTGAAAGAAACATCGCCTACATTGCAGCAATTTTATTAGTTATTCTTATTCATGAACTTGGCCACTTAGCGGCAATGAAGTTTTACAAATACAGTAACGTTAAAATTTTTATACTTCCTTTAATTGGCGCTTTTACAACAGGTAAAAAGCAAGTAGTGTCGCAATGGCAAATGAGTATGATTATTTTAGCGGGACCGGTTCCCGGAATATTAATTGCCTGGTTGCTTTTTTTTATTAATCAAGATTTAAATAATAGCACCTTAAAAATGCTGGCCAATTCGTTTTTATTTATTAATCTGTTTAATTTACTTCCTATTTTTCCTTTAGATGGTGGCCGTTTGCTGGAAACTATTTTCTTTAACCAAAATCATTTAATTCGAATTATTTTCGGTGGCCTTTCTATCATTATTCTTTCATTCATTTTCATATTTACTAATCCTATTTTATTAATCGTTCCGGCTATGATAGGTTTTGAATTATTTAATGAACATAAAAACCAAAAAATAAGAGAATACCTTCAAAGTGAAAAAATAAATTACCAGCTTGATTACAACCAACTTTCAGATAAAAATTACTGGTTAATACGCGATTGCATTTTATTTTCGTTTGCAAAAAAATACAACGGTATAAAGCCGGGATTATATCAATACAGTCTAGCGGAGCCTATTTTAATTCAACATGTAAGAGGTGTTTTACAAACTAATTTTATGGCAGATTTAAAAACACTTAAAACAATTATTGTTGTTGCCATTTACATGATTTCCTTTATAATACCAATTATTATTTACCGTTTGCATTTCTAATTGGAAATTACGTTCTTTGGGTGAATTAATAAAAATCTATGTCAGTTTGGAGAGTAAAACCCGTATCGGCCTTTGAGGCGGATATGAAGAAAAGCGACCTTAAACGCGTGCTTACAAAATGGGGATTAACCTCATTAGGAATTGGAGCTATTATTGGCGGTGGTATTTTTACCTTAACCGGAATTGCTGCACATGATTATGCAGGCCCCGCTTTAGCATTATCCTTTGTAATAGCCGGTATTGGTTGTTTATTTGCATCACTTTGTTATGCCGAATTTGCTTCGGTTCTTCCTGTTGAAGGTTCTGCCTATGCATACGCATACGGTACTGTTGGAGAATTGTTTGCATGGTTTATAGGGTGGAATTTAATTTTAGAATACATGATGGGAGCCACTACCGTTGCTGTTGCTTGGAGCGGTTACTTTGTAAAGCTACTTCACTTATTTGGTATTGAATTCCCTATTTGGTTATGTAACGATTTAGCTACTGCAACTGAAAAATCTCAAGCACTTGGCTTAGCCGCTCCCGAATTTGCATTTAATTTACCTGCATTTTTAATAACATGGATAGTAACTGCCATTTTAGTAAAAGGAATTCAAGAAGCTGCTAAAACAAATAACATTATTGTTATAATTAAAATTGCCGTTGTGTTGTTTGTAATTATTGTTGGTGCATTTTATATTAATACCGATAACTGGACTCCTTTTATTCCTGCTGAAGTTCCTGCTCTGGATGATGCGGGTAACCCAACCGGAAAAATGAATTTTGGTTTTGGCGGTGTTTTAACAGCTGCTACTATTGTGTTTTTTGCTTACATAGGTTTTGATGCGGTTTCTACACAAGCCGGTGAAGCCATAAACCCTAAGAAAGATGTTCCCTTTGCTATTATTGCATCATTGGTTATTTGTACCATTTTATACATTCTTGTTTCCTTAGTATTAACCGGTATGGTTAAGTACGATCAACTGGATAAAGCTGCTCCTGTTGCTTCCGCCTTCTCGGGTATTGGAATTAATTGGGCTGTGTTTATTATTACACTTGCCGCTACCGCCGGTTTAACTTCAGTAATGTTGGTAATGATGTTAGGGCAAACGCGTATCTTTTTAGGTATGTCAAAAGATGGTTTAATTCCAAAATTTTTCAAGGAACTTCATCCAAGTTTTAAAACACCGCACAAAAGCACCATTATGGTGGGTGGATTAATTTCATTGGTTGCTGCATTTACACCTATTGATAAAGTGAGTGAAATGTGTAGCATGGGAACATTACTGGCATTTGCAATGGTGTGTGTAGCCGTAATGATTTTACGCTATAAAAAACCGGAATTAGAACGCCCTTATAGAACGCCTGCCGTTTATTTAATTGGTACTTTAGGCGTGTCGTTTAATATCTTTTTAATGACACAAGTAAGAATGGCAACCTGGAAGTTTTTTATAATTTGGGGAGTTCTGGGTATTATCGTTTACTTTGTTTACAGTAAAAGAAATAGTAATTTAAATAAATTACCGGAGTAAAAATTAACTGTACATTTTCACAGGAGGCTTTTGGCCTCCTTTTTTGTTTCATTACATTTTCGTTAACACTTTGCCTTTCAATTTTTATGTGCCATTTTTTAACTTAATATTCATTACTTTTGCCTGAATTTGTTATGCAATTTGAATTAAGTGGAACATACATTGATGAGTTAAGAGAATTAATTGAATTAAAAAAAATAGATTCTATTAAAGAACAACTTAATGAGTTGTATCCTGCTGATATTGCCCAAATTTTAAATCGCTTAAAAGACTCGGAAGCTGCTTATTTATACGAATTACTGGATGACGAAACCGCTCCACAGGTTTTATTGGAGCTGGATGAAGAAAAACGAGAAGATTTATTAGCAACCTTTAGTACCAAAGAAATTGCCGAGCAGTTAGATAATATGGATAGCGATGACGCTGCCGATTTAATTGCCGAATTACCTGAAAACATACAGGATGAAGTATTATCGCAAATTGAAGATATTGAACAAGCCAGCGACATTGCCGAATTAATAAATTATGAAGAAGGCACGGCGGGTTCCTTAATGGCAAAGGAATTGGTGAGTGTTTATTCTTTTGAAACGGTTACAGCTTGTATTGATGAAATTCGCCGACAAACAGATAACGTAGATGTAATGTATGCTGTTTATGTAGTTGACGATAACCAGAAACTTATTGGAATGCTATCGCTAAAGAAATTAATAGTATCGCATCCATTAGCACGCGTTGAAGAAATTTACGATGCTGATGTTCAATTTGTAAAAACAAATACCAGTACCGAAGATGTTGCAGAAATAATGCAGCGTTATGATTTAGTAGTTTTACCCGTAGTAGATCAGTTAGGAAGATTAATTGGAAGAATTACCATTGATGATGTGGTTGATGTTATTAAAGAAGCGGCAGAAGAAAACATTCAGCGAATGAGTGGTATTTCTGATGACGTAGATAGTAACGATAAACTTTGGCGATTATCACGTGCACGTATACCTTGGCTATTAGTTGGAATGTGTGGTGGTATTTTGGGTTCCAGAATTATTGGTACTTACGAAGAACAAATAAAAATTCATCCTGAAATGGCTTTCTTTATTCCGTTAATTGGGGCTATGGGCGGAAATGTGGGTGTACAAAGTAGCGCTATTATTGTACAAGCTTTGGCAAATAATACAATTATTAACGACAGAATTGCGCCAAAATTAATTAAAGAATTAGGTGTTGGGTTTGTTAATGGTATAATTTGTTCTGTTTTAATTATGGCTTACGCTTATGTTATTGAAGATTGGAAACTTTCTGCTACTGTTAGCTTAGCCTTATTTACCGTTATTTTATGTGCGTCGTTTTTAGGAACATTTGTACCACTAACCATGAATAAGTTTAAAATTAATCCTGCCCTAGCAACCGGACCTTTTGTAACTACACTAAATGATATTATTGGTATTTCTATTTACTTTTTAGTGGGCCGCTTACTTTACGGAGTGTTTTAATTTCATAAAAAAAGCGCACAATTTCTTGTACGCTTTCAATTTAAATTCTTTTTCTTTTACTGAATAATAAAATCGTAAGGTACCCTTGCGTAAACGCCTTTGTTATTCATTAACGATTTTACATGTTTCCAATATCCGTAATATTCACCCATTGATTTTTTTACCATTTTTGCTTCCGTTTCTGTCTCAATTTTACTAAATATGTCTTCAAACGGATTCTTTTGTTTTGGTAAATCCATTAATTTATAGTTTTTCAAATTTGCCTTTTTTGCAGCAAATGCAATAGCATCATTTAAACTACCTAACTCATCTACAAGGTTAATTTTTAAAGCATCGCTTCCACTCCACACTCTTCCTTGCCCAATACTATCTACTTGCTCCTTACTCATTTTTCTGCCATCGGCAACTCTTCCAATAAACACATCGTATATTTTTTCAACACTTTTTTGAATGTAAACAGATTCTGTTGGCGTTGCTCCGCGCATAGTTGTCATTACATCACTATATTTATTTGTGTTTACAGTATCAATGGTAATGCCTAATTTATCTTCAAAAGCACTTTTAAAATTAGGCACCATACCAAACACTCCAATAGATCCGGTAATGGTATTAGGTTGTGCAAATATTTTATCGGCAGCACAGCTAATATAATACCCACCGCTTGCAGCAACATCGCCCATACTAACTATAAATGGCTTCGTTTTTTTAGCTAAAACTGCTTCTCTCCATATAATTTCACTTGCCAATGCACTGCCACCAGGCGAATTTACACGTAATACTATTGCTTTCACTTTATCATTTAAACGAGCATCTTTTATAGCTTGTGCAATGGTTTCGCTTCCAATTTCCTCATCATCCCCTTCTCCGCTGTTTATTTGTCCAATTGCATAAATCACAGCTATTTTATCTTCTGTTTTCTCTTTCTTCTTATCTTTTGCTTTGGCATATTTTGCATGCGAAACAAAATTTATTTTATCTTTTTCTTTTAATTTAAGCTTCTTTTTTAATTCACTCATTACTTCGTCTTCATACTTCAAATCATCCACCAACTTGTTAGATAAAGCATCCTCCGGAAAGTTAATAGCCAATGTATTTGCCATTGCATTTAATTCATCAATACTTATTTTTCTACTTTCAGAAATATCAACTAACATATTGTTCCAAATACTGTTTAAAAAAGTTTCTGCTTGTAAACGATTAGCATCGCTCATTTTATCTAAAATAAATGGCTCAATAGCACTTTTAAATTTACCATGGCGATAAATTTGAACATCTATGCCTAATTTTTCTAATGTCTTTTTATAAAACATTAAGCTCATATTTAAGCCTTTCCACTCCATACCGCCTTGAGGATTTAAAAATATTTTATCGGCCGCTGAAGCCAAGTAATAAGCACTTTGCGAATACCCTTCAGAATAGGCATAAACAAATTTTCCAGATTTTTTAAAATCAACCAAACCTTGCCTAATGTCCATTAAAGCAGATTTACCGGCCATAAAACCTTTAAAATTTAAAAACAAACCTTTTATAGCCGTGTCTTCTTTTGCTTTTTCCAGATTATTTAAAATGGTGTTTAAACCCATTCCTTTTTCTCCACCAAAATCACCTAAATCAAGTTCCTCAAAAGGGTTTTTCTTTTCTCTGTCAATAATTTCACTGTCAAACACCAATTCTAAAACTGATGTTCCTTTAGATTTAAATGCTTTTTCATCCTTTTTAAAAGCATCTGAAAAACTAGCGGTTACACCGGCTACAATGATAAGTGCAGCTATAATACTTGCAATTACTATTCCTACTACTGAACCAAAAAAGGCTCCAAAAAATTGTTTCATGTTATTTAATGATTATTGGTTATACTTTTTTAATAATTTCTTTAGCAAATTTAAAGCCTTTAAGTACATTCAAACTTTAATTGGTATGAACAGGGTTTTTTTATGTTTGGGCGGAAATTTAGGTAATCGATTGGATTATCTTGAAAAGGCTTTAACTTTAATTAATATAAAGGCTGGAAAGGTGCTTAAAACCTCTCCTGTTTACGAAACCCAGCCGTGGGATTCCGGTTCTGCAAAACCCTATTTAAATATGTGTGCAGAATTACAAACGGTTTTAAGTGCTGATAAGCTTATTTCTGTTTTGTTAGGGATAGAAAAAAAATTGGGCAGAAAACGCAACAATTCCAAAAATGCCGATAGAACAATTGATATTGATATAGTTTACTATAATTCAGCATTAATTAATAACAAGAAATTACAATTGCCTCATCCAAGAATGCATTTACGAAAGTTTGTTTTAATTCCGCTAAACGATATTGCCCCTTTAATTAAACATCCTATTCTTAAAAAAACAACCAAACAGTTATTAGCCAATTGTAAAGACAAACTTAAGGTTACTAAATATACTCAACTAAAAACCAAAATCATTTGCATTGAAGGAAATATAGGTAGCGGCAAAAGTACCTTAGCCTCTGCTCTTGCAAAAAAACTAAAAGCAATTTACTTACCGGAAGAATATAAAGATAATCCATTACTTCCTTTGTTTTATAAATCTCCAAAACAATATGCCTATCCTTTAGAAACTTCCTTTCTATTAAACAGGTTTCAACAAATCAGTACAGCTATAAACCAAAACAACAAATTAATTATAGCAGACTATGCGTTTTACAAATGCCTTTGGTTTGCTAAAATAAATTTAAAGGATAATGAGTTAAAACAATTTAATGTTCTTTTTAAAACACTTAATAAAGAACTTACTCCGCCTCATTTAGTTGTAGTTATAAATACCCACACCAAAAACTTACACAGCAATATTAAAAAACGAGGAAGAAGATTTGAAAAGAAAATTGAAACTTCTTATCTAGAAAAAATTAATGCTTCATACAAAAAAGGTCTTAAAAAAATAAAAAACATTCCTCAATTGCATATTGAAATAGAAGATTACAAAAAATCGGATTTACCTGAAATAGTAAAGCAAATAACCAAAAGTATAAGTTAAGAAATATTGCAGTATTATGCAAGTTGACAATCCGTCACTTTTTTCACTTTTCACAAGTCAATTCGTCTTATTTTTTTGTTTTAACACGACTAATTTACAGTATTTCTTTTTGGGCTTATAATTTGATGCTTTAAATACAGAATTTAAAAAGCAAACTATGAACTTAAATAATTTTACAATTAAATCGCAAGAAGCTGTTCAACAAGCAATGCAATTAGCTACGTTAAATGGGCATCAAGCAATTGAAACCGGACATATTTTAAAGAGTATTATGGAAGTAGATGAAAATGTTACTCCTTTTATTCTTAAAAAATTAAATATCAACCCTTCTGTTTTTGAAAAAACAGTTGAATCCATTTTAAATTCCTATCCAAAAGTTTCGGGTGGACAAGCCTATTTGTCTAATGCTGCTAACCAAGCAATAGTTAAAGCTAAAGCAAGTATTACAGAATTTAAAGATGAATATGTTTCAATAGAACATTTATTATTGGGCTTAGTTAGCGGAAACGATTCGGTTGCAAACTTAATGAAAGACCAAGGCCTAACAGAAAAAAATCTTAAAGCTGCCATTACCGATTTAAGAAAAGGAAACAGAGTAACCAGCCAAACGCAAGAAGACACTTACAACGCCTTAAATAAATATGCCATTAACTTAAACCAACAAGCACAAAAAGGTAAGTTAGATCCGGTTATTGGGCGCGATGAAGAAATACGCCGTGTGTTGCAAATTTTATCACGTCGTAGTAAAAATAATCCTATTTTGGTAGGTGAACCCGGCGTTGGTAAAACTGCTATTGCAGAAGGTTTAGCGCACAGAATTATTGCCGGTGATGTTCCTGAAAATTTAAAAAACAAACAAGTATTCTCTTTAGATATGGGTGCGCTTATTGCAGGTGCAAAATACAAAGGCGAATTTGAAGAACGTTTAAAATCGGTGGTAAAAGAAGTTACTACCAGTGATGGAGATATTATTTTATTTATTGATGAAATACATACTTTAGTTGGTGCAGGCGGTGGCGGTGAAGGAGCCATGGATGCTGCAAATATTTTAAAACCCGCTTTGGCGCGTGGCGAATTAAGAGCAATTGGTGCAACTACTTTAGCTGAATTTCAAAAATATTTTGAGAAAGACAAAGCCTTAGAGCGCCGTTTTCAGAAAGTAATGGTAGAAGAGCCTAGCGGTGAAGATGCAATTTCTATTTTACGCGGTATTAAAGAAAAATACGAAACACATCATAAAGTTCGTATAAAAGACGAAGCAATTATTGCAGCGGTAGAGTTAAGTCAACGTTACATTAACGATCGTTTTTTACCGGATAAAGCCATAGATTTAATGGATGAAGCAGCAAGTAAATTGCGTATGCAGATAAATTCAATGCCTATTGAGTTAGATGAAGTAGAGCGTAAAATTATGCAATTAGAAATTGAGCGTGAAGCCATGAAACGTGAAAACGAAAATAAAAAGGTGGAAGCTTTAAACAAAGAAATTGCAGAATACCAAGATAAACGCAGCGCCTTACGTGCAAAATGGCAAGGTGAAAAAGAAGTGATTGAAGGCGTGCAAAAAATTAAACTGCAAATTGAGGATTTAAAAATACAAGCTACAAATTTTGAAAAACAAGGCGATTACGGTAAAGTTGCTGAAATACGTTACGGTAAAATAAAAGAAGCAGAAGCTAAATTAGAAGAAGTAGAGAAAAAATTAAGCGAAGCTAAAGCAAGCGGTTCGCAATTAGTTAAAGAAGAAGTAGACAGTGAAGATATTGCCGCAGTTATTAGTGCGTGGACCGGAATTCCGGTAAACCGAATGCTACAAAGTGAAAGAGAAAAACTTTTACTTTTAGAAGACGAATTACACAAACGTGTGGTTGGTCAGCACGATGCTATAGAAAGCATTGCCGATGCTGTAAGAAGAAGCAGAGCCGGGTTGCAAGATAGCAGAAAACCAATTGGTTCGTTTATATTTTTGGGAACTACCGGTGTAGGTAAAACAGAATTAGCTAAAGCACTGGCGGAGTTTTTATTTAACAACGAAAACTCAATGACCAGAATTGACATGAGTGAATTTCAGGAAAGACACACCGTAAGCCGTTTAATTGGAGCGCCTCCGGGATATGTAGGATATGATGAAGGCGGACAATTAACAGAAGCTGTACGCAGAAGACCATACTCAGTGGTGTTGTTAGATGAAATAGAAAAAGCGCATCCGGATGTATTTAATATACTGTTGCAGGTTTTAGATGATGGTAGGCTAACCGACAGTAAGGGACGTGTAGTGAATTTTAAAAACACCATTATTATTATGACCAGCAACATGGGCTCTCACATTATTCAGGAAAACTTTGAAGACATGACGGAGTTGAACAAAGATGAAGTGATGACTAAAACAAAAGCACAAGTGTTTGATTTGTTGAAGAAAACAATAAGGCCTGAATTTTTGAACCGAATAGATGAAATAATAATGTTTGAACCGTTAAGCAGAGAACACGTTCGCGATATTGTTAGAATACAATTTGAACAAGTTGCCAAAAGATTAGCGGAACAACATGTTAAAATAAGCGCAACAGAAGAGGCCATGGATTGGCTGGCGCAATTAGGGTTTGACCCTCAGTTTGGTGCAAGGCCTGTAAAGCGCGTAATGCAAAAACAAGTTTTAAACGAGTTAAGCAAACAATTACTTGCCGGAAAAATTGATAAGGATAAGGAAATTGTAATTGACATGTTTGAGAATAAATTTGTTTTTAGGAATAAGTAAAATAAATTTTTGAAAGAATGAATGGGTAATGCAATTACCCATTCATTCTTTCTAGTGTATTTATCTAATTGTGAAGTAATAAATTAATTTAAATTTAGGATATAAATTGTTTCTGTTTTAATACAATAACGGCATTTATTAAACCTCCATAATACTAACTACTAGCAAAAAATACCTAACTTTACTCAATGGATTTTGAGTTAATATCTGAGTTTTCACCAACGGGCGACCAACCTGAAGCAATTAGACAGTTAACAGAAGGTTTATTAAATGGGCAAAAACATCAGGTATTATTGGGCGTTACAGGTTCGGGTAAAACATTTACTGCTGCTAATGTTATTCAAAATGTACAAAAACCAACATTAATTTTAAGCCATAATAAAACATTAGCTGCTCAATTATACAGTGAATTCAAACAATTCTTTCCAAATAATTCCGTTGAATACTTTGTAAGTTATTACGATTACTATCAACCCGAAGCCTACTTACCTACTACCGGAACCTATATAGAAAAAGATTTATCTATTAACGAAGAAATTGAAAAACTTCGCCTAAGCGCTACCTCTGCCTTACTTTCCGGTAGAAGAGATGTTATTGTTGTGAGTTCTGTTAGTTGCATTTACGGTATAGGCAACCCCAGCGATTTTAAAAAGAACATCACCTATATACAAACCGGACAAACCATTTCGCGCAATAAATTTTTACACATGTTGGTGAGTGCATTGTATTCACGAACTACCGGTGAGTTTTTACGCGGAAATTTTAGAGTAAAAGGTGATACAGTTGATATTAATTTACCTTATGCAGATTACTGCGTTCGCATTTCTTTTTTTGGTGATGAAATAGAAAGTATTGAAACTTTTGATTCTGCAAACAATTTTGTAATAAATAAGTTTACCACGTTCTCTATTTATCCGGCCAATTTATTTGTTACCGCACCTGATACTATGGAAAAAGCCCTTTTTCAAATTCAGGAAGATATGGTAAAGCAGGTTGATTTTTTTAATAAACAAGGCAAAACCTTAGAAGCAAAAAGATTAGAAGAACGTGTTAATTACGATTTGGAAATGCTGCGCGAACTGGGTTATTGCAGTGGCATTGAAAATTACTCGCGTTATTTTGATGGCAGACCTCCCGGCAGCCGGCCTTTTTGTTTATTAGATTATTTTCCGAGAGATTTTTTAATGATGGTAGATGAAAGTCATGTTACCATTCCACAAATACGCGCCATGTATGGAGGAGATTTTAGTAGAAAAGTAAATTTAGTTGAGTACGGATTTCGTTTACCATCTGCAATTGATAACAGACCTTTAAAATTTGAAGAATTTACTACAATTATTAATCAAATAATTTACATTAGCGCTACACCTTCTGATTACGAATTAGAACAAGCAGTTGGTATTGTGGTAGAACAACTTATTCGCCCTACCGGTGTACTTGACCCATTAATTGAGGTTAGGCCCTGTACAAACCAGGTAGATGATTTGTTAGGCGAGATACACAAGGTGGTTGAAAAAGACGAGCGTATTTTGGTAACTACTTTAACCAAACGTATGGCAGAGGAATTAAGTAAATATTTAACGAAATTAAATGTGCGCTGCCGTTATATACATTCTGATGTAGATACCTTAGACCGAATTGAAATATTACGTCAGAGATCGGAAGAGCACACG
>JALHRL010000027.1:51210-51624 GCA_022841465.1 Bacteroidia bacterium | reverse complement strand
ATAATGTTTTAGAATCTACTCCTAACTCTTTTGCAATTTGTTTTAATTCAGGCAGAGAACGTCCGCTTAAATCCATTACTTCAAACATAAATTAGTTGATTATTTAATAAAATTATAATTGTGTCTTAATTGAGTTTGATTTATTAACCGCCCGAAATGATTTGGCGATTATTGAAATACAATGCAATAATAGGTATAATATTATAAAAACAAAAATATTTTTTAAAAAAGTAATTGCCCTAAAAGCAAGTACTATTCTCTTTCGTCAACAATTTGGTCGGCTTTAAAAGGCTTTGTATCAAAAGTAAAAGTTGTATCCGGAATAACTAAATTAGGCTTAAAGCCCTTTATTTCATAAATGTTCATGCTTTGGTCCTTATTCATAATTTTCATTTGAACCACTTGCTTTTTCAC
>JALHRL010000027.1:3576-51200 GCA_022841465.1 Bacteroidia bacterium | reverse complement strand
TCTACATACAATTTAACGGTATGGTATTTTTTCTTTTGTTGGTCTACCGAGGGAAATAAATCTATAACATGACAAATTACGGCACCCACTTTTTCTTCTTTATCGTATTTGTATTTAAAACCCGATTCGTAAATGGTAAATATTTTGCTTGGGTTTAATTGATCGTTATTATTAGGGTCAAAATTTTTAATGGTAACTTCTTTTGCATCTTTGTTATGATTCCACATGGTTTTACCATCACAAACAATTGAGTTACCGGGAATTTCTAACTTAAACATTTGCCCTTTAACTATCACCTTTCCTGTTTGCTTTTCTGTTTGTTTTTTATCCTTATTAAACATGGTTAAAACAAAATCAGAAGTAATGGTTTTATACGTTTTTGTGTTCTTGCTTAAATCATCTAAAATTGCTTTTGCTTTTGGATCTTGTTCTTGACCAAATAAGGAAATAAATGATAAAGTGCTTACTATTAAAAATAAATGTTTCATGATTGAGAGAAATTGGTTTGATACTACTGTACCAATTTGATGCCAAAATTAGGCATATGATTGGAATTTTGTGCTAAAACGAGATTTATTTTCTTAATTTTTGTAAAATTTCTTCTAACTGAGCCATATCCTTCACCAAAACGTCGCGTGCTTTAGAACCTTCAAACTGCCCTATAATACCTGCGGCTTCTAATTGATCAACAATTCTTCCCGCTCTATTATAACCCAATTTTAATTTACGCTGTAAAAAAGAGGCGCTTCCTTGTTGAAACTGAACCATTAATTTTGCAGCTTCATCAAACATTTTATCGCGCTCGCTTAAATCAATATCTTCTTTACCGCTACCTTCTCCATCTTCCCCAACATATTCCGGTAAAATAAAAGCAGTTGGATACGCTTTTTGAGCTCCAATAAATTCGGTAATTTTTTCAACTTCAGGAGTATCAACAAAAGCACATTGGATACGAATTAAATCGTTCCCTGTACTTAACAACATATCACCTCTTCCAATCAATTGTTCTGCTCCACCTGCATCTAAAATAGTACGTGAATCTATTTTACTGGTAACTCTAAAGGCAATACGTGCAGGGAAGTTTGCCTTAATGGTACCTGTTATAATATTTACAGAAGGACGCTGCGTTGCAATAATTAAGTGTATGCCTATGGCACGTGCAAGTTGTGCTAAACGAGCAATGGGCGTTTCCACTTCTTTACCGGCAGTCATAATTAAATCTGCAAATTCATCTACCACCAAAACAATGTATGGTAAATATTTATGGCCGTCGTTTGGGTTTAATTTACGTTGTGTGAACTTAGTATTGTATTCTTTAATGTTTCTTACTTGTGCATCTTGTAATAAAGCATAACGATTATCCATTTCTATACACAAAGAATTAAGAGTATGAATAACCTTTGTGTTATCTGTAATTATTGCATCTTCAGAGTTAGGAAGTTTTGCAAGAAAATGTCGTTCAATTTTATTAAATAGTGTAAGCTCTACCTTTTTAGGATCAACCAAAACAAATTTAATTTGCGCAGGGTGTTTTTTGTAAAGTAATGAAACTAAAATTGCATTTAAGCCGACTGACTTACCCTGACCTGTAGCACCCGCCATTAGTAAGTGAGGCATTTTAGCCAAATCGGCAATAAAAATTTCATTACTAATAGTTTTACCTAAGGCAATTGGCAGTTCAAAGGTAGAGTTATTAAACTTTTCTGATGCCATGATATTACGCATAGGAACCATTTCAGGAGATTGATTTGGAACTTCAATACCAATGGTGCCTTTACCCGGAATTGGCGCAATAATTCTAATTCCCAGTGCGGCTAAACTTAATGCAATATCATCTTCTAAATTTTTTATTTTAGAAATACGTACACCTGCCGCCGGAACAATTTCATATAAGGTAACCGTTGGGCCAACGGTTGCCATTATTTTATCAATTTCTATTCCGTAATTTTTTAGGGTATTAATAATTCTATCTTTATTGGCTACTAATTCTTCTTGGTTTACTTTACCGTGCCCACTTCCGTAATCATTTAATAAATCAAAAGTTGGAAATTTATACGAACCTAAGTCTAAAGTAGGATCGTATTCTCCAAATTGTTCTACTAAACTCGCCGCTTTATTTTCTTCTTCTAAATGAACAGGCTCTTCTACTGTTGGTTTTATTTCAAAAGAAGCATCGCCTAACGGTGGGGTTGTCTCTTTAGTTTCTGTGCTTAATTCGGTTACACTTTCAAGTGTTGGTTCAACAAGCGATTCTTCTATTTTTTCCTCTACAACAAGTTCAGGTTTTATTTCTTCTTCTTGTTTGGGTTGAATTATTTCAAAATTTAATAAGGCTTTTTCTTCCTCTGCACTTAAGCCTGATTTAACAATGGGTTCTGCAACATCTTCGGTTAAATCTTCTTCTACTAATACTTGTTCTTCTTCTGCATTAAATTTTGTTTGCGGCAGTTTAAAAGAAAGATTAATTACCAAAACCAAAAAGGTTAACATAGAAAAACCAATTAGCATTAGCAACCCAATATTACCCACTACATTTTGCAACTGTTGATTGATAAAATAACCATAACCGCCGCCAATAAAACTGTACGAATTGTAAAAAAAGTAAGATAAAGCCAAAGAAGACCATACCATTAAAAACAACCATTTTGCCGTAAAAGAAGATATGGTTAAAAATTTACGCTGTAATACTTTTTGCAAACCAAATATGGCTAAAACAGGAACCAAAATATACGACGCTAAACCAAATCCCCTGAAAATAAAAAAGTGTGCAACAAGAGCCCCAAATTTTCCTAACCAGTTTGTTACTTTGGTTTCGTTACTAAAAAAATCGCTTAAGGGAGCCATTACTTTGTCGTGATCTGCTTCTCGTGTAAAAAAGTACGAAGTAAAAGCAACTGCAATATAACCGGCAAATAGGCAAAGAATTAAGCCAACAATTTTTTGTGCTTGTTCTGATTGGTAAATAGTGTAAATTTTTTTTAATCTACCCAGTAAAGAAACTTTTTCAACTGCTGCTTCCTCCTGAATTTCCTTTTTAGAAGGCTTATTTCTGGGTTTTTTTGGTTTTGCTTTCGCTTCAGGCTCTTCCAAATCTTCAATTACTTGTTGTTCATTTGCCTCTTCTACAAAGGTAGTTTCAAGTATTGGAGTTTCTCTAAATTTATTCTTTTTTGAAGTAGCCATTTAGCTTTAAAAATACTTTAAAGCGAGCAAAGTGTCTTTTACCATTAATAAATGTTTTTAACTATTAAATGTTGAATAATAAACTGCTATAAACAAGATTATTTAACGTTTACAGGCTGTTAAGAATTCAGTTTATTTTTTACAAATTCCCACAAAACTATACCCATACTAACCGAAACATTTAAAGAGTGTTTGGTTCCAAATTGCGGAATTTCTATTACACCATCGCTTTCATCAATAACTCCTTGTTCCACCCCATATACTTCGTTACCAAACACAAAGGCTATACCGGCATCGGTAGTAAAATCAATTTCATTTAATTTCATGCTTTTATCTGCTTGCTCCACCGCATAAATTAAGTAGTTATTTTCTCTTAATTCTTTAATTGCTTCCATGGTTGTTTTTGCATAATTCCAAACAACAGAATTAGTAGCTCCTAAAGCTGTTTTTTCAATTTCTTTGTTTGGCGGACATCCGGTAACTCCGCATAAAATTATTTTTTTAATTAAAAACGCATCGGCGGTTCTAAATGCAGAGCCTACATTGTTTAAACTTCTTATATTGTCTAAAACCAATACAATTGGCAATTTTTCTGCCTTTTTAAACTCTTCGGTACTCAATCTTTTCAACTCTTTGTTCTTTAATTTCTGCATAAAAATTTGAACCTTTGTAGGTAAATAATCGTTATATTTAGGCTTTTAATTTATTGATTTTCTGTGAAATTAAGTAAAGAATTTAAAATAGGGATAGTTGTAGTTTTTGCCATTGCCGCTTTTGTATGGGGGCTTAATTTTTTAAAGGGCACTAATCTTTTTTCTCAAAAGTACTTTTTGTACGCCGTTTACCCTAAAATAGATGGCTTAATTGAGGCCAATCCTATTTTAGTGAATGGTTATAAAATAGGCCAAATTAATTCCATTCAGTTAATTCAAAAAGAGGGTAAATACAGTGTTTTGGTTACTTTTCTGTTAACCGAAGATATTAATATTCCCAAAAAATCAATAGCTAAAGCTGTAAGTTCTGATTTACTTGGATCTAAAGCGGTTGAAATTATTTATAGTGATAATCCTGAATTTGTTGTTAGCGGCGATACTCTAATAGCTGAAACGGAAGAGAGTTTAAAATCGTCAGTAGACAAACGTATTGCGCCTCTGCAAGCAAAAGCTGAAAACTTAATTAGCAGTATTGATTCTGTTATGACGGTGGTGAACTCTGTGCTAAATGCAAAAACCAGAGAAAACCTAGATAAATCTTTTGAAAGTGTTAGAAAAGCCATTCTAACCTTAGAACAAACCGCATACAAATTAGATGATTTAGTAGGTAGTGAAAAAGCAAAAATATCTTCTATACTTACCAACTTAAACAGTATTGCCAATAACCTTAGCAATAATAACGAAAAAATAAATAAAATTTTAACCAACTTCAGCAACATAAGCGATAGCTTAGCAAAATCTCAACTTAAATCTGCCATTGCAAATGCAGATAAATCGATGCAAGAGCTAAATGTATTGTTAGCCGGCATAAATAGTGGCCAGGGTACTTTAGGTAAACTTGCTAAAAACGATACCTTGTATATGAATTTAAATAAATCATCAGCCGATTTGGATAAATTATTAAAAGACTTAAGATATAACCCTGAGCGTTATATACACTTTTCTGTATTCGGAAGAAAAAACAGAGAAAAACCAAAAGACTAATTTAATATGATAAGTTCCATACTATTCTGCGCTTTACTTATTGCAAGCACTGTGTTTTTTGTTTTCAACGCAAAAAAAATAAGAAGAAATATTTTATTAGGCAGAGAACTTGATTTAAGCGATAACAAAAGTGAACGGTGGAAAACCATGTTGCGTGTTGCTTTAGGCCAAAGTAAAATGGTTACACGTCCGCTTTCAGCAACCTTACATATTTTAGTATACGTAGGATTTGTTTTAATAAACATTGAGGTATTGGAAATGTTGATTGATGGTGTTGTAAACACACATCGTGTATTTAGCTTTTTGGGCGGTTTCTATAATTTTTTAATTGGCTTTTTTGAAATTTTAGCCTTTGGTGTTTTTGTTGGTGTAATTGTTTTTTGGTTAAGAAGAAATGTTGGAAAAGTAAAACGGTTTTTAAATGCAGAATTAAACGGTTGGCCACGATTGGATGCAAATATGATTTTAATTGCAGAAACTTTATTAATGAGCGCATTATTTTTAATGAATGCTGCTGATCAAAATTTACAAGCAAGAGGTGTTGAACATTATACCCAAGCCGGAAGTTTTCCTATCAGCTCATTTATAGCACCTATGCTAAGTGGTTTAAGTGATTCTTCTCTAATATTAATTGAAAGAGGCTGCTGGTGGTTTCACATCATCGGAATTTTTGCCTTTTTAAATTATTTGCCTTACTCTAAACATTTACACATTGTTCTAGCTTTTCCTAACACCTACTATTCAAATTTAAAACCTAAAGGCGAGTTCACAACACTAGAATCTGTTACCGATGTAGTTGCTCCAAATTTTGACCCTTCGTATCAACCAAAAACCGATCCTAACAATCCGGTTAAATTTGGCGTGAAAGATGTTCAGGATTTAACTTGGAAAAATTTATTAGATGCGTATACATGTACAGAGTGCGGAAGATGTACTTCTGCTTGCCCTCAAAACATTACAGGAAAAAAGCTTTCGCCACGTAAAATAATGATGGATACAAGAGATAGATTGGTAGAGGTTGGGAAAAACATGGATGCAAACGGCGGTAAATTTGTTGAAGATGGTAAATCTCTTTTAGGAGATTACATTACAACCGAAGAAATTTGGGCATGTAACACTTGCAATGCTTGCGTAGAAGAATGTCCGGTAAATATAAATCCATTGGAAATTATTGTTGAAATGCGCAGGTATTTGGTTATGGAACAAAGCCAAAGCCCTGCCGAGTTAAATAACATGTTCAGCAATATGGAAAATAACGGTGCGCCTTGGCAATTTAGCCAAGCCGACCGAGCTAATTGGATTAATGAAAATTAATTTTTAAGTAAAAAGTTGGCAAATTGCAGTAAGCAGTTAAAATTGAGAATTTAAGAAAAGAATAGTTGTAGTAAGAATAAAATGAGTAGCCAAGGATATAAAGACTTAACCGTATACAAAAAAGCATATACTGCTGCTATGGAGATTTATTCCGAAAGTAAGAAATTTCCAAAGGAAGAAATTTATTCCTTAACAGATCAAATCAGGAGATCATCACGTTCTGTGTGTGCAAATATTGCTGAAGGTTATAGAAAAAGAATTTATCCTAAACACTTTATATCTAAATTAACTGATTCAGATGGGGAGTGTGCGGAAACAATGGTTCATTTAGACTTTGCAAAAGATTGTGGATACATTACAGAGGAAAAACATAAATTATTAATGGAAGAATATTTACAGGTTGGCAGAATGCTAGGGAGTATGATGAATTCACCCGAGAAGTTTTCACCGGCAAAACTGCCAACTGCAACCGCTAACTTTAAAACTTATTAATATGTCAGTAATTAAAGTACCAACAATGGCCGAAATGATGGCTAATGGCGAAACACCTGAGATTTTATTTTGGGTTGGCTGTAGCGGAAGTTTTGATGATAGAGCAAAAAAAATCACCAAAGCAATTGTTAGAATTTTAAATCATGTTGGAATTAAGTTTGCTATTTTAGGAAGTGAAGAAGGTTGCACAGGCGACCCTGCTAAACGTGCCGGAAACGAGTTTTTATATCAAATGCAAGCCATGCAAAATATAACTACCATGAATATGTATGGTGTTAAAAAAATTGTAACCGGTTGTCCGCATTGTTTTAATACTATTAAAAACGAATATCCTGCTTTAGGAGGAAGTTACGAAGTTGTTCATCATACACAATTAGTTCAAGATTTAATTAACACCGGAAAATTAAAAGTGAATGGAGGAAGTTTTAAGGGAAAGAAAATTGTTTACCACGACCCATGTTATCTAGGTAGAGCCAACGATGTTTACGAAGCACCAAGAGAAGTTTTACAAAAACTAGATGCAGAATTAGCAGAAATGAAACGAAGCAGAGCTAACGGATTTTGCTGCGGTGCAGGTGGAGCGCAAATGTTTAAAGAAGCAGAAAAAGGAAACAAAGAAGTGAGTACCGAACGAGCTGAAGAAGCTTTGCAGGAAAATCCTGATGTAATTGCTGTTGGTTGTCCGTTTTGCAACACCATGATGACTGACGGCGTGAAACACTTTAATAAAGAAGAAAAAACAAAAGTATTAGACATTGCCGAACTAATTGCAAATGCAAACGAACTTTAATTATAAATTGCAATTCTTAATTGCTTTAACCTGTTTATTGTTTTCATGTAGCAACAATGATGTTATTACCAAACAAGAAATTGAAAAAGCGGACAGTTTAAGTATTAAACTTAATTCACCTGAATTAAAAGCAATTAATGCGCAGTTGTTACAAGACCCCTCTAACCCCGACTTATACATTAAAAGAAGTCAGCTCTATATTCAATACAAACAATTTGAAGAAGCTGCAGGAGATGCAAAAAGAGCTATAAGAATAGATAGTACAATCGCATCTTATTACATTGCATTAGGCGATGTATATTTTGCCGAAAATAAAACCCGCGAAACAAAAGAAATTTTGGAAAGAACGGTAATTAAGTTTCCTGAAAGCACAGAGGCTTTAATGAAGCTTTCAGAATTATATTTTATTGTAAAACAATATCAAAAGGCAATTGAAAATATAAATAAAGCATTAAAAATAAACGAAAATTTATCCAAGGCCTATTACTTGAAAGGAAGTATTTACAGAGAAAGTGGTGATACGGCAAGAGCTGTATCCAGTTTAGAGACTGCAATAGAACAAGATAATTTGTTTTTAGATGCGTATTACGATTTAGGGATAATTTATGCGGCACGTAAAAATACTTTAGCATTTGAATACTTTAATAATGTTTTAAAAAACAACAGCAGCTATTTAAATGCGGTTTATGCAAAAGGAAAACTGCTTCAAGATTTAGAAAAATACGACGATGCTATTTTAGAATATAATTTATTATTAACAAAAGATAAAAACTATCTGGAAGCTCATTACAACCTAGGGGCAATTTATTTAGATATTAAAAAAGACTATACAAAAGCGATAGAGAAATTTTCGGATGCCATTAAACTTAACGAAGCTTGGGCCGCACCTTATTTTGGAAGAGCATACAGCTATGCTAAACTTGGCAACAAAAAAAATGCAGCTGAAGATTATAGAAAATGTTTGGTAATTGACCCCAATTTTGCTGCTGCAGAACAAGGGCTTAAAGAACTAAACTAATTAATTCACATTTTTAAGCAAATCTTATTGTTATAAGAGGCAAAATTTTATTAGATTTATTGGATGAATTCTAAAACTAAACACGTTGGCGTGGCCTTACAAGGTGGCGGAGCACATGGAGCCTTTACTTGGGGTATACTTGACAGATTATTGGAAGAAGAAGCTATTCAGGCAGATGCTATGTGCGGAACAAGCGCCGGAGCTGTTAATGCCGTTACGGTAGCTTACGGTTTACATACAGGCGGACCACAAAAAGCAAAAGAATTATTAGAGTTACTTTGGAGAAAAATAGCCTTAAGTGGTAGTTTTCTATTTAAACCCGGCATGTTTGATACTGCTATGGGTAAAGGAGATATTTACAATAGCCCCGGTTACCTTTGGTTTAACGCTGTTACCCAGGTGCTTTCTCCATATAACTTTAATCCTTTAAATTACAATCCACTTAGAGATATTTTATTAGATTTAATTGATTTTAAAGAATTACAACTTTATAATAAAAAGAAATTATTTATTTGTGCCACCAACGTTAAAACCAATAGAGCCAAAATTTTCTCAAACAAAGAAATTACTGTTGATGCTGTTTTAGCCAGCGCCTGTTTACCATTTTTGTTTCAAGCAGTAGAAATTAACGGAGAGTATTATTGGGATGGTGGTTATATGGGTAATCCTCCAATTTTCCCATTAATTAGCAATACTAATTTACACGATATTGTTTTAATTAAGATAAACTCTATAAATACCAATTCTGTTCCTACTACGGCCAGAGATATTGCCGATAGGGTTAACGAAATTTCATTTAACAGTAGTTTAATTAATGAAATGAAGTTAATACACTATAGAAATGAGTTGTTAAGAAACGGGATATTAAAAACCGATGAAAAAACAAACCGAGAAATTTTTGTTCATACCATTAGTGGATACGAAGCATTAAGCCAACTTAGTTATAGCAGTAAAATGAATACCTCGTGGGATTTTTTATTATCCTTAAAGGAAAAAGGAAGAGAAATAGCCTCCAAATGGATAGAAGAAGATTTTAAATTGGTAGGCGTAAAATCAACTTTTGATGTGGAACAACATTTCTTTGATAAATTTTAAAGTTAATTTTTAATGAATGCCCGTGGTTGTCTGCAATAAATCTGCTTCAAAAAATAGTTGGTTTTTATTATTATTTCTAGCATTTTGCTTTTTTAATATATTTCCTCAAGCCAACTACTCTATTGATAAAGATTATATTAAAAAAAGAAGTGAGCAGAGCCTTTTAAGCACTTTTAATTCAGCTTATCCGGATACAAGCGTGTTGTTTTTGCACGAGTTTACTCCAAGAAATTTTTTAGGGAACATCAGTTTATCTAATCCGGATTATTTTGTAAGATTTAAAAGCAAAGCACTTGGATTTAGTTTATTCGAGGCTCCGCTATCTGACTATAAAATTCTTAAAGAAGAAATAGAATATTACAAAACAAAGGGTCCTTTTGCTGAAATGACGGGCATAGCAGGCAGTAAGCAATTTCAAATGTTTAAAATGTTATTTGCCAATACCTTTAAAAACAGTTTAAATCTCTCTTTAAAATTAAACAGGTATACATCGCAAGGATTTTATACCAAACAACAAAGTTTTACCAATAACTTTTATACTGCCTTAAACTATCAAACTAAAAATAAATTTTATTCGTTTGATGTTTACCTTTTGGCAAATAACAATAGGTTTCAGGAAAATGGCGGTATTATTTACGACACTTTAAGAAACCAAGATTTGTTAGTAAGCAAAGATTTAATTCCAACTAAAATATCGGATGGCTCAAGAGACAACAGAGAATTAACCGCCATGCTGAATAATTTATTTAGATTATCAAAAAACAGTGAAGATGAAAATAAATTAAAAACCTATTTACAAATTAAATCAAGTTATAATTTAAATAAGTATAAATACACCGATAAAAACAGTGGTACAGATAACAATTACTTAATTTATTATTTAGATACTGTTTCTACAAAAGATAGTACACGCGTTTTAATACTTCAAAATCAGGCAGGCTTAGTTTTAAAAAACAAAAGCATTACTGCACAATTAAATTACCTAAATGAATACAACAATGTATGGCAATATTACGATTCTACCTTTATTTCGCATATTGCAAAAGCAGAGTTAATGCATGTAAAACAATTTAAAAATTCAGATACTTTAAAAACACATTTATTATTAAACACCTTAAAAGCAGAATACATCGCTGCCGGTAACCAAAGTGGGGATTATAAATTAGAAAGTTTGCATAGTCTTAGCGGTTTCAATAACCTAAAAAAAACATATCATTTAAATTTACGCTTATTAACAGAAAACCGAACGCCTGATTATTTACTTAGAAATTGGTACAGCAATCATTTTATTTGGACCAACACCTTTAACACCATTCAAACTACTCAATGCGAATTAACTTTTAATTATTCTTTTTTAAAAATTGGCGGCACCTTTCAATCCATTAATAATTATATTTATTTTGATCAGTTGGGATACCCAATGCAATACAGTGGAAATATTAATAAAGTTGCCGCAAATGTTTCTATAGATAAAGTTTTGTTTAAACATTTAGGATTAAGATTTAACCACACCTTACAAAACAGCAGTAGTAATGTTATATTACTACCACAAAACATTAGCCATGCAGCTATTTACTACTGCGGTAATTTATTTAAAAATGCTTTGCAATTAAACACCGGGGCATCGGTTGAATATTATAGTGAATTTACACCCTATGCCTATATGCCTGCCACACAAATGTTTTATTTACAAGAAAATACCGCAGCAGGTGAATTTGCCTTTGTTGATGTTTTTTTAAATGCGCGTATTCGTCCTGTTTCTTTTTTCTTTAAAGTTGAAAATGTTTTACACGGTTTGTTAGGTACCAATTACAGTATGGTTAAAAGCTACTACCAACCAGATAGAGCTATACGTTTTGGCTTAACCTGGACATTCTTTGATTAAATAAAAAAACCGTAAGAATTTAATCTTACGGTTTCTAAAATATATTTCCTTAAAATATTAAAATCCGCTTGTTCCGCTTAATATTGTAAAGTTAATGTTTTCCGGATGCTCCTCGGGTTTAACGGTAATTACCGGTATTTTACTTAAATGTATTACTTGCTGCGCATAAGGCCCTAAGAAAAACCCACTTATTTCAGCGTCTTGGTCGCTCATTATCACCAACAAATCTGCACCAACTTTCTCAGAATAATTAACGGTTGCAGTAGCTCGGTTTTTTAAATCAGATAGCACTTCAGAAGTGTAGGTTACATTTTTGTCCTTTGCCAGTTTTTCAATTTGATGTAAAATTAATTCCATTGCCGGTTTATCTTTTTCTTCATCGGGCCCTAATAATGCTACGGCATACAAATGTGCACTAAATTGTTTCGCTAATTCTATTGCATACACTACTTTTTGTCGTGAATGACCGCTATTATCAATAGGAATTACAATTCTATTGTATCCTTTATGTGTTGCAGCCTTGCTCATGGTCATAACCTGGCAATTCGCTTTTGTAATAACACGTAATGCATTACTTCCAATAACCAATTCTTCTATTGGAGAATACCCATGAGTACCCATTACAACCAAAGAAGCACCAATTTCACTTACCGTATCAATAATTTCACTGGCAGGACTTCCGGTTTTAATTATACATTCCACCTTTACACCATATTCACTTTTAATTTCATTTGCAAGTTCATTCATTCTTGCTTCAATTTTCTTTTCAAAGGCCTCCGGATCTTCCAATTTTAAAATTGGCATAAATACATTTTGCTTTGTAAAAGTTGAATTAATAATATGTAGTAAATAAACATCCCCCTTAGTAAACTGAGCTAAAAATGCTCCGTGAGTAATAGCTAACATTGAAGTTTCGCTGAAATCAACAGGTATTAAAATTTTTGATGAATTAAAGTGTATCATAATATAGTTTTAAGTATTTCAAAGATATGGGATATTTCGAAAAATACAAGAAATGCAATTACTTTAACTCTAAAAGCACTACATTTTCTACATGTGCTGTTTGCGGAAACATATCTACAGGTTGCGTTTTAACAATTTTATAAATGTGTTCCATTAAGGCCAAATCTCTGGCTTGTGTGCTAGGATTACAGCTTACGTAAACTACTCGTTTTGGTTTTAAGTTTAAAATTACCTGTACCACTTCCGGCGCCATTCCTGCACGCGGAGGGTCGGTTATAATTACATCCGGTTTACCTTGTGTTTTCACAAACTCTTCCGTAAACACATCTTTCATATCACCTGCTTTAAAATAAGTATTGGTAATTCCATTTAATTCAGAATTTAAAAAGGCATCTTTTACAGCTGCTTCTACATATTCAATTCCAATTACTTTTTTACAATAACGTGCAACAAAATTGGCAATGGTTCCGGTTCCTGTGTATAAATCATATACTACATCTTCTTTTCCTAAACTAGCATATTCTCTGGTAATTTTATACAATTCATAGGCTTGTTCTGAATTGGTTTGATAAAAAGATTTTGCACTGATGTTAAATTTTAAACCCTCCATTTCTTCTACAATTGAAACGTTTCCAGCGTAGGTAACAATATCTAAATCTTGAATGGTATCATTTCCTTTTGGATTATGAACGTATTGCAAGCAGGTAATTTCCGGAAATTTATTTTTCAAGTATTCGCATAACAACTTCACATCTTCTTCTCTGTTTTCAAACATGCTAATAACTACCATTACTTCCTTTGTAGAGGTGGTACGAATCATAAGTGTTCTTAAAAAACCACCCTTATTTCTGATATCAAAAAAAGTAAGTTTATTTTTATGTGCATACTCCCTAACTGCTAATCGTATAGAATTGCTTGGTTCTGCCTGCAAATAGCAGTTTTCTATATCCAATATTTTATCAAATAAACCGGGTATATGAAAACCCAAGGCATTTCTGTTTTCTACTTCAGCTTCCGATTTTATTTCTTCTATGGTTAACCATTTCTTATTAGAAAAAGAGTACTCCAATTTGTTTCTGTAAAAAAACGGTGTTTTGTTTCCTAAAATAGGATTTATGGTATCAAACGTTAATTTACCGATTCTTGTAAACGCATCCAGCACATATTTTTGTTTAAAATACAACTGTTTTTGGTAATTCAAATTTTGCCATTTACACCCTCCGCAGGTACCAAAATGGCTGCATTTAGGCTCAACCCTGTCTGCTGAAGATTTTATAATTTTAATGGCTTTTCCCTCGGCATAAGCATTTTTTTTACGGTGCACCATTACATCTACCACATCGCCGGGTACAGCGCCCTCAATAAAAACCACCATGCTATCATGTTTGGCAATGGCTTTTCCTTCGGTTGAAGTATCAATTACTTCAAGCCCCTCTAACACAAAATTCTTTTTTATTTTACTCATTTTTTAGGTGCTTAAAGATAAGTATCTTTGTACAATGGCGCGTTACTTTATTAAACTTTCTTACAACGGAACTCCTTTTAACGGTTGGCAAATTCAAGACAACACGCCCAATACCGTTCAGCAGGTTTTGCAAGAAAAAATGAGTCTTTTATTAAAAGAAGAAATTGAATTAACAGGTTGTGGACGAACAGATACAGGTGTACACGCAAGAGATTACATAGCTCATTTTGATAGTAATTGTACTGATTTAATACTCAACAAAAAGCATTGGGTATATAAATTTAATACCATTTTACCACCCGAAATTTCTGTTCAGGATATAATTGAAGTTGATTACAAGGCGCACGCACGTTTTTCTGCAGAAAGCAGAACTTATTACTATTTTGTGCATCAACACAAAAACCCTTTTATTGATACTTTTAGCTACTCAGTGTATGGTGATGTTGATTTTGAAAAAATGAACAAAGCGGCCTTATTATTGTTGAATTATACAGATTTTACCAGTTTTAGTAAATTAAATTCGCAGGTAAAAACAAATAACTGCAAAATAACAAAAGCTGTTTGGCAAAAAGTTGGAGAAAACCAATGGCGCTTTACCATAACTGCCGATAGGTTTTTAAGAGGAATGGTACGTGCAGTTGTAGGAACCCTTTTAATGGTTGGAAGAAATAAAATTACAATTGACCAGTTTAAAAAAATAATTGAAGCAAAAGATAGAGCAAAAGCCGGTAACAATGTAGCTGCAAACGCCTTGTTTTTGGTAGCAATAAAGTATCCTAGAAATATTTATAGTGGAGAAAGTAAAAAATAAATTAAATTTAGCCCTTATAAAAAGAATATTAAGTTATTCTAAACCTTATAAAACACAATTTATTCTATCGGTTGTGTTTACCATATCGTTATCAATATTTGCTATTCTTCGTCCGCTTTTAATTAGCCATACCTTAAACACCAGTGTAATTGAAAATAAAGATTACGCTGAACTAACACAGTTTTGTCTTTTAATTCTGGGTGTAATTCTATTTGAGGCAATTATTCAATTTACCAACGTAAACATTACAAATTTTTTAGGCCAGAACATCGTTAAAGATTTACGCAATCAAGTTTACGGTCATATTTTAAAATTAAAAAATACTTATTTTGACAATACTCCTGTTGGAACTCTTGTTACAAGAGCTATATCAGATATTGAAAGTTTAAGCAACGTTTTTTCGGAAGGTTTTATTGTTATTAGTGGAGATATATTGATGTTGCTGGTTTTTGCCGGCGTAATGCTTTGGAAAAACTGGATAATGGCTTTGTTGGTATTTAGCACCATTCCGGTTTTGTTAATTGCAACCGCCATCTTTAAAAATGGAATTAAAAAAACGTTTACCGAAGTAAGAAATGCAGTAGCAGCATTAAATGCATTTACCCAAGAGCATTTAACCGGAATGCGAATTGTACAACTATTTAACAAGGAAGAAGAAGAACTGGAAAAATTTAAAGAAATAAATAACCAGCATAAAAAAGCTAATATTCGTTCTATTTTCTATTATTCGGTATTTTTTCCAATTGTAGAAATATTATCATCCATTTCTATAGCCTTGGTAATTTGGGTTGCAGGTGTTAAAAACAAAGAACTGGGAATAAGCTTGGGCGACCTAACCTTTTTTATAATGTTAACCAATATGATGTTTAGGCCAATAAGAATGCTGGCCGACCGTTTAAATACTTTACAAATGGGTATAGTAGCAGCAGATAGGGTTTTTAAAGTTATTGATACCACCGAAATAATAAACGATAGCGGTACCAAAGAATTTAAACAAATAAATACTAAAATTGAATTTAAAAATGTTTGGTTTGCATATATGAATGATAATTATGTGCTAAAAAATATTTCGTTTGAAATAAACAAAGCAGAAAGCATAGCATTTGTTGGTTCAACCGGCTCGGGTAAATCAACAATTATAAATTTATTAAATAGATTTTACGAACACCAAAAAGGAGAGATAATAATTGATAGTAATAAAATAGAAGAGTATACATTAGATTCCATCAGAAAAAACACAGGTGTTGTACTACAAGATGTTTTTTTATTTAACGATACCATTTATAACAACATTACCTTACACAACTCCGAAATTACGCTAGATGACGTTAAAAAAGCAACTGCAGAAATTGGTTTACAAGATTTTATTAATGAAATGCCCGGCGGATTTAATTATGTTGTAAAAGAAAGAGGTTTAAGTTTATCTGCCGGCCAAAGACAACTTATTTCGTTTATAAGAGCATATGTATACAATCCTGAAATATTTATTTTAGATGAAGCAACCGCATCTATTGATTCGCATACCGAGCAATTAATTCAAAAAGCTACAGAAAAGCTAACCAAAGGAAGAACTTCAATTATTATTGCACATAGATTGTCTACCATTAAGCATGCAAATAAAATTATTGTAATTGAAAAGGGAGAAATTGTTGAGCAGGGAAACATTGAACAATTACTAAAAATGAATGGAAAATTTAAAACATTTTACGAAATGCAGAATAGCACAGAAATGGTTTTATAAAATTTTACCGTCTTTCATCACCAACATTCTATCAGCCATTTTTGCTAATTCATTGTTATGAGTAACAATAACAAACGTTTGTTTTAATTCATTGCGCAATTTAAAAAACAACTGATGTAAATCTGTTGCATTACTGCTATCTAAATTTCCGCTGGGTTCATCGGCAAAAACAACTTTTGGATTGTTTATTAAAGCCCTTGCTACCGCTACTCGCTGCTGCTCTCCCCCACTTAGCTCAGAAGGCTTGTGTGTTGCTCTTTCTTTTAAATTAAATAAATCAAGTAATTCCATAGCACGCATTTCCGATTCTTTTTTACCTTTTTTTGCAATAAATGCAGGGATACAAATATTTTCAATTGCATTAAACTCAGGTAATAAATGATGAAATTGAAAAACAAAACCAATGTTTTGATTTCTGAATGCCGCTAACTTTTTATCGCTCAATTCAAATACATTTTGCCCATCAATCAGCACTTCTCCTGAACTTGGTCTGTCCAATGTTCCTAAAATAGTAAGCAAAGTTGTTTTACCAGCACCTGATGAACCAACAATTGAAATAACCTCAGCGGGTTTAATTTCTACACTAACTCCTTTTAAAATTTCGAGTTTATCAAACGTTTTATAAATATTTTTGGCAACTATCATTTATCAATATATAAGTAGCACATCAAAGTTATCACTAAAATTCCTAAAACATCTAATAAAAAACCCACTTTAAACATGTCTTTTATAGGAATCATTTTAGTTCCAAAAACAATTGTATTTGCTGCAGTAGCAACAGGAAGCATAAAACCTAAAGAAGCGGCAAAGGTAGCCGGAATCATTAAAAATAAAGGTGAGACATCCATGTTTTTTTGCAAAGCCATCATAACAGGAATCGCTAACTGAATACTGGCAATATTACTGGCAAACTCACTAATTATTGTTACAATACAACAAATACCTAATATTATTAAAACTGGAGATACTCCTTTTAAAACCATTAACTGTAAGGCCAGCCAATTGCTTAATCCTGTAATTTCAAACCCATAAGCCAATGCAAAACCCGAACCAAACATTAAAATAATATCGTAACGTATTTTTTTAGCATCTTCCCATTCTAACAATGCATTTCCTGAATCTTTTTTAGAAGGAATTAAAAACAAAAGCATAGCCGCTATTATAGCCACAAACGAATCGTCGATAAATTTTGGAGTTTTAAATACATTGGCCCATCCTTTTAATTTAAATGTTCCAAAATCTATATCAGCTCTAGAGAACCAAAGAAGCACGCATGAAATAAAAATCCAGAATACCCATTTTTCCTCATAACTCATTTTACCAAGTAAATTAAATTGATTTTTAAAATAGCTCTTATTTATTTCAAACTTTAAACTTTTAGGAATAAAATATTTACTTAACACCAAATAACAAATAATTAAAAAAACGATGGCTATTGGAAAACCAATCATGCTCCATTTTAAAAAATTAAAATCGTAATCCATTGCATAACTTTCTCTGAACACTTTAAAAAAATACATATTAGGAGGGGTTCCAACTGGTGTGGCCATCCCGCCAATGGTAGCAGAAAAAGCTAAACCCAACAACATAGCTGCTGCAAAATCTTTTTTGTTACTTTTTAAATAGTTATTGGTTTCGTGAACAAGCGCTAATACCGCGCTAAATAACATAACCGTTGTAGCC
Source organism: Bacteroidia bacterium (assembly GCA_022841465.1). Classification (GTDB taxonomy): domain Bacteria; phylum Bacteroidota; class Bacteroidia; order B-17B0; family Aurantibacillaceae; genus Aurantibacillus. The sequence continues at coordinate 33,063 of JALHRL010000027.1, read as the reverse complement.
GTATTACTTATCCAATTACTAATTAAAAAAGTAGACAACATTACGCCTAATAAAACATTACGCGGACTAGAGCCTACAACAGACAGTATTTTTAAAGCAATTCGCTTGTGTAAATTCCATTTTTCAATTGCAAAAGCCAACATAAATCCGCCTAGAAATAAAAAAATAATACTATCTGTATATTGCTGAGCAACTAATTTAACTTCGGCAATTCCCAACATGGGTAAAACCAATACAGGTATTAATGCAGTAATAGCTAAATTAACGGCTTCGCTAATCCACCAAATACTCATCCACAATGCAACCCCTGCCATTAAGCTAATTTGTGGCTGCCCGGGAGATAAATCAATAAACAACCAAAAAACAAGAGCTACTACCGGCCCTAAAATTTGATAAAAATATTTTGAATTGAATGTGATGCTATAAAAATAGCATTAAAATTTGAATTGCAATTTACATAGCTTCACTTACCACCTCTTTTACATCATCAGGTAGTAATCGTTTTAATAAGGCTTCAATCCCGGCTTTCAATGTCATTGTACTGCTTGGGCATCCACTACAACTACCGCGCATTTGTACTGTAACAACTCCGTCTTTTAGTGCTTTAAATGTAATTAATCCGCCATCTTGTTCTACTGCAGGTTTAATATACTGTTCTAAAACTTCAATAATTTTATTTTCAATTTCGTTAGCGGGAGCAGCGTGTTGAGTTGTTACATTCACCTTTTCTTTAAAGGTATTATCTTTTGGCATTTCTTGCTGCGGCAATTTATTTATAACAGCGTTTCCTTTATTTAAATAATCTGTTACAAACAATCGTATCTCATCTATTATATCTTCCCACATTACTGCATCTTGTTTTGTAATGGTTACAAAATTAGAAGCAAAATACAATCGCTTTACAAAAGGAAACTGAAACAAAGCGTTTGCCATAGGAGCATCTTTTGTGTCTTCAACTTTAGTATACTCGGCGTTGGCACCGCTAACCAATAAAAGTTTATTGGCTACAAATTTAATACTGGAAGGATTTGGCGTTTCTTCTGCGTAAATTATATATGGAATTTCTTGAATATTCATGCGCTACAAAAATACGAAGCAATTTGGTATGCCAGCCTAAAATTTCCGTAATTTTACATAAATATGTCTATAAATACCGATTTTCTAGTTATTGGTTCCGGAATTGCCGGTTTAAGTTTTGCTTTAAAGGCAGCGAACAATGGCAAAGTAATATTAGTAACAAAAAGCACGCGCGATGAAAGCAATACCAAATATGCACAAGGTGGAATTGCTGCTGTTTGGAATGAGAATGACAGTATTGAAAAACATGTAGAAGACACCATTACTGCCGGAGCCGGAATAAACGATGAAAAAATTGTTAGAATAACTATTAGTGAAGGGATAGAACGGGTAAAAGAATTAATAGAACTAGGTACCCGATTTGATAAAAACAATAGCGGTGAATATGATTTAGCAAAAGAAGGCGGACACTCGGAACATAGAATTTTACATCACAAAGATGTTACGGGCTATGAAATTGAAAGAAGTTTATTAGATAAAGTTTTAAAAAATCCGAATATCACCATTTACGATCACCACTTTGCAATTGATATTATAACACAACATCATTTAGGAGAAATTGTTACCTCGCAAACTTCAAATATTAATTGTTATGGTGCTTATATTTTAAATAATTTAAACGGCCATATTGAAACCGTTTTATCTAAAATTACCGTAATGGCTACAGGCGGTGCCGGCCATGTATACAACACAACAACTAATCCTGTAATTGCAACAGGCGATGGTATTGCAATGGTGTATAGGGCAAAAGGAATGGTAAAAGACATGGAATTTATTCAGTTTCATCCTACTTCCTTATTTAACTCTGCAGAAAACCCTAGTTTTTTAATTACAGAGGCTATAAGAGGCTTTGGTGCCGTTTTAAAAACACAAAAGGGAGAAGAGTTTATGAGCAAGTACGACAGCCGAGGCTCATTAGCACCCAGAGATATAGTTGCCAGAGCAATTGATAATGAAATGAAAATGAGTGGCGACGATTTTGTTTACCTAGATTGCCGTCACCTAGATAGAAAAGGCTTTATAGAACATTTTCCAAATATTTATGAAAAATGTTTAACCTTAGGTATAGATCCGTTTATAAAAATGATACCGGTAGTACCCGCACAACATTATGTTTGTGGAGGAATTGCAGTTAATGAAAATGGAGAGTCTTCTATAAATAAATTATATGCCATTGGAGAGTGTGCGTGTACAGGTTTACATGGAGCCAACAGATTAGCTAGTAATTCCTTATTAGAAGCTATTGTTTTTGCAAACAGGGCATACTTGCACGCATCTGCTGCTTTACCACATATTAATTTCCAGGAAAAGGTGCCTAACTGGAATGCAGAAGGAACAGAACATGCAGAAGAAATGATTTTAATTACACAATCTAAAAAAGAAGTTCAACAAATAATGAGTAATTACGTTGGTATTGTGCGAAGCGAACTGCGTTTAAAACGTGCTTTTGACAGATTAGAAATTATATACAAAGAAAACGAAGCCCTTTACGACAAAACAACTGTATCGCAAAATATTTGTGAATTAAGAAACATTATATGTGTGGGTTACCTTATTATTAAACATGCCATGCGCCGCAAAGAAAGTATTGGCTTACATTACATGGTAAAAAAATTTAAGTAAATTTTATTATAAACTACAGAAAGAAAAATTCAACAAGAAACAGTAAAATATTTATTTTTTGCTGAAACTAATGTTGCCAAATAAATCTAACACCTTCTTAAACACATCAAAATACAGGGTTATCATAAGCACAACACTCATAAACCAAATTACCCCTATATTAAACCAAAAAGTTGGTACCAAATTTCCAAAGAATTTTTTACGCGGTGCAAAAAAATGAGCTCTTCCGAAATTAGATTCTGTTGGGTCTAAAAACACCGGATCTTTTTGCTGAATTAACTTACCGTCTTTCTCTAAACAAACTTCTCCGGTAATATCATTCGCATTCTTCACCAAATTACTTAAACTAATATTTTCGTAATCTTCTTTTAGTTTTATAAACTCCTTTCTAGCCTCATCGGTTCTTTGCATTTTTAATGCCATTTGATCTTCCTTGCCTCTAGAAATATTTTCTACATTAATGTAGTACTCTTTAACCTTGCCTAAATGTTTTTTAATTTCGGAAACAACATCTGCGTTATAAGATTCAGGAGTTATTTTATCTAAAATGGTACATTTTACTTTCTTAGAAATTTTTGTTTCTTTCTCCAACTCATCTCTAATTAACTTAATATCCAGTTCTAATTCTTGAAGTGATTTTCCTGCTTTTTGTTCGTTTTCTATTTTAACTATTTTATTTTCAATTTTTTGTTTCCAATAATTGTTTTTGTACTGAGCAATACTGATGCTTTTGTGATACTTATAAAAATTTCGCTCGTACTTATTTTCTTTAAATTGATTTACCGCCAAAGCTTCAAAAGCCCATCTGCTGGCCATAACTTCACCTGCAAGAGGAACCCCACCTTGTTTTGCCAATACAGGATTTAATTTATCAAACTTAACAACCACACCGGCCAATAATAATTGAGGGATAATTAAAAACGGAATTAAAATATAAATAGTAACAGCACTATTAAAAGCAGATGAAATATTTAAACCCAACATGTTTGCGAAACAAGAGGTTGTAAATAAAACCATCCAATAATCCATATACGTCCCTTTTATTCCTAACACGTAATTTCCTACCAAAACAAAGGTTAATGTTTGAAATGCAGATAAAACAAACATGATAATAACCTTACTCCACAAATAACTTCCTTTACTTAAATTTAAAAATGATTCGCGTTTACGAATTTTTCTGTCTCTAATAATTTCTTCGGCACTAACTGTTAAACCAATAAACAAAGCAACCACAACCGACATAAACATGTAAGCAGGTATGTTTTCGTTATCACTAAAAATATATCCTTTTGTGTTATTTTCATCGGTATTAAAAAACCTAACCAAATACGCCAAAATAAAAGCTAATAACGGAGCTTCTAAAAAGTTAATGGCTAAATATTGTGTATTGGTTAATTTGCTTTTTACATCACGCGTAATAAATACCTTAAATTGCTTAATAATGTTCGGAACCTTAAAAATACTTTCAGGAATGGCCGTATGGCTTCTTTCGGTATGAATATGGCTTTCAATAATTTCTTTATAATGTACATTCCAACCGGCAGGACTAACTTTTCTGGTATGTGTAATGTTACCATACTCATCCAGTACCTTACTTTCAATAATATTAAATATTTGCTCTGGGTTTACGTTACCACAATTCCAACACTCTGCCTCATCTGCATTAACGTGGTTTACCAATCGTTTAAAATAACTAACTGCATCAACCGGATTTCCGTAGTAAATTGGATATCCGCCAACATCTAAAATCATTAACTTATCAAACATTTTGTAAATATCTGATGAAGGCTGATGGATAACCACAAAAATTAATTTTCCTTTTAAAGCCAATTCCTTTAGAAGGTCCATAATATTTTCAGAGTCGCGCGATGATAAACCCGATGTTGGTTCGTCAACAAACAAAACAGAAGGCTCTCTAATTAATTCTAATGCAATATTTAAACGTTTACGTTGGCCACCGGAAATTGTTTTTTCTAAAGGCGAACCTACTTTTAAATGAACCGTTTCACTTAAACCCAAATCTGCTAATAGCGCGTTACATTTTTTTGCAATATCAGCATCATTTAAATTTCCAAAACAAAGTTTAGCGTTGTAAAATAAATTTTGGTAAACCGTTAATTCTTCAATTAATAAATCATCTTGACTAACATGCCCAATTACACCTTCAATTTCTGAACGTTGGCTGTGAATATTAATTCCGTTAATTTTTACTGAACCGCCGCTTGGTGTTTCATTTCCATTTAAAACGTTTAACAAAGTTGATTTACCGGCTCCTGAACCACCCATTATACCAATAAGCTTGCCGCTTTCCTCACTCATGTTTACATCGCGTAAACCAAGTTTTCCTCCTTTAAATTTAAATTCAAGATTTTTTACCTCGAAAGTAATTTTAGCTTGCGACTCATCACTTAAAAAACGGCTAATGATATCGCTGTAATAAATTGGCTTAATTTTAGAAGAACGGATAGATGATCCCGGAATTAAAATGTGAACACGCTCACTGGAAACCATTTGTCCGTTTAACTGAACCTCATACTTTCCGTAAATACGCATAGCGTACATACCTACACTGTGAATTTGAATTACACGAATATCTTCGGTTATTGGTTCACAAAAAATATGCTTTGATGAATTTTGATAGCCTTTTTCTTTGTTGTTTATAACAAGAATATCCGGACTATCAGGAACTGTTTCAATTTTATCTTCAACAAATGCTTTTAAACTGATAAACTCTTCGTTAGGAATATTAAAGGTTTCGGCAACAGTAGTTACAAATTCATACTCTTGTTCGCTAATTTCGTTACTTGAATAAATAAATTCCAACAAACGAATAAGCACAATTACCTTTTGGGTTTGTACTAACTCTTCGTTTACTTGGGTACAAATTTTAAGAACCTTAACTGAATTTAATGAAGTACGTTTTGCTGTGCCATCTTTCTTTTTGCTGGCTGCTTGGTGCGTTTCTAAATATTCATCAAATATTTTAATGTATGTTTCAACTTGTTCTTGACTTAATTGCTGCTTCAGGAATGATTCCACAATTTTTCGGCCGGTATTATTAATACCATCCACCTTTGCAATAATTGCAAACATTTGCATCAGGGCCCTCAGAATTCGTTCACTCATAAAATCTTATTTTTTTGTATGGTCTACATTAATGGTTTTATAAAAACACGTTGCAATTTTTTTTATTTCCTTTACATCTTGCTTACTTAATTTGCTTTCTTTTTTATTAAAAACATAAGAAGTAATTCCATCTTCTTTCAAGGTATTAATATAATTTTTATATACTTCAAAAACAAAAAAAGAAGTAAACTTATCTTTTTGATTTTGTTTAATACTCCTTAAAGTCCAACTTTTAGAACCGGAAATAAGCTCTAAATCATCAATTTTATCAAAGTAAAGGTTATCTTTTACGGTAATATTCATAAAATAGCGATTTCCTTGTTTAAAAAGGCTAATTTGAGCTCTATTTGAAAGTTCAGGCGTTTTTAAAGCGTCGGCTAGCGAAAATGTTTTTTCTTTTTCGTTATAAAGGCTATCCGGTACAAAACCCATTTCACAATTGTTCTGCGCCTGAAAAAAACAGGTACTACAAATAAAAAATATGAATAATTTAAACTTCAAAATGTTTTTAATAATAATAAAAAAAGGATAAAGTTCAGCACCTTATCCTTATACATAATAGTTTACAATTTTATTTTTGTTTGAATCCAATTAGAATTACGGCGCATCCGGAACCCGGATTTTTATTGGCGTCTAACTGAGCTTCAATAATTGTTTCTAAAGTAGATTTAACTTTAAAGTCCCAATACGGTGCATTTTTTTGATTACGGTTGCTGAAAAGTAAGTGACGATCTTGATCGTAAATATTAAAAACCAAATTACCATCTGTGGTTCCACTGCATGCAGCTATGCGATAAGTAGTTTCTCCAAAAAAGGTAGTATGAAACTCTGCTGTTTCTTCTGAGTTTAACAATAAAGAACGGTATTGTTGTCCATCAGAAATATAAGAAGCGATAATATGCTTAGCACAAATATTTGCAATGGTATCGCATTGTGCCTGACTTTTATTTACAGCAAAACCTAATAAAAAGATAACTATTGCTAAGGATACTTTTTTCATGTTAAAAGATTATGATTGACTTGAATTAACAATTTTATTTCTAATTTCATTTATTTTGTTGCTGATTAAAGTAATTTGCTCTTCGCTAACAATCACCTCAGTAGTACTATTGATATAAGTAACTTTTTTATCTGCATCGTGTGTAGGCTCTATGAAGTTGTATTTAAATTGTACATCTTCGTAAATCTTTGCCAAATCATTTAACTGGATTGTTAAAGCCTTTACTTCTTCTCCTTCAAAAGCAGAAAGAATTTTAATTAAACTATTTAACGATTGTTTTTGCTCTGCAATTCGCCATTTAATTTCGTTTGTTGGTTTTTGTTTATAAGCACTTATACAAAAATTCATGCTTTCTAACCAACCACCTGTTAAAATTAAACTACTTACATCGTTACGTTGGTTATTCTTTAAAAAAGCGTCGCTGCTTCTATATGCTATACCAACCAATACCAACATACTGTCTTTGTTAGTAATGTTTCCTTCTATACGTTTCATAGTATTAGCGTCAAATGCTGAAGAAACACCTAACTTATCTGCCAACTGTTTTAATGAAGTTAAGTAGCCAATTGCATCTTGCGTTTGATTATATAATGAAACATAACCTAAATCTGCTCCATAAATACCCAAATTAATGGCTCTTAAAAAATCTGTACTGTATGTATTTACCTTATTACTTGCGTGTAAAACCGATTTATCATAGCTAATACCACTTTTTTGAATAAGCAAAGCTGTTTGAATTGGAGATGGAACCGAAAACAATTCACCACCTACATTTACAACAGCAGCTTTAATGGTATCAGGAACCTCAACAAGATCCTCTTTTCCGTCTTTCTTTTCTTCACCGCCACCACAAGCAGTTAGCATTAACACGGAGGTTAAAGCGATAGCAACTTTTTTATTAAGCATAATTTTTTTAACGTTCATCGTCTAAAAGATAAAGTTTATATCCTAAAATCGAGGTGCAAGTAAGTAAAAATTAATGATATTGCAAAATTAATGTAGTGGTGTTTAAGCTATACAAATAGCTGAATATTAATAGGTTAATAAAATGTTAGTTAAATTATTAACTCAATCTATCGTTCAGATTAAGTACTACTTCCATTGGTAAATAGGCTTGTACATATGATTTAAAGAAAAAACCCAAGCGCAAAAAGCAGGGTGTTATATTTTAATGCATGCGCATTTCTGCTAAAACTTTTGCTGTTGCAGTAGCGTTTTCCGCAAAATAATTCTCTAATTTATTTTTAATAGATGCTTTAAATTCAGCTGTTAATGACACCTTCCAAAGGTTTGCCAGCTCTGTATCGGTATATACATCAGTGGCAACATTCATGTTTATAAGCGCTTCGGCCTCTACATATTTTTTATAGCTATCGCCATAAAAACTTACCGGAATATTAAACACGGCTGCTTCTAAACAATTGTGTATACCATCGTTAAAACCACCGCCAATATAAGCTGCATCTGCATAAGCATATACTCTTGAAAGAAATCCCATGGTGTTTAAAATTAATACTTGTGATTGCTTATTAATTTCGTTGGTAAACAAACTGTAACTTAAATTTACATTTTTAATATATTGAATTGTTTTTTGAATTGAATTTTCATCAATTTCGTGTGGAGCAATAATTAATTTAACTCCTTCATTTTTTAATTTTACATAAGCATTTAAAACTAATTCGCAATCATCCGGCCAAGTACTTCCTGCAACCAATAACAAATTAGTGTTTTTAAAATCTTCAATTTCTTTCATTTCCTTAAAATTATTACGAATTTCCAAAACCCTGTCAAATCGGGTGTCTCCGCTAATTTTTACATTTTTAAAACCCAAATTGCTAATTAAGTTAAATGAGTTTTGATCTTGAACAAACAAAATTTTAAATGCTTTAAGTGAGTTTATAAATATTTTGCCGTACCATTTAAAGAACGGATGGTGTGGCTTAAATACGGCTGAAACCAAATACGCATCCATTCCTCTTTTTTTAATTGCGTTTAAAAAATTAACCCAAAACTCATACTTAATAAAAACAATTTGGTTTGGTTCCACAATTTCTAAAAAACGTTCTGCATTTTTTTTTGTATCCAAAGGCAAGTAAGTAATTACATCTGCCGTTTGATAATTTTTTTGCACTTCATAACCGCTGGGCGAAAAAAAACTAAGTACTATACAAATGTTTGGGTTTTGTTTTTTTATTGCTTCCATTAAAGGGCGCCCCTGCTCAAACTCTCCTAGTGAAGCACAATGAAACCAAATACGTTTTTTATTTTTATGCAGATTTACTTTTTTTGCAAGTAAAGAATCCCAATTATTTCGACCGGTAACCCAACACTTTGCTTTTTCATTTTTAAAAGCAGCTAAATGAATAAAAAAGGCATATAAACGAATTACCAGATTATAAAGCAACATAATTAGTAGTAATAAAATTCGCGCGGTTTTTTCTTGTACAAAGGAATTATCCAGCCGAACCTAAATCCCATTAACATATCAAATCTTGATTTTGTATCTGCTAATCCGGTATCGTAATTTAATTTTCTAACACTTTTTGTTAATCCCTGATAAAATTCAAAACCCGAATAAAAATTTAAGAGTCTATTATCGCTTAAATACATGTATCCTAAAAACTGATGAAAAGAAATTCCGTTTGTTAATCTATCATATCCATTTCTAATATCTCCATTAAAGGCGGCAATTTGCACTTGAGCATCCACAAAATGTACTTTGTGTTGAATATAACCGGCTCCGCCACAAACCAATAATCCGGAATTAGCATTCGCAGAAAGAAAATTAAAAATTTTACCTGCTGTTAAATTAAATGTAACAATACGCTCGGTTACTCTAATATCTGCCGGATAGCCTGAATTATCAATAATATATCCGTCGCTTGTTTTTAAGTTAGCCAGCACATCTTCCTTAATATTTTTACCAAACAAATAATTAAAATCTAAACCAAACAAGTAATTTTTTCTGGTTTTGTACATGAAATTTAAACCGGCATTCATGTTAGGTCCGTAGCGCTTCGCTAAATCGGCCAAAGGAATATCGCCACCAAAATGTACTCCAATTAAAGGTGCTGCAATAGTGGTATCATTCATTTGTGCTTTACTAAACAACTGAATAAAAAGCAGTGCTAATACTAGTTTTTGTTTTAACATTGATGCTTCAAATATAGCTTAATATTCATTAACCGCTAACCCTATTTTTATAGGTGGTAATGTTTAAATTCCGCTCGTCTTTTTCAACTAATCCGTCTCGTAACCTCACAATTCTGTGAGCGTGCAGGGCTATATCTTCTTCGTGTGTAACTAAAATAATGGTGTTTCCTTTTTCGTGAATTTCTTCTAACAAGCCCATAATTTCTATGGATGTTTTACTGTCTAAATTTCCGGTAGGTTCGTCGGCCAAAATGATCGCAGGATTATTTACCAAAGCACGGGCAATAGCAACTCTTTGACGTTGCCCCCCGCTTAATTCATTTGGTTTATGATGCATTCTGTTTCCTAAGCTCACTTGTTCCAGCACTTCTTTTGCTCGTTCTTCTCGTTTGGCTTTTGGTACACCTGCATACACCAAAGGCAAAGCAACATTTTCTAAAGTAGTGGCTCTTGGCAGTAGATTAAACGTTTGAAAAACAAATCCAATTTCTTTATTACGAACCTCGGCTAATTGACTGTCGCTCATTTCTGCAACAGAAATATTGTTTAATATATATGTTCCTCCTGTTGGAGAATCTAAACACCCTATCATGTTCATTAAAGTTGATTTTCCGCTACCGGAAGGCCCCATTAATGCCACATACTCGTTTTTTTTAACACTTAAAGATACATCGCGCAATGCGTAAATTACCTCATTGCCTATTTTATAAACCTTTTGAATGTTTTTAAGAACAATAATTTCATTCATGTTTGTAAAAGTAAAGTAATTTAAACAGCTAATTACATCCGCTTGTGTAATTTCCAAAATCTTTTAAAAACTGTTTTAGGGTTTTTTAACAGCTACAAGTGATGGTATTTTTCGCCTGCTAAAATGGTATAAGCTCTATATAATTGTTCTAAAAAAAACAATCTTACCATTTGGTGCGAAAAGGTCATTAACGATAAGCCCAATTTATCATTTGCTCTTTTATAAACTAGTTCGTCAAAACCAAAAGGGCCTCCAATAATAAATACCAAACGTTTTGTACCCGAAACTTGTTTCTGATTTATAAACTTGCTAAAAGTAACCGAATTTATTTGCTTACCGTTTTCATCCAACAAAACCACAAAATCTGCGGGTTTAAGCTGCTTTAAAATCAATATTGCTTCTTCGCTTTTCTGCTCTTTTTCTGACTTTTGACGCACATTCTTTGGCACATTTATTGTAATCACATCTAGCGCACAATAGTTCTTTAATCGTTTAAGGTAAATCTCTATCCCTTCGTTTAAATAACTGTCTTGCGTTTTTTCTATTTGAATAAATGTAATGGTCATTTTTAACAAAAAAATAGTAAATTTGTAATATAATTAATGAAATATATAGCTACCATAATAATTAGTGTTTTTGCATTTTTCTTTTCGCCTAATGATACAGCAGAAGATGCTATTGCTGCAATTAAACAAGGTAAAGTTAGCGACTTAATTAAACTTTTTGATGAAAAAGTATCCATAAAACTAATAAATCAAGAAGATGTTTTAAGTAAAGCGCAAGCTGAGGCAAACATTAAAGTATTTTTTGACAAGCATCCGGTAAAAAATTTCACTAATACGCACGTTAGTTCAACAAATGCCAATTTTCAATACTTAACCGGAAATTTAGAAACGAGTAACGGAAAATACAGAGTTTCTATATTAATAAGACGAGGGTTGATTTCTCAATTCCGAATAGAAACAGATAATGATTAACTATCTAAAGCTTCATCAAAAGCATTTTAATTTTAAAAAGTTTATTTTAAGTGTCCTGAATGAAGATTTAGGCGATGGCGACCACACCGTTTTAGCCACCATTCCCGCAAATCATAAAGGTAAAATGCAATTGTTGGTAAAAGAAGATGGAATTATTGCCGGAGTTGAAGCCGCAAAGGAAATATTTAAAATTATTGATAAAAACATTGTAGTTAAAACATTTTTAAAAGACGGAGAAAAAGTAAAAAAAGGAGATATTGTTTTTACAGTAAAAGGCAAAACCCAAAAACTGGTAACCGCTGAACGTTTGGTGTTAAACATAATGCAACGCATGAGCGGCATTGCTACTAAAACAAATTATTTGCAATTGTTATGCAAAGGAACCAAAACGAAAGTAATTGATACCCGTAAAACAACACCCGGTTTTCGCTTTTTTGAAAAATGGGCCGTGGTTATTGGCGGAGGAGCAAACCACCGTTATGGTTTGTTTGATATGATTTTAATAAAAGATAACCATATTGATTTTTGTGGTGGAGTTAAACAATCTATTTCTGCTGTAAAAACGTATTTAAAAAAGAAGAAAAAGAAACTAAAAATTGAAATAGAAACACGCAGTATTGAAGAAGTAAAAGTAGTTTTAAAAACAGGCGGTGTAAATCGTATAATGCTTGACAATTATAGTATTAACGAAACTTTAAAGGCTGTAAAACTAATTAATGGCAGGTACGAAGTAGAAAGTTCGGGTGGAATTACCGAAAAAAACATTGCCCAATACGCAAAATGCGGAGTTGATTTTATTTCTGTTGGCGCACTAACACACCACGTTAAGAGTTTAGATTTAAGTTTAAAGGCTGTAAAGTAAAGCCAAACTTAAAGCGCACGAAATACCGCGTTTTACAATCGTTTAAAGTATTTGTAATAAAAATTACAGTAATTAATGAAAAAATCATTAATTTTGTGCCGCTAAATGGTAGATGTAGCTCAGTTGGTTAGAGCACCAGATTGTGGATCTGGGGGTCGTGGGTTCGAACCCCATCATTTACCCTAAAAATCCTGAATAAAACGTTCAGGATTTTTTTATTTGATACAATTTCTTTTAAGTATTTTAGTTAAACAATTATGCTTCGCAACATCATACAAAGTTTTCTTACAAAAGGCAGTGTTGCAATTATTAATTTTTTAATATTGATTTTATCGGCAAAGTATTTAGGAATCTCTACACGTGGAGAAATAAGCTTAATAATACTTAACCTATCCATTATTCAAATGATAAACGAAATTTATACCGGTTATAGCCTTGTACATTTTGTTTCAAAATTTGATGTAAAAAAAATATATGCTAACGGCCTAATTTTTACTTTGCTGGTATCCGGAATAACTAATTTAATTTTGTATTTATTAAACCAAACACCAGAAGGTTTTGGCATGCTATTATTTTTTCTTGCCATAATTATTATATTAAACACCTTTAATTGTGTTTTAATTCTATCAAAAGAGTTTTACAAAATGTATAATTTTTTAAGTGTACTACAACCTACTATTTTATTGGCAGGCATTTTGTACGCTACATTAATATTACACAATTACACTTTAGCAGCGTATTTATGGCCTATGATTATTTCATTTGCTGTTTCGTTTAGCATTTCAACTCTTTTTATTTTTAAATATGTCTTTGCCAAAAATGTAAAAACAGAATTTGATTACTTGCCTATAATAAAAAATGGTTTGTTTTGCCAGCTTGCTGTTTTAATGTACATATTAAGTGGGAAACTGAGCTATTATTTACTAGAAACAAAACCCGATGTTGGTTTATACGCTACTTCTATGACTTTAATTGAATCTGTATTAATTATTACCAATTCTTTTGCACCTATTTTATTATCAAAAGTGGCTAATCAAAGTGCTTCCATTTCAGGAGCGCGATTAACATTAGTGTTTGCTAAATTGTGCCTTGCATTTAGCATATTGGCCATTACCCTTATTTATTTTATTCCGCAAAGTTTATTTAGTTATGTACTTGGCGATAGTTTTTCTGCAAGCAAAAATTTAATGCTCTTGATTTCTCCCGGAATAGCTTTATTAAGCTTCTCGGGAACATTAAGCAATTTCTTTTCAGGAGTTGGGAATTTAAAAATGGTAAGCTTTTATAATTTCTTTGGCTTTGTTGTTACCATTGCACTGTCTCCTTTTTTAATTAAATCTTTTGGAATAACAGGCGCTGCCATTTCTACAAACATAGCTTACCTGGTTACTTTTATTGTTTCATTATTTGTTTTTCTAAAATTCAACAAACTCTCCTTTTTAAGCTTATTTAAATTTAAAGAAGATATAAAAGACCTAAAACAAATTATCTCAGGAAATTAATTTTACTATATAAGATGCAAGCATTATAGCTGCACTTATTCCAAAACCCCACATTATTACTAAACCTCCTTTGCTCCATTTAAAAATAAGCTGAAACATAAAAACAGAAAGGGTAAACAACAAAGGAATTAAAGCCGGAAATAGTTTTACAGATTCATATACCTCGCCTCGTAACAATGCTATAATAGCTCGCTGAGAACCGCAACCAAAACATTCTACACCAGTATATTTAAACCAGGCACAACTTGCTAAATGCGCCTCCAACCATTCAATCATTACTAATTTAAACTACCCCAAGGCACCATGCTAAACGCAGCACCTAATACTACAAAGTATAATATAATGTATAAAAAATAAAGCGAACTTAATACTATACCAATTATGGCACATACCCTACCCGCTTTTAAGTTATTATAGGAAGATACAGAATATTCGGCAGGATTATTATTATAAAGTATTAAATCCTTTTTAGAAATTACCAATGCAATAATTCCACATACCAAACCAACTACACCAAAGCAAAAACAGCCGGGTACAATAGATACAATTCCCAACACCAAAGTTGCAGTTGAGTTAGGTAAACTTTTTTGAGGTAACATACCGGCAAACGGCTTGTTTTGGGACATTCCTGAATCGGGTGAGTTTAAATTATCCATTGGTTTTATTTTTTATGTTTTAAAAATATAGCTTTTTTCTGATAGACAAATTCAAAGTAATGAACAAAAATTAGTTACTAACTCTAAAGTTAAAAAAGCGAACCTTTTAAAATGATGTACGTAAAAAACATAAACCTAAAACCCAAACATACCCGAAACCCTTATAAACACTATTGTTTAAAGGGCTGGTAAAACCAAGTACAAATAATATAAAACCAATTATTAATTAATATTTATTTAAAAATGAAAAAATCACGAATTGCATGTAATGCAGAAAAATCAAATCAAATGATTACACTAACCTGCTTAAACCTAATTTCTCATGAAAACAAAATTTTACCTAACCGCCGCTTTGGCACTTATCATTCAGGTAATGGTAAAAAGCCAAACACCCGCCAACCAGCCTCTTCCGAATAACGAAGAATACTGGCAAGGATACATACAAAAATTAAATTTAAACGATGCCGAGAAAAAAGAATTTCTTGAATCTCATAGAAATGCTCAGCATTCACCAAACACCCAAAGCCCAAACTCGGGCAGCAACCACAAACCCATTCTTTCGGGTAACTCAACTCAAGCAGCCGGTTGCAGTAACATGGATTTTGAAACAGGAAGTACACAAGGATGGACAAGCTCTTGCGGCTTTCATCCAATATGGAATAATGCTGGCTGCTGTTTAAATCAGGGTGGACAACAATTTATCACCAACACTACTGCTAACGCTCCCGTACTTGATCCTTACGGAAACTTTCCGGTGGTTGCACCCGGAGGTAATTTTTCGTTACGCTTAGGTAATAACGGAACCGGCGGGCAAGCAGATAGAATTCAACAAACGTTTCAAGTGTCGGCAGCAAACGCAAACTTTACCTACAAATATGCTGTGGTGTTTCAAGATCCAGGCCATACGCTTGCTCAACAACCCTCGTTTGTAATTGAAATGTTAGATACTTTAAACAATCCTATACCTTGTACATACTATAATGTAGCAGCCGGACAAAATATTCCCGGTTTTGTGAACGCAGCAAACGGTGTTGTTTACAAACCTTGGACCAGTGTTGTGGTAGATTTAACCAATTACATTGGCCAAAATGTTACCATACGTTTTACTACTTATGATTGTGCTTTAGGCGGACATTTTGGTTACGCTTATATTGATGGAAATTGCGCAGCCTTTCAAACAACTGTTGCCGATACCATTTGTGTTGGACAAAGTAAAACATTTTGCGCACCTCCCGGATTTGGTTCTTATTTATGGAGCGGGGGTTCTATAAACGGACAAACATCGCAATGTGTTACAGTAAATACACCTGGGCAATACGCCGTTCAAACAACTATGGTTACTAACTGCCAAGGACCAACCTTCAATTATCCTTTACACAACCATCCAACGCCTAACGCAAACTTTAATATAGGAAATAGCAATCAAACGTGTAATCCAACTATTACCTTTAATAATACTTCAAGCATGTCGTCTGGTAATCTTACTACTTACTTGTGGAACTTTGGCGATAATACTACTTCTACTTTACAAAACCCAACACACACTTACCCCGGCCCTGGTACTTACACCGTAAGTTTAATTGTGGGTTCTATCAAAGGATGTTACGATACAACATCAAAGGTAATAACTATTAATCCTCCTCCTTTTGTTGGTTTTAACAGCGGCCCAATTTGCATGAACGCGCAAACAACATTTACAGATATAAGTGTTGTTAATCAAGGAAACATTAATCAATGGAATTGGAGCTTTAGTAATGGCGGTTCTTCCACTATGCAAAACCCAACGGTTTTATTTCCTACCAGTGGGGTTCATACGGTAACTTTATCGGTAATTAGTAATCAAGGTTGTGTTGGCACCGGAATTCAAACAGTAATGGTTAATCCTTTACCCGTAACAAACTTTGTTGCTGATAGTGTTTGTTTAAATTTAGCAAATACCTTTTTAAATACCAGCACAATTTCATCCGGCAATATCACAAACTATGTTTGGAATTTTGGAAACAACAATACCAGTACACAAACAAACCCAACTTTTACTTTTCCAAACCATGGCTCTTACAATGTTCAGTTAACAGCAATTAGTAACTTTAATTGTATATCATCTGTAACTAAACCGGTAATTGTTCATCCAAACCCTGTTGTTACTATTACAGCAGCTAATACTTGTGCTAACAGTATTGTACAAATAAACAACACAAGCAATGTAGCAAGTGGAAACATTGTAAGCTACGTTTGGGATTTTGGAAACAATAATCCAATACAAGCAAATAGCCCATTGCACATGTACAACAATGCGGGTAACTACAATATTAGTTTAACGGTTACAAGCAATTATAATTGTAAAGCAGTTGGCTCAACAAGTTTAACTATTTACCCATTACCTCAAGTTGATTTTACTACCAACAATGCTTGTTTAAACCAATCTACTCAATTTAATAACAGCACCATTATAAACAGTGGCAACATTGTAAAATGGTTGTGGGATTTTGATAATAACGGCTCTTGGGATGACAGCACATCTGTTAGTCCAAACCATATTTATCCTGCCTTCGGAAATTATTATTGCACCATGATGGCGGTTTCTAACAACAATTGTATTTCAAAAATAACAAACAGCGTTGTTGTGTACCCAAACCCTATTGCAAATTTCACTTACAATAAAACTTGCTTAGGCGATCAAACAATGTTTACCAACTTAACACAAGCACCCGGAAGTTTTATTACATCTTACCAATGGCAATATTACGGAGATGGTAATGTAAGCAATGTATTCCCTAACGCAGCGCACACCTACCCTTTTGCCGGAGTGTTTTTAGTAAAGTTAGAAGTACAAAACGAATTTGGGTGTACCAATGTAATGTCTAAACCCGTTTATGTAAATCCAAAACCGGTTCCTATGTTTGTTAGCACTAAACCAAAAGCTTGCGGTTATTTATGTGTTGATTTTACCAACCAATCCAGTATCTCAAGCGGAAGCATTGCCACTTACCAATGGATTTTTGGAGATGCATCACCTGCCGGTTACCAAAAAAATCCAAACCATTGCTACCGTGCAGGAAAATACGATGTTACTCTAAAAGTAGTGAGCGATAGCGGTTGTATGGCAACATATATTGAACAAAGTGCTGTGGAAGTTTATCCTAAACCTGTAGCATCTTTTATTGCAGAACCATTAGAGTTAGATGAACTGGAGCCATTGGTAAACGTAACCAATAATGCAAGCAACGCCGACCAAACCATGTATTACATTAATGATGGAAGCATTTTTAGTTCAGAAAACTTTAGCCATTTGTTTACCAACTTAGATAAACAAATTCCAATTATTTTTCAGGTAGCTAAAAACAAATACGGTTGTGCAGATACTACTTCTATAATATTAAAAGTAAAACAAGCATACGCTATTTATGTACCAAATACTTTTACCCCTAACGAAGATGGAGTAAATGATGGTTTTAGAGCAAAAGGCTTTAACATTATTCAATTTAATTTAAAAATATACGACAGATGGGGCCACTTGGTTTTTGAAACAAACGATATGGATATGGAATGGGATGGTAAAACAAAAAATAGCGAAGAACCCATTAAAGACGATGTTTATGTTTGGAAAGCAGATGTGGTAGATATTAATAACAAAGCACACAGTTTAGTTGGACATGTTACTTTATTAAAATAAAACAAACGAGAAATAGCCTTAAGCAGCAGAAAAACGCCTCTATTTATTGGAGGCGTTTTTTTATTTACATGTATTTTTGGGCGCCTTTAAGGGCTGTCAGTTCGAGTAGAATTTTGCTGCCTCTTTGCGAAATTTGTATCGAGAACATAGTCGCGGCATTGGGGTAATTATCGTTAAATGAATTTGACGATTTGTAAATAAATAAACAACATCTCTTTTTTAAACATGAAACTTTTTTACTAAAAACAAAATTGTAAATTTAGCTACCGGAAATAAATCAATATAAATATGTATAAAGAAACATTAAGCTTTTTAACAGCATTAAAAAAGAACAACAATAAAGAATGGTTTGATAAAAACAGAAGCAAATATGAAGCAACGCGCGCCGAGTTTTTGGTAATGGTTCAAAACTTAATAAACGAAATGCAGAAGTTTGATAAAAACTTAAAAGGCATGGAAGCGAAACAATGTGTTTTTAGAATTAACAAAGATGTACGTTTTAGTAAAGATAAAAGTCCGTACAAAACCACCTACTCTGCTTTTATTGCCCCCGGCGGCCGTAAAATAAATTTACCGGGCTATTATTTTCATATAGAGCCTGGTAACCAAACCATAATTGGCGGCGGATTGTATCAACCCGATCCGGAGCAATTAAAAAAAATACGTTCTGAAATTGCATACGAAGGGAAAAAACTAAAGAAGATACTGGAGCAAAAAGATTTTAAAAAAATATATCCTAAAATTGAAGGAGAAAAATTAGTAAAAATTCCAAAAGGCTTTGATGAAGAAAATGAATTTTCGGAATTATTAAAACACAAGAATTTTTTTGTAATGCATACCATTAGCGATAAGGAAGTATTAGATGGTAAATTACCAAAACTACTTATAGATGGCTTTAAAAAATTAAAGCCTTTTAATGATTTTATACATCATGCCATAGCTTAAGTGTGTTTAAACCACGCGAAAGGATTCGCGCGGGAGCGAGGGGAAAGGATTCGCGCGGGAGCGAGGGTGTTCTTAAATTAAATTTTCTGAAATCTGATTTAGATATTGTTCTAAGAATGTCTTTATACCTTTCATTAAGTTGTTCAATTTTATTATTGATATCCATTATTTTTCCCCATCTACAAACAAATATATCAAATATTTCCGCTTTTTCTGAACATATCGACTTTGGCAGTTTTCATGGTTTACAAATTTTAATACTTCCGGATGTTCTCGACTCCCGCTCGAATGGACATCTCCATTAGCGTTCGAAAAGTGATTATCTTTTAATGTTGCGATTCTGAATCAAGTTCAGAATGACATCTCGGTCCGTCACCCTGAGCTTGACTCAGGGTCTCAGTACTTTAATCTTCACCACCCTCCCTCCCCCACCAAATCGCTGTTTCCGGGCAATTCCTTAAAAATTTAAGGCCTTTTTATGGAATTTAAAAAAGTACTGCATCTAAATATAAAATTCGCAGTCATGGAAACGTCAAAAACCAAAAAATCATCTTACTTAACAGCAATAGGCGCTGTTGGGTTTAGCTTAATGGCTTATTTTACGCCAACAGAATATTACCAGCCATTAATAGAAAACGACTTTATAAAAGATATAAAGGAAAAAATAGAAGCATACACCAAACATGCTCCTGAAGACAGATTATATCTTCAACTTGATAAACCGTTTTACGAACCCGGTGATGATATTTGGTTTTCTGCTTATATAAGAGACGGTAAATCTTTAAAAGCTTCCGATAAAAGTGATATTGTTTATATTGAATTAATAAACCCGAAGGGTTCTGTTGAACGTAAAATAAATATTATTGCTAAAAACGGTAAAGCACAAGGCGATTTTTTTATTGATAAAGAAGCAGTAGGCGGTTTATATAAAATAAAAGCTTATACCAATTGGATGAAAAATGAAGGTGACGATGCTGCTTTTGTAAAAGATATTCAAGTGCAAGAAGTAATTCTTCCGAATTTAAAAATGAAACTTGACTTTGAAAGAAAAGCTTTTGGCGCAGGTGATGAAGTGATTGCAAAAATTGTTTTAAATACCAACGAAAATAAAGTTTTAGCGAATCATCCCATTAAATGTGTTGCCAATTTAAACGGAGAAAAATTAATTGATATTGCATCTACTACCGACGAAGAAGGAATACAATACATTAAATTTAATTTACCGAAAGAACTAAAAACCAACGACGGTTTATTAAATGTAATGATAGATTATAACGGAAGTACCGAAAGTATTTCTCGTTCTATTCCAATTATTTTAAATAAAATTCAGTTTACACTTTTCCCCGAAGGTGGTGATATTGTAAATGGATTAGAAAATACCGTTGCCTTTAAAGCCTTAAACGAATTTAATAAACCTGCTGATGTAGAAGGTATTGTGCTAACAGAAAAAGGAAGCAAAGTTGCAACATTCTCCAGCTTTCACCAAGGCATGGGTTCGTTTAAATTTATTCCGCAACCGGGCGAAAACTACAGTGTAAAAATTACCAAACCGGAAGGCATTAAAGAAACTTTTACGCTTCCTAATGCTTTAGATAACGGATACGCCATGCATATTGACAACAGTAAAAAAGAATTTATTGAAGTGGATGTAAACACAACCGAAACCGAAGAATTGGCTTTACTTGCGCAAGTAAGAGGTGAGGTTTATTACAGCACGGTATTTAAAGTATTACCAGGCAACAACAAAATTACTTTTCCTACCAAAGATTTTCCAATAGGTGTTGCGCAACTTACTTTATTTGATTCAAAAGGTATTCCACGTTCAGAACGCTTGGCGTTTGTAAACAAAAACAAACAAATGAATATTTCTGTAACAACAGAAAAAGAAAAATACTTACCGCGTGAAAAAGTAAAAATGACTATTCAGGTGAAAGATGATAAAGGTTTGCCAATGCCTGCAAATTTATCTATGGCAGTTGTAAACGATCAATTACTTTCTTTTGCCGATGATAAATCTGGTAACATTTTATCGGAGCTTTTATTACAACAAGATATTAAAGATAAAATAGAAGAACCTGCATTTTACTTTAACAATAAAGAACCAAAAGCAGATAAAGCCTTAGATTATTTATTAATGACCTCAGGTTGGAGAAGATTTACCTGGGAAAAAGTAATAGATGAAGATAAACCCAAAATTAAATTCCCCGGTGAAAAAGCAATTATTTCAGGTATTATTTACAATGCTAACGATGGCAAACCAATGAGCAATGTAAAAATTAAATTTCCGGATGGTGAGTTTACAACCAATGCCGATGGTAAATTTAATTTAAAGAAAATTGATTTAAGCGAACAAGTATTATTAAACTTTGAAGCAGACGGGTATTATCCGCAAAATCAATATCCGCAAGCGTACAACCAAAACATGGTGGTTTATATGTACAAAAAACAAAACCAATATTACTACGGGCACAACAGAAGTAAACACAGCTTAAAAAGCTCATCTGCAATGGATGAAATGTCGGTAGCTGAAATGGCACCTCCTCCTTCTGCTCCCGGCGGTGGCATGAGATTAGAAAAAGCGCCCATGTTAAAAGCAAAACCACAAGATGTAAAAGGAGACAAAGCTGTAAACAATAAACAAGAATTAGCGAAAGCAGAACCGGCACAAAAAGCAGAGAAGAAAAAAGCAAAAGAAGTTGCTTCAGGCGCATCGGTAAAAGATTTAAGAAATGATGCCTTTGGAATGGCTGAACAAGACATAGAGTTTGAGGATAGAGGCCCTATTCAAGCACATAACGGTGTAAAATATTATCGTGCCCGCGCGTTTTATGCTCCTAAATACGATAAAAACGAAAATGTAGAAAACAGAACAGATTTTAGAAATACCATTTACTGGAACCCGAATATTGAAATTGGTTTCTCGGGTAAAAAAACAATTGAGTTTTATGCATCGGATGATATCACTTCGTTCCGCACCACCATTGAAGGAATTGGAAACGATGGAATGGTTGGTAGAACAGAAAAAAATATTTTTACTCAACTTCCTTTCGCCATGTCAACCAAAATTCCCGTTGAAGTAGCAACAGAAGATTTTGTTTCAATTCCGCTAACCTTAAAAAACAATACCGATGGTCCCTTAGGTGGAGAAATTAGCATTATTGCACCTGATGGTTTAATTGAAATTACAAAAGTGCCCGCTATTCAAACTGTAATGCCGGGTAAAGCAAAAACGATTTATTTAGATTACAAAGTATCTGATAAATTAGGTTACGGCGATTTTACCATTAAGTTTAAAGCTTGCGGATTAGGAGATGCTTTTACACAAAACATTCGCATAGTTCCAAAAGGTTTTCCGGTGCAAGAATCATTCTCTGGTCAAGATACAGAACAAGAATATTCTTTTGAAATAAACAAAATGGTGAATGGTTCTTTAAAAGCAACATTTAACGCATACCCAAATGTAGTTTCCGATTTAATGAAAGGCATTGAAGGAATTTTACAAGAACCTTACGGTTGTTTTGAACAAACCTCTTGCTCTGCTTACCCTAATGCAATGGTGTTAGATTATTTAAAAACAACAGACAGCAAAGACACCAAAACATTAATGCGTGCCAGTGATTTATTAGATAGAGGTTACAAACGCTTAACTACATTTGAAGCTTCGCAAAAAGGTTACGAGTGGTTTGGCGCTAACCCTGCACACGAAGGATTAACTGCTTACGGCATTATGGAATTTAACGACATGAAAAAAGCAGGCCAAAATGTAGATGAAAAAATGTTAGAACGTACAACAAAATGGTTGCTAAGTAAAAAAACTGGTAATGGTGGTTTTGAAAGAGAGAAACATGCTTACCACGATTTTGGAAGGATTAGCGATGATATTTTAAACGCATACATTGTATACTCATTAGCTGAAGCAGGAATTACTGATATTAAAAAAGAGTTTGAAAGTTCATACAAAAAAGCAATAGAAAGTAAAGATCCATATATGTTAGGAATGATGGCAAATGCAGCTTACAGTTTAAAAGAAAACAGTAAAGGTGATGAAGCTTTAAAAGCATTAATTGTAAAACAAGAAAACAATGGAAGCTTTAACGGACTTACCCACTCGATTACATACTCTCAAGGAAACTCATTATACATTGAAACAACATCAATTGCAATAATGGCAATGATAAAATCAGGTAAATACGCTGCTAATATGAACAACGCAGTTAAATACTTAGTATCAACCAGAAACGGTTCAGGTGCATTTAGCTCTACGCAAGGTACAATTTTGGCTTTAAAAGCACTTACCGATTATGCCAAAGCAAGTAAGAAAACAAATGAAGATGGAAAAATTGCAATTTATGTAGATGGTAAAAAAGTAGCTGAGAAAGAATACAAAGCCGGAGAAAAAGGAGCAATTGAAGTTGCAGGATTAGAAGAGTTTATTAAAGGTGAAGGTAAACACACTATAAAAGTAAAATACTTAGGTGTAAAAACGCCTTTACCTTATTCGCTTGCTGTTAATTGGAATACATCATTACCCGTTAGTGATAAAGAATGTAATATTGATTTAAAAACAAAATTAGCAAGCAACAGCGCTAATGTTGGAGAAACCGTTCGTTTAACTGCAACCATTATTAATAAAAAGAATGAAGAAGTACCAAGCACCATGGCAATTATAGGTATTCCGGCAGGCTTCTCTGTTCAACCTTGGCAGTTAAAAGAATTGCAAGACAAAAAAGTGTTTGATTATTATGAAATAAAAGGAAACAATATTGCCATTTATTACAGAGGTATGGCTGCAAAAGCAGTAAAAGAAATTAATTTAGACCTTAAAGCAGAAATGCCGGGTGTTTACGATGCGCCAGCTTCATCAGCTTATTTATACTACACCAACGAATTTAAAACCTGGAGCGCGGTAGAAAGAGTAACCATTAAAAAAGCAAACTCGTAATAGTGCAAATAAATAAAGTGATATTCATTAAAAAGTGCAGGCTTAATAAGTCTGTACTTTTTTTTGTTTTCATTTTAATTAGCAGCATTTCATTAGCGGGTTCATTTACCCCACCCGATTCCTTAAAAAGTGAATACCCAATAAACGATCCACGAAACCCAAATTGTCCTTGCCATGCGCAGCAAAAAATAGCGGATGAAGAATACAAACAGTATTTATTGGCATTAAATAAAAACAACAAAGAAGTTGTTACAAATAATAACACTAAAAATTTGGGAGAAAACAATTTAGAAATAAAAAAAATAGAAGATAAAGAAACTAGTATTTCTTCAAGTTCAGGCAGCGGCAAAAAATCTTATTCAAAAATTAGAAGAAACTTTATAAAGTGGAAAGCTAAACGTAAAGGCAAAACTAAAAAACACAAAAGCTTTATTAAACGTTTTAAAATAATTGATGATTGTTTTAGTTGGAGGTAAATAAATTATTCTATACCCTGACAGTGTCCAGAACCCTGTCAGGGTATAGAATAATTACTTAATATTCTGCATATCGCATAGTTTTTTGTACTGGCCATTTAATGCAATTAATTGTTGATGGTTACCACGCTCTACAATTTCACCTTTGTGCATTACAATAATTTCATCTGCATTTTGAATGGTAGATAAACGATGTGCAATTACTAAACTGGTTCTGCTTTTCATTAATTTTTGCAATGCATCTTGCACCAATTTTTCACTTTCAGTATCTAAGGCTGATGTGGCTTCATCTAAAATTAAAATATCCGGGTTTTTAAGAACTGCTCTGGCAATACTAATACGTTGTCTTTGTCCACCACTTAATTTACTTCCCCTATCACCAATATTCGTTTGGTAGCCATCTTTCATTTGTAAAATAAACTCGTGTGCGTTTGCAATTTTAGCAGCGTTAATAACATCCTCTTCTGTTTTTCCTTCTAAACCAAAAACAATGTTACTAAAAATGGTATCGTTAAATAATACACTTTCTTGCGTAACAACTCCAATATGGCTTCTAAGCGATTTTAATCTTAATTCTTTAATATTTATTCCGTCAATAAAAATACCACCCTCATCGGCATCGTAAAAACGCGGCAGCATATCTGCAAGTGTTGTTTTGCCGCTTCCGCTTTGCCCAACTAATGCTACTGTTTTTCCTTTTTCAATAGTTAAATTAATGTTTTTAAGAACATAACCTTCTCCACCCTTGTGGTACATAAAAGAAACATTTTTAAACTCAACACCTTTGTTTAAGCCATTTATTTCCTTCGGCTCTTGAATATCAATAATTTCATCGTTGGCATCTAATATTTTATTGATGCGCTCTTCACTGGCTATTCCCTTTTGAATATTATTGTACGAAACGGTTAATTGCTTAATGGGAGGAATTAATTGCGATGCTAAACCAAAGTAAGTGATAAACAAAGATGCTTCCAGTTCTTTGTCAAACACCATTGAACCTCCTATAAATAAAATCAACATTAAAATGGCCATTACAATTGATTCACTTAAAGGTGAACTTAAATCGGTTTGACGATAAACGCGTAATGACTGTTTGTAAAATTCCTGATTTGTTTTTTCAAATTTATCTTGCAAATGTTTTTCGGCACTAAAGGCTTTTACAACTTTAATACTTCCTAATGTTTCTTCTATTAAACTAATTAAACTACCCAATGTTTCCTTTGCTTTTCTTGCGGCATTTTTAAGACTTTTAGAAATAATTACAATTACAAGCGCTGCAATAGGAAGTAAAACAATTATGTATAAAGTTAACTTAGCACTTATTAATAACATTAATGAAAAAATAATAATTACCGTAATAGGTTCTCTGAAAATCATTTCAAGCGTTTGCATAATGCTCCACTCAATCTCCATCACATCGGCTGTCATTCTGCTTATTAAATCGCCTTTCTTTTCTTCGCTATAATAACTTAAAGGAAGGTTTAAAGATTTTTTATGAAGTTTATTTCTTAAATCACGCACAACACCATTTCTTATGGGCGCAATAAAAAACATGGCCATATAGCGTGCGGTGTTTTTAAATAAGGTTAGTAAAAAAACCAAAATACATATTATAACAAGTGCACCGGCTTTACCTTGTAGCAATACTAAACCTGCTAAATAATAGTTAGAAATTTCTTTAAAATAAGAAGATGACAAAGAAAACTCAGGTGTACCCCTTGACATAATGAGCATAATATCTGTTAAATCATACTTAAATAATAAATCTAGAAACGGAGCAATTAAAGCCAATGTTGTAGCAGAGAAAACTGCAAAGAGTATATTAAATAGAATGTTTAGACCGGTATATCCTTTATAGTTTTTGGTGTATTTTAAGGCAAGAAAAAGCTTACGCATAGCAAGCCAAATATACGAATAATACTCTGTTTTATTGTTCATGGAGGAGAACAAATTGCAGGATTTACAGAATATTAAAATAATTTTATTAAACCAAACGGTATAAGTAACTTTACGCTATGGATAGTATAAGACAGCAAAAAATAAACAAATTGGTTCAACACGAACTTGCCGAGATTTTTAGAAGCGAAGCAAAAAACCTGTTTGGCGGTGCATTTATAACTGTAACGGTGGTAAGAGTTAGTCCAGATTTAGGAATTGCAAAAGTTTACATCAGCATTATGGCTGCCAAAGATAAAGCTGCTGTTTTTGAATTGGTGAAAAGCCAAACCGCTCAAATTAGAAAACGTTTAGGTTTATTGGTAAAAAATCAACTAAGAGTTATTCCGGAACTGCATTTTTACTTAGATGATTCGTTAGATTACGCAATGAAGATAGATAGTTTATTAAAAAAATAAATTTGACGTTTAGTTTTTTCATAGCCAAACGATACCTCGTTTCAAAAAAATCTAACAATGCCATTAACATCATTAGTTGGATAAGCATTATTGCCATTGCCGTAACAACTGCTTCTTTAATTGTAATTCTTTCTGCCATGAACGGTTTAACCGGTGCTGTGGCCGAATTATACAATACATTAGAACCCGATTTAAAAATTACACCTGCCGCAGGTAAATATTTTACGGCAGATGGAACCTTACTTGAATCAATTAAAAAAGTGAAAGGTGTTGAGGCAATATCCTGTACCTTTTCTGATAAAGCATTGTTAAAAAACAACGAAAAGCAAACGCTGGTTTCTGTAAAAGGAATTGACGAAGAGTTTATGAAAGTAACACAAATTGATTCGTGTGTTGTTGAAGGAAGTAATCAATTAAACAAAATAAAAAACAGTATTTTATTAGGAAGAGGTATCGCAAATATAATTCAGGTAAATGTTATGACCATTGGTTCTGAACTAAGTTTATTGAGTCCGAATAAAGGAAAATCTACCAGTTTAAACCCTGATGATAATTTAACGCAAGTATTTTTAACGCCTAACGGTGTGTTTTCATTAAACGATGAGTTTGATTACCAATTTGTATTTGTAAGTTTAGCCACAGCACGTGAATTATTTAACGAACCTAATAAAGTAAGTGCTTTAGAAATTAAGTGTAAAGGAAATACAGAAGAAATTCAGGAAGAATTAATAAGCAAACTTGGTTCGGCTTTTGTTGTAAAAAACAGATTTCAATTAAACGATGTTTTATTTAAAACATTGGAGACAGAAAAACTGGTAACCTTTGCCATACTTGCTTTTATTTTAATTATTGCCACCTTTAATATTATTGGTGCATTAACCATGTTGATTATTGAAAAACAAAAAGACATTAAAACTTTATTTAGTTTGGGTGCCGATTTAACTTTAATACGAAACATTTTTATGGGTGAAGGTTTTTTAATTACCGGAGTTGGCGCAATTGGCGGCTTGGTAATTGGCTTAATGGTTTGCTGGTTGCAAATAAAATTTCATTTAGTAAAATTTGGTGATGATTTTATAATTCCATATTACCCAATAGAAATTCAATTAAAAGATTTTCTTTGGATTTTTACGTTAATAATGTTAATTGGATTTTTTGCGGCACTTTATCCGGTAAGGTTTTTTACAAAAGCGGCAAAGCTAAATTAATTGTATCCGAAATTTTTAAGACGAGATTCGTTGCTGCGCCAATCTTTATCCACCTTCACAAATAGCTCCAGATAAACTTTCTTTCCAAAAAAAGTCTCCATATCTTTTCTTGACTGCTCCCCTACTTTTTTAATAGACGAACCTTTATCGCCAATAATAATTCCTTTTTGGCTATCGCGCTCTACTAAAATATCTGCCTGAATTTTAATAATCTTTTCTTCATCTTTAAAAGAGTTTACATTTATCTCAACGCTATAAGGAATTTCTTTTTTGTAGTTCAGTAATATTTTTTCGCGAATAATTTCACTCACAAAAAAACGTTCGCTTTTATCCGTAAGGGTATCTTTATCGTAAAAAGCAACGCCCTCCGGTAAAAGATCCACAATTCTATTCATCACCTTATCCAAATTCAAATTCTTTAAAGCAGATATAGGAACAATTTCAGCCTTTGGCAAAAGCTTTTTCCACTTGGCTTCCTTTTCAGCAATTTGCTCTAGCTTGGCAACATCCATTTTATTTATTAAAAGTAAAATAGGAGTGTTCGATTTATTTAATTTATCAATGTACTTTTCTTCCAATTCAATATCTTCAAACACATCGGTTATAAGTAAAAATAAATCGGCATCTGTTAATGCATTAATAACAAACAACATCATTTTCTCTTGCAGTTTGTAGTTGGGTTTTAAAATTCCCGGAGTATCACTAAAAACTACCTGATAATTATCACCGGTAACAATGCCCATTATGCGGTGGCGCGTTGTTTGCGCCTTAGAGGTAATAATGCTTAGTTTTTCGCCTACTAAAGCATTCATAAGTGTTGATTTACCTACGTTTGGACAACCTATTATGTTTACAAACCCCGATTTAAAAGGCATTGGCTATTGTTGAAAAGATTTATTTGTTTTACAAAGAAAGTAAATATATCTTTGCAGCGCAATTTAGATAGGCATTATTATTTAAACATATAGTGCGGGATAGAGGTGTAAAGCAGAAACAAAGTTTCGCTTCACACCAAAAGAGAAGAAAAAATAAGCACTCAATTAAAGATATAGTGCGGGATAGAGGTGTAAAGCAGAAACAAAGTTTCGCTTCACACCAAAAGAGAAGAAAAAATAAGCACTCAATTAAAGATATAGTGCGGGATAGAGGTGTAAAGCAGAAACAA
>JALHRL010000027.1:0-3566 GCA_022841465.1 Bacteroidia bacterium | reverse complement strand
ATATAGTGCGGGATAGAGGTGTAAAGCAGAAACAAAGTTTCGCTTCACACCAAAAGAGAAGAAAAAATAAGCACTCAATTAAAGATATAGTGCGGGATAGAGGTGTAAAGCAGAAACAAAGTTTCGCTTCGCACCAAAAGAGAAGAAAAAATAAGCACTCAATTAAAGATATAGTGCGGGATAGAGCAGGGGTAGCTCGTTGGGCTCATAACCCAAAGGTCGTTGGTTCGAATCCATCTCCCGCTACCGAGGACGATAGCCACTCAAATTTTGAGTGGCTATTTTCATTTACACCCTCCCAAAGCGTTGGTACGAGAGAAGTTAGGCGGAACACACTGTTGATTTTTTTGGTTAGATATACCCTGTTTTTTATATCAAGATGAATTCCGTCAGGAAAAATCATTTCCTGAACACGCTTTTTTAATTCATGTCCTCCGTAAGCCCAATAATTACTGAGGTTTTGAGCTACCACGCCAGAAACAAAAATGCATTTTTGCAGGTTAGATATTTTTGAACCGGACTTTTCTAATTTTTGGTTCAAATCAAAAATCTTTTTATCTAACTCAGATTTAAATTCCAAATACAGATCTTTATCTAAGCCTTCTAAAACATGTTTTCTTTGTAAATTCTTTACATCAGCATTCAACTTATCTAACTCCTTTTTTATAATTGGTGCATCCGTTTGTTTCTCTTTTCCAAGAAATTCGTAAGTCATTTTTATTTGTTCTTGAAACAGATGTAGGTCATTCGGCTGTAATTCATACTTTTTTAAGTGCTCAATAAATAGTGGATGTGCTCCACTACCCTTTGATTTTTTGGTGGTCTCTGCGTTAATGGTTTGATCTTTACATTTCTGACATTTATAATATTGTAAACCTTTAGCCAGAACCTCATAGCCCGTCATTTTACCATTACAATCAACACATCTTATAAACCCCATTAATGGTCTTTGTGGGTTAGATAATTCCTTCTTGTATCCAAATTTATTTCCCTTCAATATCTCTTGAACTAAAAAGAACTCCTTTTCGGTAACAATTGGTTTCCAGTTTCCTTTTACAATTTTGTCCCCCAAGAGCGAGTTAACATTAACGCCACAGTAATATGGATTGCGCCACATTTTGCTTAAAACCTGTCTAGTAATTGTAAGTCCAATTTCCTCCAACTTTATTTGTATTATATTGTCAGACATGCCTTGCATTTTCATCTCCCATCCTTTGCGAACAGCGGGAGCTTCTCCGCTTTTTTCAATGCGTTGCACGGGGCTATAAAGATTATGATCCTTTACTCTTGGACCATAATGAACATAGCCACGAGGAGGACGCCCTAATGCATGACCTGCTTCTAACATTTTAATCATACCGGGAACCGTTACCTTAAGTCTATCCAGATTATCTTGTCTTGAACGTATTAACCCTTGGTAAATTTCGAGCTTGCCTTCTTCAGTCATTGTGTTCTTGCCGGTAGAGACCTCAATTAAATTAACGCCAAGATCCTCAACCAATTCATTAGCTAAAGAAATGCCACCACCACCGCTTCTCGAAAATCTTGAAATGGTATATATAAGTATAGCGAAAGGTTTTTTCTTAGCGCTTCTTACGGCTGTAATTAATTTCATAAATTCTTTTCTGGTAAAATCGCCAGAGGCACTTTCATAGGTTGATCCAAATGAATGTGTGATGTTGTAGTTATTTTGTGATGCGTAATTTCTGGCAGCTTGGTCCTGAGTTTCTAAACTTCGGTTTTGTTCCTGATCCTTACTTGATACCCTGTCATATTTCCAAAGGTCCATGTTAAGGTTTTCTTCTTTTATTTGCGCGCGGCTAAATGATTTAAAATTATCTAAGTTCATGTTTTTTGTTTTTTATTGTTAATATTTTATTCGAAATAAAAGCCTTGATCATCGCCGTTTTTAAAAACATTGTAACCAATAAGTGATAGCTTGTAAAGTGTTTCAATTTTTTCGTTCACCACTTCGTCAGATAAATTTTCGTAACCTGGTTGAGCGCGCACTTGTTCTGGAGTAAGTTTTCTCACCATGCCAAAAGAATCCCAATCCTGAGTGTTATCATCTTTATAATTTATTGCAGCAGGCTGTGTTTTTCTGTGTTTATTCCAATAAGCAAATACTATTAGTAAAAATTTCCACACAATAAATTCTCTTATTTTTTTTTCAATCGTAATGTTGTTGTTTAATTCCATTTTTTTTATTTTTTATATTGGTTAAAGAAAATAATAGCTAAGACATTTATAAAAATGGCATGCAAAATCCTGATTTATTGCACGAGTTAACGCTCTATCATTAAACTCATATTTTTCGCAAACGATGCGGTCGAATCCGCAAAAAGTAACTTTACCGATTGGAGAGTAGTTCAACTTATTTCTTCCGCACCAATTTTCAGGATGGAACCATCCGCATATATCATATTGAAATACCGGATATGCAACGCCATTCACAATTTGTGTTGCTTCAAACCACTTGATTTCAAACTTCACACCTTCAATGAGTATTTTTTCAAATGGTCCTTTTTTAGGATAATAATGTCCGGGGTTAACAGGTTGCACCCAAAACGCAGCATAGCCTGAATTATCCGGAAACATTTCGACAAGTTCGAAGTCTATTACAAAATTGTTATTTTCCTCCTCAAATGCTTTTTTATTTTCACTTACAAATTTGTTATATGACTCACTAACGGTATTAAAAAATAACGGTAGGTAATCTAGCGAGCTGAGTTCACTCTCACATAACGAGGAGTCAAACTCGACTAGCTCGTTCTTTCTCTTTACATATATGTCGTTAAATAGCGTCCAGCTCATATTACAATTTCTTTAAAACCAAGTCTTTCTTTGGTCTTGGTATAGGGTATATAGTACCTTTCAACGGCCAAATCAATATAACTTAATGGGATTAAACCGCACCCCGCCAAACGGATGATTTGGTCGGTAATTACCCACTTTTTAAAAGCTTGCTGGGAGCCCTCGTCAATAAAGGTCTCCAGAGCCTCTAAATCCCGTGAAATGAGTTGAAGGAAATCTTGAGGGTTTAGGGCCCGTAAATTTTTAGTAAAATCAAGGGTATCTTTACAGAACACTCTAGAGTGATTTTGCCTAGAGTGGTTTTGTCTAGAGCGAGCATTTAAACCTGTAAGCTCTTGCTTTATGTTTGGGTTTACGCCTGAAGGTACTTTAAAGTTTAGTACCGATAAAACCTTGCACACCAGATCACCCGTATTAATAGTATAGAATAATGAATTATTAATAATGTCTGACTTATTAATTGCAAAATTAAAATCCATTTTTTGCTCACCAGGGAACAAATGCGAAAAACATACACGCCCATCTATTTCAACAAATGGGTCATTCAAATCCACATCTGTAATATTAATTTCCAATTGTAAAGCCGGCGAAAAATGTGGATCTGGTAAGAAGCCCGTAAATTTTCTGTTGCTATAAAGTTTATGTTCTGAAATGAGTCTCATGTTTTTTTGTTTACAAAGATATAAATATTGTCTCAAAAATACACCAAATTTGGTGTAATGGTTATAAACATCTTTTTAATAACTTAGCGC
>JALHRL010000026.1 GCA_022841465.1 Bacteroidia bacterium | reverse complement strand
GTAAACTTTTTTACTTAATTAATGTAATTTTAAACACTACTGCATTAAATATTTTAAACTTAGTTTTATCTCTTTATATCTTATTTATATTCAGTATTTTACAGCTAGTTTGAAAACACCTGATAATTGTCATTTTATCGGATTTTCTGTTAAATTTGTTGCTTAAACAAATTCTTGGCTCATGGCTAAAACGTTAACTGAAAAAAAGCTGAAGTTCGATAAAGAACAATACTTGAAATGGTATGAATCTATGTTGTTAATGCGCAGGTTTGAGGAGAAAACCGGACAAGTATACGTACAACAAAAAATTAAAGGTTTTTGCCATTTATACATTGGGCAAGAAGCCATTGTAGCAGGTACAGTAAGTGCAACAACAAAAGACGATAAACACATTACCGCATATCGCGATCATGCGCATCCTATTGGTTTAGGGATGCATCCAAAATATGTAATGGCTGAAATGTATGCTAAAATTACAGGGTGCAGCAAAGGCAAAGGTGGTTCAATGCATATTTTTAGTAAGGAGCATAATTTTTTAGGAGGTCACGGTATTGTAGGCGGACAAATTCCTTTAGGTGCGGGTATTGCATTTGCAGAAAAATATACAGGAACAAAAAATGTGTGTATTTGTTCAATGGGTGATGGTGCTGTTCGCCAAGGTGCATTGCACGAAGCATTTAACATGGCTATGACATGGAAATTACCTGTAGTTTTTATTGTTGAAAACAATATGTATGCAATGGGTACATCTGTTGAACGAACAAGTAATGTACACGATTTATGGAAATTAGGATTAGCATATGATATGCCAAGCAAACCGGTTGATGGTTTAACGGTTGAAGCGGTGCACGAAGCAATAGAAGAAGCAGTAAACAGAGCACGCAGAGGCGATGGTCCTACTTTTTTAGAAATGAAAACGTATCGCTACAAAGGACATAGTATGAGTGATGCACAAACGTATCGTACAAAAGATGAAGTAAAAGAATATCAACAACAAGATCCTATTGATAAAGTTATTACCACTTTAAAAGCAAATAAATGGATTGATGACGCCGGAATTGAAGCAATGGAAGAAAAAGTGAAAGCATTGGTTAACGAATCAGTTCAGTTTGCCGAGGAAAGTCCTTATCCTGAACCTGAAGAATTGTACAAAGATGTTTACTCAGAACCGAATTACCCGTTTATTATAGAATAATTTTTAGTTATAAGTGTTTAGTTTTAAATAATTGAAAATAGAAGAAACATATAAAGAAAGCATTATTCAAAAAAAATCATTTGATTTTGCCTTAAGTATAATTCAATTATACAAAGAATTAGCAAAATCAAATGATACAATTATTTTAAAGCACTTATTAAGAAGTGCAACAAGCACTGGAGCTAATGTTCAAGAAGGCAGTGCAGGACAAACGAAACGAGATTTTATTTCCAAAATGAGTATTGCAAGTAAAGAAGCCCGAGAAACTTTGTACTGGATTAAATTATTATCAGAATCAAAATATTACAATAAGGATTTGCAAAGTTATTATAGCGATTGTAGTGAATTAGTGAAGATTTTAACCAAGATTGTAAAAACTTCACAAGCACCCTTATTAAAAACTTAAAACTAATAACTCACAACTTATAAAAGATATGGCTGAAATTGTAAGAATGCCCAAATTAAGTGATACCATGACGGAAGGAACCGTTGCGAAGTGGCACAAAAAAGTGGGAGATAAAGTTAAAAGTGGAGATTTACTTGCAGATATTGAAACCGATAAAGCAACGATGGAATTTGAATCATTTCAAGATGGTGTATTGTTGCACATTGGTGTTCAAGAAAAGCAGGCGGCATCGGTAGATGCAATATTGGCAATATTAGGAAAAGAAGGTGAAGACATCAGTGGGCTTTTAGCAGAAGGTAGTAAGCAGTTTGCAAATGATAAAAGTGAGAAAAAGGAAGCGGTAAGCGAAACAAAACCGGAAATTTCAACTCAAAAACAAGAAATTCCCAAAGGAGTTGAAGTGGTTCGCATGCCGAAGTTAAGTGATACGATGACAGAAGGAACCATTGAGAAGTGGCATAAAAAGGTGGGCGATAAAATTAAAAGTGGCGAATTGCTTGCTGATATAGCAACAGACAAAGCTACCATGGAATTTGAATCATTTCAAGATGGTGTTTTAATTTATCGTGGTATTGAAGAAGGGCAAGCAGTACCGGTTGATGCAATTATTGCTATTTTAGGTAAAGGCGGAGAGGATATTAATTCGATTTTGAGTATTGTAAACAGTCAGTCTACCACAGTAACTAAGCAAGAAAAAACTGCTGTTACACAATCAGCTGCTAATAACACACAAAAACCTGTTGCTGTTACTTCTTCTTCAAACTCAAACGGAAGAATTAAGGCATCGCCATTAGCAAAAGCCTTAGCAAAAGAAAAAGGAATTGATATTGGTAAAGTTAGTGGAACCGGTGATGGTGGTAGAATTACCAAAGCAGATATTTTAAACTTTAAAGGTGTAAGTTCAACTTCGGCAGGAACAAATTTTGTTTCGGGTGTTGAAAGTTTTACTGATGAACCTGCATCGCAAATGCGTAAAACAATTGCCAGAAGGTTACTGGAAAGTAAAAACGGCGCGCCACATTTTTATTTAACCATTGAGTGTGATATGGATAATTCTATAAGCGCACGCGAGGCAATTAATAAAGTGAGTGAGACAAAAGTTTCATTTAATGATTTGGTTATTAAAGCTTGTGCTGCAGCTTTAAGAAAACACCCGCGTGTTAATAGTTCGTGGTTAGGTGATAAGGTTAGAATAAATCATCATATTCACATTGGTGTTGCAGTTGCGGTAGAAGATGGTTTATTGGTTCCTGTAGTTAGATTTGCCGATCAAAAATCCATATCACATATTTCATCTGAGGTAAAAGAATTAGGCAAACGTGCTAAAGAAAAGAAATTACAACCATCAGACTGGGAGGGAAATACCTTCACCATTTCAAATTTGGGAATGTTTGGAATAGAATCTTTTACATCTATTATAAATTCTCCTGAATCGTGTATACTTTCTGTGGGTGCAATTCGTCAAATACCGGTGGTAAAAAACGGGGCAGTAGTTCCTGGAAATGTAATGAAAGTTACTTTGGCTTGCGACCACCGAACAGTAGATGGAGCAACCGGTGCGGCTTTCCTTCAAACACTTAAAACTTTTATTGAGAATCCTTTAACAATGTTCATATGAAATAGTTTTTAATTTTGAGTTCTTAGTTTTTAAAAGAGCTTTATATTAAAAACTGAACACTAATAACTAAACACTCATTTATATGGAAGCATTTGTAAAATCTGAAATAAAAAACGGAATAGGTACTGTTACTTTCTTTCATCCTCAAAGTAATTCAATGCCGGGTCAGCAATTAAGAAATTTAGCTGCTGAAGTAGAGAAATTGGGAAGTGACAATTCAGTAAAAGTAATTGTTTTACAAAGTGAAGGCGATAAAGCTTTTTGTGCCGGTGCAAGTTTTGATGAATTAATTTCCATTAAAGATTTAGAAACAGGATTAAAATTTTTCTCCGGTTTTGCTGCAGTAATTAACGCCATGCGTATAGCACCTAAATTTGTTATTGCTCGTGTGCAAGGCAAAGCAGTTGGTGGCGGTGTTGGAATTGCATCTGCTGCCGATTACACTTTTGCAGTTACCGGTTCTGCAGTTAAATTAAGTGAGTTGGCTGTTGGAATCGGTCCTTTTGTTGTTGGCCCGGCTGTTGAGCGTAAGGTTGGAAAGTCGGCTTTTTGTCAACTTACCATAAACGCAACCGAATGGCAAACCGCAGAGTGGGCAAAAGAAAAAGGTTTGTATTCAGAATTATTCGCATCAACTACAGAAATGGATAATTCAATTGCAGCTTTGTGTTCTAAATTAGCTGCCAGCAATCCGGAAGCCATGGCTATGCTTAAAAAAGTAATGTGGGAAGGAACAGAAAATTGGGATAAACTTTTAATTGAACGAGCAGGAATGAGCGGTAAATTGGTTTTATCTGAATTTACCATTAACGCTATAAATAAGTTTAAGCAAAAAGCTTAACGATGAAGGATATTATACTTCTTCATGGAGCAATAGGATCATCAGAGCAATTAATTCCGTTAGCGAATAACTTACAAGATAATTTTAATGTTTACAGGTTTTCGTTTTCTGGGCATGGGAATACTCCTTTTAAAAACGATTTTAGTATTCAACAATTTGCCAAAGAGTTAAAGAATTTTATTTTAGAAAATAAATTACAGCAACCTTCTATTTTTGGATACAGCATGGGTGGTTACGTTGCCTTGTATTTAGCTACCACCGAAAATAATATTTTAGGAAATATAGTAACCTTGGGTACAAAGTTTAATTGGAGTAAAGAAATTGCGGAAAAGGAAATTTTACAATTAAACCCAAAAACTATTAGTGAAAAAGTACCAAAGTTTGCAGAAGCTTTAAAACAAATGCATGGAAACGCTTGGGAAGTTCTTTTAAAACGTACTGCAGAGATGATGCTTTCGCTAGGAGAGAATAATTTATTAAGTGATAAACTACTTTCTGCTATTGAAAACAAGGTATTGCTTGGTTTAGCTGATAAAGATGCCATGGTAAGTTTAGATGAAACAACACATGTGTATAAGCAATTAAAAAATGTAAACAGGTTTATACTTCCATACGCAAAGCACCCAATTGAAACAATTGATGCGTTTTTATTAGCTGAAATTATTAAAAGGGCTTGCTAATTATTTCTTAAAAAATTAATTTAATTTAAGGCCTTCTTTAATATTGGAAAACCTAAATAATATTTCTTTTGAGGAGATTGTGAAACAAAATCAAAATCTTGTTTACAATACGGTTATTTCTTTTTTACAGAATAATGAAGATGCTGAAGATGTAACGCAAGAAGTTTTTATTGAGGTTTATCACTCAATTGATAGTTTTAGAAAGCAAGCTAATATTTCAACATGGATTTATAGAATTGCTGTTAACCGAGCATTGGATTTTTTAAGGAAAAAGAATGCAAAAAAGAGACAAGGTATTTTCTCAACCTTTTTTTATAAAAAAACCGGAGAAATTAATGTTGATTCGGCTCATTTTAACCACCCCGGAATAATTTTAGAAAAAAAGGAAAGCGCCAATGTGCTTTTTGCGGCTATTGATTGTTTAAATGAGAAGCAAAAAACGGCCTTTATTTTGTTTCATATAGAGGAGTTGCCACAAAAGGAAATTGCGTTAATAATGGATATTAGTCCGAAAGCAGTTGAATCGTTGATTTTAAGAGCAAAAGCCAATTTAAGAGATAAACTTAAAAATTTTTACAAAAACCGAGGGATTTAATAATTTAAAACGTCTAATATAAAAATGGATATTAATAACCAAATAAATGAAATATTCGAAAGCACAAAGGGGATGCATAAAGCGGAGCCATCTCCCTTTTTGTTTGATCAGGTAATTAATAAAATTAACAGAGGGGTTAAACCTGCTTCTTACAGTTACAACGGTAATCAGTTTTTAAGATGGACTTTAGCATTTTCTATTTCATTTATTGTTTCAATTAACATAATTGCTGTTGTTAGTGTAAATTATAAAAAAGTATCGGTTGCAAAGGCAGAAGTAACTGTAAAAAACGATTTGTATAATGCAATAACATATAATTATTAATATGGAAAATAAAAGCGTTACAGTATTAAAATGGAGTGTAGCATTATTAATGATTATGAATATTGTTCTTTTGGTAAATGGTTTCCATAAACAGGTTCCTCCGCCTCCTCCAATTCCTCATGGCCCACATGGCCCTGCTCAATTAATTATAAAGGAGCTGAAATTTAATAATGATCAAGAACTAAAGTTTCACGAATTGAAAGAGGAACATCGGGCGAGTATGCGTGAGTTAGATAGAACAGGTAGAGAAATGAGACATTCTTATTTTGAACTTTTAAAAACCGATTCTGTTAACGAAACAAAGAAATTGGAATTTGAAAAGTTAATTAGCGAGAATCAAAAGTTAATAGAACAAGTAACATTTAATCATTTTAAAAGTGTAAGAGCCATTTGCGATGAGCAACAAAAGAAATTGTTTGATGCCTCTATACAGGACATTTTACGTGGAATGAAAATGCAACCACCGCCATTACCTCCCGGAGCACCGTTGCCTCCGAAGCATCATTAAAAAACGATTATTTATTTTTTATAGATTAGTGCAACTGCATAAGCATTAACACCTTCTTCTTTTCCCACGTAACCAAGTTTTTCATTGGTAGTAGCTTTTATAGAAACGCAATCTTCCTCCACTTCTAAAATGGGTGCAATTGCTTTAACCATGCTTTCTATGTGCGGATTTATTTTTGGAGCTTCTAAAGCCAATGTTGCATCAATGTTTCCAATAAAATAATTTTTTTCTTTTAAAAGTTTCACAACACTTTTTAAAAGAAGCTTACTATCTGCATTTTTATATTCTGCATTTGTGTTTGGAAAATGATAGCCAATATCACGCAAATTAGCAGCCCCAAGTAATGCATCGCAAATAGCGTGTAGCAAAACATCAGCATCGCTATGTCCGTCACAACCGCTGTGATGTTCCAGTTTTATTCCACCTAACCATAACGGACGTCCTTTTGCTAACGGATGCACATCGTATCCAAATCCTATTCTAAAATTCATATATTAAATTTACTATAATTATTTAACAAGGGGTATATTAATTTTTTATTTACGATTTAAAACTAAATAGTTATGGTAGGCTTTTATACCCATATAATACATTATAGCACTTGCAATTATTAATACATGGCTTACATCATTTCTGTCAAACCATTGATGAAAATTAATTTTAAGTGATTGAAAAATAGCGGAAGGCACCAAAATAAAAATGCTTATAAAAAAAATCAGAAACGATTTGTCAATTTTTTTAGAATAATAAAATCCTAAAACTCCTAAGGTTAAGCCCATACCAACAATTGAATTGGTTGTTGGTACCATTAAGCCTTTCTTATGATCAACAGTTAAATCGGTGGTGTAAAAAACATAAGTGGCAATAACAAACACAATTATCATTTTAACCAATGCTATAACTTTTAGTTTTGGAATCCAATTTTGATGAGGAAAAACTGAAATAAAAGCCATTTCTATTAAATAAGATGAAACAATTCCACTGTACCACGATAAATATTTGCCGGGCACACCCGTATAATTATATAAGAGGTGACCTAAACCACCGAAAATAAAACCAAAACCAAAAACCAAAAAAAACCAACGCCAATACACGAAAAACATTCCGTTAGATTTTAGTTTATTCGTTTTGTGGGCGCAAAATAAGGCAACGGAAAGAATTACAACATCTCCAATAAAGGCATTGGGCTCCAATAAATCTAATCCAAAAAGATGAAGTTTAATTTTTTCGAAATCTTCTCCAATTAACATGTTACTTGCTGTGCTCTACAAATTTTTTAATATTTTTTATAATAAGGGTTTCAACCAGCAGCGGATAGCGTGGTTGCAAAAAGGCATTTAGTTTGCCAACAAAAGTAAGTGTAGTAATAAATTTACGTTTACTAATATTTTTTAATACCGATTTAGCTACATATTCTGTTGTTTGTACTTTTTTATTGTTACGTGAAGCCAATGTAATTTTTGAACCATCTGCAGCAATGGTTTCTTTGTTGTGCTCTATTTCTGTAATTCCAACAAAAATTAATCCAACATGAATATTATTTTTATGTTCTTCAATTCTAATAGATTCAGCAAAAGCACGCAAGGCCATTTTTGAAGAGGAATAGGCGGATAAAAATGGCAGTCCTCTTATGCCGGCTAAACTGGAAATAAACACTAAGCTCCCCTTCGATTCTCTTAAATATTTTAATGCAGGAATGGTTGGATAAACTGCACCCATTACGTTGCTGTCAAAAACCATTTTAAAAACTTCAGGATTTAAGTCGGCTACATTACCGCGCATAGAAACACCAACATTGTTTACCAGCACATCAATTCGCCCGAAAGTTTGAATAGTTGTATCAATTAATTTTTGCGACTCTTCAATTACTGAAACATCACAACACACACTAATTACTTTGTTATGTATTTTCTTAATTTCATTTTCAGTTTCAATTAAACGTTCAGCACTTCTCCCATTTAAAACAATACACATACCCTGCTGCGCTAACTGAATGGCAATTGCTTTGCCAATGCCTCTGCTGGAACCGGTAATT
Source organism: Bacteroidia bacterium (assembly GCA_022841465.1). Classification (GTDB taxonomy): domain Bacteria; phylum Bacteroidota; class Bacteroidia; order B-17B0; family Aurantibacillaceae; genus Aurantibacillus. The sequence goes on along the minus strand of JALHRL010000026.1, from coordinate 46,323 downwards.
ACGGCAACCTTACCACTAAATTTTTGTGAAATCATTTTTTATTAGGTAAGTAATTAATTTCCGGATGAAATTTTAAGGCAGTAAAGCAATTGGTCCATGCCATGGCTACATGCACTAAAAACGCAATCCAAATGGTACCTGAATACAACGTTAAAATACATAAAACCAAACCGAGCGGAATTGCACCGATGGTTTCATCCAATCCCTTTGGAATGTGTGTAGCAGAGTAAAGAGCTATATTAACTGCAATGGCAGGCCATACGCCAATGGCAGCAACCAATGGAAACAACAAGGTTCCTCTGAACAAAAATTCGTATCCAAATAAATACAATGCCCAACCTAAGGCAGCGGTAAAAACCGTTTTTTTAGTCCAAACTTTGCTTCGTATTTGCGGGTAGTTAACTAAGTTTTTTTCTTTTTTTGCGCTAAAGTAAGCTATAGGTATAACCAATACAGTTAATCCTAATGTCCAAATTACGGTAAACATGGTAGTTTCAGGAATGAATGTTAAACCGTAATCGGCTAACTTAAAATCAGGAAGAAGTAGTAAGCAAATTACCGAAGGTAAAATTCCCATACTTATTAAGCCAAAATATTTAGTAAAAAAAATGTGTTTTGAAGATGCTTCATCAAAGGAATACTTCAAATAGAATTTTTGTTTTATTTTTTCTGATTGTGCGGTAAACCAATAAATAACAAAAAACACTAAGGAAAGAATGATTGGTAAAAAGGATGTTAAATCGTGTTCTTTCCAGCTAAAATCAATTTCTAAAGTTTGCATCGTTTAATTTATTTTTGAAGATAACCATTTTCTATAAACCAGTCGTAACATTCTTTTATGGCTACTTCAATAGGTGTTTCAGGTAGCTGCAATTCTTTTCTGGCTTTATCGGCAGAGTAAAATTGATTTTCAGTTGAAATTATGGCTAATTCTTTTGTAACGGCCGGGTAGTATTTAAATATTGTTGCCAGGGCAGTGTTCAAGGAACCGTACATTTTTACTATTGTATCGGGTAGCATTCTTTTTGGAGCTTTAGCGCCAATTGTTTTAGCAATGGTTTCAAAGGCTTCTTTATAGCCCATGTTTCTATTTCCTAGAATATAACATTCACCAACTCGCCCCATAGTAATGGCATTGGCCATGGCGGTTGCAACATCTTTTACGGCAATATAATTTTTACCTCCTGAGGAACTTCCGGGCACTTTGTTTTTTGCTATGGCAATTACCATTGCTCCTGAACTTGGCCTGGAATCAAATGGGCCAAGCATATAGGTTGGGTTAACTATTATTGCAGGCAAATTTTGTTTTTTGGCTGCTTCAATCACCATTTCTTGTGCTTTTAATTTAGAATCTAAATAATCTATTCCAAATTTTGCAGATTTATAAGGGATGGTTTCGTTTCCGGGTTGTTCGTGTGATGTACCATATCCAAAGGAAGTAGCGGTACCTACATAAATTAGTTTTTTTATAGAATTATTTAAACAAGCATCAATTATATTTTTAGTTCCGTCAATGTTTACCTTTCTTACAATTTCATTTCTGGCAGGAAACATTAAGGTAGATGCAGCGCAGTGGAAAATAATATCTTTGTTTTTAAAAGTTTCATTTAAAGCGTTTTTGTCTAATATATTTCCATAATGAACTTGAATGGGTAATCCTCTTAGTGTTATGGGATCTTTTCCGGCTTCAACTAAAACACTAACCTTATAATTTCTGTTTAATAATTCTCGTACTAAATTACTTCCTAAAACACCATCTGGCCCTGTAACTAAAACTTCCATAACCTGTAACTGAACAAAATTAAGCCCTGTAAAAGCGTAATTTATTTTTTTTATTTATGTTGAACAAATTCAAATTTTTAACTTATTTATAAGTTTCAGAGATATAACATTCTGTACTTTCGCTCGACAAATCTTTGCAACTTTTTTTCGCTTTTCTTTTGGGTGTACTTTCAATTACCCCTGCAATGTATGTGCTATTAGAATTTTTACATTCGCATACATGATTCTTTTTACAGCCAACAATTTGTATAGCAATAACTAAAAGTATTAATCTTTTTATTGTTTTCAATTTTCTTCTATTGCTTTAACACCGGGTAAACTTCCTTGTTCAATATATTCTAGTAAAGCACCGCCTCCCGTACTAACGTAACTCACTTTATCTGCTAAATTATATTTATTAATGGCAGCAACACTATCGCCACCGCCAATTAAGGAGTATGCACCGTTTTTTGTTGCTTCTACAATTGCCATTGCCGCTTGTTTAGTGCCATTTTCAAAATTGCTCATTTCAAAAACGCCCATGGGCCCGTTCCATAAAATTGTTTTAGAATTCTTTATTACTTCACTGTTCATTTTCACTGTTTCCGGCCCGGCGTCTAATCCCATCCAGCCATCGGGTATTTCTGTAATTTTTGTTTCTTTTATTGTTGCATCGTTAGCAAAATTATCAGCTATAATTGCATCTGTAGGAATGTAAATATTCACTCCTTTTTCCTTGGCTTTCATTAATAAATTTTTGGCAGTTTCCAATCTATCATCTTCGCACAACGATTTTCCAATTTTTCCTCCCATGGCTTTTACAAAGGTAAATGCCATTCCGCCCCCAATTAAAATATTGTCGGCCTTGTTCATTAATTGCTCAATAATTAAAATTTTGTCGCTAACCTTTGCCCCACCAATAATGGCTGTAAAAGGTTTTTCTGCTTTATTTAAAACTTTATCAATGCTGGCCACTTCGTTTGCCATTACATAACCAAAGCATTTGTTTTCTGCCGAGAAAAATTTAGCAATAACGGCAGTAGATGCATGCGAGCGGTGTGCGGTTCCAAAGGCATCGTTCACATAAACAGTACCATGCTTGCTTAATTTTTCAGCAAAAGCTTCATCTCCTTTTTCTTCTTCTTTATAAAAGCGTAAATTTTCAAGTAATAATACTTCTCCTGGTTTTAATGATTCAGATTTTGAGAATGCATCTTCACTAATACAATCATCTGCAAATTTCACTTCAACCCCTAATAGTTTAGAAACATTGGGAACAATATGCTTTAAGGAATATTTGTTGGTAGGACCTTCTTTTGGGCGACCCAAATGCGACATTAACACTATGCTTCCACCATCTTTCAATATTTTTTTTAAAGTTGGAATGGCAGCTTTAATTCTGGTTTCATCCGTTACCTGAAAAGTTTCGTTTAACGGAACATTAAAATCAACGCGAATAACAGCGCGCTTGTTAGTGAAATTTATTGAGTCAACTGTTTTCATTTTTAAATTTATAATTCAACATTCAAAATTATTCTTTACCAGTACTTCCAAAACCACCGGCACCTCTTGTTGTTTCTTCTATTTTCACCACCGAATACCATTCAATGGCTTCATGTTTAGCAACAACCATCTGAGCTATACGTTCACCATCGTTAATTGTAAAATCACTATTAGAAAGATTAACCAGTAATACTTTAATTTCTCCTCTATAATCAGCATCAATGGTACCGGGCGAATTTAAAACGGTTAACCCATGTTTAAAGGCCAAGCCACTTCGGGGTCTTATTTGTGCCTCAAAACCAACCGGTAATTCCATAAACAATCCTGTAGGAATCAAAGCTCTTTCTAATGGTTTTAATACAATAGGCTCGCTTAAATTTGCTCTTAAATCCATACCCGCAGCATGTTCTGTTGCGTATTCGGGTAAGGAGTGAAGCGATTGATTGATTACTTTAACTGTTATCACTTGTTTGGTTTTTGAATTTTTTCAGATTAGAAAAATCCAACTTATAAAACAAGAAAACAAATAATACTACTAACAAATTATTCAAAATTAACCTCAGGTATTTGTTATCCAAGCCTTGCCATAAAAAGGAAAGGAAGTAAAGAGCCACTGCTAAAGCAAAAAAGAAACCCATTGCTCGAACATTATATTTAATAGGGTAATGTTTTTGACCTATAAAATAGGAGATAATAGCCATACTTGCGTATGCAGCTAACGTAGCCCAAGCCGAAGCCATGTAACTGTGGGTTGGTACAAAAATTAGATTAATTACTAAAGTAATTACAGCCCCAATAACGGTAATTATTGCCCCGTATTTAGTTTGTCCGGTGAGTTTGTACCATATGCTTAAATTAAAGTATACACCTAAAAATAAATTCGCCAGCAATAATATGGGTACAACCCCTAAACCTTCCCAATAAGGCGCGCTTACAAAATATTTTAAAACCGGTAAATTCATCATGGTTGCTAAAAATAGAAAGGAACAAAAAATAACAAATACTTTCATTACAAAAGCATTCACCTTATTCGCATCTTTTTCTTTAGCGTTATTAAAAAAGAAGGGTTCTGCCGCGTATCTGAAAGCTTGTATAAAAACAGTCATTAAAATGGAAATTTTATAACAGGCTCCATAAATTCCTTGTGCATGCTGTCCTATATCATCCGGTAAAAGTTTTTTTAGAATAATTCTGTCGAAAGTTTCGTTTACCATACCCGCTAGGCCTAGTATTAGCAAGGGCCAGGCATAGTTAAACATTTCTTTCCAAAGACTGGTATTAATTGAAAATCTGAAATCTTTAAATTGTGGCGCCAAAAAAAGCAATGAAAATAAATTTGCAATTAGATTGGCGAGAAAGGAATAACCGATTCCAATTTGCGGATTATAAAAGGATGCTAGTGTTGAAGCTTCACCGTTTTCATAGGCATTTTTACAAAAAACAAAAAAGAAAATATGTAAAGAAATATTTACTACAACATTACCGGCTTTTATAAGCGCAAAGTTTAGTGCTTTATTATTTAAGCGAAGCTTTGCAAACGGAATAGCCATTAAAGCATCGGTAGCAATAATTAAAATGGTCCAATAGATATAACTTATTTTCTCAGGGTATTCTAACCAGTTTGCAATGGGGTGTGCAAACAGAAACATCAATAAACTAAATCCTACCGAAGAAATAATTAAAGAACCTAAAGCGGTATTGTAAACTTCAATTTTATTTTCGCGTTTACTGGCAAAATTAAAAAACGCAGTTTCCATGCCGTAGGTAAAAATTACATTTAGAAATGCAATGTAGGCGTACATCTCTGAATTTACGCCATAATCAACCGGTTTTTGAAAAATGTAAGTGAGTAAAGGTGTAAGTAAATAATTTAAAAAACGAGGCAGTATGGTTCCTAAACCATAGATTACAGTCTGTCCTGCAAGTTTTTTAATTGGGTTTGACACGTTTTTTTAATTAGCTAACCATTAAAAATAGTGTTTTACTATTTGCGCTAAATAATTGAAAGCCTTAAGATATTAACGGTTAAACCCTGATAAAAGTGCTTGTATTAGCTGTTAAATTTCACTAAAGTCAAAAACATACATTAAAAGTTAAAGTTCGCATTATGAATTTTCGGAGCAAAAGGTGCGTAGGCCTGCTCAAAAGGCGAGGAAGTGGTGCTTGTGCGCTGAAGCATCTTTTGAGCTTGTCTTTTTGGTTACTTTTTTGACTAAGAAAAAAGTGACTAGTTAAATATTAAAATTAAATGCTTTTTGGGTTAAAATTAGATTTCGCCAATAACCGTTTGCGAACCTTTCACAACATCTCCAATTTTAACTTTAAGAGGCGTGCCTAAAGGCAAAAATAAATCTACTCTTGAACCAAATTTAATAAAGCCCATTTGTTGACATTGGCTAGCTGAATCGCCTTCTTTGCAATACCAAACAATGCGTCGCGCTAATGCTCCCGCAATTTGCCTGAATAGTATTTTCTTTCCGTTATTATGTTCTACAACAACCGTTGTACGCTCATTATCGGTACTACTTTTAGGCTCCCAGGCTGCTAAAAATTTACCCGGGTGATATTTAAAAAACGCCACTTTACCGGCAATAGGGTAGCGGTTTATGTGAACGTTTATGGGCGACATAAAAATAGATACTTGTAAACGTTTTTCTTTAAAATATTCACCTTCTTCCGTTTCTTCAATTACAACTATTTTACCATCGGCAGGGGCAATAATCAGGTTTTCTCCTTGCGTAAATTCACGTTTAGGGTCGCGGAAAAACTGTAATATGGTGATAATTAAAAAGCCACTTAATAAATAAGCAAACCAATGCGCAATAACAAAGTCAGGGAAAAAGTAATGCGCAATAAATGTAATTATGGCACTGAACACCAATACTATAAACAAACTAGGCCAACCTTCTTTATGAAATTTCATTTAATAATTTTAGATATTGTGCAAATATAAGGGTTTATAACCAATAAATTTCCGATGATTTCCCTTGCTTTATTTACAGGCTTTTTTACTTTTGTAACGCACAATTTAAACTATACTAAACACAATAATTATGAGCAAAATTAAAGTAGCCAATCCGGTGGTTGAATTAGATGGGGACGAAATGACCCGTATTATCTGGAAATTTATTAAAGACAAATTAATTCTTCCATACTTAGATGTGGATATTAAATATTACGATTTAGGTGTAGAGTACCGAGATGAAACGAACGATCAGGTTACAATTGATGCAGCCGAAGCCATTAAAAAATACAATGTTGGTATTAAGTGCGCTACCATTACACCCGATGAGCAACGTGTAGAAGAATTTAAATTAAAACAAATGTGGAAATCGCCAAACGGAACCATTCGTAATATTTTAGATGGTACTGTTTTTCGTGAGCCAATTGTTTGTAAAAATGTACCACGCTTAGTTCCCAACTGGACAGCCCCAATTTGTATTGGTCGTCACGCGTTTGGTGATCAATACCGTGCTACAGATTTTGTAACCAAAGGAAAAGGAAAATTAACCGTAACCTTTACACCCGAAGGTGGAGGGGAACCACAATCTTATGAAGTATTTAATTTTAAGGGCGATGGTGTTGCATTAACCATGTATAATACCGATGAATCAATAAAAGGATTCGCTTATTCTTGTTTTAATACAGCCTTAGCAAAAAAATGGCCTTTGTATTTATCAACTAAAAACACCATCTTAAAAAAATACGACGGAAGATTTAAAGATATTTTTGAAGAGATCTATCAAAAAGAGTTTAAAGATAAATTTGCGGCTGCCGGAATTGTTTACGAGCATCGTTTAATTGATGATATGGTTGCTTCTGCATTAAAGTGGAACGGAAACTTTGTTTGGGCTTGTAAAAATTATGATGGCGACGTACAATCAGATACTGTTGCGCAAGGTTTTGGTTCATTAGGCTTAATGACCTCTGTTTTAGTTACACCGGATGGAAAAACAATGGAAGCGGAAGCTGCTCACGGAACAGTTACGCGCCATTACCGCGATCACCAGGCAGGTAAGCCAACTTCAACAAACCCAATTGCAAGTATTTTTGCTTGGACAAGAGGTTTAGAATTCCGCGGTAAATTAGATAATAACCAAGAGCTAATTAAGTTTTGCCATGCTTTAGAAAAAGTGTGTATTGAAACTGTTGAAAGTGGTAAAATGACCAAAGATTTAGCAGTTTGTATTCACGGTAATAAAGTAGAGCACGGTAAACATTATTTATATACCGAAGAATTTTTAACTGCTTTAGATGAAAATTTAAAGAAAGCTTTAGGTAAATAATAAGTAAAGTAATAGTAAATAAAAAGGCTCTGCAATTTGCGGGGCTTTTTGTTTTTCTATTCCTTCACCAACTTGTATTTAATTTTTTGATGATTAATTTCTATTTCTAATATATATACACCATTTAATAAATTAGAAGAATCAATGGTTAAATGATTAGCGTTTTGATTTGTTTTTCTTTTCTCTGAAACAATTAATTGCTTACCTAATAAATCAAATAATTTGTAAGCATAGTTTTCATTTTCAGGTAATGAAATAGTAAATTCATTTTTAAATGGATTGGGATACACATTTACTAATTTATCTAAAGAAGATTTTTCGTTAATAGAAGCTACATAGGTAGAATCTACTTTTTGTCCGTTACTGCTAATTACCGGTGAGTATAAATTAGCACCGTTTTCGGCCATTACATTAAAATAGTAAATGGTGTTTTGGGTTAAATTTAATCCGGTTGCAGTAACAGAGGTAGATGCCCAATTGCTGGTCCAACCTAAAATATTATTATTACCCGGTGACGTTCCTATACTATACCAATAACGAATGATACCTGAATGCTGATCGGCGCTGGCCGACCAATTAGCTTTTAATGAATCGCTGGTGTTAACGGTTGAAATATCACTTCCTGCACCATCATTTACAAAGGTTAAGTTTGCAGGAGGTGTCCAATCAATATTTAAATCGTAATAATCAATCGGCGATAAATTACCTGCGCTATCTTGGCAAATAGATTTTATTTTTCCGGCAATTTGAATTGGACTTGGGTTTTGATAACGTAAATCATTTGTATTACCTGCGCCAACATTTACATTAACCGATGTAGCTCTAGAACGGTAAACTTTAATTTCATCAACACTAAATTTACAATTGCCGCTGCGGAATGAAATGTAGTTTCCGTTGGTAAGTGGAGAGGGGTCTGTCCATGTAGCAACTAAAACATTATTCATATACACACTCATTTTACCGCTAATGCGATCATAAATTACTTTTATATCGTACCATTGCCCTGCATTAAAAGCAAGAGGTAAATCAACGGCAGGAGAGCCAAAAACATTATTTACTACTTTATATATTTGAATTTTTTGATCATCTAATCTAAACCAAACAAAATAACTGTTGTTGCGGTTACTGCTGTCGGGTTGATCGCAAAAGAAATGTAAGCCTGCTCTTCTGTTGGTTCCGCTGCCTTCAAACTTTGCGTAAAAATTATACAAGTATCTGTTTGATAAGCTTTGTGTAAGTGCTGTATAAATATTGGTGTTATTTGCGGTGGTACTTATTTCATCAGTTTGTTGAAGTGCGTTTGTGGCAATGCTCCAGGTGCCGGTTTTTATGGTCCATTCAGGATGTATGGCATTATCAAAATTATCAGATAGAAATCCTTTGGTATAATTGGCGCGCCATTCTGTTCCATTAAAATCAATAACCTGATAATAACCTTTTTCAACTCCGCTTCCGCCAGTATTATCTAAATCTGTTATGGTAGATGTAAATGCAGTGGTTTGCCAAATATTATTGGCAGAGACAGAAGTGCTTGGTGCCACATTATCACTGGCGGTAGGCGTGCTTGATACCGTTGTATAGGTGGCGGCCCAGCCTGAAGAAACAACACCGCAATCGCTTCTAAATTCAACCAATAAACTATCGTTACTAACTACAACAGGGCCGGGGTTAATAGATCCGGTAAACTGACCAACAAGCGCTGAATTATGATTTCCACCATTATAAATAAATAAATTATCATAACCTTGTTCTACATTAAAGCTTGTAAAATTTAAATTAATATTTGTTGCGTTTGAATTTGTAAACAACCAAAACTTTCTTTCGTCGTTGCTATAATTTCCGGCAGGCCCACCCGTGTCGTAAAAATTACCGCTATTTGCTGTATAGGTAGAAGTAATAGAATAGGTATTATTAATTAATTTGTAAAATCTTGCCCAGTTCCAATATTGTCCGGGGTCTGTATGACTTTGGTTTGGGTTGTGTTGATGTCCCTTTACTTTAACACAACTTCCTAATAAACATTGCGAAGATGAGCCGCTACACGAAGGCCCGTAATAAGTGCGTAGTGGATTTATATTATGGCTTACACAAATATCTTTTGTTAATGCAGCAGATGAATTATACATTGCATTTGTAAACCAAGAAATTTGGCTGATATACCCTTCGTGTTCAATACCTACGGTGTAGGGGTTTTCTGTACCAACATGCCATGCTTTGTTACTTTCTAAAACCATTTGTGTTACTTGTCCGTCTGAACTTCTTATTACATAATGTGCTGATGCATTTGCCGAACAATTTTTAAACCAAGAAATACAACCGGCATATGAACCTTGTACAAAATGAATAGTTACTGCAGAAATTTGAGTTCCGTTGCGAGAACTGTAATTGCAAGAAGCAGCGGCATCCCAAAGGGCAGGAGGGTAATCGGTAGAAAACAAGGCAGCGGTTGATGTAAATTTATAATCGCTATAACCATTGGTTATTTTACTTTCATCTGTAATTTTTATGGTAGACGAAGACAAGATTTTATAATTCTCACCAAATAGTTCATCAAAATTAATAGTATGTTTTGGAAAATTATATTGTTGTGATGCTTCGCTGTTATTTAAAAACCAGTAAAGTTGGTATAAGTGACTGTTAAGTGCAAAGTCGTTTTGTAAATCGTTACTAAGCGGTAATTCACTCAAAGCAACAAAAATATTTTTGTAATTACTTATTTTGTTTCCAAAAACACCAAATTTGTTTTGCAATTCAGCAAATGCTTTGGCATAAGCTAAAATATGTGTTTCCGGATTTTTTTCAATTTCAATAATTGCTAATCCTGAAAGTTCAGCAATTGTAAGTAGGTTGTTTCTAAAATAGTTTTTCCCATTTTCTACTAAGCCCATAACCCCTTGTGTAGTTGGGTATCCAATGCAACTTCCTTCTTCGTTGTTTAAATGCTGAAAGCGAGTTTGTGTAAAAGCCACGGCTTCTAAGGCACCTTTAGGAATACTTGGGTTTAAAGTATAGGCTTTTTTAAAAAAATTAGAATAAGGATTTTCCGGAAAAATATTTTCTGCACTTACGAAATTCTTTAAAAAGAATAATAAAATAAAAAGAATATAATTTTTTTTCATAATAAAACTAAAAGGCAAATTTACGGAATTAATAATAGGCTTTATTAAGGAAATATGAAGGAATGGCGTCTTAAATTGTTTTAGAATTTTTACGGAAAATTAAGTAGTGCCTTTTAACAATTTAAGGGCTTCAGAAAAGGGATTTATAATATCTTTTAGTTTTAAATTATCCAGTTTTTTTTCAATTTGATGGGTAAGATAAAACTGTTTTACAATTTCATTATTTAAGGTTTCTCTTAAAATTTCTAATTGTTGTTTTTTTCTGTTTTCAGCAAAATACCCATTTATAGTAGTAAATTCTTTATACTCATAAATTATTTGATAAGCATGTAAAATTCCTTTTTCTTCAGTACTTGAACAAGTTTCTACTTTTGGGATCCAACCGCTTACTGTTGGAGGAAAAAAATGAATAGCATTGGCGTATTGGGCACGAGCAATTTTTGCTTTATCTTTATTATCACCATCGGCTTTGGTAATTAAAATAAAATCGGCCATTTCCATTATACCTCTCTTAATGCCTTGCAAATCATCACCGGCACCGGCAAGCATTAGTAATAAAAAGAAATCAGTCATTTTACTTACTGCAATTTCACTTTGTCCAACCCCAACAGTTTCTACAATTATAAAATCAAAACCGGCTGCTTCGCATAATAAAATAGTTTCGTATGTTGCTTGTGCAACGCCACCCAAAGAACCGGAACTAGGTGAAGGACGAATAAATACTTTTTCTTGAGCGGCTAAAAAATTCATGCGTGTTTTATCACCTAATATACTGCCTTTACTTTTTGTACTACTTGGGTCAATGGCTAGTACTGCAACTTTGTGTCCGTGATTTAATAATTCTTTTCCAAAGCTTTCAATAAAAGTACTTTTACCAACACCCGGTACTCCGGTAATACCTAGGCGGAAAGAATTTCCTGAACGGTGAATAACACCATCTATAATTTGATTGGCAAGCAATCGGTGTTCCGGATTTTTTGATTCTACAATGGTAATAGCTCTGCTTAAAATGGCGGTATCACATTTTAAAACACCATTAATATAATAGTGTGGAGAAATATTTTGTTCGGTATTACTCAAAGCGTAAATGTTTTACAGATACTCCTTTATTTTGTAATTCTTGTAAAGAAGCAATTCCAATTCTTAAATGTTCCTTCACAAAACCTTCAGTTACTTTTTTATCACTGTCTTCTGTTTTAACTCCTTCAGGAATCATGGGTTGATCGGTAACCAGAAGCAAGGCACCTGTGGGAATTTCGTTATGAAAACCAACGCTAAAAATTGTTGCCGTTTCCATATCTATGGCCATAGTTCTTGTTACACGCAGGTATTCTTTAAACTTATCGTCGTGTTCCCAAACTCTTCTGTTGGTGGTGTAAACAGTTCCGGTCCAATAATCTTTATTACTTAGTCTTATGGTGTAAGAAATTGCTTTTTGTAAACTAAACGCAGGCAATGCGGGTACTTCGGGTGGAAAATAATCATTGCTTGTTCCTTCGCCTCTTATAGCGGCAATGGGTAAAATTAAATCGCCAATATTGTTTTTCTTTTTTAAACCACCGCATTTCCCTAAAAATAAAACTGCTTTAGGTTTAATGGCAGATAATAAATCCATGGCGGTAGCAGCGCTGGCACTTCCCATGCCAAAGTTAATAATGGTAATATTATTAGCGGTAGCACTGCTCATTGGGCGGTCTATACCTCTAACAGATACTTTGTTTTCTTCGGCAAACATATTTACATAGTTGCTGAAGTTTACCAAAATAATATACTCACCAAATTCATTTAAAGGAACTCCGGTGTAACGAGGTAGCCAGTTGTTTACAATTTCTTCTTTTGATTTCATTCCTGTAGTGTAATTTTGGAACTTTAAGTAAAGATATCTAAAATAAAGCAATAATTTGTTTCCGCAGTTAAAATATCCAACATATAACATTCGCTTAAAGCAAAATGCTAAGGGAAATGTACAAGTGTTTGATGAAATAAGAAAGAAGTGGTTTTTATTAACACCCGAAGAGTGGGTGAGACAGCATTTAATAAATTATTTGATTAAGGAGAAAAGATATCCAATATCACTTATTTCAGTTGAAAAGGAATTAATATTAAATGAAACAAAAAAACGATACGATGTTGTTGTGTTTTCTAAAACATTAAAACCTCTTATTATTATTGAATGCAAGGCTCCGGAGATTATGTTAAATGAAAAGGTATTAGAGCAAGCTTTGCGTTATAATTTGGTCTTAAAAGTACCTTATTTAATGATTACAAACGGCATGAATGATTTTGTTTTATTTGGAACAGAAAGAATAGGTGAATTACCGGAATGCAAAAACACTTAGTTTTTAATAATTTTTTTACAATCAATTAGTGTATTGTTATGATAACGGTACACAAAATAAAAGCCGCTGTTAAGTTCTGATAAATCGTATTTAGATTCAAATCCATTATAAAGTAAAAGGGGTGAAACTTCCTTACCTAACACATTATAAAATTTATAAGTACTAGAAATAAATTCGGTATTTAAAATATATAATTCATTATTTGCCGGATTAGGGAAAAGTTGAAATTCGTTTACTTTATCTTCATTTGAAATATTGGTAAACATACTTAATTCGTATTTGCTAAAAAATCTCCAAATTTCATATGAAGCATTAAAATCCTGACAAGTAACATTAATTACAAAATTTGCTCCCGGCCACGTATGCGCACCATTATTAATTTTATAAAATTCAACATCTGCATTACTGCCACTATATAAGTAGTGTGTTGCAGTGGCACCGTCTGTAGTATTTATATTAGGAACATTTGTTATTGTTGGTGTTGGTAAACATTGGTTATGAACTCTCCATTTTTTCACAATAGAGTCTACCGGTGCAAAGGTTGCATCACCGGCATAGGGCACAGTGCCATCATTGGTTCCGTGAATATGCATAACAGGTACTGCGCGTGTAGGAGTTAAAACAAACCAATTTTTTAGCATACTTCCTGTTACAGAAGCAATAGCAGCAAAGCGATTTGTAATATTGCAAGCCAAGTAATAACTCATTATACCACCATTACTCATTCCGCAACTATAAATTCTATTTTGATTAATGTTGTAGTTTAAACTTATAGAGTCTATTAAATCGGTCATAAATAGTAAGTCGTTTGCACCCGGACCAAATCCTGCATTAAAATATTGGTTACCTAACGGAGCAGTACCCTCCGGCAAAACCATTATAAACTTTGCGGTATCTGCTATTGGCATAAAATCGCCATAATATTGTTGTTGCAAAGCGTTAGAGGTGTATCCATGTAAATTAAAAAGCAATGGAACAGCTTGGGAACTATTGTATGAATTGGGGATGTATATTCTGTATTTACGATAAATATTATTTGAAAGAATACTATCGGAAATAGTAATACCATTTTGCGCAGTAACAAAAAAGCCTGTAAATATTAACAGGCTTAAAATTGATTTTTTTATAGTTAGCATTTAATAAAGATATGCTTTTTAATTATTAAGCATTACCGGCATTACCAGCATTAATAAATCTTCTGAAGGGTTGGTTTTATTGTGAGGTAAAATAATTCCTGCACGGTTAGGCGCACTCATTTCCAAAACAATTTCATCGCACTCCATATTGCTAACCATTTCAATTAAAAAGCGAGAGTTAAATCCAATTTCCATATCTTCTCCAACATAAGTACAAGTTAAAGTTTCGTGCCCTTCGTTAGCAAAGTCTAAATCTTCTGCGTTAATGGTTAACTGACTTCCTGCCACCTTCACACGTATTTGGTGAGTTGCTTTATTAGAAAACACACTTACACGCTTTAAAGCACCTAAAAAAGCGGCTCTGTCAACGGTTAATTTATTTGGGTTTTGTTTAGGAATAACGGCTTCGTAGTTTGGATATTTTCCATCAATTAAACGGCAAATCATATTTACATTTCCAAAGCTAAATAGCGCGTTGGTTTTATTAAATTCTATTTTAACAGCATCATCAACTCCTGATAATAATGTTTTTAAAACGTTTAATGGTTTTTTTGGCATAATAAAAGCAGCTGTTGTTCCTGCTTTTGCATCGTTACGTATGTAGCGTACTAATTTATGTGCATCGGTTGCAACAAAAATAGTATTGTTTTCATTAAACTGACAATATACGCCATTCATTACAGGTCTTAAATCGTCGTTACCGGTTGCAAAAATAGTTTTGTTAATTGCAGAAGCAAGTATATCACTTTTTATAACCATGGAAGCTTGCGAATCAACTTTATTCATTTTCGGAAAATCATCGCCATTATGTCCGCTTATACTGTAATCTCCATTTTCTGTTTTGATTTTTGTAGAAAATTTTCCTTTATCTATTACAAACGAAATAGGTTGTTCAGGTAAGTTAGATAAAGTTTCAATTAGTGTTTTTGCTGGAATTGCAATGCTGCCAGAATTATTTGATTCTACCTTAATAGAAGTTGTAATAGCTGTTTCCATATCACTTGCAGAAACAGTAAGCTCTCCTTTTTCTACTTCAAACAAAAAACAATCAAGAATAGGCACTGTATTATTGGTGCTTAATACTCCGCTTATTGATTTTAAATGTTTTAATAGGGTGTTGGCTGAAACTACAAAATTCATAATACACTTGTTTTAAGTAAACAAAATTAAGCTTAGCCACAAAATTAGGGCTTAAAATAAGGGGGAGTTATAAGCTACTTTTTAACAGACTCTTTATCAGAGAAGTAATCGGTTGTGATAAACAATTTTCCAAAAACGTAATATTGTATAACGGCCCATTCTTTTTTATCGTCAAAATTTACGTAAAGTCTATCAGGATCGTATTTATAACGTATACCGTATTCAATATTTTTAAAGGTTGGCGGTTGTTTAAAGTAAAAATCGTATCTGTTATTTTTATTATTAATATCTGTAATTACAAAACTCGCAAAGGGTTTAGCTGTTTTTAAAGAGTCTGCTACTTTTTTATCTGTAGAAGTAAATATTGCTTCACAATTTAAGTTTTGAAAATAGGCTAAATACTGTTTCATTTTTAATTCTGAAAAAGGAAGCACTGTGTTTAAGTGATTTTTTAAAACAAATGTTTTAGTGTTTACTATTTGAATGCTAAAGGATGAATCCGGAAAGTTATTATTAAAGTAAGCAATCGTTTTTATTTTATCGGGTGTATAATTAATAACAGATAAATCTCGCCAGTGTTTTTCTTCTACAATATAGCGTGTATTTAAAAAACCGGTAAAGCCCGGAATAAAAACAACAAAGGGGTCTTTGTAATTATCTCCGCTTTCAACATCGGTTAAAAGCATGTGTGTTCCTTCTCCATCAGGGGTTTCGTGACCAACGTAATATTGTTTCACTAAATTGTTTCCTTTATAAATTTCTACTTTTATGGCTTTATTAGAAAGTACCTTTAAGGTTCCTTCTTTCGCCTGGCGAGCAACTGGTCTTTTAACTTCAACGTTTTTTATTGTTTCCAGTAACGTTAAAATGGCATCGGGCCTTACATGAAATTTATTGTTTACAATCCAACCGTTTTTGGTTCTTTCTACGGTGCATTGTCTTCCGTTTTTATCTGCCATAAAAACTTTGGTAATGGCAGCAGTATCTTTATAACTAAAATTACGTGAATCTTCATCAAGTGTACTTGAATTTCCTTTCTTTTTAAAAACAAGTAAAGAAATAGCTATTAATGCAATTAAAACACCAATAATAATAAGTGATGACTTTTTCATTTAATTGATGTAAGAAATAAAATAATGATTAATTGTATTCGCTTCTTGTTGCAAATAAAGAGCTTGCTAATTTGTTATAACGTAAAGAAACTTCAAAACCACCTTGGTATCTGCTTGCAGAACGGTATCCTGAAATGTTCACATCGTACGCAACACCAAAAGCATAATCACCTGCTTCATATAAAATTGCAGGAATTAATGCGTCTTTTGTACGGTAAAACAAACCTATTCCAAAAGCATTTTGAGTTTTTTGTCCGGTAACTTTTGTTCCTGTTGCTAAACGAATCTTTAAATAACTACCCATGTATAACTGATAAGCACCATTTAAGCTGTAATCTTGTGGGATGTTATTATCTTTTGTTCCTTGGCGTTGAACAATAAATGTTGGAGTAATTGTATATCGTGTATCTTCAAAATCAAAATTAGAAGTAAAGGAACCTACCCATCTAATTGGTAAACGGTAAGTTGATCCCGGCGACATTTCTTGTTTTGGTCTGTTCACATGAAAAGCAGCAATACCTATTCTAAATCTCGTAAAATCGTCATGATCTTGATCTATTTTTACTGTTGAATATTCATAAGCTAAACCAACACCAAAATCTGTTGTGGTAAACGAGCGGTAGTTAAATCTTTCGCCATTATCAGCATCGTCAACAAACTCATTACCGTCAAACTGGCTTGCCCATTTTAATTTACTGTAACTGGCATAAGTTCCAACAGCTCCACCACTAATTCCTGCGCTTAAAACACTGTTTTTGCTTAATTTCACAATACCACTAACATTTATCAAAGCATTTGTGCGTGTAAATTTTGCAGTACCGGCAACATCTTGAAACAAAACTAATCCAACACCTAAAAATGATTTTCTTTTTCTGTGCTTAAATAAACCGGCATCAACATTCAAATTCATTGTTTGAAAGGCTTTGCCCATAGCTTGCCATTGATTTCGGTAGTTAATGTTTGATCTGAAATAACCGTTAAAAAAACCGGTATTTGCAGGGTTTATTAGCAACGGTGTTTCATCAACCATTGAAAAATGTATATCCTGCGCTTTTAAATTAGTTGTTAGTGTTCCAAAAACAAAAACAAGTATTAACGTATATATATGTTTCATAAAATAGAGTTAGTTGTTGTTATCTTACAAGTGTTACGTTACCTTTTAAAATTTTATCTTCTCCAAAAATGTTTTTGTAAGAAATATAGTAAGCATAAACTCCGGGTTGAGCTTGTGCACCATTAAAATTCCCATCCCAGCCAACTGTTGGGTCTACTGATCTGAAAACTTCTTGTCCCCATCGATTCCAAATTCGCATTTCAAAACTATCACTGTATTTACCACTTCCTAAAATATGAAAGAAATCATTTACCCCATCACCATTTGGCGAAAAGGCTGTCGGTATTCCTGAATCTTTTTGTCTATCGGTAAATACTGCTACCACTTCTTCACCGGCAACATTACTAAAATCAATTCCAATAGAATCTAAACTAAGTGGTCTTGCATTTTTTTCAGGATGATTAACCAATTCCCAATGATCAAAAACAAACGAAGAATCCGCAGGTTTTGCCTTAAATGTCATTTCACTCTTAAAGTATTTTCCACTCCAGGTATAATAAGGTAACCAAGTAGTATTTAGTTTAACGGTACCGGCACCTTCAGGTCTAACTTTTACTGTTATATCATAAGGGCCAACCAAACCATAACAGCTTACTGTTTTAGAAAACGCTGTTTCCATAAATTCACAACGTCTTTCAATAGCGCGTTTCAAAACATTCATGTTCGTGTCCCAAACATCTGTTAACTGAGCAAAAGGACTTGCTAAAGGAGCTGTTCCGGGATCTTCGTGTTTTTTCATTTCTGTAAAATACAAATCATACAAGGTTTTCCAATGTTTCAATATTTCTTCACAACTAAGTGGGCCATTTAATAAATCTTGATAGCGCGTTAAATAATCGCGCTTAAACTCCGCATTACCAACACCGCCATTTTCATTCATTAATTTATTAAAAATTATTCCATGTCCGTTATACCTGTTAGGGCTTAAAGGATAAGTTGGTTGTGCAATGGCGCAAGGGCTACTTTGTGCGGTGTTATAGAAATAGGTGTTTTGCGCAATAGTTGTGTATTGAAATACAGAAGGCATATTCCATAAATAGCTATGCCATCTACCTCCACCCGTTAAAGTGTTAGTGCCTTTTGCAAGTGTAAGATTATAATTATATAAGTTGCTGTTTTGAGCATAGCTGTTTAATATATTCCAATCTATAAAGTTGGGAATATTCAATCGTTTTTTTAACGTGTTGTAATTTGCAGAAACAACAGTAGGTTTAGTAGTCCAGAACGAGTAAAGATTTACAAAGCTATAGGTGTCAACGGACGGATGTCCAAACCAATTATTTGTTAGTGTAGATGATGCAACAACTCCCTCACCATTATGATAAAACAACATGGTTAAATCCTTCTTCGGTTGTTTGTTGTAATATATTTCATACTCCTCGTCATAAATTTCTTTAAGATTATAGGTTCCCCAGTATTTACCATTTATAAACATGGCAATAGGTTTTATGTGAAGTGGATTTACGTCAATATTATTTTTTGCTGCTAAAGTTTGCATAAAAACGTCACGAATTCCTGTTCCTTCCGAGGGGAGTAGTGTGTTGGAAGAAGGTGCTGAATGAGCTTCATAATCTCCACCCATTACGTGTAATGTAGGGAAAAGAGTTCTAGTACTGGTTCCTAATTCAGGAACATTAAACATTTGACCTTCAAAATTACAGCCAAAGCCTCGTTTATCATCTATACTTAAATTAAAACCTTTTTGAAATGACAACCAAGATTCATTAACCGGTTTAGTCATTTGAGCATAACCTTCTTGTACAAACTTTTTAGGGTCGTTTGCTTTTAGTTCAAAATATTCTGCATGAACAGTGGTGGCAGGTGTACCCACTAAAAACCAAGTTTGCAAATCAGTAAGTGGTTCTATTGCTAATGAAAGCACACCAAACTTATCTGAAAAATCAGGAATTAAGTGTCCGTTATCTGTAAAGTAGGTGTTTGTTTGGCAAAAACTTGGCAAATAGTTAACCTGACAATAGGTTGGAGGATCAGGAGTTAAGGAAAAGTTAGGATAAGCAACAGCCCTAAACATGGTAGTTTGTGCCGGTGGGGCAATCATAGGTGTTACCGGGTCAATAAATTCTTGTGATGTTAGATTTGTTGGCCCAAAAGGGTTTGGAATGTTTGGCCAAGGAAAAGAACCGTCAATTGTAAAAAATACCCTGTAACAAGTAGTATCAATAGGAACTCCAGCCCATGCAGTATAAATTTCAAATGTTTGTGAAGTAATTGCGCCAATTCCCGGAGGTTCAGTAAAATTTGGTGTTGGGCAATAATTAATATAACCCGGGTTGTTGTTAATTGCAGAAAATGTATGAGCTGTGTAAACACGCCATCCGTTAACACCAATGGTGCTATAATCTCCTAAAAGACGACCTCTTGAGTGGTTTTCTTGAGTTTTTTGAACAGCTATGGAATCTCGCACAACGCCGTTTGGCGCAGTTAAAATAATCCATTGGTTTTTACATTGATCAATTGTGAAATTAGTGTGGTAGTGCCACTGACCGCCCTGAAGTTTAGATTCATTTCTACCAGAAAACCAAAAAATTTGGTAGCCTCCCACCGTCATTGTACAGGTATTCGGTATTCGCCATTTTGTTAAATTGGTTCTGTCGTTGCTTAGATAATAACCACCAAGGTTTACACTAGCAGTATGGGCGTTGTATAACTCAACCCAATCTTCCGGCTGCCCGTAATTATCAATTGCCGGAAAGCCTTGTGTATTGGTAACCATGTACTCATTTAAAGCAATTGCGTAAGCAGATTGAGAGTAGGCCCTATTAGAAATACTTAGAAAAGCGAATAAAACAAAAATGCCAAATCCCTTAAATTTTTGCATAAGCATAAATTTCATAATTAGATATAATATGCCCAAATATAGTGAAAAAACACCAAAATGGAACACAAAATTTAGGCCCAATATTTATTTATTAAAACATATCTGTTAAATTAATTTTTAGCAGTAACTTCGCATTCCCAACCACTTCTAATGAGCGAATTAATTAAACACGAGTGCGGAGTAGCCTTTATACGTTTGTTAAAACCGCACAGTTATTACAAAACAAAATACGGTTCGGCTAGGTACGGTTTACACAAAATGTACCAGCTAATGGAAAAAATGGTAAATAGGGGTCAGGATGGAGCCGGAATTGCCACTATTAAATTGGATACAAAGCCGGGAACTACCTACATCGACCGTCTTAGATCTATTGAAAACAAAGCCACTCAAGATATTTTTTCTCAAATTAATGAGCTTTTTGTAAAAGCGCAAGAAAAAAATCCGGAAGCATACAAAAGTGCCGATTGGCAAAAAGAAAATATTCCCTTTTTAGGCGAATTAATTTTAGGTCATTTACGTTACGGAACTTTTGGTAAAAATACTGTACACAGCTGCCACCCTTTTAGAAAACAAAATAATTGGAAAAGTAGAAATTTAGTGGTTGCCGGTAATTTTAATTTAACCAATGTAGATGAACTTTTTGAACATTTGGTAGAGTTAGGTCAGCACCCACGAGAAAAGGCAGACACAGTAACAGTTCTTGAAAAAATCGGTCACTTTTTAGATAAAGAAAACGATAAATTATTTAAACAGTTTAAAGAGAAAACAGACAGCAATGTTGAAATAAGTAAATTAATTCAGGCAAATATTGATGTAAACGCCATTTTAAAAGAAAGCAGTAAACGATGGGATGGAGGTTATGTGATGTGCGGTTTAATGGGGCATGGCGATGCTTTTGTATTAAGAGACCCTAATGGAATTAGGCCCGCATTTTATTATAAAGACGAAGAAATAATTGTTGTTGCAAGCGAAAGACCCGTTATTCAAACGGTATTAAATGTGCCTTTTGATAAGGTAAAAGAATTAAAACCGGGTCATGCAGCTATTGTAAAAAAAGATGGCAGTTTTAGCGAAGAAGAAATTGTACCGGCAGAAGAAAGAAAATCGTGTTCTTTTGAACGAATTTATTTTAGCAGAGGGAACGATGCAGATATTTATTTAGAAAGAAAAGCTTTAGGACGAAATCTTACCAATCAAGTGCTGGAAGCGGTTAACCACGATTTAGAAAATACAGTATTTAGTTATATTCCTAATACTGCTGAAATTGCTTTTGGCGGATTAATAGAAGGTTTAGATGATTACAATAATAATTTAAAAGCCGAAAAAATTCTGGCTTCAAAAAATTGTACAAAAGAAGAATTAAATAAAATTTTAAACATACATCCGCGCATTCACAAAGTTATTTTAAAAGACGCTAAGCAACGCACATTTATTACTGCAGATGAAACACGCGACAGCCTTGTTAATTTGGTGTACGATATTACTTACGAAACAGTTAAAAAGGGCGTAGATAATTTGGTGATAGTGGATGATAGTATCGTTAGAGGAACAACATTAAAGCAAAGTATACTTTCTATTTTAGACAGGTTAGAACCTAAAAAAATAATAATAGTGAGTTCTGCACCACAAATTCGTTTCCCTGATTGCTATGGAATTGATATGGCCGTTTTAGGAAAATTTGTTGCATTTGATGCGTGCATGGCTCTTTTAAAACAAAACGGAAAAGAAAAGTTAATTCAAGAAGTATATAATAAAGCAAAAGCAGAATTAGAAAAACCGAAAGAAGAACAAATAAATGTTGTTAAGGAGTTGTATGATGCATACACAGCAACTGAAATATCAGATAAAATTGCGGAATTAATTAAGCCAAAAAATTTAAAAGCCGAACTTCAAATTATTTATCAAAGTATAGAAGGTTTACACCAATCATGTCCAAATCATCTAGGCGATTGGTATTTTACAGGAAATTATCCTACACCCGGTGGAATAAGGGTTAGTAATAAAGCATTTGTAAATTACATGGAAGGCAAAAACATTAGAGCGTACTAAAAACAAAAAAGGCAACATAAACATGTTGCCTTTTTGTTTTTACATTTTAATTTTGTTTTGCCAGTTGTATTTCCGAATGAATTTTTAATTCTTCTCCTACCAACATACCACCTGTTTCTAAGGCAGCGTTCCAAGTTAAACCAAAATCTTTTCTGTTAATTTTTCCTTCTACTGTAAAACCTGCTTTGGTATTTCCATAAGGATCTTTGCCAATACCTCCAAAATTTACGTTTAAACTTACCGGTTTAGTAACTTCTTTTATGGTTAAATTTCCATTCACCAAAAACTCATCATCAGCTTTTTTTGTAATGGAGTTACTTTCAAAATTAATTTTCGGAAATTTTTCTGCATCAAAAAAATCAGGCGATTTTAAATGACCATCTCTTTGCTCGTTATTAGTATTTAAAGAGTTGGTATCTGCCGAAAAATTAATTTTAGCTTTGGTAAAATCATCCCCTTCAGTAATTACATTCGAATCAAATTTTGTAAAATTACCTGTTACATTGGCAATCATCATGTGCTTTACTTTAAAAGTAATTTCGCTGTGCATTGGGTCTAAGCCCCATTTTGTTGTTTCCATAGTTTTTATTTTTATTTGTTTATTGAATTTATAAAGTCATTGGTACTTCCATTAATAAAATTTCTGCTTTATCAGAACCTGAAATAATATCTAAAGAATTCGTATTCCAAATTCCCATTCCATCTCGTTCGTTTAAAACCTGTCCGTTTAAAGTAAATTCACCTTTAATTACAAAGGCATAAACGCCATTTCCTTCCTTTTTAAATTGGTATTTGGTTTTAAAATTTTTATCAAATACTCCTAAGTGAAACCAAGCATCTTGATGTATCCATACTCCTTCGTCGTGTTCATTGGGTGATAAAATTTGTTGTAATTTATTATGGCGGTCTTTACTATCTAATGATATTTGATCGTAACGAGGTTTTACATTTTTTTTATTGGGGAATACCCAAATTTGTAAAAACTTGGTCAGTTTGTCTTTATTACGATTAAATTCACTGTGTTCAATTCCTGTACCTGCACTCATTACCTGTATATCGCCATGTTTAATTACCGCAACATTTCCCATACTGTCTTTGTGTTCTAAATCACCTTCAAGCGGTATAGAAATAATTTCCATATTATCGTGCGGGTGGGTACCAAATCCCATTCCGGGGTCAACTCTATCGTCATTTAAAACCCTTAAAACACCAAAGTGCATGCGCTCGGGATTGTAATAGTTTGCGAAACTGAAAGTGTGATGAGAATCTAACCAACCGTGATTAGCGTGACCTCTTGTGTTTGCTTTGTGTAGAATTGTATTTGCCATAATTTTTGAATTTGTATTTGGTATATGATTAAAACCGATGGGTTCAAGTTCTTTTAATTCGTCAATATTGTTTTGAATTAAATTTCCAAGAACTTTTGAGGAAACTAGCATACCTGTGCCCATTAACCCCTTTCTTAAAAAATCTTTTCTGTCCATTGTTAAATTTTTATACCACAAAGTTACGGCAACCTTTAGGTTAAAAACATTGAACTAGATTAAGAAATTACAATTTGGATTGCTTGGCTCTTATTTTACTTAAAAACTCGGGAGTAACGCCTAAATACGAGGCAATGTGGCGTTGCGAAACACGCTGCATAATACTTGGGTAGCGTTTAATAAAATCGGTGTAACGTTGTTCTGCTGTTTTTGCAATTATGCTGTGCAAACGATTTTGCATTACCGATAAGTTTTTTTGTACCATTAAACGAAAAACCCTTTCAAAGCTTGGGGCATGAAACAATAGCTCTTCTTTTGTTTGAGGATTTAGAGTTAAAACTTCACTATCTTCTAAAGATTGAATGTAAAAATCACTTTTTCTTTGTTCATTAAAACTCGATAAATCACTCACCCACCAATCTTCTATAGAAAAATATAAAACAGTTTCTTTCCCTTCTTCATTTAGTAAATAAGTCATAACACATCCTTTATTAATAAATGCTTCAAAATTGCATACTTCGCCTGCTTGTAATAGAAATGCTTTTTTTTCATACTTCACCGGCTTGAGTAGTTTATTAAATAAGTCAAGCTCTTTTTTACTAAACGTGTGGTAGCGTGTTACATTTTTATTTATTTGCTCAAACATGAATCGTTAAAGTTAAAATTTTAAAAGAAAATAGTTTAATAACCATGCATTGTTAGGTAAAAATTATTTAGCATTTAAAAGAAGGTGCAATAACAATTAATTTAGTAATTTAGTTAATGTTAAAATAAAACGAAAAATGAAAACAGTATTAATAACGGGAAGCAGCAGTGGTATTGGTTTAGGAATAGCGATAGAGTTTGCTAAGACAAAACAATTTAACATTATTTTTAATGGTTTGGAAGCTAATGGCCCGGAAATTGCGGAACAGGTAGCAAGGGATTATGGAATAGGCACTATGTTTAGTAATGCAAACATGTTAAAGCCCGAAGAATTACGAAAGATGGTAAGTGATGGTATAGCAAAATTTGGAAAAATTGATGTGTTGGTTAACAATGCCGGAATACAACACGTATCGGCTGTTGAAGATTTTCCGGAAGAAAAGTGGGATGCCATTATTGCAATTAATTTAACCTCGGCCTTTCATTTAACCAAAGCTGTGTGGAAAGGGATGAAAGAGAGAAAATTTGGAAGAATAATTAATATTGCATCGGCGCATGGTTTGGTGGCAAGCGAATTTAAAAGTGCCTATGTAGCAAGTAAACACGGTATTGTTGGGTTTACAAAAACTATAGCCTTAGAAGGAGCACCGTTTAACATTACAGCCAATGCCATATGCCCGGGTTATGTTAAAACGCCTTTAGTTGAAAAACAAATTAAAGATCAGGCTAAAACACACGGAATACCTGAAAACGAAGTAATAAGTAAAATAATGTTATACAAGCAGGCCGTAAAAGATTTTGTAACGGTAGAGTTGCTTGGGCAAACAGCGGTTTTTATGGCAAGTGAAAGTGCTTCTACATTAACCGGAACAGCTTTACCAATTGATGGAGGATGGAATGCGCAATAAAATTGTTTTTAATTTAAGTAAATAAACATAACTTTGTAATAATTAAACTGATAGCCATGATAAGATACCTTTTCATATTAATGTTTTGTGTTTCTGTAGCAGGAGCACAAACAAAAGGAAAACAAACGGGATATAAAAGTAAAAAAGGAAAAGAAGTTGCCGTGAAGGATACTGTTTATGCGGAAGATGAGGAGTTAGATCCTATGCAAGCCCTTGAACTTACTTTGCCACTTGAAGTTGAAATTGATGGCTTAACGGGCGAAAAGAAGTTTTACAAAGAACGTAAAATAAAAAACGATTCTATTAGAGCGGCGTTTAGAGCTGAGCAAAAAAGAAAACAGATGTCGTTTTACGTTAGAACAAAAACACCAAAAAAGAAAACGGACAGAATGGAATTATGTATTAACATTGCAAACCGCGATACCTTTTTAACGTATTGCTATAAAGATTCTGTTGTAAAAAACCCTGAAGTTTCTAAACTTCTTTTTAATAAAACAATTGGGGATACTGCTTATATGCTGATTTATGTAGATGCTTTTACCAAATCTGCATATAGAGACGGAGCTTGTAACGGAGGACACGAAACAAAAGTTTATTTTGTTAGATGGGCGCCAAAAGGCAAAGCAATTTGGAAACAACGTACCATAAGCTCGTGTATTAAAACAGTTACTAACATGACAAAAGTTAAAATTGTGGATTGGGATGCTACATCACCACTAGAAATAAGTTACCACAAAGGCTCACAGTTTTATGATATTAAGTTTGATCCGGCAGCACCACAATTAGGTTTGCAAAGTGAAAAAAGCGATTAATAAAATTTTAAAATAACGAACGCTGAATTTTGCACTGAAAATAGCACTTTATCCACTATCACTAATCTACGGATTAGTGATTTTTATTAGAAACCGTTTATACGACACCGGAGTTCTTAAAGAATTTAAACCTGAAATTCACACCATTGGCGTTGGAAATTTAGCAGTTGGCGGCTCAGGTAAAACTCCTATGGTAGAATACCTAATTAATTTATTACAGGCTAACGAATTTAAATTAGCTACTTTAAGCAGAGGCTATAAGCGAAAAACCAATGGCTTTATTTTAGCAAATGAAAGCAGTACCGCTGAAGATATTGGCGACGAACCATTAATATACCAAACTAAATATAATCTTCAAGTTGCGGTAGATGCCAATAGAGTAAATGGCATAAAAAAACTAATTGAATTAAATCCAAAACCAGGAATTGTTTTGTTAGACGATGTTTTACAACACCGCGCCATTAAATGCGGAATGAATATTATGGTGAGCGATTTTGCTCGTCCTTTTTTTAACGATCACTTACTTCCTTATGGTCGTTTACGCGAGCAAAAAAGCGGAATGCTGCGCGCAGACATTATTATAATCAGTAAAACTCCTGATAAAACTACACCAGTTGAATTGCGAACTGTGGTTAAAGATGTAAAACCACTAGCACATCAGTATGTTTTTTTTAGTTATTTAAAATATGGCGATTTATATTCGGTAACCGATAAATCACAAAAAATTATTGTAGAAAATGAATTGTTTAAATACCATGTAATGTTGCTTACCGGAATTGCTAATCCATCAACTATGTTCACGTATTTAAAAGAGTTTGCAAATGAGGTTTATCATTTTCCTTTTGAAGATCACCATGAATATATTCCAAAGGAATTAGAAGATATTCAACGGTACTACAATCAGTTAAATAAGCCCGATAAAATAATTATTACTACCGAAAAAGATTATATGCGTCTTAAAAATAAAAACGTTTGGCCAATTGTTCAAAAAATGAATTTGTATGTTTTGCCTGTTGAGGTTACTTTTAAAGACAAAGAAGAAGAGTTTAATCAAATAATTTTAAAATATGCTCGAACAAATAAATTCTACCACAGCAAGTATTCGTGAGAAAACCAACAACTTTAATCCGCAAGTAGGAATAATATTAGGAACAGGTTTAGGTGGTTTGGTGAAAGAAATAACGGTAGAGCATGTTATTCCCTATAATGAAATTCCAAATTTTCCGGTAAGTACAGTAGAAGGCCATAGTGGCAAACTTATTTTTGGAAAACTTGGCGGTAAAAATGTAATGGCCATGCAAGGGCGTTTTCATTATTACGAAGGTTATAATATGAAACAAATTACATTTCCCGTTCGTGTGATGAAAGCATTGGGTATTCATACTTTAATTGTTAGCAACGCAAGCGGAGGAATGAATCCGGAATTTGAGGTTGGAGAAATTATGATTATTAACGATCATATTAATTTATTTCCGGATAACCCTTTAATTGGAAAAAATAGTAATGAGATGGGGCCGCGTTTTGTAGATATGAGCGAAGCCTACAAAAAAAGTTATATTGATTTAGCAAAAAAAATTGCTCAAGAAAATAAAATAAGAGTGAAAGAAGGAGTTTATGCAGGTTTAACAGGCCCATGTTTTGAAACTCCGGCAGAGTATCGTTATTTGTGGAGAATAGGTGCAGATGCAGTAGGGATGAGTACTGTACCTGAAGTTATTGTTGCAAAACACAGCGGAATTAATTGTTTTGGAATAAGTATTGTTACTGATTTAGGAATTGAAGGTGTGGTGCAAAACGTTAGTCATGAAGAAGTGCAGCAAGTTGCAAATGCGCAAGAACCAAAACTAACCTTTATTGTAAAAGAATTAATTGCCCGAATCTGAGCTATTGGAAATATATTTTCCTTTTTTACTTCCTTCGTAAAGTTCGTATTTTAAATACTTACACTCTAATGAACCATTAAAAAGTGTAATTTTTCTGGTAGGACGTAATCCAATATTTTTGAATCCCTCCATGCTACTGGTAATAATCCAACAGGTAAAACCACTGAAATCTTTTTTTAGTTTATCGCCAATCTCTTTGTAAAAC
The DNA here is from genome assembly GCA_022841465.1 of Bacteroidia bacterium. GTDB lineage: Bacteria > Bacteroidota > Bacteroidia > B-17B0 > Aurantibacillaceae > Aurantibacillus. The sequence goes on along the minus strand of JALHRL010000026.1, from coordinate 17,988 downwards.
TGTGTTATTTCTTGTTTTTCTATGCGTTCTCCGTAGGGAGGGTTTAAAATAATTACCCCTGATTTTTTTTCTGTGCTTATATCAAAAAATGATTTGTTACTTATCTGAATAATATCTTCCAGCTTGGCGTTTTTTAAATTCACCATCATTTTTTTTAAGGTAGGTTCGTAAATATCGTTGGCAATAATATTTAAATCGTTTTCTTTTATTTTTGCAACGGCACTTTCTGTAATTAAATCAAATAAAGCCTGATCATAATTTTTCCACCGCATAAAAGCAAATTCTTTTCTAAAAATTCCGGGTGGAATGTTGTTTGCATAAAGAGCTGCTTCAATTGCAATAGTACCACTTCCACACATACCATCTATTAATAATTGATGAGGTTGCCAATTGCTTAACATTACAAGGGCTGCTCCTAAAATTTCATTAATAGGGGCTTTGTTTGTATCGGTTCTGTAACCTCTTTTATATAAAAGTTCGCCACTGCTATCTATACTAACACTTATTTCATCTCTAAAAATATGAATGTAAATTCTTAATGTTGGAAAAACCAAATCAACACTGGGGCGTTTTCCGTATCTTTTTCTAAACCGATCAACAATGGCATCTTTGGCTTTTTGTGCCATAAACAAACTATGATCAAAATTATCGGAGTTAACTACACATTCTATTTTTAATGTATCGTTATAGGTAATAAATTTTTCCCAGGCAATTTCATTAATTCCTTCGTAAAAACTATCGTTGTTGTTAGCTTTAAAGCTATGAATGGGAATTAATATTTTTAAGGCTGTTCGTAAACAAAGGTTAGCTTTATAAAGAAAACCCAAATCGCCGGTAAAGCTTACGCCGCGTTTAAATGGCTGTGTGTTTTTTGCGCCAAGTTTTTTTAATTCTCCTTCTAATAGTTCTTCTAAACCAAAAAAGGTGGTGGCTTTCATTTCAAAATCGCCGGTATGGCTAAAGTTGTACAGCATGGCAATTTTAAATGATTAATAAAATTTAGAAATTTAAAATTACTTTTCTAATAATGGCAACGCATTCCATTAATTGTTCCTTATTAATTACCAGAGGCGGAGCAAACCTAATAATATCACCATGGGTAGGTTTAGCCAACAAGCCGTTTTCTGCTAATTGCAAACAAACATCCCAAGCCGTTTTCCCGTTTTTTTCTTTAATAACAATTGCGTTCAACAACCCCTTTCCTCTAACAGCAGTAATTACATCGCATTCAGCTTTAATCTTGTTTAATTCGTCACGTAACACTTTCCCTAGTTCTTCCGCGTTTTCGGCCAGCTTTTCCTCTTTCAATATTTTTAAAGCTTCCATGGCAACTACACACGCCAAAGGATTTCCGCCATAAGTGCTTCCGTGCTCTCCGGGTTTTATAGTGAGCATAATTTCATTGTTTGCAAGTACAGCACTAACAGGCAGTATCCCTCCGCTTAATGCTTTTGCTAATATTAAAATATCAGGTTTTACATTTTCATGGTCGCATGCCAGCATTTTTCCGGTACGGCACAAACCTGTTTGTACTTCATCGGCAATAAATAAAACATTGTATTTATCGCACAAGACTCTTACGTTTTTTAAATACCCATCGTCTGGTACTAACACTCCTGCTTCACCTTGTATGGGTTCTACCATAAAAGCTGCAACATTTTTATCTTGCATTGCTTTTTCAAGTTCAACTAAATTATTGTACGGTACAGTAATGTATCCCGGCATGTAAGGACCAAAGCCTTTAAAGCTGCTGGGGTCGGTGCTTGCTGAAATTGCAGCCAATGTACGTCCCCAAAAATTTCCTTCAGCAAAAATTATTTTCGCTTCATTTTCTTTAATTCCTTTTACATCATAAGCCCATCTGCGCGCCAATTTAATTGCGGTTTCTCCTCCTTCTACTCCGGTATTCATGGGCAACACTTTATCGTATCCAAAGTATTGTGTGATAAACTTTTCGTATTCACCTAAAGTTGAGTTGTAAAATGCACGCGATGTTAATGTGATTTTTTTAGCTTGTTCCGTTAATACTTTAATTAATCGTGGGTGACAATGACCTTGGTTAACTGCACTGTAAGCCGATAGAAAATCGAAGTATTTTTTTCCATCCACGTCCCAAACAAAAACGCCTTCTCCTTTTTCTAACACAACAGGTATGGGGTGGTAATTATGGGCACCAAATTGTTCTTCTAATTGTATTAAAGTTTCGCTCCTTGTCATAGTTTCCATCATGGTAAATAAAGTTAATACGTAAAAATCAAAAGTACTTAAAATGGGCTAATTAACCTAATTCTATTGCCTTTTGACACAAGGCAAACCGCTTATTTGGTTAACATATTTTAACAGCGCCAAATCCCTTTGAAAACCGCATCATTACTAACTTTACGACTCATTCACACAACTCCTTTTTATGATAGATATAAATGAAATTAACGAACGCATTCAACGCGAAAGTGCATTTGTTGATCTGCTAAATGTTGAGATGGACAAAGTAATTGTTGGCCAGAAAACAATGGTTGAACGTCTTTTAATTGGCTTGTTAAGTAACGGCCATATTTTATTAGAAGGTGTTCCGGGTTTAGCAAAAACTTTAGCTATTAATACTTTGGCAAAATGTGTTGATGCAAAATTTAGTCGTATTCAATTTACGCCCGATTTATTACCGGCCGATGTTATTGGTACAATGATTTATAATCAAAAGCAAGAAGCTTTTTCAATTAAGAAGGGGCCCATTTTTGCGAATTTTGTTTTGGCCGATGAAATTAACCGTGCTCCGGCAAAAGTACAATCGGCTTTGTTAGAGGCCATGCAAGAAAAACAAGTTACCATTGGAGAAGAAACATTTAAATTACCTAATCCTTTTTTAGTTTTAGCAACACAAAACCCAGTTGAGCAAGAAGGAACTTATCCTTTACCGGAAGCACAAATGGATCGTTTTATGTTGAAGGTTGTAATTGGCTATCCAACCAAAGAAGATGAGCGTAAAATTATTGCATCAAATATTTCGCCAACCGGAATGCCAACGCCAAATACTGTTTTAAATCCTGAAACAATATTAAAAGCAAGAACGGTGGTAAAGGATGTTTACATGGATGAAAAAATTGAGCGTTATATTGTAGATATTGTTTTTGCTACTCGTTTTCCTAAAGAGCATAAGTTAGAAAAGTTCAACGGATTAATTTCTTACGGAGGTTCACCAAGAGCATCTATTAATCTTGCATTGGCAGCAAAGGCTTATGCGTTTATAAAAAGACGTGGCTATGTAATACCTGAAGATGTGCGTGCAATTTGTACAGATGTAATGCGCCATCGTATTGGCTTAACTTACGAGGCAGAAGCAGAAAATATTACTTCAGAACATATTATCAATGAGATTTTAAACACTATTGAAGTGCCGTGATAAGCGCCTTAAAGATAATAAAGAATAATATTTTCTTTTTTTTATTCACCTTAATTGTTGTTGCACTTTTTTTTGTAAACCGATATATGTATATCAATAGATTTAACGGTTACCAGTTTACGGATGCTCTTAACTACAATGAGTTTTACATGGTAGAGGAGGCAAGTCGCGTTGTTGGTTTTCAGAAAAAGGAAGGCGATTCGTTAGTAATTAAAATTGCTCCAACACCAGCAAATACCAGTTGGAATATTCAAGATTCAAACAGTTACGAAATAATAAACAGTACTTACCCAATTGTAAAACTTACGAATGGAATAAATTCATTTACTATTAATTCATCCTCTTTTCAAGATTTTAAATTTAGTGTTGAATACAACGTAAGCGACAAAGGTTTAAGTATTGTTTCATCAAACATGCCAATGTACGATAGAAATTTATTTTCATACAATCGCTGGTGTAAACTTTCATCAAAAATTACAGAAGATGAAAAAAAACAAGTTGCTGAAATCTTAAAAAATGAAATACGTATTTCAGATACTGCCGATAGCCAAGGCAAACTTCTTTCTATTGGTTTGTTTTTATCAAAAAAATTAAAACCACACGAAGGTGCGCCCTCAGAGGAAATTAAAAAAACAACACCTTTGGCACAATATAAATTAGCTTTAAGTGGCAAAGATGAAGTAGACTGCGCTAATTATTCCGACATCTATCATTTATTCGCAAATGTTGCAGGAATTCCAACCAGAAAAATGGGGGTTGCCGGATGGATTGATTATACGGGGATTTCGGGCCATGTTTTTAACGAGAGTTTTATTAAAGAGCAAGGGAAGTGGGTGATGGTTGATTTAACTTCTAATAAATTGGCTATTGTAAATAAGGAAGGTTATCCGCTAAATTCAATTGAAATATTTAATGCTAATTTATCTGGTTTTAACAGCGATATTTTTGTATTAACTCCCGATTCTGTTTTTTCTGATTTTAATGTTGTCCCATTTTCAAAAATGAATTCATCAGAAAAAATGCATTTTAAGCCTACGGCAGAAATTTATGCTATAAAGGAGGATATTAATGAGCAAATGAATTTTTCCGAAACATTTAAGGAGTACTTGAGTGAAAGCAGTCATTACGGAACCTACTATAGTGGAAATAAAAAAATAGATAACAGTAAACATTATTTAAAATTATATACCTACAAAACTTCTTTGCTTGTTTTTTATACTTGGTTGTTTGTGGTTGTAATTAAATTAATAATGGCATTAAATAGTTTAAGTAAAAGAAGAAAAGCAATAAGCGTATAAATGGAAACCTCTGAATTACTTAAAAAAGTAAGAAAAATAGAAATTAAAACACGTGGGTTAAGTCGACAGATTTTTTCTGGCGAGTACCACAGTGCTTTTAAAGGTAGAGGTATGGCTTTTTCGGAAGTGAGGGAATACACACCGGGAGATGACGTTCGCTCAATAGATTGGAATGTTACCGCTAGGTTTAATACACCCTTTGTAAAAGTTTTTGAAGAAGAACGTGAATTAAGTGTAATGCTTTTGGTTGATGTAAGTGCAAGTGGATTATTTGGAACACGCGAAAAGTTTAAAAAAGATTTAATTACAGAGTTGTGTGCTGTAATTGCTTTTTCTGCATCTACCAATAATGATAAGATAGGAATTATTTTCTTTAGCGATAAAATAGAAAAGTTTATTCCTCCAAAAAAAGGAAAATCTCATGTATTAAGAATAATTAGAGAGTTATTAAACTTTTCTCCAACAGAAAAAGGTACAAATATTGAAGTCCCGTTAAAATTTCTTACCAATGCCATTAAAAAAAGATCAATTGCTTTTTTACTAAGCGATTTTCAAGCACCGTTTAATTATACTGATGCTTTGAAAATAAGTAACAAACGACATGATTTAGTTGCATTAAGAATAATAGATAAAACAGAATTAGAATTACCCGATGTGGGTTTAATTAAACTAAAAGATAACGAAACCGGTAAAACGGCATGGATTGATACAAGTAATAAAGATTTTAGGAAGCAATTCGCGGTTAATAGAATGAAATATGAAGCAGAATTAAAAGACGTTTTTAATAGAAGCGGAGTAGATGCAACAGCTGTTTATACAAACGAAAGTTACATTAAACCTTTAATGAATTTATTTAAAAAGAGATAATGCGTTTAAAATTACATACTCAATTTGTTTTTTTGTTATTGCTTGCTTTTGCGGGGTTAAAAGTCTCTGCTCAAGACGTGCAAGTAAACGCCATATTAGATTCTTCAAAAATTAGAATTGGCGAACAAGTAAAACTAGATTTGTATGTAAAATATAATCCAAACATCGGCCCCATTAAAATTCAATGGCCAAGTATTGGCGATACCATTACTGAAAAAATTGAAGTAATTTCTGCCACACCAATCGATACCGCAACCCCCGATAGAGCAAATCCCAACTTAATTTTACAGCATCAGCAAATTGTTATTAGTGCTTACGATAGTGGTTATTTTGCAATTGCTCCATTTAAGTTTATTATTAACGACGATACAGTTAATGTAAAATATACAGAAGCCCTTTTATTGGAGGTTCATACTGTACCAACTGATACCAGTTTAACTAAAACAAAGGATATTAAAGAACCTTTTACTGAACCCTTTAATTGGCGTTGGTACGAAAATTATATCTATTTATTTATAGTTGGTATTTTATTGGGTACAATAATCTTTTATGTTATTTATACAATTAATAAAAAAAGAAAAGAACAATTATTGGAACCCGAAAAACCAAAAATACCGGCACATATAACAGCCTTAGCTGCACTTGAAAAAATTAAGGAAACTCAAATTTGGAAAGATGGGAAGTACAAAGAATATTATTCGCAAATTGCTGATACCATTCGTTTATACATTGAAGAGAGATATGGTGTATTAGCACTTGAAAGCACCACCGATGAAATTTTATCTATTATGCGCAGCCAAGTAATTGATGCTGCAAGTTCAGATAGAATGAAGCAAATTTTAGTATTAAGCGATTTTGTAAAATTCGCAAAATTAATTCCTGTTGAGCAAGAACACCTTTTAACACTTAACAATGCATTTGATTTTGTAAATGGAACAAAGCGCGAAGAAGTGTATGAAGTAATAGAAAACACAAATGAAATAACCCCGAAGCAACCGTGACAGAATTTTTAGGAGATATACAATTTGCCGAAAAACATTGGTTCTGGTTATTATTATTAATACCGGGATTACTTTTTTGGTATATCTATAAGAATAAATATCGCGAAAGCGAACTTCAGTTTTCTTCCTTCTCGCTATTAGAAGGTGTAAAAGCTTCAATAAAAGTAAAGTTACGTCATACTTTAATAGCTTTTAGATTATTAGGTATAGGTTTTATAATTATTGCATTGGCTCGTCCACAATCAAGAAGCAGTTGGAAAGATTCTAAAACCGAAGGAATTGATATTGTATTAAGTTTAGATATTTCTTTATCTATGTTGGCAAAGGATTTTAAACCAAACAGATTAGAAGTAGCAAAAGATGTTTTAATAGATTTTATTGGAGCAAGACCAAATGATAGAATTGGATTGGTAATTTTTGGTGGCGAAGCTTTTACTCAATGTCCGGTAACCAGCGATCATAAAGTTCTTAATAATATGTTTAATGAAGTTAAAGCCGGAATGTTAGATCAAGGTACAGCAATTGGTTTAGGTTTAGCAAACTCTGTTGCACGAATAAAAGACAGTAAAGCAAAAAGCAAAGTTGTTATTTTAATAAGTGACGGTGTTAATAACATGGGAGAAGTAGCACCTTTAACAGCCGGAGAGTTAGCCAAAACATTTGGTGTAAGAGTTTATTGTATAGGGGTTGGCTCTAAAGGTAAAGCTTTACAACCTGTTGCTATGTATGCACAGGGAGAGTATGAGTACGATTATATAGATGTGGAAATTGACGAAAAAGTGATGACAGAAATTGCCGACATGACCGGAGGAAAATATTTTAGAGCAACTGATAAAAAAAGTTTAATTACTATTTATAAGGAAATTGATAAAATGGAAAAAACCATTGTTAGTGAAAAAAGTTTTACTAATAAAGCAGAGCATTTTTTACCATTTGCTATTGCTGCAGCATTGTTTTTATTTTTAGAATTTGTTTTACGTTTTACCATATTTAGAAATATACCATAATGTTTAAGTTTGAACATACTGAATACTTTTATGGCTTTATTGCAATTGCACTATTTATTTTGCTTGTGCTTTTGTATTTTGCATCTAGAAAAAACAAACTTAAAAAATTTGCTGATGAAACTTTATTAAGTAATTTATTGCCTTATGTTAGCACGCGTAAACGAATCACTAAAATTATTTTATTTTTATTGGCATTTAGTAGTTTAATTTTAGCACTGTGTAATTTACAAACCGGAAGTAAATTATCTGAAGTAAAACGCGAAGGAGCAGATTTAATTGTTTGCTTAGATGTAAGTAATAGTATGTTGGCGCAGGACTTGGAACCTAACAGACTGGAAAGAGCTAAGTACGCATTAGAGAAAATGATTGATGGTTTAGAAGGCGACAGATTAGGCTTAATTATTTTTGCAGGAGAAGCATACGTGCAATTACCTATTACAAGTGATTATAGCGCTGCAAAATTATTTTTATCTTCAATAAATACTAAAATGGTCCCTGTTCAAGGAACAAATTTAGCCGCCGCCATTAACAAAGCAGTAGAATCATTTGGTAAAGATGAAGGAAAAAATAAAGCAATTATTTTAATTACGGATGGAGAAAACCATGAAATTGAAGCTGTAAAAGCAGCTGAAGATGCAGCGCAAAAAGGAATAATGATAAACACTATTGGTATTGGATCTTTAAACGGTGTTCCCATTCCGCTTATTGAAAACGGAAAAGTTGTAGGCTATAGAAAAAATAAAGCCGGAGAAACAATTATTACAAAATTAAACGCAGATGTTTTAAAACAGATTTCAGGAAAAGCAAATGGAGTTTATGTGCAAGCAACACAAAGTGATTTAGGAATTAAGGCAATAATAAACAAGGTAGACGAGTTGGAAAAAGCTAAAATTGACACAAAAATGTTTACGGATTATGAAGATCAGTTTCAATGGTTTTTAGGTTTTGCACTAATTTTATTTGTTATTGAATTTTTAATTAGTGAGCGCATGAGCGAGTGGTTTAAAAAATTAAATCTTTTTGAAAATGCTGCCAAGTAGTTTAAATAAAACAAGATTAAACAGTTTTAGGAATAATTTAATTCTATTCCTAGGATTGTTTTGTGCTTTTTCATTTGCACAAAAAGACACTAAAAAAGTTTATGATGGCAACAAACTTTATTACGACTCTAACTATGTACACGCTAACTTTGAATATCGCGAAGCTATAAAACTAAATCCTTCTAATTACAAAGCACATTATAATTTAGGAGCCGCCCTTTACAGAAATTCTTTTGAAATTAGAAATTCTAAAGCAGCTTTAATGCAAGGAAATCAAAAGGTAAACCCTGATTCATTGGCAAATTTGGTTTTAGACGAAGCCGCTCAAAGTTTTGCCATTGTAGCCAATACTGTTTCTGATATTGATACACTTCATAAGTCGTGGCATAACATTGGTAATTGTTATCTTCAAAAGAAAGATTTTGATCAGGCAATTACTGCCTATAAAAAAGCCTTAAAATATAACCCAAAAGATGAAGATACGCGCTATAATTTAGCTTACGCATTAAAAAACAGAAAGCCTAAAGATAACAAGGGTGGTGGTGGCCAAGATCAAAAGCAGCAACAGCAAAATCAACAAGATAAAAAACAGCAACAACAAAAAAATGAAATAAGCAAGGAAGAAGCAGAAAGGTTGTTGAAAGCCATGATGAACGCAGAGAAAAAAACACAAGATAAGCGAAAACAAAAACAGGATGATTATTCAAAATCTAATCCGGAAAAAGATTGGTAAAGTAATTTAGAAAACTTAACTATTTTTATTTTACAGGTGAAGGTTTTATGTAGAACTTTAAATTAATGAACAGAGCAAATTATATAAAATTATTTTTTACACTACTATTTAGTGTAGTAATAATTATTAATGTTAATGCTCAAAAGTTTTACGCACAAGTAAACACAAAAAATGTGCAAGTAGGGCAAATGTTTGAATTGGTTTTTGTAATTACAGTTAATGCTTCCGATTTTACGCCACCTAGTTTTAAAGATTTTGAAGTCGCAGGTGGACCGAATCAAAGTTCAAGCATACAAATTGTAAATGGCCAAATGTCTCAATCTATTTCACTTTCTTATTTATTAGTTCCTAAAAAAGAGGGAAAGTATATTATAGGACCGGCTTCTATAATTTCAAGCGGTCATAAGCTTGAAACAACACCGGTAACCATTGAAGTTGGAAAGGGAAATACAAGTTCTCCAAGTGCAAATAAAGGGAATGATAAAATTTCGGGGGGTGATGATATTTTTATTAGAACAAGCCTTAGTAAATTAAAGTGCTATTTAGGAGAGCAAGTTGTAATTACACAAAAATTGTATTCACGCTATCAGTTTTTAGGTTTTCAAAAGGGTAATATGCCGGTTTACGATGGTTTTTGGTCGCAAAATTTAGAGCAAACAGGTGTAATAAAGCAGTTGCCAAATGAAGTGGTAGACGGAATTCAGTACTATGTTTATCAATTATTTTTGCATCAGGCAGCACCAACAAAAACCGGAAAAATTGCTATTGCGCCTTTAGAAGAAGAGGTTGTAATTAGAAGAGCAAGTACGAACAAACCACGGAATATTTTTGAGCAATTTTTTGGCGGAGGTTATGAAGATGTTGCCATAAAAGTAAAAGGAAATACTGCTGTTGTTGATGTGATGGAGTTACCAACTGAAGGTAGGCCCTTAAATTTTAATGGAGCAGTAGGTTCGTACAATTATAAAGCCGAGGTTAATAAAAATAGTTTAAAAGCAAACGATGCATTTAATTTAAAAATAAGCATAAGCGGAAAGGGAAATACAAAATTAATTGATGCGCCAATTTTGAATTTACCAGAGTCTTTTGAAACATACGACCCAAAAATAACAGAAACCGCTAATGGTAAAGTGTTTGATTATTTGGTTATCCCACGCGAAGAGGGAGATTTTAAATTAGATAATTTGGGCTTTTCTTATTTTAGTTTAGAGTCAAAAAAATACATAAATATTCCTTCTCCTGAAATAAATATAAAAGTTTTATCACCTGATCCAAATAGTTCCGGAGCTCAGGTGTTTAATGCTAAAAACCAAGTAAAGGAAACTGAAAATGACATTAGGTATATTAAAAAAGGAAATTTTAATTTAACTAAAACAGAAACTGAATTTTTTAATTCGGCCATGCACTTGTTGTTATTAACTGTTCCGTTTTTGCTACTTGCATTTGGGTTACTTATTCATAAAAATTATCTTAAAAACAATAGTGATGTAGTAGCTGTTAAACAACGAAAGGCAGTAAAAATTGCAAAAAAACAATTGGTTTTGGCCGAAAAATTTATGACTCAAAACAATAAGGACGCCTTTTATACTGAAATTTTAACGGCAATTAATAACTACATAAGCAGTAAACTAAACATACCACCTGCCGAAATTTCAAAGGAAATTGTTGAAAAGAGTTTAGTACAAAAAAATGTAAATCAAGATGCAATTAAAAAATTGGTAAAAACAATTGAAATAAGTGAGTATGCAAAATATGCTCCCGGAGCAGTAAGCGGCGATTTAAAGGCTGTTTACAACGATACTATTAATTTGATTACAGATATTGAGCAACAAATAAATACAAAAAAGGCATGATGAAGTATTTATTTATATTTTTAGTTTTTGCTACACCTATAGTAGCCAATGATTTATTGGATAAAGCAGCAACAGCTTACGATAGTAGAAATTATAAAGAAGCGATAGCGTTGTATAATCAGTTAATTAAGGAGGGGAATTCATCTTTTGAATTATATTATAACTTAGGAAACGCACATTACAGAAACAAAGAAATTGGATATGCAATTTATAATTACGAATTAGCACGTAAATTAAATCCGAACGATCAAGATGTTCAAATAAATCTGGGAATTGCTTCTTCAAAAACAATTGATAATATAGACGCAAAAGAAAATTTCTTTATCAATGCAATAAAATCAAATATTGTACATTCGTTTACCACCAACACTTGGGCATTGTTTAGCATTCTTTTGGCCTTTGTAACTTGTTTACTTTTCTTTTTGTTTGTAAGCAGTTATAATAGTATCATTAAAAAAATCGCTTTCTTTTTTTCCATCACTTCTTTTATTATTTTAATTGTTGTTTATTTTTTAGGGAAATCTGCTTTAAACAGTAAAAAGGAAAACAAGTTTGCCATTATTTTAAATAAAGAAGTTAAGATCAACAATGAACCAAACACATCAGCCATATTAAAATTTGCTTTACACGAAGGAACAAAAGTAAGAATTGTTGAAGTGAATGGCGATTGGGTTTTAATAAAGTTAGAAAATGGTAATGAAGGTTGGATAAAGCAATCTGAAATAGGAATTATTTAATTTCTTTTTTCCATATCATTACAAAGTCATTCATAAAATAATTATTGCCAATATCAAAATCGGCAACACTTTCAATTACAAATCCGTTTTTAAAATAAAAATTAATCGATTTGTAATTTTGCCTGTTAACGGTTAGTTTAATTTCGTTTGGTTCAATAATTGATAAAAGCTGCTTAAAAGCACGTGTACCTTTGCCTTTTGCGGCAACATCCTGAAGTATATAAAATTTATTTAAGAAAAACTTACCTTCATTTTCATTTGTAATTGAAATAAATCCGCTTGGCTGATGATTTACCATAATTAAATAAAAGGTAGTGTTATTGTCATTTATTTGTTCCGTTAAACTTTCTTTGCTGTACATTTTATTGAGCATGTAATTAATTTGCTCAGTTGTAATAATAAAGGGATAGTACTCGTGCCAAATTTTATAAGCAAGTTTTTCTATAACCTCAATATCATCAAGGTTTGCCTTTATTAAATTTATTGTACTATCTAACATTAAATAGCTAATTTTGTGTGTGCCTAAGTTAAGCAATAACATTAATATAGAAAACCGACGAGCGAAATTTGATTATCAGTTTCTAGAAAAATTTACTGCCGGTTTAGTATTAAAAGGAACAGAAATAAAATCTATAAGAGAGGGTAAAGCCGGTTTAAACGATAGTTATTGCTATTTTAAAAATGGTGAATTGTATATAAAAAACATGCATATTTCAGAATATTCTGAGGCATCGTTTTACAATCATGAGCCTTTGCGCGAAAGAAAATTATTGTTACAAAAACAAGAACTCAATAAGCTTACAAAGAAAATAAAAGACCAGGGTTTAACCATTATACCCATTCGTTTGTATATTAATGAACAAGGTTTTGCAAAGCTAGAAATTGCATTAAGCAAAGGAAAAAAGGAATTTGATAAACGAGAGGATATAAAAAAGCGAGATATCCAAAGGGAAACAGGCCGAAAATTAAAGTAGTTAATTACTTATTTCTTGTTTCTCTTTTTCTTTTGGTTTATCGCGTTTTTTTACAATTAAAATCTGATTGTTTTCTAAAAGTAAATAACCGTATTCGTAACAATAATAATAGGTAGTATTGTTTTTTGTATGCACAATTCCGGTGAAGTAGGCAAAGTTAAATTGCTCATCAATTAATTTTTGTTTATTAAGCTTCAATAATTCTTCGCGCTTCAAAAATTGTTTTAAAATTCTTCTGTTTTTTCTTAATATGTTATTTATGTTTCTTACTAAATTATTACCATCACTGTTCATTTTGTTGTTGTGATTGTTTCTGCAACTGTCGTCGCAAAACTTTTTATCGGAGCGCCCTTTAATTTCTTGGCCACACTCTTTGCAATAATTTTTTTTCATTTTCATTTTTAAAAACTTAATACAAATTTACTTTTTTCTGTTTTCTAACCTATATTTTATAATAGGGTTTAAAAAAACAGCAAATAAAATTATTAAAACACCAATATAAAACATGGGCTTAAGTTCTTTATTTTCATTATAAAAAATAATAGCCCAAATGATTCCATAAACTGTTTCGAGGTTTACCGTAAGAATTTGGGTATACGGACTTAAATACTTATTCAGATTTACCGAAGCAATAAAAGGAAAAACGGTACATACTAATGAGAGTATTAATAAGCCTATTATAGATTGTTCGTTTAAATTAAAAAATTCAGAAGTAAAACCACCATCAATTAATAAATACAGTGTTAAGCCGATAACAGCTGCCAGTAATTCGTAAAAAGAAATTACTGCCGCATCCGTTTTTTTAACCATTAGGCCGTTCATTACACCAAAAAATGCAGCAGTAAATGCAGCTGCAATTCCCAAAACTATTCCTAGCCAATAGTCTAATTGAATGGTAAAAATAAAGGCAATACCTATAATTATTATTAAACCAATTACTACTTCGTAAACTCTAACTCTTCTTTTATAAAACAGTGGTTCGGTAATTGAACTAAATAAAGTGCCGGTGCTAAATGAAACCATGGTTACAGAAATATTGGAAACTTTTATGGCTCCATAAAAACATAACCAATGAATTAAAATTAAAATTCCAATACCACTTAGTTGTAGAATAATTTTTAATGGAATTTTGTAATTTATTTTTCGAAAAAGTATATAACCGTAAATAACCAATACGGTTAAAACAACTCTATACCATACCAAAGAAGTTGCATCTAAAGTTATGTATCGCCCTAAAATGGGAGAAAATCCCCATATAAATACAATAAAATGAAGTAGAAGATAATGTTTATTTATACCTTTAAGCATTTAACAAACGGCAAAGTTAAGGGAATACTTATGACAGGCAATATGATTTATTTTGATAATAACGCAACAACAAAATTAGATGCGGAAGTATTAGAAAGTATGATGCCTTATTTAACGGAAACGTACGGAAACGCATCCAGTAAATTACATGCTTTTGGTTGGCAAGCTCAGGCTGCTGTTGAAAAGGCAACAAATCAGGTAGCTAAATTAATTAATGCTGATATAGATGAAATAATTTTTACTTCCGGAGCAACGGAATCCGTTAATCTTGCCATTAAAGGAATTTTTGAAGCGTATCAATCAAAAGGAAACCATATTATTACTTTAAAAACCGAGCATAAGGCAGTTTTAGATGTATGCGAATATTTGGAGAAAAAGAAAGGTGCTGTTGTTACTTATTTGGAAGTGGATAGGGAAGGTGTATTAAATGTTGAGGATTTAAAAAATGCCTTTAACGCTAATACAATTTTAGTAGCAATTATGGCTGCAAATAACGAAACCGGGGTACTTCAAGAAATAGAAACAATTGGGAATTTGTGTGAAGAAAAAGAGTGTGTTTTTTTTACAGATGCAACGCAAGTTATTGGGAAAATGAGATGTGATGTACAAGAGCAAAAAATTCATTGTATGGCATTTAGTGCGCATAAATTCCATGGCCCAAAAGGCATCGGAGCTTTGTATATTCGAAAAAAAAATCCGCGTGTTAGTTTAATTCCACAAATTCATGGAGGTGGTCATCAGCAAAATAAAAGATCAGGAACCCTTAATGTACCTGCCATTGTTGGTTTTGGGACGGCTTGTGAAATTGCACAGCGCGATTATTGGGAGATAAATACACATATCTCAAAAATTAAAAACTATTTTGAACATCAATTATTAGACATAGAAGGATTACATATTAATGGTGGTACAAGAAACCGACTTATCACCACTTCCAACATTATGTTTCCTACAGTTCCCAATTTAAAAAAGTTAACTTCAAAAATTGCATTTTCAAGCGGATCGGCTTGTTCTTCTCAAAATGCAGAAATTTCTCACGTGTTAAAAGCAATGAAATTAGAGGAAGAAGAAGTAAAAAGGTCTTTTAGGTTTAGTTTTTCTAAACACAATAGTTTGGTTGAAGTACAAAGTGCAATAAATCTTATTAAAGAAAGCATAAGTTATTGATAAACAATAATATATTGTTTATTTCTTTATATTTTTAGAAACAGTAAAACAAAAACAACTTATTTTTAAAAGGATTTAAATGTTAAAATTTATCTTTTTAATCTATTTGTTAAAATTTCATCTTCAAAACAATTGAGTGAAATAAGGGTATTAATGATTGAAAAATTAGCCTGTAAACCAAGCTTATTCTAAATTTGTAGTAACAAAATGATGAAGATGAAAACAAATATGAAAACCCTTTTAGCAATTGCATTTGTTGTTTTAAGTTTAGTTAGTTATTCGCAAAATGTAAACGACATAAAACTTAATTCAGATAAGGTAAATAAATTTCAACCTTATGTTGAAGTTAGACATGGCGGAAAAGCAGCATTTAATGTTTGGAAGGAAAACAACAAAGTTCAATATGTGAAAGAAATGTGGTATTTCACCGAATCATTTTATGTAAAACGTAATGCATTTACAGAGGGTGTAACCTTGGATGAGTCAATAATTGATATTGCTCGTTTTGAAGATCAACGTAAAGCAAATGAAGAAGTAAGTATTCATTTACCAGGATTTAAAGACGCAATAATTTTACTTCCTTCAAGTAAATTAATTTATAAGCATTCAGATAATACCAATTCAAACAAATAATAAAGATTTTAAACATAAGTCATGAAGAATATAATTAAAAGTTTAGCAGTAATTGGTTTATTAGCCGGTATGTTTGTTCAAAACAAATTAGCTGCTCAAGCCTTGGTAGGTCCTGCCCCTTTTTGTATGCCGCTATATGGCGCTTGGGCTACACCTTGTAATCAGGGTGGTGCATCAAACGCACCCGGTAACTGGATTAATGACTTCATTAATAGTTTTAGTACTGCAGGTGCAGTTACTAACATTACTAATAACAATAGTGGTTGTAATGCACAAAACTTTCCTAACGTGGGCCAAAGAAATTATTTTAATCATGGTTGTCAAAATTATTTAGTTGTCAACCCCGGTCAAAATATTGTTTGTACTCTTCAGTCTGGTAATGTTTATGGTCAAGGCTTTGCTATTTTTATTGATTGGAACAACAATGGTGTTTTCAACTTGCCTGCAGAAAGAGTTGCTTGGACTCCAAATGTTCCTCCAGCTGCTTCTTTTGTTAATATTAATTTCACTGTTCCTGCAGCACAGCCAGCAGGCGCTTATCGCATGCGTGTAAGATGTGTTTGGGCTATGAATGGTACAAACATGGATCCATGTATTCAATATAGTTATGGTGAAACCGAAGATTACACAGTTTACGTTGGTATGACTCCTACCGGCGTAATCACAGCAACTGCTTCTTCAAATGGACCAATATGCAACGGTTCAGCTTTAAACTTAAATGTTTTAAGTTCTGCATCTCCTACTACTCCATTATCATATACATGGACTGGGCCTGCCGCATTTACAAGTACTTTGCAAGCGCCAACTATTGCGAATGCACAACCAAACATGAGTGGTGTCTATACAGTTACTGTTGATCCGGGTGCTTGCCCTGTTACAAAAACGGTAATGGTAAATGTTTATCCTACCCCAACCATTAATATTATGGCTAATAATGGACCAATTTGCCAAAACAATCAATTAGATATTGGTTCAACTTCACAAACTAGTGCTTCCGTTACTTATTCATGGACAGGACCAAATGGTTTTACTGCAAATACACCAAGCGCGTCAATACCAAATGCACAACCAAACGCTTCAGGTTTTTATACATTAGTGGTAACAAATTCATATTTAGCGCCAACTTATAACCCAACATTGTCTTGTACAACTATGGCAACAACCAGTGCGGCAATTGTTCCGGTTGCCCCATTAAATGTTGT
The DNA here is from genome assembly GCA_022841465.1 of Bacteroidia bacterium. Taxonomy (GTDB): domain Bacteria; phylum Bacteroidota; class Bacteroidia; order B-17B0; family Aurantibacillaceae; genus Aurantibacillus. The sequence continues at coordinate 771 of JALHRL010000026.1, read as the reverse complement.
TCCATCATTTACCCTTTGTCAAAATTCAAACTTAGCACTTACGGCAAATGCCGTTGGTGCAACATCTTATAGTTGGACAGGCCCTTTTAATTTCAATACATCAATTCAGAATCCAATTATCAATAATGTAAATCCTATTCATAGTGGTGATTATTCTGTAACAGCTTATTATGTTAGCCCAATAACTACATTAATTTGTACTAGTGAGGCAGTAAGCAATGTATCAGTAGTGCCGCGTAACCCTGTAACCCCATTCAGTCCAAGTAACTTCTGTCAAAACACAACAATTACTTTCTCGGCCAATGCATTAAATGCGTCGGGTTATGAGTGGTATGGACCAAATGGATTTTATTCTCAATTACAATCAAACAATATACCAAATGCTCAATCAGCAAACGCAGGAAACTATACAGTAAATGCAATATTTACCATTGGCACGGTATCTTGTACTACCACCAACTTTATTCCTGTTAATGTAATACCAGTTCCAAACATTGCGGTAATACCAACCATAACAGTATGTGAGAGAGAAAGCGCCACCTTTATGGCCAATGCACCGGGTGCACAATCGTATACCTGGACAGGACCAAACAACTACCAGTTAAATGGAAACAATCCTGTGTTTACCAACTTAACACCTACTATGAGTGGTATGTATACGGTAACAGCAGCGTTTTCTAATGGCAACATGACTTGTTACAACAGCAATGCAACAGATCTTTTAGTAAAACCAATATTGCCCTTTAATTTAGGGCCTGATAAAATGTTGTG
>JALHRL010000025.1 GCA_022841465.1 Bacteroidia bacterium | reverse complement strand
CACTAAAGAATCTTGTAAATTTGCAACGGCGAAGCTTGGAGTAATGGAAGAAAGAGTAGAGCAGGTAGATTGCGCGGAAGCATTTAATTTTAATAAGTGAAATTGGTTGTTATTAGAGGATGTGGCCACAGAACGAGCGTCAAATGCCATATAAATATTTTGATTTGCATCGGCTGCTAAATTTAAGGCTCTATAAGGAATAACTTGTAGTGTGTTAAAGGGAGTTGCGCTGAAACGATTGGTTTGTTGGTGTATTAAAGATTGATTGAAAACTGCTATTTGATAATCGCCTGTACCTGCGGTTACATTCATGGTGTAGGCACCAACGTATACTTTGTTGTTTTTATGCAGCATATTCGACATCATAAAATTACTATTCACAAAACGATGAGCCTTGAATTCACTTAATGTTGTATCTGATTCAATAATAAGATTAGTGGTGGTATTTCTGAATAACATATATATTTTACTAGAGCCTGGGTTGTATTCTGTTGCCGATTCTGGTGTAAAGCCCCCTAGAAAAGTATTTTTCTTTAAAACATGTAAACCTGTATTAGCTAATGTAACTGGGTCGGTAATTTTACTAAAGTAATAAAGTCCGTTTGAAGCACGCCCATATAATAATATAGAATTTTCGGTTAGTTTTGTAATTCGTGTTTCATATAAAACGCCAATAACGGAAGGATCAATAAATTCATTGGCAGAAATAAGTTCACCTGTGCTACTATTCGTTACAAACAAGCAGGCTCTTCCGGTTCCACCTTTACAGGCATAAGTAACAATATAACCATTATCCATTATAACATGGCTTTTGTTTTTACTACGGAAGTTAGGAGGTGCACAAGGGTCATATCCTGTTGTATCTACTATTGCTCCTGAGGTTGTATCAATTTTTATGATATGCTGCCTTCCCATACTTTGACCCGACTCATTAATTAAAAACACATGACCTCCAAAAGCATCTAATTGAAATGCTGGCATACTGCCTGGTAAATTAGATTGAATGGTATAGCGTTTACTCCATAAAATATTTCCGCCTACATCCAATTTATGCAGAAAAATGAGTCCTGTGGAATCATTATCTGTCACATACAATCGATTTTGATAACAGGTTATTTCACTGTTTTCGCCAATGCTAACAGTATTAGATAAGGCGTTACTGGTGTAAACTCTTTCAAAACTAACAGGTATTACTTGTGCTAAAATGTTTTGAAAAATAAACAATAGGATTATTGTAACTAAACCTTTGTGTTTTATATATTTCATTGGATGTAATTTTAAATATTTCAGAAAAATAATTTATTTGTTGTGTTATAAAACCTTTTTAAAGTAAAGCACCTCACCGGTTTCTGCAACTAAAACATATACATTCGGATCAGAAACAATTAATACTTTAAAGAAATATTCTTTTTTTAGATATTTAAATTTAAAGGTGTTGTTTGCTTTATCAAATTGATACATTATATCTATTACAATTTCATCATGTGGATATTTCATCACATCCGAAGTAATTTCAATTTCAAAATCTTCAATAATTGCGGTATTATTAGCAAGCATTGTTGTTGGACAAATGTCGCAAAAGTGAATTTTACCGTCTTCTTGCTTATCTAAGGCACAATTTACTTTCCATTTCCCTTTTAAATTAACTTCTTGTGAAAAGCTAGAGGATAGGGTTAAAAAAAATAAAAGTGAGGTAATGATGAGCTTTTTCATATACCAAAAATAAAAAAAACCGCCTCAAAAGGGCGGTTTTCAATAAAATAAATATGTTTTTAGTTGGCGCCGCCGTATACCTTAGTGCTGGCAAGGGTTCCGTTTTCGTCCCAGCTATTCCAAGTACCAGATTTTTCACCATTTGAATAGTTCATTTCCATTCTTTTGGTGCCTTTTTCGTCAAAAACCAACCAAGTACCCGATTTTTTACCTGCAGTATAAAACCCAATTGCTGAGGTTAATCCTGTTTCGTTATAACGTGTCCATTGACCGTCTTTTAATCCGTTAACCATTAAACCGCTTTCCATTAATTTACCGGAAGCATAAAAATAATTTGCTTTTCCGTCAATCATTCCGTTCTTAATTTCCAGTTCAGATTTTAAGCCATTGTTTATTGAAGTAATAACACCGGAAAATAAATTCCCTTCGCTATCAATATATAAGCCCTTTTCGTTTAGCTGTTGCGCGTTAGCTGTTACAGCAAAGAAAAAGAAAGAAATAATAATTAACTTTTTCATAATGAGTGTTTTTAAGGGTAAAACAATTAGAACAATTTCTTAATACAAAAATATTACATTAATACACAGGTAATGTTAAGGAAACAGAAACTTAACTTTAACTTTACTTTTAAAGTGTTAAAAAGCCGTAAAATCCTTTACTGTAAAGGGTTTGGGGTAAATTTAATGAAGAGGACTTAGGGTAAAATCGTTGAAGGTGCTTAATTCCGAAGATTTGATAATTTTTTCCTCGAAACCTAACGAAGCAATTTTAAGCGTTACGTTTTCGTTAGTGTTGCATTGAATTTGAATTGTACCATTAAAATCAGCAACGTATTCTTTTCCTGTTTCTGCTATTTTAATTTTAGCACCTGCAAGCTCTTCACCTGTATTATCGATTAATTTAATGATAATAGTTTTGGTGTTTTCTTTACCACCGTTTTTATTATCGCCTGCAAAGGTTTTATTGCTAAAAGCTAAAATTAAGAATATGTAAAGTAGATGTTTCAACGATACAAATTTACCTTCACATCTTCACTAAAGCTTTAACCCAATGTTATGAAATGGTTAATTGACGTTTTTACTGCTTTTTTGGCCGAAACAAGCTTCGCCATTAATGTAAGTATTTAAAACTTTTGTTTTTAAGATAGCAGATTCCGAACAATTCATTAAATCGGTGTCTAAAATAATAAAGTCGGCAAGTTTTCCCTTTTCCAAACTGCCTTTTTCTTTTTCTTCAAAATTAGAATGCGCGGCCCAAATAGTCATTCCCATTAAGCTTTCTTTTCTGCTTAAAGCATTTTCGGTTTGATAACCGCCTTCCGGAAAACCTTTGCTGTCTTTTCTGGCAACTGCGGCGTAAAATGTTTTAAAGGGAGAAATATCTTCTACAGGAAAATCAGTTCCAAGCGGAATAGTTCCTGCGTATTTTAAAAGTGTTTTGTAGGCATAGGCAAATTTCACCCTTTCTTTTCCTAATCTATCACCTGCCCAATACATATCACTGGTAGCATGCGTTGGTTGAACAGATGGCAAAATGTTTTTGTTGAATAAGGCAAAATTGTCTTCGCAAATTATTTGTGCGTGTTCTATTCTCCAACGCATATCTTTATTATTATCAGTATATTTTTTGTAAATATTTAAAATAACACGTGCTGCAGAATCGCCAATGCAATGTGTATTCATTTGAAAGCCATGTTGAGCCATTAGTGCCGCTTGATTTTCAAAATAAGAAATATCACTTAGTAAAAAACCTTTCCATCCGGCTTTATCGGCATATTCTTTGCACAAACAAGCACCGCGCGAGCCAAGGGCCCCATCTCCATAAAATTTAAATGAACATACATTTAATTTATCGGTTTTATATTTTCCGTTTTTTAAGTAATGGTTTAAATTTTCTTCATTGGGAGTAAGCATGGCGTAAACACGCATTTTTAATTCGTTTGCTTTTTGTAGTTTATCTATTGCATCAATTATGTTTTTATCTAAACCGGCATCGTCAATTGTTGTTAAACCCATAGCCAAACAGTTTTTTTGAGCATTTAACAAGGCTTTTTTAATAAACGCTTCATTGGGTTTAGGAATTAGTTTTTCTACAGCATCAACAGCATTATCAATTAACACACCGGTTAATTTTCCGTTTTTTAAAATTAAATCTCCTCCTGAGATTTTAGTTTTATCGTTTAGCTTGGCAATATTTAAAGCGGTTTCATTAACTAATGCAGCGTGACCATCAACTCTTTTTAAAAAAACCGGAACATCCGGAAATAAACTGTCTAATTTTTCTTTTGTTGGAAACTCTTTTATTTCCCAATCGTTTTGATCCCAACCTCTCCCTAGCATCCAATTTATTTCTGATGATGAATTTGAATTCACAGGTGGCGCATCTAAAAACGAATTTTTATAGAAGGCATATGTTTTTTCTATTACTTCGTTATAAGAGTTTGTTCCACTCAAATCAACCTGACTCAAGCCTTTTCCATAACCATAAAAATGACAATGTGCATCAATAAAACCGGGGTATATGTATTTTTTTTCTGCATTTATTTCATTGGTTGAATAGTATTTATTTTTAATAAAATCATCTTTTCCTAATTCAATAATTTTCCCATCTTTGATAGCCATCGCTTCATAAATAGAGAAAGATGAATCAACAGAATAAATGGTGGCATTATAAACTAGTGTATCAACTTTTTCTTTTGATGTGGTGCAAGAATAAAAAAACAGTAGAGTAATAAAAAAAATTAGGTGTTTTATCATAAATCTAAAATAAGCATAATTTTAAAATGAAGGCAGAAGAAAACAAGCAAATAGCGCGCAAATGGTTTGAAGCTTTTAATGAACACAATTTAAATAAGTTGTTGGAATTGTATCATGATGATGCACAACATTACAGTCCGAAATTAAAAGTACGTCAACCCGAAACTAAAGGTTTAATTCGTGGCAAAGAGGCTTTGCGCAGTTGGTGGGCCGATGCATTTAAAAGACTGCCCAGTTTGCGATATGAGGTAATAAAACTTACAGCCGACGAAGGGCAAGTTTTTATGGAATACTCTAGATTTGTGGATGGTGAAGAACAATTAAGTGTAGGGGAGGTACTTGAAATTGAAAGCGGTAAAATTATTGCATCACGTGTGTATCACGGTTAATTATTATTAAATTTACTTGATGAGAATTGATATTATAAGTGTTGTGCCTGAGCTAATGACAAGTGCCTTCAGCCATTCTATTTTAAAGCGCGCTGCAAATAAGGGAATAGCAGAAGTTCATTTAATTAATTTACGCGATTATGCCACCGATAAGCATAAAAGCGTTGATGATTATGCATTTGGCGGAGGAGCAGGAATGGTTATGATGATTGAACCCATTGCGGCTTGTATGGATGATTTAAAAAGCCAAAGAAATTACGATGAGGTAATTTATATGAGTCCGGATGGTGAAATGCTTAACCAAAGTGTAAGCAATCAACTCTCCTTAAAACAAAACCTTATTATTTTATGCGGGCATTACAAAGGAGTTGATGAAAGAGTGAGAGAGCATTTAATTACCCGCGAAATTAGTATTGGAAATTATGTATTAAGCGGAGGAGAATTAGCGGCAGCGGTTTTGTGCGATAGTGTTATTCGATTAATTCCGGGAGTTTTAAATGATGAAACATCTGCCTTAAGCGATTCGTTTCAGGATAATTTAATTGCTCCGCCGGTTTATACCAGACCTGCAGCATTTAACGGATGGAAAGTTCCGGAAGTATTATTAAGCGGACATAATGCCAACATAGATAAATGGAGGCACGAACAAAGTGTAAAACGTACTGAGGAAAGAAGACCTGATTTATTAAAAGGAAAATAATTTACTTACTCACATCCCTCGATTTCAAAACATCAATCACTTCACTAAGACTGTGCCCTTTTGCGTTAATAAGAAGAATGTAGTGATACATTAAATCAGCAGCTTCATTTAAAAATAATTTTTCGTTATCATCTTTTGATTCAATAACCAGCTCTACTGCTTCTTCACCTACTTTTTGTGCAATTTTATTAATTCCTTTATTTAAAAGTAAGTTTGTATACGAACCTTCTACCGGGCTTTTTATTCTGCTTTTTATTGTATTTTCAAGGGTAACTAAAAAATTATCGCTTGTGTTTTTTTCATTAAAGCATGTTTCTGCTCCTGTATGGCAAACTGGCCCTTCGGGTATGGCTTTAATTAAAAGGGTGTCGTTATCACAATCGACTGCAATGCTAACCACCTTTAAAAAATTACCGCTTTCTTCACCTTTTGTCCATAATCTGCTTTTACTTCTGCTGAAGAAAGTTACTTTATTTAATTCTTTGGTTTTTTTAAGCGCCTCTTCATTCATAAAACCCAACATTAAAACAGTATTGGTAGAGGCATCCTGAACAATTACAGGAATTAAACCGTTTTGGTATTTATCAAATTCTAATTTCATGATTCATTATTTTATTTCAAATTCTTACTTGAATATTATTTTTATATAAAAATTCTTTTAACTCAAATATACCTATTTCTTTATAGTGAAATACGCTGGCGGCTAATGCTGCATCGGCTTGGCCTATTGTAAAAGCATCATTAAAATGTTGCATTAATCCTGCACCACCACTTGCAATTACAGGCACGTTTACACTTTCAGAAATTAGTTTGGTAATTTCATTTGCAAACCCATTTTTTGTTCCATCGTTATTCATGGAGGTTAAAAGAATTTCACCTGCACCTAGTTTTACACCCTCTATTGCCCAATCTAAAGCTTTTTTATTTGTTTTAACTTTACCTCCGTTTAAATAAACCAACCACTCTCCATCCGGATAGCTATCGAGATCAAATTTGGTATCAATTGCTAAAACAATGCATTGTGAACCGAACTGATTGGATAATTCTTTAATTAATTCGGGGGTTTTAAATGCTGAAGTATTTACTGAAACTTTATCAGCCCCGGAGTTTAAAAGAACTCGAACATCTTCAATAGTGCTGATGCCTCCTCCTACGGTAAAAGGAATGTTAATGTTTGAGGCAATTTTTTTTACAAGTTCAGATAATGTTTTTCTTTTCTCGTTAGTAGCGGTAATATCCAAAAAAACCAACTCATCGGCGCCTTCCTTACAATAACGTATGGCTAATTCAACAGGGTCGCCGGCATCACGTATGTTCTCGAAGTTTATACCCTTTACTGTTCTGCCATCTTTGATATCCAAGCAGGGGATGATTCGTTTAGCCAACATCTTTTATATAATCTTTTAATTCGTTCATAGATATTCGGCCTTCATAAATAGCTTTTCCAATAATTACACCACCGCATGATATTTCTTCTAATTGATTTACATCTTGCATGGTGGTGACACCTCCGCTTGCAATAAAAATTAAATTGGGAAATTGATGAATTATTTTTTTATACAAATCAATCGAAGGACCTTCTAGCATACCATCTTTACTCACATCGGTACAAAAAGCCTGTGTTAAACCTTTAGAAATATTCTGGCTTAAAAAATCTAATATGTTTATATCGGTATTTTCTAACCAACCTGAAATGGTAATGTTTTCATCTTTAACATCTGCGCCTAATAATATTTTATCAGCACCAAATTTTAAAATCCAAGAGTAGAAAAGTTCAGGTTGTTTTACAGCAAGGCTGCCTATTGTTACTATTGCTGCTCCTGCATTAATAACAGATTGAATTGAATTTTCGGTTTTTATTCCACCACCAAAATCAATCACTAGGTTTGTTTTTGACGCAATGGCTTCTAAAACTTTTAAATTCACAACTTCTCCTTTTTTTGCACCATCTAAATCAACTAAATGTAAACGGGTAATACCAATATCTTCAAATTGTTTGGCAACCTCTAAGGGATTTTCATTATAAATTGTTTTTTTAGCGTAATCACCCTGCGATAATCGTACACATTTTCCATCTATCAAATCAATGGCAGGTATTATGTCAAATTTCTTTTTCATTTAAGTCCTATAAAATTCTTTAAAATTTGTTCACCAATGTCGCCGGATTTTTCGGGATGAAATTGGGTTCCGTAAAAATTGTTTTTATTTAATGCAGAACTGTATTCAAGAATATAGTTGGTTTTACTAATTGTGTTTTCTCCAAGTTCTGCATAATACCCGTGAACAAAATAAACATAACTATTTTCATTTATGTTTTTTAGTAAGGGAGATTTTAAGTCATATATGTTGTTCCATCCAATTTGTGGTACTTTAAAGTCGGTAGATTTAAACTTATTTACCTTTTGTGAAAATATTCCCAAACAATTTGTATTTCCTTCTTCTGAATAATCGCACATTAATTGCATTCCTAAACAAATACCCAATACCGGTTGCTTTAAATCTTTTATAATCTTATCCAGTTTTTTATCTTTTAAATAAGACATTGCCGAAGAAGCTTCGCCAACACCCGGAAAAATCACTTTATCGGCTGCTTTAATTATTTCTACATCATCTGTCACCACCACATCAACACCAATTCGTTTGAATGCAAATTCAACAGATGTGATGTTACCGGCGTTGTATTTTATTACTACAGCCTTCATAACACCCCCTTAGTACTTGGTAATTCATTATTATTTATGTCTCTTTTTAATGCGAACTTTATTGCTTTAGCAAACGCTTTAAAAATCGCTTCAATTTTGTGGTGTTCGTTATCGCCTTCGGCTTTTATATTTAAATTACACTTAGCCGAATCGCTAAATGATTTAAAAAAATGAAAGAACATTTCTGTTGGCATATCACCCACTTTCTCTCTTTTAAATTCAGCTTTCCATTCTACCCAATTACGCCCACCAAAATCTATGGCTACTTGTGCAAGACAATCATCCATTGGCAAACAAAAACCATAACGTTCAATTCCCTTTTTATTTCCAATGGCTATAGCAAATGCCTCGCCTAAAGCAATTCCTGTATCTTCAATGGTGTGGTGCTCATCAATGTGCAAATCGCCAATTGCTTTAATATTTAAGTCGATATTACCGTGACGTGCAATTTGATCGAGCATGTGATTAAAAAAGTTTAATCCGGTTGATATGTTAGCTTTACCTGTACCATCCAAATTCAATTCAATTTGAATATCTGTTTCATTTGTTTTTCGAGTGTGCGTTACTTTTCTTTCCGGTAATTTTAAAAATTCATAAATTTTCTCCCAGTTATCTGTGATTAAATCAATTGATGATTCCATTTGCTTAGGATCATCATTGTTTTTTAGGAAAATAGCTTTTGCCCCCAGGTTAATTGCTAATTTCACATCGGTTAAGCGATCTCCAATTACAAATGAGTTTTTTAAATCGTAATTGTCCGACAAATATTTTGTTAGCATTCCGGTATTTGGTTTTCGCGTTGGTTTATTTTCAGATTCAAAACTTTTATCGATTAAAATTTCAGAAAACGTAATTCCTTCGTTTTCCAATATTTGAATTATAAAATTTTGCACAGGCCAAAATGTATTTTCAGGAAATGAATCTGTTCCTAAACCATCCTGGTTTGTTACCATCACCAATTCGTAATCTAATTCCTTAGCTATTTTGCCTAAATTTGTTATTGCGCCCGGAATAAATTTTAAAACCTCAAAACTATCTATTTGGTAAGTGTTAGGGGGCTCCCAGATTAAGGTTCCGTCTCTGTCTATAAATAATACTTTTTTCATGCGCTATACTTATTTAATGCATTTAACAATTGTACGTTTTCATCTTTGGTGCCAACAGTTATTCTAAGACAACCTTCACATAATTCTACTTTACTTCTATCTCTAACAATAATTTTATTAGATAAAAGATAATTATATAAGGCAAGAGGGTTACTTGTTTTTATCAAAAAGAAGTTGGCATCGCTGGGATACACTTTTGTAATAAATGGTAATTTTTCAATTTCTGACATTAATATATCTCTTTCAGAAACAGTTTCTTTTATCCAATCATTTACTTTTGTGATATTATCTAATGCGTCTATTGCAAGTTTTTGAGAAACACTATTAATATTGTACGGTGGTTTTATTTTATTAAATAAATCAATTATTGGTTCAGAAGCAAATGCCATTCCTATTCGAATGCCCGCTAAACCCCAGGCTTTAGATAAGGTTTGAAGAATAACTAAATTAGGGTAATTTAATAACTCAGGAATTAAACTTCGGTATTTTGCAAAGTTAATATAGGCTTCATCTATTACAACAATTCCAGAAAAATTCTCTAGAATCATTTTTATATCGTTCCATTTTACACCGTTACCTGTTGGGTTATTAGGGCAACATATAAAAATTAACTTTGTATTGTTGTCAATTGCTTTTACTATTTCATTTGTATTTAACTGATACGTTTCTGAAGTTAAAGGAACTTTTTTAATCGCTACATCGTTTATATTTGCAGATACTTCGTACATGCCATAAGTGGGCGGACAAATAATAATATTGTCTTTACCCGGTTCGCAAAAGGCTCTGAATAAAATATCAATGGCTTCATCACTTCCGTTTCCCAAAAAAATATTTTGAATAGGCAAACCTTTTATTTTACTTAGTTTGTCTTTTAAGTCTAATTGCAGTGGGTCGGGATATCTGTTGTAATTAATTTGCAATGGTGAACCATATGCGTTTTCGTTAGCATCTAAAAAAACTCCCTCTTTCCCTTTAAATTCACTACGGGCAGAAGAATAAGCCTGTAATGACTTAATATTGTTTCTAGTTATTTTATCTAAATTAAATTCCATACTGTTTTATTTTAATCTGATAGTTACTGCGTTTTTGTGTGCATCTAAACCTTCTGCTTGAGCCATCAGTTCAATTGTTTTGCCAATGTTTTTTAGTCCTTCTTTATTTAATTTCTGAAAAGTTATTTTTTTTACAAAACTATCTAAAGAAACACCGCTGTAGGATTTAGCGTAACCATTGGTAGGTAATGTATGATTAGTCCCTGAGGCGTAATCACCTGCGCTTTCGCAAGAGTAATTGCCTAAAAACACCGAGCCTGCATTAATTACGTTTTCTGCTAATTGGTTTTCACCTTTGCAAGCAATAATTAAATGTTCTGGAGCATATTCATTTAAAAGTTGTATTCCTTCTTCAAGTGTACTAACTAAAATAGCCTTGCTGTTTTTTAAAGCTGCTTCAGCAATTGTTTTTCTGCCTAATACTTTTAGTTGATTTTCTAATTCTTTGTTTACATTTTCAATTACGTTTAAATTATTGCTTACTAATATAACCTGACTATCGGCACCATGCTCTGCTTGCGATAAAAGATCTGCAGCAACAAATGATGGAATACAACTTTCGTCTGCAATTACTGCTACTTCTGATGGTCCTGCCGGCATGTCAATAGCAATTCCTTCTTTACTAATTAATTGTTTGGCGCAGGTAACATATTGGTTACCCGGACCAAAAATTTTATATACCTGAGGAATACTTTTAGTTCCAAAGGCCATTGCAGCTATAGCCTGTACACCTCCTATTTTGTATACTTGGGTTACGCCAACTAATTGTGCAGCATATAAAATGGCAGGATTTACTTTTCCACTTGCGTCAGATGGAGTGCATAAAATAATTTCATTGCAACCGGCTAGTTTAGCAGGAACGCCCAACATTAATACAGTTGAAAAGAGCGGAGCGGAACCACCGGGGATGTATAAACCTACTTTTTCAATGCCAATTGATTTTCGCCAGCATACAACACCATTGGTTGTTTCAATTGTTTTGATTTCTTCTTTTTGTGATATATGAAAGGTTTCAATATTTTGTTTCGCAATGTTAATGGCGTTTTTTAAATCACTAGATAATAAATTTTCAGCATTTAAAATTTCATTATCGGAAACTTTAAATTCATTTAGTTTTACTTTATCAAACTGAAGTGCATATTTTTGTATAGCTGAATCACCATTTATTTTTACATCTTCTAAAATAGAGCCTACCGTATTTTCCAGTTCTATTAAGCTAAAACTAGGGCGCTGTAGTATTTCCTTCCAACTATTTTTGTCGGGATATTTAATAATTTCCATTTAAACAATCATTTTTTCAATTGGTACAACTAAAATTCCTTGTGCGCCATTAGCTTTAAGCTTTTCTATTATTTCCCAAAATTGATTTTCTTCAACAACAGAATGTACGGAGCTCCATCCTTTATCGGCAAGCGGTAAAATGGTTGGGCTTTTCATGCCGGGTAAAATTTTGCATATGGCATCAAGTTTATTATTAGGTGCATTTAATAATATGTATTTATTTTTTTTTGCGCTGCGTAAAGCTTTAATTCTAAACAATAATTTTTCAAGCAAAGCAGTTTTTTCTTTGCTTAAGTTTTTTGTGGCAATTAAAATTGCTTCTGAACGTAAAATAACTTCCACTTCCTTTAAACCGTTGCTTAACAATGTGCTCCCTGAACTTACTAAATCGCATATAGCATCCGCTAATCCTATACTTGGTGCAATTTCAACACTGCCACTAATTTCATGAATTTCTGCCTTTACTTTTTGTTGTTTTAAGTATTTAGAAAGGATGGTAGAGTAGGAGGTTGCAATTTTTAATCCATTTAAGTCTTTTATAGATTTAAAGGACTTATCTTTTGGTATTGCGATAGAAAGTCGGCATTTACCAAATCCAAGTTTTTCAACTGTTTTTACTTTTTTATTTTTTTCCAGCAAAACATTCTCCCCAACAATACCAATATCGGCTACACCATCTTCAATGTATTGCGGAATATCGTCATCACGTAAAAAGTAAATTTCTAACGGAAAATTGTAGGCCTCCGTTTTTAGTTTGTTTAAACCGTTATTAAAATCAATACCACATTCTTTTAATAACTTAAGTGAATCTTCACTTAATCTACCTGATTTTTGAATTGCAATTTTTAGTTTCATTTCTTTTTTGTTTTTAGCCTCCAATCAGCAGCCTAGTTCAGAAATGAAAAAGGCTCACCGATTGGTAAGCCTTTAGTTATAGTTAATACAACATCATTACGACTTACCGTTTGAAGAAATGTGATGATGATGTGATTTTAAATTCATGTTACAAATGTATTAAAATTTATTAATTACAAACTAATTATTTTTATTTTAACTAAAATGGTTTTAGAGTTAAGCCTTTACTCCAGCTGTTACTTTGTTTACACAGGCAACTATTTTTTCTGCTAATTCCGTCATTTGAGCTTCTGTCCAGGTACACCTAATACCAAATGAAATTAATTTCCCTACTACTTCTTGTGTTTTAGGAAGATTTAAATTTTTATAATCTTGGGGAGTTCCTAAAACTTGAATTGGGAGTTTAGAAGCAGTTTGTAAATTTTTGATGTGATCCCATTGGTTGATGAAATGATACATATTGGTGTACCAATAATTAAAACCACTTACGCCTGCTTTATTAAATTCTTCAACGGTTTGTTTTGCTGTTTCGGTATCCGGTAAAAATATATTTAAAAAAGTTCCGGAATCGCCATTGTTATCGCCTAACTTGGCAAAACTTATTGCAGATGATTTTGATAAAATATTTTGTAAGAAAGCTTTGTTTTTTAGATTAGCAGATTTAATTGCAGGCACTTTGCGTGTTTGTGCTGCACCCACCGCTGCATGAAGTTCAGAAATTCTATAATTAAAACCAATAATTGGGTGGTTTTCCATTCCGCGGTTATTGCCTATATGATCGTGACCATGGTCGCAATAACTATCTGCTAACAAATACGTTTTTTCATCGTTGGTAACCATTATACCACCTTCGCCTGCGGTTGCAATTTTAAAGAAATCAAAAGAGTAAGCACCCGCATTTCCAAACAAGCCGGTAGAAATTCCTTTATAAGAAGCAGCAAATGCTTGACCCGCATCTTCTACTAAAATTAATTTATGTTCATTTACAACTTTAAGAATTTCATCCATATTGGCATTACCACCACACATGTGTACTAAACATACTGCTTTGGTTTTTGGACTAATGGCTTTTTTAATGCCATCTGCGCTTAAACAAAGTGTTTCATCAATTTCTGCAAAAACCGGTAAAGCGCCAAGCATTAAAACAGCTTCAATGGTGGCAATGTATGTAAAAGGCGGACAAATAACTTCATCGCCCGTACCAATACCGCTTGAAGCCAAGGCTGCTAAAATAGCTGCTGAGCCATTAGATACAGCTAAGGCGTATTTTGCGCCGGTAATTTTTTTTGCTTCTGCTTCAAAATCTTTTGCTTTCCAAAAATTATTACGTTGTGCATCGTGGTTAAATCGGAACATAATTCCGGTTGACAAAACATCTTCTATCTCTTTGCGCTCTTCTGCGCCAAATAATTCTGTTCCAGGCATGGTATAAAATTTAGTGTTTAAATATACAATTTATAACGCAGCGTTTTAAGGGATATTATTTACAAATCCACAAAAATTTCTGCTGCAAATTGATTGTCAAAAAAAACGGTTACACCGGCTGATTCAAATATAAGCTGTTTCTCTCCCCAGTCTTTATCAATTTCATGTTCCGGAAAACCGTTGTTTTTAAAAAGCTCAATAATTTCTTCTTCACGAAGTTTAAATACATTTTGTTGGAATAGTTTAAAGTCTTTGTTAGCTACAGAAAAAGTAACCAAGTTGTTTACATTGAAATAAAACGACAATTTTAAAGCCTCATAGTGCAATACGTTTATTGGTTCGCCGTACATAGCATTTTCTGCTAATTCTACCTCATCGGGTTCGCCAAATAAGGAAGCTAAAAAGGCAGGTTTTATATCCGGAACAGGAGTTCCGCAAAAGGCGGGAACTGGTGTAAAATCTAAACTTATGTCCATTTATGTGTATGTTGAAAACAGGTTAATAATAGCCGAAATTACAGCATAAAATTATTTGAAATTTATTTTTGTAAATTAAATAATGCTTGTATATTTGCACTCCTATTGAAAAAATAGGTATGATTCCGTAGCTCAGCCGGTAGAGCATTACACTTTTAATGTAGGGGTCCTGGGTTCGAATCCCAGCGGGATCACAAAAAACCACCAAATTTGGTGGTTTTTTTGTTTTTCATACTCTTCTTTTCTCATTTCACGTAAAAATCGGATATTAGATTAAGTAAAAATAAGTCATGTCAAAATTTAGAATTTTAAGCATTGACGGCGGGGGGCTTAGAGGTGTAGTGCCGTTAAACATTTTAAAAAAAGTTGAAGAGTTTACAGGACAACCTATTTATAAATCATTTGATTTAATTGCAGGTACTTCAACCGGCGGATTAATTGCTTGCGCACTTACTATTCCTAAAGAAGTAAATAACTTAAATGCAGGAGCAAAATATAGTTTAGATTCTTTGCTAAATGTTTATTTAAATAAAGGTAAAGAAATATTTCCGCCGCCTTCTAACGCTTTAAGTAGATTTTTAAAACCAATGGATGGTGCGTTTAATCCAATGTTTGGTGATGAGGGTATTGAAAAAGTTTTTAAGGAAGTTTGTGGAAATGCAAAATTAAATGAAGCGCTTACACACCTAATGATATCAACGTATGATTTAAATAATAATATTCCTTTGTTTTTTAAATCGCGCTCTTCGAAACAAAATTTATTACAAAATATTTCTATTTACGAAATAGCAAGGGCTACATCTGCCGGTCCTACTTATTTACCCGCCTTTGAATTAAAATACCCAAACGATAAAGAAAACGAAAATCGTTTATGTATTGACGGTGGTGTGTTTATTAATAATCCCTCTATGGGAGCCCTTTCTGAATTTGTTAAACATCATGTAGATTATGGATACATGACGCAAAATAAAGATATTGATTACAAAGATGTATTTGTATTAAGTATTGGCACAGGAACTTATTCAGGTAAAATAACTGCAGAGCAAGCCAAGAAAAAAGGAAAGTTGTTTTGGGCAACACGCATAAGCGATATAATGATGCGCGGCGTTAACCGAACTACCGATTATGAAATGAAACAAATGATGGAAGAGAAGAATTATTTACGACTTTCTATAGAAATTGGAATTGAAGAATTTGCTGAAATGAGTAGGGCAGATAAAGCCGCTTCTGATTATTTAATAAATGAAACACGAAAACAAGTTACCGAAAACAACGATGCTATGAATAAATTAAGAAATTGGTTAAACAATGCCAATTTACTGAAAGAGAATGTTGTTTAATTAAAACCTCTTTCCTTTTTTATATTATCGTATGCTTCCTGAATTTTTTGAAATTTTTCTTTAGCTCCTTTTTGATATTCTTCGCCCATGGCGGCAACTTTATCAGGATGATGTTTTATAGCCATTTGACGATACGCTTTTTTAATTTCTTCTTCTGTAGCGGTTGATTCAATTCCTAATACTTTGTAGTCAGAATAAGTGTCGCGGTAAAACATATTTTTCACACTGTCAAAATCGTAATTAGAAATACCCAATAAATTGGCAATGTGCTTTATTACATTTAATTCTTGCATAGCTACTTGCCCGTCTGCTCTTGCAATTCCAAACAAATAATGTAAAAGTTGCACACGTACTTCAATTTTTGTACGCATACTAATGTCTTTGCAAATTTGTTCTAAAGGTATTTCACCACCATCTAAAAAGTGTTTTAATGTTTGCAAATGTGTACTGTTGAATTGTGGCCCAAACTGTTGACTAAAAAACCCCTTTATATAATCCAGCTCCGCTTTTAATAATTTGCCATCGGCTTTCATCACAGCAGCAGATAATGCAATTAGCATGGTTGCAAAATCAGTGTTACTACCCATGCTTTGTTTACGATAGTAATCAAAAATATCTTCTGTTGTACCTCCTTTAGAAAAAACATGCTTGCGTACATCCGAATAACTGTCAATTATCGAACCCACAATAAAACCAAGCACTCCACCAAAAAAGTTTCTACCTGAAAGCAAATAGCCCGCAACAGCTCCAATGAATTTGAACAAAATATTAAAATTTAATAATGCACAAAGGTAAGTTTAAATTAATACTTTTTATAAAATAAAACCGGGCCAAACCACAGCCCGGTTAAATATCAAAATATACCTTAAACGAAGTAAACCGTATCCCATTTGAAACTTTAGTTTAAAATGTCGGTTGATGGAATTGACAAAGGTATACCTAATAACCACAATAAATGTAAGAGTGTTTTATTAAGTGAATGTAATTAAAAGGTGTTTAAAGTGTTTATAAATCCCTTTTGTCCTAGAAAATGTGAACAGTTAATAAACAATTTAATTAATTTGTTGATTTAATGTGTTTACATATCAAATTCATTTAACATTAATTTTCATGCATTTAAAGAGTTTTCTTAAATTGGTATGGTTTTTAATGTGAAAAACTGTAAAATTTAGCATCTTAGTTTTATGAGAAGAGTATTGATAATATTATTAGCAGCACCGTTTATTTATTTGGGACAAAGTGCAAACTGGGTATTAAAGCTTAGCAGCAACGTGGAAATAAGAAACTGGAAACTTACCAGCAAAGCCGATAAGGAGGAAAAATCTTTAGGTGGCGCTACAATTGTGTTAACAAAAGGCGGCGCTGTAATAGGGCAAACTACAAGTAATGGGAACGGAGATTTTACAATAGACGTTCCTCCAAACGGAGATTATATTTTAACGGTTTCTTACCCCGGGTATAACACAAAAAAGTTTGCAGTTAACACTTTTAATGTTCCGGAAGATTTTGCAAAAGACAATTACAAACCAACTTTTAGTATTGGCGGTTTTATTATGGCAAAAGCTTTTCCGGGTATAAATTATTCCGGTTTACAAAATCCTTTGGTAAAAGTTGAGTTTAAAGAGAAAAGAAAGGTGTTTGATCATGATGAAATAGTTACACAAAGCGGCTTAAACACAGTGATGAAAATTTATAACGATGAAGATGCATTAATTCAGAAATTTTGTAACACCAATAAACAAGGTGATATTGCTTTGGCAAAACCCGATTGCCCGCTTGCAAAACAATTATACGAAAGTGCAATGAAAATAATTCCGGGAGAGCAATACCCGGTAGAACAATTAGCAAAAGTGGGTCAGTGTTTGCAAGCAAAAGAAGAAGAAGCTAAAAAAGCGGCAGAGGCGGCCGCCAAAGCAAAGGCAGATGCTGAAGCCGCAGCTAAGGCAAAGGCAGAAGCAGATGCAAAGGCACAAGCAGATGCACAAGCAAAAGCTAAAGAAGAGGCAAGCGCCAAAGCCAAAGCAGAAGCAGAGCTTGCAGCAAAAAAGAAAGAGGCCGAAGAAAAAGCTAAAGCAGAAGATGAAGCCGAAGCAAAAGCAAAACAATTAGCAAAAGAAAAAGCAGCTGCAGAAAAAGCACAAAAACAAAAAGAAGGATTAGCAAAAGCAAAAGCCGAGGATGAAGCGGAAGCAAAAGCAATTGAAGAAAAACGGAAAGCAAAAGAAGCCGAAGCTGCAGAATTAGCAAAGAAGAAAAAAGAAGCTGAAGCAAAAGCCAAGGCCGAAGATGAAGCAGAAGCAAAAGCAATTGCCGCAGAAAAAGAGGCGAAACGAAAAGCAAAGGAAGAAGAAGAAAAACAAAAACGCTTGCAGTATGAAACAGAAAATGGTGGTGCCGATGGAAATATGGGAAAAGGAAATGCTAAATATGGCATCTACACTCCATTGGGTACAGATAAATACAAAGAGAACATTAAAAAAGCAGATGAGTATTTTAAAATGAAAAGATACACCGAAGCAAAACCTGCATACGAAGAAGCTTTAAAAATTAAACCGGATGATGCGTATTCAAAAGGGAAATTGGCTGAAATTGATAAATTGTTGAACAAATAATGAAAGAAAGTATGTTGCCCAATTTAAGTGCAGTTGAACAAAGAGTTTTAGGTTCGTTGATTGAGAAAAGCAAAACAACACCCGATTATTATCCAATGACGCTGAATTCACTCGCCGCCGCGTGTAATCAAAAATCATCGCGAAAGCCAGTTACAGATTATTCTGAAGAAACAATTTTAAGTGCGCTTAATAATTTAAAAGCAATGAGTTTAGTTGCTACTGCTGTAGGCGCAGGAAGCAGAACAATAAAATACAAACATAATTTTGGAACGGTTTATCCTATTACTGATGGAGAATTAGCAATTTTGTGTTTGTTGTTTCTTCGCGGTCCGCAAACCCCGGGCGAATTAAATACAAATTCCGGAAGACTACATGAATTTGCATCGTTAGAATCGGTTTTAGAAACCTTAGTAAAATTATCGGAAGCAAATACGCCTTTTGTAAAGGAGTTGCCAAAACAACCCGGACAAAAAGAGACCCGTTTTATTCATCTGTTTGGTGAAGTTATCATTGATAATAGCGCCAACACAGAAGAACGTTTTACAGTAACGCCTTCTAACTCCTTTGAAGAACGTTTAACTTATCTGGAAAATGAAATAAGTGAATTAAAGGAAAAATTAAACAGCCTCATTAAAGAATTAAAAGGGTAAATGAGATTGAATTTAAATAAAGCTATAGGTAAAATTATTTTTAATTATTTAATTTATTTATCAACTGCAACGTTTTTTGCACATCAAAATGCAGAGATTTTAGACTTAATGAAACTTACCACTGTTACAAAAGATTATTACTCAAATTCAGATTCTATAATTAATGGTTCATTAAAAATAGAAGAGTATACTATTACCGGAAAACCAATACGATTATCAATTTTATAAATAAAAAGTATGCACGCCGGACAAAAGTTTTCAATTAAAGAAGTTCTATTATGGACAAGAAGAGATATTTTTAGCTTACTAATTATTGCTGCATTACCAACCTGTTGCTACGTTTTGTTAGATTGGAAATGGTTGGCAATACCTTGGTTGCCCATTGCGTTGCTGGGTACGGCGGTAGCGTTTGTTGTTGGGTTTAAAAATAATGCTTCGTACGATAGAATGTGGGAAGCCCGAAAAGTGTGGGGATCAATAGTAAATAGTAGCAGAAGTTGGGGAATTTCCGTTAAAGATTTTATAACAAATGATTTTGCGAAGGAAAAGGTGAGCGCAGATGAATTAACGGCTATACAATTAAAAATTATAAAACGTCACATTGCTTGGCTTACTTCGCTTCGCTTTCAATTAAGAGAGGCAAGAGTTTGGGAAGGTGTTTATAAAAAACACAATCAAGAGTACAAAGATAAATGGTTTAAGGTAGAAGAACACAATAATAAATTAGAAGATGCATTGAAGCATCATTTATCTACTGATGAATTAAAAATAGTTCTTTCAAAATCTAATAGGGCAGCACAAATTATTTCGCTCCAATCAGAAGAACTAAGAGGTTTAAAATTAAAAGGTTTAATTGATGACTTTAGGCATATGGAATTACAAAAGTTACTTGTAGAATTTTATACTTATCAAGGCGCATCGGAGAGAATAAAAAATTTTCCATATCCTAGGCAATTTGCAACGTTGAATTTGTATTTCATAAGAATTTTTGTTGCATTGGTTCCTTTAGGAATGCTGCAGGAGTTTGGTAAACTTGGCGGTTGGTTAGTTTGGTTAACAATACCTTTTAGTGTTTTATCTGCCTGGATATTTACTACTTTAGAGAAAATTGGAGAGGCAACAGAGAGTCCGTTTGAAGGAAGTGCAAATGATGTGCCAATTACTTCTATTTGCAGAACCATAGAAATAGACTTACTGGAAATGTTTAATCATAAAGAAATTCCATTGCCCCTAAAGCCGGAAAATAATATTTTAATATAATAGTATGGATATAAAAAATGTTTTTAGTAATAATAAAAAATGGATTGCCGAAAAATTGGCAAGCAATAGTAATTATTTTAATCAATTATCTAAAGGACAAGAACCGGAGTTTTTATACATTGGTTGTTCTGATAGCAGGGTAACTGCAGAAGATATTATGGGTGTTCAGCCGGGTGAGGTTTTTGTACATAGAAACATTGCAAACTTAGTTAACTCGGTAGATTTAAATGTAATGTCTGTTATAAATTACGCTGTAAGACATTTAAAAGTAAATCATATTGTGGTGTGCGGTCATTATTTTTGTGGTGGTGTAAAGGCTGCCATGGAAGCAAAAGATTTAGGTATTTTAAATCCATGGTTAAGAAACATTAGAGATGTTTACCGAATACATAAAAAAGAACTGAACGATATTAAAGATGAAAACGCCAGATACAACAGATTGGTTGAATTAAATGTACAAGAGCAATGTATTAATGTAATAAAAAACGCTTCGGTACAGCAAGCTCATCACCAAAGAGGTTTATTGGTGCATGGTTGGGTATTTGATGTTCATTCGGGTGAATTAATAGATTTAAAAATAGATTTCCCTAAAATACTATCTGAAATTATGGAAATTTATCGATTAGAATAAGCATCTCAGAGGACAAACAGAGCAACATTTTCCTATCTTTGCCTACGTGCAATTTAATTTTTTAAAAGAACCCATTTATCAGTTAATTGGCCAATGTGCCGATGAATTAGGTATTGATGCATACCTGATTGGAGGGTTTGTGCGCGATATTTTTTTAGAACGAAGCAGCAAAGATATTGATGTGGTTGCTATTGGTAAAGGAATTGATTTAGCAGAAAAGGTAAAAGATAAATTAGGAGAAGAAGCTCATCTATCTGTTTTTAAAAATTTTGGCACTGCTCAATTAAAATTTAGCGAGTTTGAAATTGAATTTGTGGGTGCCAGAAAGGAGAGTTATAACAGAAATTCTCGTAAACCAATTGTTGAAAATGGCACATTAGAAGATGATCAAAACAGAAGAGATTTTACTATAAATGCATTGGCAATTGGACTTTCTAAAAACAACTACGGAAAATTATTAGACCCTTTTAATGGATTAGAGGATTTAAAAAATAAAATAATTAAAACACCGCTTGCTCCAGATATAACTTATAGCGATGACCCTTTAAGAATGATGCGAGCAATAAGATTTGCTACACAGTTAAATTTTATAATTGAAAAAAACTCGCTAGAAGCTATAGGTAAAAACAAAGAGCGTATTTCAATTGTAAGTAAAGAACGCATTAGTGATGAGTTAAATAAAATAATTTTAGCGCCTAAACCCTCTTACGGATTTAAATTATTGTTTGATACAGGTTTATTGCATTTAATTTTTCCTGAAATGGTTAAACTGTATGGAGTGGATACTATTAAAGGCTTATCACACAAGGATAATTTTTATCATACGCTAGAGGTATTAGATAATGTTGCACAAAAATCTAATGATTTATGGTTACGCTGGGCGGCTATTTTACATGATATTGCAAAACCTGCAACTAAACGCTTTGAAGAGGGTAAAGGATTTACATTTCATGGGCACGAAGATAAAGGAGCGAGAATGGTACCAAAAATATTTGCAGCCTTAAAATTACCCTTAAATGAAAAGATGAAGTTTGTGCAAAAAATGGTATTACTTCATTTACGACCAATAGTTTTAGCAAAAACGGAAGTTACAGATAGCGCGGTTAGAAGGGTATTGTTTGAAGCGGGCAATGATATTGATGAGTTAATGAAATTGTGCGAAGCAGATATTACAACCAAAAACCCAAAAAAAGTAGAACGTTATTTGAAAAATTTTGAGTTGGTTAGAACAAAGTTGGTTGAAATTGAAACAAAAGATAAAATACGCACTTGGCAGCCCCCCATTACCGGAGATGAGATAATGGTAATGTATAATCTTGAACCGGGCCGAAAAATAGGAGTTTTAAAAAATGCATTAAAAGATGCTATATTAGATGGAGTAATTGAAAATAATTATGAAAGCGCGAAGTTTTTTTTAGATAGTAAGTATAAAGAATTGAAAAAGTAAAATGCAGCTTCACATTAACCATAAACCACAAAAACCCCTTTTTAATATTCATCACAAACACAATGTTTTTATGGTAGGCTCTTGTTTTGCGGAAAACATGAGCGAACAATTGCTTCGTTATAAATTTAATGTTACAGTTAATCCTTACGGAATTTTATTTAATCCTTCAAGCATTGAGTTGCTTTTAAATGATATTATAGATAATGAACAAAATGCTGATGAATGGGTTTTAAACAGAGGTAAAATTTATTATTCTTACAAATGCCATAGTAGTGTTTATTCAAATGATGAAAAAGACTTATTAAAGAAGATAAGAAAAGCAAAGCAAAGTGCACATCAAACTTTAAGTGTGTGCGATTATCTGTTTATTACATTCGGCAGCGCATTTATATATGAACATAAAGAAATAAATGCTACGGTTGCAAATTGTCATAAACAAGCTTCCTCTCAATTTGAAAAGCGATTATTAACAGTAGAAGAAATTGTTTTTAATTACCGCTTACTAATTCAAAAGTTAAGAGTATTTAATCCGCGTATTAGTATTGTTATTACTGTTTCCCCGGTTAAATATTTAAAAGATGGATTGGTAGAGAACAATATCAGTAAATCAACTCTTTTGCTGGCGGCTAATACTTTAAAGAACGATGGTTTGGTTGATTACTTTCCTGCTTATGAATTGGTAAAAGATGATTTAAGAGATTATCGTTTTTATAAAGAAGATATGGCCCATCCTAATGCGCAAGCTATTAAATACGTATGGGAAAAGTTTAATGATACTTACTTTGATGAAGAAACAATTTTACTGAACAAGGAAATAGAAAAACTGAATACGGCTCTAAATCATAAAATACTTTTTCCGGAAAGTGAAGAGGCAATGGCTTTTCAAATGAGCATTGAAAAAATGAAGCGTGATTTAATGAAGAAGCATCCGTATTTGAAATTTTACTAATTTAAATCAATAAAAAAAGCGGTAAATTTTACCGCTTTTCTTTTATAAAATCATATAGGTTTATTGTGCTTCAACAGATTTCGACATACGCTTACGAGTATTCTCATCTAAGTGAATTTTACGTAAACGAATATTACTTGGTGTAATTTCTACGTACTCGTCAGACTGAATGTATTCCATTGCCTCCTCTAAACTAAATTTAATTTTTGGAGCAATACGCATTTTTTCATCGGTACCACTTGCACGCATATTGGTTAACTGTTTTTCTGTACAAATGTTTACCACTAAATCATCCGGACGAATGTGCTCTCCAATAATCATACCCGGATAAATTTCTTCGCCTGCTTCAACAAAAAACTTTCCTCTGTCTTGTAATTTATCAATACTGTATGCAACAGCCGATCCTTTATCCTTGCTAATTAATACACCCGAAATACGGCTAGGAATATGGCCTTTCCATGGTTCATAAGCTTTAAAACGATGCGCCATAATTGCTTCACCCGCAGTTGCAGTTAATACATTATTACGCAATCCTATAATACCACGTGATGGAATTTCAAATTCTAAAT
Source organism: Bacteroidia bacterium (assembly GCA_022841465.1). Lineage (GTDB taxonomy): Bacteria > Bacteroidota > Bacteroidia > B-17B0 > Aurantibacillaceae > Aurantibacillus. The sequence continues at coordinate 31,189 of JALHRL010000025.1, read as the reverse complement.
GCGTTAAATCTCCTTTTGGTTCCATAATTAACATGTTACCTTTTCTTTGTGTAACCAAATCAATTACCTTACTTGATGATTCTTGCGGAACATCAACAGTTAATACCTCTATAGGTTCACATTTTTGACCATCAATTTCCTTAACAATTACTTGCGGTTGCCCTAATTGTAGTTCATATCCTTCTCGGCGCATGGTTTCTATTAAAACCGATAAGTGAAGAATACCCCTTCCAAATACTAAATAGGAATCCGGTGATGGTGTTTCTTCAACACGCATCGCTAAGTTTTTTTCTAATTCTTTAAATAAACGATCGCGTAAATGACGTGATGTAACATATTTACCATCTTTACCAAAAAACGGAGAGTTGTTAATGGTAAACAACATGCTCATTGTAGGTTCATCAATATGCATTGTTGGCATTCCTTCCGGATTTTCAAAATCAGCAACCGTATCGCCAATTTCAAACCCTTCAATACCCGTAAATGCACAAATATCACCTGTTTCAACTTCTTGAACTTTTATTTTACCTAATCCATCAAAAACAAATAATTCTTTTATTCTTGCTTTTTGAATAGTACCATTACGTTTTACAACGCTTACCGGCATGTTTTCTTTTATTGTTCCGCGAAAAACACGACCTACTGCAATACGTCCAATAAACGAAGAATAATCTAGTGATGTAATTTGAATTTGCAATGTTCCTTCGCGCTTGGGTGCAACCGGAATTTTTTCTAAAATAACATCCAATAAATAAGTAATATCATTCGTTGGTGTTTTGTAATCCGGCCCCATCCACCCTTGTTTTGATGAACCATACACAGTTGGAAAATCTAATTGATCTTCTGTTGCACCTAAATTAAAAAACAAATCAAAAACTGCATCATGTACTTCATCTGGGCGGCAGTTTGGTTTATCAACTTTATTAATAACCAAAACTGCTTTTTTACCTGCGGCAATTGCTTTTTGAGTTACGAAACGCGTTTGAGGCATTGGTCCTTCAAAAGCATCTACTAACAAAATAACACCATCGGCCATGTTCATTACACGTTCTACTTCTCCACCAAAATCGGCGTGACCGGGAGTGTCAATAATATTTATTTTTGTTCCTTTATAAGTAACCGAAACGTTTTTTGCCAAAATGGTAATACCACGTTCACGTTCAAGGTCGTTGTTATCTAAAATCAATTCACCTGTTTCTTGATTTTCGCGAAATAATTTACAGGTGTGTAAAATTTTGTCAACCAAAGTAGTTTTACCGTGGTCAACGTGGGCAATAATAGCAATGTTTCTAATTTCTGACATAATACAATTTAAGGGCGCAAAGATAGGGATTTTTTAGTAAAGTACCTTAAATTAATGTTAATCAATACGGTAGATTAGTTGGCGGCTGCCCCTAATACGGCTTGAAATAAGCCTAAATCGTCGAAACTAACCGGTTTTTTATGCTCTTTTACCTTTAATTTAATAAGTGCTTTAGCGGTTGCATCGCCCATGGCAACTGCTTTTTGGTTTGGTAACCATTTGTTTTTTTCAAAATATGCTTCAACATTGCTTGGGCTGGTAAAAACAATTATCTCGTACGAATCATCTAATACCACGCTGTGTTTTATGGTAAAATAAATATTCAAATCAATTGCATTATCTTTTTTAGGCATTTGCCATTGAATGGTACGCATACTGTCTTTAGCAATTGGAAACAATACCTTTGAGCTTCCAACTTTTGCCGCAAATTGTTTACCAATAAGTTTTGTATCTGTTCCCTGTCCAATAAAATCTGCTCTGTGTCCGTTTGCGCGCAGTTCGGCTGATGTTGAAGCACCAATACATCCAAACTTTACTTTTCCGATATTAGGTTTTTGACTAAAAAAATATTTAACGGCATGCTTGCTGCTAAAAAATATCCAATCTGTTACGGGTAATACTTTTATTTTAATTTCTTTAAACTCTATTAAACTTTTTCCTTCAATTGTAAAATTTAGTTTTTTAAGAGCAGAAGACAAGTAATCGTTTTCTTTTAAGTTTTTTGTAATAAATACTTTTTTTGCTTGTAGTGAAGTAATTCCGGTAACAATATTTTCGGCAAAATCTTCTGTATTTCCGGTTTCAAAATACATTTGATAGGGTTGTGTGTTCCAGCTTTTAGCATAACTCACAAATGTTTTAAAAACAGGTCTGTCGTTATCGTCAAATTCGGTTTCAACATAAACACCTAATGGTAACTGGCAACCTCCATCAAATAAATTTAAAACACTTCTTTCAATTCTAATTCGCGTTTGTACATCTATATCTGTAATATCTCCAAACAAATCAAACAAATCATCATCAGTTTCTCTAATTTGCCAAGCTAAAACACCTTGAGCCGGTGCCGGAACAAAAACTTTCGGGTCTAATATTTCACAATGAAATTCACTTAAATCTAATTCTAATCTTTCAGTACCGGCAACAGCTAACATGATAGCATCATAATCGCCATTGCGTAATTTGTTTATTCTAGTGGGTACATTTCCTCTTAAATCTTTTAGTTCAACGTCGGATCTAAAAGCGAGTAATTGAGATTTACGACGAGCAGAAGAGGTGCCTACTTGTGCTTTTTCTTTTAATGAAAATAGTTTTGAATCGTCAACTGCTTCTTTTCTTATTAAAAGTAATTCAGAAGGATCAACACGTTTAGAAACACCGGCAATAATTAATCCTTCGGGGTTTTCGGTTGGTAAATCTTTGTGAGAGTGAACAGCTAAATCAATTTCGTTTTTAAGAAGGGCTTCCTCTAATTCTTTTGTAAAAAAACCTTTGCCTTCTAATTTATCAAATGATGTATTCCACTGTTGCGTTCTGTCGCCATCGGTTTCAATAATTTTTATTTCAACTTCACGGCCTTTTTCTTCTAATAATTCTTTGGTGTAATTTGCTTGCCAAAGAGCTAAATCGCTACCGCGTGTTCCAATAATAATTTTTTTCATTTAATATACTTCGGGAATGGATGAATGTAATTACTCATCTTTTAGAAAAACATCTTTGGCCGTTTTCATTGCAACAGCGTTGTATTTTTTCTCAATATAGCCTATAACTTTATCTAATAACTCTTTGCTATTATTATCTAACTCATTAATTTCTTTGGCAAAGACTTCGGTTAGGGCTAAATCTTTAATTGCTTTAACCTGACGGGGAATTTCACCAAATGCTAATTCAATGCTACGTTCTTTTTGCAACCATTTAAATTCATCTAATTTGCTCTGAATGATTTGTTCGCATTTTTTCATTTCAGATAAACGCAATTGCATATTTTGATTTGCTCTTTCTTTTAATGAAGTTATATCAATGTAGTTGCAGTTAAAATTTTTCGCAACAGTTTCATGAATATTATGAGGAATAGATAAATCAATCAGTACCTTTTTAGAGGAGTCTTCTGCAATTAGGTTTTTGTAAATGGTTTCTGTAATAATGGGTGTTGCAGAGGCGGTACATACAATTAATACATCAAAACCTTTATTGTAATTAGTGAATTCATTTAACGATAAAGCTTCGCCGTTTAATAATTCTGCTAAGGTTTGTGCGTTGTTAATGCTGCGATTAAATACTGTAAAGTTGGCAAACTTATGTTTCTTTAAATAATTTGCCATTTTGGTATTTGTTTCACCGGCACCAACAATTAAAATGCGTGCATCGTTTTTAATTCCTAAATCGCGTAACTGACGGTAAGCAAGTGAAACAATAGAAACCGGATTTTTTGCTATGGCCGTTTCTGTAAAAACCTTTTTAGCAGTTTCAATTGTTTGTTTAATAAGCAGTCGAATAAAATCACCGGTTAAACCTAATAAGTTGCAAAAATCATAAGCTTTGCGCAATTGTGAAATTATTTCACGTTCGCCAACTACTAAGGAGTTTAAAGAAGAGGCAACTTTAAACACATGGTTAATTGCTTCTTCGTCATTAAAAATATTACAATTAGCAACAAGTTCTTTTTTTGTTTCTGTAGATAAGTTTGCGTTTATGGAATTAATGATGCTTTCAACAAGTTCCTTTGTGATTTCATTATCTGTTTTTAAGTAAAATTCTACCCGGTTACAGGTGCTTAAAAACATTAATTCATCAAATTGAAAATTTAATTTTAATGCGCCTAAGCTTGATGATTGAGAATCTTCATCTAAGTGCAATTTACCGATAGTTTCTAGCGGTAAATTTTGATGATTGAATGTTATGACTTTAAAGGACTGCAATACGAGGCAAAAGTACGTATACGCCTATTTTTTATTGTCATACAATTGTCATAATTGCTTATTAAGAATGATTCTAAAAAAGCCGAAAGTCCTGTAAAATCAGGACTTTCGGAAAAACAGAGAAATGATATAAATCAGGTTTTAAAAACTACTTATGCGACTTAATGTATTCATCTAAATCGTCTACCGATGTTTCAAAAGTAAAGGCATCGTTTAATTTGTAGTAATTGTTTCTATCAAAAGTATGGCTATAAGCATGTTTTGCTAAATCTAAGCGGGTTTCTTCAAAGCTAAAAAGCAACATAATTTCTTTTACTTGTGAAGAAGATAAACAATTATTTTCTATTACCTGTTTTGCAACTTTTAATTTTGTTTCATCAAAACTTTTTGAAGAAATAGAAGTTTTGGCTTCGTTAAATGCAGAAGAGCTCATTGGTTTAGTGCAAGCTCCTGTTGAGGTTTCTGCTTGCGTTTTAGTTCCACCATTATTTTGGCTATTTATATTTTGATGGGTGTAATTATCTGTTCCGCTACTTGAACTGCTGGTAGTAATTGTTTGCGATGTTACGGTAGAGTTGCTATTCATTCCACCCATATTATCATTTACATTAATGTTTATTCCTACACCTCCTACGTTAACGCCCACATTTGTGTTCATACCATTTGTTTGTGTTGTAGTTTCTGTTACTTGTACATGGGTATTCACTCCTGAGGTGTTTACGTTTGTATTTACATTGGAATTAATTTCGTGATTATCGCTTGGTGTTGGTTCGGTGGTGCTGTAATGAACAACCGTTTGATCGGCGCTTGGTTTTGTATCGCTGATATCGGCAACACTAACAGGACGAATTTTGTATACGCCTTTTCCGGTTAGTTTCACTGAACTTACAAATTCTTTGTTTTTTACATTTTCGCCACCATCCATTAAGTAAATTGTTTGATCAACAATTCCCTTGGCTTTATCCTCAAAAACGACTTTTAACTTGTAGGTAGGATGAATTAAATCAACAACCTTCACATTTGTTTCGGGATCTAAGTTTTGTTTAACCCCATTTAAAAAAAGATGGAATTTTTCACCATTTTCAGCAAACAGTACTAAATTGTTTTGTGCATTAAAATAAGCGGCACCTGTTAGCATAAAGCCAAGTAATAGTTTTTTCATTTTAATAAGTTTTTAATTAGTTCTTTATTTAGTACAAAGTGCGTGCTAAAAACAAACGATTGTCTTTTTTTAACAGTTATTTCCCGCTTTTACTTCCGTCGTAAGCCCATTTAATATACATTGCACCCCAGGTAAATCCACCGCCAAAGGCAGAAAGAATAAGGTTATCTCCGGGTTTTAATCTTTTTTCGTAATCCCATAAAAGCAGTGGTAAAGTACCGGCGGTTGTATTGCCGTATTTTTCAATATTCATCATTACCTTTTCAGAGCCAACACCCATGCGCGCTGCTGTTGCTTCAATAATGCGTTTATTTGCTTGGTGCGGCACTAACCAGGTTATATCGTTTGCTGTTAATTTATTTTTTTCCATAATATTGGCACTAACTTCGGCCATATTATAAACTGCATGTTTAAATACTGCTTGTCCTTCTTGATACACAAAATGTAAACGTTGATTTATTGTATCGTGAGAAGGAGGCATTAATGAACCACCGGCTTTCATGCGCAGATGTTGCGCACCACTGCCATCGGCATGCAAAATAAAATCTTGTATTCCATTTTCATCATTGCTGGGTTCCAATAAAACGGCACCGGCCCCGTCACCAAAAATCACACAGGTTGTTCTGTCTGTGTAATCAATAATTCTGCTCATCATATCGGCGCCAACAATCACTACTTTTTTATATCTGCCGGTTTCAATAAATTGGGCACCTGTAGAAACGGCATAAATAAATCCTGAGCACGCTGCACCCAGGTCAAAACTCCAAGCATTTTTTGCACCAAGTTTAGAGCTAATTAAATTTGCAGTTGCGGGAAAAATTAAATCGGGAGTAACGGTTGCACAAATTAATAAATCAATTTCTTCAGGAGATATTCCGCGTTTTTTACAAAGCTGTAAAACGGCTTGTACTCCCATATCGGAAGTAGCTTTTGTGGGATCGTTTTCTAAATGGCGTTGTTTAATTCCTGTACGTGTTGTAATCCACTCGTCGGTTGTGTCAATAATTTTTTCCAGATCAAAATTTGTAACAATATTATCAGGAAGAAATCCACCAATTGCAGTTATAGCGGCTCTAGTCATATCAACTAAAAAGTGTTTTTATTTTATCATTTAGTTTAGCGTCGTTTACATCTTTAGCTAAAACCAACATGTTTTTAAATGCAAGTGCACTTGAAATACCGTGTCCAATCATTACGGTAGAGTTTACACCCAGAATAGGTGTACCTCCATATAATTCGTAATTAAATTTATCAAAATATTCATCATTGCGTTTTCTTTTCATAATTAACCTATAAAAAGCTTCTGCAGTTTTAAGAACAATATTTCCTACAAAACCGTCGCAAACTATTACATCAACTTTATCTCCAAACAAATCACGTCCTTCAACATTACCAATAAAATTAAATTCTTTTGTTTCCTTCATTAAATTATAGGCCGATTGTGCAACTAAGTTTCCTTTTTCAGGTTCTTCACCAATATTTAATAAACCAACTTTAGGATTTTCAATTTTATAAACTTCTTTCGCGTAAATAGATCCTAATACACCAAACTGATACAATACATCGGGCTTACAATCTGCATTGGTTCCAACATCCAGCATAATTCCAAATCCACCGTTTATTTTAGGGAGTATTGTTGTAATGCAAGGCCTAATAATGCCCGGTATAGCTTTTACAGAGAACATTGAGCCAACTAACATAGCACCAGTATTACCGGCACTGGCAAATGCATCTAATTGCTGATCTTTAAGCATTTTAAAACCAACAGCAATGCTGCTTTGAGGTTTTTGCGAAAAGGCTTTTGTTGGATGTTCAGCCATTTCTATAATTTGAGTGGTATGAACAAATTCAAAACTTTCGGGCTTTACTTTTTTTTCTGTTAAATAAGTTTTAGCCGCTTCGCTGTCGCCAATCAGTACTATTTTTACTTCAGGAGGTAATTCTTTTAGTGCTAAAATAGCTCCGTCTAAACAATTTTTGGGAGCATAATCACCACCCATAATATCAAGACCAATTCTCATAATTTATAGCGCACTTAATCAATAAATTTATATTAAAGTTCTTTTAATTAAAGGCGAAAAGTACTAATTATAGTTTAAAAAAAGTAAGATTACTTATTAACCTTTTTGTATTATTAAATAAAAAAGCGGCTTTTAGGCCGCTTCTTTTAAATTGTTTAATCTCAAGCACTTGCTTTTTCCATAACCACTTTACCTTTGTAGTAAAGTTTTCCTTCTAACCAATAAGCACGGTGCATTAAATGTGCTTCACCGGTAACAGGGTCTTTTGTTATAGTCATACTCGGCGCTTTGTATGTTGCGCGGCGAGAATCTCTGCGAGAGCGGGATAGTTTTCGTTTTGGATTAGGCATGTTTTCTATTTTTTAATTCTTGTTTAACTTTATTTTATTCAATTTATCCCAAACAGGATTATTTTCAATTTCTTCTGTTGAACTATTTTCATTCAACTTACTTATTACTTCTTCATCACATTCAAAGGTATCATCAATTTCACAGGGTACTTTTCTGTAAGGTAACGCGGTAATTATAAACTCATAAATTTGCTGAGTTATATTTAAATCCGTTTCTCCTTCTGCAACCACCAACACTTCATCGTCTGAGTCTTTAGGGTTACCATACTTTACAACCAATTTCTCTTCTGAATGTATTGGAAAATCAAATTCTTTTAAGCATCGGTCACAATCCATTTTAACGGTTCCTGAAATGGTAAAGCAAAGTTGTAAAACGTTGTTTTGTTTTAGCAATTCTGCAGAAATATTCACCTTTGCATCTAGAATATCATTTGCATCATTTTCTTTAAAGAACGCCCCGGTAACTTCAAATTCAAATTCGTGATTACCAACAGGCAAACCTCCAGTTTTGATTATGTACTTAGTTTTGCCCATTTTCCTTAAAAAGGGATGCAAATATATGTTTTTTATTTCATTCAAACAACAAGTAAAAGTGCTTGATAACCAAAAATATAGCTATTTTTTGGCCTTTTTGCTGTTTTTTAATTTTTCTTGTTCTAATTGGGCAACAAAGTTGTTTTCATTAAAGTGATGAAAAGGAGTGTATAGTAAAGCCGCCATTGTTAAAGGGTAATTAAAAGTTAAAAAATGATCAGCATTTTCTAGAAGTATTTTCTTTTTATTTGGGCTACAAATTAAACTGTCGCAAATTCTGAAATTAGATGAATCGGCAACCCAATCTTTTTTTCCTGCAACAATAATAACATTTGATTTAATACCGGGGTAGTGATTTAGTAGTTCATTCATTTGTTTAAGATGTGCATATTTTTCAGCACTTGCCACATTTAATGCTTTTGGTAAAAACCATTTTACGGGTGCAGCTTTTGCCATACCCGAAAACCAGTATTTTTTTTCTTTATAGGGAGAAATTACCGGGGAAAACAAATATAAATTACTGCAGTTTTTTTGATTGATATTTGCTAAGGCTGCGGCAATGGGAGCTCCGTAAGATCTGCCGGCTAAATTCAATTGTTTATGTGGGTATTTATCAATTATGTACTGAATAGCACAAATTTGCTCGTGAATATCCAATTGCGCTTTTCCATAATTGCTTTTTCCATAACCTAATCTATCAATTGCAAGAATGTGATATTTTGTGCGCAGAGAATCGTTATCGGTGAAATTCATCCAGGTGTACCAAGCAGCCGGAGCCCCGTGAATAAGTAACAGTAAAGGTTTTGCGGTATCGCCAAATTCAGCATAATACAATTGCTGATTATTATATGTTATTTGATTAAAAACCGGCTTGTAATTTTTGTTTTTATAATGTTGATTTATTTCTTTTTCGGTATAAATATATTTCGAAAAACAGGAATTAAGTAAAAGTGAAATTCCAATAAGAAACAGAATCTGGTTAACGTATTTATTTAAACTGTGCATAGCAGAGAAAACAAAAAACCCTTTGCTTTTAACAAAGGGTTTAATTTTTTTTGAAGTGATATTATTCTACAGTTCCGTTACGTTGCGCTTCTTTTTTGTAGCGAACAAGGCGCATGCACCAATACGCTAAAAGAAAAATAATAAATGCAGAAATCAAAACATTAGGAACTTGGCCCATTGATTTCATTCCTTTAAAAATCCATTGAAAAACAGCACCTGTACCTTCAAAGATGTCTGTCCAAGTTATCATTAATGCTTTCATTGCTTATTATTTAATCAGGTTATTATTTATTAAGTTTACAGCAACAAATTTAGTAAAAGATTTGAATTAAAAAAATTGTGTTAGCCAAGCGTTTAAATAGCGGTTTTAGAGGAATTTTATGGTTTTTTATAGTGATTTATGCTATTATTCTAACCCTTAATTTATTGGCTAAGGTAGAGAATGAAATTATTTTTTATCCCAATATTTTTTATAATTATTTTGAGTCGCTTATTAAAGTTCCTTTTATTGTTTTTTTATCCAATCAAATTGCCTTATTTGTTGGTTTGGCTTTAGTTGGATATATAATTTCTAATGAAGAAATTGTTGAGAAGGTAAATTATTTTCCTTTTTTTATTTTTTTACTATTAAATGCATCTATTTCTGATAAAGAAAGAGTGTCTTCATTCCTACTAAGTAATGTTATTTTTTTATATGTTATTTATAGAATTTTAGATACCTACAGAAAAGAGAATGTGTTAAGTAATTTATTTAATGCAAGTTTTTGGGCATCTGTTTCTTTATTTTTAAACATTATAAATGTTTTTATTTTCCCTGTAATTTTTATTTCGTTGTTTGTTTTGCGGCCATTTAACTGGCGTGAATTAATTATTTCTTTATTAGGGGCAATAGCTCCTGTTTTTATTTATGAGTGTTTGGCTTATTTGGTTAATTTTAATCAATGGTATATTTTTGAAAGTTTACCAATGCTTTTCTCCGCATTTAAATTGCCCGTTTTCAGTATTTATAATTTACCGTTATTTATATTTACTTCTTTACTTTTGATAGTTAGCATATTTTATTATTTAGTAAATGGTTTAGGGAATACTGTAAAAAAGCAAAAATCAAAAAGTGTTTTTTTCTGGTTTATTTTATTTGTTTTACCATCTGTTTTTACACCCGGAATGGGGTATGTAAAAGTATTATCATTATTCTCAATTCCAATTAGTTTTTTAGTAGGGGAGTATTTGTTTCAAGTAAAAAGAACTAAAATCACTAACATTATAGTTGTGTTGTTAATATTTACAACTGTTTACTTATTAATTGGTAAATTGGGATATGTTTAAAATTTAGGATGGGTCAACATCAACTTGAACTGTAAATTTCCATTTTTTATAAGTTGATTGTAATTGAATAATTGAATTCAGAATAAATTCCCTTATTTTTTTTGGAGAATCAGCTTTATTCATTTTCAATAATATTTTTTTGTAATAGTTGTTTTTAATTCTTGCAACCATTGGGCTTTCAGGCCCTAGTAATCTATTTTGAAAAACCGGTTTTAATAGTTTAGCGAGCTCTATAGATAAATGATTTAATTCATCTGCATTCGCCGAAATAATGTTTAATTGAATGAGTCGGTAAAAAGGTGGATAAACAAAGCTTTCTCTTTCTTCTAGTTGTAATTTGTAAAAAGACTTGATATCGTCTTTTAAAATATAGGAAAGCACTTTGTGTTCTTTTTGGTTTGTTTGAATAAAAAGTTTACCAATGTTATTTTTTCTTCCGGCTCTACCTTTAAGCTGTGTAATTAATTGGTAAGATTTTTCAAAACTTCTAAAGTCGGGAAAATTTAAAAACGAATCTGCATTTAAAATTCCAACGATGGATACATTACCAAAATCTAACCCTTTAGTAACCATTTGAGTTCCTATTAAAATATCTGTTTCTTGATTTTCGAAATCATCAATTATTTGTTTGTAGGCGTACTTACTGCGCGTGGTATCTAAATCTAAGCGTGCTATTTTGGCATTTGGAAAAAGCGTTTCAATTTCTTCTTCTATTTTTTCTGTACCTAGACCTTTAAAGCGTAAATCTGTACTTCCGCACGCTGCACATGATTTAGGGCTATCAGTAGTATAACCGCAATAATGACATTTTAATTTATTTAGGTACTTATGATAAATTAATGGCACATCGCAATTAATACAGTAGGGAATGGTGGCACATGCATTGCATTGAGTATAAGGCGCAAATCCTCTTCTGTTTTGAAAAAGTATTATTTGTTTTTTTTCTTTTAAAGCATCATTTATGGCATCAAAAAGTGGTGGCGTTAAAACACCTTTCATGTTTTGCGCTTTTTCAAAATAATTTATATCGCAAACTTCAATATTTGTTTTACCTGTTTCATAAAACTGTTGTTGCAATTCTATTAGCTCATATTTTCCTTGTAAGGAATTTTGGTAAGATTCTAACGAAGGTGTTGCAGTACCAAGTAAAACATTAGCGTTAAAAAGAGTAGAAAGAAAAATGGCTGCATCTCTGGCGTGGTAACGTGGAGAAGGGGAGCTTTGTTTAAACGAAAAGTCGTGTTCTTCATCAATAATTATTAAGCCTAAGTTATTAAAGGGTAAAAATAAACCCGATCGTGCGGCTAAAATTATTTTGTATTGTTTTTCTTGCCCGGTTTTATTTTGTAAAACATTGTTCCATATTTCAACGCGCTCATTTTCACTAAAGCGAGAATGATATACTCCTACCAATTCACCAAACACTGCTCTTAAACGAGTAATTAATTGAGTTGTTAATGCAATTTCCGGAACCAGAAAAAGAATTTGTTTGTTTTCTTTTAAGGTTTTTTCTATGAGTTTAATATAAACCTCTGTTTTACCACTTCCTGTAACGCCCATTAAAAGTGAAATTTTGTTTGCATCAAAAGCAGTACTTATTTTATTGTATGCTTCTTCTTGGTGTTTTGTTAGGGGTTTTATTGGGTGTTTGTTTTTTAGAAAAACCAGTCTATCCACTTCAACTTGTTTTTCCGAAAATATTTCTTTTTTAATTAGCGAGTTTAAAGCAGACGAATCTGTTTTTTTTGCAAGTTCTGTTTTATTAATCCAGCCTTCTTCAATAGTGTTTATTTTTACTAAGTGTAAATACCCTAGTAAAACTTCCGCTTGTTTAAATGCTCTTTTCTCTAAACTATTAATTAATTGATGTAATTCTGTTTCGGTATTATATTTATCATTTAATTTTATCTGAGAAATAATTTTTGGCTTGTATTTATCTTTAATTTCTTCAAATACTACAACTGCGTTTTTCTTTATTAATTTATTTACTTGATGATGGGAGGATTTTAGTTTTAAGAATGTTGCCAGTTCTTCAATACTTATATTGGCATTTGCATGAAGTATTTCAATTATTTTATGTTCGGTATCATTAAAAAAACCGTGTTCAATTTCCTCAAAATTAAATTCGGGATTTAACTGTACATGAGAAGTACTGCTTAACTTTAAACCTGAGGGCAATGCTGCATTTAAAACATCACCCGGATTTGCACAATAGTAGTATGAAATCCAATCCCAAAATTTTAATTGCGTTTTATTTACAACCGGAAAATCGTCTAATATTGCCTCTATGTATTTTGCTTGATAATTTACAGGGGCTATTTGATGCAATGCGTAAACTATACCGGTGTAAATTTTTGATTTACCAAATTGCACTAAAACTCTTTTTCCTTCTTCAATACTTTCGTTTAATTCTGAAGGAACACGATATGTGTATTTGTTGGGAACACCAAGCGGAATTATAATATCTGCAAAAAGAGTTACTTTACTCATTAGCTTAATAAATAGGCTAAAACAATTCCGAGTAACATAGTTATTATTTTAGCAGGAGTGTACTTATGTTCTTCGCTCGCCTCAAACAAAATTGCTGTAGAAATATATAAGAAAATGCCAATAACTATTGCGCTGGCAATGTATTGATAGTTTAGTAAAGCAGATGCACTGAGTGATTGTACGAAATAACTAAATAAAAAGCCTAGGGGAGCCATTAATGAAAACAAGACTAAATAAAGCAATATTTGAGATACTTTTGCCCCATGTTCTTTTAAGAGTGCAACAAATAAGAAGGAAATAGGAATATTATGAATAACTAAACCTATTATTAATTGGTAATCTGTAATTTTTTGAGTTTCGGGTTGATAATGGTAAACCGGTAATCCTTCAATAAATGAATGCACATATAAACCTATAATAATTCCATAAGGCAAATGTTTTTTGCAAGTATCAGAGTGGTGGTGACTATGACCATGCTCTAACCCTGAACTAAAGTTTTCTATAAATAGTTGAATAGAAAAACCTACAACAATAAACAATCCTGCTAATTTAAAATCGGCACTTCCATACACTTCCGGCAAAAGGTGCATGATAGTAGTTGAAAAAAGATAAGCAGCACTAAAAGCTAAAACAAGTTTAAATGCATTTTGACTCAGTTTTATTGAAAATGCAGAAACCCCTATAATTATTACTGGTAAAGAAAGCGCTATTATTGAAAGAATAAAATCCACTGCTTATTTTTTAAATATTAAAATTAATCTTTCAGAACTGTTTATATCAAATGGGTTTAATTGATAATCACCAAAAACCTGTATTAAGCTAAATCCGGTATTTTTAGCAAAGCTAAGAAAGTTCTCTTCTTTATATAAGTACACTTTTTCTTCAAAAACATGTTTTTTTCTCTCATAAGAAAATTGAATATTTTTAATTACCTTATTATTATGTATTGTTTTTGAAATACTAAATTCAATTCCATCAATTGTTTTTGTTTCGTTTGGTTTTAAGTTTTTGATAACACAATTTGCATTAAAAAAATCTATTACAAAAATACCTTTATCTTTTAAGGAAGAATATACGTTTTCAAATACCTTACTATTGTCATTTTCATTTTCAAAATAACCAATGCTTGTAAATAAATTAAAAACTGCATCAAATTTATTTTCAATTAGTAATTCTCTAATATCGTGTTTAATAAATTTAAGAGTGTTGTTTTCAAACTGTTTAGCATATTGTATACTGTTTGAAGATAAATCTACCCCCGTTACTTCGTAACCAAGTTTGTTAAGCGTTATTGCGTGCCTTCCTTTTCCACATGCTAAATCTAGTAATGATGAGTTATTTGGGAGTTGTAAAAAGTTGCATAGGTTTTTAATAAACAACAATGCTTCTTCATCATTGCGTTTATTATAAAGGATGTGGTAATAAGGTGAATCAAACCAGTTAACAAACCAGTCAGATTGTTCAATATTTTTATTTAGTGACATTTATAAAATTGCCTACGAAGTTAATAAAAACAAAAACACCGGAGATTTTTCCGGTGTTTTTGTTTAAAATACTTTTGCTTTTACATATTGGTGTGGTTCGTACTTCTTACGATTTCTATGATCGCCTCGATATCTTGGCCCACTTACCCTTGATTTTCGTTTAAAATTAATATTTGCTTTGTTACCACCAACAGCTTCTACTGCCAGTGATATTTTCTCTGCAGTTTTTTTTGCACGAGCAGAAGCTAACTGTTTATTGTTTCGGTAAATTTTAGTTGGTACACTAGAGGCACTAGAGAATACTTCCACATTAACACTTTTGGTTTTGCTTAATTCGGCAACTTTAGCAATAAACTTGGTCCAGGTTTCTTCCGTTTCATCAATTTTACTTCGGTTGTATTTAAAGTAGAAAATATACTCTCCTTCAGGAACTTTAATTTCTTCATTAACTGAATTGTTTTTATTGGTATTTACGTTTTTATCATTCTTGTTAGTTGAAGCCATGGAAACATCTTCACCTATTAGAATAAGTGATTTTTTAATTGCAATTTTTCCTTTAGTATTAGCAGTGTTTATTCCAATTTTTTCAGAAATATTATTGCCTTCAGTTGCATATACTTCGTATTTAGTGTTTGTTTCTAAGGGAATGTTTCTAATTAAGCCTAAGCTATTTGTAATTCCCTCAAATTTATTTCCATTTTCATCTACAACAATTACGGTTGCGTTTGCCGTTGGTTTTTTCTTTTTGTTTGTAACTAAAACATCAAGCGCAACGGTGTTGGTTGAAACAGCTTTACTGTCTACGTATAATAATTGGTTTAATGTTTTTGGTGGTTGAATTCCCTTAGTACTTACTTTAGCAACGGCACTTTTTTTACCATCTTTTTCTGCAACAACACTGTACTCTTTTTCTTCAAATAAATGAATATCATCGTGTTTACCGCTGGCGTTAGATGTAAAACTTTTAGTATTACCATCATTATCCGTAAGGGTAATGGTAGCATTTTCTATTGGTTTTTTAGTTTTCGGATTTTCTAAAACATTTACATTTAATAAAATATTTTTAGACTTTGCTTTTACTTTTCCTAACAATTGAACGGCCTCTAAAGAAACTTCACGTTTAATTTCTTGATAAGATATAGCGCTACTTACAAAAACATCTTCACTATAAAACTCTGCACCTGCAGGGGCTTGGTAAGAGAAAGTGTATTCTCTTCCGGGAGGTAATATGGTGGAAAAAGTTCCGTTAACAGATTTAGGCCTATATGTTCCTACTATTTCATCTGTTGCTTTATCTTTCACTATAATAATCATCCCTTCTGGTAAGCTTTCGCCTTCTGCCGGAATAATTTGTCCTTTAAATAGTGCTAAGGCTTTTTCTCTGGCTTGAGGTATTGTAACCATGTAAAGATCTTTATCACCCCTACCGCCCTCCTTAGCAGATGAAAAATAACCGCGTTTACCATCGGGTGATGTAACATAAAAAATGTCATCGTCAGTTGTGTTTATAGGAAAACCCATGTTAGTAACATCAGAGAACTGATTGTTTTCATCTAGTGTTGCAAACATAATGTCAAAACCGCCTATTGTATTGTGGCCGTTAGAGGTGAAGAAAAATGTTTTACCATCGGGATGAATAAAAGCACCATCTTCATCGTATTCGGTATTTATTATAGACCCCATGTTTAATGCTTTACTCCAATCACCTGTTGGTAGTTTAACACAGCGATATATATCTCTTCCGCCATAACCTCCGGGCCTGTCAGAAACAAAAATTAAAACATTACCATCGGCACTTAAGCATGCGTGCGATTCCCAGTATTTAGAATTTACGTCTGAGCCAAATTCTTTTAAGGGAGTCCAGTCCGTTCCGTCAAAAGTGGAATAATAAATATTACCACCCATACCATCTCCGCCATCGCGGTAAACAATTAATGTTTGGCCATCGGGTGTTAAGTTAATAGAGGCTTCCATGCCCACCCCATTAATGTTGGCAGAGAGAGGGACGGGTGATGACCAATTTCCGGTATTGTCTTTGTAAGAAACCACAACATCTTCATTGTAGGAACCATCATCGTTTTTTAAGCCACCTGTAGAATTGGGTCTTCGTGTGGTGTAAATAATGGTACGTTCATCTCCGCTTAATACAGGGCTGTAGTCGGGATACTCGCTATTAATGCTATCTCCAAGGCTTGATATTTGAACGTTTAAAGGGGCATTAACAATATCTTTTCCGAACAAACACGATTTCTTTTCCCTTGCTAATAATTTTTTCCACTCTTTATCTTTTTCATTAACATATTTTTCAAAAACATTTAATTGTTCTAAAGCATCATCAAATCTGTAATTTAAATGTAAAGCCAATGCATAAAAGTAGTGTGATAAAGGTGGTGCTGTTTTTTCTAATGGATTGTCTATGTTACAATTTTTATCAACACGTTTAACAGCTTTTTCTAGGTGATATTCAGCTCTGTTTTTTTTAAGTGGAATATTTAATAAACAAACACCCATGTTATAATTTAATAAAACATTTGTAGAATCCAAAGCATAGGCTTCTTCATAATTTTGTAAAGCCAATTGATAATTTTCTTCAAGAAATAAATAATTGCCTTCTAACATGTATTCTTTATAAGTTGCTC
The DNA here is from genome assembly GCA_022841465.1 of Bacteroidia bacterium. Lineage (GTDB taxonomy): Bacteria > Bacteroidota > Bacteroidia > B-17B0 > Aurantibacillaceae > Aurantibacillus. The sequence continues at coordinate 13,960 of JALHRL010000025.1, read as the reverse complement.
CGGGTTTTGTTTGAGCACAAAAAGAAAATGTGTAAAAAGTTAATAATAGTAATAAAAGTTTTTTCATGGTTAGTTGTTATCCTAATTGTTCAACAAATTTTATAGAACATTGCTTAGAGTACGGTGCAGACTAACAAATATATGTTTTTTTAATTAAAAACGAGCTGTTTAGTTAAATATGATAGCCTTAAAAAATAAGGTTATTTCTACTACTTAATTTTTCAGGAATAATTTCGTGAACCTGGTTAATTACTTCTATTTCTTTGAGTAATTGAAAAACATTGTATTGCTCATGTATAGCACTTTCGCCTTTTAATAGAAGAAAGTAATCGGTACGTGGTAGTTCATTTATCAATAAAACGGTTTCCTCAAATGATTGGCCTGTATTAGCAAACAAGTCATTAACTGTTTTACTTTGTATAGTGCTTTTGTAATTGCTTTTATTCGGAACAAGAAAGTATTCCAAGCCCATTTCTTGGTTACTATAGTTATAAATAGCGAATTCAAATACTTCGTGGTTTTTTTGACTAAGTTTTAGGTTTTCATGTAAAAACAAATCAATATTTAGTTTACTGTTTATATTGTTTATAATTACATATTGGTTTTCATTACTGGAAATGCCAATTAAAACAAAGTCATAAATCTTTTCATCGTTATGTAAAGTATACTTAGCCATTTTCTATTTCGCTTAATGCAATTTCTGCAGCTTTTTGTTCAGCTACCTTTTTACTGTAATGTTCAAAAGAAGCGTATTCAGTTTCATTTGCAACCGCATTCACTTTGTATGTTTTTCCTGTTTTATTATTGGTGATTTCAACAACATTATAATAAAACTGTAATTTATTTTTTTGACAATATATTTGAAATTTACTTTTAAAATCGGTTTCTACATTTACTAATTCTTCCACATCAACATGAAATTTTAGTATTTTATCAAGTACAAACTTTTTCGTTTTATCAAAGCCCTTGTCTAGGTAAAAAGCGCCAATTAAAGCCTCAAAGGCGTCGCCGTAGGCACTGGATTTAACTTTATCGGCACCTGAAAGTTTATTTAAAAGTAAAGCATCTAAACCAAACTTAATTGCTAATTGGTGCAGATGTTGACGATTAACAATTTTACTTCTTATTTTGGTTAAAAATCCTTCGTCCTTATTGGGGTATTTTTTAAATAAATAATCACCAATAATAGCGCCAAGTATTGCATCACCTAAAAACTCTAAGCGTTCATTATTTGGAATGTTTTTATTTGAATGCAGGGTTTTACTGCTGTGTATAAAGGCTTGCTTATAAAGATTTATGTTACCGGGTGTTTGTCCGGTAATTGCTTTAAGTGTTGCGATAAATTTTTTGTCGGGAACGGTTTTAAAACCAATAAAGGGTATTATCCGCTTAATCAATGTAGGAGTTTATTTGTATTTCTTAACCACAAATGCGGCATTATGCCCGCCAAAACCAAAGGTATTGCTTATTGCAACATTCACTTCGCGTTCTTGCATTTTGTTAGGAGTAAGATTTAAATTCGGATCAATTTCCGGATCTAAATTAATAACGTTAATTGTTGGAGGTACAATATTGTTTTTAACTGCCAAAATAGTGGCAACCGCTTCAATTGCACCTGCGGCACCAAGTAAATGGCCTGTCATGCTTTTGGTTGAACTAATATTTAATTTATAAGCATGCTCACCAAAAACCTCTTTAATAGCTTTTAACTCTGCCACATCACCTAATGGGGTACTGGTACCATGTGTATTTATGTAACTTACTTCTTCTGCTTTCATTCCGGCATCAGATAAGGCGCGTTGCATTACCAACTTTGCCCCTAATCCTTCTGGATGTGGAGCAGTAATGTGGTGTGCATCGGCACTCATTCCACCACCAACAATTTCTCCATAAATTTTAGCTCCACGTTTTAGAGCGTGTTCTAATTCTTCTAAAACAATGGCAGCTCCACCTTCACCTAGTACAAATCCATCTCTGTCTTTGTCGTAAGGTCTTGAACCGGTTTTAGGATCCTCGTTACGAGTACTCATTGCCTGTACGGCATTAAATCCTCCTACACCGCTTTCATTAATTGCAGCTTCACTTCCACCGGTAATAATGGCAATAGCTTTACCCATGCGGATGTAGTTAAAAGCATCAATTAAGGCATTAGTAGAAGATGCGCAAGCAGAAACGGTTGTAAAATTTGGGCCTCTAAAACCAAAACGAATTGAAATATGACCGCTGCAAATATCAGCTATCATTTTTGGAATGAAAAAAGGATTAAAGCGGGGCGTTCCATCTCCTTTTGCAAAAGCAAATGTTTCTGCCTGAAATGTATCTAAGCCGCCAATTCCACTTCCCCAAATTACTCCAATTTCGTTTTTATCAATCCCTTCTTTGTCAATTCCGCTATCTGCTACAGCCTGAACGCTGGCAGCTATACCATACCAAGAATAAGTATCAAGTTTACGTGCTTCTTTTTTGTCAAAAAATTCTTCCGGATTAAAACCCTTTACCTCACAGGCAAAACGAGTTTTAAATTTAGATGCATCAAAACGTGTAATAGGAGCAGCACCACTAACACCATTAATCAGGTTAGTCCAATAATCATTTACACTATTGCCTAAAGGAGTAACAGCGCCAAGGCCAGTTACTACTACACGTTTTAGTTGCATTTAAAATTAATTTTTAGCGTTGTTTTCGATGTAAGCGATTGCATCACCTACAGTTCCGATTTTTTCAGCTTGTTCATCAGGAATTGCAATATTGAATTCTTTTTCAAATTCCATGATAAGTTCCACAGTATCTAATGAATCTGCACCTAGGTCATTTGTAAAACTAGCTGTTGGGGTTACCTCTTTTTCATCAACGCCTAATTTATCTACGATGATTGATTTTACTTTGTTTGAAATGTCTGACATTTTGCTTTGTTTTAAAATTTGGCACAAAATTAACTATATCCACTACAAAACAAAATATTAAGAAAAATATGGGTTTGTTTTTTTAACAATTAGTTGATTTAAATTGTGTGAAAACCCATTTAACTGTTTGATTATGAATAAAAAAAACCGCCTTTGAGACGGTCTTTTTGTTAAGAAGTTTTTTTAATTACTCCTCTATGTCTGTGCGGCCTGTGCGGAGTAATTTTAACATTTGTAATATGTTTCATCTCATCTGTTTCTCTAATAAAGAAGTAATGAAACACCTTACCAATTAAGCCGGCTGCAAATACTCCCAAAATAATGTATAATCCGCTTAAATTGGTGAATTCGCTACCAATGTATTTATTAAACTTTTCTGTTATACCGGCAAAAGCCGTGCTGCTAATGAGTATCAGAAATACAGTTATTATTCCCGGTTTTACTCTCAATTTGATATTTTCCATAACGCTTTGTTTTAAGTTAAACAATGTGCTGCCGCACCTTCTTGTATATATATACGTTTGAGACGGCCAATGGTTGAGTAATATTTATTTTTTTATTAGTTAAAAAATGTTTACTTTTGTAAAGGAAAAATATAAAAGATGTAAGATGGGGGCTGTTAGTCCCCTCTTTTTTTGAGTAAATTTTGATTACGAAAGAGCAAATAATTAGTTTGGCTGAGCAACATTTTGAAGGCACCGATAAATTTATTACCAAAGTAAATGTAAACGTGGGTAATAAAATTGAAGTACTGATAGATGGAGATACACCTGTAACAATAGCTGATTGTGTTGGCTTGAGCAGATTTGTAGAAAAAAACTTAAATAGAGATGAAGAAGATTATGCGCTTGATGTTAGTTCTCACGGTGCATCATCGCCTTTAATTTTAAAAAGGCAATACAACAAACACATCGGAAGAAATTTTACTGTTTTACTTTTAGACGATACTTTGGCAGAAGGAGAATTGGTAAGTATTGATAACGATGAATTAACCTTAAAGTTTGTTTCGCGCGAAAACAAAACCGTTGGTAAAGGAAAAATAAATATTGAAAAAAGAGTACAAATACCGTTTAATAAAATAAAAGAATCAAAAATCAAACTTAAATTTTAAAAAAAAAGAAGTCATGGAAACCTTAAATTTGATAGAATCGTTTTCTGAATTTAAAGAAATCAAGAACATTGATCGTGCTACACTAATGAGCATTATTGAAGATGTTTTTAGAAGCATGTTAATTAAAAAATATGGTTCAGATAAAAACTTTGATATCATTGTTAATCCGGATAAAGGAGATGTTGAAATTTACAAAAACAGAGAAATTGTAGATGATGAATTTGCCGAAGATTCTTTTGATTACGACGAGAACAAACACATTAGTGTAACAGACGCAAAAAAAATAGAACCTGATTTTGAAATTGGAGAAGAGGTTTCTGAAAAAGTAAATTTTGAAGATTTTGGCCGACGTGCAGTATTGGCTGTTCGTCAAAATTTGGTTCAAAAAATACTTGAATTAGAAAAGAGTGAGGTTTATAATAAATACAAAGAAAAGGTAGGAGATATTATTACAGCCGAAGTATATCAGGTTTGGAAAAAAGAGATAATGTTGCTGGATGATGAAGGAAATGAATTATTGCTTCCAAAATCAGAACAAATACCTTCCGATTTCTTTAAAAAAGGCGATACTTTAAAAGCAGTTGTTGCTAAGGTAGAAATGAAAAATAACACACCGGCCATTATTGTTTCTAGAACTTCGCCGGCATTTTTAGAAAGATTATTTGAAAACGAAGTTCCTGAAATTTTCGACGGGCTAATAACCATTAAAAAAGTTGTTAGAGAACCGGGAGAAAGAGCAAAAATTGCTGTAGAAAGTTACGACGACAGAATTGACCCAGTTGGAGCTTGCGTTGGTATGAAAGGTTCTCGTATTCACGGAATTGTTCGCGAATTAAAAAACGAAAATATTGATGTAATTAATTTTACAACAAACCCAACCTTGTTTATTCAAAGAGCTTTAAGTCCGGCAAAAATAACCACTATTAAAATAGATGAGGATACTAAAAAAGCCGATGTGTTTTTAAAGCCCGATCAAATTTCTTTAGCAATTGGAAAAGGAGGTTACAACATTAAATTAGCAGGTAAATTAACCGGTTATGATATTGATGTTTTCCGCGATTCTGATGTTGATACAGAGGACGTAGACTTAGACGAATTTGCAGATGAAATTGAAGCAGATGTTATTGATAAATTAAAATCAATAGGATGCGATACCGCAAAATCTGTTCTTGAGTTAAATGATGAAGAAATAAACAGAAGGACAGGAATAGAAACTGAAGTAATTGCAGATGTACGTAAAATACTTGCTTCAGAATTTGAAGATTAATAGAATAAGTAAAGCAATTGCTTTATACTAAATTTAAAAAAGGATAAATAAAATATGTCAGAAGGAACATTACAACTTCGATTAAGTAAAGTAGCTAAGGAATTTAATCTTTCGTTAGGAAAGATTGTTGAGTTTCTTGACTCTAAAGGAATTAAGGTTGAAGCAAACCCTAATGCCAAAATCGGGGCTGAGGAATATTCTCATTTGTTGAAAGCATTTTCAACAGATAAATCTGCACGCGAAGAAGCGGAGCAGGTTACTCAAAACATTACCAAAATTAAACGAGAATCAATTGTACTAGAGGATGTAAAAAAAGGTAAAAAAGCAGAAGAAACAGCAAAAGAAGTTGTAATAACTGATTTAACCAGAACTAAAGCCTCAACCTTAACAGAAGAGCCTGTAAAAGAAAAAGTAAAAAAAGAGAAACCGGAGGAAATTTTAAAACAAGAAATTGAATTAAAAGAAGGACCAAAGGTTTTAGGGAAATTGGATTTAGATTCAATGAATCTAAAAACAAAACCAGATAAAGGCTCTAAAAAGGAAACGGAGGAAACCAAGGCAACTAAAGGGAAAGCGAAAAAGGGAAAAGCCTCTGAAGAAGTTGTTGAAACCAAGAAGGAAATAGAGGAACATGTTAAACCTGAAGTAACCCATGAGGAAACACCGATAGAACATATTGAAACAAAGTATGAAACTTTATCGGGACCAAAAATTTTAGGTAAAGTAGAATTACCGGTAGAAAAAGAACCCGCTAAAAAAGGCGAAAATAGTTTTAGTGCAGAACGTAAAAAACGCAAGCGCATTAAAAAAGGCGGTTTAAGTGAAGAGGAAATTAAAAAAGTTGGTACCGAGCAAGCTAAAATTGCCCGTGAGCGCGCTAAAGAAAAATACGGAGATCCTAAACAAAAGAAAACCGGAACAGGCAGCGGAAATGCTTCTAAACCACGCCATGAATTAACCGAGGAAGAAATTCAGGCACAAATTAAAGAAACCCTTGCGCGTTTAAGTGAAAAAGGTTCTAAATCAAAATCTTCTAAAAACAGAAGAGATAAGCGAGACATTGTTCGCGAACGAATGGCTGAAAAGCAAGAATTGTTAGATGCTGAAAAAAGTATTTTAAAAGTTACTGAATTCGTTTCTGCAAATCAGTTGGCAACCATGATGGATGTTCCGGTAAATAAAATTATTGCAACATGCATGAGTTTAGGTTTATTTGTTTCTATTAATCAACGTTTAGATGCAGAAACAATTGCCATTGTGGCCGAAGAATTTGGTTTTAAAACTGAATTCGTATCGGCGGAAGTTGTAGAGGCTATTGAAGAGAAAGAAGAAGATAATCCGGAAGATATTGTGCACCGTCCGCCAATAGTAACCATTATGGGTCACGTTGATCACGGTAAAACATCATTATTAGATTATATTCGTAAAGCAAATGTGGTTGCAGGCGAAGCCGGAGGAATTACGCAGCACATTGGAAGTTATAATGTAAAATTAGATAACGGGAAATCTATTACCTTTTTGGATACACCGGGTCACGAAGCCTTTACTGCCATGCGTGCACGTGGAGCAAAAATAACAGACATTGTAATTATTGTTGTTGCTGCCGATGATAGCGTAATGCCTCAAACAAAAGAAGCAATTAACCACGCTCAAGCTGCGGGTGTGCCAATGATTATTGCGATAAATAAAATGGATAAACCGGGAGCAAACCCTAATAAAATTCGTGAAGATTTGGCAAACATGAATATTTTAGTGGAAGAGTGGGGTGGTAAGTTCCAATCGCAAGAAATTTCTGCCAAGATGGGTAAGAATATAGAATTGCTTTTAGAAAAAGTTTTATTAGAAGCGGAAATATTAGATCTTAAAGCAAATCCTAAAGTACGCGCTTCGGGAACCGTTATTGAAGCAAAATTAGATAAAGGCCGCGGGCACGTTGCTGATGTTATTGTACAAAAAGGAACATTAAAAGTAGGTGATATTTTAGTTGCCGGAGGTTATAGTGGCCGTGTTAAAGCAATGACCAATGAAAGAGGTTTACCAATTAAAGAAGCAGGGCCTTCTATTCCAGTTCAGTTATTGGGATTAAACGGTTCGCCAACAGCAGGAGATAAGTTTAATGTGATGTCAGATGAGCGAGAGGCAAGAGAATTAGCTAATAAACGATTACAATTACAACGCGAGCAAGGAATTAGAACACAAAAACATATTACACTGGATGAAATTGGCAGACGTTTAGCCATTGGTGATTTTAAAGAATTAAATGTAATTGTTAAGGGTGATGTAGATGGATCTATAGAAGCCTTGTCAGATAGTTTATTAAAATTATCAACTGAAAAAATTGCAATTAATATCATTCACAAATCAGTTGGTGCTATTAGCGAGAATGACGTTATGTTAGCATCTGCTTCTAATGCAATTATTGTTGGTTTCCAAGTGCGCCCAACCTTAAATGCAAGAAGGTTAGCAGAAACAGAAGAGATTGATATTCGTTTATATTCTATCATTTATCAGGCAATTGATGAGATTAAAGCAGCAATGGAAGGAATGCTTTCTCCTGAGTTTGAAGAAAAAGTTGTTTGCAATATTGAAATTAGAGAAGTATTTAATATCACAAAGGTGGGTACTATTGCAGGATGTTATGTAATGGATGGAAAAGTAACCAGAAACACTAAAGTACGCGTAATTAGAAATGGTATTGTATTACACGACGGTTCTTTAGGATCGTTGAAACGTTTTAAAGACGACGTAAAAGAAGTAGCTGCAGGTTACGAGTGTGGATTAAATATTGACGGATTTGATGCAATTGAAGTTGGTGATATTATTGAAGGATATGAAATGATTGAAGTAAAAGCGAAACTTTAACTTTTATAATTGTATTTTATAATTCATCAATCATAATTATTAAGGGGGATTAGCTCATTTGGCTAGAGCGCTTCGCTGGCAGTGAAGAGGTGATCGGTTCGAATCCGATATTCTCCACGGAATAATCAAAACTTCCCCGCATAGCGGGGATTTTTGGTTTTCAGAAGTATGGCTTTGCTTGCAAAGAGCCTCATTGATGAAAACCAAAAATTGCGAAGTAGAAGTTTTGATTCACTGTACTGATTTATCGGATCAAAGAGATTAATCCGATATTCTCCACCATAAAGCCCCCTCCGTTATCTCACGAAAGGGTCTTTCTGCTTTATGGGTGTTATTGCATAAAAAGGGATAAATCAATTGTTTTTTGCCTTATATGTTAAGATAATTGGAATCTTTTTTGAATTTCGTGGATTAATACTTATATTTATCTTGTTCATCTGATAAATTAAGCGTTTCATCGAAATGAATTCTGTAACTAAATATAACCATACTTTAATAAGTGATAAAATCATTAAAATTTATATTCATGAAAACATAGAAATTAATGAGAACGATATTATCCAAATGAAGATTGAAAACAGAAGACTTGTAACTATCGGAAAATATGCTTTAATGATTTGTGCTTCTGATCCATTTCAAATAACTGCCGAAGCGCGTAAAATAGCTTCCGGTAAAGATTACTCAGATGACAGAATAGCCTTAGCATTGGTGTCTGATTCCTCAGCCAATAAATTTTTAGGGAATTTTTTTATAAATTTTAATAAACCTGCTAATCCAACAAAAATATTCACCAATGAAGGCGAAGCCATTTTATGGTTGCAAAATGAAATAAAAAAAGCAGAGGATTAAAACTTAATTCCTATTACACAAATATCGTCCATTTGCTCCTCATTCCCTTTCCAAGTTTCAAATTCGTTGTCAATATTTTGTAATTGTTCTTCTGTAGAAAGGTTTCGTATTTCATTAAAATAAGCTTTCATACGTTTCGTAGAATACCTTTTGTTTCTCGGACCTCCAAATTGATCACCAAAACCATCGCTAAATAAATAAGCGCAATCTCCTTCAGAAACACTTAAAGTAGTATCATAATAACCTTTTAATTCATTACTAAATGCACCACCAACAGAGTATATAGGTGCTTTAAAGTCTTGTGGATCTCCATTTACAGGATAATAATAAAGTGGTCTGTTTGCTCCGGAGAACATTAATTCTTTTGTAGTTTTATCGTACCTCAATATTAATGCATCCATACCATCACCAATTCTGTTTTCCTCTTCTCTGGTTTTAAATGCCGAGTGTAGTTTGTGGTCTAATTGGTTAAGTAATTTTGACGGTGTATCATCTTTGTTTTCACTTAAAGCTTGGTCTAAAAAGGTAGACCCTAATAAACTCATAAAGGCACCGGGTACACCATGTCCCGTACAATCTACAACTGCTATGTACGTATATTTGTTTGTTTCAGAATGCCAATAAAAATCACCACTAACAATGTCTCTTGGTTTATAAAGTACAAATAAATCAACTTTGTTTTTTATATTTTCATTATCAGGAAGTATGGCACGTTGTATACGTTTTGCGTAAGCAATACTTGCAGTAATATCTTTATTTTTTTCGTTTAATAATTCGTTTGCTTCTTCAATTTTTTCTTTCTCTTTTACAAGCTCGGCAGTTTTCTCCATTACTAAACCTTCTAATTCTATTTTAGCTTTTAAAAGATTTTTTGTTCTGATTTTAAATATAAAATAAAAAGTTAAACCAATAACCAAAGCAACTACAACAAAAAACCAAACTTCTTTCCAAAAAGGTTTTTTAATTATAATTTTGTAAACCAAAGGCTCGGGTGTTTCAAAACCATCTGCATTTTTTGCATAAATAACAAATCGGTAGGTTCCATCATTTAATTTCGGGTATGTAACACTTATCTCATCGGTGATTCTGAATTTTTCTTCGTATCCTTCTAATTTATATCGGTAGCTCACCCCTTTTGGATTTGTAAGTGATATTCCAATAAAATTAAAAACCAACTCGTAGTTATTATAATTTAATGTTTGTAAAGTATCATTTACAGGCTTTTTAGTATTATTTAATTCTACAGATAGTAAAGAAAAAACCGGAGGATTAATGTTTATTCTATCTTCAGAAGGAGTGTATTTTATTAAACCTTCTGTTGTACCCATCCAAATTTGTCCTTTTTTATCTCGGTATAAAGCATTTGTATTTACGTTATTAGCAGGTAAACCGGTAGATTTATCAATTGGCCTAAAAGTTTTAAGATTGGAGTATTTTATACTAATTCCATTTTTATGCGTTGCAACTATGTCGCCTTTCTGCGAGGCAATTATTCCGTAAATAAAATCTGAACTTAAGCCGGCTTCTGTTCCGTAATGTTTAAACTTTTTGTATTTATCAAGCACAAAAATACCATCGCCTTCTGTTGCAAACCAAATATTTTCATCTTTGTCTTGCACTGCCGAACCAAATCTAAAAGAAGCAAGGGTATCAAGTGTTTTCTCTAAACTTACTTCATCTTTATACAAATTATACAATGGAGTTTCGGGTGAAAAAATCCATAGTTTGCCTTTTCTGTCTGCCAAGCAACCTAAAAAGTTATTGTGAGGCGCTCTCATATCTGTATTAAATACTTTCTCAGGCTCGTAATTTTTGTCTAAGAAAAACAAACCTTCAGTTGTACAAACCAAAACATTGTCATTGGCATCCCTGGTGATATAATTAATTGTTTTATCATTAAAAAAGGCAAGTGTTTTTTTAAGCTTTACAATTCCTTTAGTAACGTCAAAAATGTGAAGCGCTTTGGTAGTTCCAATCCATAATTCATTTTTTGCTCGGATTAAGTGATTACATCTAATTTCCTGTTCTTCATTTTCCGGAATTAAACGTTGATTGTAATAACGGTTAGCTTTTAAATTAAAGGCAAAAAATTGTCTGTCATCGCATATGTATACGTTATCAGAGTCATCAACAGCAACTGTTCTTATGTCATCAAAGGGTAAAATGTTATTGGAGCTGAATAATTCAAAACGACTTGAAAGAAACTGAAATAACCCATTTCCTGTAGAGCCTAACCAAAGGTTTTCTTCTTTGTCTTGAAAAATTTTATTAATAAAAACGCTTTTTAAACCATTACGTGAATTAATAATATATGATTTCTCTACTTGAAAGTTACTGGTGAATTTTATTACACAAATTCCTTCACCTGTAAGTGAAATCCAAACTTCATTATCCCCTTTTAAACAAATATCTTTAATATTTTTTCTGTCACTTTTTAATTCAGCAGAAAAAGTGGTTATAGCTTTAAATTCGTCTTGATTTTTATTAAATACACTTACTCCTTCTCCTTCAATGGCTACCCACAATTCGTTTTTAGAGCTAAGTCTTGTGTTTTTTATGTTCTTATTTTCACTCCCTTTTAAAGTTTCTGAAGCCCTTGATCTATTGCTTAAATTAAAAAACCGTAAGCCTTCTTGGCTAGCCACATATAAAATGTCTCCATAAATTTTTATTTCATTTATAGGAGGCATTTCTTCTTCGGTAAATTTTGATATTTTATTTTCTTTAATAATAAATAATCCGCCTGCGCTATTGGCGTAATAAATGTTCCCTTTACTGTCTTCCGCAATTCCAATAATGCGAGCCATATCAAAATCGGAAGTTTTTAATTTATTAAATTTGTTGTTTTCTAAGTAAGAAATTCCACCCTCAAAGTGGCCAATCCAAAGTCGTTTTTTGGAGTCGAAATAAAGGGAGCTGCAATAATTTTCAGCTAAGCCATTTTTGTTTGTGAATTTTTTAAATTTAAATCCATCAAACGAAGCTAAACCATCACCTGTAGCAACGTATAAAAACCCGTTTTTTATTTGTACAATATCATAAACGTAAGGCTGAGGTAATCCTTCTTCTTGCCCGAATGTGTTGAATTTATATTCTTGCGCACTAAAATTAAAAGATAAGAATACAATTAAATATGCAAGTATTTTTCTCATTTAGCAGGTTTTACGCCAATTTTGTATTTATATTTTGGAACTCCACCGATGGGTAATGAATAGAACGGCATTAACTCACCATACTGGTTGGTAATAAATACGGCTACATTATTATTTTTAACTTCCTTTTTATTTATGAATTGAATATCCAACGAAGTGTTTACTTCTTCTTCAGAAATTTTGAAGGACATTTTAGACCAAACACCTTCTGTATTGGAGGCAAACATATCACCTTTTTTTGCTACCGACACCATTCTAATAGTACCTGCATTATCGTAGTCAAAAACACTTACTTCACAAGAAACTACACCTTTTGGAACAAAGGGATAAATATGTCCTACTGATGCCATTTTTTCATCTAATCTAAAAGTATATTCGTAACAAAATGAGTTAGCACCTTCTACTTTTACATTTTTATCTTTTGATGACGATAAAAACATTTTATACAAATTACCATCATCGCCTTCAATTCCTTCAACTACCATTTTAAAAACATAACCGCCATTTTCTGTTTGTAATTCACCTTCTTTTGGATTAAAAGGGCCAAAATCGTACCATTTACCATCAAAGGCAGGGTCTTCACCAAATGTTTTTCCCATAATAAAAACACCTGATTTATAATTTCCTTCAGGGTTTTGTCCTTTCGCTGCTTTATCTGAATGAGCGCCTTTACCACCGTAAAAAGAGAATTTAGTTTTAGAATTAAAGGCAATGTTTTTCTCATCAATTGTACCGCCAATATCCGGGTCGTAAACACGAATATAAAATGGATCATTTGATTTTTCAGGGATTACAAAAAAATATATTTGCACAAAATCATCATCTCCAAACGATGTTTTTGCCCCCTTACTAAAAGTAGTTAAGTAGGGTATTTTTTCATCTTCCGATGGTATTGCTTGCGAGAAGGATTTATTTACAAATAAAAGGAGTAAGGCTAAAACCGCTAAATTAGAAGTGCGTATCATAGAAAAAAGTTTTAGTTAATTATTATCACATCAACTCTTCGATTTAGTTTTCTAGAGGATTCAGGTGAGTTTTTGTAAAGCGGATAAAATTCACCTAGAAATTTCCGGTTAATTTTAACTTTTACATAAGGCTGAAGCGCCTCCTCAACTGCCAATACCCTTCGTTTACTTAAACCAAAGTTGTATTCCGTGGAGCCTAAATTACAAGTATTTCCTTCAAGTGCAACTTCTTTTATGTTTTTATTAGCATATTTTTTAAAATAAAAGTCAATTTTTTCCATTTCAGTAGGTAAAACCTTATAGGAATCTAAATTAAAATAAACGCTTAAGCCTGCTAAAATGGATTCTATTAGAGGAATACGCTTGTTTCCCTCATAAGCGGTTACAAACGAATTTTTAAAGCCCATGGTTAATAATGCATTTTGCAAATCCAAGGCATTTTCTAATGTTTTAACATCTTCAGAAACGTATTTGTAATACCCGTCTTCTGCATTTATCTCTTTAATGTATCCTGATAGTTGCTTAAAAGAGCTAAGGGGTTTCCTTACCTTGTAAGCACCAACTTGAACCCTGTAAGCAATTTTTCCGGGAAGGGAATTATTTACAAAATTATTGGTAATGTTTTTTTCTGTTTTTTCTTCCGTTGCAAGTTTGGCATTTGAATACCCCATGCTTAAGAGTACTTCTTTTAATTCTTTTGCATTTTCAGATGATTTTACATCTTCTGAATAGTAGCGGTAATATCCGTCTTTAGTTTTAACTTCTTTAACGTTTCCTAAATTACTAAATTCGTTTAATGCCTTTGGAATTTTAGAACTTAAAATTTCTACGCGGTGCCCATCGGGTAATTA
>JALHRL010000024.1 GCA_022841465.1 Bacteroidia bacterium | reverse complement strand
GCAGAAAAACCCTTTCGATTTATTTCGGAGGGGTTTTTCGCTTCATGGGACTGTAGCGAACGACGAAGGAGTTCTGCTTCAGTTCTCAATATGTTTTATTAATCACACAAGCAGAAAATCCCTTTCGATTTATTTCGGAGGGGTTTTTGTTATTTGAATTTTTTATAAAAATTTAATTCACCTGCACTATCATACATTCTGCAGCTTTTGAACTTATAATAATTTCGTTTTTATTGCAGGTAAGTAAAATAGAGCTATCAAACTCTTCAAATTGTTTCACTAAAATATTAGCACCAATAATTAAATGATGTTTTTCCAAGTATTTTAAAAAGGCTGACGAATGATCGGTTACACCCATTATTTTGTAGCTCACTTTTGGTTTGGCTTCAGATAATTTAATAAAATTGCTTTTAAATATTTTGCCTTTAGCATCAGGTATAGGGTCTCCATGAGGATCATAAATTGGATTGCCTAAAATTCCGGCCAACTTATTAATTAATTTATCGTTTTTTACATGTTCTAATTCTTCTGCTATTTCATGCACCTCGTCCCAACCAAAACCTAATTCTTTTACCAAATACGTTTCCCAAATTCTATGCCTACGCACTATGTTTAAAGCTAATTTGGCACCAGAAGTAGTTAAACGAGTACCGTATGATTTTTCATAAAACACATATTTTAATTCATCCAATTTTCTTAAACCTTCTGTTACCGTAGCCGGACGCAGGTTAAGCCTCCCCGCTAATTCTTTATTACCAACAACCACGGTGTTGTCTGAAGATAAATTGTAAATAGTTTTAAGATAATTTTCAATCGTTTCTTGTCTCATAAAAAATAAATTAGGTATGCCAAAATTAATAATTTTTATTTTATAATTTTTATCGTACTTCGTTAAAAATTATATTCATGAAAAAATTATTTTTATTCAGCGCATTATTTTTTGTTATAAGCTGTAAAAAAATAATGCCTCCTACACCGGAAGAGGATGAATTGTTAGACGGACCAATACCCGGTTTAACCAGTGCAGAAAATGATTTATTTTTAAAAGGAGATGTTGCATTTAACGATGAAATTTTTACACCACAAACAGGCTTAGGGCCAATATTTGTTGCTAATTCGTGTGGCAGCTGTCATCCCGGCGATGGAAAAGGACACCCGTTTACAACGTTAACCCGATTTGGACAAACAGATAGTACCGGAAATAAATTTTTGGCAATGGGTGGTCCGCAATTACAAAACAGAGCAATACCTGGTTATATGCCTGAAACTATACCAAGTGGTGCAAGTTCTTCTAAAATTTTACCACCTGCAAATACAGGATTAGGTTTTTTAGATGCCGTTACAGATGCAGCAATAATTGCCATGAGCGACCCAAACGATACTGATGCAGATGGTATTTCGGGTGTACCTAATTGGGTAAATGTACCGGCCTATTGCCAATTGCGAGCGGGTGCTATTAGCAACGGCGGAAAGTACATTGGCAGGTTTGGTAAAAAAGGAGCTGCTTATGATTTATTGCAGCAAACAGCCAACGCTTACAATCAAGACATGGGAATTAACTCAATTTTTGAACCTATTGATACTTATTCAAAACAAGAAGTTGACCCTGAAGTAAGCAACGCAACCATACATAATGTGGTGTTTTATTTAAAAACATTAAAAGCACCATTACAACGCAATAAAGAGGATGTAAATGTAAAGGCCGGAAAAAACCTTTTTATTTCAATAGGATGTAACAAATGCCATAAAGAAGAATTGGTTACAGGGCATTCTAATATTAGTGTGCTTTCTTATAAAACATTTTATCCGTATACAGATTTATTATTACACGATATGGGAAATGCGTTAAACGACAATTATACTGAAGGCAATGCAAAAACAAGTGAATGGAAAACACCCGCTTTGTGGGGATTAGGTTTATCTAAAAATTCGCAGGGCGGAAATTATTTTTTAATGCACGACGGAAGAGCGCATTCTATTGATGAAGCTATAAAATTACATGGAGGCGAAGCAGAACAAATAAAATTAAATTATCAAAATTTATCGGATATGGATAAACAAAAATTAATACAATTTTTAGAAAGTTTATAATGGATAGAAGATCTTTTATAAAATCATCATGTATTTCTTGCGCAAGTGGAATTGGAGCTATGTGGCTTCTGCAAGCATGTACCACACAAAAATATGTAACAAATTTTGAGATAAAGGATAAAAAACTTACCATAAAAAAATCAGAATTTACAGTTGTAAAAAAAGATAAAACGATTGAGCAAAAATTTTTGTTAATAAAACCCGATAATGTTTCATTTCCGATAGCCTTGTATAAATTAAATGAAAATAATTATAAAGCATTGTACTTAGAGTGCACCCATCAAGGCTGTGAATTAACTCCGCATGAAACAGTATTGGTTTGCCCATGCCACGGTGCAGAGTTTAATAGTAAAGGAGAGGTAACACAGGGGCCGGCTGAAAATAATTTAAAAACATTTGAAATTAGTTACGATAAAGAAAATATTTACATTCAAATTAATTAAATGAAAAACTATTTTATATTACTGATAATTTATTTCGCGTCATCATTTATTCACGCGCAAAACGATACCGGTAAAGTAACAAGAAGCTTAATCGATACCACTAAAATGCAATTAAATATGGATGCAGTTTATAACCGCCCGTTTTTGCAATATGGTAAAATACCCGTTGCATTGGGAGGTTATGTAGAGGCGAACAGCAATTATATGGTAACAGATGGAATAACAGACGGATTATCGTTTCAAATGCAAAGAATGAGTTTGTTTGTATCCTCTTCAGTACACCGAAAAATAAAATTTTTAACTGAAATTGAATTTGAAGGGGGTACAAAAGAAATAAATATAGAGTTTGCTGCCTTAGATATTCAGTTTCATCATTTATTAAATTTAAGGAGCGGAATAATTATGAATCCTATTGGAAGCTTTAATCAAAATCATGATGGTCCGCGTTGGGAGTTTGTTGATAGACCAATTTCTGCAACCCAATTATTACCGGCTACCTTTAGCAATGTTGGTTTTGGAATATTTGGTAAAACCTATAAACCAAATTATGTGTGGGCCTATGAGTTATATTTAACCAATGGGTTTAACGACAATATTATTTCTAATACCGAAAACAAAACCTTTTTACCGGCAACAAAATTAAACCCAAACAGGTTTGAGCAAAGTTATAACGGAATACCATTATTAAGCGCTAAAACCTCTTTACGTATTAAAAATGCAGGAGAATTAGGTTTGTCGTATATGGGTGGGATATATAATAAATTTGAAACGGATGCATTAATATTAGATAAAAAAAGAAGAGTTGATGTGATGGCTATAGATTTTAATACTACTATCCCCTACTCTAATACCTCCATAACAACTGAATTTGCCTGGGTGTTTATAGATGTTCCAGAAACTTATACGCAACAATTTGGAAAAAAACAACACGGAGGTTTTATAGATATTATACAACCTATTATTAAAAAGAAAATGTTTGGATTTGAAAAAGCAAGTTTTAATGCTGCTTTTAGGGTTGAGTATGTTGATTGGAATGTTGGCGTTTTTAAAGAAACTAATGCAAACATTTCTGATGATATTTTTGCGATTGTACCTGCATTAAGTTTTAGAACATCGGCACAAACCGTATTAAGATTAAATTACAGATATCATTGGCAAAAGGATTTAATTGGAAACCCCGCTGTAAGAACTGGAGGAATTCAATTTGGAATAAGCAGTTATTTTTAAGAGGCTTATTCTTTAATTTCTTTAACACGCATAAATTTGCCGTTCAGATGATCTACTTTTATTTCGTATTGAGAAGTTAAAGGCAATGGACTATAAACATATTCTGTAGGATCGAGTATGGAGCCGCTTTTTACTATTTGGCCCTTTAAATAATGTTGTTTATCGTCGCCTATAAAATAAAAATCGTTATTATTTTTTATCAATGGATAAAAACCAAACTCGGCTGAAATGTAAGGTTTACCCTTGTTTACAATAGCATAAACATGTTCCGATTTCATTTTTTTCACATTTCCATTTTTGTTTTTGGCCTTAATTTCAGAAATTTCACCATCTTCAAATGTTATAGAAAACAAGGTGAAATCTGGGGTTTGATCTTTGAACGTTTGAAAAGTAGTATAAATTCCATCGGCTAACACATCCACATTATACAGTTTTATTTTTTGTTTCTCCACTTCATCAATATTTGCAATTTCTTCACGCGTATATGCCGCAGTATTTGAAGTATCATTTGCTAATGAATTTAAGAAAAACTGAACAATGGTTTTATCTGCTTTTTCAAAAATTAGTTTGGTAACGTCGCGCGATTCAACCGTTAAAAAGGTATCAATAATTGCAATTTGACGGTATTTATTTTCGCTGTAGGTGTATATGTTTGCTCTAAAAAAGCAATAACCAAATTCTTTTAAGCCTTCGGCTTTTTCAATAAACTTTAATTTTCTAAGTTGAAAAAGAATTTCACCTTTTCCGGCATTTTCCGGATTTAATTCAAACAATAATTGATTTAATTGTTCGCCAATTCCAATGGGAGTAATAACAGCTGCCTCTTTATTTAAAGCACCTATTCTAACTACTCCAAAATTTGCAGTATCTTCTCTGTTGTCAATAAATTTAACATTGCTGTAGTAGCTTTTAGTAATTTTTTTTGTCGGTGCATTTAGTTGAAAGTACTTGGTTTTTTCTTGAGAAAACAGTTTGGTACAAAATGTAAATGAAAGTAAAAGGGAAAGTACAGAATATTTTATGTTTGCATTTCTCACAACCTAAAAGTAAGTTAATCTCCTTTAAAACGATTATTTTTCACTCATTCAAAAGGGTTATTTACTAGCTTCTTTTTGTTTTTTCTTAAAATATTTACGTAAAAATATACTATGCTTTAATGCTTCCATGTTATCTGAGAAACCTTTACTTCCATTATTTAAATTCTCCATACTTTTGTTCATATTATGAACAAAATTTGTATCGTTTAATAAGGTTCCAACAGCACCATCGCCATTTTTTATATGTTTTGTAATATGGCGTAAATCGCCTGAAACAATTGCTAAATCGCTTGAAAGCATTTGAATAGAAACAATTGACTGATTTAACTTCACAGATAGAGAAGTATCTACTAACAAAGCGCCTAAAACACCTTCACCTCGTTTTACATTTCCCATCATCTTACTTAAATCTCCGGCAATATATGCAGTTCTTTCGCCGGTTAATTTAATGCTTACAAAGGTTTGTTTTAAATTATCGGCTATTGTTGTATCTGCTAAAAAATTCCAAAGCGAATTACTATTATTTAATTTAGAGGAAACTTTTTTTAAATCTTCGGTTATAAGTTTAATATTTTCATTTGTAACGCTTAAAGTATTCATCATATCTGCAGCATTAATAGATTTAAAGGTTTTAAACTCATCACCTTCATCAATGGTTTCGGCAAACTCGCTCACATTACTAATATTTACCAGTTTGTTTCCCATTAAGCCATCGGTACCAATGCTGGCAATAGAATTCTTTTTTATATGTTTCACCACCTGGTTTTGAATTACCATTGTAACCAAAACTGTTGAATCGTTTACAATGGCTACATTTTTTACGGTACCAATGTTTATACCGGCATAGCGAACACTGTTCCCTTTCATTAAACCTTCGGCATCGTAAAATTTAGCGTACACATTTATGGTAGAACTAAACATATTTCGTTTATTACCTATAAAATATAGTAAAACAATAAAAAACAAGGTTCCTGCAAAAACAAAAATGCCGAGTTTAATATTTCTTGAAAGATTATCCATTTGTTTTTAAATATAAAAATTTTTTACTTTTTCGTCGGTGCTTTGGCTTAACATTTCGTAAGTACCTTCTGCATAATTTTTTCCTTCAATTAACATTACTACTTTGTTTGCGGTAATTTTTACACAACTTAAATCGTGTGAAATAATAATGGAAGATGTTTGGTATTTTTTTTGAATATCAACCATAAGGTTACTTATTTCGCGTGCTGTTATGGGATCTAAGCCGGTTGTAGGTTCATCGTACAAAATTATTTCCGGTTTTAAAATAAGTGTTCGGGCTAAGGCAATTCTTTTTCGCATACCACCCGATAGCTCCGAAGGCATCATATCAACAGTATGGGCTAAGCCAACATTGGTTAATGCTTCCATTACTAAATTATTTACTTCTTCTTTGCTGGTTTCTACCCAATGTCTCCTTAATGGAAACTCTAAATTTTCGCGAACTGTCATAGAATCGTAAAGTGCGTTACTTTGAAATAAAAATGCCACTTTAACCCTAAGTAAATCCAATTCTTTTGAGCTTAATTTTGAAACATCTTTTCCTAAAACATTAATGCTTCCTTGTTCAAATTTAATTAAACCAATAATGCATTTAATTAAAACCGATTTACCTGATCCTGATTTTCCAATAACAGCAACACTTTCTCCTTTTTTTACATCTAAGGTAAAACCTTTTAAAACTTCATTTTTTCCAAATGCTTTGTGAAGATTATTTATAGATATGGTAACAACATCGTTGCCAGATGATGAAACATTTGTCAATTCTGATAAAACTATTTTCTGTTCGCTTGCCACTATGTTAAGTTCAATAAATCAATAATTTGAACCGCAATTAAATCAATTATAAAAACCATTACAGATGAAAGTACAACGGCCGCATTGGCAGCCCTCCCAACACCTTCGGTTCCTTTATCGGTATAATATCCCTTAAAGCAACCAATAATACCAATGGCATAACCAAAAAAGAATGTTTTAATAATAGAAGGTAAAACATCTCCAAAGGTTAATGTTTCGTACACCTGATTCCAATACAATTGCCAACTAACAACACCTCGAATGTTGCATCCCAAATAGCCACCGTATAAAGAAATAGCATCTGCAAGAATTACTAATAAAGGCACCATTAAAGTAGTAGCAAATACACGTGTAACAACAAGGTATTTAAAAGGATTAGTACCTGAAACATCCATGGCATCAATTTGTTCAGTAACCTTCATAGAACCAAGTTCTGCGCTCATACCCGAACCCACTTTACCTGCACAAATTAAGGCGGTAATTACCGGGGCAATTTCGCGCACCAAGGATACCGAAACCATTTTGGGTAACCAATCTTCTGCACCAAACTCTACTAAAGTAGGGCGAGATTGAATGGTAATAACCAAACCCATAATAAAAGCAGTTAATGCAACCAGAGGTAAAGATTTGTAGCCAACAAAATAAGCTTGCCTTAACATTTCCGAAAATTCGTAACGTGGAGTAAAACCTTCCTTAAAAAAACGAAAGGCAAAAGATGAAATTAAACCTAATTCACCAAAAAATTTCTGTAATTGCTTGGGCAACATAAAGGATAAAGATAATAAATATATTGCAGCATCCTTTTTTATATAACATGATAAAAGTTACATTTTTATTGGGTTAAAATTAAAAATCCCGAATGTTTTCGGGATTTTTTTATCTTATCGTAAGAAAAGCATTTCTCTGTATTTTGGTAGAGGCCAAACATTATCATCAACCACATACTCTAATTTATCTACATGATATCGTATTTCGTCAAAATAACCTTTCACTTTATCGCAATAAGCGTGTGCCTGTTTTTTAACCGAATCTAAGTTGTTTGCTTTTTTGCGTTCTTCACGCATTTCATCGGCAAGTTTTTTAATTATTCCAATGCGCTCGCCAATTTCTTTAATTAAGCCTAACTGAACTTCTGCTACTTTTTTAAATTCAGCATCGGTTAAAACATTTTTTAAACCGTACACATTATCTACAATTGTTTTTTGATAGGTTATAGCAGCCGGTAAAATTTGATTGTTTACCATATCTGCCATAATTCTACTTTCTATTTGAATTTTTTTAGTGTATGTTTCTAAATAAATTTCGTAACGCGCTTCTTGTTCACGATGATTTAAAATATTTAAATTTTCGAATAAAGAAATTGATTTTTTATCTAGAAACGCTTCTAGTGCAGTAGGTGTTGTTGGATTGTTGCTTAAGCCTCTTTTTTTAGCTTCTGCTTTCCACTCATCACCATATCCATTTCCTTCAAAACGAATTTTTTTAGATGCAACAATGTATTTTTTTAGTATTTGAAAAATGGCATCATCTTTTTCAACTTTCTTTTTTTCCATTGTTTCATCTACATCTTTTTTAAATTGTATTAATTGCTCGGCAACTATAGCATTTAAAACCGTCATGGCGCCTGCACAGTTTGCAGACGAACCAACTGCTCTGAATTCAAATTTATTTCCGGTGAATGCAAAAGGCGATGTACGGTTTCTATCGGTATTATCTAATAAAATATCCGGTATTTTACCAATGCTTAATTTTAATGCGGTTTTTTCTTCGGGACTTAATTTTTTATCACCCACACTTTTTTCTAACTCATCTAATACTGCATTTAATTGTGCTCCTAAAAAAACACTCATAATTGCAGGAGGCGCTTCGTTAGCGCCTAATCGATGATCGTTATTTGCAGTTGCAATAGAAGCACGCAACAAATCGGCGTGTTCGTAAACTGCTTTAACTGTGTTAATGAAGAATGTAAGAAATTGAATATTTGTTTTAGGTGTTTTACCCGGTGAAAGTAAATTTTTTCCGGTGTTGGTTGCCAAACTCCAGTTGTTATGCTTACCACTTCCATTAACACCTGCGTAAGGTTTTTCGTGTAATAAAACGCGGAAGTTATGACGCATAGCTACCTTTTCCATTACATCCATTAGTAATTGGTTGTGATCAACGGCAATGTTTATTTCTTCAAATACCGGAGCACATTCAAATTGAGCCGGTGCAACCTCGTTATGACGCGTACGCACAGGAATTCCTAATAAATGTGATTCGTATTCAAAATCACGCATAAACGCACTAACTCTTTCAGGAATAGATCCCCAGTAATGATCTTCTAGTTGTTGACCTTTAGCAGAAGCATGTCCGAACAAAGTTCTTCCTGTTTGTTGTAAATCGTAACGAATGTTATACAGAGCAGAATCTATTAAAAAATACTCTTGTTCCCAACCTAAAGTACCAATTACTTTGGATACATTTTTATCAAAATAACTTTGGCAAACATCAGTTGCTGCCTTGTCTAAGGCAGTTAATGATTTTAATAAAGGTGTTTTAAAATCTAGCGCTTCACCGGTATAAGAAACAAAAATGGTTGGTATGCATAAAGTATTTCCCCAAATAAACGCAGGCGAAGTTGGATCCCAGGCTGTGTAGCCTCTGGCTTCAAAAGTGCTTCTTACACCGCCGTTCGGAAATGAAGAGGCATCTGGCTCTTGTTGAACCAATTGACTCCCACTAAATTTTTCGATGGCTCTGCCGTTTCCAATGGGTTCAAAAAATCCGTCATGCTTTTCGGCTGTTGTACCCGTTAAAGGTTGAAACCAATGCGTAAAATGTGTAACCCCTTTACTTTGTGCCCAGGCTTTCATGCAAGCAGCAACCTGATCGGCCATTTTACGATCGATGCTGGTACCTTTATCCATTGCGTCCATAACACTGGCAAACCCTTCTTCACTTAAAAACTCTCGCATGGCATCAATACCAAATACATTGGCACCAAAATATTTCGAAACTTGTTGTGTGGTTCGGTTAAATTCAACCGGCTGACGTTTAACAACGTCGTGCATAGCTAAAATTCTTCTGTTTGTCATTTTTTAGGGGTGTTTTGTAAAATTTTTAATAATTTTCAGCAAATGTAGTAAAAAAAAGGGGGGTGTATTAAAAATTATTAACTTTTTTGAAGTTATGGCATAAAAAAAGAGGGGGTATCCCTCTTTTTTATGAAATATGTTTTCTTTAATTTAGTTTTTGGTATAATCTATAACCCCTTCAGTTATAGTATAACTTTTCCCGGCAACCGTATCGGTAATAAAACTGAATGTAGCTTTTAATTTGCTTAATAAATTAAATGAACCCAAGGTATCTATTTGAGATATATTTAATGTACCTGAAATTGCAGGATAATTTGTTCCATTTAAATCTCTATAATATGCTGAGAAAGCACCAAATTTTTGTAAACTAACAACACCTGTTGTATACGTAAAACCTACACCCATTGCTGAGTAAGGAGTAGAATAATCAGTTTGTGAATTAAAACTGTAGGTATTACCAAACTTAGAATGAGATGATTTGTCAGTAACTGCCCAAACATTTCCATCAACCTTTGCTTTCATAACATAATGCTGAACTGGTGGCTCCTTAACAGTAGGTGTTTCCTCTTTCTTTTTACAAGAATAAATTACAACTGTAGTTATAAATAGAGTTAAAATTAAATTGATTTTGTTTTTCATAATTACTTATTCAATTCCAAAAAAGGATAATATGTGGTTTAGCTCCGTATCATTATTAAAAGATAAAGTAAGTTTTCCTTTTCCGTTAATGTTTCGTTTAAACTGATAGCTTTTATTAAAAATTCCATCTAACTTTTTCGTAATGGTTTTATCTTCAATAGTTGCCGGCTTTTCTAGTTTAGCATTTTTAGGTTTAAACTTTAACTTTTCACCACGTGCAAGTTCTTCAATTTGCCTCACTGATAAATCTTGTTCTAACGCCAAAGCAAAAATGGCTAATTGGCGGTCTTCATTATCAATATTAATTAAGGATTTTGCATGCCCCATTGAAATTTCATTATCACGCAATGCTTTTTGAATGGGTGCAGGAAGCTTCAATAAACGCAAGAAATTAGTTACCGTACTTCTTTGTTTACCAACTTTTTCACTTAACTGTTCTTGTGTTAAATTACATTCATCAATTAATCTTTTGTAAGATAAAGAAACCTCAATTGGGTTTAAATCTTCGCGCTGAATGTTTTCTACAAGTGCCATTTCTAACATTGCCTGATCGTCTGCAACACGTATATACGCAGGAACTTCTTTTAATCCGGCCATTTGAGAGGCGCGGAAACGGCGTTCTCCGGAAATTAGTTGGTATTTATCATATCCTAATTTACGAACTGTAATTGGCTGAATGATGCCATGCGTTTTTATACTATCTGAAAGTTCTTGTAAAGCATTTTCTTCGAAATGACTTCTAGGTTGAAACGGATTTGTTTCGATGTTTGCAATTTTAATTACCGAAACAGTGTTTACCACCGGAGCTCCTTCTCCAACATGTTTAGTAGTAATATCTGTTTTTGCATTTTCTAACAATGCACTTAATCCTCTTCCTAATGCTGGCTTCTTGCTGCTGCTCATTTTTTCTTGTGGGTTCATCTAATTAAAAATCTTCACTTAATTCTTCTTCTTCACTAACACTTATAGTTCGGTTCTTTTCGCTTATTTTAGTTAAACCATTGCGTTGTAAAATTTCACGTGCTAAATTTAAATAGCTGTTTGCGCCTTTTCCTGCAACATCGTGCATAATAATAGTTTTTCCAAAACTTGGAGCTTCGGCTAATTTGGTGTTACGATGTATCAAAGTATCAAACACCATATCTTGAAAATGGGTTTTTACTTCCTCTACTACTTGATTAGCCAAGCGTAAACGGCCATCATACATAGTAAGTAAAACACCTTCAATATCTAAATTGGTATTTAAATGCGTTTGTACAATTTTAATTGTTTGCAATAATTTACCCATTCCTTCTAACGCAAAATACTCGCATTGCACCGGAATAATTACACTATCAGCTGCAGATAAGGAATTGATAACGGTTAAACCTAATGAGGGGCAGCAATCAAGGATTATAAAATCATAATTATCTTTTATTTTATCCAAGGCCTTTTTCATCATAAACTCTCTGTTGGTAAGGTTAACCAATTCAAGTTCTATACCTACTAAATCGGCATTTGTTGGTAATAAAAATAAATTTGGGGTATCGGTTTTTAATACCACATCTTTTGGATGTACGCTATCAATAATACACTCATATAATCCTGCTTTTACATTTGCAGGATCTATTCCAACTCCTGAAGTGGCGTTAGATTGAGGATCGGCATCAACCAATAATGTTTTATACTCTAAAACAGCTAAGCTAGCTGCTAAATTAATGGCAGAAGTAGTTTTGCCTACTCCACCCTTTTGATTTGCCAATGCTATAATTTTTCCCATCGTGCTTCTCTTTATGTTATTTTTCTATTGTTTCACCTATATTCATAAGAGTTAGGTTCTTACCTGCTCTTTTAAATTTGTTTTTTGCTTCTTCTTTATCAATTACGATGTAGCCAAAAGTATCATAGTGCATACCTATTACATCACCACAATTAATAAAATCGCTAGCAATAATTGCATTGTCTACTCCCATTGTAAAATTGTCGCCTATGGGTAAAAACGCAAAATTAATTTTACGATAATCTCCAATTAATTTCATTTCATAGCTTAAAGCTGTATCTCCTGCGTAGTAAAAATTTACATCTCCACCCTCTACAACAAAACCCATTGGGTTACCACCATATGTGCCATCGGGCATACTACTGCTATGCTGTGCTGCAACACACTTTACGTTTCCAAAATCTAACTTTACTTTTCCTCCTGTATTCATTGGATGAATATTTTCAACACCTTGTTTACCAAGCCACACATTTATTTCCCAATTGCATATTACTTTAGCCTTTGTTCTTTTAGCAATACTAACGGCATCTGCAATGTGATCTTCGTGTCCGTGACTAATTAAAATATAATCTGCCTTAACACTATTAACATTAATACTTTTTGCCAGTTCATTAGGACTAATAAAAGGGTCGAACAACAATGTTTTACCATTTACTTCCACACTAAAACAAGAATGCCCGAAATAAGTAATGTTCATAAAATCTCAACAAAAATGCGCTTTCGCTGTTTGTAAAGTTAATGCAATATGGCAATCTTCATAGCTTTAGTTTTTAACAAGAATGCGCCTTTAGGCTAAAAGGTGTTGATAAATAATATGAATAAAATTTTAATAATTACCTGTACCAATAGACCCGATAGTTACAGTAAAAAAGTATCCAAAATATACGCTAACATCCTTAAAAACAGCAATGTTGATTTTGATGAATTTAGTTTAGAAGAAATACCTTCCACTATTATTAAAGATGAATTGTATGGTAATAGAAGTGATGGTTTTGAAATAATTATTGACAAGTACATTAGAAAATCCAATAAATTTATTTTTGTTATACCAGAATACAATGGTGGGTTTCCCGGTGTTTTAAAAGTATTTATTGATGCTGTTCATCCGCGTGAATGGACTAATAAAAAAGCGTGTTTGGTTGGCGTAAGCAGCGGAAGAGCCGGGAATTTAAGAGGTATGGACCATTTAACCGGAGTATTGCATTACTTAAAAATGAACGTGTATTACAACAAATTACCCATTTCTTTAATTGATAAAGTATTAACAGATGATCATCAATTTACTTTAGCAGAACAGCTAAGAATTTGCGAAATGCAGGTTAACGGGTTTTTGGAATATTAGTAAAATAAAAAAAGCCAACATTTCTGTTGGCTTTAATATAATTAAGAAAAAATTATTCTGCACTGTCTGAACTTGCGTAAAAACGGTTGTATTCTCTAACAGAATTAGCAATTGCTTCAGGTTTAAAAACAAATTTATCAAGGTCGTTCCAAATCATGGGTTGATCCTTCATGTATGGTTTCATCTCTTTTTTATAAAACTTTTCATTTAGCTTTTTAAGTTCTCTTAAATCGGCATTTGCATCATCCGCTTTTGTATCTTGAACGTAATATTCAGCAGCAACAGCAGGTTGACCGGCAACGGTTGTTTCATATTTATACTCTAAGAAATTTAAACGGCCTTTTGCAAGGTATTTTAAATAAACATCAGTTTGCCCCATTGGCATTACAACATAATGATTATCGCCATATCCATAATACTTCGCTTTTTTAGAACTTATAGCAACAACTTTTCCACCCTTTGCATCTTTAAAATATATAGAATTATATAAATCTCCTGGATTATCTCTATTTGTTTGAACTTCACCCTTTACGGTATCTCCTTTTTGAGTAACATAATAACCCGGGGTTAATTCAGGAGCCATTGCAGGACCTTTCCCTTTTTTAATTGGTTGTGCAAAACCTAAGAAGGCAATTGCAGAAAAAATGAATGTAAAATAAGTTTTCATATTATTTTGATTTACGTAAAGATACTTTAATCAGATTAAATATACAATGGAAATAAGTTTTTTTAACTTGTTTTTGCAAAGGTTTAATTTTGCTTTTGTATAAATATTTTTCCTTGACGCCAATATTCTACTGCGGTATACCAAGGCTCTTTGTATAACGCCGATCGTTGAAGAACATAATCGTTATTAGAAAAAGGATTGTCTGTTTTTTTAAAAATAAACCGCAAAGCATTGGCGTCTGTTTCAGGGCCATACACCCATATTTCATCATTTTTACTTGAATAAGTGTTAATTGTTTCGCCAAAAATTATAGAAATCATTCCCCTGTCTGTTTTCCATCCTTGTGTGTAACTGGTATATTTTTTATTTGCTTCTCTAACTCTACCATAATATTTCTTTAAAAGTTCTTTGGCTCGTTCGTTACTTCCTGCAATACTTAACCAAAAGTTATCAATTGCAGCTTTTGGATTTGGGGCATTTTTACATTCTTCAAATTCTTCTTTACGCATAATGTACCGGGTACAATTAATCATCTCATCAATATCATTAACACCAGGATAAGATTTTTCGTAAGTAAAAATGGAAGCTCCATCAAAAAATTGCGCATCTGCTTTAAGATGAAAAAAACCGTTATTCGGCATTGTAAGTTTAAGCTTATCATTTAAAACAATTTTAAAAGTGCTATCCGGCCTGTACTTCATTTCATCTTGTTTTTGTAAAGAAAAAGGCGGCAAGGCAAGACCAAAATCTTTGTAAAAGCAATCAATCATAATAGATTTTTTGTTATTTGCATTAGAAATAACCGTTATTTCTTCTCCCTTAAAAAAAGTGTTTTTGTATGCAATTTTATCGTTTCTAAGAAATAAATAATTTTGTTCTACTAAATTGTTTCTTTTATTTATAAATAAAGCATATGAATATTTAATATTTTTATTTCTATCAATCAACCAAACATCCAGGTAACTATAATTTGGTTGTTTTAATTTTAAGGTAAATTTTCCTTCAATTACATTATCATTTAATGCGTTGTTGTATTTAACAAAAAAAGTTTGTGAGGCACTATCAATAATACTTCTGCTATTTATGTCGGGCAACAACTTGCAGGCAATTGAAACGTTCGCATAAAAAACCTGATTAGTATCCATTTTTTTATACATTAAATTTTCGGTAGAAATTTCAAAATAAACTTCTGTGATACTATCATTTGTATGAAAAGCAACTAATTTTGTTTCAACGTTATTTGATTCACCTGAATGATTTATGTTTTTAGAAGGACTGGATTTATACCCCTTTACAGAATTACAAGCAAAAAAAACAACTGTTGCAAAAGCAGTTATTAATGCTAAAAAAGTTAATTTACGTATAAAAGACATACTATGTAAAAGTAAACTTAATTATTAAAAGAATAAATTAATTATAGTATTCAATATTTAAAAATAAGGTATCTTTATAAACGTAAAACAACAAAACAAAAATGAAGTTCAGGTATTATTTTTGGAGAATTTTAGGCATAGCACTTTTGGTGTTGTTTTCTATTGTGTTTTTTAAAATTGTTATATATGTAGCAATTTCCGGTGTTTTGTTTCTTATAGGATACCCAATAACCCAAAAAATAAATAAAATTAAATTAGGAAAAATAGCTATCCCTTCTTCGATTTCATCATTACTTACCTTGCTTATTTTAGTTACTTTTTTACTTTTCTTATTTAAAATGATTTTTCCGCCACTTCTTAAGCAGGCCGAACTTTTATCTGAACTAAACTTTAACGATGTTTTACATAATATATTATTACAATTTCCATCCTTTAACGAATTAATAAAAAGTTTGGGTAATGAAAACGATTTTAAAAATGCCTTGTTGACTGAACTTGAAAGTTTATTAAATGTTGCCAATTTTAGTAATGCGGTAAACAATTTTCTTGATTACGCAGGAACCATTATAGGCGGAGTTTTATGTGTCATGTTTATTACTTTTTTCTTTTTAAAAGACGAGCAAATAATAAAAAATGCCCTATTGGTTTTGTTTCCAAAAAAAAGTGAAGGAGTTGTATTGGCAATTTTGAGCTCAACAAAAGCTATGCTAGGGAAATATTTTGCCGGCCTATTTACCGATATGATTATTGTTGGAACCATTGCAGGAACCAGCTTGTGGTTGTTTGGAATTCAGAATGCATTAATCATTGGTTTTACAGCGGGTATATTAAATATTGTGCCATACATTGGTTCTGCTATTACTATGGTTGTTGCTATTTTTTTAGGGGTAAGTGGCTGTATTGCCAACGAGCAATATGAATTAATTGGAACTATTATTACAAAAATATTTTTCACCTTATTTTCTATTAATTTAATAGATGGTTTTATTATTCAACCTTTTATATTTTCCAGTTCAGTTAAAGCACATCCTTTAGAAATATTTTTGGTAACTATTATGGGTGCAATTTTAGGTGGTATTGGAGGAATGATTATTGCCTTACCGGTGTACACCATAATAAGAATTATTGCCAAACAATACCTTTCTCATTTTCGCTTTTTCGAGAAAATAACTTCCAAACTTAACGATGAAAGCAATAAAATCAGGCCTTAATTAGCTTATAAAACCGATGTATTTTGGCTTTTTCAACAAATTGTTGATTTTTTTACCTAAAAAACACCGTTAAAACCTTTGTTCTTTTCCAGTTTTATGTATTTTTGGCTTCTTAAATTTTTGGTAGATGAATTTTTTAAAGTCTTTTATTGTATTAACTTTTATGGTGATTTTAACTTCTTGTGGTTCAAAAACAGAAGAAGTTGCCAAGCCTGCTTACCAATCGTTTGAGATGCAAGGTAAAGACACTATAAACAAAGTGGATTTAAAAGGACTAAAACAAGGGCAATGGTTTTTTTACGCTAACAAAGATAAAAAATCTAAAGACCCAAAACCTCCAAAATTATTAGTAAGCGGTTCATACGAAGATGATAAACGAGAAGGAATTTGGTACTACTATTCTGCTGAAACAGGAACCGTTACAGATACCGTTTTTTACCAAAACGATTTCCCACAAGATAAATAAGTTGTTATTTAATAGATGCCATTAAAAGATTAATATCTTTAAATGGCAAATTAAATGTTTCACCTAAAAACTGACTGGTAAGAACGCCGTTATAAATATAAATTCCATTTCTTATTCCCGCATCTTTTCTTACCACACTATCAAAACCACCCTCTTCGCCCATGTTTAATACAATTTGTGAGAAAATATTGCTTATTGCATAAGAAGCTGTTCTGGCAACGCGACTAGGAATATTGGGCACACAGTAATGTATAACGCCGTGTTTTCTGAAAATTGGTTTGGTATGGTTTGTTACTTTAGATGTTTCAAAAACCCCGCCTTGATCAATACTCACATCAATTATCACAGAATCTTGTTTCATTTCAGCAACCATTTCTTCTGAAACAATATTTGGTGCACGGCCATTACGCGATCTTAAAGCGCCAATTGCTACATCGGCAGTACGTAAATGTTTTTCTAAAACTTTTGGCACAATAACAGATGTAAAAACACGAGACCCTAATTGGTTTTGTAAACGACGTAAGCGCGAAGTAGAATTATCAAACACTTTTACGGTTGCACCTAATCCAATAGCGGCACGGGCTGCAAATTCACCAACTGTACCCGCTCCTATAATTATAACTTCGGTTGGTGATATACCGCTTATTCCCCCTAAAATTGCACCTACTCCTCCATTTACATTGCTTAATAATTCTGCTGCAATTAGTATACTTGCTCCTCCTGCAATTTCACCCATGGCACGTATTACAGGATAAATACCTGCTTCATCAGTAATTAAATCAAAAGCAACACAGTTTAGTTTTTTGGAGATTAGTTTTTTTAGAAAATTTTCCGGCTGAACCGATAATTGCAATGCACTAAAAAGTGTTTGCTTGGGTTGCATGTATTCAATTTCTTCTATTGTTGGCGGTGCAATTTTTAAAATAACATTTGCCTGATAAACATCTTGTGGCGAGTAAACAATTTCTGCGCCTGCTTCGCTGTAATCATTGTCTTCAAAGTGCGCGGCCTTTCCTGCCCCTGCTTCTATTACAATTCTATGTCCGTTATTTACCAACAAAGCAACTGCATCCGGTACTAAAGGAACCCTGGTTTCCTGAAACGCTATTTCTTTCGGAATTCCAATAAATAGTTTTCCTTTTTTTCTTGCTACTTCCAACATTTCTTCTTGTGGAGATAATGCTGCTTTGGTTAAGGCAATTAATGCTTCTTTATTCATTTCCATCATTTATAATCTAATAGTTAGGGCCAAAATATTTTGGTGCATTGCAATCGTCAATACTTCTTTGTTTAGGTCTGAACACCAAACCTAAACGCAATTCAAAAGTTCTGTTTCTAATAGCTGCGGTTCCGTTTTTGTGTCTTAATACATCAGGATTGTAATGATATTCCACAAACCAATTCCATTTTTTATAAAAAGGGTATTCGGTACCCACACCTATGTCGCCGCTAAACCAAAACTTAGGAAAGTTACTGCTGTATGGATTGTAAACCGGTGTAGAGCTTCTAAATAAATATTCTAAACGAACGCCGGGCATTACATACCATTTAGCGGCATAACCAAACGCACCAAAAAATTTCAAATAGTTATTCCATTGAAAATAGGTGTATTTATTGGCAACAAATCTATCGGAGCGTATTCCGAACAAAGGGTCTAACAATTCTTTTTCTTTTGCACCTTTATTCGCATATTCCAATTCTGTTTGCCATCTTACATTGTTACTTCTTCCAAATTCTAAAAACAAGCCTGCTCCCCAACTAAAACGTTCCATTGAATAATGGTTTTGAGGCGAGTAGTATTGAGGGTTGGCAGCATAATCACCAAAGGTGTATTGCCTTTTATCTCTATCTACATTTTTGTAATGATGCATGGATTGCGTTCCGGCACCGTAAAATCCGAATCCCCTAAAAAAACCTCCTTGTGAAGAGGCTTCCTTTGAAATGGTAAAACAAAAAATAATAATTACTACTCTTTTTATCATTACTAAATGCTCATTGCTTCAACAGTTGGACTAATTTTTTTAACCAAACCTTGTAATACTTTACCTGGTCCGCATTCTACATATTTACTTGCCCCGTCTGCTGTCATTTGCAAAACACTTTGTGTCCATTTTACCGGAGCAGTTAACTGGGCTATTAAGTTTAATTTTATTTGATTTGCATCTGAAACAGCAGAGGCTGTAGTATTTTGATAAACCGGACAACAAGGCGTATTAAATGTTGTTGAATTTATGGCCGCTTCCAATTCAACTCTTGCCGGTTCCATTAATGGCGAGTGAAAAGCACCGCCAACAGGCAATACTAAAGCACGTTTGGCGCCAGCAGCTTTTAATTTTTCGCAGGCAATATTTACACCTTCTGTACTTCCTGAAATAACCAATTGGCCCGGACAATTATAATTTGCCGCAACAACAACATTTCCTGCAGCGGTAATTTCTGCACAAATATTTTCAACTACACTATCCTCTAAATTTAAAATAGCGGCCATGGTGCTTGGGTTTAATTCACAAGCTTTTTGCATTGCTAATGCGCGCTTGTAAACCAATTGCAAGGCTGCTTCAAATGATAATGTTTTGTTTGCAACCAATGCCGAAAATTCACCTAAGGAGTGGCCTGCAACCATATTGGGCTTATGTTCAGAAATTTTTGTAAGATAAAGAACAACCGAATGAATAAAAATGGCCGGTTGAGTAATTTTTGTTTGCTTTAATTCCTCTTCGGTTCCACTAAACATTACATCAGATATTTTAAAACCTAAAATATCGTTGGCTTGTTCAAATAATTTTTTAGCTTCCGGTGAGTTATCGTAAAGTTCTTTTCCCATTCCCGGAAACTGAGAACCCTGACCCGGAAATACAAAGGCAGTTTTCATAAGGTAAATTGTTAAGAAGATAAATTTAATGTATAGAAGTTTAACAAGCAACCGAAAGATTACACAGTATTTAACTACTGTTTGTTAGTATCAACCATTTTTACTTTAATGATATAAAAGGCGTAAGAGGCAATTCCTAAACAAAATGGAAACAAAGCGTAATGTTTGTACTCCACAAAATTAAAAAACTCAGAAAGCATCCAAAAGCTGTTTGCGCCTATCCAAAATAAAACGGATAGGTTTACAAAAAACATTGGAACATTAACTGTTTTAATTACAATAAACAATGCAATTAATACCGTTGGTATAACCATAAAAGCACCTAGCCAACGAAGCTCGAGTACCCAACAAATATCTTTTATTAACCAAAGTAAAATATGAAAGTTCTCAACCGGATTAGGTTTTTGAAAAGAATCTTTAATATTATTCATATAACTACTAAACCTTTGTTAATTTTGGTAGTCAAATATAACTAATAGGTGGCACTTGTGGCAAATAATATTGATGATCAAATATTGGCTCTTTTTAAAGAAGAAAGCTCAAGAAACAAGGCCCTTGAACTTTTAATTGATTGTTACCAGCAAAAACTATATTGGCATATTCGTAAAATTGTTATTAGTCATGATGACAGTGATGATGTGCTTCAAAACACTTATATTAAAATTTGGAAAGGTTTAGAAAAATTTAAAGGGGAAAGTGCGCTTTTTACCTGGTTATATAGAATCGCTACCAACGAATCACTTACGTTTTTAAAACAAAAGCAAAAAAGAAACACTACGTCATTGCATCCTATTGAATATCAATTATCTAAAGACCTTGAAAGCGATCAGTACTTTAAGGGAGATGAAATTGAAATGAAATTGCAGCAAGCCATTTTAACCTTACCTGAAAAACAGCGAATTGTGTTTAACATGCGTTATTTTGATGAAATGCCTTATGAAAAAATGAGTGAAATTTTAGAAACATCTGTTGGGGCCTTAAAAGCCAGTTATCACTTGGCAGCAGGTAAAGTAGAGGATTTTTTAAAACAAGGTTAAACTTTAACAGATTGTAATAGTCAAACTAAAGAATTGGATAAAAACAATAACATAAACAACAATTTTAGATTACCGGAAGGTTATTTTGAGAAATCGAAACGGAACATTCTTTTAAAAATAGAATGGCAGGAAGAAAACGATAAATACCCTACTTTACTTACTATAAAAGGTAAGCATGGTTTTGTTTTACCCGAAGCATATTTTGAAAACAATGCTGATAAGTTAGAACTAATAGCATACCCAAATTTAAATAACTTAAATAGAAAAAACGTATTTGATGTACCAAGTAATTACTTTGAAAGCAATAAAACAGTTATTAAGTCTATTGCCCAAAACAAGGTTAATAAAGGTTCAGCTAAAATAATTTCGCTTAACAAAAAAACCTATTGGTACGCTGCTGCTGCCTTATTGGTTTTAAGTTTTGGTGCTTGGATATGGAACAGTTATTATAAGCAAAACGAAATGATTAATGGCGATTGCAATACTTTAGCCTGTATTGAAAAACGCGAATTATTAAAGTACAAACTAGAAAACCTTGATAGTGATGAGCTGTTTGAAATGGTTAATGCAAATGATTTAGAAAAAAAATTGCAGGAAAAAGAATTAAAAGACTCCACATCAACCATTGATTCTATTGAAATTGAAGATTTGACAGATTTTATTGAATGAGAAAGTTACCAAAAATAATATTCACCATTTGCTTTTTGATTGGTTTGTTTAACAGCTACCAAGGCTATGCTCAGCGTGAAAAAATTGAGGTGCTTCGCCATTCTTATATTTCAAAAAAATTAGAGTTAAGTACTACAGAATCAGAAAAATTTTGGCCTGTTTATAACGAATACCAGGATAAATTAAAAGCTTTAAAAAGAAACCTAAGACAAGCTTATAAAAATTTACCTGCCAATTTTACGGATAAAGAAGCAGAAGACTTAATTAACCTTGAAAATAAAACTAAATTAGCAGAGGCAGAATTATTTAAAACCTACAGCGATAAAATAAAAGCCATTATAGGCATTAATAAACTGTTAAAACTTCAGGTGTATGAAGAAGAATTTAAAAAGGAAGTAATTAATGCTTTAAAAGAAAAATAAGTTTAGTGCTTTCTAAAATATCAAATATAATATCCTTGTGTTTTATTCAAGGATTTCTTGCTTTATTTTGTACAGAAATAAATGCACAAAGCATTTACGATACCATTAAACCCAATGAACCCAAGCATTTTTTTAATACTGTAGTTTTTTTTGACAGCTATACCAAGCCAAAACAAGCACTAAATGACACCGTTGATTATTTAAACGAACGATTAGAAACATATGCAGTAAAGCAACGTGTTTTAGCATTTTATTTACCATTGCACACCGCAAAAGAATTTAATAAGGATAGCTCTATTTACAGCAACACTCATTATTTATTAACCGGAAACTTGGTGCAATTACAGCCAAAATTTGGAGGAATAACCAACCATAATTTAATTAAAGCCGGTATTGGATTGCGCATGATACACAACACCGGAAAAAAAGGATTATGGTTTATTGATATTTCACCTTTTTACACTACCGATGTAACTTTTGGAAATGATAATGGGTATTTTAGAATGAGTAATTCTTTTATTTACAGTCATAATTTTTCTGAAAAATTTAATTTAAGAGTTGGTTTAACAAAATCGTTTTTATGGGGAAACAGAAATTACTTGCCTTATTTAGGGTTTAGGTTTGGTAAATTAGATAAAGTACATTTTAGCTTACAAATTCCTAAAAACATGAGTTTAAACATTCCCTTAAACAATAAACTAAGGTTTAGCTTATACACAAAACCACAAGGCGGAATGTTTACTTTTTCTAATAAAGATTCTGTTTATTATTTTAACAGAGAAGCCAATTTCTTTTTTTTAACGCGTTATGAATTGTTAAGCGGATTAAGATTTGACGCTGCTTTTGGAAACAATTTTTCGTTTTACATTGCTTTAGGAACCAGTTCAAGAAATAAACTTACTTTTTATTCAGAAAAGGCAAATGCCGATAGACCAAATTTACCTTACAAAACCTATTTTTTTGAAAGAAGTTTAAAACCTACCGGATTTTTAAATTTTGGTTTAGTATTGCGGTTTGGAAAAACAAAAAACATTCATGGAAACCGAAATTTATATGAAGCAATGGATATGAATAACACCATTGGTGTAGGCGATAATAACATTGCTCCTGGTATGTTTTCTGTGCCTATAGATGAAAGTGTTAAACGAAGTAAACTTAACCTGGCCGATATACAAGATTTAATTGATGCCAACGACTTTTAATTGGAATAAGCTATCTTAGCACTTCCATTAATTGCAATTTTTTAAAAACATATTTTTAATAGTATTACTTTGTTTCAATCATTTATTGTTTGGTAAAACTGATTCGTTACCCAATAAAAATTTAAAACAAAGAAAAATACTACTGCTTTCCGGAACAGGTATTACCGCAATTGGCACATCGGTATATTTAAATAAAGTTTGGTTTTCTCAATACAATACCGGGAAATTTCATTGGTTTAATGATAATCAAGGCTGGATGCAAATGGATAAATTTGGGCACACCTACTCTTGCTTTACTAGTGGCAGATTAATGATGGATGCATTTGATTGGGCAGGTTTTTCCAAAAATCAAAAACTACTTTACGGCGGAACCATGGGATTAGTTTATATGACTGGTTTTGAGATAATGGATGGCTTTTCGGCCGGTTGGGGTTTTTCCTATGGAGACATGCTTGCAAATGCAGTTGGAACAGGTTTGGCTATTTCTCAAGAAAGCTTGTGGAACCAACAAAGAATTTGGCTAAAGTATTCGTATTACGAAAGCGGTTTAGCACGATATAACCCTAACTTATTGGGTAAAAATTTACCCGAAAAATTATTAAAAGATTACAATGCCCAAATTTATTGGTTAAGCTTTAACCCTTTTGTGGTGTTTAATAAACAAACAAAAGTACCGAAATGGATTAATCTTTCCTTTGGATATGGAGCAAGCGGAATGTTGCGAGCTCAAGGCTATAACTCCGTTACCTATACATCAAACGCAACACCACCCGTGGAGTATCAATATTCTGCTGAACGAATACGGAATTATTATTTTAGCTTAGATATTGATTTTACACAAATTAAAACAAAATCAAAGTTTTTAAAAGCTGTTTTTAGTTGTGTTAATTCGGTAAAAATTCCGGCACCTGCATTACAATTCAATAAAAATGGCGCGCGCTTTTTTTATTTTAGATAATTCTAAAACTTGTGTTTCCAACGTTTATGGCTCCACAACCAATAAGCAGGTTGTTGAATAATGTTTTCTTCTAATAATTTCACGTGCTTTTGTGTAATTTCTCCTTGCTTAAACTCTTGCCCAGAGTCTACCACTTTTTTCACATCACATTCGTAATAACCACGCTTTATTTTTGTTACATGAACATATACAACGGGGTAATTAAATTTTGCAGCAATTTTTTCGGGGCCGCTAAAAAAAGCGGTTTCTCTATTTAAAAAATTAACCCAAGTTGCTCCTTCTTTAGGCGGACTTTGATCTGCAATTAAACCAATGGTACAATTTTCATTTCTGTTATTTAATAAATAAGGATAAAACTCTTTCATTGAAACAATGGTTGCGCCAAACTTACTTCTTAGCTTTAATACAAACGAATCAAAAACCTTGTTAGATAATGGATGATAGGCTCCAACTAAAATTTGCTTAAAATGTATCTGGTATGATAAGGCGCTCCACTCCCAATTGCCGCAATGACCAATAACAACCACCACGCTTTGTTTTTTTTCTGCAAAATCATTAAATATTTTTTTACCGGTTTCGGTAAAAGGGCAACGTTTCATTAATTCCTTTTCGCTGATACTTACATTTTTAATAGTCTCAAAAATAACATCGCAAAAATGTTTGTAGAATTCTTTACTTATTTTTTTTATTTCAGCTTCTGTTTTATTGGGGAAAGAATTTTTTAAATTCTCTAAAACTACTTTCTTTCTGTATTTTAAAATATAATACACAAAAAAATAAAAGCCCGTGCTTTTCAAATAAAGCACAGGCATTGGTAAATAAGAAAGTAAATAAATTATTGGAATAACAAATATTCTTAGCAACGCATTTTGCATTTTTTTTATTGCTAAAAGTTTGGTTTAAGCATGTATTTACTGTAAAAATCAACTATATATTTTACCGCTTCATCGGCAGTATCCACTAATTTAAATAAATCTAAATCTTCTGCATGAATATAACCTTCAACTTCCAACATATCCTTTTTAATCCAATTTATCATACCTTGCCAATATTCTTTTCCTACTAAAACTACCGGAAACTGCGCAATTTTACTAGTTTGAACTAAGGTTAACGCTTCAAACAATTCATCCATGGTACCAAATCCGCCCGGCATTGCAATAAATCCTTGAGAGTATTTTAAGAAAATGGTTTTACGAACATAAAAATAATCAAATACAATATTTTTATCATGGTCTACATATTCATTTACTTTTTGTTCAAATGGCAATACAATTCCAAGTCCAACACTCTTTCCCTTACCTCTATTTGCACCCTTGTTGGCAGCTTCCATAATGCCAGGGCCACCGCCTGTAATAACACCATATCCCTCTTTTACTAATTTGTATGCAATTTCTTCAGCTAAAATATAGTACTTATGACCTGGTTTGGTGCGGGCGCTTCCAAAAATGGATACACAAGGACCAATGCGGCTCATTTTCTCAAATCCTTCTACAAATTCGCTCATAATTTTAAATAAATGCCAACTGTCTCTAGCCTTTATTTCTTGCATGTCTCTTTCTGCAAATGCTTTTCGTATTCTTTCTTCTCCTTGCTGTGTCATAATTTCATTTTTTATAAGTTAATACAATCCTTATGCCATAGTTTACAAATTTTACTTTATTTAATACTTTCCATATAATCTTGTAAAATAATGGTGGCACTAATTTTATCTACGTTTTCCTTTATTCTTCTGTCCTTTTTCTTCATTCCACCTAAAAGCATAGCTTGCTGGGCAATAGCACTTGTAAAACGTTCATCGTATCTTACAATTTTTATTTCAGGAAATGTTCTTTCTAAGTGAACCACAAATGGATCTATAAACCTAGCGCTATCGCTTTTTTCGTTTTTTAATGTTTTGGGTTCTCCAACAACAATAATATCTACCTTTTCTTTAGAAACATATTGTTTAATAAACTCCACCACATCTTTGCTGTGTATAGTATCCAAGGCATTCGCTATAATTCTTAACGAATCGCTAACGGCCAATCCAACCCGTTTGCTGCCATAATCTATTGCTAAAATTCTTCCCAAAACACAGTAAATATATTTATTCAATTGTTAATAAACATTTGATTGCCAAAATAATGTAAACAAACTATTTTTAATTACTTTTAATGGAGATGAAAACCAACTACCCTTATTTTCTTGCCGGTGAATTTAAAGTGTCATCAGAAAAATTACCGGTGTTTGATAAATATGAAAATATTGTTTTTGCAGAAACTTATTTGGCAGATGAAGCAAGCCTAAATACGGCAATAGTTAAAGGTTTAGAAGCCATTGAGGTAATGAAAAACCTAAGCTCTCTTCAAAAATACGAGATCTTAT
This sequence comes from Bacteroidia bacterium, assembly GCA_022841465.1. Taxonomy (GTDB): domain Bacteria; phylum Bacteroidota; class Bacteroidia; order B-17B0; family Aurantibacillaceae; genus Aurantibacillus. Next base: position 33,443 of record JALHRL010000024.1, on the reverse strand, counting down.
TTGATATTTATTCTAAAATTAATTTAAACCGAATACAACTGGCAGAACTTTTAAGTAGAGAATCTGCAAAACCAATTAGATATGCAACAACGGAAATTGATAGGGCTGCACAAACGTTTTTAATAGCGGCAGAAGAGTGTAAAAGATTACCGAGGGAATACATGAGTTTAGATTGGACTGAAAACGGAAGAAACAAAGAGGGTATTGTACAATTTTTTCCTATTGGTTTAGTTGCAGGAATTTCTCCATTTAATTTTCCTTTAAATTTAGCAGTGCACAAAATTGCTCCTGCAATTGCTGCGGGTTGCCCAATTATTTTAAAACCTGCTTCATCTACGCCACTATCTACATTAGCTTTGGCAGAAATTATTGCACAAACAACTCTTCCTAAAGGGGCCCTTTCTATTTTACCAATGAAAAGAAATGTTGGCAATTTATTGGTAACCGATAATAGAATAAAATTATTAAGTTTTACAGGTTCTCCTGAAATTGGTTGGGAAATGAAAAAGAATTGCGGAAAAAAGAAAGTGGTTTTAGAATTAGGTGGAAATGCCGGCGTAATTGTTTCTGAATCTGCTAATATTGATGATGCTATAAGAAAATCTATAATTGGTGCCTTTGCCTATAGCGGACAAATTTGCATACATGCTCAACGATTTTTTATTCACGAAACGCTTTTTGAAAAATTTAGAAAAGGCATTACACAATTAACCAAGCAATTAAAATTTGGTAATCCATTAAAACCGGAAACTGAAATTAGCGATATGATTGATGAGGAAAACGCAATACGTGTTACAACATGGATTGAAGAAGCGAAAAGCGCAGGTGCAAAATTATTGTGTGGTGGAACACGTACCGGAAAATTTGTTGAACCAAGTATTTTAACAAACTGTAATAACAGCATGAAAGTTTATTCGGAAGAGGTGTTTGGTCCCGTTATTTGCATAGAAAAATATTCGGGCACAATAGATAATGCCATAAACCTGGTGAACGACAGTAGGTTTGGCTTACAATGTGGTGTGTTTACAAACGATGTTTCAGAGTTAGATAAATGTTTTAAAAAATTAGATGTTGGCGGAGTAATACATAATGATGTTCCAACACTTAGATTCGACCAAATGCCTTATGGTGGCGTTAAAGAAAGTGGCATTGGTCGTGAAGGAGTTAAATATGCCATATTAGACATGCTAGAACCAAAAATATTGGTTAAATAATTTTTATTTAAAAACTTAAAAACAACTTTCACAAAATTTAAATGTATTCTAACAAAAAAAGTTTTGTGTTTCGTTTTTATTTTTTTACTATTGTATAGTAACTGAAATAAATAACTGTACTATGCAAAACTTATACATAAAAGGTACCAAGCGTACGCCTGAAATAAGTTTTAAACTAAATGGCTTTATGAGCATTTCAGGTATGTCAATCCCTGAAAATGTTGTTGATTTTTATCAACCTGCTTTAGATTGGTTAGAAAATGTAAAAAAAATTGAGCCGGAACAAATTCAGTTAACTATAGAGTTAGATTATTTAAATACATCCACCTCCTCTCACTTATTAAAAATTTTCAGAAAAGTTGTTGAAATTCCCGAAGACAAAACGAGTGTGAAAATTGTTTGGAAGTATGAGGAAGATGAGGAAGATATTTTAGAACAAGGTAAAATGTACGAAGGAATAATTAAACATCCTTTTGAGTTTATAAAAAAATAATAGAGGCTAATCCCCCCCTATCACTTACTATATTATTATACTTTAAATTAAGGGAAATGAATTTTATTTGTTTTCCCGTTTCACAATAGTAGATTAAACAATATTTACTTATTACTTTTTTATCCCTCATCAATAATACGCGAAATAATTACTTAAACATAGTAAACTACAACATCCTACAACCCTTTTTTTATTCTTAAAATACCAATACCTTTAAGAAAAGTTTTATTTATGGAATATCGCAGACTAGGAAAATCAGGCTTACAGGTAAGTACATTATCATTTGGTAGTTGGGTTACTTTTGGCAAACAAATTGGAGATAAAGTGGCCGATGAATTAATGAGCACCGCTTATGATGCCGGTGTAAACTTTTTTGACAACGCTGAAATATATGCACGCGGACAATCTGAAATTGTAATGGGTAATATTCTTAAAAAGAAAAATTGGACCCGAAGCACCTATTGCATTTCAAGCAAAGTGTTTTTTGGATTTGAAGAAGATAAACCAAACCAAAGAGGCTTATCGCGTAAACATATTGTGGAAGGTTGCAATGCCGCTTTAAAAAGATTGCAACTAGATTATTTAGATTTATTTTTTTGCCACCGCCCCGATAAAAACACCCCTATTGAAGAAACTGTTTTAGCAATGAATACTTTGATACAGCAAGGTAAAATTTTATATTGGGGAACAAGTGAATGGGCCAACGACGAAATTATGGCGGCTATTGCTGTTGCAAAAGAATATCGTTTAATTGGTCCTACTATGGAACAACCTCAATACAATATGTTTGAACGTACTAAAATGGAAAAAGATTATTTATTACTGTTTAGAGATTATGGATTGGGTACTACTATTTGGAGTCCGCTTAGCAGTGGATTGCTAACCGGTAAATACATTAATAACGATCCAAAAGATACACGCTTAAACATTGAGGGCATGGAGTGGTTAAAAGAAAGAACATTAGGAGAACCTTCGCGTATTGATAAAGTACTTGAACTTACAAAAATGGCGAATGAATTAGAAACCACTTTACCAAAACTTGCTATTGCTTGGACTGTAAAAAACCCAAATGTTAGCACCAGTATTTTAGGTGCCAGTAAAGTAGAACAATTAAAAGAAAATTTAACTGCTTTGGATGTTTTACCTAAATTAACCGAAGAAGTAATGCTAAAAATTGAAAACATTTTACAAAACAAACCACTGCTTCCGCAATATTAATGAAAGAATTATTTAAAGATTTAAAAGTTGTTGAATTAGCGGGTGTGCTTGCAGGGCCAAGCGTTGGTTACTTTTTTTCTGAATTGGGCGCAAAAGTTATTAAGGTAGAAAACCCAAACCTTGGTGGAGATGTAACACGAAGCTGGAAATTAAAAAACGAAAATCCGAAAGATAACACGAGCGCCTATTTCTGGAGCGTAAATGCCTTTAAAGAATTTATTGAATTAGATATAAAGCAAGATAAAAATTTAAAAAAATTATATGAATTAATTAAAGATGCAGATATTGTAATTACCAATTACAAAAAGGGTGATGATAAAAAACTAAAAGTAGATTACAATTCATTAAAAAAAATAAATCCACAAATTATTTATGCATCTATAAACGGATTTGGAGTGAATAACCCTCGCACTGCATACGATTTAATTTTACAGGCAGAAAGCGGCTTTATGTTTATGAATGGTGAACCCAACAGTATACCTACAAAAATGCCGGTTGCCTTAATTGATTTACTTGCCGGGCACCAGTTAAAAGAAGCCATTTTAATTGCCTTAATAAAAAAATACAAAGAAAAAATGGGAAGCTATATTTCTGTTTCCTTATTTGACAGCGCCATTGCATCATTGGCGAATCAGGCAACCAATTGGTTAATAGGTAACCATTTGCCTGTTGCCAGCGGCTCATTACATCCTAATATTGCGCCCTATGGTGAATTATTTACCACAAAAGATAAACACTACATAACCTTTGCAATAGGCTCTAACAAACAGTTTGAAGCATTGTGTAATGTAATAAACAATAATAGTTTACCACGCGATGTTAAGTTTTCTACCAATCAAAATAGAATTAAAAACCGACAAGAACTTTACGGTATTTTAAACAATCATATTTCTAAATTTAATTATAAAGACATTTTTAAATTTTGTGAACAGAATGGAATTCCGATGGGGAAAATAAGAAACATGAAAGAGGTTTTTGAATTGCCGGAAGCCAAAGAAATGCTGAAACAAATTAAAGACGGAAAAGAAACCAAACACGTAGTAAGTAGTATTGCATTTAAGTTTAGCAGTTAATGAAAGTAAAATTTGCAAATACTCCGGAACAACTGGAAAATATTTTAAACTTACGTTATAAAATTTTACGTAAACCCTGGAATCAACCTAAAGAAACAGCTACTGATAATTTTGAAAGGACTTCCTTTAATGCTTATATAGAAGATGAAAACCACAAAGCAATAGCCTGCGGAAGATTACAAGAAAACGAAAACAAAATTGGCCAAATACGGTTTATGGCTGTTGATGATAACCAGCAAGGAAAAGGTTTAGGGAAATTAATAGTGCAAGAATTGGAATTAAAAGGGAAAGCTTTAGGATTAACAGAAATTGAATTACAAGCTCGTGAAAACGCTGTTGAATTTTACAAAGCCAATGGTTACCAAATAAAAGAAAAATCGTTTTTACTTTGGGGTATAATTCAGCACTATTTGATGAATAAGAAAATTTAAAAATACTTACTCACCAAAAAAAGTCCTTACTTCATCACGCAAATTATAACGATTACTCATTACTTCTCCGTAAGCTCCGGCGCTTCTTATGGCTATTATATCGCCACGCTTTGTTTCAGGAAGCATTACTGCTTTTCCAAAACAATCGCTGCTTTCGCAAATAGGCCCAACTACATCGTATTTCACATTGCTTTCTCCGGTATTTGATAGGTTTTCTATTTTATGATAGGCTTGGTATAATGCAGGGCGAATTAACTCGGTCATACCTGCATCTAAAATAGCGAAATTGGTGTTTATTCCGTTTTTTATGTATAACACCTTGCTTATTAAACTACCGCAATTAGCCACCAATGCTCTACCCAATTCAAAATGTAATTGCTGGCCTGGTTTTAATTCTAAAAACTGTTTAAACACTTCAAAAAATGATTTAAAATCGGGTATTGCTTCATTATCCGGTTCGTGATAATTTATACCTAAGCCACCACCTACATTTATATTCGGTAATAAATAACCTTTCTCTATAAACCAGTGATTTATTTCATTTACACGCAAACACAAGTTTTTAAAAGGAGTTAAGCTGGTTATTTGTGAACCAATATGAAAATGCAATCCAATTAATTCAATATTTGGAAGTGTTTTAATTAAATTTAAAACCGTATCAAATTCATATGGATTAATTCCAAACTTATTTTCTTCTAAACCTGTTGTAATGTATTTGTGCGTATGTGCATCAACATTAGGGTTAATTCGTAAAGCAACCTTGGCCTTTTTACCTTTTACTTTTGCCAATTCATTAATTACAGTTAGCTCCGCTGTACTTTCAACATTAAAACAAAAAATATCAACATCTAAAGCGTAATTAATTTCTTCATCGCTCTTCCCTACTCCTGCAAAAACAATATCATTTGGTTTAAAACCTGTTTCAACGGCTCGTTTAACTTCGTTACCACTTACACAATCTGCACCAAAACCAGCGTCTTTTATCAGTTTTAAAATTACAGGATTAGAATTAGCTTTTAATGCATAGTGAATGTGATATTCTTTTGGAGCATTTGTTTTTACTTCGTTTAATGTTTTCTTTAAAATATCTAAATCATAAAAATAAAACGGAGTTGTTTTACTACCAAAGGATTTTATTTGATTTTCTGTAAACATATTTTCCTTTGCTTAGTTATAATTAAAAATTCCTTTATTTAATGCAATTAGTGCATCTTTTTTAAAATTACTGTTCACTAAAACAGAAACGTTATTGGCACTTCCACCATAGGAAACCATTCGCAATGGAATTTCTTTTAAAGATTCTAAAACTTTAAATCCATAGCCCGGTTTCTCTTTAGGTAACTGACCTACCACACAAATAATGGTTTGGTTTTTTTCTACTTCCACCACAGCAATTTCTTTTAATTCTTTTAGAATTTCATCCAAATTTTTATCATTATCTATAGTTAACGATACTGCCACCTCACTGGTGGTAATCATGTCAATGGGTGTTTTAAAGCGTTCAAATATTTCAAATACTGCACGTAAAAATCCATGTGCCAATAACATTCTATCGCTTTTAATATTTATAGCAATAATTCCATCTTTGGCTGCAACGGCTTTTATACCTTCTTGCGTAGTAATATTCGCTATTAATGTTCCCTCTGCTTCCGGTTGCATGGTGTTTTTTAAACGCACCGGAATGTTTCTTTTTTGAGCAGGTAAAATACAAGTAGGATGTAAAATTTTAGCGCCAAAATAAGCCAACTCGGCAGCTTCATCAAAACTCAATTCTTTAATCGGATGAGTTTTACTAACTACGCGAGGGTCGTTGTTATGCATTCCGTCAATATCTGTCCAAATTTGAACTTCTTCACTTCTAATGGCTGCTCCAACAATAGATGCTGTGTAATCACTTCCTCCACGTTTTAAATTATCAATTTCACCAAAGGCGTTGCGGCAAATATAACCTTGAGTAATAAATAAAATATCTTTCGGATATTTTTTTAGTTCCAACAATAAATTCGTTTCAATATAGGCCATGTCCGGCTCATCATTGGCATCAATACGCATAAAATTTAAAGCGGGTAATAATACCGATGCCGTTCCGGTTTCTTCCAAGTAATAATGAAACATGGCGGTACTCAACAATTCTCCCTGTGCTAAAATTGCCTTTTCTTCATTAGCAGTAAACATATCTAAAGTAAAGTTGCGGATGTATTCAAAATGATTTCGAATTAAATCATTCGCTTTTTCAATTGATTCTTTTTTAGAATAAAGTTCAGAAATTTCCTTTTCGTACTTTGCTTTTAATTTATCAATTAGTTCAATTGCTTGTTTTGTGTTTTTTGCATACAAGGCTTCACTTATTTCTACCAATGCATTGGTTGTTCCGCTCATGGCGCTTAATACAACAATTTTAGGAGTTGGATTAACTACCAACTTTACAAGATCTTTTATTCGTTGGGCGCTACCTACACTGGTTCCGCCAAATTTTTGAATCAACATATTTATTTTATTTAGTCGTAAGTCGTTAGATTCAAGTCGTAAGTCATAAGATTTTAGTCCTATGTCCTGAGTCTTGCATCCTAATTATCTTTGTTAAAATTTTATTTAATTAATGCATTTTAAAGGCAGGTAAAATTATACTTTTTTCTGTTTCTGCTATTAAAATTTATAAACCGGGGGTAAAACGGGTAGCGCGTAGCTTCCCAACAACAATTAATGGCCTGGCAGCCATTTACACTTCAATTTTTTCTTTATAAAAAGGGTGTTTGTCATTTGTGGAGGCAAAGTAAGGGAAACTTAAAATAATGTGCAAATCATTTTTTCATCCCTAACCTTATTTGGGTAAGAATTTTTTTGGTGTACAAAGGAAAGTCACCATTCATCATCCAATTGTAATAGCTGGGTTCCTTTTCAAAAACTTCAACAACGGGCTTATCTTTGTGTTTCCCAAAATTAAACACTTCTTGTCCCTTTTCATTAAACACAATTCTCCCTGCTAAATCAGCGTTTCTATTTCTGTTGGTGGTAATTTCGCTTAGTTTGGCAATGTCGTTTACCACAGGTTTTATTTTATTTCCCTTGTCGTCTTCTATCTCGGTATCTTTATACCTATCCAATTGCGATAAAAATATTTCATAAGTAGCCAAGGTATCAGCATGCGCGGTATGGGCGTTTTCTAAATTTTTACTGCAATAAAATTTATAAGCGGCACTTAAGTTGCGTGGTTCCATTACATGAAAAATATTTTGCACGTCAACCAGCTTTCTGTTTTTTAAATCAAACTCCACTTCTGCTCTTAATAGCTCTTCCACCAGCATGGGAACATCAAACTTATTGCTATTATACCCCGCCAAATCGGCATTACCAATAAATTGCACTATTTGAGGCGCCAGTTGTTTTATGGTTGGACAATCTTTTAAATCTTCGTCTTTAATACCTAATAAAATCGAAATCTTCTCCGGCATTGGCATTTCAGGATTAACCCGCCAGGTTTTTTGATCGGTTGTGTTATCCATGTTAACCTTTAACAAAGAAATTTCTACAATTCTATCAAATCCAATGGTTAATCCGGTAGTTTCTAAATCAAAAAAAACAATGGGTTTGTTTAAGTTCAGTTTCATTAGCTGTAAGAATATAAATTTTTAAGTACTTCTTCTACCGATTTTGTTGCGCCAACAATACTGTTAATCTTATTCATTACTTCATCTAATAATGAATCAGGACAAGAAGCTCCACTTGTTATTACAATTTTTAAAGGGCGTTTATCGGGTAAAAAATTAGCGGTACTTAATTGTTTTTTGTTCGGATAATCAAAATGCGAAATACTATTTCCGTTAATTTCTGAAGCAGATGAAATAAAATAAGTTGGGAATTTTCGTTCACACAACTCTACCAAATGCGAGGTGTTGCTGCTGTTGTAACCACCAACAACTATTGCCAAATCGGCATCGGTTTCCAACAATCCGTAGGTTGCATCTTGATTCTCGTTGGTTGCATAACACAAAGTATCGCGTGTATCGGCAAAATGGTTTTTAATATTTTCTTCTCCATGCAACGCTACCATTAACTTTTTAAAATAATCGGCAATTTCCTGGGTTTCTGTTGCCAACATAGTAGTTTGGTTAATAACTCCTACTTTGTCAAAATGCTTTTTTATATCAAAGCCCTTAGAGAATTTTTGAGCAAATATTTTTTCAAATTCTTCCTGACTTTTCTTCCCCTCCACAAAATCACCCAATAACTTGGTCTCCGCCATATCTTTTACCACTACCACTGCCCCACTGTGTTGTTCGCTGCGCGAGAAAGTTGAACGGGTTTCTTCGTGCGTGTATTTTCCGTGAATAATAATGGTGTGATTTGTTTTTCCAATTTGTTCCGATTTTTTCCAAACGCGCTCCACAAAAGGGCAAGTGGTATTATATGATTCGGTTTTAATTCCTTTATCTTCCAACAATTTAATTAAATGCAATGGAGCACCAAAAGCTGGTATCATTACCACATCGTTTGATGTTAAGGTATCAAATGAAATCAATTCCTTTCCCTCTGTATCTTGCAAAAACTCAACTCCTCTTTCGGTTAAATCTTTATTTACCGCAGGGTTATGAATCATTTGGCTTAATAAAAAAATTCGTTTGCCTTTGTTTTCATCCAATGCCTTAAAAGCAATTTCAATGGCATTTTCAACCCCATAACAAAATCCAAAATGGCGAGCGATGTAGTACTTTACACCTGAAAAATCTAAAACTGTGGGTTTATTATCTTGTTTACGTGGGTCCTGAATTTTTCTAAACTGTTTTACTTTAGAAATAATCGGACTTCTATAAAACTCCGGTACGTTAAAGGTTTTCATTTCTTGATATTGGTTCTATTGGTTTACAGTTTATTTATCTTTCATTTTATTTGGGCGCCTGCCCCTCGCCACTGAAACTTAGGAGCTCGGGGCACCGGGCTTTTCGCTACAATCTTTTTGCCTGAAAATGGCAAAAAGTATTTTCGCTGCAATCCCTGGCGCGGCATCTCGGTAAAATTAGCATCCGAAATACCTTATAAAGTTAACACTTAATTCCTTTTTTTGTTTCTGGGATGAAAACTTAAAATATTTTCTCTTAAATAATGCTTGTCTAAGTGCGTATAAATTTCGGTGGTTGTAATGCTTTCGTGCCCTAGCATTTCCTGAACAGCCCTTAAATCAGCTCCTCCTTCCACCAAATGGGTGGCAAAGGAATGGCGCATGGTATGCGGACTCAATTTCTTTTTAATACCCGCTTTTTCTGCCAAATCTTTAATAATATAAAATACCATTACCCTGCTTAGTTTGTTTCCTCTTCGGTTCAGGTACAAAATATCTTCAGCGCTTTTTTTAACCGGAATAGTAGGTCTTATTTTACTTAAATATTGATTTATATATTTTGTAGCCAGATTGCCTATTGGCACCAATCTTTCTTTACTTCCTTTGCCGCTTACTTTAACATAACCTTCTTTTAAGCGCAAATTACTAATCTTTAAATTTACTAACTCACTAACGCGCAATCCACAGCCATAAAGCGTTTCAATCATACTTAAATTACGTTCGCCTTCCGGTGTACTTCTGTCAATTTGTTCTAACATTTTATCAATTTCATGAACATTCAAGTAAACGGGCAGTTTTCGTCCTAGTTTAGGCGCTTCAATTAAATCAGCAGGACTGGAAGGAATATCGTTTTCTAAAACCAAAAATTTGTAAAAAGCTTTAATTCCCGAAATAACACGAGCTTGCGATGCAGGAGAAATGCCCAAATCAGAAAGCCAAAGTACAAAAGCCAAAAGTTGTTTGTAGGTAAATTTATCGGGACTTTGTTTATTCAAAAACAATTCAGAATACTGCATTAGTTTGGTTAAATCTTGCGTATAAGCCTCAATAGAATTTTTAGACAGCGATTTTTCTAACTGAAGATACTGCTTAAAGCGCGTTAAATATGTATTCCAATTGCTCAAATAAATGAATTCAATAAAAGGGATTTTGTATCTTTGGTAACGTTATGAAAATTGCAATTATTAATGGTCCAAATTTAAACCTTTTGGGAACAAGAGAGGTATCAACTTATGGACAAACCAATTTTGAAACTTATTTTTCTGACTTAAAGAAAATGTTTCCGGCAGTTGAATTTGAATATTATCAAAGCAATGTAGAAGGTGAACTAATTAACAAATTGCATCAGGTTGGTTTTTCATTTGATGGAATTATTTTAAATGCAGGAGGCTATACGCACACCTCGGTAGCCTTGGCAGATGCTGTTGCCGCCATTCAAACACCGGTTATTGAGGTGCACATTAGCAACATTTTTGCAAGGGAAGATTTTAGGCATGTTTCCTTTTTAGGAGCAAAATGCAAAGGCAGCATTAGCGGTTTTGGATTGAAGAGTTATGAATTGGCTGTTAAAAGCTTTTTAGATTGATTTCAGGCAAATAAAATGAAAACAGTTGATTATTTGGACGTGTTCCTCCTTTTCATTTTTCTTGGATTTTGTCTACAATCAAAAACGTCAACTATATAAATATTATTATCAATAATTCGGTAAATAATTTTGTAATTACCTTCAACAATATAGCGATGCCCTTGTTTTAAGTCAGTTAGATTTTCTTCTAATACACCAACAAGCGGATGTTTTATTAAAGGTTTTGTTGCAGAAAAAATAGATTTTAGAATTTTATCGGCGATTTTAGAACCTGCAACCATTCGATAATAAAGAAAGATGTTTTTTAACTCAGTAATTGCAAAATTGGTCCAAATAATTTGCCTCATGAGATCACCAATTTTTAGATTGATCTTCCAATTCTTTTTGATTTAATACATGACCCTTTTTTATTTGCTTATTTGAAAATTCGGCTCTTTCAACAAGTTCCTCTTTTGTAAAAACAATATCTACAGGCTTTACAGATTTTAAACTTTTATGGATGGTAGATTCAACTTTATCAAAAATTTTCTCATCTTGAATTCCCAACAAATACTCTATGAGGCTAATTTTTCTTAACTGTAGACTTGATGATTTCATGGTTTAAATCTTTTAGTGAAGTTACAAATAAACGAAGATATTTCAAAACAGTAGTTCAAGTTTATGATAAAGTTTTTGTATTTTTTAATCTTTTTAAACGAAAGAATAAAACAATTGAGAGAGAAAAGAAAAAAAACACATATAACAAGGTTAAAAAAAATCAAACAGAATAATACACCACCTTTTTTGTTTCAAAAAACTCTTCTTCAAAAAACTTTTTAATATCGTAAAACTGGCATTTGCTGTAATACCTGCCAAATTCTTCTTTTAAATCGCCACCTTTTAAATAAAGTATACCGTTAGAAAGATAATTTAGTTGTTCTTTTAAAAATTTATCTTTTATCCAATTTAAAAACTCAGGAAACTCGGTAACAGCCCTACTTACTACAAAATGGTACTTATCTTTTACTTTCTCGGCTCTTTCGTGTTGTGCCGAAAGATTTTTTAATTCTAAAGCATTTGCCACTTCTGTTACCACCTTAATTTTTTTACCAATACTATCAACCAAATGAAATTGCGACTCGGGAAACATAATTGCCAGTGGAATGCCCGGAAAACCTCCTCCGGTTCCTACATCTAAAATTTTTGTTCCGGGAGCAAATTTTAAAACCTTTGCAATTGCTAAAGAATGCAGTACATGGCGTTCGTAAAAATTATCCATGTCTTTGCGCGAAATAACATTTATTTGATTGTTCCAATGTTCATACAAATCTTTTAATTGAGAAAATTGCTCAATTTGCTTTGGTGTTAAATTCGGAAAATATTTTTGAATCAGTTCGATAATTTACTTTTTACCGTGCTCAGAGTTTTTAATTAACTCAAACAAAAAATCGCGGGCCCTAAATAATTGGGCTTTAATTGTGCCAATGGGAAGGTTTAATTTTTCAGATATTTCTTCATGACTAAGTTCCTGGAAATAAAACAACTCCACCAGTTCGCGGTACTTTGGCTTTAACTTATCAATAACCATTCTTACCATTTCTACCTTTTGTTTTTTAATATAAAACTCCTCAGGGTTAAGGTGGGTAGAACGAACTAAGTTAGAGGTATCGTAATCAGAATTATCTACACGAGAATCTAAAGAAACCGCATTGGTTAACTTTTTCTTCCTTAAAAAATCAATGGCATTGTTACTTGCAATTTTAAACAACCACGTACTAAAGGCGTAATTTGGCGTGTATTGCTCTAATTTCTTAAAAGCTCTTCCAAAGGCTTCAATGGTTAAATCATCCGCGTCATCTTTATTGTTTACCATTTTAAGCATCATAAAATAAACACTTTCACGGTATCTGGTAAGCAATTCTGCGTACGCTTTTTGGTCGCCCGACTTAATGGCTAACTGCACCAGCTTATAATCATACAAGGCTTTGGTGGTTAAATTATTATGGCTATTATCGTCTAGTTGGTCCAATTATTAGGCTTATACGTTATTTTCGCAAGATGAAAGATAGGATAAATCAGCAAAAGAAGCAACTCATACACAAAACTTAACAACCATAAATCAGGTTCATTTAGCTTAATTGCAGCTTTTCTGAGGATAAACCATTGAAAAAAGACTTTTAATAATAATAAACCTGCAGCTAAAATGGCTGTATTTACAGAGAAAAATAAAGGAATTAAACTCATCCAAAATAAATACTGTGTAAAATAACCAAAGGTAATTCGTGTTTTGCTGGATGATTTATAATGAGGCGAAGTAGTTAAGTGCCTTGCTTTTTGAAGCTTCCAGGCCTTAAAAGTAGCTTTTGCCTTTGAGTAAGTGATAGCACTTTTATCTACGCAAACATTGGTATTAATAGTATTGGCAACTTGATTTACAAATAAATCATCATCACCGGAATTAATGTGGTAGTGGTTAGAGAAGCCTTTGTTTCTGTAAAATAAATCTTTCTTATACGCCAAATTGCGCCCAACTCCCATATACGCTTTATTTTTAATAGCGGCCGTTAAATACTGGGCGGCAATTAAAAAGGAATCAAAGCGAATCAATTTATTTAAAAAACCTTCTTGTTTTTCATAAGCTCCATAACCTAAAACAATTTCTTTTTCTTTAGTAAATCCGGCAGCCATATTTTTAAGCCATTGGTTACTTTCCGGATAACAATCAGCATCAATAAAAACCAAATTTTCGTATGAAGCCGCTTTAATACCTACTAAAATGGCAAACTTTTTTCCGTGTTTGTAATAAGCATCTTCTTTAATGGTAACCTTTTTTAAATTCGGGAAAATATTTACAAATTCATCAATTACATTTTCTGTATTGTCGTAACTGCAATCGTTTACCACAATTACTTCAAAATTTGGATATTCTTGAGTAAGCACTTTTGGTAAAAACTCGGTTAGGTTTTCATCTTCGTTTTTAGCGCAAATAATTACACTAACCGGTTCCGATTGATTGGAGGAACTAAGGTGCGTTTGCTTAAAGAAACCGAGCGCCCAATAATTAGAAATATAATTAACAATAATTAGTACAAAGGCCAATGCCGCTACAACTGAAGCAATTTGCAACCATGGTTCTTTTATTAACTCAAAAAACAGCATAATTTACAAAGTTAGGAGGGCAAAGGCAGTCAAATAAGCCTATCTTTGCATTTATTAAACAAAGTAATTAACAATGTTGCACCAAACCAAAGCTGTAATTTTTGATATGGACGGCGTAATAATTGACAGTGAGCCACTATGGCGCGTTGCAATGATAAAAGGATTTAGCAATTGCGGAATTAATTTTACGGAAGAAAATTGCGTTAAAACCACCGGAATGAGGCTAAATGAAGTGATTTTATTTTGGCAAAAGTTATATCCTAAAGAAATTAAAAGTGCATCTGCCTTAAATCAACAAATTTTAAATAACCTTATTGAACTTATTGAAAGCAGAGGAAAAGAGCAAGCCGGGTTAAATGAATTATTAAAAACTTTAAAAGAGCAAAAAATAAAAATTGGTTTAGCTACTTCCTCTGACGAAATTTTAGTAGAGGTAATTTTAAAACGTTTAAACATAAAAAAGTATTTTGATGGAATTGTTTCTGCCCAATTTTTGAACTATGGTAAACCCCACCCCGAGGTATATTTAAAATGTGCAGAGGAATTAAAATTAAACCCAAGCGATTGCATTGCAATTGAAGATTCGGTAAACGGAATTATATCGGCAAAGGCAGCGCAAATGTTTGTGATAGGAATGCCTGATCATACGCAAGCTAATAACCAACGCTTTTTAATTGCCGATAAATTAGTAAAAAATTTAAGCGAGGTAAACAGTTTTATTATAAATAACATGGATGTAACTTTACAAAGTGGTGTATGAAGTTTACCTTAGAAAATAAAGATGCCTTCTCTAAGGCGCGTGCCGGACTAATAGAAACAGATCATGGCAACATTGAAACTCCCATATTTATGCCTGTTGGCACGGTTGGTACCGTTAAAGCTGTTAAGCAAGATGAACTTGAAAACGATATAAAGGCACAAATTATTTTGGGCAATACTTACCATTTGTATTTGCGCCCCGGTTTAGAGGTGTTAGAAAAAGCTGGGGGCTTACATAAGTTCAACTCCTGGAATCGCCCCATTTTAACAGATAGCGGAGGTTATCAAATATTTTCTTTGTCCAACCAACGCAAGCTTTCTGAAGAAGGTGCTACTTTTAAAAGTCATATCGACGGGAGTAAACATTTTTTTAGTCCTGAAAGTGTTATGGATATTCAGCGTATTATTGGTGCTGATATTATAATGGCTTTTGATGAGTGCCCGCCCTACCCTTGCGAATACAAATACGCACAAAACTCTATGCATCTTACACATCGTTGGTTAGACAGGTGTGTAGAAAGATTTAATTCAACCCAACCCAAATACAATTACCAACAAGTTTTATTTCCAATTGTACAAGGTAGTGTGTTTAAAGATTTACGTTTACAATCTGCCGAATACATTGCTTCTAAAAATTGTTTTGGAAATGCCATTGGCGGTTTAAGCGTAGGCGAACCGGCAGAAGATATGTATGCTATGACAGAATTGGTTTGTAGCGTGTTGCCGCAAGATAAACCGCGTTATTTAATGGGCGTTGGTACTCCGGTAAATATTTTAGAAAGCATTGCACTGGGTATAGATATGTTTGATTGCGTAATGCCTACACGTAATGCGCGACATGGATTATTATTTACTAAAAATGGCATTATTAATATTAAAAACGAAAAATGGAAAGATGATTTTTCTGCCATTGAAGAAGATGGTGCCAGCGAGGTTGATAAAAAATACAGCAAAGCTTACTTGCGACATTTGTTTGCTTGCGGTGAATTGATAGGAGCACAAATTGCAAGCATTCACAACCTTGCGTTTTATTTATGGTTGGTAAAAGAAGCACGAACAAAAATTAAAGAAGGAACTTTTAATGAGTGGAAAACAAAAATGGTTATTAAATTAGGAGAGCGTTTATAAGTGTTAAGTATATTAGATAAATATATTTTAAAAAAGTTTTTGAAAACATTTTTTGTTTCCATTACGCTTATATTGCTCATATTTATTGTTTTTGACGTAAAAGAAAAAATACAATCGTTTACAACAGATAATATTCCTTTAAAAGAAGTTGTTTTTGATTACTATTTAATGTTTATACCTTATTACGCCAATTTGTTTAGTCCACTTTTTACTTTTATTGCGGTTATATTTTTTACTGCAAAAATGGCTCATCAAACAGAGTTTGTAGCCGTTTTATGCAGCGGCACCAGTTTTGGACGAATTGTAAGACCCTATTTAATTGGTGCAGGATTAATTGCGTTATCATCGTTAATACTTAATCATTTTTTCTTACCAAAATTTACAAAAGTTAAAATTGCCTTTGAAGATAAATGGATAAACAACAATTATGTGAACGATGAAAGCAACATCCATAAAAAAATTGGAACACATACTTTGCTCTACATTCAATCTTACGACAACAGAATAAATACCGGAACAAAAATTACCATTGAAAAAATTTTTAACACTAAACAATTAGAGTTTTTAGAAGCAGAAACCATGGTATGGGACAGTTTAGAAAAAAAATGGGATTTATTTCAAGTAACTGAACGTAAACTAATATTACAAGACAGATTAGATACATTAAAAAATCAAAAGCCCATTTACAAACAAACGGTTACAAAATTCCCAAGCAAAAAAATAAAAATAGAATTTACACCAGCTGATATGTGGCGCTACGAAAGTAAAATTGAAGTAATGCCCTATTTTGAATTAAAGGAATATATACGGAAAGAAAAACAAAGGGGCTCTAACCAAATAGAATTTTTTGAAGTAGAAATGTACCGACGAACGTCTTTCCCATTTGCAACCATAATACTTACGCTTATGGGCGTTTCTATTTCATCCAGAAAAGTAAGAGGTGGTGTAGGTTTACAAATTGCATTAGGCTTAACCTTAAGTTGTATTTATATTATGCTAATGTATGTATTTAACACTATTGCTACCACCGGTTTTGCACCGCCTATGCTTGCAGTTTGGATTCCGAATATTATATTTACGTTTGTGGCATTTTACTTTTACTCTAAAGCACAACGTTAATTTTTTATACTATGAAACACTTAATAAAAAACGCAACAATTACTAACGAAGGTGAATTGTTTAATAGCGATTTACTAATTGAAAATGGAATTATTTCTAAAATTGATAGGGTTATTGACAACCATGTTAATGCAAAAGAAATTGATGCACAGGGTTTACATTTAATGCCCGGAGCAATTGACGATCAGGTTCATTTTCGTGAACCGGGCTTAACTCACAAGGGGGAGATTTATACGGAAGCAAAGGCCGCTGTAGCAGGTGGGGTAACCAGTTTTATGGAACAACCCAATACCAACCCACCGGCAATTACACAAGAAGAATTAGAAAAAAAATACACACGTGCGGCGCAATGCTCATTAGCCAATTATTCGTTTTTAATGGGAACAACCAATGATAATTTAGAAGAACTATTAAAAGTTGATTACTCTAAAGTAGCAGGCGTTAAAATATTTATGGGTTCCTCTACCGGAAATATGCTGGTAGATAATTTGAAAACCTTAGACAATGTTTTTTCTAAAGTTGATGCAATTATAGTTACACATTGCGAAGATGATGTAATGATTAAAGAAAAACAAAAGAAAATAATGGAAGAATATGGTGAAGATATTCCAACATACTTCCACCCTATTATTCGTGATGATGAGGCTTGTTATAAATCATCGTCTTACGCTGTTAATCTGGCAAAAAAACACAATACCCGTTTGCATGTGTTTCATATTTCAACAGCAAAAGAATTAAGTTTGTTTACCAATAAAATTCCTTTAAAAGAAAAACGTATAACTTCTGAAGTGTGCATTCATCATTTGTGGTTTAGTGATGAAGATTATAAAACAAAAGGTAATTTTATAAAATGGAACCCTTCTGTTAAAACTGCGTACGACCGGGATAAACTTTTTGAAGCCATGTTAGATGGAACGTTAGATGTTATTGCTACCGACCATGCCCCGCACACCATTGAGGAAAAAAACCAATCTTATTTAAAAGCACCAAGTGGTGGCCCTTTAGTTCAACATGGTGTATTGGCTATGTTGGATTTTTATCACGACAAAAAAATTTCTTTAGAAATGATAGCGAAAAAAATGTGTCATAATGTAGCTGATTTATTTAAAATAGAAAATCGTGGATACATTCGTGAGGGTTATGCAGCCGATTTAGTATTGTTTGATTTAAATAAACCAACTGAAGTAACTAAAAAGAGTTTGCTTTATAAATGCGGCTGGAGTCCGTTTGAAGGACACACGTTTAAAAGCAGCATTAGTAAAACGTTTGTTAACGGTAATTTAGTGTACGATAACGGAATTATTAATGAAAATTCATTAGGACAACGTTTGTTATTTAATCGCAAATAAAATGCAATTAAACTTAATTGAAATACAAAACGAGATTATAAAAGTAGCAAACACTGCTGCAGAATTTATTAGAACAGAACGTACAACTTTTACTTTAGATAAGGTAGAGAAAAAAGGTTTAAACGATTTGGTGAGTTATGTAGATAAAACAGCCGAGAAAATGATTGTGGAGGAGTTGGCTAAAATTGTACCCGAAGCCGGTTTTATTGTTGAAGAAAATTCTAAAAGCGGAAAAAAAGATTACAATTGGATTGTTGACCCATTAGATGGAACTACTAATTTTATTCACGGAATACCGTGTTACGCTGTTAGTATAGGTTTAGAACACTTAGGCGAAGTTTTAGTTGGTGTAGTGATTGAAGTAAATAATAGCGAATGTTTTTATGCAACAAAAAATGGTGGTGCTTTTTTAAACGGTAAACCCATTTCAGTTTCCAAATCAAATGTATTGGGCGACAGTTTAATTGCAACCGGATTCCCTATTTATAATTTCACTTATCAAGAAAATTATTTAAATATTTTACGTGATCTAATGCATAAAACCCACGGCATTAGAAGAATTGGGGCGGCGGCAGCCGATTTATGTTACTTAGCTTGCGGAAGAGTAGATGTTTTTTTTGAGTATAATTTAAGTCCTTGGGATGTAGCAGCAGGTGCTCTTATTGTTAAAGAAGCAGGTGGAACTATTACCGATTTTACAAATGGAGATAATTGGCTGTTTGGGAAACAAATTATTGGCACCAATGCAATTTTAAAAGATGAATTTACCGAAATAGTAAAAAAACATTTTTAAAAGATGTTGCTAAAAGAAAAATTAAACCTCCATTTTTCTTTTTGGATATTTACAATAGCCGCTTGCATTGCATTAACTTTACCGGTTTTAATACAAGATGGCATGTTTATGGACGGAGTTTTATACGCCGCCGTATCTAACAATTTGGCAAATGGCATTGGCAGCTTTTGGTTCCCTGTTTTTAGTCATAATAATTTAGCGGGAATATCTGATTCCTTTCACGAGCAACCACCATTGTTTTTTGGAGTACAAGCATTGTTTTTTAAATTATTGGGCAGCGGAATTTATACCGAACGGATTTATACCGCACTTGTTTTGGTTTTAAATATTTTCTTAATTAAAAAATTATGGGAAATCATTTTTGAAAGCAACAAAGATCTTCAAAAATTCTCGTGGTTTGCTGTTTTGCTGTGGATTAGCATCCCTGTTTGTTTTTGGAGTTATAGTAACAATATGATTGAAAACACTGTAAGTATTTTTATGTTAACTGCTGTAATTTTTCAATGGAAAGCATTTCACACAAACAATAAAAATGAATTACTATATGTTGTAATTGCCGGAATTTTTATATTTATGGGGAGTTTAACTAAAGGCTTACCTGCTCTATTCCCATTGGTATTTCCTGTTGTTTACCGCTTTTATAATTTAAAATATTCTATAAAAAAAATGTTCATTCATTTAACAGTAATGGTGCTTGCCATATCTGGAATTTACTTTTTGCTATTACTAAACAATGATGCAAAACAATCGTTATACAACTACTTTTACTTGCGTTTATTAAAGCGTGTTAATGATGTACCAACCACCAACAATCATTTTTATATAGTTGGGCGAATGCTGTTAGAAGCTATTGTACCCTTTTTAATTGCACTAATTTTAAAATTACTTAGCCTTAAAAACAAATTTCAAATTAATAATAACCAACATCATATTTTATTTATTACGCTTGCCTTTTGTGGAATATTGCCATTAACCTTCACTCTTGTACAGAAAGGATTTTACTTTGTTCCTGCACTACCCTATTTAGCAATTGGATTAGCTATTTTTTCGGTTCAGGATTTAAACTATTTGTTTACTCGGCTTTCAGATAATTACAAAACACAAAACGTTTTAAAGTGGAGTTTTAATTTAATTTTAATAGGATCCATTGCATTTACTTTTTTAAATTTTGGAAAGTTTTCGCGTGAAAAAGATTTGTTACAAGACATTCATGCAATTGGAAAAGTGTTACCCACAAAAGAAATTATTAATTGTTCTCCCGAATTACTAAGCAATTGGTCGTTACAACCTTATTTATCCAGATACTATTTTATTAGTTTAGATATTAATCAAAACCGGCAATATTACCTTTGTACCAAGACTAATTTTGAATCCAATAAACTAAAATTGCTCGAAAATCACGCTGTTATTGAGCTACAGCTGCATAATTTTATACTTTTAAAGTCGAATTAGGCTTCATTTTCATCAAATCATCTACAATTAATTGGTTTTTATACCCATTTAAACTGGTTTAGTCACGCATAATTGTAGCATTGGTACAAATTCAGCCTATTTTAACAACCCTTTATTAAAACCTGCCGTACAACTAAACAAGAGAACCCATTAAAACCCATGAGCCATGAAGAAGAGCGGTTTAATAAAAGCAATACTAAGTGCCATTTTATTTTTGGCATTAGTAGGAGTTTCATTTTCTCAAGGAGAAAATAGCAAACTTAAATTAATAACAGATGGTGATGTAATTTTTATTAAAAACAAAAAAACAACCGGCAACTCATTATTGCCAAATGGTAAAACAAACTTTAATTATGTTGGCGTAATATTTACGGAAGACGGAGTAAAAATGGTTTATCATGCCACAGAACCTGTAAGCAAATGCAGTTTGAATGAATTTATTGCAATGTCTGAAGGAAACGACTATAAAATAAAACGTGTAAACGATGCCGAAGCATTAACAGAAGACGTAATTAAAACCATGCATACTTTTGCGAAAGCCAAATTGGGAAATCATTACGATAATAAATTAAACTTAAATAATGAGGATTTGTATAATGCAGAATTTGTATACAAAATGTATCAATCAAGTCTTGGTATTATGTTAGTACAACCAAAACCTTTAAGCGAATACAAAACAGATGCTAATTCATTAGAATTTTTAAAAGAAGCCTACGGTAATGAAATTTTAGAAGAAAAAATGATTGTAATTGGAGATATTTATAACTCTAAGTATATGTTGGAAGATGATTAGTTTTTAGTTAGTAGTGTTTAGTTTTTAATAAACATCGTCTAGCACTTCTTGTTTCTTGTTTCTTGTTTCTTGTTTCTTGCTGCCTACCGCTTACTGCCCACTGTCAACTTCCTACTTCTAAATACACACTAATTACTTCGCATTTTTCACAACACATACGCACCTAAATCCTAACCACGATTCGGGTTTTGTGTAAGAAATACTTTTTCCTACTCTACAATCTTCCATATTATGTAGCCATCCTCCGCCTTTACTAATTCCTTTTTCATTAACCATTTCAGCAACATTACCAATCATATTGTAAAGTTTGTGTATGTTCGGCTTGTAGGAAGTTACGGGGGCCGTTACATCAACACCTCCGCTTTCATAGACCTTATCATTGTTGAACTTTTTATTTGTTTCTCGTTTAATATTCATTTTCATATATCCTTTATCGTCTTTACCACCATTACTAAACTCAAATTGTCCATTAAAAGTTAAACTTTCCCATTCTTTTATGGTAGGTAAACGATACTGAAATTCTACATTGAGGTGTTTTTTTCCAATTAAACAAAACTCCTTTACTCTTTCTGATCTCCACTTACAAAAAAGCAATGCTTGTTCGTAGCTTATGCCTACTACAGGATAATGATTATAGCCTGGATGTTTATAGTAATAAATCACATAAGGCTCATTAAAAGAATACTCGTTTCGCCAAACAAGGGTGTCGGGTAATGCCGCCAAATGCTCTTTAGAGTTTTTTCCAAATTTATTTATTGTCCATAATTCAAATTCACGCCACGCACTATTGCTTATTTCTGTTACATCGGCAAATAGCGTATCATTAATTTTTACTGTTCCGGGAGGCACAAATTCTTTTTTTATAAATGCATCAAAAGAAAATAACACAAGTGAAATTAATACAATTAAAAAAATTACAATTTTTATTTTCATGAAATAAATAATAAAATTATTGTCCGTTTGATTTCTTTCCCAATATAACTTCTAAACAATACTTTCTTTTTCTTGCTGCCTACCGCTTACTGCGCACTTTTAACTGCCCACTGTCAACTGCATACTTCTTCCTTCTAAAACTTCACATTTCTTACTACTGCTATCTTAATTCTACTAAGACTGCCCTATTCCCATAGCCTTTTTTAACTCGTATATATCGGTAATTTCGTCGCCCAGTTTGGTAACATTAAAGGTTGTGCCTGTTCCGTTTGCTACTTTTGTAAACTCTTCTTTACTCACCGTGTAAACTGATTTACCCGAAACAATGCACATGGTATAAGGTAAACCGGGTTGAATATTTATTTTAATGGAGCTTGAACCGCTGTAAGTAATTACCATGTTTCTATTGGTTTCTACCAAGTAGATTAAGTAAGGTTCAATTTTTTCTGCACCATTTTGAACAAAAATCGGTTCAATGGTTTTATCGTTTGGCAATGGTCTTCCAATATCTGAATTATAAAAACCAAAACTTAAAACAGTAAATACTCTGGAAACTGCAGCACTTATTCCTCCTGATTTAATTTGAGAATTAATGCTTGAAGTCATTTGTTGTTGAATGCGTACTTTCTCGCGCACATACTCATCTTGTAATTTCTTTTGTTGTGCCAAATAAGCCGCTTGTTTGGCTTCCATTTCTGCTTTTAATTTTTGTTCATTTGCTTCGCGCTTGGCTAATAATGTTTTGTATTTATCAAACTTTTCTTCGTACTTTTTTGATGCCGTTTCAAAATCAACACCATTAAGTACCGGATAAACAACTAACTTTTCTGTTCTGTCTCTTAACTTAAGGGTTAACCAATAATTAATTCCCTTTTTAGGTCCTTCTGAAATATCGGCACTGCTCCAGGTAACTTTTATTAAATCTTTTGAAAAATTTTCGTTTTCATTTCCAATTTCAAACATGGCATTTTTAAATGCGGCTAATTCAGGGAATTCTTTATAATCAACATCCAACTCAAATTGTGGCCTACCTGCAGTTTTGTTTGGTTTTGCAGGTTGTGTTGGTTTTTCAAGTTTATTTATTTTAGTTGTGTAAACTACTTTTACGCTGTCTATTCGTTTTGGTATAGCGTTAATTGCGAGCTCGTATTTTTCTGCCAATTTTACTAAGGGTGCATTGCTTTCGCTGTGTTTAGTTTCAGGTAGTTTTAGAGCAACCGGATTATCTCTTTTAATATAGGTCCAGTTTTTTGCAGTAGTATCTAAGTAATATTGATTAAATCTATCTTCGGGTTGTTTGCTGGCCAATTCAACAGTTAAGGGTTTATCTTGTTTTATAAAAACAGGTTCGCCGTTTTGCATTCCTTTTATTTCAAACATACCGGCGCTTTCAAAAACCGATTTGGTTCCGGCACTATCATACAACATGGGTACACCACTGGCAATAATTTCAGCCTGATCATGAATCTCGCGGTATAAAATTTCTATTTCTCCAACAATTTCTTGTCCGTTTTTATTTACGAAAGTGTTTTTGGGAATTTTAATTTTAGAATTAGTAGGATGAACAATTTCTGCACCTTTACTATTATTAACCTTATAAGAAGTGTAATTAACTTTTATTTTTTCAAAAGGTTCGTTTATAAATTTACTTGGTGTGGGTTTTTTTATGCTTTGTTCTTTTTTAGTAATTGTTTTATCATCAGTTTTTTTTGTTTGATTATTAAAGAGTGAGAAGTAAGTAACGGTGCAAATAACAGTTATTCCTGCTATTACTGCTGAGTATTGAATGGATTTGTTTTTCCACCAACTCTTATCAGATTTGGCTTTTTGTATACTTTGTTCTTTAAAGTCTTTGACCAGTTTATCAAAGTCTTTGTGTTTGTTAATCTCTTCGTCGCTTACCTTTGGTCTGTCGATGTTAAATTTTGGTTGCATAATTTTATTTTGCCACAATGGCTTTTTTCAATCGTTCTAAAACGCGGTACATTCTTACTTTGGCGTTATTCTCTGTTATATTTAATATTTCTCCAATTTCTTTAAAAGGTCTTTTTTCAAAAAAGCGCATTTCTACTAATTGAAGATCATCTCCGTCTAATTCAGCAATTGCTTTTTTAAGAACAGGAATGTATTCTTCTAAGTAAAATTCTTCTACTTCTTCGCATATATGGCGTAAATCTCCAATGTCTGCATTTACAGCGCGTTTGTTTTTCTTATCTCTAAACATTTGCATTAATTCGCTGTGTGCAATACGATACAACCAACTTGCAAACGGTACGCCTTTATATTCATAACGGTTTATGTTTGTTAATGCTTTTAAAAACACTTGTGCTGTTAAATCAAAAGCGGTGTCTTTGCAATCCATTCTTTGATACAAGTATCCGAAAATTTGTTTGTAGTATTTATCATACAGGGGTGCAAATTGTTCGGGGTTTGTTTTCGCAGCTTCAATTATCACTTGCTCTTCTTGCAACTGAACAGCAGAATGGTGGTATTTTGAATTGAAACTCATAGAAGCTGTTTTTTGTAGTTATAGACTTTATAACTTGAACAAAAAAAATTAGTTACGCCAATAATTCAAATAACGTTAACATTATAAGTAAGTATTTGATAATCAGATACAATTTTTTACGTTAAATTGAGTGAAAAGCCTTATAAAAGGGTGAAACATGCTTTTGATTGAGTGAATTAAAGAATTTTATGAGGCTAAATTTGGTTCAATTTTAATAAAGTTGCCACAATTAAAGTGTTTTTTAGGGCATGAATTAAAGCCATGCAATCCACAAGGCCTACAATCCATTTTACCGGCATCTACTATTTTACTACTATCCGATAAAGGATAAAAACCAAAATCTTTTATGGTTGAACAAAAAAATGCAGTAGTAGGTGCATTTACTGCAGAAGCTAAATGTAAGGGGGCACTATCGTTTACATAATTCATTCTTGCCTTTTTCATTAATGCTGTTGATTGCAATAAAGTTAACTGTCCACATAAATTTATTACCTGCTTATGCTTTGATTCGCTAATTATTTCTTCTGCTAATTTTTTATCTGAAGGTGCCCCTAATAAATAAATAGTTGTGTTTTCAGAAATTAAATTACACAACTCAATCCATTTATGTTTGGGTAATTGTTTAGTAAACCAAACCGATGATGGAGCCATACAAACATAATTTGCATTTGTATATTTTTCAATTGCTAATTCATCGTTTACTGTAGGATAAATTTTTGGTTTAAATACTTTGTTGCTTGCAAAATCTTCCACCAATTTGTGGTAGCGATTAATTTCGTGCTCCCCAACAATAAACGAATGTTTTGGCGCATAATCTAACATGTATGAAAAGGCAGATTGCTTTAATCCCGCTTTATGATTGGCACCGGAGAAGGCCGTTAAAAAACCGGAGCTGGCATAACGATGGCAATTTATAACCAAATCAAATTTACTTTTCCTGATTTTAAAAAGTAACTGCAATAAATTTTTATACTTATTCGTTTTCTTATCCCAAACTAAAACTTCTTTCAGAAAAGGATGATTGGCATAAATTCCTTCGTTTCCTTTGCGTACTAATATGCTAATAGATGCACTTGGAAATTCTTCGTGCATTTTTTCTATTAGGCAAGATGCTAAAATTGCGTCACCAATGAACGCCGGTTGAATAATGAGTATGTTGTTGTAAATCAAAAAAAATTAATTACACTGCCACGTTGTATTCACGCAAGGTATCGTTTAAGCTTGTTTTTAAATCTGTGCTTTCTTTACGCTTACCAATTATTAAAGCACATGGTACTTGATATTCTCCTGCAGGGAATTTTTTTGTATACGAACCGGGAATTACCACACTTCTTTCAGGTACATATCCTTTTGTTTCAATTGGTTTATCACCTGTTACATCAATAATTTTAGTTGACATGGTTAATACCACGTTTGCTCCTAACACAGCTTGTTTACCTACCCTTACTCCTTCTACAACTATACAACGGCTACCAATAAAACAATCATCTTCTATAATTACCGGCGCTGCTTGCACAGGTTCTAACACTCCACCAATACCTACTCCACCGCTTAAATGAACATTTTTTCCTATTTGGGCGCAACTACCAACGGTTGCCCAGGTATCTACCATTGTTCCGCTATCAACATAAGCACCAATGTTTACATAGCTTGGCATCATTATTACACCACTTGCTAAAAAAGCACCGTAACGCGCAACTGCATTAGGAACCACACGCACACCTAAGCCTGCATAGTTTTGCTTCAGCGCCATTTTATCATGGTATTCAAAAGGCCCTACTTCAATGGTATTCATTTTACGAATGGGGAAATATAAAATAACTGCTTTTTTTACCCACTCATTTACTTTCCACTCTCCATTAATTAAAGGTTCTGCAACGCGTAAGCGGCCTTTATCTAATTCTTCCATTAATGTTTCAATGGCAATAATGGTTTTTTTGTCTTTTAAAAGTTCCCTGTTATTCCAGGCTGCCTCAATGATATCTTGCATAAAAAAGAAAATTTTAGGTTTGCAAGTTACCAAAAATTACTATATTTGCATTCCTTTTTAAAGGGTCCTGTAGCTTAATTGGATAGAGCATCTGACTACGGATCAGAAGGTTGGGGGTTCGACTCCCTTCAGGACCACCAATGAAGCAGAAAACGCCTTTCGATACTTTCGGGAGGCGTTTTCGCTTCATTAAGAAAATACTTAAAATTCAATATATAATTTTTAATCTGATACTTCAATACCGCTATAATCGGCTAATGAAAGTATTAAAGCCTTTTTAGCAGAATAAACTTCGCGGTAAACATTAAAAAAAGTTACAGACTCTACCTCTTTTATTTCTCCGGTTTTAACTAATTGCAATAATTCTTTAATAGCTATATTATACTCATTTTTGTTATGAGTAATCAAACTAATTATTTTATCTTTTTCTATAGAGGTGTTAGCTTCAATACATAAAATAAAATCGTTATAAAATTCTAATTCCATTCTCTTTAAGTCTGAATAAAGCACAAATACTTTATCATTGCCTGATGATTCAAAATCAAGTATATTATGTTTTATATCTTTCATGTTTTTTGTTGAACGCATAATATGCCTAACAATGGTAATTAACTTATCTCGTTCGGCATTTTCTTGTAATGTAATTTCTAATTGATTAATTAACGAAAGATATTCTAAAATTTCTCCTTGTAAATTTTTTATATTTTCATAAAATTCAATATATGATTCTGAAATTATTGTAGTAAATTTTTTATACCAACTCTCATTTTCTTTATCATTAATTCCAAAAACCATTTTATTTAGCTTAATTGTATGGAAATACAAATTCTTTATTTCTTGTTTTGCAAGTTCTAAAGCATGGCTGGGTAATACGTTTTCTTTAAAATTTAAATAACTCACAAGATTATTATTGTTTTTACCTTTTATCTGTTTCTCTAAAATACTTGCAATTTTATTTAAAAAAGGTAAAAACAATATTATTGAAATTAAATTTATAATTGTTTGAAACAATACTAATGCTGCTAAGACATCTGAGGTGCCAATAAAAAAATGAGTTAAATTAATAAGTGGCACTAACAATATAGATGCCAACAACATGGTAATTAAATTAATAAAAAAATTACCCCATGCTACTTGTTTTTTTTCTGTTAAGCCATTAACTGAGCCTATTAGAAATTTTAATGTCGTTCCCAACTCAGACCCAATTAAAATACACGCAGAAGACTCAAAAGAAACTAAACCATTATGCAAGGCCGCCAAATTAATTATCATGGTAGCTGAACTAGACTGTATTATAGCCGTTATAACAAAACCCACCGGAATAAAAACATAATAACTGTAGCTGTTTAAATCTCCAAAAAAAACATAAATAGATTTGTCTAAACTTAATTTTAACCACTCCAGTGAAATAAAAATGAGGGCAAACCCAAATAAAAAATTTACAACGTTTGAAATTTTTTCTTTCCTACTAAAAAATAATAAACCAATTAAAGCTAAGGTTAAAACAGGTAATGATAGTTGATTAAAGTTAAACTTAAAACCTATTAAAGCTATAACCCAACTATCTAAAGTAGTACCCAAATTTGAGCCCAATACAGCAGCCAGCGCGTTTGGCATTTTCATTAATCCCGCACCAACAAAAGATAAAACCATTAAAACCACAATTGAACTACTTTGCAATAATGCAGTAACCACCGTGCTGGTTGCTAATACTTTTATTGAACTTTGAGAATGCTTTTGAAGAAATTTTTTAAATGATCTCCCGGCTAATTTTTTTAATGAGGTTTCTATTAAATTCATTGCATAAACAAAAAGTGCAATACCCCCAAAAAACTGCCAATAATTAAAACTACTCATTACATAAATAAAAGGATACAAATGTATATTTTTATTTATTAAACAAACCCCTTAAGTTGTTTAACCTGATTTCTATCACATTTAGCGTTAATGCTTCCATAAAATAAAAATTTAAAAGTTAATAAGTAATAGGCAAGTTTTATAAACTAAGGTTATTTTTAATAAACTTTGGTAAAACTGTTCTTATAAGTAGTTATGCTTATTTCTAATTTTAAAAATAGAGAACATGCCGGCATTTTACTGGCCAACACTTTAGAAAATTTTAAGGATACTAACAGTGTAGTAATAGGCATTCCAAGAGGAGGTATACCGGTTGCCTACCAAATTGCAAAAACATTAAAGCTTCCCTTAGATTTTGTTTTAGCAAAAAAAATAGGTCACCCATTTAATAAAGAATATGCCATTGGTTCTATTGCGCCCGATGTAGTAATAATTGATAATCCCGAAGGTATTAGCGATGATTATATTGAAAAAGAAGCCTTACGCTTAAATCATGTGTTACAAGAAAAAGAAAAATTATTTTTAGGCAACAGAAAACATGTAAACATAAAAAACAAAACGGTTATTTTGGTTGATGATGGAATTGCAACCGGAAACACCTTATTAGCCTCTATTAAAACTTTACGCAAAAAGAATCCTGAAAAAATTATTGTTGCTGTTCCGGTTGCGCCAAAATCTTTAATTGAAAAAATGAAAGTTATAACCGATGGTTTTGTTAGCCTACTTATTCCTGAAAATTTTGAAGCAGTAGGTACCTTTTATGAAGATTTTAAGCAGGAAGAAGATGAAGAAGTAATTGATTTATTAGAAAAAGCTTCTGTATAACGTAATTACTTTATTAGGATTCTAAAACAAGAAAAGTGTATACTAATCTAAATCCAATTACCTTTCTTAAAAAACTAATTCTCAATAATTTACTTTTACTCAACAACACTACTGCTTTCAACAATTTTGTTTTAAAAAAAATCAATATTTATGATAAAAATCTCGTTTTTTTAAACGCATTTAACTGTATCTTAGCTGAAGTTCAAAAACAAAATTATTTATGGCTGAAGTTACCGTTCGCTTTATTGATAAAGACAAAGACAAAAATCAATTTTTTTCTACATTACGTAAGCGTGTAGATGAATATTTTCGTACCAACAACATTTCTAAACATTACAATGCACAAATGGTTATTAAAACCGTTATTCTTTTATCTGCATACTTAATACCTTTTGCATGCCTTTTAATTTTTACTCCAAGTTTTGGCGTTAGCTTAGTTTTATGGACAGTTATGGGCTTTAGTCTTGCCGGAATTGGAATGAGTGTTATGCACGATGCTAATCACGGTGCTTATTCCTCTAGTCACCGAGTTAATTATTGGTTGGGTCATACGCTTAATT
The DNA here is from genome assembly GCA_022841465.1 of Bacteroidia bacterium. Lineage (GTDB taxonomy): Bacteria > Bacteroidota > Bacteroidia > B-17B0 > Aurantibacillaceae > Aurantibacillus. The sequence goes on along the minus strand of JALHRL010000024.1, from coordinate 3,387 downwards.
TATTGGGAGGATCGGTGTTTAACTGGAAAATGCAACACAATGTTTTGCATCACACCTACACCAATATTGTGCATTTAGATGATGATATTGATGATAAATTAGTAATGCGTTTTAATCCGCACTCACGCGTAAAATGGTATCATAAATTACAATTTGTTTATGCCTTTTTCTTTTACGGTATTTTAACTATTTACTGGGTGTTATTAAAAGATTTTGTGCAATACAAACGCTACACACGCGAAGGAATTAATAAAAATACGCCTAAAGAAAATGTAATTACCATGGTAAAAATTATTGCCAGCAAAATAATTTATTTTTTGGTGTTTTTTGTAATGCCCATTGTGGTATTTAAAATTCCGTTTATGCAATTGTTTACCGGTTTTATGTTAATGCATTTTATAGCCGGAATAGTATTAACCGTAGTGTTTCAATTGGCACATACGGTTGAAAGAACCTCGCATCCGCGCCCTGATGAAAATGGAACCGTAGAAAATAATTGGGCTGTACATCAAATGAACACAACGGTAAATTTTTCGCGTTACAACAAATGGATTTCGTGGTATGTGGGCGGGTTAAATTTTCAGGTAGAACATCATTTGTTTCCTACCATTTGCCATGTGCACTACCCTGCTATTTCTGAAATAGTAAAGAAAACAGCCGAAGAGTACAATGTTCCCTATTTAGAGAATGATACTTTTATGGATGCCTTAAACTCACACATACGTACTTTAAAAAGATTTGGTAAGTTACCTGATATAAACGAGGCCTTGGCTTAATAATTAAATACATTTATAAAATGAAGCACTTAAAATTTAAATTAAGCCTACTAATGCTTGCGTTGGTAGTTACCACAGCAGTTTTCGCACAAGGAAAATCAAACTCTAAATCAAAAAACAGTTCAACATTAGAAAAAGGACCGCATGCCTTTAAAAAAGGTGGGGTTGATTGGAATATTGGATTAGGTTTTGGTTATGGTTACGGAAGAGGTGGCTTTATTTCGCGATACAGTCCGCCATTAAATACCTCACTAGATTTTGGTGTTACGGAAAATATTAGTGTGGGAATTTATTTTGCATATACGCAAGCTAAATTCAGATGGGTTGGAAGCGATTTACATCAAGGAATATTATACAATTACACCTATACATACAAATACAAATTTTTTATTCCGGGCATTAGAGGTGCGTACCATTTTGGCGACTTAATAGGCGAAGAAAACATAGATGTGTATGCAGGTTTAATGTTAGGAAATTCTTTTTTACGAAGAACTTATACTTATGAAGATCCTTACAAAACAAGAAATGCATATTATACAGATTCTTATGATGGAGGTTTTGTTTTAGGACTTTATGCAGGAGGCCGTTACTTTTTTACCGATAAAATTGGAGTTTACGGAGAGTTTGGTTGGGGTGTAACCTACGGAAATATTGGATTAACTATTAAGTTGAAATAAAATGATAAAGAAATTAAAACTTACAGCGCTAAGCTTAGCTTTAAGCGGAGTAATAAACGCGCAAGGAACCGGAAAAGACCCTTACTTGTTGTATACCGATGCCGGAAAAACAACCACCTACCAAGAATTATTAAAGAAAGCGAAAGAGGCAGATATTGTTTTATTTGGCGAATTGCACGATAACCCCATTTGCCATTGGTTGCAATTAGAACTAACCAAAGATTTATTTGCAGATAAAAAGGAAAAACTGGTTTTAGGAGCAGAAATGTTTGAAGCCGATGACCAAATTGCAATAACCGAATATTTAAAAGGAAAAATTAGCGAGAAAACATTAAAAGACGAAGTAAAACTTTGGAACAATTTTGCTACGGATTATAAACCCTTATTAGATTTTGCAAAAACCAACAAATTAAATTTTGTTGCAACAAACATTCCGCGCCGTTATGCCAATATGGTATACAGCAAAGGCATTACAGCATTAGATAGTATAGATGTGCAGGCCAAGCAATGGATAGCGCCTTTGCCTATGCCTTATGATGCCAATTTAAAATGTTACAAAGATATTTTTGAAAACGCCGGCGGGCATGGAGGCGAGAACTTACCAAAAAGCCAAGCTATTAAAGATGCAACCATGGCGCATTTTATTTTAAAAAATTACAGCAAGGGCCAAACCTTTTTACATTACCATGGCGCTTACCACAGCAATAATCACCAGGCTATTGAGTGGTATTTAAAGCAGGGGAACCCAAATTTAAAAATTATGGTAATATCCAGTGCCGAGCAAAAAGATATAAGCAAGTTGGAAGATGGCAATAAAATGATTGGTGATTTTATAATATGTACACCAAGCAACCTCACTAAAACCTATAAATAATTAAAAAAGGCTTCTGAAAACGGAAGCCTTTTTAGTTTTGTTAAATTAAATAAATTGAGTTAATTTTAAATACACTGAAAGCCAATAAGCGCCAACCAATAGCGCCAATCTTGCTAAAACTGCAAGATAAGCGCTATAAAGTAGCGCCTATATGCTAGTTATAGGGCATTTTAGGACGACAGTACAAGTTCAAAAAATAAATTCATGAAATTAAAATTTTTCATTCTGACATTTCTTCTTCTCTTCGCAAGAGGGTGTGACTTCTATTCGACAAGCCTTTGGTTTTTTGACAACCCAGAAGGTGAAACAAATCCATTATACAGACTTTTTGGTGTTGGTTGGACTGGTTTAATTGTTGCTAATATAATTGTCGTTGGACTAATTATTTATGCGTTCTACTTCTATTCGTTTAAGTATAAACAGACAAAATATTCCTCATCAAATAATCTGACCGACTTTGTTTCAGAATTATACTTTAACGAGAAGGGACGTTTTTATGAAGTATTCTATAAAATACCAAAAAACAAAAAAACACTAATAGCACATACCGGATACGTTTTGGTCAGAGTTGTTATTGTTGCAAGTTTTTTAGCAACATTTCATAACTTATGTCAATTTTACAATGTTTCTTTTTACAATACATTCAGAGAAATAGTAGTAAGACCTTTATATATAATTTACGGACTTATATTTACTTCCTTTCTTTATTTTTCCTACCAAATATGGAGCAAAGAATATCGACAGACCATTGAAGAAAATACTAATTAATAGTAAAAAAACGCCCTATAACAGCAAATAAACCCAAGCGGGCGAACTCGGTCATCGTTCGCGCGCATTAAAGCGGCAGACAATTTATTTGCGGCTCACTAAAAAACTAAGTATCTTCAAATAACCTTTGGTGGGTTAAGACAGGTGATGCTTCGTAAGCCCGCCTGGGTCTATTCGCCAAACGTTAGCACTCATAGCGGGGACGACATTTCGGTAGACAAAAAAAATGGACTTAGACAATAAAATATGGTCGACAATTGACGGAGGATACAAAATTCTTTTCGACGCCTCC
>JALHRL010000023.1:14365-71105 GCA_022841465.1 Bacteroidia bacterium | reverse complement strand
GCCCTTATCATCACTCACTTTCCTCACTTCTCCTAATCGCACTACTCCGTTTGGGGGCTGCAAAAATACACCCTTTTTTCTTATTTGCAAAATAAATTTTCATTTATTTTGGTTTTTTAAGAGTGCATATTAGTCTTTTTACTTAGAAAATTTAATGAACGAGTAAATTTTGGGACTGCAAAGGTAATAACAGAATTAGTAACCGCAAAATTTTTATTCACAAAACTGTGTTAAATATTGATTTTAAAGCAAATAAAAAACGTTCGGGGAAAACCAAAATTTAAATAGCATATGCTTAGCTACTGAAAATGAACAAAATCGACAAAATTTACAGTATTCAAATAATGTAACTAAACAAACAACTAACAATTTTTATTTAGTTTTACTGTCTGCACATTGGTAAATGAAGCCGAGAAAAATTTCTACTAACTAAAATACTGTATTTGAAAAAGGTTATTATTATCACATACTATTGGCCTCCAAGCGGTGGTGCAGGGGTTCAACGTTGGTTAAAATTTGTAAAGTATCTTAAGGATTTTGGCTGGGAACCTATTGTTTATACTGCTGAGAATGGTGAAATGCCGGTAATTGACGAAAGCTTGCAAAAAGATATTCCGGCAAATACTACTATACTTAAAACGAAAATTTGGGAGCCTTATAACTTTTATAAAAAACTACTTGGAAAAGGGAACGAAAAAATAAACGCTGCCTTTCTTAATGAAAGTGGAAAAACAAGCAAACTAAGTAAGTTTGCCGTTTGGATTAGAGGAAATTTTTTTATTCCGGATGCTCGAAAATTCTGGATTAAACCATCAATAAAATACCTCAACAATTACATTCAACAAAACAAAGTGGATGCAATTATTAGCAGTGGCCCACCGCATAGCATGCATCTTATTGCATTAGGTATTAAAAGTAAAAATAAAAACATTAAGTGGATAGCAGATTTTAGAGACCCGTGGACCAATATTGATTTTTATAAAGATTTAATGCTCACTTCCTTTGCCAACAAAAAACACAAACGTTTGGAAAAGCAAGTGCTGCGAGAAAGCGATGCTGTTATTAGCATTGGTAAATCAATGAGCACAGAACTTTTTGAAATAAACGATAAAATACAAAAAGAAAAATTTAAAATAATACCAAACGGATACGATGAAGGTGATTTATCAAAAAAAGAAGTAGAAAAAGATTTAAAATTTACCATAGCTCATATAGGTACACTGGTAAAAACACGTAATCCGAAAGTTTTGTGGAATGTATTACAAGAATTGGTTACCGAAAACGATTCATTTAAAGAGCAACTAGAAATTAAATTGGTTGGAAAAATAGATGTTTTTGTGATGGACAATATTAAAAAGCACAACCTTAATGCATATGTAAATAAAATTGATTATTTACCACACAACCTCGTAATTGAAGAACAACAAAAATCGAAAGTAAATTTACTTTTGGTTAACAACACTCCTAATGCTAAAGGAATTTTAACCGGAAAGTTTTTTGAATACCTATCTGCCGGGTCGCCAATATTAGCAATAGGGCCAACAGACGGAGACTTAGCTGAAATATTAAATGAAACAAAGTCAGGATTTATAAGCGATTTTAACGATGCCAAAAGTTTAAAAATAAATCTTCTGAATTTATTTAATAATTCGCAGATACAACGTAACGAAGACGCAATAAAAAACTACTCACGAAAAAAATTAACGGAAAAACTTGCCTCAATTTTAAACGAGTTAACCAAAAATTGATTCAAAATTTTAAATTTGTAAACTTATTTTTAATTAAAACAAAATGGGAAGAATATTTGAGAAACGAAAAGCCACCATGTTTAAACGCTATGCAAAAATGGCAAAAGCGTTTACAAAAATTGGAAGAGAAATTGCCATTGCCGTTAAAGCAGGCGGCCCTAACCCCGATACCAATGCAAGATTAAGAATGATAATAGCAAATGCCAAGGCTGTTAATATGCCGAAAGCAAATGTAGATGGAGCAATTAAAAGAGCAAGCGAAAAAGATTCGAGCAACTACGAGGAAGTAATTTATGAAGGATACGCGCCACACGGTGTGCCGGTATTGGTTGAATGTACTACCAATAACCCTAACAGAACTGTTGCCAGTGTGCGTATGTACTTTTCAAGGGCAGAAGGAGCAATGGGAACAAACGGTTCGGTTAGTTTTATGTTTGAACGAAAAGTAATGTTTAAAATATCTGCATCGGGATTAAATAAAGATGATTTAGAATTGGAATTAATTGATTTTGGATTAGAAGAAATAAATTTTGATGAGGAACATAATCAATTTATTATTCAAACTGCGTTTAATGACTTTGGAAATATGCAAAGCGCATTAGAAGCCAGAAAAATAGAAGTACTTGAAACGAGTAAAGTATATTTACCTACTACCACCAAAGAACTAACGCCTGAACAAGAAGCAGAAGTAATGGCAATGATTGAAAAAATGGAGGAGGACGATGATATTGAAGCTGTTTACCACAATATTGCTTAATTAAAAATTATATTTTAAATTGGAAAAACGTTGGACCATTGTTGGCGAAAAAACCAACAAAAAAGATATATTAAACATTCAGGAAATTCTGAAGGTTGATAAAGTTATTGCCACCTTATTGTGCCAACGTGGGCTTACCGAGTATGATCAAATAAAAGCTTTTTTTAGACCAGATTACACACAATTACACGATCCGTTTTTAATGAAAGGGATGAGTGTTGCTATAGAAAGAATTACAAAGGCAATAAAAAACAACGAAAAGATTTTAATTTTTGGAGATTATGATGTAGATGGAACAACAGCTGTAAGTTTAGTATACAGTTTCTTTAAAGAACATACAAAAAAAATTCAATATTATATTCCCGATAGATATGCAGAAGGTTATGGTATTTCTATCAAAAGTATTGACTTTGCCGCTGAAAACAATTTTAGTTTAATTATTGCATTAGATTGCGGTATTAAAGCAATAGATAAAATTGATTACGCACATTTAAAAAATATTGATTTTATAATTTGTGATCACCACTTACCGGGAGAAACCATACCAACAGCGTTTGCGGTACTAGACCCGAAACAAATTGATTGCCCTTATCCGTATAAAGAATTAAGTGGTGCAGGAATTGGTTTTAAATTAATTGAAGCGTATAGCATTGCTCATAAATTGGATTTAAATAAATGTTACCATTTTTTAGACTTGGTAGCTACGAGTATTGCCGCTGATATTGTACCTATAACTGGAGAAAATAGAGTGCTTGCATATTACGGTGTAGAAAAAATAAACAGCAATCCATGTCCAGGAATTAAAGCGCTTTTAAACTTAAATCAATTAGCAAAACAAATAAATATTACCAATTTGGTTTTTGTACTTGGTCCACGCATTAACGCAGCAGGAAGAATTAAACAAGGAAGTGCGGCAGTAGAATTATTAGTTTGTGAAGATGAAAAAACTGCCACCGAATTAGCTGTAGGGATTAACGACACCAATACACAACGTAAAGACTTAGACTTGGGTACAACAACAGAAGCACTGCTGATGTTATCCAGCAATCCTCTAACAGAATTTAAAAAAACAACTGTTTTATTTAATGAAAATTGGCACAAAGGTGTTGTTGGTATTGTTGCATCACGATTAATTGAACGATATTATAAACCAACTATTATTTTAACGCAAAGCGATGGTAAAGTAACCGGCAGTGCAAGAAGTGTAAGAGAATATGATATTTATAGTGCCATTGAACAATGCGGTAGTTTATTAGAGCAGTTTGGCGGACACAAATTTGCAGCAGGCTTAACTATGAAAAAAGAAAATGTTTCGGAGTTTATAGATAAATTTGAAAGCATAGTAAGTAGCACCATATTAGAGGAGCAACTTATTCCCCAACTAATAATAGATACTGAAATTGAGTTTCATGAAATTACTCCAAAAATGGTTAGAATATTAAAACAATTTGCACCGCACGGCCCGGAAAACATGACGCCACTATTCTGTGCAAAAAATGTATTCGATACCGGTTGGGCAAAAATTGTTGGAAACAACCATTTAAAACTAGAACTATTTCAAAAATCAAATCCAAATTTACGATTCAGCGCAATTGGCTATGATAAAGGCGATTATGTAAATTTCTTTCAGAAAAAAACGCCAATGGATATTGTTTTTAAAATTCAAGAAAATGAATTTAACGGTAAAACAAGCATTCAGTTACTTATAGAAGATTTAAAAGTAAGTTAATTACACACCGTGCTTTTGCACATCGGTTTCTGTAATTTCTTTATCTCCTAAAATAATTAAGCGTTCAATAACATTTCTAAACTCACGAATATTGCCGGGCCAATTTCTTTTTTGTAATGCAGCAACTGCAGCTTTACTAATGGTTTTGTTAGAACCCATTTCGTTATTTAAAATACTTAAAAAATGTTCTACTAATAATGGAATATCTTCTTTTCGTTCATCTAAAGCCGGCACATGAATGGGTATTACACTAAGGCGATGAAACAAATCCTCTCTAAAATTTTCTTTTTCAATTTCTTTTTTTAAATCCTTATTGGTTGCCGCAATTACTCTTACATTCACTTTAATTTCTTTATCGCCGCCTACTCTGGTAATTTTATTTTCTTGTAAGGCTCGTAAAACTTTAGCCTGTGCGCTTAAACTCATATCACCAATTTCATCTAAAAAAATGGTACCTCCTTCTGCTAACTCAAACTTTCCTTTACGCTGAGCTACTGCACTAGTAAACGAACCTTTTTCGTGCCCGAACAATTCACTTTCAATTAAATCTGCGGGAATAGCGGCGCAGTTTACTTCAATTAATGGACCTGCAGCGCGGTTACTTTTTTCATGAATCCATTTTGCTACTAATTCTTTTCCACTTCCATTGCTTCCTGTAACTAATACACGTGCATCGGTTGGTGCAACTTTTTCTATTATTTCTTTCACTTTTTTAATAGCGTCAGAATCGCCAATCATATCAATAGATTTTGCAATTTTCTTTTTTAACGTTTTTGTTTCGTAAACCAATTCTGTTTTTTGAAGTGCGTTTCTAATGCTTACCAACAATCTATTTAAATCAATTGGTTTTGCCAAATAATCATAGGCTCCCTTTTTTACGGCATCCACAGCAGTTTCTATATTACCATGTCCGCTCATTATAATTAATGAGCTTTCTACTTTTGCATCTATTAATTTTTGCAATAATTCAATGCCATCTAATTTTGGCATTTTTATATCGCTTAAAACAACATCGTAATTATTTTTTAAAGCCATCTCTAATCCTTGTTCTCCATCTTCTGCTTCTTCTACCAAATACTTTTCAAACTCTAGAATTTCTCTTATAGATCTTCTAATTGCTTTTTCATCATCTATAATTAATATTTTTGACATACTGTTTTCTTTTTAAATAGAATTGTTATGAATAATTTCGAATAATGCACCTTCTTTTAAAGAATAAGTTGATACACGGAAATTTTTTAAATTAAAATTTTTAAAAATAAAATCAATAAGTAAACAAGAAATTACCATCATGTCTACTCGCATTTCAACTAAACCTTTCATTGCCCTTCTCTCTTCTATGGTTGATTTATTTATTATTTCTGAAATATGTAAATAATCCGGTAATAACACCGGAAATTCAGTTGTATTGTTTAAAAATGGTAGGTGTTTAATATTTACCTGAATCATTTCTACAACAGAATCAAAAGCACCCGAAGAGCCAATTAATTCATCGGGTTTATATTCGTTTACCGCAAAAATTAAATCGTGTAATTCTTTAGTAAGATAATCGTTAATGGTATTTATTTCATTAATAGTAATTGGATTGGAAGGATTAAATTTTTCTAACAAACGAGCGGCACCTAAGCGATAGCTGTGTTTCCACAAAATGCCGTTTTTATTTCCAATAATAAACTCTGTACTTCCTCCACCAATATCCATAATTAACGAGGGCGTTTGTTTTAAAGAAACAGCTAATTTATTTCCATTATAAATTAAATCTGCTTCTTTGTTACCATCAATAATTTTAATTTCTATTCCTGTTTCTTTAAAAATTTCATCTTTAAATAAAATCCCGTTTTTGGCATCTCTAACAGCAGAAGTGGCAAAGGCAAATACTTTTTGAACGTTATTATCCCTTAATTTTTCACTAAAAACTTTCATCGCCTCTATCCCTCTGATAAATGGTTTTTCAGCAATAATCCCGCTATTTATTCCATTTTCACCCAATTTTACCGGAATTTTCAACGAAAAAACCTGATTAAATTGCGTGCCGTTAATATCTACAATTAGTAAATTAAAGGTGTTGGTTCCACAATCTATAACAGCCGCTCGCATTTGTTAAATTTATTAACTTTTTTCCACAATAACCTTGACTTTGGGTTTATTTTTTTGTAGTTTTATTACAACTAACATTATACCAAAAAATGAGAAAAATATTTACGTTAGCATTTATTAGCATATGCTTTTATATAAATGCGCAAACTGTAGACCGCGAATATGTTGATGGTCAGGTTTACTTAAAATTTAAAACCGGAACAATTAAAAATTTATCCAGAGATAATCCAAATAATTTACCGCTAAATAAAATTTCCATTATTAAAGATTTAATTGGAAAGTATGGAATTACCAAGGCAAGTAAGCCTTTTTATCAGGCAGACGATAGCGAACACTTAACCCATGTTTTACAGCTTGATTTTTCTAATATTTCAAAAGTAGAAGATTTAATTACCGATTTAAAACAAAACGGAATTGTAGAGTACGCAGAGAAAGTAATGTTACTTACTACACATGCTACGCCTAACGACCCAACTTTTCCATCACACCTAACACAAATTGGGGCACAAAATGCCTGGAATATATGGAATGGTACCGCTAATGGTAACTCAAACATTACAGTCGCAATTGTAGACAATGCTGTTGCAATTAACCACGTTGATTTAACTGGAAACGTTTGGGTTAACCCCGGTGAAATTGCAAGCAATGGAATTGACGACGACCAAAATGGTTACGTAGATGATATTAACGGCTGGGATGTAGCTGATGGCGATAACAATCCAATACCATCCAACAATTCAATGAATCATGGAACACATTGTGCAGGAATTGCGGGTGCGAGAACCGATAATGGAATTGGTATTGCCTCTATAGGTTGGAATATTAAAATAATTGGTGTTAAATGTCAAAACAATACCGGAAACACAACCTCCATTCCGTTTGGATACCAAGGAATTATTTATGCTGCAAAAGCAAAAGCACGCGTTATTTCATGCTCATTTGGTGGAACAGGTGCAGCTTCGTCAGCAGCGCAAGCTATTATAGATTTTGCTTGGAGTAAAGGTTCAATTATTATGGCATCAGCAGGTAACGATAACAACAGTGTTCTACATTATCCAGCGGCATATAATAATGTTTATGCTGTTGCAGCCTGTTCAGGTTCAGATGTAAAATCAAGTTTTTCTTGTTTTGGAACATGGGTTGACATTACAGCTCCCGGAAACAGCATTAATAGCACTTTACCGGGAAATACTTACGGCTCTCAATCTGGAACTTCAATGTCTTGTCCTTTAGTTGCCGGATTAGCGGGTTTAATGTTATCTAAATATCCGTGGATGACACAAACAGATGTATTAAATTGTATTTCTACAACAGCCGTAAATATATATACACTTTCGGGCAACTCAGCATTTGTTACTCCACCTCAACTTGGAGCAGGAAGAATAAACGCATTTGCTGCCATGCAATGCGCTGCAAGTTTTACTGGAGCTCTACCGATAGGTAATTTTTACACTTTAACACGTAATACTTGCCCTAATACACCTATTACATTTAAAGATAGTTCAATGTACAATCCTCAAACTTGGAACTGGAGTTTTCCGGGAGGAACACCTGCAACATCTACTTCTTCTAATCCAACCATTAGTTATGCAAACCCCGGAACATATAATGTTACCATGACTGTTTCTAACACCAACGGTAATAGCGTTAAAGTAAGAAACAGTTATATTACCATTGCAGGACCAATTGCACTGCCATTGGTTGAAGGATTTCAAAACACCCAGTTTTTACCTACCAATTGGACACCCTATAATATAGATAACGATAGTATTTTTTGGAAACGAGTAACAGGAAGAGGTGGTTTTACCGTAACACCAACTGCTGCTTGTGCAATGTTTAACGATTATGAAGAAGATGCTACGGGTGCGCAAGATGAAATGCGAACGCCTAGATACATTTTTAGCAACGTTGCAAATGCAAGACTAAGATTTGATGTTGCGTATAAACAATATGATAATACAGCAAACATTACACCTGCTAATCCATATTCAGACACATTACAAGTTAGATTAAGTACAAACTGTGGTGTTTCATGGAGTAATATTTATACAAAAGGAGGACAAACACTTTCTACCTCTCCCGGAACGCTGCAAGCCAGTCGATTTGTACCTACAGCAACAGAATGGCGTAGAGATAGCATCATCATTACACCTGCTGCTGCATTTCAAGCAAACGTAATGATGAGTTTTGTAAACCGAGGTCATTACGGGCAAGCAATGTATTTAGATAATATTAATATTTATTTACCGCCTCCATCAATGGCTGTTACAAATTCCTCAACAGGATGTACGGGAGTTCCTACTTTATTTACAAATGGTACAACAGGCGCTGCAGGTTATACTTGGACTGCTAACCCTGCAGCAACCATTGCTTCACCAAACGGAACGAATACCAATATAACGTTTAATAGTCCGGGTACCTATTCAATTACCCTAACCGCAAATAACGGAACAGTAATTTCAACATTAACAAAAACCGTTTCTGTTGCAACACAACCAACAGTTGCCTTAACCACCTCAACCACTAATATTTGTTCAGGAACCAATGTTAACCTTACTGCATCAGGTGCTAGCAGTTACAGTTGGAGTACAGGGGCTACATCTTCAGGAATAAATGTAACGCCAACAGTAACTACAACCTATTCCGTAACGGGTACAAATGGTTCGTGTACGGATATGAAAGTATCTACAGTTAACGTAACATTAACACCAAATGTTGGAGTTACCAATCAAACAATTTGTGCCGGTGGTCAAGCAACCATTACTGCAAGTGGTGCATCTACTTATTCGTGGAGTACGGGATTTACAGGTAATCCATTGCAAGTTTCTCCTGTAGTTAACACAACGTATACAGTAATTGGTAACAACGGAGTTTGTGCAAATACCAAAACGGTAAGTGTTGCAATTGGTTCAAGTATTACCATTGTTCCGGTAGCATCTACCCAAACCATGTGTACTGGTGGTACATCAACATTAAGTGCTACAGGAGCTACAACATATACCTGGAATCCCGGAAATATTGTTGGTAGCAGTTTAAATGTTACACCAGCAAGTACAACCGTTTACACAGTTACCGGAACTAACGGTGGCTGTAATGGATTAGCAACTATTGGTGTATCTGTAATTACAGCGCCTGTTTTAAATGTTACTGCAACATCTAACTCTATTTGTGCAGGTGGAACAACAACTATGAATGCAACAGGTTATTCTACCTACACTTGGAATCCAGGAAACTTAAATGGCACTTCTATTAACGTTACACCGGCTTCATCACAAGTATACACAGTAGTAGGAACCTTAGGAAACTGCACAGGAAATAAAACGCATACCATAAGCGTTGTTGCAAATCCTACAGTTAGTATTGCAGGAAGCTCTGTTATTTGCGCAGGTAATTCAGTGGTTATAACAGCAAGTGGTGCAGGAACGTACAGCTGGAACACAAGTGCAACTACAAATAGCATTTCAGTTAGTCCGGTTACTACCACCACTTATTCTGTAATTGGTTACAATAGTACATGTACCGGTAATGCCGTTAAAACAATTAGTGTAAATCCAACACCAACGGTATCAGTAAGTACACCATCTAACCCTATTTGTGTTGGTGATGGAATAAATCTTACCGGCAGTGGTGCAAACACCTATAGTTGGAGCACAGGTTCTACCTTTAATCAAATATTTATTTCTCCTACGGTAACTACCAATTACACATTAACCGGAACCACTAATGGTTGTTCTCATACAACCATATTTACGCAATCGGTTGTTGCTTGTGGTGGTGTAGGTTTAAACAACAACGCTATAGCAAATAGTAAATTACTAATCTATCCAAATCCGTTTAAAGATAATTTCACTATTTCTTACTTAGGAAATAACTTTAGCTATGCGATATACGACAATATTGGCAGATTAATAATTTCTAAGAGCAATTTAACCGATGAGTGTAATGTTGATTTAACGGAATTTGCAAAAGGAATTTACTATATAGAAGTAACAAATTCTGCAAACAACAATAAAACCAGAACCAAATTAATAGCAAATTAATTTTTTTAATTTTTAATGAAAGGCTCGCCAAAAGCGAGCCTTTTTTATTTATACAAAATCCAATGTTTGACTTAATTATAATTGCTAATTTTATACCATGAATTACGCACTTAAATTATTAGATGAACAAATAAAAGATGCATTAAGTACACTATACAAAATTAATGCAGATAAAATTCCTTTTCAAAAAACTCGTAAAGAATTTCCGGGTGATTATACCTTAACTACTTTTGCTTATTCAAAACAAGCAGGCAAAAAACCGGATGAATTAGCACAAGAACTTGGTGAATTTATTTTATCTAAATACAATAATCTAGATTCGTTTAATGTTGTAAAAGGTTTTTTAAATATCCGCTTTAAAGATTCGTTTTGGATAGAATTTTTGTTAAATGCCGTAAGTGAAAATTACTCAGGCTACAAAAAACAAAACAGCAGTGGTAAAACTATTTTATTGGAGTACAGCAGCCCAAATACCAACAAGCCTTTACATCTTGGACATATTAGGAATAATTTATTAGGCTTTTCTGTAGCAGAAATTTTAAAAGCATGCGGACACAAAGTAATCAAAACAAATATTGTAAACGATAGAGGTATACATATTTGCAAAAGCATGTTAGCTTGGCAAAAATTTGGAAATGGAGAAACCCCCGAATCATCTAACATGAAGGGAGACCATTTAGTGGGTAAATATTATGTGGAGTTTGACAAAGCATATAAAAAAGAAATTAATGATTTAATTGCAAAGGGAATAAGTAAGGAAGAAGCAGAAAAAAATGCACCACTCATTTTAGAGGCTCAGCAATTACTTCTTAAATGGGAAAAAGGCGATAAAGAAACCATACACCTTTGGAAGACCATGAACGGTTGGGTTTACAAAGGATTTGATGAAACTTACAAATCATTAGGTGTAGATTTTGATAAAATATATTACGAAAGCGATACGTATATTCTTGGAAAAGAAACGATAAATGAAGGATTACAAAAAAATGTTTTCTATAAGAAAGAAGATGGGAGCATAAGAATAGATTTAACAGCAGATGGCTTAGACGAAAAAGTGGTTTTAAGAAGCGACGGAACCAGTGTTTATATAACCCAAGATATTGGAACTGCTATTTTACGATTTAAAGACTTTCCTGATTTAACGCAAGCAATTTATACTGTAGGCAACGAGCAAGATTACCATTTTAAAGTATTGTTTAAAATATTAGAAAAGTTAGGTTATAGTTGGGCAAAGGAGTGCTACCATTTAAGTTATGGCATGGTAGAATTACCTGAAGGTAAAATGAAAAGCCGCGAAGGAACAGTTGTAGATGCAGATGAATTGCTGGAAGAAATGTTTGATACTGCTAAAAAAACAACGCAAGAATTAGGAAAGGTTGAGGGCTTTTCTGAAAGCAATTTAGTTGAGCTACATAAAACAATAGGATTAGGTGCATTAAAATACTTTATATTAAAAGTGGATCCTAAAAAGAAAATGCTTTTTGACCCAAAGGAAAGTATAGATTTTAACGGCAACACAGGTCCTTTTATACAATACACTCACGCACGAATAAAATCTATTTTACGAAAAGCCGAAGAACAAAAAATAAATATTGATAAAGCGGTAGACCCAAAAACTATAAATACTTTGGAAAGAGATTTAATTAAATTTATTTATGAGTTTGAATTAACAATTGAAGAAAGTGCGCAGGTATACAATCCTGCAATTGTTGCCAACTTTATTTATGAATTAACCAAAACATTTAATCGTTTTTATCATGAGCACTCTATATTAAAAGAAGATAACAAAGAGGTGTTGCAATTTAGGTTGTTATTAATTAATAAATGCGCTCAAGTTATTGCAAACGGCATGAAACTTATGGGCATTAATGTTCCTGAAAAAATGTAACACGTAAAATGAAACTATTCGCAGATTTTGGTAAAGGTTTTGGTAATTGCTTTAAGGCTTTTTCGGTAATATTTGAAAAAGGTTTATGGATGTATTTGTTTTATCCATTAATTATATGGGTACTAACTTGGATAGCCTCCATTTATGGTTTAATGGCCTTATCTGATTATTTATTAGATTGGTTAAAATCAAGTTTA
Source organism: Bacteroidia bacterium (assembly GCA_022841465.1). Classification (GTDB taxonomy): domain Bacteria; phylum Bacteroidota; class Bacteroidia; order B-17B0; family Aurantibacillaceae; genus Aurantibacillus. The sequence continues at coordinate 58,649 of JALHRL010000023.1, read as the reverse complement.
AGCATAGAATCTATTACCTCCGGTAATTCATGGTTATCTTTTTTAACCCCAAAAGTAACCGGCACCTTTGGTTTTATTTTTTCCTGGATTCTTAAACTGGTTTTTTGGTTTGTTGGCAGTGTGTTTTCAAAATATTTCATATTAATAATCCTTTCGCCGGTTTTCTCTTTGTTGTCAGAAAAATCAGAAGAAAAAATAAATGGTAGTAATTTCCCCTTTAGTATAACACAAATAATAAAAGATATTGTAAGAGGAACTTTAATTAGTTTAAGAAATTTATCACTTGAATTGCTTATAAGTTTTGCTTTGTGGTTAATGGCTATATTTTTTCCTCCCCTCTTTTTTGTAACATTTCCCTTAGGTTTAATTATTGGATGGTATTTTGTTGGATTCTCTATGTTAGATTACAGTTGCGAAAGACATAAGTTAAGCGTTTCAAAGGGTGTAAAATTTATAAAAGAAAACAAAGGCTACGCAATTGGTATAGGTTGCGTTTACTCTTTATTTATGGGATTACCTACTATTATGGGAGATATAGTTGGAATGATGTTTGGTCCGGCCATTGCGGTTGTTGGCGCCACCATCAGTTTTTTAGAAATTAAAAATAAATCTGCTGTAGTTTAATTTTTCTTCACTGTTTTTACATTTAACAGATTCATGGGGTTATTACCTAAACCGCTTACTTTTTTGCTAACTATTCTTATAACCTCGTCGTAAAATAAAGGTATAACCGGAGCATCATCAATTATCATTTGATCCATTCTTTGATGTAAATTTTTTCTAACAGAATCGTTTCTTTCTTTTAGTGATTGTAAAAAAGCTTTATCAAACTCAGGGTTACTGTAATGGAAATAATTAAACCCTTTTGGTGAAAAGTTTTTAGAATAAAACATACTTAAAAAGTTTTCTTCATCGGCATAATCACCCACCCACGATTTTTTAAACATACCATATTGGCAATTATTTACAGCTTGCTTTAATACTGAAGCCTTTTCTACACTTATTTGAACTTTAATATTATTTTCTGCTAACTGTGATTGAATGTATTCCACAATTTCTTTAAAATTTTCAGTTGTATACAAGGTCATTTCCGGTAAATTTTTTCCATTCGGATAACCTGCTTCAGCCAATAATTCTCTTACTTTATCAGGATTATATTGATACCCTTTCACTTTATCTTCATCAAAACTTTTTAAGCCATGCGGAATAAATCCGGCGTGTGCAGGCCTACCTATATTATTACGTAAATACTTAATTAATTTATCTCTATCAAAGCCATAGTTAATAGCCTGTCGAATTGATTTAAGTTTTAGGGGAGAATTTTGCACTATTTCAATTGAAGGATCTATTAAAATTCCAATATAGTCAGTTTTTAAAAACCGTTCTTTTTGCAGGTAAAATTTGCTTTGATAGGTTTCATTTAACTCGCCATTTTTGGTTAATACTTCATTAATATTAAATGCATCGGCACCGCTAACCATATCAATCTTCCCATTCAGTAATTCCATAAACGCTGTTTGCTTTTCTTTAATAAATGAAACAGAAACAGCATCAACATAAGGCAGGTGTGTTCCCTCTGCATCTACTTCAAAATAATTGGGGTTTTTATGCAAAATTAATTTAGTTCCTTCTTCCCACAATTTAAACATAAAAGGCCCTGTACCAATTGGGTTTTTTCTAAAATCTTGTTTGTAAAATTCAATGGCTTCTTTAGGAACCACACTAAAATATTTCATGGTTAGCATACTTAAAAATGCACCAAAAGGTTCTTTTAAATAAATTATAAAAGTTGAATCGTTACTTGCAAAAAAACCATTGTTTTCGGAAGTATTAATATTATCCAATAAAGAAAGTGCGCTACTAACTTTACTATCAAATAATCTATTAAAACTAAAAACAAAATCATTTGCATTCACTCTTCTTCCTTTTCCATTTTCAAAAACTTTATCATCGTGAAAGTACACATCTGTTCGTAAATTAAAAGTGTACACTAAACCATCATTACTTACGCTAAATCTTTTTGCAATTGCTGGTTTTACAGTAAGCTCATCATCCATCTCCACTAAACCATTAAATAACTGATTAACTCCCCAAATATTTTCGAAGTTAGAAGCGGCTGCCGGATCTAGTGAAGTTATACCAGCGGTTTCATTATATGAAAACACTTTATGTTTATCTTTTTCTTTGTTATCATTTGAACATGAAAAAAGAAATACAGTAATGGAAAAAAACAGGATTTTGCGCATATACAAATATTAAAATTGGCATTAAGCTTTTTAGGCTTGTAACGGCTATATTATGCACAGTAAGGTGTTGGAAAAGTAAGCCATAAAAAAACCCCGACTATATCGGGGTTTTAATTTTCTTAAATGGTTAAGAAGGATTATTTCTTCTTACCACCTTTAGTTGCAGCAGCTAATGAATCAGCAACACGAATAGAGTCTTGCTTCATTTTTTCAGCAGCTTCAGCAGCTTGTCTTTCTAATTCAGCTTCAGCAGCTAAAATAGAATCTTGCTTTTGTTTGTCAACAGCAGCAATAGAATCAGCTTTTCTCTTTTCAGCAGCTTCGATTTCTTCTTTTGAAGGACCACAAGCTACAAATGTTGCAGAAATTGCAGCAACAGCAACGATAGATAACACTTTTTTCATTTTGATTTTTTAGTTTAATGTGGAGCAAATATATATGTTTTTTGTTAACAAATACAAAAATCGTTAAAATTTATATTTTACTGGAATACAACAGTTTACAATAAATATTTGTAACTTTGTGACCATTAAATCTTATGTACCGTTTTTTTAAAAGCATATTGTTCCTTTTTAATCCGGAAAAAGCTCATTATTTAACCTTTTCGTTAATTAAAATTGCAAATCAAATTCCTGGTTTTTCTTCAATTTTTAAAGGGGTTTACAATTTCGAACATCCAAAATTAAAAAGAAAATTATTTGGATTAGATTTTAAAAATCCTGTTGGTCTTGCTGCTGGGCTTGATAAAGATGCAGTAGTGTTTAATGAACTGGGCAATTTTGGTTTTGGTTTTATTGAAATTGGTACCGTTACTCCAAAACCTCAGCCCGGCAACGATAAACCAAGGTTGTTTCGCTTAAAAAAAGATCGTGCCTTAATAAACAGAATGGGTTTTAATAATGCTGGTGCTGAAGCTGCGGCGCAAAAATTAAAAATTAGAAAAGATAAAAGTTTAATTATAGGTGGCAATATTGGTAAAAATAAAATTACCGAAAACGAAAATGCTGTTTCAGATTACGAAGCTTGTTTTCATTCCTTATTTGATGTGGTAGATTATTTTGTTGTTAATGTTTCATCGCCAAACACCCCTAATTTAAGGGCTTTGCAAGATAAAGAACCACTAACAAAACTATTAAACCATTTACAAAAATTAAATTACACCAAAGAAAAACCAAAACCAATTCTTTTAAAAATTGCACCCGATTTAAGTAACGAGCAATTAGATGAAATAATTGATATTGTAAAAGAAACAAAAATTGCAGGAGTAATTGCCACCAACACTACCATTAGCAGAGAGGGCTTACATTACACTAAAGAAGAAATTGAAAAAATTGGTGCAGGTGGTCTAAGCGGTAAGCCTTTAACACAAAGAAGTACAGAAGTAATTAAATATTTAAAAACAAAATCAAACAACGCCTTTCCGGTAATTGGTGTTGGAGGAATTCACTCGGCACAAGATGCCTTGGATAAAATAAAAGCAGGAGCAGATTTAATACAATTGTACACCGGTTTTATATATGAAGGGCCAGCATTGATAAAGAAAATTAATAAAGAACTGATAAAACAATAACATGCTTAAATTAATTGAATGTCCGCGTGATGCCATGCAAGGCATAAAAGAATTTATACCTACAGAAATAAAAATAAATTACATTAACCAATTATTAAAAGTTGGTTTTGATACCATAGATTTTGGAAGTTTTGTTTCTGCTAAAGCCATTCCACAACTTCAAGATACTGCAACAGTTTTAAAACAATTAAATTTATCTTCCACCTCATCTAAATTATTAGCCATAATTGCCAATACCCGTGGAGCAGAAGATGCCTGTAATTTTGAGGAAATAACATATTTGGGTTTTCCTTTTTCAATCTCAGAAACTTTTCAGCAACGCAACACCAATTCAAGTATTGCCGAATCTTTAATAAGAGTAGATGAAATTCAAAACCTTTGTATAAAACACAATAAAAAATTAGTGGTATATATCTCTATGGCTTTTGGTAATCCTTATGGAGATGATTGGAACCCCGAAATTGTAATTAAATGGAGTAAAGAATTAAGTAAACGCGGAATACAAATAGTAGCTCTTGCCGATACAATTGGTTGCTCTACTCCTGAAAACATAACCCACCTTTTTACTTCTTTAATTCCTGAATTAAAAGGCGTAGAACTTGGCGCACATTTACATTCTACCAAACAAAACGCACAGGAAAAAATTAAAGCAGCTTACGAAAGTGGTTGCAGAAGATTTGATTCAGCAATACACGGGTTTGGCGGTTGCCCTATGGCGGCAGATTCGTTAACGGGTAATATTGCTACTCAAGATATTGAATTATACGCCAAGCATAAAAACATTAATTTAGGATTAAATTTTACTGAATTAGAAAAAAGCTATACACAAAGCTGGGAAATTTTTAATCAGTATCATTAGCTTGCTTACTATTTTATCTGCTAACATAAATAAATGCTTCTTCGTTTAAACGATACCAATATTAACACCAACACCATTCATCAAATTGTAAAATGTTTAAAAGATGGCGGTATAATTATTTATCCAACTGACACCGTTTACGCTTTGGGTTGCGATATTACAAATGCAAAGGCAATAGAAAGAATTTGTAAACTAAAAGGCATTACTCCTCAAAAATCTAACTTTTCTTTTGTTTGCAATAATTTAAGTCACCTTTCTGAATTCACCAGCCCCATACCCAATCATATTTTCAGAATAATGAAAAAAGCATTGCCCGGCCCCTATACCTTTATTTTAGAAGCCAATAGCAATGTCCCTAAACTTCTAAAACAAAACAGAAAAACGGTTGGAATAAGAGTTCCGAACAATGCCATTTGTTCCGAAATTGTTCGTGTGCTTGGAAATCCGCTCATTTCAACCAGTTTACACGATAACAGCGACGATATTTTAGAATACTTTTGTGACCCCGAAGTAATACATCAACAATACCAAAATGTGGTTGATATTGTAATTGATGGAGGTTTTGGAAGCATTAACCCATCTACCGTAATTGATTGCAGTAATCACGAACCTGTTGTTATTCGAGAAGGATTGGGAAGTTTGGATGTTTTGAATTAATTATTCCCTAATTAATTTTTTAGTTGTAATAACTTTATCATTATTTAAAAATTCAATAAAATAAACTGCACTGGTTAGTTCGCTAATTTCTACTTCGCAAAAACTTTTACTTCTTAAGTCTACACTCTTTAATTGCTTACCTGCAATGTCCTTTATTCTTAGCTCAGAAAAAGCACTGTTTTCAAATTCAATTTTTAGTAAATTTTGTGCTGGATTTGGATGCATTGAAATTAAACCGGGAGCATCTATTGGCTTAACTGCCGTAGGGTCATAATTACAATTTATAATTCCGCTTTTTTTATAAAGTCCGAAATTAGGGTCAGAATAACAACTTAAAGTGCCGTACATAGGCCCATCAACAATACAATGATAAAGAGGAAACAAAAACCCGCGCACTCCCCCAATTTTTTCAACGATGGTATCGGTAATATTACCACTTGGATAAGGTGCGTAATTTACAATTATTCGTTTTAAAACTTGACTATTAATAATTACTGTACTTGTACTTAAAACATTTACTGTTGGACGTGGATAAGAACAAGTGCTCGAAGAAATAGCCGGCAACATGGCTAACAACCATTTATCACCAGGAACAGCATTAAAATTAGCGATTGTATCAAATTTATTATGATAAGAATCGTAAACCATATAAACACTGTTGCTTTCAACCGTTTTTATATTCACCCAATTATTTATAATAGTTGATGGAGAGGATGCAGCATTCATTTTACCATAAAAATCCCCAACAAGCTCTTTACAAATTACACTATTTACACTTACAGTATTTGTATAACTTAATTCAATTACCCCATCATGATAGGGTGGGTTTGTAAAATAAACCCTATAATACCACATTGCACCGGGCGGGCACCATGTTTGGCTTTTAGAATTGAAATAAAATAAAAATATTAATAACAATACTAATAAATTCCTCATAATCAAATATACTTAAAAAACATTCAATTTATTCATCAAATATGCGGTTCACAAAATCCCTATTTTGTTCATATAAAAACTGGGTATTTCCACCTCAAGCTTTAAATTTGCACTTATTAAAACAATAACGTTATGGATTTTCGTATAGAAAAAGATACCATGGGCGAGGTAAAAGTACCGGCTCATGTATATTGGGGAGCTCAAACAGAGCGCTCAAGAAATAATTTTAAAATTGGTCCTGAAGCCAGCATGCCAAAAGAAATTATTTACGCTTTTGGATATTTAAAAAAAGCTGCCGCCTTAGCCAATATGGAATTAGGAGTGCTTACAAAAGAAAAATGCGATTTAATTGGGAAAGCATGTGATGAAATTATTGCCGGTAAATTAGATGATCAATTTCCTTTGGTTATTTGGCAAACAGGCTCGGGTACCCAAAGTAATATGAATGCCAATGAAGTTATTGCCTACCGCGCACATGTTATGAGCGGAGGAAAACTTTCGGATGATAAAAAAGTATTACACCCCAACGATGATGTAAATAAATCGCAATCCAGTAACGATACCTACCCTACTGCTATGCACATTGCGGCGTATAAACAAGTGGTAGATATTACCATTCCCGGTTTAGAAAAGTTACGCGATACCTTACAAAAAAAGGTGGAAAAATTTAATTCAATTATAAAAACAGGACGTACTCACTTTATGGATGCAACTCCCCTTTCATTAGGACAAGAGTTTAGCGGATACGTTCAACAAATAAATATGAGTATTCGTGCATTAAAAAATGCTTTAGATGCTGTTAAAGAATTAGCATTGGGTGGAACCGCAGTTGGCACCGGATTAAACACGCCTAAAGGATACGATGTATTGGTTGCTAAAAAAATTGCCGAACTTACCAAGTTACCTTTTGTTACTGCTCCTAATAAATTTGAAGCATTGGCAGCACATGATGCAATGGTAGAATTAAGCGGAGCATTAAAACGTACATCTGTTGCTTTAATGAAAATTGCCAACGATATTAGAATGTTATCAAGCGGGCCGCGTTGTGGAATTGGCGAAATTATTATTCCTGATAACGAACCCGGTTCATCTATTATGCCGGGTAAAGTAAACCCTACCCAACCTGAAGCATTAACAATGGTTTGTGCTCAGGTTATGGGTAACGATGTAGCAGTTTCTATTGGTGGTGCAACAGGGCATTTTGAATTAAATGTTTTTAAACCATTAATTGCAGCAAACGTTTTACAAAGCGCACGATTAATTGGTGATGCTTGTATAAGTTTTAATGATAAATGTGCAGAAGGAATTGAACCCAATTTACCAATGTTAAAACAACATTTAGAAAACAGTTTAATGTTGGTTACTGCTTTAAACCCGCATATTGGTTATGAGAATGCAGCTAAAATTGCCAAAACAGCTCACAAAGAAGGAAAAACATTACGCGAAGCTGCAATTGGTTTAGGTTTATTAACTAACGAACAATTTGATGCATGGGTTAAACCGGAAGATATGATTGGAAGTTTAAAATAAAGATAAAAATTATTGTATTAAAAAGCCTTCATGCACTGAAGGCTTTTTTTATTCTTTTAATACAAAACCTCCTTTGCCACCATTGGTCCCTTTAATTTCGGCCGGGTTTCCTTTGTAATAAATATTTCCTGACTTTTGAATATTATATTCTAAAAGCCCACCAGAGGGTATAGTTACATAAGCATTACCCAACGAATATGTTTCAATAAAAATGTAACCCAAAATGTTTGCATCATAAGCGTAAACGTAATTGGTTCCATTCATATAACATTGTAAATCATTGGTGGTGCATTTTAAATGCATATTTCCGCTTCCATGCGAACTGGTGCGTAATTGATTAAAAGTTCCTCCAACAAAAAAATCCCCTGCTTCTGAACGTAAAACCAATGTATCTTCAACAAAATCGTTTCCTATAAATACATTTCCAATGGTATTCGTAACAATGTATTTGTAATCGGGGCAAGTAACAGTAACTGAAATTTTCTTTTTATACCCTCGTACAAAATTGCATTTGTTTTTGTTATCAATTATTAAAGTTCCACTTGTAACACTAGCAGTAATTTTATCTACCATATTTTCACCGCCACTAATTTCTACTAAAAATTCATTCCCCTTTTTTAAGGTAAGTTCTAAATTCGTTTCTAAGTCTACTGCATAAAATGGTGTAACTGATATTGTTTTTGAAGTTTGTTTACCGGTGGTTTTAAAACAATCAGGTGCACCCGGCTTATTACACGAAACCAACACCAAAAAACCAATTAGGCAAATTATTTTAATTACAAACTTCATTACTTTAAATACCAACGGTAGCCAATACCATAATCAAAATTGTAAGCAACCGCCCAGTGCGAGCGCATACCAAATGAAAACATTAACCCTTTTTTTCCGTAATATCTTACACCCATTCTATGAAAAAACCAACCATCCGGTTCAATTAGTTGCCTAACGTAAACCCCCATTTCTAAAGGAAAACTAATTCTGCCAACGTTATAAGAATAACAAAGTTTTGGTCCGTATCGTATTTCATCAATAATTCCATTCGTTTTTACACCTTCTACTCTTAAATCCTTCACATAATTTTCTTCGTAATTAATTTCCCATCCTACACCAAATTTATGCGTATTACGTTTGTTGTATTGATATTGAATAGAAAGCGTTGTTACTAATTGCTTCTTTCCTTTTATTTCGCCATCATTAAAACCGTAAGAATTCATTATAAAAATCTCATTTCGGCTTTTATTACACGTATTACTATCTAATTTATTAGTTGGGTTAATTACTTTATTGGTTAAATTAAAATTAACGGCAATTCCGGCTCCCATTGTGTTTAATCCTAAATTAGGCGATTGGGCCCTTCCATTACTAATGTGTGAAAACATAATACCGGGTTCTAAGCGCACACTTTTATTAATTGGAATTTGCCAAAACCATTTAAATTGAACATAGGCATTAACTACACTTCCAATGGCACTGTTTTTTTGGTTGGTTTCTAAATCAAACGGTTTGGTAACAAATGCAGGCCCCCAACACAAACGAAGATAAAGGCGCGATAATTTTTCTTTTTCATTTAATGGAACTTCAATAAAAGGGGCTGTAATAATTGCATAACCAAGTTGTTGAGGATTAGCGTAATCTATCAAAGAAAGATTTATTCCTACGTCTGGCTTATTATTTTCGCACTGCCATAAAAAGCTTCCCAACGTTGGTTTTACAATGTTTATTTCATAGGTTTTGGGGTATCCCTTTACCAAATTACCTAGCACTTCGCGATGCTGCATAATTACACCAAAATTAAAATAGGGCTTTATGTACCAGTTAGGATCGGCTGTAATACCATTTTGGCCAAGGGCAAAAAAAGTGCAAACGAAATAGAGAATAAATAATGCTGCTTTTTTCATTTTTACTAAGAATTCAAAAATACTTAAAATTTAGTAGAGAAGTTTAAGGGCATTGTTAAAGTTTTCTCTTAAATTTAAGGTGAATAACGACTCTTATAAATTGCGAAATCATAAGCATATATTATATTATTTGGTAGCTATTGCATTATTTGCTGTAGCACTTTATTTATTGATTGGAACAGGTAAAGTTTTGGAAGTAAACAAAAACATTCAAGAAGTTGCAACTAACCATTTATCAATTTACGATCAAATTAATGAATTGGTTAAACATAATATAACACATCCTTTAGCTATTTTACTTTTGCAAATTATTACCATAATTTTTTGCGCCAGAACGTTTGGATTTATCTTTTCAAAAATAGGATTGCCTTCTGTAATTGGAGAAATTTTTGCCGGGATTTTTTTAGGCCCATCCTTTATGGGTAATTGGTTTCCGGAATTTAATCTTTATTTATTTCCTGCCCATTCACTAGGTAATTTACAATTTTTAAGTCAGGTTGGCTTGGTGCTTTTTATGTTTGTTATAGGTATGGAACTTGACATGAAAGTTTTAAAAAACAAAGCAAACGATGCCTTAGTAATTAGTCATAGTGGTATTTTTTTATCCTTTATTTTAGGCATTTGTTTATCCTATTCCATTTACACAGATTTTGCGCCAGATAATGTTGGTTTTATTTCGTTTGCATTATTTATGGGAACAGCAATGAGTATTACTGCGTTTCCTGTATTAGCAAGAATTATTCATGAACGAAATTTAACTAAAACAAAACTTGGGTCTTTAACAATAACATCGGCAGCTATTGATGATTTAACTGCATGGTGTATTTTAGCAACAGTAATTGCCATTGTAAATGCTGGCTCAATTGCAGGAGCTATGTTTACCATTACTTTGGCTATTTTATTTGTTTTTACAATGATAAAAATTGTTCATCCATTCTTAAAAAAAATGGGCGAAGTATACTCTCATAAAGAAGTTTTGAGTTTAAATGTGGTTGCAGCTATTTTCGGTATATTACTTATATCTGCGTTTCTAGCAGAAATAATTGGTATTCATGCATTATTTGGAGCTTTTTTAGCTGGAGTTATTATGCCTCCATCAGTTAATTTTAGAAAAATTTTAATAGAAAAAACAGAATCTGTTTCGTTAGGAATGTTGCTTCCACTATTTTTTGTATTTACAGGTTTAAGAACTCAAATTACTTTGCTATCTGAAGGTCATTTATGGAAAACAGCTTTATTAATTATTTCTCTTGCAGTTGCCGGAAAATTTATTGGCGCTTCTCTTGCCGCAAAATTTGTTGGACAATCGTGGCGCAATAGTTTATCTATTGGAGCCTTAATGAATACAAGAGGTTTAATGGAGTTGGTTGTGTTAAATATTGGATACGATTTGGGTATTTTATCTCCTGAAATTTTTGCTATTATGGTATTAATGGCACTTGTTACTACATTAATGACAGGGCCATTACTTGATTTAATTAATTTATTTTTCAAAAAAGAATCGGATGAAGTAGTAGTAAATAACAAACAAAATTTTAGAATTTTACTCTCGTTTGCAAGCCCTATCGGAGGTAAAAAATTATTACGACTTGTAAATCTTTTAACCGGCTACAGTAAAAATTCAACTTTGGTAACTGCACTACATATTACACCCAATACCGATATAAACCAGTATCAATTAGATGAGTACGAAAAAGAAAGCTTTAAACCCATTAAAGCAGAATCAAATAAATTAAATCTTCCAATTAAAACAGTTTACAAAGTTAATACCAACGTAAATGATGTAATACTAGAAGATGCTAATTCCGGAGAGTATGATTTACTGTTAATTGGTGCCGGACAGTCGTTATTTGAAGGAACCTTACTCGGAAAAATGATTGGTTTAACCTCAACAGCATTACAGCCGGAGAAATTAATTAGCAGTATAATTGGAAAAGGCTCATTGTTTAAAGGAAAAAGTTTTTTAGATGCAAAAAATTCTCAATTTATTACAGAAAGTAAAATTCCAGTTGGTATTTTTATTGATAATAAACTAGATAATATTGAAAATATAATTATTATAATTACTTCAGTTAGTGATGTGTTTTTGTTTTTCTATGCAAAAAAAATAGTTAGAAACAGTGTAGTTAGTATTACCATATTAGATAATAACGGAATTATTGAAGCCAATTTTGATTTAAAAGAAGAAGTTAAAGCCTTAAATGAAATTGGTGCCGGTAATGTAAATTTGATTGATAAAAACAACAAAAACACCGTTTCATTAAACGATTTTCAGCTTTTAATTTCAAGTCTTGATGGCTACGAAATTTATTCAGAATCCTTTGCAGAAACCGAAATTAAATCGCTTTCCATGCTCCTTATCAGGCCTTAATTGGTAAAAAATCCAAAAAAAAGCATGTACCCTTAATATTTATTAAATTTGCCCAAATATGACAAGAGAAGAAACACTTCAGTCTTTTAGCAGGCTATTAGATATAATGGATGATTTGCGAGAGAAATGTCCATGGGATAAAAAACAAACTATAGAATCGTTACGTCATTTAACCATAGAAGAAACCTATGAATTAAGCGATGCAATTTTAAAAAACGATTATAACGAAATTAAAAAAGAACTGGGTGATATTTTATTACATATTGTTTTTTATGCAAAAATTGCAGATGAATTAAAAGCATTTACCTTAAAAAAAGCCATAGATGATTTGTGTGAAAAATTAATTTTCAGGCACCCCCATGTTTACGGAGATGTGAAGGCAGATACGGAAGACGAGGTGAAAAAAAATTGGGAACAAATAAAACAAAGCGAAAAAGACGGAAATAAAACTGCGTTATCAGGTGTTCCTAATAGTATGCCTGCATTATTAAAAGCATACCGTATTCAAGAAAAAGTTAGTGCCATTGGTTTTGATTGGGAAAAACCTGAACAAGTTTATGATAAAGTTAAGGAAGAATTAAGTGAATTTGAACAAGAAGTTAATTCTGGAAATAATGAAAAAGCCACTAGGGAATTTGGCGATGTTTTGTTTTCTTTAATTAATTATGCCCGATTTTTAAATATTAACCCTGAGGATGCTTTAGAACAAACTAATAAAAAATTCACAAAGCGTTTCAATTACCTCGAACAAAAAATTAAAGATAAAGGTAAAACTTTAAAAGATTGCAACTTAAATGAAATGAACGTGTATTGGGAGGAAGCAAAAAAACTTTAAGATGCTTAAATCATTTTTTAAAAATAACAAAATTCCATTAGGTATTTACATTCTGTTTCTAGCCATAGTGCTTACGTTTATTTTAAGCATGAATAAAACTAAATTGCATTTAAGCATTAACGATTATGTAGGGAATGCATTTATTGATAAGTTTTTTCTTTACTTAACTTTACTTGGTGATGGGGTACTGGGAGTTTTAATAATAATTATTGCGTTTTTTATCAATATACGATTAGGTATTTATCTAACCCTCTCTTTTTTATTTGCCGCCTTAATTACTAATTTGCTGAAATATCAGTTTTTTAACGAAGCCCCTCGCCCCCATTTTGTTTTTCAATGGGTAGAACCTTTTGAAATAAAAAAAGTAGAAGGTGTTGAATTAATGATTTTAAAAAGTTTCCCAAGTGGCCATGCCACACAATCTTTTGCCATTTTCTTTGCATTGGCATTAGCAGTTGCTAAATCCTCGTATAAAGTATTATTTGCTTCTATTGCTGTTCTTGCAGCATTTAGCAGAGTATATTTATCACAACACTGGTTGCAAGATATTACTGCTGGAAGCGTTATTGGAGTGTTTTTTGCAATTTTATTCTACTTTTTATTTTTCGAAAGAAACACACTTATTCGCTTAAACAAACCATTGGTAAAATTTAAGAAAAGCTGAACAGATTAATTCATAATAACACTTTTATAGTGCCTTTATTAGGTATTATTGCTGCTTTGGTTTTTATTCCCCTAATTGGTAATTGCCCTTTATTTGATTGGGATGAAATAAATTTTGCAGAATGTGCCCGCGAAATGATTGTAACGGGAAATTACACTACTGTTCAAATTAATTTTAATCCGTTTTGGGAAAAACCTCCTTTTTTTATCTGGTTACAAGCATTAAGCATGAATGTTTTTGGTGTAAATGAGTTTGCTGCCCGTTTACCTAACGCTATTTGCGGAATCTTCACCATCATTACTTTGTATCTGGTTGGAAAAAAATTATTCAACGCTAAATTTGGTTTAACCTGGGCAATTATTCACACAGGCACTTTATTGCCGCACTTGTATTTTAAATCAGGCTTAATTGATCCTTGGTTTAATTTTTTCATATTGCTTTCTGTTTTACTTTTTGTTTTTGCAGTTAACCTTGAAACCACTAAGCAACTAATATACTTCACTTTTTCAGGAATTCTTTTAGGTGTAGCTGTTTTAACGAAGGGTCCGGCAGCTTTACTTGTTGAAGGATTAAGCATTTTCATTTATTTAATTTTTTCTAAAAAACTTCATTTATTGGCTAACACTAAGTTTTACTACTTTCTTCTTATTATCATTATTACCAGTATTTCATGGTTTGCTTTTGAATATATTACAGGAAATAAACAAATTATAAAATCATTTATCGATTACCAAATACGGTTATTTAATACGGAAGATAGCGGGCATAGCGGACCCATTTTTTATCATGTAGTAGTTCTTCTATTGGGTTGCTTTCCTACTTCCATTCTTTTCATAAATTCTTATCGAAACAATTATCGTTTAAATCCTATACAGAAAGAAACAAGACTGATAGTTTTAATATTATTTTGGGTTGTTCTTGTTTTATTTTCAATAGTAAAAACAAAAATTGTTCATTATTCATCACTTTGTTATGTGCCCATTTCTTTTATTGCAACCTTGGGTATTTACAACAAAAGAAATGAGATAAAGAAATCACTTTTAAGTAAATTTTTATTTATACTTATTACGCTATTATTTTTTATTGCGTTTTTAGCCTTTACGCAAATAAATAAATTAAAGCCTTACCTGTTTAAATATAATTTAATTGGCGATGAATTTGCGAAATTAAATTTAAACGCAGAATTAATTTGGCTTGGCTATGAGTGGCTCATACCATTCTTATTTCTTGTAGCATCAATATTTATTTATCGTTCTTACTTTTTAGGCAAAACAAAAAACATTTTGTTTGGATATACGTTTCAAATACTTTTTATTGTATCTGCAATAAATGTTTTTGTACCTAAAGCAGAATTAATTTCACAACAATCTGCCATTTCTTTTTACAAACATATTGCAAAGCAAGATGCGCATGTAGAAACTCATGATTTTAAAAGTTATGCCTACATTTTTTATGCAAACAGAAAACCGGAACACTATAATAATCCGGAACAAGTAAAATTTATAGAAGACTTTTATAAATACCAAAATAAAAACTTTTTTAAACTTAATTTTTTTGCAACAGCTAATGTTATGTGGATGAAAACCGGCATTATTAATAAACCCGCTTACATTGTTTGTAAAACCCCTGCTGAAAAAGATTTTTTACAATATCCTGAGATAAAAAAATTATACGATAAAAACGGATTTTCCTTTTTTGTGCGAATGCCTAAGCATGACAAATAGTCGCGTACAACTAATGGCATAATTAATGCTCATCATTTAACAACTAGTTAAAATTTAAAATGACAAATTACAACGATAATGCTCCGCACCGCTTTAATTCTTTGATTGACGATGATACGGATTTTATACCCCTGCTTACACCAAATGATGAAGAAAATTTTGAAGCAGAAAAAATGCCCGAAATTCTGCCAATTTTGCCTCTCCGAAACATGGTGCTTTTTCCGGGTGTTGTGATTCCAATTACCGTTGGAAGAGACAAATCAATTCAATTAATAAAAGAAGCCAATTCAGGTGATAAAATTGTGGGAGTTGTTGCTCAAAAAAATGATCAAATAGAAGACCCGAAACCTGAAGATTTGCATACAATTGGAACCGTTGCCAACATTATTAAGGTATTAAAAATGCCCGATGGTAACACCACCGTTATTATTCAAGGAAAAAAGCGTTTTAAAATTACTGAGTTTATTGAAAGTGAACCTTACCACAAAGCAAAAGTTGAAACATTTGAGGAGATAAAACCAAATTTAACGGATAAAGAATTTCAAGCAATCATCAGCAACATAAAAGAAGTTTCACATCAGATTATAAAAAAATCACCAAATATACCAAGTGATGCCGCTTTTGCCATTAATAATATTGAGGGGCATAATTTCCTAATCAACTTTGTTTCATCGAACATGAACAGCAGCACCGCTGAAAAACAAAGTATGTTAGAAATTGCGAATGTAAAAGAACGCGCGTTAAAACTATTAGAAGCGCTAAACAAAGATTTGCAAATGCTTGAATTAAAAAATCAAATTCAAGATAAAACCAAACAAGATATTGATAAACAACAACGCGAATACTTCTTGAATCAGCAAATGAAAGCCATTCAAGAAGAATTGGGCGGAAATAATTTTGAACAAGAAATAACAGATTTAAAAGAAAAAGCGAAAACAAAAAAATGGCCTAAGACAGTTCAAGAGGCTTTTGAAAAAAACATATCTAAACTTCAGCGCATGAATCCAAATGCGGCTGAATACGCAATACAAACAAATTATTTAGAGCTATTGCTTGATTTGCCTTGGGAAGAATCATCGCAAGATAATTTTGATTTAAAACACGCTCAAGAAGTTTTAGATGAAGATCATTTTGGTTTAGATAAAGTAAAGGAAAGAATTATAGAACATTTGGCTGTACTTAAATTAAAAAACAATTTAAAAAGTCCAATCCTTTGTTTATACGGCCCTCCGGGTGTTGGAAAAACCTCATTAGGAAAAAGTGTTGCCAAAGCTTTAGGGAGAAAATACGTGCGCATGAGTTTAGGAGGATTAAAAGACGAGAGTGAAATTAGAGGTCATAGAAAAACATACATTGGCGCAATGCCCGGTAGAATTTTACAAAACCTTAAAAAAGTTCAATCTTCTAATCCTGTTTTTATTTTAGATGAAATAGATAAAGTAGGTAACGATTTTCATGGCGACCCTTCATCTGCTTTATTAGAGGTGTTAGACCCCGAGCAAAACAAAACTTTTTACGACAACTTTTTAGAATTAGATTACGATTTAAGTAAAGTTATGTTTATTGCAACTTGTAATAACTTAAATACTATTCAGCCGGCACTGCGCGACAGAATGGAAGTTATAGAAGTAAGCGGTTATACCGTTGAAGAAAAAATTGAAATTGCCAAACAACATTTAATTCCAAAACAAGTTGAAGAAACCGGACTTAAGAAAAATCAATTAAAATTAAATGACAAATTAATTGAATTTGTAATTGAAAATTACACAGCCGAAAGTGGTGTGCGTGGATTGGAAAAAATGATATCAAAAATTGCCCGCCACGTTGCTGTTCACATTGCTAAAAACCAAGATGCACCAAAAATTGACGAAACAAGCTTAACAAAAATATTAGGCCCGGCTCATATTAAAGACAAATACCAAGGTAATGATATTGCAGGTGTGGTAACAGGCTTAGCATGGACCCAAGTAGGCGGTGATATTTTATTTATTGAAACCAGTTTAAGTAAAAGTAAATCGCCAAGACTAACCTTAACCGGAAACTTAGGAGATGTAATGAAAGAAAGTGCAACGTTAGCTTTAGAATACATAAAGTCTCATCCGGAAATATTGGGATTAGACGCTGAAATGTTTGAAACCACCTCTATTCATATACACGTACCGGAAGGCGCTACGCCAAAAGACGGGCCAAGCGCAGGAATTGCCATGTTAACTTCGCTTGCCAGTGCTTTAACACAACGCAAGGTTAAAAAAGCAATGGCTATGACTGGTGAAATAACCTTAAGAGGGAAAGTATTGCCCGTTGGTGGAATTAAAGAAAAAATATTGGCAGCAAAACGTGCCGGAATTAAAGAAATTGTGCTTTGTGCAGATAACAAAAAAGATATTGATTACATAAAGCCACACTATTTAAAAGGCCTAAGCTTCCATTATGTAAATAGTATGAGCGAAGTATTAGATTTCGCCCTTTTAAAAGAAAAAGCAAAAAAATAATTTCAAACTTTAGTGTTAAAGTTTTAAGGCAGCCTTTTTATGAGGTTTGACATTAGTAAATAAACCCGTAAATTTGTGCCGCCTTTGAACAACACTACCTCAGATATTCAAACACCGGCCGCCAATTTATCCAAGTTTTCTGCGTATTTACAATTAACTAAATTCAGGCTTGGTAGTTTGGTTGTTTTCTCTGCAGTAATAACCTATTTAACTGTTGTTGAAAAGATTGATTGGAAACAATTAGTTGCATTGTGTTTAGGAGGTTTTCTGGTTACCAGCGCAGCCAATGGCTTTAATCAAATCATAGAAAAAGATTTAGATAAATTAATGGAAAGGACCAAAAACCGTCCGATGCCCACCAATTCTTTAAGTCATACTGAAGCATTAATTTTTTGCGCCTTATTTGGTGTTTTAGGAACCATTTTATTATGGATTTACACCAATCCATTAAGCGGAATATTAGGTTTTATTTCAATTGTTTTATATGCATTTGTTTACACCCCTTTAAAACGTATTACACCTTTTTCTGTTTTTGTGGGCGCATTTCCGGGCGCACTCCCTACATTAATTGGCGCTGTTGCCGCAACCAATGGCTTTGGCTCCATTACTTTTTTTGGTATTTTACTTTTTACCATACAATTTTTTTGGCAATTCCCGCATTTTTGGGCCCTGGCTTGGTTTAACGATGAAGATTATAAACGTGCTTCCTTTTATATGCTTCCTTCAAAAGGCGGTAAAGATGATGCATCTAAATTTCAAATTTTAATTTACTCAGTATTCCTATTAATTGTAAGTACCTTGCCGTTTTTGTTCGGTTTTGTGGGGCTTTTAAGCATATCCGTTGTTGTTCTTTGTGGTTTAGCACTTTTGCTTCAAGCTTATAATTTTTACAGAATTGATACCGACCAAAACGCAAAAAAATTATTTTTAATAACCTTAGTTTATTTACCTGTTGTTCAACTGGCATTAATGACTAAAATTTAAACATCATGGAATCAGTTAAAATAAAAAAAGAACGTCCGCATAAAGCAGAGTTTGAAGCAATGAGACGAAAAACAGCCAAGCCTCTTTTATGGATTGGTATCGTAAGCATTATTATGCTTTTTTCGGGCCTTACCAGTGCATACATAGTTAGAGCTGATAATGGTAACTGGCTGGTTTTTCAACTTCCTTCTGTTGCAATTATTAGCACAGCCATTATAATTACCAGTAGCCTTACTATGTTGCTTGCTCAGTTTTATATTAAAAGAGATAATTTCAAAGCCACCAGTTTATTCTTGTTTATAACTTTTATTTTGGGTATTGCTTTTACCTACAGCCAATACCTTGGTTGGAAAGAATTAACCATTCAAGGCATCTACTTTTTAGGAAAATACAGCAATGCATCAGGTTCATTTTTATACGTAATAACCGTGTTACATATTCTGCATTTAGCCGGAGGACTTTGGGCTCTGTTAATAACTTTAATAAAGTCGCTCAGAAAACGTTATAATTCAAGCGATTACCTAGGCATAGAGCTTTGTTCCATCTACTGGCATTTTTTAGACGTATTATGGATATATTTGTTTTTGTTTTTATATTTTTTTCGCTAAACTTGTACCCGATATTTTAATCTTTCTTAACAAATTTTTATGGCTCATACAGCAGAAATTGACACAAAAGAAGCTTGGAGTGGCGGACAGTCGCCATTTAGAGTAAGTTACGGAAAAATGTTTATGTGGTTTTTCCTTGTTTCAGATGCTTTAACTTTTGGCGGTTTATTAATTTCATACGGTTTCATTCGTCACAAATACGCAGAAGTATGGCCAAAAGCAGAAAACGTTTTTACACATTTTCCGTTTGTTGAACAACATCTTCCCTTAGCTTATGTAGGTTTAATGACTTTCATATTAATTATGTCTTCTGTTACCATGGTCCTTGCTGTAGAGGCAGGAAAACGAATGGATAAAAGAGGTGTAATTGTTTGGATGTTTTGGACCATTGTGGGCGGTGCTGCATTCGTAGGCTCACAGGCTTGGGAGTGGTTTCATTTTATTGTTGGAACAGAAGAAGGTGCTTTAAGAAACGTTTGGGATATGGCACAAGGAAAATATGTGCAACAAACTTGGCATGGCGCTAACATGGTAGTGAATGAATATGGTGTACCGCAGTTTGCAAATTATTTTTTCTTTATCACCGGTTTCCACGGAACTCACGTGTTTTCTGGTGTAGTTATTAATTTTATCATTTTCTTGAATGTAATAAAAGGCATATACCATAAACGAGGCCATTACGAAATGGTTGAAAAGGTTGGTTTATACTGGCACTTTGTAGATTTAGTTTGGGTATTTGTATTTACCTTCTTCTATTTACTGTAAAAAAATATTATTAATTTTTAAAATTATCTGTTATGGAATTTCACGATGATTACCCTTCATACGAAACAATGTACAACCATGATGAAGCTTATGGAAAAAAAGCTCGTCGTACTTTATGGAATGTGTTTTGGATTATGTTAGCTATAACTGTTTTTGAACTTATTATTGGTTTTATGGCTCCAAGCAAAGGATGGAGCGGAACTTTAGGTTTAAAGGTGTTATTTATTGGCTTAACCATTGTTAAGGCAGCAGCCATTGTTTGGTGGTTTATGCACTTAGGTCACGAAGTAAAGTTCTTTAAATATGTTATTTTACTTCCTTACGCAATATTTATGCTTTACACCATTTTTATTATCCTTACAGAAGGTACATACTCAGGCGGAAGTGGCCGTTTTGCACCAACTGACCCTATTTTTATTAACCAACAAAAGGAATTGGCAAAAAAACATCACGGTGGTGGTGGTCATGCCACAGAAGAAGCTCACGGTGCCGAAAAAGAGCACTCAGGACATTAAAAACCTATTTAAACCCGCTCAAAAGGCGGGTTTTTTGTTTATAAA
The DNA here is from genome assembly GCA_022841465.1 of Bacteroidia bacterium. Classification (GTDB taxonomy): domain Bacteria; phylum Bacteroidota; class Bacteroidia; order B-17B0; family Aurantibacillaceae; genus Aurantibacillus. The sequence continues at coordinate 37,950 of JALHRL010000023.1, read as the reverse complement.
GACTTGTAAACTAAAAATATAGCTGTTTTAAACAATCATATAGGCACAAAATTCTTCTGTTAAAATTTTTTAATAAAAAAATTAATTTTTATATTAGCCCCTTGAAACCCTTATAATATTGTATGAGAAAAATTACCACTTTATCAATCGCGGCCGGTGTTTTTATGTTAACATCAACAGTTGCTTTCTCCCAAAAAGTATTAAAAAAAGCAGATGCAAGCTTCGAAGTAGGCCAGTATCACGCTGCAATTAACTACTACAAACAAGCTTACGCTCAAGCTCCAAAGGATAAGAGAGGAGTAATTTTATATAAAACAGGTTATGCTTGTCAAGAAATTAATGATTATAAAGGGGCTGAAACCTATTATCAAAAATCAATCGCTACAAATTACGATGATCCAATGGTTTATTTCCGTTTAGCGGAAGTTCTAAAAAACCAAAATAAATACCCTGAAGCAATTGTAGAATACAACAATTACAAAGCCAAAGGCGGTAATGCAAAAAAGGCTGATTTAGGCGTAAAATCTTGTGAATTAGCGCAACAATGGAAAGATAAACCATTGCGTTATAAAATAGAAAATATGGGATTAATCAATTCTAAAGAAAGTGATTATGCTCCTTGCTTCTCTGATAAAAAGAATGCAACTTTAATTTTCACTTCAAGAAGACCAGGTAATGCAGGTGGTGAGATTGATGCAAATACCGGTGGTAACAAATCTGATATTTACGAAACTAAAGTTGATAAAAATGGTAAGTGGTCAACTCCAGTTTTATTAGCTCCCACTGTTAACAGTAAATTTAACGAAGGTGTTGGTTGTGTTAGCAAAAAAGGTGATATGATATTTTTTACACGCAGCCCTGAAGAACCAAACAGACAATTGAAGCCGCAAATTTTTATGGCTAAAAAACAAGGTAGTACATGGGGTGTAGCACAAGTTCTTCCATTTTGTATTGATACCGTTGCTTTTGGACATCCTTATTTAAGTACTGATGGTAAAATGCTGGTTTTCGCTTCACGTATGGATGGTGGTTATGGCGGTGCTGATATTTGGTTAAGCACATTTGATGCAAAGGCTAATGTATGGGGTAAACCTGTAAATGCCGGCCCTGCAATTAATACAGAAGGTGATGAACTTTACCCTACTTTCTCTGCTGACGGAAAAAAATTATATTTCGCATCTGATTATCATCCTGGAATGGGTGGCTTAGATATTTTTGTTGCAGTTGGAGATAATTACAAATACACAAAACCTGTAGAAAATTTAAAAGCTCCTATAAATTCAACTGCTGATGATTTTAGAATCATTTATGAAGGTAAAAAAGAGAAAGGTTATTTCACCAGTAATCGCGAAGGCGGAAAAGGTGGAGATGATATCTGGAGCTTTAATTTACCTCCGTTAAATTTCCAAGTAAAAGGTATGATTATCTCTGAAGGTGATATCATGAAAGGAAATAAAGGCAAAGGTGAGCCTGTAGAAAACGTTAAAGTTAAAATTGTTGGTAGCGATGGAAGTATTAAAGAATTTACTACTACTAAAGATGGTTCATATAACTTAGCAAAATTAAAAGACAACACTACTTACACGATTTCTACAGAAACAGGTAAGCAATCTAAATCTGCTACATTTAATAAAGATGGTTACTTAGCTAACAGCGACCAACGCATTATTTCTACTGCAGGTTTAGAAAAATCAAAAGATTTTATTGCAGACTTTGAAGTAAAACCAGTTATCCCTAACTTACGTATGCCGGAAATTCAATACGCTTTAGGTAGTTTTGAATTACTTCCAAACTCTAAAGACTCATTAACGTTCTTATATAACATCTTAAAAGAAAACCCAACTATTATTGTTGAATTAAATTCACATACTGATAGCCGCGGTAAATTAGATGCAAACATGAAACTTTCTCAAGCGCGTGCTCAATCTTGCGTTGACTTCTTAGTGAAAGAAAAAGGGATTGCAGAAGCTCGTTTAACTGCAAAAGGTTTTGGTCCTACTCAATTATTAATTACAGATGCTGAAATTAATAAGGCAAAAACAAAAGAAGAAAAAGAAGCATTACACCAAAAAAACAGAAGAACTACTTTTAAAGTATTAAGCTTTGATTACATTGACCCTAATGCTACCAAAGATGGCGGTGTTAAACCAAACAAAACTGAAGACGAAGAAGAAGAGGAAGAATAAAAACTATTTATAAATTAAAATAAAAAAGGCTGTAAATACTACAGCCTTTTTTATTTTTACTATTTCAATGTCAGAAGCCAAATTCTTAGTATATAAAAGTAGTGCAGGAAGCGGAAAAACGTTTACGCTTGTTAAAGAATACCTTAAAATTGCTTTAGGCGATTCGAAACGAATTGAATATAACTTTAAGGCCGTTTTAGCCCTTACTTTTACCAACAAAGCTGCAACAGAAATGCGAACCAGAATTTTGGCAGCACTTAAAAGTATAGTAAGTAATGAAGAAGATACAATACTTCAACAAAAACTACAAAACGAATTAAAAATTGATAAAGAAACTTTAAAGGAAAGAGCTCAAATTCTGCTGCAAAATATTTTACATCATTACTCCGACTTTGGCGTTAGCACAATTGATAGTTTTTCGCATAGAATAATAAAAACATTTGCGCATGATTTAGAATTACCGGTAAACTTTAATTTAGAAACAGATTCCGATGATTTTTACGACAGAGTAATAGGTAAACTTTTAAACGAAATTGGGAAAAATGAAGAGGTAACAAACCTTTTAAGAGAATTTGTTTTAACCAATTTAGACGATAATACCAATTGGGATCCTCAACAAAAAATAGAGGAATTTGCCAAAACGCTGCAAAAGGAGAATGCCCTGCCCCATTTGATTAAACTAACCCAAGTTAACCCTAATGATATAAGTGGCTTTAAAAAGGAAATAAACACCTTTTTAAGTGAATTTCACCGCAATATTGCCACCCCTGCAGAAAAGGCCATAAAATTAATAAAAGATAACTTCCTAACGGATGAAGATTTTATTGGAAAAAGTATTGGTCCACAAAATTTTTTAAAAAAGTGTGTTGATTCTGATTTTAAAGAAAATCCAGCAAATAAAACTTTATTAAATGTTTTAGAAAAAGGTGATTGGAGCGGAACCAAAATTAACAGTGAAACCAAAAAGATATTTGAAAAACTAAATCCAATATTTAATGAAATAGCTAAAGAAATAATAACGTATTACGATAGTAATATAAAAAAGTACAATTTGTATAAGCTAATTGGCAGTAAAATATACCCAATACTGCTTTTAGGTAAAATTCAGGAAATTGTAACCGCTTTAAAACAAGAAGAACAATTAGTTTTTATTGAAGAATTTAATTCTAAAATATTTGAATTTATAAAAAACGAACCCATTTCATTTATATACGAGCGACTTGGAGAAAAATACAAACACTTTTTAATTGATGAATTTCAAGATACAAGTACATTACAATGGCAAAATATTTTACCACTAGTTGAAAACAGTTTAGCTTCAGGTAATTTAAATTTATTGGTTGGAGATGGAAAGCAAAGCATTTACCGTTGGCGCAATGCAAACGTAAATCAGTTTGTAAAATTACCCAAAATTGAAAATGAAGAGAATGATGCCTTGTTAGCGGAACGCGAAAGTGCGCTTATTAGAAACTATGAAGAAAAATTTTTAAATGAAAACTATAGAAGCTTAACGAATATAATAACGTTTAATAACCATTTCTTTGAATTTCAATCGAAAGAACAGCTAACAAATTTGTACCAAAGTATTTATAAAAATCACGAGCAAAACATTATTAATCAAAGTAAAGGATACGTAACTATTATAAAAGAAAAGAAAGCTACAGGTGAATTAAGCGAATTTATTTTTAATCAAACTTTAAATCACATACACTCTTCGTTAAAATTAGGATTTAATTATAAGGACATTTGCATTATTACCGGCAAAAATTTTGAAGGAAGTTTAGTTGCCAATTTCTTAAATAAAAATGGCATTCCGGTAGTTTCCAACGATTCTTTACTTTTAACGAATAACGCCGAAGTAAACTTAACTGTTTCATTTTTAAAATATTTACAAAACAATAATGATTTAATAGAAGGTGCTTCTATTCTAAATTATTTATTTACATCCAATAAAATTAATTCCAATCTGTTTCATCAATCGCTCATCCAATTAAATAAAGAAGGTTTGCTTGTTGCCTTAAAAAATCTTGGATTAGAAATAAATCAAGAAGAGCTGCAAGTATTGAATCTATTAGATATTTCCACCTATTTAATAGAATCATTCAGTCTTAATCTAAACAAATCTGCGGTAATATACTTACGTTTCTTTCTTGATGAAATAAGTAAATTTATCTCTAAAAACAATTCAGATATCACCGAATTTAATACCTGGTGGGAAAAACGATCGCTAAATGCTTCTTTAATTATTTCAGAAAATTTAGACGCCGTAAAAATTATGACCATTCACAAAAGTAAAGGTTTAGAATTTCCTGTGGTAATATTGCCCTTTTGTAATTGGAGTTTTAAAGATTCAACAGGTTGGGTTAATTTAAAAAATGAAGAAATCCCTTTAAAATCTGCGTACATTAAAATGGATAAATACGCTGAAAATGCAGGTTTTGAAACGGAGGTTGAAACAGAAAGGCAAGAAGTGTTGCTTGACAATTTAAACAAAATGTATGTTGCCTTTACAAGGGCTATTGAACATTTACATATTATTGCCAGCGTTTCAGAAAATAATAGAAAAGCCGGTGTACAAAAATGGATTGAAAACTTCGTTACAAATTCAAATTTATTTAAATCAAACGGCCATTTACTGGAATTTGGTGTTCCATGCAAAAAAAGCAGCACACATAAAGAACGCAATCAAAACATTACAGAAATTAATAAATTACCAATCAACAATCATTCTAAAGCAATAAAAATTAAAAGCGCTTACTTTAAAAACTCAGAGTCAACTTTAAACGCGCGCGAAAAAGGTATTTTAATTCATTATTTACTCTCTAAAATTAAGTATAGAGAGGATATAGAAATATCTCTTAAAACAGCAGCGGTTAAAGGAGAATTAAACGTGAAGGAAATTCCAGAATACCAACAATTATTATTAAATCTAATTTCTAATAAAGAAGTAGAAAAATATTTCAGTAAACAGTATCAAATAAAAACAGAATGTGAAATCATGTCAATAAACGGCGAAATACTCAGACCCGACAGAATATGTATTTCTGAAAACGAAACCTGTATCATTGATTTTAAAACGGGGTCTGAAAACAACCAAAAGTATAAACAGCAAATGTTGGCTTACGAAAATGCATTAACCGACTTAAATTATAAAAATATAAAAAAAATACTCCTCTATACCGAAGAATTAAAGGTAATTGAGTTATCTTAGTATTTCAAATTATTAAATCAAAAAACAATTATAATGAAATCAACCTTCACATTTTTTTTACTTTCACTTACATTAAACATTTGTGCGCAAAAATCTGGAATTCAAACTTCCTCTATTGACAAAAGTGTAAAACCGCAAGATGATTTTTACAATTATTGTAATGGTAATTGGATGAAAACTTTTAAGTTACCTGAAAGCGATTCGCGTTACGGAAGTTTTAATGAGATTAACGACAATAATTTAAAAAACATAAAAAACATTTACATGCTTGCATCAGCTAACAAAACAGCTCAAGCAGGAAGTAACGCACAAAAATTACGCGATTTTTATAATGTAGCAATGGATTCTATTAAGGCTGATAAATTAAAATTTATTCCGGTTATGCCACAATTGTTAGAAATTGATAAAGTAAAAACAATTGATGAAATGCTAAGTTTAAAAGCAAAATACGATTTAATTGGTGTTCGTTTGTTTTATTCTGCGGGTGTAGAAGTTGATTTAAAAAACAGTAAAATTCACAGGTTATATTTAAACCAGGCAGGATATGGCTTACCTGATAAAGATTATTACTTCAATCAAAAGTTTGAAAAAATAGCTGCTAAATACCTTGAATATATAACCAACGTTTTTGTTTTAACCGGAATGCCGAAAGATAAGGCTGAAACGGTTGCAAAAGGAATTTATGATTTTGAAAAAAAGTTAGTAGAAAATGGAAAAACTACACCTGAAATGCGGGATATAGAAAAATTATATAATCCTATTTCTAAGCACGATCTATCAAAACTTGCGCCTAACCTTAAATTTGAAAATTACTTTAACGCAATTAAATTAAAACAACCCGATACCAGTATCATTGTAAGCGCACAATATTTTAAATCGTTAAATGATTTAATAACAAAAACTGATTTACAGACTTTAAAACACTATGCAAAGTGGGTAATTTTAAACGACGCTGCTCCCTATTTGCATTCCGAAATGGTAAATGAAAAATTTAACTTTTATGGAAAAACACTAAGTGGAGCAAAAGCACAAAAAGCAAGATGGCAAAAAGTACACGGAGTTGTTAATGCATCTATTGGTGATATAATTTCAGAAGCATATGTAAATAAATATTTCCCTCAATCATCAAAAGACAAGCTAAATGTATTAATAGATAACTTAATTGCTTCTTATCGCGAAAGGATTGATAGTAGAAATTGGATGGATGCCAATACAAAAAAACAAGCACACAGAAAATTAGATTTATTAATCAGAAAAATTGGATATCCTGATAAATGGAAAAATTACGCTTCTTTAAAAATTACTCCGGGTACCTATTGGCTTAACGTTTGCAATGCAAACACCTTTAATATCAGAGAAAATTTAAATGATTTAAATAAACCTGTTGATCGTGGAAAATGGCAAATGACTTCAGTTACCGTTAATGCTTATTACAACCCAACCACAAACGAAATAACTTTTCCGGCGGCCATTTTGCAACCTCCTTTTTACGACCCGGAAGCAGAAGACGCTGCAAACTATGGAACAATGGGTTCAATTATAGGGCATGAACTTACTCATGGCTTTGATGACCAAGGCGCGCAATTTGATGCAGATGGCAATATGAAAAATTGGTGGAGCGAACAGGATATGAAAAACTTCGTAAATAAAAAACAAGGCATAGTAGATCAATTTAATTCTTACATTGCAATTGATTCAATGCGCGTAAATGGTGAAATGACACAAGGAGAAAACATTGCAGACTTAGGTGGTTTAACCATGGCTTATTATGCTTACAAAAAATCTTTAAATGGAGAAAAATCAAAAGTAATTGATGGTTACACCGGCGAACAACGTTTTTTTATTGCTTGGTGCCAAGGTTGGAAAAGCATGACCAGAGATGAAGAATTAAAAAGATTATTAACGGTTGATTTTCATAGCCCCGGTTACTTTAGAGCATGGGCACCACTTACCAATATGAAAGAATTTTACGAAGCCTTTGATGTGAAAGAAGGAAACAAACATTACATTGCTCCTGAAAAAAGAGTTGAAATTTGGTAATGAATAAAATATTTTTCTTCTTTTTTTTTATAAGCAATTGTTTCATTGCTCAAATGAATCAGTTTGCCGAAATCTGGAAAAATGATAAAGATTTAAAAGGGGCTATTACTTCTTTTTGTGTTTATGATGTTGTTACACAAAGTGTAATTGCCGAACATAATTCGCAAACATTTGTTGTACCTGCAAGTACACTTAAAGTTTTAACTACCGCTACAGGATTATCGGTTTTAGGTAATAATTACAAATACGCAACAAAAATTGCATACACAGGCACCTTTAATAAAGAAACAGGTGTACTAAACGGCGATTTAATTATTATTGGTAGCGGCGACCCTACCCTTCAATCTGAAGTGTTTTATAAAAAAGATACACTCGTAAACAAATGGGCAAAGCATGTAAAAGATTTTGGAATAAAAGAAATAAAAGGAAAAATAATTGGTGATGCCTCTAAATGGGAAAGAGTAATTCCAAATAATTGGATTTGGTCTGATATCAGCAACTACTTTGGTGCTGCACCCTGCGGCTTAAGTTATAAAGACAATAAATTTAAAATAGTTTTTAAAAGTACTTTAAGTGGCGAAAAAACAACCATTTTAAAAACCATTCCGGAAAATGTATTTTCAAAATTTAAATTCAACAACAAGGTAATTGCAAATGGCTCAGAAGATGAAGCTTATGTTTATGGAGATCCTTTTGGTTACGATAAAACAATTTCCGGTAAAATTCCTCCAAAAAAAGATGAGTTTGAGGTGGAATCTGTTTATCCCGACCCCGCAGAACTATGCGCCGAAGAACTCTACCAGGCGTTAATTAAAAATAATATTACTTGCAACAAAAATGCTTACACTAGTAATTATAACAAAAACGATTCTACTTCTAAACCTATTGTTATTTACACCCACTACTCACCCGGTATGGATAAAATAGTTACTGCTACAAATATTTTAAGTAATAATTTATTTGCAGAAACCATTTTAAGAACGCTTGGAAATGGCAGTTCTTACAACGGCTGTGAAGCCATTAAAAAATACATTGGCTCAAAAGGAATAGCCACAACAGAATTATACATTACTGATGGAAGCGGTTTATCAAGAGCCAATAATGTAACTACAAATTTACAGGCACAATTATTGGCAAAAATTTATAAAGAAGAAGCTATCTATAAAACTTTTTACGCATCATTACCCATTGCTGGAAAAAATGGAAGCATGAGAAGTTTAGGTAAAGGAACTTATATTGAAGATAAAATGAGAGCCAAAACCGGATACATCAACAGAGCCCGAGGCTACTGTGGCTATCTTACCACAAGCGCCGGAAAAGAAATTGCATTTTCTGTGTTATTTAATAATTACAATTGCAGTGCAAATCAGGCAAAAACAAAAATAGAAAAGTTGCTGATATCCTTAGGTGATTTATAAATTTATTTAAAAAACAATTTTCTGTTTTTCTATCACCTTTTTATACAGTTTTTCATAAGCCGGCAACACAATATTTACATCAAACTTTTTAGCTTGTTCAAAAGCATTTGTTTTAAACTTACTTAATAATAACTCATCACTTAAAAGCTTAATGGCATTTTCCGACATTTCATTAACATCACCAACATTACTTGTAAAACCGGTAACGCCGTTAATATTTACCTCTGGTAAACCTCCGGCATTAGTACTAATAACAGGCATTTTCATGGCCATTGCTTCTAGTGCTGCCAAACCAAAGCTCTCTGTTTCACTCGGAAGTAAAAACAAATCACCTAAACACAAAATATCCATAGGGTTCGGAATTCTTCCCATGCTAATTACATCAGCATGATATTGACTTTCCCTGCACAACTTTTCTATATGAGGTCTTTCAGGTCCATCTCCAATTAATAAGAGTTTACAATTTACTTTTTCACGTGTTGCGTTAAAAACAGCAACAACATCCTCTACTCTTTTTACTTTTCTAAAATTACTAACATGAATTAAAATTTTCTCTCCATTAGGCGCATAATGTTTTTTAGAACAAGGCGAATGAGGCTTCATGTAATCTTCTATATTAATAAAATTAGGTATTACCTCAATTTTATTGTCAATTTTAAAAGTTTGTAATGTTTCCTTCATTAAACTTTCAGAAACAGAAGTTATGGCATTGCTTTCATTTAATGAAAAACGAATTACAGGTTCAAAAGAGGGGTCACGCCCAACCAAAGTAATATCCGTACCATGCAAGGTGGTTATATAAGGTAAATAAATTTTTTTTGATTTTAAAATTTGCTGAGCCATGTATGCGACCGATGCATGCGGAATAGCGTAATGCACATGCAAAATATCTAGCCTTTCATAAATGGCAACATCAACAATTTTACTAGCCAACACACTTTCATATGGTTGATATTCGAATAAAGGATAATCGTTTACATTAACCTCGTGGTAAAACAAATTTTCATTAAATTGATTTAACCGAAATGGTTGCGAATAACTAATAAAATGCACCTTGTGTCCTTTTTTAGCCAAGGCAATTCCTAACTCGGTTGCAACAACACCGCTACCACCATAAGTTGGGTAACAAACTATACCAATATTCATCATAAGTGAGGCGTAAATTTACGAATAATATCGCTAAGATATTTTAAAAGCTTACCTTTGTGTTCTATTGGAATACAAACTACATAGTTTAACCGAAGCCGATGAAAAACTTGTAAAAGAAGGTAAAATACTTCCTGTAATGGAAGAATTTTACACTATTCAAGGAGAAGGATATAATACCGGCATGGCTTCGTACTTTATAAGAATTGGCGGTTGCGATGTTGGTTGCCATTGGTGCGATGTTAAAGAAAGTTGGAACGCCAATCTACATCCCTTAACATTAACAGATGCCGTTGTAAATAATACATTAAACAGCAAAACAAATGCCGTTGTTATTACCGGTGGAGAGCCTTTAATATATAATTTGGAATACTTAACAAATCAGTTAAAACACCACCACATTAAAACATTTATTGAAACATCCGGCGCATATCCTTTTTCAGGAAAATGGGACTGGGTATGTTTATCCCCAAAAAAAACAATGCCGCCTTTACCGGAAAGTTATAAAATTGCAGACGAATTAAAAGTGATTATATACAACAAACACGATTTTATTTGGGCCGAAGAACAGGCTAATAAATTGCAAAATAACAAGCATTTGTTTTTACAGCCCGAGTGGAGCAAAATAGATGAATTACTTCCTGTAATTATTGATTATGTAAAAAACAATACCAAATGGCGTATTTCCCTTCAAACGCACAAGTACATGAACATTCCTTAAACGTATTAGGGGCTTTGTACTTATAATTCGCCTTTCGTACAATTAATTAAATTTCATGATTTTTAGTTGTTATATTCGAAAGAGTTTTGACAGCCAAGCATAAAACATATTGGATTGCGCAATTAACAGGATGGCTTTTTTACGTACTGATTAATTTGATATTTTTTGAACTTTCATCAAAAGCATCCTTTAACGATTATCTTCTGTACTTTATTATCATTCCTTTTGGAATTGGACTAACACATTCATTCCGTTTTCTCATAAAGAAAATTAAAGCCGAACATTTTAAACTGGTAACGCAAATAATTTTTATTATAATAAGTAGTTCTGTTTTAGGAACCCTACTTTACATTTTACTTGCTGTTTTTTCATCTCTCTTTCATTTTAATGAGCAAGAATTTAATTTCCTATCTGCCATTTCTAGTATTATAAACTTTTCAGTGGTGTTTTTTGTTTGGAATATTATTTACTTCGGTTACCATTATTTCACTAATTATAAAAAAGCAGAAATAAATAATTTACGATTAGAAGCTGCGGGTAAAGAAAGTGAATTAAATAGTTTAAAAGCGCAATTAAATCCTCACTTTATGTTTAACAGCATGAACAGCATAAGAGCTTTAATTGATGAAGATCCGAACAAAGCAAAATTGGCAGTAACACAATTATCCAACATTTTACGAAATAGTTTATTAATGAACAAGAGTAAAGAAATTACCCTTGCCGAGGAAGTTAGTTTAGTGCTTGATTATTTAGATCTTGAAAAAATAAGATACGAAGAAAGGTTAAACTTTAATTTAAAAATTGAAGAGAATACCAAAAATTTATTTTTACCGCCATTAATTATTCAAGGCCAAGTTGAAAATGCCATTAAACACGGTATTTCAAAATTAACTAAAGGTGGGCAAATAAACGTGAACACTTTTATAATAGATAATTTTCTAAAAATTACAGTTAAAAATAGCGGAAAACTAAATACAGAAAAATCAGCTACCGGATTGGGTTTTCAAAATTCACTTCAGCGTTTGCAGTTAATGTACGGTAAACAAGCTAAAATTAATATTTACGAAGACAAAGAAAACAACATGGTAGTTACCGAAATAAACATCCCCTTAAATAAATAAAATTATACAGATACATATGAAAGCAATAATTATAGACGACGAAAGATTAGCCAGAACAGAGCTAAAAAAACTTTTAGAAGCGCATAAAGAAATTGAGGTAATTGCAGAATGCGCAAATGCCATGGAGGCAAAAGAAAAAATTGACAGTTTAAAACCGGATGTAATTTTTTTAGACATTAACATGCCCGGAAAAAGTGGTTTAGAATTGGTAGAAGAAATTTCGGCAATACCCGATGTTGTATTTGTAACTGCATACGACGAGCATGCCATTAAAGCTTTTGAATTAAATGCTTTTGATTATTTGCTTAAACCCGTACAACCCCAGCGCCTTGCCGAAACCATAAAAAAACTAACCATAAAAGATATTTCCTCTAAATCGGAAAACACAGGCCCACTAGATGAAAATGAATTAATTTTTGTAAAAGACGGAGAAAAATGTTGGTTTGTAAAATTAGCCGATGTGCGTTTATTTGAATCTGAGGGAAATTATGTGCGCATTTATTTTGAAACGTTTAAACCACTTATTTTAAGAAGTTTAAATAACCTGGAAGCTAGACTAAACGAAAGACAATTTTTTAGAGCGAGCCGTAAACATATTATTAATTTAAACTGGATTGCCGGTGTTGAAACCTGGTTTAATGGTGGTTTAATGGTGAAACTAAAAGATGGTAAAGAGGTTGAAATTTCAAGGAGACAGGCTGTTAAATTAAAGGATATGCTTAGTCTTTAAGACCTTTCCCTCAATAGCATTACGCTTTTAAAAACTCTGTTCATTATTTTAATCGGTCAAACATAGGTTTTGCTTTTTTTTAACTACATTTAAGGATTAAATTTCAGTTATGACAAAACATATCTATGTGCTAATTGCAGCTTTTTTGATTTCTTCAAATGGTTTATTTTCTCAGTCTAATGGCGGTAAATATAAATCGCTTTCAGGCACACCGGCGGCTCCTCAAAAATGGGACGAATGGTTTAACAAAGAAGTAGAAAAATACAAGGAAACTCGTTTGTTAGGTAAAACAAATTACGCTCAGGTTACAATTCCGGTAATTTTTCACATCATACACAACGGTGAAGCTATAGGAACAGCTCCTAATATTGCAGCTACAAAAATTGCTTCGCAGGTTAATTTGCTAAATCAGGTTTATGGCGGAACTTCAGCACCTACTCCAACTATTGGCCAATACGCAAATTACGTTGCTAATACAGGAATAACTTTTTGTTTAGCTTTAAACGACCCAACTAATCTTCCAATAGGAGAAGCCGGAATTAATAGAGTGGATGCCGGGGCCTTATTTACTGCAAACACCAATACAATGACTAGCGATGCTGCTTTAATGGCGTTTATTGAAAACACCGTTAAACCTGCTACTATTTGGGATCCTACAAAATATTTAAATATTTGGATTAGCACCAGAAGTTCTAGCGTTTCTATTTTAGGAAGTGCAACCTACCCTGCAGGCGCGGCTTTACAAGGCATGGGTGCTGTAGGAACTTTTTCTAATGATGGTGTATGGTGTGTTACCAATACTATTGGAAGCCCTGCGGATTTAGGAACTGAACCAAATTATAATGAAGGTAAAACCTTATGCCGCGAAATTGCCCATTGGTTAGGTGTAAAAAATATTTGGGGCGATGCCAATTGCGGAACAGATTATTGTGCAGATACTCCTCCTGCAACCGGACCAAATTTTGCTTGCCCGGGTGCATATCCGTATAAAGTAAATTCTTGTCACGCAGGCTCTAGCCCCGGTGGAGAAATGACCATGAATATTATGGATTATACTTACGATGCTTGCCGTTATATGTTCACAAACGATCAAGCAATAAGAATGCAAACAGCAATGAGTCAGTGTGCATACCGCTATAGCTTAGGAACACATGCATTGTGTACAACTACTGTTATTCCTGCAGGTGCAATGGCTTTAGCACAATTTTCATTTGCTGCACCGGCGCCATGTTTCGGTCAACCTTTTACCCCAATTAATTATTCTACCGGAAACCCTGCTCCATCTTATACTTGGGTATTAACGCCAAATACAGCAACCGTAAACTTTGGTTACAATTCGGCAATGCCTTCTTTTAACTTAACGAATCAAGGTACTTATACTTTAGAATTAATTGCATCTAACTCGCCAACAGCATTTACTACGCATTCAATTGTATTTACAACTACTTTATGTCCTAAAGAGCCAAATTGCTTAGATACTTTAGAAAAAACAGGACCAAACGATACTTTAACGGTATACAGCGCGCCTCCTAGTACGGTTGTGTTAGGATGTAATGTTGCTAACCCGGGCTTTTTAACCGGTACCAATTGTTACAATGATAAAGAGTTTGCACAGTTTTATTCTGCCGCAACTTACAGTAACACATCTAACCCACAATTAAGCAGCGCTATTGTGTTGTTTAACCGAGCAGGTACCATAGCAAACAACCCCGGAACTAATATTTACTTAAATGTATGGAGCGGAAATGTAATATCCGGCCCTGCGTCTTTACTTAAACAGGTTCCGGCACAATTAGCCAATGTTACAGCCACAACTGTTGCTACTTGGTCTACCATTGGTTCACCAACTAATATTGTAAATTGGGCAGGTTCATCTACCTATACCTTTGCAGGATTAGATGTTTACGCTTACAAATTTTCGTTCGATCCTCCTTACGCTATTACAACACAAACAACAGGTTTTCATATGGGTATAGAAGTACCTTGGACCAGCCCGGGCGATTATACACAAATTTACTCTAACTCCATTTTTAATGCTCCTTTAAAAGACAGTATTGTTTTTGTAAGAAACTCTGCAAACAACTGGCTTAAATTAAAAGATTACCATAAACAAAATGTTCAGTTGGCCATTTATCCAATTATTACCTGTAAGCCGCCTGTTGGTGTAGCAGAATACCCTAACAGTTTATCTAATAACGTTAACCTGGTTCCTAACCCTAACAATGGTGTATTTAACATTATAACCAGTTTTACCAAGGAACAAGATTTAACCTTTAAAATATTTAATTACATGGGACAACAAATTGGTGAAAACAAAGAAAACAATGTAACCAATAAGTATTACGAATTTAATTTAAGCAATCACTCCAGTGGTGTGTACTTTATTGAAGTTTCTAACGGCTTTGAAAAAACCGTGAAGAAGGTGATTATAAATAAGTAAATTAAAAAGGAATGAACAAAAAAGCCTCATCAAAATCGATGAGGCTTTTTTGTTTAGCTTAAAATCAATAAGTTATTTTTGGCGCATAAATTTTTACTTAAGTTTTAAATAACTAATTTCCAAAAACAAACTCCGCATTTTCACTTGTAATTTCTTCTACTTCTTGTAAGCTGCAGTTTTTTATTTCTGCCAATTTGCGCGCTACTTCTAAAATATAAACCGGCTCGTTTCGTTTGCCTCTAAAGGGCACGGGTGCTAAATAAGGCGCATCGGTTTCTAACACCAAATAATTTAAACCAATTTCACTAACTACTTTGTCTAAGCCACTGTTTTTAAAAGTTAGTACCCCACCTATTCCCAATTTAAAATTTCCGAATTCAATAATTTTACGGGCTTCCTCTAAATTTCCGCTAAAACAATGAAAAATTCCTTTGGGCAATACAGAAAACGATTTCAATACTTCGTACACTTCATTAAAAGAATCGCGGCAATGAATTACAAACGGGTAATTAAGTTTTGCTGCCCATTCTATTTGTTTTTTAAATGCGTATTTCTGTTCTTCAACAAAAGTTTTATCCCAATACAAATCAATTCCAATTTCACCAACTCCTGCGTACTTTCTTTTATTTAACCAGCTTTCTACTATATTTAATTCTTCTTCTACATTTGCTTTTACACTGCAAGGGTGCAAACCCATCATTGCAAAACAATTTTCAGGATATGCTTTTTCCAATTCGTGCATTGCCTCTATACTCTCCGAATCAATATTGGGTAAATAAAATTTTTTAACGTTGTTTTTTATCGCTTTAGTAATAAGGTGCTCTCTATCTGCGTTAAATTCTTCGGCGTAAAGATGTATGTGGGTATCTATTATCATTTCAACAAAATTAGGAACAAATATTGTAAATTAGCAATCTTAATGGCTTACAAAAATATAACCACATCTTTGACGGGCGCCTTACTTTTAACGCTCTCGTGGTATTTTAATTTTACGCCGTTAATTTTTGCCGCTTTTGTACCGCTTTTACAACTCGAAAAATATTTTCACGAAAACAGAGAAACACCCAAAAGAAAATTAAAATTTTACGGCCTTACTTATCTCACTTTCTTTTTGTGGAATCTGGGCGTTACCTGGTGGGTTTACTTTGCATCGGCCGGTGGTGCAGCATTGGCTATAATTGCTAATGCCGTATTAATGACGATGGTGTTTGTTACCTTTTCTAATATTAAAGCAAAAATTAATTCTGCTTGGTCTGTTTGGTTATTAATTCCGGTTTGGTTAGCCTGGGAACATTTGCATTCGTTATGGGATTTAACATGGACCTGGTTAAACCTGGGAAATGTGCTTTCTTACCGCCCCAACTGGATTCAGTGGTTTGAGTTTACCGGAACTTCAGGTGGAACACTTTGGATATTAGTTGTAAATATTTTGGTGTTTAATGCTCTAAACACGAGCAACTTTAATGTGAAGCATTTTTTAAAACCAATTGCGGTAATCCTTACACCTATTTTAATTTCTTATTTCATTTATTTCTCTTATTCTAATAATTCTGATTTAGCAACACAAAAAGTGGTAATTGTACAACCCAATATTGATCCTTATAACGAAAAATTTGCCTACGATTTTGATACGCAGTTTAATAAAATGCTACATTTAATTAAAGGCAAAATTACCAATGAAACCAATTTTTTAATTTTACCGGAAACCTTTGTTACCGATGATGTTAATGAAGAAAATTTACAAAACGATTTAAGTTTGCAGTTGTTTAAAGACAGTATTCTTTCCAAATTTCCTCAATTAAATATTGTTACGGGCATTAATTCATACATGTTTTATAAAGAAGGAGAAAAACCCAGTGCCACTTCAAGACTAGATCGTTCATCGGGCATGTATTACGATTATTACAATGCTGCTGCTATCATAAATTCTAAAGGTATAAATGTTTACCACAAATCAAAACTGGTACCGGGTGTTGAATTAATGCCTTTTCCGGCACTCTTAAAACCGCTTGAATCTTTAGCCATTAATTTAGGTGGAACCATTGGCAGTTTAGGAATTCAAAAACAAAGAACCGTATTTAAAAGTAATAACAACATTGGCGTTGCGCCTGTAATTTGTTACGAAAGTGTTTACAGCGATTATTGTACTGAATATATCAGAAACGGTGCACATTTTATTTTTATTGTAACCAACGATGGTTGGTGGGATAACACACCGGGGCACAAGCAACACCTTAGTTATGCACGCCTGAGAGCTATTGAAAACAGAAGATGTATTGCACGCAGCGCTAACACCGGCATATCGGCTATTATTAATGAGAAAGGTGAAATTTTACAACCCACAAAATGGTGGGAGCCTGCAATAATTGAAGCAGAAATTAAACCTAATAATAAAGTTACTTTTTATGCTATGTTTGGTGATATTATCTCTAAAACCTGCGTGCTTATTGCAATTCTGACACTTTTGTATTACTGGTTTTTACGCTTTTTTAAACGCTAAATAATAAGTATTTTTATACCCTAATTCTTTCTTAGAAATTTATGGAAAAATTTGATGTTACAATTATTGGTGGCGGTCCCGGTGGATACGTTGCAGCTATTCGCTGCGCACAATTAGGTATGAAAACTGCTTTAATAGAAAAATACCCAACCTTGGGTGGAACTTGTTTAAATGTGGGTTGTATTCCTTCTAAAGCAATGCTTGATTCAAGTGAGCATTTTTACAATGCCGTTCATCATTTTGAAGAACATGGTATTGACGTAAAAGCACCAAAAGTAAACATTAAACAAATGGTGGAAAGAAAACGCGGTGTTGTAAAAATGACCTGCGATGGCATTAACTTTTTAATGAAGAAAAACAATATTAAAGTTTATACCGGTACCGGAAGTTTTGTAAATAAAACCACCGTTCAAATTAAATCTACTGATGGGAAAACCGAACAAATAGAAGCGGCAAAAATTATTATTGCAACAGGTTCTAAACCTTCTACCCTGCCCGGAATTGAAATAGATAAAAAACGCGTTATTACCTCAACGGAAGCTTTGGAATTACAAGAGGTTCCTAAACACATGATAATTGTAGGCGGTGGAGTAATTGGCTTGGAATTAGGTAGCGTTTATGCGCGCTTAGGAAGTAAAGTTACTGTGGTAGAATTTATGGACAGGATTATTGCCGGAATGGATGGCGCGTTAAGCAAAGAATTGCAACGTATATTAAAGAAAAACTTAAGTTTTGAATTTTTATTTAAGCACAAGGTAACCGGAGTAAAAGCAGGCGCTAAAGAAGTTACTTTAACTGCTTTAAATGCAAAAGATGAAAAAATAGAAATTAAAGGGGATTATTGTTTAATGTCGGTTGGAAGAAAACCCTACACCGAAGGATTAGCTTTAGAAAACGCCGGAGTTAAAGTAGACAACAGAGGGAGAATTGAAACCGACAATCATTTAAAAACCAATGTAGATAATATTTATGCCATTGGCGATGTGGTAAAAGGTGCCATGTTAGCACATAAAGCGGAAGAAGAAGGTACATTTGTTGCTGAACAATTAGCCGGACAAAAACCACATATTAATTACAACTTAATTCCGGGTGTTGTTTACACTTGGCCGGAAGTTGCTGCTGTAGGTTATACAGAAGAGCAATTAAAAGAACAAGGGAAAAAATATAAAGTAGGAAATTTCCCTTTTAAAGCAAGCGGCAGAGCACGCGCCAGTATGGATACCGACGGATTTGTAAAAGTGTTAGCCGATGAAGCAACAGATGAAATTTTAGGCGTTCATATGATTGGTCCGCGCACTGCAGATATGATTGCTGAAGCAGTTGTTGCAATGGAATACCGTGCAAGTGCCGAAGATATTTCGCGTATGAGTCATGCACACCCTACTTTTACAGAAAGCTTTAAAGAAGCTTGCTTAGATGCAACTGCAAAAAGAGCAATACATATTTAATAAAACAAAATGAGCGATATTAAAGTTGGAATTATAATGGGAAGCAGCAGCGATTTACCAATTATGCAAGCGGCTGCCGATGTATTAAATGAATTAGGAATTTCTTTTGAGTTAGACATTGTTTCTGCACATCGTACTCCCGAAAAAATGTTTGAGTACGCAAAAAACGCTCATATAAAAGGATTGCAAGTAATTATTGCCGGCGCCGGAGGCGCCGCACACTTACCGGGTATGGTAGCCTCATTAACGCCGCTGCCAGTTATTGGTGTACCTGTAAAAAGCAGTAACAGTATTGATGGTTGGGATAGTTTATTAAGTATTGTACAAATGCCAAACGGTGTTCCGGTTGCAACTGTTGCAGTAAATGCTGCTCAAAATGCCGGTATTTTAGCTGCTCAAATTATTTCGTGCAACAATAAAACTATGCTTGAAAAATTAATTGCATTTAAAGAAGCACTAAAACAAAAAGTAAATAAAGCTTCAGACGATTTAAAAAAATAAATCATTAAAAAGTTAGCCATTATATTTGTTAGGTTCTACCAAACTTCAATTTCTCCATTACTCCCTAGTGCATGCCGCTATCAACCCACATGCAGCCAATACACCATTGAGGCATTAAATAAATACGGATTTATAAAAGGTACTTGGCTTGGACTTAAAAGAATTCTACGCTGCCACCCTTGGGGAAAACATGGGTACGATCCTGTTCCTTAAGATTTTTATTCTTTTACCAATTTTTTAGTAGTACTTAAATTTCCGTTTGTTAAGCGAATAAAATAAACACCATTTTCTAAGCTACTTAAATTAAGATTGGTTTTACCCGATTTTAATTTTTCATTCACTTTAAAAAGTTTTTTGCCCAATACATTGTAAATTTCAATAGTGCTTTCTTTAGAAAAATTGCTTTCTGTTTCAATTGCAACTTCTGCATTAAACGGATTGGGATAAATTGAAAAAGGCACCTCTTCTATTTTATACGATGCAATACCAACAGGCAAGGCACACATATCAGGCAACCCCCAACCCATGCTATTGTTAGGGTTTAATTTATTTGATGCGGTTAATTTTAATGTATCTAACACTTTCATGTTGCTATATGTATTATGTCGTTGCCAAAAACAAGCTACTGCTCCTGCTAAAACCGGACAAGAAAACGAAGTTCCGTTTCCAAAGGAGTATCCGCCAAAAGAATTAGTAACATACGCTTTTCCTCCGCGTGCAACTAAATCGGGTTTAATTCTTCCATCGGCAGTTGGGCCTTTAGAACTAAAGCCGGTTACCAAGCCTAAACTATCCACCGCACCAACGGTACAAATACTATCCGCATCTGCCGGTACACCAATAAAATTCCATGAATTTCCGCCATCGTTTCCGGCAGAATTTAAAACAAATATACCCTTACGTGCCGCCATGGTTGCAGCAATACTCATTGGGTACGTTTTTCCGTTTAGCGAAGAATAAACATGATTAAAAGATGAGTTATCAAAAGTAGTATAACCTAAAGATGTAGTTAAAATATCTACCCCAACGCTATCAGCAAATTCAGCTCCTCTTATCCAGTTATATTCTTCACTTGGTGTTTCAGAAGCAACATCTTCGGTACGCAACAACCAATAATCTGCACGAGGGGCGGTTCCAACCATAACATTAGGTACTAATGCGGCCATGCAAGATAAAACACTCATTCCATGCGAATCATCTTCGTAAACACTATTACCACCGGCAACAAAATCGCGTGTACCTAAAATTCCGCCTCTGTTTTTTAAACTATCAAAAGCTTGAATAACATCTACATTTCTGAAACCTGCATCAAGCACTGCAATTGTCATTCCTTGTCCACGATAACCATACCCATGCATACAATCTACATTTAATTGTTTTGCTTGCCAATAAGCGCCGCCATAATATGCTGGTCCGGCCGAAACATTTGATGTTTTTTCAAGTTGTGTATTTTCTAAATAATTAACTTCTTTCTCTATAACAACTTTAAATTTATTTGCGGGTTGTGAATTCACAACAAAGGATAGTGAATTAATTGCAGGTATTGCAGCAGTTGATGAATTAGCAATTTGCACCACCACCGCATTTAACCATTTTGATGCATACAATACTTTTACATCGGTTATTGCTTCAATTTGCGAAACATAACTTGGCGTTACCGGTAAATCGGTATTATCAATGGCAATGCCTTGCGCAGTTCTGCGTTGAACAGCTTTTTGAGTTAAAAATGCAGTAGGCGTACTTATAGAATAAGGGGTTCCGTTTTTATCTGAAAGTTTAACCCAATACTTTGTAGGAGTTTGACTTTTAACTGACGCAATTAAAATAACTGAGGCAATTAAAAAAGAAATTGATTTATTCATAACCATAATTAATTAAGACTTGTTTGTATATAACACCATTTTCAATTCTTTGTTCAACAGGCACACCCGGAATAACAGCATTTGAATAAATATCCTTTATTTCTCGGTAAACCAAACCTGCTCCTTTTGCATACTTCTCTATAAAATACTGTTTAGAAATTAAGGTTTCATCATCCTTTTGTTTTACCATTAAAACATTGTTAAAATTCTTTGTGTTAAAAGTCTCGGCTTTATCAATGTATTCGTAAGTGTATGATTGCTCCCCCAAAGTATTATGCGCATTGCCGTTCCAACTAATACCTTCTTGAACAGGAAAAATTAATTTGGTGTAGCGTATATTTCCTTCTACTACCTGAACATTTTTACTTTCTACATTGGCCATCCAAACTTCTTTTATTGTGTAGGGAATGCTGTCGTATGATTTGTTTGGATTAAATTTTTTTACATACCTTTCTATCCGTATTGCTTGCCTGCCCTCGTTATCGGTAAAAAATGAAGTTAGCTTTTCTTTAATTCGGTAACGAAAAGTATCTACCGTTAAGGTTAAATCATTAAACACAATACTATCTACATTGTATTCCACAAACTTTCCTATTATGGTTGGGTAATAGGCCTGACCAAGGTTTACTGTTTCAGGGGTAGCGGTTTTCTTGCTGCACGAAGCAAAAAGTATAGTTGCTAAAAATATGGCTGCCAGCGTTTTAATACCCATAAAATTAGGTAAAAAATATCAATTTTAAAACCTTTAAAATTAACCGGAGTATTAAAACAATTAGTAATTTAGGGTATTGGATACTATGAGTCAGGATAACAAAGAAGCAGTAAGTAAAATTTTAACGGATTATTTAGAAAAGCACAAACACCGTAAAACATCGGAGCGTTATGCAATTTTAAATGAAATATATTCGCACGACGGACATTTTGATATAGAGCAACTTTATTTGCTGATGAAAAATAAAAAATACCGTGTTAGCAGAGCAACCTTATACAACAATATAGAAATTTTAATTGATGCCGGATTGGTGATTAAACATCAATTTGGTAAAAACATGGCTCAGTTTGAAAAGGCCTATAAATACAAGCAACACGATCATTTAATTTGTACCGATTGCGAAAAAGTTTTTGAATTTTGCGACCCGCGAATTATGCAAATACAAAAAATGACGGAAGATTTGCTTAACTTTAACGTTATTCACCACTCGCTTAATTTTTTTGCCAAATGCAATAACTTACGCGATAAAGGATTTTGTGAACATAAAAAAAAGTAAACCATGGTATTTGAATATATAGTTGTTAAAGAAAATGATATTGCAAACATTACCTTAAAAGGTGAGTTAATTGAAAAAAATCAGGCTAACGATTTAATTACGGAAGCAGAGAAATTAACAGAAAGCGGTTGCAATAAATGGTATATAGATTTAAGTGAATTAAAATACATGAACAGTAATGGCTTAAATACATTAATTCAACTACTTACCAAAGCGCGTAAAACCGGCGGAGAAACCGTTTTATATAACCTCAACAAAAAAATTCAGGAACTTATTTTAATTACAAAACTAAACACCTTGTTTAAAGTTGTTGATACAAAAGAGGCAGCTTTAAAAATTTTGGAAGCGTAAAAATTCTACTTTTTATTTTCTCTTAAAATCTCTTTTATTTGAACCAATTCATTTCTAATTTCAGACAATAAAACATTTTCTTGATTAGAATTAACTGCTGCCCCACCCGACTTCTTCTTCATTACCATTTCGCGTTGCGATAAAATTAAATTTTTAAACTCTTCGGCATCGTGTATACCCGGTATACTCATCATATTGCTATGGCTTGCGCCTCCTCCGCCTGCAGTTTCAACCTTTATAAAAGTTAAACCAAACGAACGTAAAATGGGACCGCCCAGAAACGATAGGTCTTGAATATTTTCTAATGGAATTGTTTTTTCTATGTGCACAATTAAACCTTTAGAGAAATAAAGATTTTTCTCTGACAACTCACATTTTAAGGTGTTGAAAAACTTTCCGGAAAGCCATTGCCCCAAACCCAATAACCAAAATGGAACAATTACCAAACCAATAACACTTACAACTAAATAAAAAAGTATAACAATAAAAATGTATGTTTTTAATTTCGGATTAAAAACTGCCTTTTTTAAAATTACATTTTGTTCCATTTTCTAAAGTTTAAATTACTAATTGTAGTCCATCAAAAGCTAATTCCATGTTTTCAGGTAATTCTTTATTTACTTCTTCGTGCAAACCCAATTG
>JALHRL010000023.1:0-14355 GCA_022841465.1 Bacteroidia bacterium | reverse complement strand
AAAGTATGTTTTTTTTGCCTTTAATTCCTGCGATAATGCAATTGCTTCCAATAATGTAAAATGAGAAATGTGCGGCTCTCTTCTTAACGCATTTAACACAAGAACATCTAAATTTTTTAATTTATTTTTTTCGTTTTCATCAATAAAATTAGCGTCGGTTACATAAGCAAAATTATTTACCCTAAAGCCCTTTACACTCATTTTATGATGCATTAAATTAACGGGTGTAATTTTTAAATCGCCAATACAAAAAACCTCATCTTCAAAATTTACTACTTCAATATCAGGAATACCCGGATACTTTTCGCCCGAAAAAATATACGCATATTCTCGTTGCAATGCTTTGTAAACTCTTTGCGTTGCGTAAACCGGCATTACCATTTTATGAATAAAATTAAAAGCTCGCACATCATCCATTCCGGCAATATGATCTTTGTGTTCGTGTGTAAAAACAACAGCATCTATTTTACCAATTTTTTCGCGCAAACATTGTTGCCTAAAATCAGGTCCGGTATCAATTACAAAACGCGTATTTCTTGATTCAATAATAATAGAGGTGCGTGTACGATTATCGCGCTTATCATTACTTGTACAAATTTTACAAGTACATCCAATAACGGGTACACCTTGCGAAGTACCTGTTCCTAAAAATGTAACTTTAATTCCTTCCATTAAAACACCGATAAAATTTGATACAAAAACCATTTTAGTACTACCGGTTTTGTAATTGCAATTACTGCAATACCAAAAATTGCACCCCAAAAATGCGCTTCATGACTAATACCATCTGAATAAGTTCCCTTTCTTTTCCGTTGAATTAAATAGTAACTAATACCCAATAATAAAATTCCGGCTAACCAGCCCGGTACAGGAATAAAAAACAATGCAATAATACCGGTTGGGTTTAAAAGAATCCAAACAAACATGATAGCAGAAATAGCGCCACTTGCCCCTAAGGATGAGTAACCTGAATTATCTCTATTTCTGTAGTATTCTGTAAAGGAAGCGGCGTAAATTCCGCCGGTAAATAATAAAATATAAATAACGGAGCCTAATTGCTGACTTCCATACAACCTTGGGAAAATATTTTTTTCTAAATCGGAACCAAAGCTATACAAGGCCAACATATTAAACAATAAATGAATGTAATCGCCATGAATAAAAGCATGCGTTAAAAAGCGATAATGTTCTTTATTTCGTTTTATAAAATAAGGGAAAAACAAATATTTCTGCATGGCCTCCGGCGAACTGAAACAGTACAAAGAAAAAATTCCAATTATTGCCAAAAAGGTATAGGTAATCATACGGCCAAAATATTGGCTTAAATTTAAGAAAACATTGGCATTAAATATTCTAATTAATCAAACAAAGTACCACCTCTGTTCCAGATAGATTTTCCAAGGTGTTTGTAAGCCATTTCGGTTGCTTCTCTGCCTCGCGGGGTTCTTACTAAATAACCTTCTTGAACTAAAAAAGGTTCATACACTTCTTCAATAGTACCCGATTCTTCACCAACTGCTGTGCTAATGGTGTTAATTCCAACCGGACCACCTTTAAATTTATCTATAATGCAAGATAAAATTCTGTGATCCATTTCATCTAATCCGTTTTTATCTACGTTTAAGGCTTTTAAGGCGTATGTTGCAATTTCTATATCAATATTTCCATTGCCTTTTATTTGCGCAAAATCTCTAACACGGCGCAATAATGCATTTGCAATACGCGGTGTACCCCTGCTCCTACGCGCAATTTCGTAGGCTGCATCTTCTTTAATATCTACAGATAAAATTCCCGCGCTTCTATTTACAATGTTGGTTAACACTTTACTGTCGTAATAATTCAAACGGCTGTTAATTCCAAAACGAGCTCTTAACGGTGAAGTAAGCAAGCCACTGCGAGTTGTTGCGCCTACTAAGGTAAAGGGGTTTAATTTTATTTGAACAGTTCTGGCATTGGGCCCATTGTCAATCATAATGTCAATTTTGTAATCTTCCATGGCAGAATACAAATACTCTTCAACAATTGGACTTAAACGATGAATTTCATCAATAAATAAAACATCATTGGGTTCTAAATTGGTTAATAAACCTGCTAAATCTCCGGGTTTATCTAGTACCGGACCACTGGTAACTTTTAAGTTTACCCCTAAATCGTTGCTTATAATATGCGCGAGAGTTGTTTTACCTAAACCGGGAGGACCGTGTAACAATACATGATCTAAAGATTCGTTTCTTTGCTTTGCCGCCGCCACAAAAACACGCAAATTATCTACCACGCTTTGCTGACCCGAAAAATCATCAAACTCAATAGGGCGTAAGGCGCGCTCCAGCTCTTTATCAGAAGAACTTAGGTTTTCATTATCCGGATTTAAATTATCGTTCATGATTGTAGTGGTAAAGATACCATGTATTAAAACAAAACCTTGCTATAATTTAGAGCAATTTTATAACTTAGTGTAATTATTTTGAAAACTGTTAAAATTATACTGGCTTCTTTTGCTTTATCATTTACATCCTGTGTAAAAGATAAACCCAATAAAACTGTACCTACTACGGTTAACTTAAGTACCGGTAAAAAAGTATTTATTATTAACGAAGGGAATTTTATGAATACCAATGCTTCCGTTTCATTATACGATACAGGTAACGAATCGGTTGTAGAAAATTATTTCTATGCACAAAACAATACTGCTTTAGGTGATGTAGCACAAAGCATTAATAAAATAAACAACGATTATTACATAGTGGTTAACAACTCCGGTAAAATTGTTGTTTGTAATGAATATTTTGTAGTAAGAAGAACCATTACCGGATTAACATCTCCCAGATACATTTTACCTGTTAGCAATCAAAAAGCCTATGTAAGCGATTTGTATGCAAATGCCATAAGTATTGTTGATTTAAATAACGGAACCAAAACCGGCTCTATTACATGCGGCGGTTGGACAGAAAAAATGGTAGTGCTTTATAATAAAGTTTATGTTACCAATATGCAACGTAATTATTTATACATAATAGATACCACCAATAACATGTTAACGGATAGTATTTATTTAGGATATAAAGCAGGCGATATTGTATTAGATAAAAACGATCAATTGTGGGTAATGGGAAATTACACTACAAACCCTTCTATTGAAGTAAAACTAACCCGAATCAATCCCTTGGATACAACTGACCGAGCAACTTTTGCATACAGTTCACCTTATCAAGCATCGGCACTTTGTATTAACAGAACAAAAGATACCTTGTATTATTTAAATAACGGAGTAAATAAACGTGCTATTACAAGCACTTTGTTGTCGGAAAAAATTGTATTGGCAGGAACCAAAAATTTTTATGGCTTAGGAATACATCCTACAACAGGTGATATATATGTATCTGATGCCTTAGATTTTATTCAAAAAGCAAATATTTATATTTACAATTCGCAAACCGGCGAACAAAAAAAAATATTTAATGCCGGAATTAATGCCAATGGTTTTTACTTTGATTAGGCGCACTTGTTAACGAATAAACTTCATATCATTTCATTCGATATTCCCTTTCCGGCTAATTATGGCGGAGTAATTGATGTGTTTTGTAAATTAAAATGGTTACACGCAAACGGAATAGAAATTTATTTGCATTGCTTTGAATACGGCAGAAAGCATAGTACAGAATTAGAAAAATATTGCAAAAAAGTTTTTTATTACAAAAGAAAAACCGGATTACTCAGTAATTTAAGCTTACTGCCCTATACAGTTAAATCAAGAATTTCAGATGAATTAGAAAAAAACTTGATAAATATTAACGCCCCAATTTTATGTGAAGTTTTGCACACCTGTTATGTTTTAAAAAACGAGAAGCTAAAAAACAGATTTAAAGTATACCGCCATAGTAATATTGAACACGAATATTATCAGGGCTTAGCAAAGGCAGAAAAAAACATTCTTAAAAAAATATTTTTACTAATTGAAGCCTTTAAATTAAAGCGTTTCGAAAAAATAATTCAGAATGCGAATTTAATTTTAGCGGTAAACGAAAACGATGCTGTTTATTTTAAAAACAAATACCCCGTTGTGCAAACAGAATATTTGCCGAGCTTTCACACAAATACCGAAGTAAAAATAAATTTAAATAAAAGTGATTTTGTTTTGTTTCATGGAAATTTAAGTGTTGCCGAAAATATAGAAGCTGCAAACTGTCTAATTAATAACGTTTTTTTAAAAATAAATTGTAAAGTAATTATTGCCGGATTAAAACCACACGCTTATTTAAAAGCGCTATGTGATAAGCATCAACACATTCAATTAATTGCCAATCCCAATGAAGAGGAAATGATTCAATTAATTAACGAAGCGCAAATTCATGTACTTTATACTTCTCAGCCAACCGGCTTAAAACTGAAACTTTTAAATGTTCTTTTTTCGGGAAAACACATTATTTGTAACCAAAACATGCTTTTAGGAAGTGGGCTTGTTAATAATGGCTCTATAAATGTTTGTGAAACAGGTGCTGAATTTATAGAATCCATTCAAAAATTACTCCCCACTAATTTCACTGAATCTGACATAAAAAAACGGCAAGATATTTGCCATGTATTTAATAACCAAGCGAATGCAATTAAATTAATTTCACTGGTTTTTAAAGAGCCGAAATTAACTTGAATTGATTATTGCTAATTAATTGATTATCTATACACTTATTAACACAACTTTCTAACAACAATTAAACGTTGACTTGTTGAAATGCATTAACAAAGATTTTGTTAAAAATTAAAGTTTAGTCAAACTAAAGGCACACTGTTTGAGTATAAATTTGCCACATATGGCTGCAAGGCGTAAAAAAGATGAAATGAGTTTAAATGAAGTAATTGCCCTAATTACATTATTAGACGACCCGGATGAAACAATTTACTCTGAGGTGAAGAATCGTTTTATTGTGTTAGGTCCGCCTGCCATACCTCACCTAGAAACTGCTTGGGAAAACAGCTTTGAAGCTTTAATGCAAAAACGCATAGAGCAAATAATTCACAGCATTCAATTTGAAGCCTTACAAAAAGGTTTAAAAAAATGGGCTGATGAAGAAAATGATGATTTACTGAAAGGGGTATTAATATTAGCGCGCTATCAGTATCCTGACTTAGATGAAGCAAAAATTATTAAACAACTGCATCAAATTAAACAAGATGTTTGGTTAGAACTGCACGATGATTTAACCGCCTTAGAAAAGGTGAAAATAATTAACCATATTTTATTTGAAGTACATCAGTTTGGTGGCAACATAACCAATTACCATGCTCCGCAAAATTCATTCATAAATAATGTATTAGAGAGTAAAAAGGGAAATCCCTTGATGTTAAGCGTTATTTACGCCTTAATTTGTAAGCAATTGGATATTCCGGTTTATGGAATTAACCTACCTCAACATTTTGTTTTAGCCTACGTTAATGATTATGCCAATTTAATTGATGTAAACAATAAAACCCTTTCTAATAATATTCTATTTTACATCAATCCTTTTAGTAAAGGGTTGATTTTCAACCAGAAAGATATAGATCAGTTTTTAAAACAATTAAATTTAGAGCCTGACAATAAATATTACCTTCCTTGCAGCAACATAGATATTATAAAGCGATGCCTTAACAATTTGGTATATGCTTACGAGAAATTGGGGTATATGGAAAAATTGGAAGAGTTAAAAAAGCTAGAAAAGCTACTTTAGGCTATTTTTTTCATACTTTTGTTGTGATGAAATTATCGAACAAAAATAAATCAATTGTTTTCTTAGGTTTAGTTGTAATATCATTAATCACTTTCATTTTTGTATCAAACAATTTTAATTTTGGTTTTAACGCACTAAAACAAAAGGTAATCAATACTTCCGCTCCAAGTGCAGAAACAACCAAATCCATCAACACCGAATCAAAAGAAAATCAAAGTGAAAACCACTTTAACTTAATTGGTATTATTAATAAGATTATTCCTAATTAATTTTATTTACTCTTTTTAAGTAGTCCTTGTTGTTTTTTAATTATCTCCATTCAAGTAAAACCTACTATTATTAAATATTACAGGTTTTAATCCCATTTTTCAGTTAAATTTGTATTTAGTTATGTCAGGTGTTGTTACATTAATTAAAAAAACATGGGTTCTTTTTACAGAAAAAGGACTGAAATTAAAAAAAGGGAAGCTTTTAAAAAGCCAAGGTTTTTTAATTAAACAATTTAGAATTTTAACCTTAGCAATAAAAGGCTTTAATGAAGATAATTGTTTAATGAAGGCAACCGCCTTAACGTTTTATTCATTATTTTCTATTGTTCCAATTTTAGCATTAGCATTTGCCATTTCAAAAGGTTTTGGGTACGATAAAATGCTGCAAGATCAAATTAAATCTAACTATTCGCAATACTCTAACGTGTTAGACAATGCATTTGTTTATGCAAACTCCATGCTTAATAACGCTAAAGGAGGCTTAATTGCAGGACTAGGTATTATTTTATTACTCTGGAGCGTTATGAAGCTATTGGTAAATATTGAGAATAGCTTTAATGAAATTTGGGAAATAAAAAAAGGTAGGTCGTGGATTAGAAAAATAACCGACTACTTAACAATAATGATGGTTGGCCCAATTTTTTTAATTGTTGCCGGTGGATTAACGGTGGCTATTCAAACAGAGATTGGACGTTTTGAAATGTTCTCATCGTTAACAAAAATATTAATTGAGCTATTGGCGTTTTTAATAGTTGCCTTTGTATTTACCTTTCTATACATGATTTTACCTAACACCAAAGTAAGTTTTAAATCTGCCTTTTCTGCAGGCGTAGTAGCCATGGTATTATTTCAAATTGTTCAATGGGGCTATGTAAAATTTCAAATTGGTGCAAGCGCTTTAAATGCTATCTATGGAGGCTTTGCCGCATTACCATTATTCTTAATTTGGGTTCAATACAGTTGGTATATTGTTTTATTTGGGGCCGAACTCGCTTTTGCAAATCAAAATGTTGACCATTATGAATTAGAAAACGAAATAGGTAAGCTAAATGCCAAATACAAAAAAAGTATTGCTTTGTTAGTTGCCAACATTGTTTGCAAAAGATTTTACAACGGCGAATCGGCACTTTCTGCCAGAGAAATAGCAGACAAAACCGATTTACCACTTAGGTTAATTCGTAACATTATTAATGAATTTACAACAACAGGTATTTTTATAGAAGTAAGAGGGGATGCAAAGCAAGAAATAGTTTACCAGCCGGGTGTAACTGAAAGTAAACTTACGGTTAAAACAGTTTTACAAA
Organism: Bacteroidia bacterium; assembly: GCA_022841465.1. Taxonomy (GTDB): domain Bacteria; phylum Bacteroidota; class Bacteroidia; order B-17B0; family Aurantibacillaceae; genus Aurantibacillus. The sequence goes on along the minus strand of JALHRL010000023.1, from coordinate 7,077 downwards.
GTATTGAAGAAAATGGATTAAACACGTTACCTATTGATGAATCTAAAGAATTAAAAATCATCAATATGTTAGTAAACAATATTGAAAAATCTATGGATAACCAGTACAGCAATATTCCGGTAAAAGACATCGCTTAATTGAAATTAATTTACGTTATATTCGTATTAACCTTCACCTATAGCCTGAAAGCTCAGGTAAAAATCAATGATTCTATCCCTACCCAAACCATTACACCCATTAAACACTCAGCTAAAAAAGCAACAGTTTTAAGTATCGTATTGCCGGGTGCCGGACAGGTTTATAATAAAAAAATATGGAAAGTACCCATTATTTACGCCGGGTTAGGTGGCTTTGGTTACATGTTTTATATTAATCAAAATCAATATTCTATTTATAGAAAAAACCTAATTGCAGAAAATGATAAAGATTCTACAACTGTAAACTCAAGCGGATTTAGTTCTAGTCAATTACAATCTCAAAAACTTTATTACCGTAAATTTAGAGACCTAAGTGCTTTTGGTGTTATTTTAATGTACGCTTTAAATGTTATAGATGCCAATGTAGACGGCCATTTAAAAACGTTTGATGTGAGCGACGATTTAAGCTTAGAATTAAAAGCCAAGCCAATTTTTATAGGTTCGCAAACAGGAATTGGTTGCGGTGCTGGAATTTCTTTAAAATTAAACATAAAATAAAAATGAAAATTGCTTTAATAGGTTACGGTAAAATGGGCAAAGAAATTGAAAAAATTGCCCTAGAAAGAAATCATGAAATTGTTTTAAAAATTAATAGCCAAAATGTAAATCAAATAACATCCAATGATTTAAAAAAGGCTGATGTTGCAATTGAATTCAGCACCCCTCATACCGTTTTAAATAACATATACACATGTTTTGACGCTAAGTTACCAATTGTAGTTGGTTCCACCGGATGGTATGATGATTTTGAAAAAGTGAAGCAAGATTGCAGCAAAGGAAACAACAGTTTATTTTACGCCAGTAACTTTAGCTTGGGTGTAAACTTGTTTTTTAAAATTAATAAGCAATTGGCTGAATTAATGAATAAATATACCGAGTATGAAGTTAGCATGGAAGAAGTTCATCACATTCACAAATTAGATAAACCCAGTGGCACTGCAATTACCCTGGCAAATCAAATAATTGAAAAAATTGATCGCAAAAAAAACTGGAGCATTAGCAACAAAAATTCAGACACCTTATTTATTAAAGATATAAGAGAAGGTGAAGTGCCGGGAACTCACATTATTAAATACCATTCTGAAATAGATGACATTGAAATTATGCACAAAGCACACAACCGCAAAGGTTTTGCTTTAGGAAGTGTTGTAGCAGCGGAATTTTTAAAAGGCAAAAAGGGAATTTTTACCATGGATGATATTATTTAATGAATGTAGATTTAAATAAACTAAATTCTATTCTCACCTATTTTGATAAAGATGCTTCTTTGTTGAAGTTAAGTTTATTACAATCTCTTTCTCAGCAAAAAATAAATAAATCTTCAGAAATTAAAACCTATCACAGCTGTTTACTTTTTTTATTGGCATACCCCGATAATGAATCCATTCAAAAAATTGCTGATGCTGAAATGCAAAGACAAGGTGAATTCATTAAAAATTTATCGGAAAATAAACGATTAAATTTAGACCGAACAGGATTGTCTTATACGGAAACAGTAGGCACATTTAGCTTAGCGTTTTGTAAATGGATATTAAATAATTACCCCAATACTGCCTCCATTCATTCCTTCGACGAAGCCGGTATACACCCAAAAGAAATATTAAAAAATATTTTACCTGAAATGGAGTTTGAATTGTTGGGTAACGATTCTTTAAATAAAATAAATTGGCTTAAAGCTGCATGTGGTTTAAAAAATAAAAGCGAACAGTTAAAATGGTTAGTATCTAATATAGATGCCATAACCGGTAAAACCACTTTAAAAGAACAATTGTTTGAATCGCTTAAAGTTTATATTAAAATTTTACCAACCGATAAATTATTTTCTCAAAGTTTCGGAAAAATAACAACATCTGAAATTCATTTTCATTCAAAGGGTTTATTAAAGAAATTTAATCATCTAGAAATTATTAATAAACCCTTACCAAAAGAAGCTAAACTTAATACAAGTCAAAAAAACGAAATTATAAATGTTTCGCGAACAGCACTGGCACTTTTAAACAGGGAAACCGACCCTATTACATATTCTACTCCTGATAATATTAAAGTTTTTAATTTAGACCACGGATTAACCATTGCCCTGTTTAGCATTAACGCTGATATCCGCTTACCTCTTGAATCATACATTGGTTTTATGATGTTTAAAAATGGCTATCCAATGTCGTACGGTGGCGCTTGGTTGTTTGGAAAACGTTCCTTAATTGGTATAAATATTTTTGAAACATATAGAGGTGGCGAATCTGCATTTGTTTTTACACAATTATTACGCACCTACCATAAAGCATTTGGTGCCGAAGAGTTTGAAGTAGAACCATATCAGTTTGGAAAAAATAACCCGGAAGGTATTCAATCGGGTGCATTTTGGTTTTATCATCGTTTTGGATTCAGACCAATCGATAAAAAATTATTCGAATTATCAGAAGCCGAACATCAAAAAATAAATTCTCAAAAAGGTTATCGCTCGCCAATTGCAACTTTAAAACAATTTACAAAAAGCAATCTTTCTGTATACTTTGGTTCCTCAAAAGACTTCGTAAAAGCAAGCATTATTAGTAGCTACATTACCAAACAAATAAATGATCGTTTTAATTCAGATAGAAACAATGCAAACAACTGGGTAAATTATTTTCTTAAAAAAGAGTTAAACATTCATTCCAAAACATTTACAATAACACAGTATTTAGGTTATCATAAATTAAATTATTTCTATGCATTTTGCATTGACTTTAAAAAGGTAAATCAAAAAACAAAAATAGCATTAGTAAAACTAATGCAACTTAAAGGAGAATCGGAATTTGAATATCTTTCTGCTTTTCAAAAAATTAAATTTGAAAAAATTCTGGTGAAAGAATTACAATCGTAATTTCAATCTCCTTCTGTTTTATTAATTTCTTTAGTCTACTAAAACGCTCTTATTCAAGTCTTTAATAACGCTATTTTTGTTAATCATTCGTCAATATCTATTTTTCATAGAAGAGGGCTCTGCGTGTATCTTTACGCGAATTTAACCATACCTAAATAAACTTTCAGAAAAGAAAAATTTATATGCCAAAAGACAACTCTATTAAATCAGTATTAATTATCGGATCCGGACCAATTGTTATTGGTCAAGCTTGCGAATTTGATTATTCAGGTTCTCAATCTGCAAAAAGTTTAAGAGAAGAAGGAATTGAAGTAACATTAATAAACAGTAACCCTGCTACTATTATGACAGATAAGGTTACTGCCGACAATATTTATTTATTACCTCTAGAGGTAAAATCAATTATAAAAATATTAAATGAAAGAAAAATTGATGCGGTGTTGCCAACCATGGGCGGACAAACAGCTTTAAATCTTGCAATGAAATGCGAAGATTTAGGGATTTGGAAAAAACACAACATTAAAATGATTGGCGTAGATACACAAGCCATTAAAGTTACTGAAGACAGAGATTTATTTCGTATACGTATGGAAGAAATTGGTGTTCCAATGGCGCCCAGTAAAATTGCAAAATCATTTTTAGAAGGGAAATCCATTGCACAAGAGTTCGGATTCCCTTTAGTAATTCGTCCCTCTTTTACCTTGGGTGGCAGCGGAGGTTCTGTTGTATACGAAAAAGAAAACTTCGATCAATTATTAAACAGAGGTTTACAAACCTCGCCCATTCATGAAGTATTAATTGATAAAGCAGTATTGGGCTGGAAAGAATACGAATTAGAATTATTGCGCGACAAAAACGATAATGTAGCCATTATTTGTTCTATTGAAAATTTTGATCCCATGGGAGTTCATACCGGCGATAGCATAACAGTTGCACCTGCTATGACGCTTAGTGATTCTACTTACCAAAAAATGCGTACCATGGCCATTAAAATGATGCGAAGTATTGGAAACTTTGCCGGGGGTTGTAATGTGCAATTTGCAGTTAGTAATGATGATAAAGAAGATATAATTGCAATTGAAATTAACCCTCGTGTTTCCAGATCATCTGCATTAGCCAGCAAAGCTACAGGCTATCCTATTGCCCGCATTGCAAGTAAATTAGCCATTGGTTATAATTTAGATGAATTAATTAATCAAATTACTAAATCTACATCTGCCTATTTTGAACCAACCTTAGATTATGTGATCGTAAAAATACCACGTTGGAATTTTGACAAGTTTAAAGGTTGTAACCGCGAATTGGGTTTTCAAATGAAATCGGTTGGTGAGGTAATGGCAATCGGAAGAAGTTTTCAGGAAGCATTACAAAAAGCTTGTCAGAGTTTAGAAATAAAACGAAATGGTTTAGGTGCCGATGGAAAAGAAATTACCAATCAGCAAGAATTATTAAAAGCACTAGAACGCCCCAGCTGGAACAGGCTTTTTATGATTTACGATGCTATGAAGTTGGGGATTGCCACAAAAACAATTCAAAAATTAACCAGAATTGATATGTGGTTTTTACAACAAATAGAAGAATTAATTGCCTTAGAAAACGAAATTGAAAAACATAAACTAAACACCATATCAAAAGACTTACTTTACGAAGCTAAACAAAAAGGATATGCCGACAGGCAAATTGCGCATTTGTTAGATTGTTTGGAAAGTGAAGTATATGCAAAAAGAAATGAGTTTGGAATTAAACGTGTATTTAAATTAGTAGATACCTGTGCCGCAGAGTTTGAAGCAAAAACACCTTACTACTACTCCACCTTTGAAGATGAAAACGAAAGCGTTCGTTCTGATAAGAAAAAAGTAGTGATCTTAGGTAGTGGCCCTAATCGCATAGGACAAGGAATTGAATTTGATTATAGTTGTGTTCATGGGGTATTAGCAGCTAAAGAATGTGGATACGAAACCATAATGATTAACTGTAATCCGGAAACAGTATCAACAGATTTTTCTACTGCAGATAAACTTTATTTTGAACCTGTATTCTGGGAACATATTTACGATATTATACAACACGAAAAGCCGGAAGGTGTTATTGTTCAATTAGGAGGACAAACCGCACTTAAGCTTGCAGAAAAATTAGACAGATACGGCATTAAAATAATTGGTACCGATTTTAAATCACTAGATTTAGCAGAAGATCGTGGAAGTTTCTCCACATTACTAAAAGAAAACAACATTCCTTATCCAAAATTTGGCGTTATTCAAGATGCCGAAGAAGCCATTACCTTATCAAAAGAATTAGGATTTCCCTTATTGGTAAGACCTAGTTATGTATTAGGCGGACAAAGCATGAAAATTGTAATTAACGAAGAAGAACTAGAACAACATGTTGTTAAATTACTAAATGATTTGCCGGATAATAAAGTATTATTAGATCACTTTTTAGAAGGGGCAATTGAAGCAGAAGCTGATGCAATTTGCGACGGCAAAGATGTATATATTATTGGTATAATGGAACATATTGAGCCGGCAGGAATACATAGTGGAGATAGTTATGCTGTGCTACCACCATTTGATTTGAGTGATGATGTGATAAAACAAATTGAACAACATACTAAAACAATTGCCGTTGCTTTAAAAACAGTGGGACTTTTAAATATTCAGTTTGCCGTTAAAGATGGTATTGTATATATTATTGAGGCAAACCCAAGAGCAAGCCGCACCGTTCCTTTTATTGCAAAAGCTTATGACGAACCGTATGTAAATTATGCAACCAAAGTAATGTTAGGCGAAAAGAAGGTGAAGGATTTTAAATTTGAACCCAAACGCAAAGGTTATGCCATAAAAATTCCGGTATTTAGTTATGAGAAGTTCCCCGAAATACAAAAGGAGTTAGGTCCTGAAATGAAATCAACCGGTGAGGCTATTTATTTTATTGATGATTTAAACGACGAGTATTTTCAGAACGTATACAGCGAAAGAAATTTATATTTAAGTAAATAATTAAAAACATGAAACGAATTATAATTTTATTATCAGGTGTAATTGCAATTACTTATGCCTGTAAAAGTAAAGCTGTTTTGACAGCATCTCCCACCGATAAAGAACTTGCGGTAGCTCAAAAAACTTGGCCCGGAACCACTATTGATGAACTAAAAGAAGGTGAAGCTATTTATAAAAACCAATGCACTGAGTGCCATAATAATTTTGAAATTACCAAATTCAGTGAAAAAAAGTGGAAGCATGAGATTGATGACATGTCGCCTAAAGCCAAGTTAACAGATAGCCAAAAAGAAAAACTGACAAAGTATTTATTATCTTACAGAGAGGCCAATCAAACTGCTGCTAATTAATTAGCCGAAAATATCGTACAAGCCAAAAAAGATTACCAGTAAACCTGCTGAAGTAAAGCCGTACATTACGTATTGGAATGAGGTATTGGAATGAAAGTTAAAAACAGTCATAATAAAACCAATTAACAACAAAACAGATCCAGCTAAAATTATTAAGGTGCCTCGTTTTCTCTTTTCAGCATAATAAATCTTTTTTACATGATTCATTAATTGAACCACTTCACTTTCATTAGCGCCTTCCGCTTCTATGCGCATTTTTATTTCAGAAATAGAAACGTGTTGATGAAGCCAATCCTCGGCCTTGTCAATTAATTCTTCAAATTTTTTCTCTGATAGCATGGCTTAATTTTACTATACTCAAGATAGTAAAAACCAAAGTGAAGTGAAATGATTTTTATCAGTTTTCAGCTAGCTTAATTAAGTCCTGCCCTATATCTTTTCGGTAATATTTTCCTTCATACATTACCTGTTCTGCAGCTTTAAGGCTTTTTGAAACCGCGCCATTTATAGAATTGCTGAAAGAAGTAATGGCAAATACCCTCCCGCCGTTGGTGAGCACATCTTCACCCCTTAAAGAAGTGCCGGAATGAAATACTTGCGATTCTTTTATACCGTTTAATCCTTTTACTAATTTTCCTTTCTCATAATCTTCAGGATAACCGCCACTAACC
>JALHRL010000022.1 GCA_022841465.1 Bacteroidia bacterium | reverse complement strand
TTTATTGGTTGAAAAACCGATTTATCGACCAGAGTTTTTAAACTATCGGGTATTTTAGATGAAACTTCGCCTAAAATAGCAGCTCCAGATTGAGCAGTTCCGGGTATCCAACTTGAAGCAGAAGAAAATGCAAAATCTTGGTCAGTTTTAATTAGTTTATTAATATCCAAGCTTTTTTGAAAGCCTTCACTTAAATTTTTTGCTAACTCAGGATTAACATCTTGAAGTATAGATAAAGCCTTTTCAGCCTTTACTTTATCTATATCTTTAGATGCGTTTATTAATTTTTCTAATCCAATAGCTGTTAATTGTTTTGAATCGCCGACGTTAACAAAATCATCAGCGGCCAAACCAAGTTCATTTAAAGCTTGTTTTGTCGCTCTATAAACCTTATTAGCTTGTTTTAATTCTGGAATTTTAGAAGTTTGTTCACCAATCAGCCCTGCAGCTTTGGAAGAAGCACCAACCGCTTCACTGGAAGTAAACGGAGTCGATACATCAGAAGATTGACCGCCCCATTCTGTTAATTTTTTTTGAATTTTTTTAGCTTCTTCTAAAGAAACATTCTCCAAATCAGAATTTGAATTTTTAAATTTATTTAGATAGCTTTCAATTTTTAAAGCTTGATTTAAATCTGACTTATCGTAACTTCCTTTTAAATTTTGAACCGTATCATCTAAAGACTTAATCGCATTAACTAAAGAAACTTTTGCGTCTTTGTTATTTTTAATCGCATTGCCCACATCTTGCCCGGCAACCGAAAGACTATTTTTTAAAGAAAGGCCTGCTGTTTCAGAAATAGATTTAACAATATCAGCAGCTTTTGATCTACCTTTTTCTGAATAAGTACTTATACCTTCTTTTGCTAATTCATAAGCTCTTTTAGTTGCTTCTCCGGTTTTAGAAGATGCAACTTTTGACAAGACCGATCCTACCCCAGAGGCTGCTGCACCACCTACGGCACCTAAGCCTGCACCAGTAGCAGCATCTTTTAATCGCTCTAATGATTCATCGGCTTCAGATTCACCAAAACCTTCGACTCCGCCAATTAAAGCCGCCCCGGCAACTCCACCAACAGGGAGTGCTGCACCCAGTGCAATATTTCCAGCTAACTTAGAAGCATCGTAACTTAAAGGATTTGTTTCTTGTGCTTTTTTATTTAAATATCTTTGTTCAGCTGCCGCAATTTGAGCGTCGTCAGATAATTGACTGATAGGAGTTTTTAAAGATAAAACATTTTTTAATGCTTCCGCTACACCTAAAGCTTCGTCTGAAAACCCAGCGCTGACTCCACTTGCAGCACCTCTTAATACTGATTCTAAATAAGATGGTTTTTCTTCAACTGTATTTTTTTCTATAGGAAAAGAAGAAAAATCAAATTGACTTGATTTTAACTGTTCTGAATTTTCTTTAGGTTGTTCTTTTTCTAAAGGATAATCATCCCAATTAAAAGCCATATAACTATTCCTTAATTTCTCTAGAAGGATCTAGTCCTTGTTTTAAAGCATCTTGAAATTGTTTTTCGGTCATTAAACGGACTTGACCTTGATCGTCTTTTACTCGCTTTAATTTTTCTGAAGTTTGCTTATTTTCTAATGAAGGAGTTTTACTTTGAGAACCTTTATAACCGGACAATGTTCCGCTATTCTCTTCCCAATAAGATGCAGCGTCTTCTAATTTAGCCGAATTATTTAATAACGTATCTATAGTTGCCTGAATTTGTTTAGACGCAACTTCTGGACTTAACCCAGGGTTAAAAGACCTTTCGAGGAACGTTTCCCCTTCTTTTTGTGTAAACTGAGCACCAAAGACAGATTTAAGATTTTTTTGAGATATGCTATCAACTAATTGTTTCAATTCGAGAGTTTTAGGAGCAAGAAATTCTCCACCAAGTTTAGCACCCAATGAGGAAAACTTTCCAACAATAGAAGGGTCTTCTTTAATCATCGAAAGAGCCTTCCTAAGTTTTTGTACCTCACTACCAACAACTTCCTTATTACCAGTTATCCACTTAGTATAAGTATCGGCAAATTGAGTATCAACCCTTTTGGTGCCGGCGTTTTGAACCTTGCCACTTTTTAAATCAGCAATCTCTTTGTCTTTATCAAATCCTTCGCGAGCCTTTAATAAATCCATCTCTTTATTGTAAATATCTTGATAAAATTTACCAAGGTCCTTAAATGAAGCCGCTGTCATTTTACTAACATTACCCTTCACTCCAAAACGTTTTGCCAAATCTTGAGCAATTCTTGACTCTTCAGACTCTGGATCTTGATCACGTTTTATACGAGCTAAGTCATTAGTAGACTTATCTCTGGCAATCTTTTCGTCTTGTGCTTTTCTAAAATCTTTAACATCAGCAACTTGTTTAGCACCAAGCTTTGTAAGATCATCATATGCAGTAGGATCTTCTTTGACAACAGATCGAGACCCTAAACCGGCAATACCAGAAGAAAGCTTATCAATGCCCTTAAGAACTCCGGCTAAACCCATAGTCTGGTTACTGAATTGTTGAGCCTTAAGAAGATCATCCTGTGACATCAATGGGTTTTCTACTTCACCACTACTTAATTGATCAGCTTTTTGAACAGCTGAATCTAATCTATTAAAATAATCAACTACCGGTGGTGTTTCTAAAACTTGTTGCTCTTGTTCTAAGGTTGGTTGAGGATTTAGCTGTAGAGAATCGCCTAATTGAGGCTCTTCAAGTTTAATAGGAGCAGATAAACCCGCTAAAGAACGAATTGAATCTGGAAGAAGATATTGTTCTTGTTCTTTTGGGGTAAGAAGGCTCATTTTTGTTTTATTAATAGCCACTTTATCCTCCTTATTTTTTAAGCTTTTGACGTTCTAGTTCGAGCTTATCGCGTTCTAATTGCATTTTATCATTATCGGAACCGGCTTGAGAATAAGCAGCAATCCCACTTGCAGCAGCTTGACCAACACCAGAACCCATTTTAGACCAATTTTCTGCTGTAGAGGCTGCGTCTTTTCTAAGTTGCGTAGCTTCACCCATTCTAGTATTGGCTTTCATTTGAGCTTGTTCTAGACGATTTCTATAAGCCAATTGAGCAACTTCAGCATTACGTCTTGCCATTTCATTTGCGTTTGCAACTCCAACTTCAGAAATACGCTGTTTTTCCATCGCATCCCTAAGTGCTGCCCTATTTTCTGCATCAACGTTCCTGGTTTGTGTTCCAGCTCTTTGTTGAACGTTAAAACGATTGATAGCATCTTGTGCTTCTTGGATTCTTGCTTGTTCTGAAAATTCTTGAGCCGACATCTGTCCTGCCATGCTACCACCTTGTGCAATAGCTTGCAATGCTCTTTGTTGAGCCATAGACTTTAAACGGTCCGTTTCTTCAGAGCTTCGATTAGCCGCCGCTTGAGAAGAAAGCAAGCGTTGAGCCAACTCGGCACCAGATCCCGCTTGTCCTCGTTGAGCCAAAGATTGTATAATAGAGGCTTGACGAGCCTGCTCCTGGGCGGCAACATCACGACGAGCTTCATTTAAGGAGGCCTTTTCTATGTCAGTAAGGGGGGATTCGCCTTGCTTTTTGAGACTCTCAAGAGCACTCATTTGCGCTTCTTTTAAACGAGGATCTACAGCTATATTTTTAAGTTCTGTATTAGTTTGAGTAATAACTTCTTCTAGCTTTGGTGAGAATTGTCCAATATATTGAGGATTAGAAAGAATGTAGCGCAATGCCGATTCTTGAGGCATTCCCGTATTTTCTAGCTCTTTCATTGCATCTTTTACAGCTTGCTCGGCTTTTTTTCTTTCTTCTCCGGCTTCTACTGCGCCTATAATGCTTCCAATGATGCTAGAAACACCACCTGCTACCGCACCCGCTGCCATTAATGCTGGTAATGCCATTTTATACCTCTAACCTCTAGTATTGAGTCCAGCTGGACTATAAATTAAATTTGGATTTAGCAAACGATTATAAAGTTCTTGAAACTGTGACGATTGAGATTGCCTATTTTGAAATGAGGAAGGATCAAATTGATTACCGGCAATTCTAGATAAAACGCCTAGTTTAGACACATCTTCTTGTAAAAATTGTCTTGAACCACCGGCTTGTTGTATTGCATTTTTCCAGTCAGTAGAAATTGTAGCAGCGGCAGCTGGATTTATTTCGGCTTGAAGATCAACATTTAATCCAGTATTTTGATTTATTGAATTAGCATAATTTGTTGCTGCTTGATTTAATTTTTCTTTATTTAAAATAGCTTTTCCATCAAAAGATGTGTCAAAAATGCTATTTAATTGCCTAGCTGATTGCGGCGTTTTAAGCGAATCATAAACAAATCTTCTAATCATAGGATCATTAGAATTTTCTAAATTTACAATACTTGCTACTTTAATTGGATTTGTTGGATCGTTTGTATCAGAAAAAGCTCTATATGCGTTATTTTTTAAACTGTCGTCTAATTTTTGACTTTGATTAGTAGCAAAATCTCCACCAAGACTAGGCTTTGATGTTGATACAGGTTTAAACGTTACCCAACTTTTTGGTATTACACCTTGAGCAACTAAATTTTTAATTTCACTTTGAAAATTAGAAGGATCAGACAAAACTCTAGAAACATAATCAGCTCTTTCCGAAAGATCCGTCCTTAGTTTTTCATCTGATTGTTTTTGAGATAGTTCTTGTTGTTGCAAAGAACCTTGAAGTTGTTGAGCCAATTGGTCTAATTGATTTTTTGCAACATCTCTAGATTGTAAACCTTGGGATTTAATTTGTTCATTTAACGAACCAACAGTTTGTTCTAGACCTGTAAGACCCGAACCCGCTTGTTTTACAGCTTCTTGTGTGGTTTTTGATAATTGCGACAGTTGTCTACCTCCTGTATTTAACAAAAGGTTGTCTAAAGAGTTTTTTCCTTTAGAATAGTCTACTCCACCGCCTAAAGTATCTCTTAATAATTGGAATCTTCCGCCTTCAGTTCCGGCTAACTCGGCTTTTTGTTGAAGATTTTGTTGTTGCTGTAGCAATCCCTTTTGTTGCTGAGAAATATCAACAAGCTGAGGACCTGCAGTTTGTCTAAAATCGTATAGTTTTTGAATCTCTTCATCAGACAGAGATGTTGCATTTTGTTTAGCTTTTTGTGCTAAACTTTGCATTTCATTTTCTTTTGAAAGGGTTTGTTGTGCTGTAGATTGAGCCGCTTGTCCAGTTTTTTGAAGACCCTGTTTCAGCTCTTGTTCTTTGGCCTTAACGTTTTCGCCGATTTTAGATGCGTAATCAACATTTTTATTAGCTTCTAAGTATTTGTTAACATTAGAGAAAGCACCACTACCCTTTTGAGCCGTTTGCTGAGGCGTAGCAGCTGGCGCTTGCTGACCTTGAAAACCAGCAACCTGACCCTGAGCAACCTGAATAGGTTGTGCTCCAGCTTCTTGCTGTTTCTTTTCTTTATTTTTTTCGCTCTGAAAAGGTGTTACAAGAGTTGCCATAGGTACCTAATTATATTTGTTAAAAAATCAATAATAATGTAACAGAAAAAGACGTATCAGCTGGTAGACCCGTAACTTTACTCACAGAAAATGTACCATTTGCGCTTACAAACTGGCAAAACGGTGCACCAGTTAAAGATGTAGTATTTTGAATATTTTCAGCCCGAACTACCAGACAACCCCTAATCTTCTTAAGACCTGTAAAGGTTATAGACGATTTAGGCTTACCGGTAGCATCAACTGATAGATTAAAGGTCTTTAATTCAAACGGTAGATTATCTTCAATTGTAAAATTTTTATTATAGGACTGTACAACCTGTTCAATAAACTGGTTTAAAGTAGAACCAAGACGCTCTATAAGTGCTTGATCTTCTGGGGCAAAATCTTCTTTTGTAATACGTCTAGCGACGTTTAGCTTAGCCATTAGCGGTAAGCCCTCGTGCTACTAGCTTCAAATGTTAGGGACATGCCGTATATAGAAAATTTTTCTCTAGCGTTGATATGGGTAAACTTAGTGTCCATATAACGACAACGTTGTTTTTGTTGAGGAATTAAGACCCTAACAGGGATGGCAGCGCCTTCTCCACCCCAAAGAGTGTTACCCCATTCAAATCCACCCCATAGACCCAGTCCAAAGCCATTAAAGTCTATGTTCTCAAATCCACGGCTTAGGTCAGACCTAAAAGAGAGAGTACCACCGTAAAAGTCATTAGACTCAAACATTATGGTAGCTTCTCGCACTTGCTTAAGTAAAGACGGGTCGCCTAGAGTCTGTGGAACCCACTCTACAACGCACGCATAGCCCTTATAGACGATTAATGGACCCTGTAGATACTCCACAGGGGAAAGCATCTGAAGTCTGTTATAGGTCTTTTCAACGCTTTTAACAACAGTCTCAAAAACAGTCGTACCAATAGACTCTTCGTAATTGTTCCAAAAACAACCTTCGGATACGTTTAATTGTTTAATAAGATTATTAAACTGAACTTGCAAATTTTCAAAGTCTATAGTTGTAACATAATTGTAATTATTTGTTACGGTATGTACTCCAGAACCTTGTGTACTTAAGTTTATAACACTGGAAGATGGTGATGTCTTAAGCTTAAAAGTATTGGCGGTTGCATTTGAAACGTAGTAGACGGTATTTGCCAGTAATGGAGATGGTAAGGTTCCTGTTGAAGAAACTCTCACAATTTCACCGTCTACCAGACCGTGCGAGGTGACTGTAATCTCGTCGGTTGCTGTATTAACGTCGGTTGGGTTAAATGTGTAAGAAACTCTACTCGCGTCGTCAGAGTTTAGTTTGCTGACCAAAAACGAAAACGCTTGAAAAATGTTTTTACCCGGTTCATTAATCCCAAGCGATGTAAAATAGTCACTATCACTAAGGTAGTAATCATTGTCTAATTTTTTTAAGAGTCGATTAAATTGATAAGTATTGACGTATTGAACTTGAGCCAATACATCACCGGCTGTAATATTAGTAATGCTAGAAGGACTAACTGTTAGGCCATCAGAAGTAACAGAACTAGATGGAAGAGTTGTGGTGTATTCTCTGTCGGCATAATCAAATCTGTCGTTATCATAACGCTCAACTTCAAGATAATTAATATCTGAAGCCGCTAGATAATTACGATTTTGAGGCCCAACTATTCCGCAAGTTTTTGAAAGGTCTAGTCTTGTCCAAGTTTGAGTAAATGTATTATATCTAAAACATTGAGTCGCTAGTGTGTCGTCCGTTTCTAAAACAGTATAAAGAAAGTATGCACGACTTGTTTCAGATCCAAATGCCCAAGTTGCAGTAGAAAATGATGGGTAGTTACCCGTTATTAGTCTAAGAAGCAGATTTTCAATAGGTCTACTAATAATACTAATTCCAGTATCAGATACAGTTGCAACGCCTTGATCAGTAAAAACAAATATTGAGTTATTTAAAAGGACAGCACTATCAGCAGCTTGAATAACGGTTGATCCGTCAAATGGGACAACGGTCGGTCCGGCACCAACTTCAGCAGTAAGACGATAAACCCCGTCTGTCTTAAAAACTATGAGAGAATCTCTAAGACCTAAAATTCTAACAATAGGCTCGTCTTTTGGGCCAATGTCTAAATAGTTTAAAAGCGGAACGGCTTCCGGTTGTTGAAATTTAGAATAGTAAAGTCTATTAGGCGACTGCTCATTATCAGAATCAACATCAGCTTTAAATGAAATTCCGGCAGTACCTGCTGTTTCTCCAAGAAGATTTACAGGAATAGTAAAATTGTTAGCATCAATAACGGTAATAGTATAAAGACCATCAACCGAAGGGACCGAGTTAGTACCGGTCAAATATACAGAGTCGCCCGTTACAAATCCGTGTCCTGTTGACGTAACTTGCGCCGGATTAGTCGCAGTAATGCTGGTAATCGCGGTATAAGAGGGGAGAGCAGGGTTCCACTTACCTGAAATAACAGAGCTAGAAATCGCAGCATAAAATGGAACGTTCTCCGACGTTTTATTTTCTAATACTATTTTTCCCGGAATGTCGTCAGTTCCAGAAATATAATAGGCATTGACTGGGGAAGTCATTGTTTTATTAATAACTCTACACAGTGATTTTGCTGTAGTCTCAATTGCGTCAGCTACTGATGCAGAAGCCGATAAAGTGACGTAGAGTGGGGAGGTGCCTTCACCTTCTCCCTGAACTTGAACAACAATAGCAAAAGCTCCACCTGGAGGAACTAACCCAACAGTTGCGTCAGTTGCTAAGCCATTCTCAGTGCATTCTATTGTAAGATCTGCACCGGCTTCAAGATAAGTAAAGTCTCCGGTATCTAAAGCATCCAATGCCGTTTTAACCGCAGCCCTAACATCACTAGCTGTAGTTGCAGCACTGATATCAACGCGAACGAAGATTACGTTATCAAGATCTACACCAGTAGGCTCTAGAGTTGTTCCGGTTTTATCAAACCAGATTGCGTATTTTCTCTCATTAGAGGCTGAATATGCAAAAAAGTAGCTGCCGTCTGCCGTGTTTGCTTGGGTATCAAAGGTAAATTTAGTTTGCTCAGGAACTCCAACAAATGTATATTCTTGATAGCCATCTTCGTTGGCAACAAGAAACTTATGTGAACCGGATACAAAATCTGTTACGCTTAGAAGATCGAGAGTGAGCTTATGACGAGTAGAAGTATTTGCGTAGTAAAGAACGTTTTTAAACGAGGAAATGTCCTTAGCCAAAGGGGGTGGTTCGTTGGCTTGGAGAATACCTTCTCCAGAGATGCCGTTAGTGTAAAGAAATGCCCCAGACGCACGAAAAGACTCAGGAGTGTTGTCAGAGTACTCAACAACCCCGGCAGTAATCTGAGCCGGGGAAGGAAAATCTTCAACGATGAGTTGTTGTTCATCACCCGGATCAACTTCATCTAAGCTAGAAAGACCTGCATCAAGAACCGCAGTTCTATAAACCTGATAGAAATGATTGGTCGTTACACCAGCAGGAACAGTAATGCTTAGCTTAGTGTTTGCCGACGTAGCGGGAGTTGCCGGAAGCGGGTTAGTTACAACAAGACGCTCGGAAGGTGTTCCAAGTATAACGTTATTGTTTGCGTCTCTAATACCCCAGACAACACGATATGCAACTTTTGAGTTACAGGTAAAAAAGCCAGGGTTAGTAAAATCTACAATACCAGTAACATCTGTAGCCTTTACACCACCAGCATCCGTAATAAAACCCGAAGCTGAGCTAAGTTGAGAAGCACTTGCTGCTGAGATCTTTTTAATGCCATCTTTGGTTGTAAAAAAGAAATTACCGCGTGTTTCAAGACCTTTAATCCTAAGTCCATCTTCTAGCTCTAGGTAAGAACCTGAAAACGCACTAAAAGTACCTAGCCCATTATCAAATTCTAGTTTATCATTATAGTGTCTAATGATGCGATCTTTATATTTTAAAAGCTGTTTAGCTCTTGAGCTATCGCCTACCATTGCAGTTCCATAAAGTTTAATTCCTTTACGGGGTTCTATGACACCTTCTCGATCGATTACAACGTTATCAGCACGAGCAAGAGCACCTTCCGGAACTTCAGAAAGAAGATTTTGGAAGGAAAATAAACCTTTAGCTCTTAATAACGTGCTTTGAGCCATTACCTACTCCATCGTCCTCGGCGATTAAAGAAGTTATTACGATTGATAACTTTCTTTGGGTTGCCGTCAGAACGGTTGTCGATTAGTTGTTGTGTCTTTAATTCCATTTCAGCAAGCTTTTGATTAGCTGCTGCTAGACCATTAGCGTCGCCCATAGCCTCAACACAGCGTGCTGCACCTCTATGAGCTAGGACAACGTGAAGGTCGGTTGGAATATTAGGGATGTAAGTCTCACCAGCTGCGCAGACGTAGTCACCTATTTCAAGTGATGCAGGAAGATCTGCCGGATCAACTGTAATGCTATTAAGCGTTGTCGCTGTAACGGCTACATCAAACTTGATAATGCGATGATCACTTTTAGTTCTATTGAAATCAATCAACATTCCATTAGAAAAGTTCTTAGGAAGATTAGAACTGAAAGTTATGACACCAGTGAGTGTGTTGATAGATGTAATCTGTGCCGCTCGCTTAGAAGAGACAAGTTGATTAGGTCTTAGATAATATTTAATTCTAAGAAATCCATCTCCGTTAAGAAGAGTGGAATCCAAGAGCTTAATATTTCCACCTTCAATCAGAAAGCGCCCTAAGTAAACCTGGCCATATACACCAGGATCGTTATGAGCGTCTTCTGGATTAACCTTTGCCATCGGGTAGCTATTACCACCAGAGTCAACACGGCTAACCTCGCGAACCTTATTACCAATGGCCCTGTATGGAATTGGGTATGTCGCTTGATTTTGGACTACAGGAATGTCAACGGAATAGACCAAGTACTCTTCATGGACAGAAAGAATACTTGGTACTAAACCGATTTGCATTTCTTCATTAAGAATATCTAAAAAGTCTTGCTCTTCAAAAGTTACCTGGGATTCAGGAATAGAAGCGCGTCTTTTTAGACTCCTAATTAAGCTATCAGAATTTAGGTAAGACATAATAACCCCTTAAGGAAAGAGGCTATTAGCCCATCATCGATTCAAGAAGCTTCTTACGCTCTTCTTCTGACATACCAGCAAGAAGAGATTTAACTTTAGACATAGGATCTTCTTTGGCAGTCTCGATTTCATCTTCAGACTCCAAAGGATCTTTTGGCTCTTCTTCAGCAAGCATTTCTTTTTTCATGCCCATTGCTTCTTTTTTCTGCTCAAGAAGATCTTCGGCTTTTTCAAGACCGCGCTTAAGACCTTCTTCAGAGTTAGAAGCAACCGTGACTTTCTTCAAGCCGGGAAGTTCAGAGCCAAGCATTTTGTCGGCCAAAGATCGAAGTTCTTCGGAGACTTTCATCTTGGCTTTTTTCTGATCTGGCGACATTTCGCCGTTTTCTTTTTTCTTTTGAGCTAGTAATTTTTTAAATTCGTCCATCATAAAATTATTTCCTTTAAATTAGTTTCTACGAGAAATAGTGATACGGTTAGGATAGCCCGCACTCGGGTCATCAACTACGTTCACGGAGACTGAAGTCCTGATGTTGAAGGTATCACCAATGGCTAGTTCAACGCCGACATAAGTACCGCTATAGGTACCGCCGGATGTCGTATTCATTGCGGCGTAAAGCGAGCCGTTTTTGTAGAGACGCATTGTTGACGCACTGGAAGTGTGACCATTTAGGCCAACATCATAAAAACCAGCAAGCGCCGCTGTGCAAACCCAAGTTCCGACACCTGTTGTAACAATGTCCGCGCTATCGTAAATCTTAGCGCCATAATTGATCGGTGTGGACGTGTCTGATGCCACAGTGGATTCCAACCGGTAGTGGGCAGAGATAACCGGATACTTCAGGATATGCCAAAGTGTCCCGCCGTTCGATACCATATCAGCGGAGTCATATTGAAGGCCGATTTTAAACGACGTAGCACCCGCAAGAGTGTCAGAAGCCGCGCGCTGAACTGTAACTTTGTTTGCACTAGCATCGGTTTTTACAACCGTGATCCGCTTACCAGCCGTGCTAGCCGATGGCATTGTGATTGTAACAGCACCGCTGGTGCAGTCTACAAGGATTGTTTCATCCGCTGCAGTAGCAGTGTAGTTGCCCGTCTTCGTGGTTACCGGACCAATAATTCCAAAACTTACCGCCGGTGCTCCAGTTCCTGCTGCATTTGTAATAGTATTTACTTTTAGAGTAGACATTTAATTTCCTTTATTAATCGATTATTTTTACAATTCCACCAGACTGTATGTCCAGCGTTCCGCCTGATTGAACTTCAATTGCATCAACAGACACTAAGTTAGAGCTTGCTACAACTGTAACAGTGTGTGTATTTGCAATACTAAGATTTGGCCAGAATAGAGTCCTGCCAGTTGAGGTGCTTTTACTCGCTGTAGTAGTATTTTCAGTTTCACTACCTTGAGTAGAGCCGCCTCCGCCTCCAGAACTAATATCTGACCAAGAACCATTTTCATATTTACGAAATTTGTTTAAAGAAGTGTCGTAATATATATCACCGTTAGCTGGATTTGAAGGTGCTCCAGCTTGTGGGGTAAGATTTACCCCCTTAGAGATTTTAAAGAAATTATCTGCCATATATCCTCAATTTCCTAACATTCCATTAAGGTTAAGCTCTAAATCGTTTTAGGTCTGCGCGCATCGTGCGAGCATTACCAGAGTTAGCGCTTGTGTAAGTCAGTTCAACGTTAGCTCCACTAACAGCAGCAGACCAACTGACACCAACGTCTGCTGTTTCAGAAAATACATCACTTACCGATGCTACGGTTCCATCAGTAGAAACAAGAAGCGAACCAATCCTTGTATCCAAAGAAGTAGCTTCGCGGATTACATACTGAACTTCAAGACCGACATAGCTAGCATGTGCAAAGGTGAATGCTGCAACCACAGCCGTTGTATTGTTTGCTAAAGTAGAAGCGTCAACATATTCTTCTTCAATTAACGCGCTAGATTGCTTACCACGCTTAACCGCTTTTTGAACAAGTGTAAGATCACTAGCTCTATCACCAACCGCATCAGAGTCAGAATCAACTAAAACACCGTTAGTCGATCTCAGTGACTTAGCGTGTACGTCTTTCCAGTTAATTGCCTGAGAACCGAGATCGTCGGTATTATCGGTATCAGAAACTAAGCTTGTATTAATTGCAACTGAAGCCAGGTTACTGAGTGCAGTGCTTGCTTTAGCATCAAGTTGACCTTGAATCCCGCTAGTCACTCCATCAAGACGTTGAAACTCTGCATTAGAAACTGAACCATCGGCAATTTTAGCAGCGTCAATACCGGTTGCAACTTTAGCATTAGTAATTCCGGCATCCATTACCTGTAGACGACCGGAAGCGCCTTCTTCAATGGTTACATCATCAACTCTAACCGCAACTCCGTTAGAGTTAACGTCAATTGCTGCCGCGAGGTTTGCTCCACCAACCGCGTCGCGTTTTACTACAACAGCATCAGCAACAATTTCAATACCGTTACCAGCATTAACATCAAGATCTTGACCGTTAAGGACTAAACCTTCCCCAGCCTGAAGTTGAGCTGATGAAGAAAACTGACTGAATATAAGACCCGAAGTCTCTAGAGTAATAGGATCTTCGGTAGTTAAAACCCATCCAGTGCCAGCGTTTACTGTCCCGCTAGCAACAAAAGTAAACGCTCCGGCTGTAACTTCGGTATTGGAATCAAAATCTGTAGCCCGAGTGAGGATAAACGGTGCACCACCAGACCCAGCTTGGGTTACAACATAAATACCGTTATCTTGAAGATCTCCTTCATCCT
Source organism: Bacteroidia bacterium (assembly GCA_022841465.1). Classification (GTDB taxonomy): domain Bacteria; phylum Bacteroidota; class Bacteroidia; order B-17B0; family Aurantibacillaceae; genus Aurantibacillus. The sequence goes on along the minus strand of JALHRL010000022.1, from coordinate 59,714 downwards.
TAACTAAAACTCGATCACTTGCCGCAACAGCAACCCCATCCACACTGAGTGCTCCGTTAGCGTCAGCGGTGAGAGTTTTACCTACTCCAGATCCTGCTGGAGTATTAGCAGGAAGAGCAGCAACCGTCGCAAGACGAACAGACTGTTTAACATCTAGTCCCGATTGAACTGCATCAACGTAGCCTTTAGAAGCTGCGTCAGTGGCCGCAACCGGAGAAGCCAAGTTAGTAAGCTTAAATCCGCCCATCGATTGGTCTGCGGTGAAAGCCACTGAGCCGTCTCGTTGGACAGCAGTGTTAACATCAGCCAGATCAACGTCTGCATCTGGTACCGAAATAATTCTAGTTGTTGCGGTAGAAAGTGCTCCAACTGAAAAGGCTACTTTTTTAGTCCCATCAGAGTCGTCAATAATACGAAAAACATCATCACCAAACTCGCTTCGGCTTCCGAGTTCGGATGTTACTCCACCTTCTCGGCTTCGAAATTTATCATCGCTGGAGTTATACCAAATAGTACCGTTTTCGGGAGATACTGGATCACTCGACAAAACAGGAATACTAAGACCACCAAGGGCTCTGATTTTGTATACGTTAGACATAATTAACTCCAATACCTCATGTTATATTTCAGTGAACCGTTAAACCCGGTGTTGGTCGATGTATAGGTCAGATCGATATCTGAACCATTAATAACAGCAGCTAAGCTAATACCAACACTACCAACTCCAACGTTATCATCAGACAAACTGACCGATGTCCCGTTGTTTACAACTAAGAGTCTTCCTAAGACAACATCTGTATCTCTAGAAATAGAATACTCTATAACCATATAAGAAATTGTTTTAGGGTAACTAAAGGCCGTAACAGCTACGGCTTGATTATCTAACAAAGATACCGGTCCTTGCAAGCTTTTTATTCTTAATCCATTAAGATTTATCGAGCTATTTGCTTGGTCCCACTTAAAATTTACATCACCGTCTAAGAAACCTGATGATCCCCTAAACTGAACATCACCGGTAGCCCCACTTGCTGGAACTGAAGAAGACGGGGAGGTTCCGTAATTGGGAATACCGCCTGCTCCACCAGAAGCGTTAGCCCAACGCTGAACGCTAAGCTTCATTATAGCGTTTACGCCTGTATTGGTTGTTGTATAAAGAAGTCTTATATTTCCGGCGTTTATGTCGCTGTCAAAGGTTACACCGCTATCACCAATAAAGGCACTACTTCGAGCTACCGCTGTAGAAGTCCCATCAGACGTAACAAACAACTGACCGGTTTCTTTTATTCCAGCTCCACGAAGAACCGAATAATTAACTACAAAGTTTTCGCTACCGGTTAGAGAAACACTAAAAACAATGCCGTTAGTTGTATTATTTACAAGTTCTACAGTTTTGATAGAACCGATTTCAAGATAATCAGCACTAACCTCATCAAAAAGACGAAGTGTGTCGTTAACTTTAAAATCTGAACCGTCAAAAACGGCCAACTGTTCTTTAAACGCTGCACCACTAAGAATCCTAACCGAATCGCCGTCCGAAGGGTCTTGCGAACCTTCAAAAAGCGTCTGAGGTGCCCAAGCGAGAGAAACACCAACACCCGAAAGCTCATATACACGGTTATTACCAGAAAGAAGGTTGGTAAAAAGGACTAGGTCGCCATCAACCCCAGCTTGACCGTCAATAGTGACAGATAGACCAGTTGGAAGAGACGTTGAAATTGGATCTAGATAATTAGCTTTTACTGTTCCGGCACCGCTACCAGCAATTGGACCCCAAGTACCGTTTTGGTAGCCTTCAAAAATATTAAGATCAGAGTTGTACCGAATCTGACCATTTACTGGGGTTCCAGGTCTTTGAAGCGTCGTACCGATAGGAACAGTTACAGCCGCTGTTCCAGGAAGAACCGCATTGTCTGCAATACCAACTAAAGGGTTTCCAGCAACACCATCACCATCAGAAACGCTAATTTCGTTAGCTTCTCCGGTAATAATTCTAGTAGCAGCCGTTCCTGCACCAGTTTTTGCAATCAAACCGTCAGTTGCTAGAGCAGCAATTGCAGTCAATTCAGCATCGACTGGCTGGCGAGTGTCGATGTCCGACTGAAGCTCTGCCAAGGCTGCATTTAGTTCTGTAGCAACTAGGTTACCAGAAGCTGCTGTTGTAACAGTGTTGTTTGCTACAACAATTTCTTTGTTTGTTAAAGTTTGGGTATCGGTCTCACTGACTAAAGTTTTGACACCACCACCAAGATAAGCCTTGACCCTGGCAGAGACCGAGTTATACCAAAGGGAACCATTAAGGTTATCCGATGGATCGGAGGAAACTCCTCGAAGTCTTATACCCTTAATAAAGTCTTTAAACTTCAAAGCCATTGTTAAACCTGACTCACTGTAGCGGAAAAGGTCATTGTACCGCTATAAGTACCGCCAACACTAGAACTCTTATACTGAACTTGACCGGCGGAGGTTACTTGCAACTCTATACCGGAATCTCCAATACCCGAGATACCGTAATCCCACTCAGAGCCGGTATAAGCGCCTTCAATTACACCAGTTTCGGTATAAGAGACAACTCCATCAGTTCGAGTGACATAAAATTGCATTCTAAAAGATTGTACCACTAAAGAATCAAATAATGCACCATCAATATCGGAAAAAGTAAGAATATTATCTTGGATATCGAAGGTGGTTTGGGGTATAAACCCGGGAGGAGCAAGGGTACCAACAACGTCAGTAATTGCCTGCGCCCATTCTGACGCATCATCACCCCACTTCCTATCCCCAGTTTCGGGATAAGTATAAGGAGTGCCTAAAACTGTAAGCTCTTTAGACATTGTTAATAGCCCCTATATATACTTGTTAAAAAGGGCCTTAGAATCTAACAGAATTCTAAAGCCCTTCCCAAAATTATTAAAGAGCTAAATTAGTTGACGATACCGGTGATCATCGTCTGGCGACCAATAGCTTCGCAGAACAAAGCTTGGTTGCTGTAGCAACGAAGTTCAAATCCAGCGTTGTTCTCAAGTTCTTTGAAGAACTCAGAACCGTCTTTACTGTGAGGGCGTTTGAAGGTAACGTCTGTAGCGCCAACGCGGAGAAGATCATCTTCGCTAACCAAGAAAGCAAAGCCTTCTTTAACGAAAGTGCTCGAAAGAACTTCGATTTTCCCGTTTTGCGAGTGGAAAACCAAAGCTTCGTGGCCGCTTTCGCCCATTTCAGCTTTGTAGCTAGAGTCAAACTGACGTTTAGCAACGAGTTCGTCGAGGAGATCTACCCAAGTACGTGGGTTGACAAGCGCCAACACTTTCGACTGGAGACCTTTTTCGACAGCGCGCGCCAATGCATCCGAAAGCTCAGCAAAGCTGAGGGTGCCGGAAGCAGCATACACGTTACCTTGCCAGAGCGAGTAGTCAGCAGAGTTAATGCCGAAGATCGAACCGGTGTTGGAGATGATTTTGTGGAGGCCGGCCATTTCTTTGCCGTAAGAGCCTTTTTTCCACACAACATCAGTAGCAACCGTGCCGCCTGGGAGCGCATCGAGTTCGAGAGTCCGGGTAGACATGTCGACTTTCACGATAGAAGCATAACCACGAAGGGTTGCGCCAGTTACATCGCGGATTTCGAGAGGCATGTTCTCGCCACCGACATAAATGCCAGGTGCCCAGTCAGCGGTAGCAATTGTGATGCTTGGCGAAGAAACCGAAGCGATTGCCCCCATCCCCATTTGACCGTTGATCAATTGACGCTCGATGTCGCGGGTGATAGAATCAACCATCATCTTAACCGTCAATTTGGTAGCATCTTCAAAAGCGCGGGTTGAGCCTTGAGCGCGGAAAGCAGCACCGTAGCTGATTGCCGAACGAAGGACCATTTGCGTGCCTTTGACCGAAGCGTTTTTCGTTTGTCCAGTGATAGGAGCATTCAATGCGAATGCGCCTTCATCTTCCGTAGCATAGGAAATCCCATGCTCAGATCCGAGGATCACAGGAGCGTTGTATGCGTTACCGGGTTGTTTTTCCCGAGAAACGAATTTAACGCGAGGAAGAAGCTTCACGCTATCAGCGTAAAGATCTTTAATTTTGTCAGCATATACTTGTTTAAAGTTACCGTCGAGTGTTGCAATACTATGAGCGTCAGCCATTTTTATATTTCCTTTTTACTAAGTTTTGATATTCTAATGAATATCGGGTTAATAGGGCCGGTTACTTAAAAGTTCCGCTTCTAAGTATCCCGTTGTCCTATCAGCCCGTAAGGGTTATGAAGAGAGCGAGGAAACTTTAGAAAGCTTGTGGTTACACAGCCGTCTACTTATATTTGTTAATATGAGCCAATTTTTTTAAAGAATTCGCTTGATTTTACCTTTTTTACGTTTTTATCAGTGTTTTCAAGAGCTTGCGTAGCTGTTTCTTTCACAGAAGACAGCGATTCTGGAGTTGGCTTAATATTCTTGATGTACCTTTTTCGTAAATTTGAGATTCTTTCGTTACCCAAGACCTCTTCCAACATCTCGTCGGACAATACTCCAACTAATCCTTTGAACTCAGAAAAAGCCTGCTTTTGAGCAAGAGGAAGGACATCAGAAGCCTTTAGCTCCACTCCCTGTGTCGCCCCCAAGAAAAGAAGGTCGGCAACTCGTCGAACAAACAGGGGGTCTTTAGGAATTTTGGAGTTTTCAAATGCAGAAGTAAGATCCTTTTCGATTTCTTTTGCATATTCAGCTTCGTAGCGCTGTTGTTCTTCTTTTTTCTTAGACTCTTCAACTTCTTTAAGTTTTTTATGGGCATCTTCCAATTCTTTTAAGATGCGCTCTTTTTCAATTTGTTCTGGACTTTTAGCAGCTTGCTCAAGTTTTTTATTGATCTGTTGCTCAGCAAAAACGTCAGGATCAATACCCAAATCTTTAAGAACGCGTTCGGGTTCTTTTTTAAGAATATCAATAAAAGTTTCAACATCACGTTGAAGACTTTCATGTTGTTTACGAATTTCAGCAGCTTCTTGCATACGTTTTTGGGCAGCTTTACCCATCGACGCATAACGCTTCATTTCGTTTTCAGTTAGCTCAACATCTTCACCGTCGATTTTAAGCTTAAATTTTTGTTCTTCAGGATTTTTATCCAGACCATCTTTAGAAACTTCCTTAACTTCAGTTTCGGGACTGGTTAACTCCTGCACCACAGCAGCTTCTTGTTGCATTTCTGGTTGTGCTTCAGTAGACTCAATATTAGATTCAACAGATTGTTCGTTTTCAGACATATTTATTCCTTTTGCGGTTCTTAAAAGAATACGCATTAATTAGAGGGCGTTATTGCTTACTCTAAAAGGTTTCCCTTACTTATATTTGTTAAAACTTACTCAATAATTATATCTTTTCCGAAAGCCCTTGCTTCCAGAATCTTTTTTTCTTGCTCAGTTGGTTCTCTGCCCCAACGTCTTTTGTGAGAAGCTATAAGAGCTGCAAGCTGACGCTCCATAGGTTTAGCTTCCTCAGCCATTTTTTGGCCTTCTTTTTCCATATCAATACGTGAGTATTTATTAGGGTCTCTAGCATCACCAAGACGAGTAGCTTCCTGACGCTTTGGACGACTTTGTAGGAACCCAGGTAGGTCGGCATCCGCGGGTTTATCTTTTTTAACACCGGAAGCAGCCTTCATAACACTAGAAAGTGTTGGAAACATTGTCTTAGCCGCACCCAAAGCCGCACCACCAGCTACAGGCAATGCCAAGTCTTCGTCTGCCTCAGACTCCGATGCGGCCTGTAATCCTCCCTGTATAGCTCCATAAGCAGCCTTGCCACCCTTGCCTAGACGTCCGAGAAGACCGCCAGGTAAAGCAAGACTCGCAGCAGTACCAACGACTTCTCCCGCCAATGCCGATTTTGGATTTTGTTCAATAGCGTCTTCTGTTCGATCTTCATAATCTTCTTTATTATCTCTATAAAGACCGACGATGTCCGAAAGTTTGCCATCTCCGGTCATGACATCCTTGGCAGCTCCAAGTGCTCCAGCAATTCTTGCATCTTGTCCAAATGCTAAGGAGCTTCCTGCCGTGCGTGCGGCAGTTTCTAAAGGAGAAATTTCTTCTGGCATCGAGACTTGTTCATCCTCAACACCCATTTTCTTTTTTAAAGCTGAAAATCTATTGTCCTGCATTTGCGTTATACCTCGCGTTTAGTGAAGCCTCATTTTGTGCCTGTAGCCCAGGGTTTGGTAAAAGATTTGGGTCTACATCTGGTATAGAAGGAATATTTTGACCTGTGTTATTAACAGGCTGGCCCATAACATCACTAGTTTCCGATTGTTTTGGTGCAGAAATATCTCCTTCTTGAGGAGGAGCTTCTCCTGGAGCACCCGGAAGAGGAGCACCCATCGGTTGAAGAGGTTGTTGACCCAACATAGTCAGGAGGCTAGGATCTGTATTCCTAAGAGCTTCGATATGCTGATTTACATGCTCTAGAACCATAGCGGTTAATTCTGGGTCACGACGAATTGTTGGGTCAGCCAAGATTGCGCTATGCTCTTCAATGTGAAGTTTATGGTTATCAGTCACGATAACTGGAACTGACTCACCACCCATCATTGACTCATTTTCTCCTTTAGTAAGAAGAAGTTGCGACGTAGTGCTTTCGGTCATAACCTCAAGCTTACCGGTATTCATGACTTGAATATAATGCTCAGGAGTTTTGATTGCACCCATTTGAAGAAGCTGCTCAGCCATTTGAACACGACCGGCAGTGGTCCGAGCTAGTGGGTTACCAAGATCTACAATAACTCGGTTAACGTCTTGGAGATCGTCACCTTTAAACTCCTTCATATAGGTTCTATTGTTTTTTCCAACAATAGCTGCTATACGAGGAACTGCCGCAAAATCCTTAAGAAGGTTGATTAGACCGGTGCCAACGTCTTCGCACAACTCAACATATTGTTGCTGAAGACCCGACATAAACTGAAGAGCCATGGATTGAACCAACGCCAACGCGTTACCAGATCGAAGCGAGGGGGAGTCAGGATTACCACGTGCAACACTATTGACACCAGAAATGGTCTCAGCGACCTTCTCAAGAGTAGTGAGAAAGTTGAAGATTTCAGCAGGAGTCTGGGTAAGATTCAAAGGCTCTGGTTTAGCCGTACCTTCGATAATATTTAACCCGCCAGCAAGGTTAGCAGTCTGGATATTAGCTCCAGCCGGAACAAATAGGTTTTGTACACCGTTAGCTTGTTGGTTAGTTAAAACTGTCGAATAAAGAGAGTTTATAGCTTCTTGGATAGGAATAATATCAAAAAGATTACTATAACCAAACGGAGTGCCCAAAATAAGAGATGGTGAAACACGAAATATAGGTATAGAACGATAAGGTAGTGGACTGTCGATTAAGACAGAGTTTTCGTCAACAAATAGAACATAACGACCTTCTGGAACAGATTCAGATCGCTCATGATAGAGTTCCCAAACGCCAATATCGTCAGTATCGTCGTAACCCATAGAATTCAAACCCAAGCCTTGAATTTCAGCTTTAGTTTTAGCTCCAAGAATTTCACTTTCATATTCAGGAAACTTAGCAGCCAGATCGTACCTATTTTTCCAGTTACGAACTAAAAGATATTCAGCTTTTGAAGATTCTTTGGTGGGATCGAAAATAACATCAAACGGTGATGGATTGGAAAATTCAACATCACCCTGATAGATTGGCGCGCCTTCTTGGGTATAATCAAAAAGTTCACCGGTTGTTGCATTCCAGCCCATTCTGACATAACCAGAACCTAGGACGATTGCATGTTGAACTGCTGTTTTAAGGTGCCTCTCAAGGCGTTTTTCACGCATGTAGTAGTCTAGGAGACCGTTAGCTAAATTTGTTTGAACGAGAGATTTATAATCAGTATTTACAGACCGGGCTTCTAGGGTTGGTCTGTTAGAAGTCGTCATAACTAGCATGTTCTCGCCGATGTTTCTAAAGTGATTAACCGCCAAGTTGGCTAGCTCACCCTGATCACCGGAAAACATGACTTTATGACTTGAGTTGATAGAAGCAAAGTGTGCTCCATGGTAATAGGCCCACGAATCACGCATTTTCTGGTAATAGCCATTGGTTTCCAACGACTGAGCCCAGTGTTCAATTTTAGATAGGCAAGCCTGAACGCACTCTTTGGGTTCTAAGGATGCAAAGTATTTTTTAGGCTTACTCATTTAATACCACCTAATGATATTTGTTAAATTTTGTATTTTTTTGTAAAGATACTTTTTAAAATCATGTTATTCCTAGATAAGTCCTCGGAATAATTAGGATTTAAAAATATCTCACCCATCGGATAATCGTAATTAGCGGGATACGGGTTTTTAGTCCAATTGACGTTTCTGACCAAATAACTAAGGGCATCTATAGCGTCGTAGTGATGTTGACGGCTTTCTTGGTCAACAGCTCGCTCGTATGAGCTTCTATTCTTATTCCAAGTACCGTTTATTAGGTGGTGGATAAGATTTGTACATTTGGGTGATATTATTATTTTTTTAGAAGACACCAACATCCTAAGCTGGTTAAGGGCAGAATCGGCATTTTTCTTTTCGGTTGGTAAAAAATGTAAATTGTGAATTCTAGACAAATCTTGAATTAATAAAAGATTATTATCGGAAATTCTTATATAAGGGGTTTTTTGATCACCAGTATAAGGATTCTTCCAAAGCGCCTCTTCCTTTGCTTTTATACCCCTAGCGAGCTTATCTGTGGTCATATCTGGTCCATTGATAACAAACTCGTCTTCTATAACTAACGTCGCGTTTCTAAAGTCCAAATAAGCGAACAGAGCCACAGTAAGATCCTTAACGCCGATATCCATAGAAACATAGGCGTCAAAATAAGGAGGACGATCGATGTCTTTAATAACAACAGAACGAACTTCATCGTCAAACTCCGGAACAATAGCCCTTGCCGTATCTGCTATAATCTCAACGTAATACTCACGTCTGACAGCAATAGAATCTCTTCCACCAATGGCATCAATGAGTTCTTCTTTTTCTTGTTCACTCAACATTGTATTATCGTCGAGTGTTTTTTGAGCGTAAGCGCCCTTAAGCTTTGCTGTTTTAATAAAATCAACAAAGTCATGGTCGGGGGAAGTCGGTGGAGTCGAAACCATAATAAGCTTGCCCCGAGTTGTAGCAAGAGTCGGCATGAGAACCGAATTAACAGCATAGCTTAGCTCGTCACAGAACCCAGCCTCATCGACTATACAAAGGTTTGCATTACCGCCACGAAGGGATTCAACGTTGCCGTTATCCGTACCGGCAAGCTGAATCTCTGAACCGTTGGGAAATTTCCATGTATTGTCTTGTGTATGATAGATTGGCCTAAGATCTTTGGGACAGTCTTCTAATAGTTCCCTAATCATAGGCTTGATGATTTTTCTGATCATAGCCTGTTGAGGCGCAATAAACTTAACAATACTATTAGGTTTTTTTAAACATTGTTCAAACGCTATGACTAAGACAGTTCTTGTCTTACCCGATCGGCGCGAACAAGCCCAAACTACTATTTTTTGGCTGGTTTCTTGATAAATATTATAAAGATCTTTTTGAAAAGGAAAAAGCTTCCACCAGAGAATGCCTTTTCTCCAGAGTTCTTCTATAGCTTTTATTTTTTCAATTTTAGTAGACATTGATTATTCTTTAAGAAGTGCTATCTGTATAAGCTCAGCTTCTGATAATTCTTTTTGTTTTTTACCGGTAGTCTCTATATCGGCAGGCTTACCTTTAGCGATATAAAGGTTCTTAACGTATAGATCCATTCTTTTTGCTTCTTCTAAAGTCAAAGAACGGTCTAAGGCTATATCTCTTAGTCGTTTTAGTTCAATTTCACAAAGATCTTGCTCAGCGCTTCTAGAAATAACTTCAACGTGATTGAGTTTTTGTTCTTTTCTTTCTAAAATCTCAATTTTTTTTTGAAGTTCTAGAATTACAAGTTGTTGGGTACGAGCTAAGTTTTTTAGCTCTTTAATATCGGTCGAACTTTCAATAATATCAGTTGCTGACATCTTTACATCCTCGGTTTAAGTGAAGACGCGATGTTAGAAGTCGAAATTTTAGTTTTTACTTCTTGAATCTCGGTTTTAAGCAGCTTAATCTGTTCTTCTGAGTCTTTTTTAATAGCTTCAACAGCTTCAATCATTAATTTTGAAGATTTTTCGTTTATTTCGTTTATTTTCTTAACATCAAAGAATAGTTTTAACGAATAAAGAGCAATTAATGCACAAAAGACTAGAGTTTCAGGTAAAGAAACTCCTAAAATCATAATTTTTGCAAAAAAAGTCACTAAAAGTAGTGCTTCTAGTGTGAGATTTTTCAAAATTCCCACAAAACCTCCATATTGTTTAGGAATGCTTTAATTGCGTGAGCTACTTATCGGACATTGCCATTGCTTCTAAAAGCTGTTAGCATTGCGTTTAAGGCTTCCTACATATATTTGTTAATTTAAGGATCTTTTTATGCCAAAATTTGGAAAAAAATCAAAAGAACGTCTAAATGAATGCCATCCTGATCTTCAAAAGCTATTTAACGAGGTTATAAAGGACACAGACTGTACCATTTTATGTGGTCATAGGACTGAAGAAGAACAAGATAAGGCATTTAAAGATAAAGTAAGTAGACTTAAATGGCCCGAAAGTAAGCACAACACCAAACCCAGCATGGCTATAGATGTAGCCCCATACCCCTTAGACTGGCAAGACACTAAAAAGTTTTATGAATTCGGTAAGCTAGTTATAAAAAAAGCAAAAGAACTAGGAATAAATATCAGATGGGGTGGAGATTGGGATATGGATGGAGATTATAAAGATCAAAAATTCAATGATCTTCCACATTTTGAGCTTGTAACCAAAGTGTAAAGATGTTATACATATAAAAATGAAGATTTCCTTACAAAAAGACATAAAAGAACATTGTGCATGGACTCTAGGGCTGTTAGCTAAACAAGCTGGACAAAACGGAGAAAAAGATGTGTCTAAAGAATTAGACCGTGTTCGTGAAAAGTTTAGCGAGAATTCAAATAATCCTAATGTAAAAAAATTACATCTAAAAGTAATTCTTGAATCTCAAAAACAGTTCTCTAAAATGATAGAAAGTCTTTTAGAAAAAACTGAGGATAAAGAATCCGGTCCTTTAAAGGATAGGCTAGAAAACTGCACAAAAACAAAGAAAGCACTAGAGGATATCTTAAATGGATTGGCAGACTGAAATAGAAGCTTTCTTACTTAAATATGAAGAACAAGACGAAGTTTCTAAAAAAGATTATAAAAAAATGGTAGATGAGGGACTATATCCTTTTATACAACACTACAATCTTTTAAAGACGAATTGTGTTAAATTTATTAATATTTATCTTATGATGATAGATTCTATGAAAGACGAAAAACAGAAAAAAGCTCTGATGAAATCTAAAATGTATAAAATTATAACCGATATAATTAACTCAATTGAAGAAAAGGATACAATTCAATGAAAGCTATTTTTGCTCAAGAACTTAAACTAATTACTAGAAACGCAAACTTCAAAAACTCAAAAAAAGAAGTTGAAAGTGCTATTAACGATATTAGCTATACCATCAACGAAGCTGCTAAACAAGGTATGTATTCTACTGATGTAGAATTCGACTATCAATTTGAAGATAAAGTAAGAGAAAGTGTTTTAGACTTTCTTCGTTTTCATGGTCTAAAAGTAAATCTTAATGGTTCAATGTTGAACGTTTCCTGGAGTTCCTAATGCCATCATATAGAAAATCTGATTTTATTACTTTACCAGTTTATATTAATTCTAAAGGCGAGCGAACTTTAGAATCGGTATCTTTGGTTACTGAAACTATTAAAGATGAGACTACCGGTGAAGATAAAACTGTTAAGTCATATAAAGAAAATGAAAAGCTTTTGAATAAAGACGGCGATCACATGGTTAATCCCATGAATCGTCATACTCGACGTATGATGGCTCGTCTTTCAAGGCAACAAAAATGATAAAAATTCTATCAATTAAAGATTACGAACTTCTTTCAGACTCTGAAAAGTCTCGTTCTGTCTTTGTTGATGAGAATAGTGGTTTACATCCTAAAGATCTTAAAAACGTTCATCTATATAATGAGTACTATGCTTGTGATTTAGATACAGGACTAAGATTCTGTTGGGTTCCAAAGTCTATGATAGGCCCTATGGATATCCCAACCGAAGAGTATATAGACTATGCTATTAATGGCTGGAATGGCTTATCAAAAACACCCATTTTGGCAGATCGGGTTTATTTTGGTAAGTGGGTAGATACTATTTACCTAAGAAAAAATATTTTTATCCCAAAATATTTACAGTATTGCTTAAAAACTGCAAGCTTTCAAAATCTTTTAAGAGAATATCATAAAAACGCTAAAACATTTTATCTTGTATCTAAAGACGTTAAAAGTTGTGAAATAAACTCTAATAATTATAATGAAATACTGTCAGATGCGACTCTAAACATAAATCATGCACATGTTCTAGCGATGATGTTGCAGGGTATAATCTGTGAGATATAATGTCTAGCTATCAATACAACTTAGATACAGCATTAGAGTTAGTTTATACAATTGGAGCTAACCGAAAACGCTTTTATGTGTATTCTGATAGTTCAGAAATCTCAGTAAAAGTCTGTGACTTATTTAATCGCGCAACCAGAGGTACTATAACCCCCATACACCTAGCAATACCGTACTACGTTCCAGCAATGCAAACCGGAGACCTTTTAATTATCTTTTCAGAAAAAAGTTCAACTGAATTATTTAATTTAGCATTTGAATGTATAAAAAACGGAGTAACCACATTTTCTTTTTGTGGATATAAAGATACATCTCTAAAGAATGTATCAACCTTTTATCAAATGTATGATACTGACGAAACTGATAAATTAAAAGAATATTTTATTACAGATATTACTTCGATTGCAAAGACATAGTTTTGATTAAATGTTCTAAATCTCTTAGACCTATAGAATTAGAATCTATCTTAGTTAAAAAATTAAACTCAGTAGCATTTAACGCTTCAATAACCAATTCTGTGCAAATAAAACCAGATTCTGATATTGGGTTTTTTAATTTTAGTCCAAACAAATTACACAAACTAACTAAACCCAAACCAAATAGTTGGGCTAACGAATATGGTTTACCTGAGTTTTTTACACAAAATTTTAAAAGATTTTTGTATTTATATTCAGAAATATCTATAGCGTATTTTTTTATAACTTGATTTTTTTCAAGAAATAATTCTTTACCATTAAAGTTAACTTGAGAGCCAGAAGCGTGATAAATAAAGTCTAAATCTTTATCTTTAGAATTAATTTCTATAAAAGTATGTGAAAAATCAACACCTTCTACAGCTCGAATTAAAACACTTAAAGGAGCAAACCCTTTTCTCTTAGAAAAACCTAAGAAAATAGTTCTCATACTATACCTAGATATGACTGTATTTCACTTTTTACAGAATTTAATCTAGCTTCTGTGACAAAAGGCTCTAAATTTGGATCTAGTTCTTCTGCTATAAGACGATTAATTTCGTCAATTGCAACATAAAGAGAACCTGTAGTAAGATAATATTGTAGATTTTTACAAACATCAGCGACTATTTTGGTTTTACCTGCTTGAGTAATACCAAGCATTACGTTTTCAGTTGCAACTTTTTTTACTATTTCTGAACCAAAATTCATTGCGTTACTGATAATATTTTGAACAACTTTCTGTTGATCAAATGCAATATGTGAAGAAACCAAAGTATTTAATGTAGTCTGGTCTTCAGTTGAAAGTGTCGAAGAAAAACAAACACTTAATTGATTATGAGCAGTTGAAACATATAAAAAATTTAAAAGACCTGATTGATTAATTTCTTTAATTAATTTATCAACATCAACAATCTTTTCAAAATTATAAATAATCACGATGATACCTTAATTAGTCTAAGAGAAATAAAATTAGCTTGGACTGTTCCGCCTGTAGTTTTCCATCTAAGATCGACAGCTTGAGATCCATTTACCGTTACAACAGCGTCGTTAACGAGAGATTCTATGTCAGTGTTTGTTAAAAAACCAGAGCCCGTTCTAATAAAAGATTCGGTTTGACTACCAGAAACAATAACACCGTCCGAATATATTGCCATAGAAACTGTTCTATTGTTTGAAGTTGCGGTTACAGTAGAACGTCCGTCAACTAAATATGTTCCAGCTGGTGGTGTTAATGTCATAGATGTCATAACAACATAATTTGTACTGGTTGTTGATATAGATGTGGTCCTAGAGACTCTATTATAAATAATATCATTTTTAGTTAAGGACACCCATTGACCACCAACTCGACCCTCTAAATCCCCAGAATTTAGTCTAATGTTTCCATTAGTTGTGTCGGATGTATCCCCCACTCTTATATGGGTTGGGGATATAATAGCACCGTTATCATCAACAGATGCTAGGCTATTTTGAATATCTCGACCTGTGGTACCGTCCCAGCGAGTAATTGCGTTATCTGTTACAGTAGCATTAGTTTCTCTATTAACATATTGAGTGTGTGGATCGCCAGAGGTAAGATTCGCCAAAGAATTATGATCAACCCCGGCAGGAAGAACTGTTGCTGTTATAGCGTTACCAACATCATTATAAGATAAATCAACAGACGAAGTATCAGCTAACGCGGAACCTACGGCATCTTGAGTGGCTTCAATAAAATCAGTGACTTGAGTTGAAGGAATTGCTACGGGTGTGTTTGTTACCGAAGTTACTCGCCCTTTAGAGTCTGTAGTTAAGACTAGAGTTTGAGCTGCCGATCCATAAGTCCCTGGAGTTCCAGCATTTGCTAATCCAACTTGAAGATCTTCGTCTCCGCCATCATTTAGTGTTGTTACTGTTGTCTCACCAGAAACCGCTACTATTTTTTCTTCTAAATACCCCGACGTTTGATCATTAGATGATACTTGAACGTTTGGTGCTCCACCTGTACTGATTACTTCAACTTTTAGACGGTCATTATTTTTTAATGAAGGGATAAAATCTCGCTGAATAAAAGAACCTTGAATATAACCAACCCCTTGGGCCGGAGAAAGATCATAAGTACCGTCATTTACAACAACAGAACCATTACCTATATAAACAATAACATTACTAGATGCTGCCCAAAGCATGTAGTCTTGGGCAGGGACTGTATAGCTAGAAGCTGCTATAAGATTTATACCAACGTCAGCAACAAAAATATCAGAAACTGTTGTATTTTTTAATATTTTACTCATACATTAGTTTCCTTTTATAATCAATCCTACTACAATATTATTAGCAGTTCCACTAGAAACTACAACACAAATCTCATCACCAAGAACAAACTCGACATCTTCAACAGCAAAAGTGCTAACTCTTTGACCGACTATATTAGCCGTATATATTGTTGTAAACGTCATACCGCTTCGTTTTTGAATGTCTAAATCAAAAGTAGCATCATCACTTGTGACTACAAAAATTTTATATAACTCAGCAGTTTCAAACGGCACTATCCTACCAGATAGATTACTTGGAACTCCATCTATTTGAAGATAAGTTCCAGAAGAAACAGACCCTTGACGACCGTAACTAAAGCCTGGAGTAGAATCTGCTACCGGATTAACCTGAACATAAGTACTGGCCATTAGGCAAACTCCGCAATAGCAACGTTTACCGTCCCGGAACCACTTGAACGTCTAAGCCAAAGACTGACCGTATCTCCTATGCTAAATTGCACAGTAGCACCATTAGCTAGAGTAAACGGTTGGCTTCCAGAAGTAAAACCGTATGTTATGTTGGTTCCTAATGCTTGAATAAGTAAGCTTTTTCTATTGGTAAGGGGCGAGCCGCCTACGACGGCTTGAACACTCGCCCCCGTCCCAACTGATAACGTAGTCTGAACTATCGAAGCATTAATAAAATCAGCGTTTTTAAGCTCACCATTTGGTGTTGAACGAACCGGAGTTTGTTCTACACCAGACGCATCAGAGCCAACAACTTTGACTGTATTAGATGCCTGAATTTCTGATAGATCAGCCATACGTCACCCCACTACTAAACGATTTCGTGACCCGAAATAGTCGAGTAAAGATCTTGAGCTTGGTTATCCCTGTTCGTGCGAATCACACGAACCCGAACACCCGCTGCAACAGAAATAGCTTCCGGAATAGAAACTGCGACGTTATTATCCGAAGCGCTCACAAAAGCGACAAATCTGCTAGTAAACGTTCCGGTTCCAACACCGGTTTCAACTTGAACTTCTACCTTCATTTTACCAGAAGCCGATGCCCAAACTTGCGTAAGTTTAAGAGTCGTTCCTGCGGTAACGGTATAGTCATGGTTAGCGGAAGCACCTGCGGCAACAGCCGCGGACGCTAGGTAATCGTTGACTTCCGTTCCTTCACTATCCACAACCGTTACTGGAAGCGGGTTGGAAGCGGTAAACGGCTCAGCATTTTCGTCCAAAAGCGAAACGTCCAAAGAACGAATAGATCCTGTCCCATTAGAGCGTGAAGTAAGACGTTGAACTTGTTGAGAATCAGCCGGAGCTGCGTTTCTTTCAAGAGCTACCAATCCAACGCTAGCCGGATCGGTATTATCTGTAGCATCATAGATACCATCACCGTTTGCGTGACCGTCTTCGCTCAAACGAAGTTGGACTTTAGTTCCTGCCTCATCTTGACCGTGGACACGAACATGAGCCAATTTCTCAGTAATCTCAAGCTGTTTGTCAACACCGCTTGGATCAGCATAGTCAACTAGCTTCGCATGAAGTCTTTCATCTAAACCATCTGCCTGACTTCTAACCGGCAAACTTGTATTTTGATCAGCCATTTTATACTATCTCCTTAAGGGTTATTAATTGTTGGGACTTTGAGCCTCAAGATCAGCAAGTTCTTTAGAAACCTTAAGAACGTGCTCATCCTGAATCTCAATATTTTTACGAAGTCGAAGAATTTCTTCTTCTCGTTCGAGAATTTTGAACTCCATATCGGCTTTAGCAGCTTGCATTTTTAATACTTCAGATTTTTTTCTAGCTATGTCTAATTTACTCATCTCGTTCTACTCCAAATATTCGTGCTTCAAAATCACCAATGTCGGGTCTAAAATTTTCAACAGTCAGCTTAACAATGTCGCCGGCAATTGCCTTTAGACCAACTCCATCAAAAACCATGGAACCACTAATATCGGTACCGAACCATGTGCGTTTTTTGGCTACAACGATTCCGTTTATTTTTAGTTCGTAATTAGCTATGTTGTTTCCGGAAAATTCAGCTCTTAAAACTGATAGTGTCTTTCCGATAGGCACAGTGTGGGTTACAACATCGACCGAACCACCACTAGGGACAGCCAAGGCTGTACTATAATAATTCTTACCTTCGCCTAGTAGATTTCCTGAGGTATTTGCTGCAATCTCAGCAAGATAATCCTCTGCTATATTAGATGTGCTTGCTTCCGCTAGGATGCTTGCTAGGGTGTATGAGGCTGTTCCGCCGGAGGTGGTTAGCGTTATAGTAAAATAGCGCTGAACATCTGTTAGTGGTATCGTATACTTACCAACGGCTGTATAGGTTTGTGTGAATAAAGTCTTAAAGTCCTGGTCAGGGTCACCAGAATTCTCTATAATAAGCTCTGTAGAGCCTGTGATAGCTGTAATTGTTAGATAAAATACAGGACGTGCTGATTTTTCGACTCTAAAAGTCCTGATATCAACGCCGGTATAATTGTCTTGACTAGAAAGAATTTTTTGAGCATTCTTTGCTAGAAGGCGTCTGTCGAATAGGTTAGCCATCCTATATAATATTTGTTAAATTTATGGAATTTTTATTAGCACTAATGGGTTTAATTTTAGATAATAGTAGTTTTTTTGCCAGGTATAACCTAGCAATGAGTGATCGACCAACCGATATTTTTGGCCTAAGCCTTGGATATCAAAGTAATTTTAGTTCTATTGTTGCAAAACATGAGTTTACTTTATTGCGCGACCACCGAACTGGCGGGCAGCCCATTGGCTTTTTTCAGAGCGGACTAGGGGTAGAACCGTCTTATGGACCATTTTATATCGGGTTTATACAGTCCGTTGGAGTTATGACTGTAAGTGACAGTATTAATTCTGGATATTTTCAGTTTGCTCAAGATGCTCATATAGGATTTAAGGGAATTGAGGGTACCGCAATACAGATTGGCTATAAACACATCTCCAATTTAGGTATCTCTTTACCGAATGTTGGTCGAGATATGGTTACAATAACTGTCAGGTATTTTTTTAAATGATTAAAGTTGAAAAACGCTATTACGACCCACTTAGACCCGGCTATATTGTCTATGTACAGACTATAACTCCTAAGAACGACGATACTAACGTCATTTCTGCCCAGGTGGAGACTCCTAATGGTATCTTTTATTACGAATTTTTAGCTAAAGACAAAGATTTAGATAGATGGGTAGAGATAACTGGAGTATCTTACTAATATATGTTTATTTCTGACGATGTCTGTTATTGTACAGATCATATACAATGTTGGAACTGCACTTCTAAGAATCCTTGGTATAAAGAAGTTAAGTGTGAGTGCGGTTCCGAAAAGGTAAACAAAGCATCAAAAGGGCCTAACCATAGTTTTTGGTGTCCTGCTTATGAGAAAGAAAACAATGACAAAAAAGTTTAGACTATTAGAAAAGGATGGTAATTACTTAATTCAAACATACAGTAACATTACCTTTAGTTGGCACGTTCTTTACGTCGATGGTCAAGCCGCTACATTCCACGATCTGATATTAGCGTCTAAGTTTTTAGATTACCAAAACTCTGTTGAGCGAGAGAAGGATTACGAATTTTGAAATTAGTAAAATTTCCACACGCTAGTAGAGTCATTAGAATGTGGCACGATATTTCCCTAGAGAACGACAAATCTACTTATAGTCTTCGTGTTTTTTGGGAAACCGTTAGGAACCCCCAAAATTTTTTTGACGGAACTCAGATAGTAAAGCTTCCTATTCCTTTAAAAATTGTACAAACATTCAGAACTGTTACTCGTCAACAATATAATATTAATTCAAAAAGATCTAATCCTATTGATTTGAGGTATTTCTAATGAACGAACAATTTGAAGACCGATTTGGATTGACAACTCTTGAGCCTGGTCAAGTTACTCAGAATGGGACACTGTTCACTTTTGAAATGCTTATTGCATACTTGTCCAATCCCTCTTTTACGCGAATCCAAAAATTACAACAAATCGAGCGCGTAAAGGAGAATTTTGCCATGTGTGTGCGGCAGCCCGGCTTACTTCAACGTACCCCAGTTTCTAACGAATATGACAGCATGGATAACCTGACCCCAGTCCTCGCGTTCTCGGCATTATTCGATAACGGTAAGTTTGCGCGGCAAATGCTGGAGCACGGCGAGAACACTAGTTACATGAAGTTTTATTTTGGTGGTCAGCCTAAGTATTTTTGGAACAATCAAAATCCAGGACAGTTCTGTTTCCATTCTTGGTATCATAGGTCTCCGGGCTTTATTTCTTTTCTAAAACTTTGCGCAGGAAAGACTCCTTCTCTTTGGGACATTTTGTGTATCATTATTATGCAATTTGTTATGGGGGTAATAAGTTACAAAAGTACGGATAGTTGGAAGCTACCCTATACTGCCTGGTTTTTGCTGGTACGAAAAGGTACACTTTGGCGAGCCCTCTATAAAGTTTGGGTAGCCTTTTTAAAGATTGGCTATAAACGTGGTATGAAGGATGTCTATGCTATATATTATCAAAATCCAAACCACCCAATCCACAAGCTTACATCTGAAGCTTTTCAATATAAGAGAGAATTAATTTGATAAATTTAAAATCAACCCTTAATGAGATAGAAAGTGCTCTAAATGCATCTCTACTTGTGTTTGTTGCTTCTTTCGTTTTTGCTTTCCTTATGGTTATTTTAAATAACGTTTTAAGTTCATTTCTTTTCTTTGGTATATCGGGAATAGCAGCAACGGCTTGGCTAGAGCTTTATAGAAAACAAGCAAGACTCGCTTATATCATACATAGAGCTAATAAATTAATAAAAAAAAAGAAACTAAAAGAAGACATAGTTGTAGGTTGGGCTGTATCTAAATATAATAAACTAAAGGAAAAAGATGAATCTTAGAATTACAAAAGCTATCAAAATAATGAAACTATTATCAACATTAACGTTGATTTTGGTAATAATTACAACTGTTTCTATGATGGTTATGGCTAATGTTGATCCAAAAGTTAGTATGATGTTTCTAGCATTGTCTGGATTTAATATGTTAAACTATCTCTTTATAGAGGCTAGACGTGAGCAACTAATTGAAATTTCTAAAGACGTCGAGACTCTTATTGCTGGGGGTATGAATGAAGAAAAAGCGATTGAGACAGCTATCCGAAGGAAGATTACCACTAGGGATAGTTAGGGCAATGCTTGCCTATATACGATTTAAGAACGTATACAGCAATAAACAGGTGTATGAGTTTCTTGTAAATACCTTCCCAGGAAAGATAGCCGAATATAGCTCAGACTCGGACATAGAGTCTTATATGACTAAAGTATACAAAAAAACACACCAGCGCATGCTAAGGGCTATACCACCAGCTTGTAGGAATACATCCGTTTACGATTTTTCTTCTTGGCTTTGCGTTTGTGGAAGATCGGATCGTTTTTCTAGCTTAGCTATACGTTGACGCTTTACATAAATTTTACGGCAATAGTGATTACATGTTAAGCGTTTATAGGTTTCAAACTCTTTTTGACAAATAACGCAGGTCTGCTTTATAAGCCCCTTTATTAGGGGGATGTACTTTCTATTAAGCACTACAACGCATTTGGGACAGTGCTTACCCCGCCAGAGCTTACCTCGTTCATCCCTATAGTGGTAGCGCCCTTCCCTAAACTCTGACTTACGGCGAACCTTCTCTACATTACAAATCTTACAAAGACATTTGCTTTCCATACTTATATTTGTTAAAATAAGGTACAAAATGCATTTTATTGTCATAAAATTCGATAAATATTCTAAGGGTAGAATGCTTTCATATTTATTTACAAATGCAAAAAGAACAATAACAAAAACGGTAGATATACAAGTTAAGTTAATGAACTTTTTAAGAGAAACGCTATGAAACTATGTATTCCTAGTCGCTGTAAAGCTAAACTACCTGAAAACATTGAAGATAAACAATATATAGCAGAAGAAAAGTTGGACGGTTCTAGATTTGTCCTATACATAGGAGGTTGTCCTTACGGAAGGAGAACCGGTAATACACTTCTTTCTAGACGAGAATCTGTCTCAGACGGTTTTCTATCAGATAAGACTGATAATGTCCCACATATAACAGATGTAGATTATAAAGATTTAAATGGTACAGTATTAGATGGAGAAGTATTTTATTCAAGCTTTCTTGAAACAAACGCTATAATGAATTCTTTGCCGGAGGAGGCTGTTCAAAAGCAAAAAACCGGTAAAGTCGTCTATAACGCTTTTGATGTTATGTTCTATAGTGGGCTGGATGTGCGCGCACTGCCTTGGGTCGAGCGACGAGCCATTCTAGAAACAGTTGTGTCGCAAGCTAATAGTCCGTATATCAAAGCCATTAAAGTCATAACCGACGACAAACTCGAATATTTTAAACAGATGATAGCCCAAGGTGGTGAAGGTCTCATAATCAAAGACACAAGTAAGCCATATGGTGAAGGCTGGTCAAAGCTTAAGAAATCCTATGACATATCAGCTATAATTACAGGATACAAGCCCGGCAAAGGTAAATATGCTAACCAACTGGGTTCTATCGCCGTTAGTGTATACCACGAGGGTAATCTAGTTGAGATTGGCTATGTAAGTGGTTTTAATGACCAAACAAGGCTTCTTATGTCTAGGGATTTTGACGCCTATAAAGGTAAGGTTATTGATGTGTTTGCTCAAGAAATTCAAAAAGTTAGTGATAAAAATTTAGCGGGCCGACTTCGACACCCGACGTTTCACAGATTTAGAGACGACGTTAAGCCCGAAGACTGTACTTCCGAAAAAATGTTTTCTGACTATGTGCGGATAGATAGAAAAAAATTATAAGTTATGCGCTTCATAAAACTTTCGTCAAATAAACCGGTAAGTTATAGTTTTTATTACGATGGATACCATAATTATCTATTCATTTCTTCTTCCTTTTCTACCTCAGAGGTACACTCTAAGATTGAAAACAAAGAAATTGGGCGCATAAACCTAAAAGCGACAATGCTTAGAAAATATTTTGTTGCAACTTATGGCGGACGCGGGTAAGCTGTTTTTAGGTCTAAGAGCACACGGGCATAGCGCGCACAACCCGAGGATTGTAGGACCATGCTGCTTATTCCAGGCATAAGCAGATAAGGATGGGGAGGGTCTGTGGTGTCGTTTTAGCCCACGGACCCCCTCCAAAACTATATGAATTTCATACACATATTTCTAGAAATAGACCAAGAAGCAAGAATGACCCAGCGCTATGTCGCTTCTTATTCTGATGTAAAGAGTCATTCAGGTCTTATGACTCCGTTCCTATCTTTCTTTAGTGACGACGGTAATAAGGTAATTTTATCTCGGCTATTCTCTAAAGGTCTCAGGTAATGAAGCTTATACGCCTACAACGACCTGTAGATCATTTTAATAGCGACGACATATCTTCAATCTTTAGATATTACTACTTTTGCTGGCAGCTACCATCACAAGGTCCTTACAATTCTGAATACAAAATGTTACAGTATCTAAAGCGACTATTTTACACCTATCCGATAGGATAATGCTCAATCAAGACTATTTTGACGATCTAGACAATATTCTGATTGTCAGTGAGCTTAATGATGTGTTCCAATGGTACGGAGACATACCTGTAACATTCTACGAACAGTTCGGAAAAGCCATTAAGCTACAAGACAAGATACGGAGGTTCTATAAAATTCATAAGTGTATACTTTGAAAAAGAACTAGAGAATGAGTCCAGGCCTCTTTCTAGATCAGGGGTGCTGTATTGGATGTATGCCAACGATAGGATATACCGTCATGTGGAATACCTAAGAAAAGTCCAGAATACCTTTGTACAGTCGTTTTCTATTTCTGAGGGCAATGGTAGCACCCATACTTAAATCGTCGCTTATAGGGCAAATGTGAGCGTCTAATGAGGTTTATAACACTACCCTACCATCCATTCGTTAAATTCTGTACGATCGACTGCCTATGTGACTCTTGTTTGTCTTTAGATTTTATACAAAATAATGATCTACACATTGCAATTACTTTACAACGAGATGATTACGAGTTCTTTTTATGGAATTTATAGAATTAAAATGCATGCCTAATACAACGGCTAATCCATTTTACTTGACTGGTAGGATGCTTCTTATGTACACAAAAGGTACACTGTATTCCATTTATGACAATTTTGGTCGGCTGATGAATGTTATGGAAAGCCAGGAACAGTTTATAGACTTGATAAGGAGGGTGCAGTGATATTTATAAAACTTACTTCATGTTATCCCAATATTGTATTCGATTATTTTCCAGAGGGCCATGGAGTTTTAAGTCATCACTTTGTTGTTATTTTTCCTAAAAATTGGTATCTTTATTTCTTTTTTGATACATTTAGAAAACAAATGTTTCTGAAAAAAGGTTTAGGAATGGTTTATAAACAATGAAATTTATACAGTTTGAACTGGCAAAACCTATAATATATCTTAACATTTTCTGGAAATATATGAGAATTGATGTTGCTTATGTTAATGGCAAGACGTTTTCTATGAGTTTAGATCTTAATGGATATTTAATTGCGCTTATTAGAAAAAGTGAGTTGCAAACTAATTATTTTAAGTACTGGGTTGAAAAGAATTAGAAAAAGGTACAGTCTATAGAGGGAGTATGTTGTGTTTGAGATATGTCCACATTCAATATTTATTTCTCCCCTCCTACCCCCCCCCTCCCATATCTCTCCCTATCTCTCATATATCCCCGCTCATGTCCGCTATAGAAGGCGCCAGCCTTGCAAGATTCGTGCCACCCATTCTCCTAGCGATATCAACTACTCAGCCCTCTGTCCCACACACACGCACCACAAATCACATCTATAACCATACCACCCCAATAATTCCAAGCACTTACCCCACCGGTAAAAGCTCAATGATATCAAGCACCAATTCGTCTAAGCATTGGTCAATCGTCTAGTACGTTGACACCGCCTCTGTCCCATGTGATATTCACATTACCTCGTGCTATCAAATATTTAACTCATGTTTGCCGTGAATAGTCCAATGATATCAAGCTGTTTAAGAACAGTACGCCGACTAAAAATTCTACAGGGTTTTCGCCGTGGGTGCTTTGAAATGATTAAGAAAAGCGTTGGCACAACGGATGCAACTACCTATGGCATGAGCACTAAATACTTAGTTACCTGTAAAGCGTTCACTGGTCCACTCGGCAAAGAAATTACGAGAGTGTTCTATAAAGACCGTGTAGTAGATCAATACGGGCTAGAATCGATCGTTAAGGGTTTGAGCCTTAAAAGGACTGATGCAACCAAGATCATTGACGGCAAAGAAACCGACACATACTTTAACCCACGAGGGATGATGACTAAGGCAGAAGGCGAATGGTTTGTAAGTCCCATCATTTTGTATGCTGTAAAAGCTCAATGATTTCAGCTATTGATTATTTTAAAGCACTAGGAGATAATAGTTATATGAAGGCACCTAGATTAGTACAGATTGTGTTTAAGCGTATCGTCGAGCTTAGTGATGTATCGGTTAATCATGCAGCACCAACGGCATACATGACGCCTATCGAAGGCTCATTGCCTGCCGGTTACTCTAAGGACGACGCTATCGAAGCGCTTAGGGCTTATTATGGCGAGTATGAGCTATTCCGCACTAAATGGGAATCCGACCATACGGTTGAGACCTATGACAACGTGATCATGCTTCAGCAGCGCGATACTCATGCTAAATATGTTGCACGTCGTCTAGCCGAACAGGACGCAAAAAACGCCAATGATTATGCGCAAGCTGTAATCCTCGGCAATGAGGCTACTAAGGTTATCTGATTCTCTCCTCAACGTATGCCTAAGGATGGGCGGCAGCGAGGCGTATAGGTCAATTGTGAGCGTATAAACAGGAGATAAATAATTATGTCTAAAGAATACATGAACCGCCAATCTAAGCCCCTGGTCAATCCTGCCATTGTCGGACTGCCGTCTTCAGGCTTCATCCTCTTCAGTCCCGAACTTAGCACTAATACAACCGAGCAGAACCTATTGGCTCGTGGTAGACTCATTGGGTTGTTAGAGGATGCAGGCGTTCAATTCCGGGAATGCGAAGGATCGTATAAAGGCGTAAAGGAGTTCAGCTATAAAGTTGACCTTGAGCACCTAAGCGAAGCGTCTAGGCTAGCATTTGCCGTATTCGCTCAAGAATCCATTCTAATCGTCAAGGATCGTCAAGGTACCCTTGTGTACAGCAACGGCACTACAGAGCCTCTACAAGGCGTCTGGGGCGCTATTGAGTGGAATAGCGAGCCTATGGCCTATACGATTGACAATGGCATCAAATATTCATTCATTAAGGAGTAATCATGTATAAGATCTATCGAGAGGATAAGGCCTCTGTGCCTATGTATTATAGGCAACGCGGCAACATGCTCCGGACGTTGTATGCAGTAAGAGGCGTGCAAGGCTCTAATGGCAACCTATCCAATGAAGACCTGATTAAGCTCGTGGACACGGCAGGGAGGGCATCATTTGAAAAGCCTAGCCTCGTGGGTCCTCCGTATGTCTACATGGTGGAGCGCCTAGAGTTTGAGGACGAACTAGACGGTGAGTTGGCATGACTATTGCAAATGTGTCATCGGAGACTATCACAATGATTTTAAAGGCATGGCAGACTAAGCCACTAGACGCTCACAATCGGGTTATAGGCAACGAATGTCTAGGACTCCCACTAGGGCATTCATTCCTAGGTCATGCATTCAAGGGCATCCTTGGGTCTATACGACCTATGTGGTCTATGTGTTCAAAACCACTAAACAACTGTAACCAGGGACTGCCGACCTTTTGCCTATAGGATTACCCAAACCTATTAGGGAACGATTTTAATCTGAAATTACCCAAATGTATTTTAAAATTGCTTTAATCAGGAGTTGAACATATGAAAACCTATCTAGTGTACCCTAAGTATAATTCCCGAGCAGTCTGGTCTGTACGCTATCTAGACCTTAAAGGGCTTAAGCATTTGTTTGGCAAAAAGCTCAATACAAAGCTATTGGCACAGAATGGCACAACTCTTGTAAAATTGAGCGAAGACACAAGTTATTATGTAGAAAATCAAAAAAACTTGATTAAATTTGCCAGATGATTTAACAACTATAAGTAGGATGCTCTAAACAAGCAAACTTGGGTTCTGCTGGAGACGCTTTAAAAAACCCTTCACTCAGTCGAAAGGCTGAAGTCTAGGTCTAGGCAACTCCCAGACGGAAACGTCGGTTGACATGGTGTCGAGGGATTAAGTACCATGTGCGAAACTACGGTAGAACTTGATCAGTATTGTGGCGAACACTTAGGCGAAACAAGTAGTAACCCTAAGGCGCTTTTTATCCCGAGTCTTATATAGACTAGGTAGGGATAGGCTTGCTCGGAGATCAATTTTGCCATATCTAATGCATTATTATATACAAGCAAAACATGCTCGCTTGACGAGCAGTGTTGAAGCGGTGAACGAGGTGAGAGGACGAACGATGAGAGAGTGAGAATGTGAAGAGGTGAATGCAAATAGTACCATTTGATCCCAGAGACTAACCTTTTCAACGCTAATTAAAACACCCTCATCTCACAACCGATCTAAACTCCTTCTCTTAGCTTGCCATGTGTCGATAACCTAAGGTACACTAGATAATATGAAACCAGCACTAGAACTCAGACTAGAAAAGCTCTTTAAAAGCCAAGCATATATAAATGCAAGTGTTGCTATAAACAATGCACATGAAGTAGGAAACACATCAGTTATAGTCCCTAATGTTAAAGACTGTGAATATACCGCCTTGTATAGATATTTGACCAGTTTGGGTTATCAGGTTAGTGGCGTTGGATCAGATGAAATGCTAATTAGTTGGAGTCAGTGAATATGAAGAAAAAGATGATACAGAAACGGGGGCCTTTTGTGTTGAATGGCCCCGCTTTGTTTATTAGAGTAAAAACCTTTTCAAACCAAGAAACGACTGTTAAATACGCCTTAAATGGTGACGTTAATTATATAACCTTTGGCGGTCTTAAGCCTAAGGTCATAACATTCAATAGCCCCGGGTCTGAGTTTATAACGTCCGGTGATGGTCGATTGCTTACAAAAGGGGAATTCATAGAAATATCAGAGGGTGCCGTTATTAGTTATAGAAGGGAATCTAGATGATTAGAGACGCTTTAGAAGGTCTACAAAACGCTTTAGTTCCAGAAGATCTGTACACGATTCTAGATAGGATGCCCGCGCTTTATTTTCAGCTCACGCCCTCCGAATGGTCCACATATAGGCAACGGTTGATTGAACGAGGTGTGCAACTAGGCTTTACACGGCAGGAGATATTGGAAACGTTAGAAAGAGTTATGGAAAGTGTTTTGTGATGCAGTATGAGGTTAGTTTTTTTGATATAGAGTCTCATAAACGTGTTGTAAAGGCTTTTTATGAAAAAGACGAGGTCATTGATTTTATAAAAAGGTCGGTAGACCCTGAATTACCAAATTCTTATTTAGAAGATTATGTTAATGAATTGGGTGCCCTTCAAAAAGGAAATAGGATGGTTATATACGCAGTTGACCATTTCGATGAAGACATTGAATATTTAATAAAAGCTGTATAAGTTTTAACCAACGTCTAGTCTTTGGGCAGACATCTTTGGGTGTCTGCCCTTTTTATTTGATCTAAGCCCTGGCACACGTCATGCAATGACTAGTTGTATGAACTATACAAAAGAGTCGGTTGTTGGAGCTATTGAGTACGCTAAAATTCAGCATGAACTAGAAAAAGCAAAGGGGAATACGTTCGGGGACTTTAGTTTGCCGGTAAGGTTCTTTAGTCGTGAAGCTGTATTTAAGTCTTCTAATTTCTTTTTCGATCCTAAAACCCTTTATGCCACAAGTTATGGATGGTACCCACTTCTTAAAGTTATTAAAGGTAAATTGGTGTTAAATAACTACTATTATAGTCGGTCTACAATAAAGCATGTAATTAGGCTCTATAGAATACTGGATTTGCTCGGTATTAAAATCGATTACGTAATTCAAGCACCACAAGGACTAGATGATTTAGATGCGTCTGTAAGGCATTATGAGCGTCTAATAGCGTCTGTTCGGCAACAGCTGTGCAATCCACGTTCTAAGAAGGCTCTTAGAGAGGTGAGACTCGCACGATTGGTAGAGCTGAAGAAGACTTTGGTAGTTGTCAAAAGGTTGAACAAGTAGGATGGTGCCTTTGGTTGAAAATATTAAAGAATAACTTGGCATAGCAGATGCAATAGGTATATTTATGAATGATCCAAAAAAAGCTAAAGACTTACAAGAATGGCTAGATATGTTAAAGCAAGACTATCTAGACAAGCGTTATCAAGATGCATTGGATTATGAACGTGAGCAGATTTTTGGACTAGAAGATGTTTCAGAAGAGGAGTCGGACAATGAGTGAGCGTCAAAGGCTGGAAACCTATAAAGCAAAGTTGCTTGATCAATTCAGGGTTGCCGTTACGGTTGCTGAAAAAAGGTGGATTGCGCGTGAAATTTACAAGGTGTCCGTAAAATTAGAAATGATTAAGCGTATAACCCCATATAGTGCGGTGCGACGATGAAAAAAGAAGTTTTAGAATTGCTTAGAGAAAAACAAGAAATCATGGACCAATACAACAATTGTGATGATCTAAACAGACAACTCTTGCTTGTAACATTGAGTTTGATTGACCGAGACCTTGCTCGATTAACGGAGGACAAGACCAATGAGTAAAGATGGCATTTGTTGCGATTGTGGCGAATGGACGACAGTTAATGAATCTTGTTGCGGGGCGGGAGTCTTCTTTGAGGGTGATATTGTCTTTGATAAAGAAAACGATTGCGAATGTTTTGGTAAAGACAAATGTGATTTTACCCAAATGCATTCAGAATAGGAATTAATCAGCTTATGAATATTCAAAAAGAACTGTATAAAGCAATCAAACTAGGACTACCTGTAGAAGCTATTCAACAGATTATAGCTGATGGCGCTGATGTTAGAGCTGAATATGACAAAGCTATTCAACAGGCAGCTAGATGTGGGCATATAAAAATAGTTGAGTTGTTAGCGCAACTTGGGGCTGATGTTACAGCTGAAAATGATTTGGCTATTAGATTGGCAGCTGAGAATGGACATACAGAAATAGTTAAGTTGCTAGTGCAACTTGGAGCTGATGTTAGAGCTGGCGATGACTATGCTATTCGACATGCAGTAGAAAATGAAAATATAGATACTGTTAATGCTCTAGCGCAACTTGGAGCTGATGTTAGAGCTGCTAACGATGAAGCTATTCAATGGGCGGCACAAAATGGACGTACAGATATCGTAAGGGTTCTAGCGCAACTTGGAGCTGATGTTAGAGCTGCTAATGATAAACCTATTCGATCTGCAGCTGCAAATGGATATACAGATACAGTTAAGTTGCTAGCGCAACTTGGAGCTAATGTTAGAGCTAATAATAATTTGGCTATTCGATTGGCATCAGCTAATGGACATACAGAGACTGTTGAGTTGCTCAATAGTCTTGGTGCTAGACTTGACTAATTGCATTTAGAAAAGAGATTAATCTGATGACAAAATCTCAAAAAGAACTACTAGAAACTAAACTTTGGATGTTAGATCTTATCCACCAGACAAACGACCCAGAACGTATAAAGGCTATTCACAACTATCTGTTACAGCTAAACAAACAACTAGAAAAAAAGAAAGAAAAGTAAAATATGAACGCACAAAAAGCACAAAAGATCGTAGTACAAAGCAAGACCGGCAAACTGAATAGGTTTCAACTTAAAAGCAAAGTTTTACACGCTGTAGTTTCTGCCGCGTATGAGGGAAAAGAAACCGTTAACGTCAGCACCCGAGGTGCGTCAATAAAGACTATTTTGGCTGTTATTAAACAACTTGAGGATCAAAGGTATAAAGTCACGCCACACGACGACATGTTGCAAGTCAATTTTTCAGCAGGAGACTATTATGTTTAATATTTTGACAGTCACTGTTACTCAAGAACAAGAGGTCGTTGCGCGCGTTCAGATTAACGACACGGTTTGCACAATGACTTTTGATAGCGCCTCAGATTTTGAAAAATTTCAAAACACTGATAGCAAGCAGCTTGAAAAAACTGTATCCTGTATCTAAGGAGATATGACAATGATTCAAGATTTTTTGAACCGACCAAATAAAGATGAAACTAAATGGTGGATTAGCAACACACTGGCAAAAAAAGTCAAAAAAGATCCGAGTGTTTCTTATCAAGAAGTCGAGCACATTGTTGACTATCTTAATTCTGACGCAGCACCGAAGCGCTTTCAAAAGATGGACTATATTACAGCAAAACAAAAGTCTCTTGAATGGGTCGAGAAACTCAGAAAAAAGGCATCGGAAATAGCTGAAACTGAGCAAGATACTAAATCAGTTCTTAAATTTAAGGATGGGTTTAGGCTTGTCAGGCTTGTCGGTGAATCCGCATATAAACGAGAAGGATATATTATGAAGCATTGCGTTGCCTCATATTACGGCAAAGAAACTAAAATCTATTCGTTGCGTGATCAAAACAATGAGCCTCATGCTACGTTTGAGGTAACAGGATCGGATCAACTTCAGCAAATTAAAGGTAAAGGTAACGGTCACATTCACCCTAAATATATCCAAAAAGTTATTAGGTGTTTAAAGCGTTTGGGTAAAACTGTAAATCCGAATGATATGGTTAATTTGGGTTATGTTGAAGTTTCGCCGTATTTAAAGGGTGTCATTGATAAGACTGTAAAAAATCCTAAGTATTTAAATATGTTTGAAAAGACATTTTTTTATAAAAATGCCTAATCGTATACAAAATAGGAATTAATCGGATTATGAACATTCAACAAGAACTGTATAAAGCAATCGAACTAGGACTACCTGTAGAATCTATTCAACAGATTATAGCTGATGGTGCTGATTTTAGAGCTAAGAATGATTGGTCTATTCGATGGGCAGCTAGAAATGGACGTACAGAAACTGTCAAGGCTCTAGCAGAGCTTGGAGCTGATGTTAGAGCTGGTAATGATTGGCCTATTCGATGGGCAGCTTATCGTGGGCATACAGAGACTGTTGAGTTGCTCAAGAGTCTTGGTGCTAGACTTGACTAAATGCATTCAGAAAAGAGATTAATTTGTGTTTGATATAGACCATAGAACTCCCATAGCAGTAATTGATTCTGGATACACTCATGAAAACTCAGAGTTTGTGCTTTGCAAAGGTCTTAGATTTGATCTAACTAATACCGGTATTCGAGATGTCATGGGTCATGGGACAGCAATTACGTCAATTATTGCCGAACGCACAGATCTTACGAAATTTTGCATAATGCCTATTAAATGGATACATTCCCCTGTGCATTATAGAAACATGACTCAAAACGAGGACCGAGAAACTGTTGATCAAATTGCGTCAACTGCAGTAAATCTAGCTATTAAACATAAAGCTAAAATTATTAACATGAGCCTTGATGGTAGGCTTTATTTACCTAAAGAACGTAAATCTATTATTAATGCGTTAATTAATGGAATTAAGGTTGTTGTTGCCGCCGGAAATAAAGGAGAAGACCTATATCAATCTTGCCGGTCGTATCCGGCTTGCTATGAAGTTGGGTTGCCCGGGTTTTATGTTGTAGCCAATTATGTTGGACTGTTTCGCGTTAGTTCTTCGAACTATGGCGGACCTGTTAACGCAAAAGAAAATGGACATAATCTATTAGTTAATGGAAAATATGAAACCGGGACAAGTATGTCCGCGGCGATTAAAACTTCTAAACTTACCCAAATGCATTCAGAATAGGAATTAATCAGCTTATGAACATTCAAGAAGAACTGTATAAAGCAATTGAACTAGGTCTGCCTGTAGAAGCTATTCAACAGATTATAGCTGATGGTGCTGATGTTAGAGCTGAGAATGATTGTGCTATTCGAATGGCTGCTTATTATGGGCATACAGAGACGGTCAAGGCTCTAACAGAGCTTGGGGCTGATGTTAGAGCTGAAAATGATGAAGCTATTCGATATGCAGCTTATCGTGGGCATATAGAGATGGTCAAGTTGCTAGCGCAACTTGGTGCTGGTGTTAGAGCTTTGGATAATTAGGCTATTCGATATGCAGAATATAGGGGGTATACAGAGACTGTTGAGTTTTTAAAATCGATAAGTTCTTAAATATGAAAAAAAAGATAGTTATATTTTCAAAATTAAATATTAGTTTAAAAAATTATAACTTAATTAATTTAACTAATCCAATTTTAGCTATTGAAACTTTACACATTGAAAATCCAGATTTAATTATTTTAGACATAAAACAAAAACTGATCAACGGATTTGATCTTGTTCGGTTATTTAAAAAAGACATTAGATATAAAAAAGTAAAGTTTATTTTAATTTCAGATTTTTATTCTGAAGATTTTGCAGTTAAAGCTTTTGAATCAGGAACAGATGAATATATTGTTTATCCTTTTTACATTAAAGAGTTTGAAAAAAGAGTTGATAAACTTCTACAAAATAAAGACGAATCTATAAATTATTTTGAATGTGAAGATTTTTACATTAAAAGACGTACAGTTAAAGAAAATAATAAAGAAGAATATAGACAAAAAAATATTCTATTTGATAAAATAACTAAACAAGAAATTATACTAGGTAATACAGAGTATCGGTTTTTAGCGTTGTTAATGAACAATAGACCTAGAGTCATTGATCACATTACAATAGCTAAAGAAGCCGGAGCAGCTGAGACTGTAAATGCTGTAACTATGTTGGTTAAAACACTAAGAAAAAAACACCCTTGCTTAAAAACTCGGATTGTTGCAAACTCTAAAAAAGGATATAGGTTTGAATAATATGTCATTAGAAAAGAAATTAAAAAAAGCGTTTAAAAATTTGGATAAAGAAACAATCAGTGAAATTGAGTCACTTGATAAACAACAATTAGAAAGTCTAGTTGTACAGTCTAATCAAGCTATTGCACAAGCTGAAGATGAGCTACATGCTAATCCAAACTATTCAGCAGCTAAAGATGCTATTAAAGATCTTTCTCAAGGTCTAAAAGAAGTCAAAAAACGACAGCAAAGTAAAATTGTTTATGCTTTGCATATGCTTGAATCTAAAGATCAATGACTTTACCAGACGAAAGAGCTAGATCAATTATTTACGCTAAGCGTTATTTATTAGAAATAATAAATAACAAAAAGCTTAAGCTTAAGTTTAGAAAAAAAGCGGAAAAATTACTTAGCGAATTCCCGTCAAGATTGGTGTTAGTGCATGCTTCAAAAAATTCAGATGATGTTATTTATCTTGATAGTGTTAATGAAGACGATTACAGCACAAGCTGAAGGTCTTGCCGGGTTTGGTTACATGGGATCATTCGACCATGGTGATATTGGATTTAGAGCGTGGGTAGGCATTAATGAACCTATTTATAAACGGCTAGGTTATTCTATGTGGTCTCAAGCTGAACTTATGGGTTCGGCAGGTTCTTCTTTTTATATGAAGAATGCAATCAATTATAATGTACTGGATTTTTTTAAACCAAGCGTGTTTGTTGAAAATATTAATTGGACATCAATACAATCAACCGGAAGTTTTAGAGATACAAGACTTGGTGTTGGGATGGAGTTTAAATTATGGTGAGTGTCGTCGTAGGTGCTCAATGGGGTGACGAAGGTAAGGGTAAGATTGTAGACTTTCTAAGTCATGACTATGATGTTGTTGTCCGTTTCCAGGGAGGAAATAACGCAGGACACACTATCTATTTGCCAGATGGCACTAAGAAAGTTTTACATATTATTCCAAGTGGTATTCTTAACCCAAATACTCTTAACATTATCGCACACGGCTGTGTTGTTTGTCCGTCTACTTTTACAAAAGAATTGTCAGGCTTAGATGTTAAAAATAATCTAATGGTTAGTTCAAATGCGCATATCATTATGCCTTATCATATTGAGTTAGATAAAGTCCGAGAAAAGCAATTTAAAATTGGCACAACTCTCAAAGGTATAGGACCTGCTTACGAAGACAAGGCATCAAGATCTGGTATTTTAATCAAAGATCTTTTTAATAAAGAAATTTTAGATAAAAAACTAGAAAGAGTTTTAGTTGAAAAAAACGCTTTATTAAAAGTTTTAGGATCTGAAAAACACTTTTCATTAAATGAAATTAAAGATTTTTGTGAAAGTTCGTTAAACCAATTAAGTCCGTTTGTCCAAGATACCGTTTCTCTTTTAAGAACGTTAAAAGATGAAAACAAAAGGATCTTATTAGAAGGAGCACAAGGCACTCTACTCGATTTAGATCAAGGTGACTACCCGTTTGTAACATCTTCTAATACAGTTGTTTCTGCCGCTTTGACTGGGACTGGACTAAATTACAAAGACATAGATAGAGTGTACGGCGTTATAAAATGCTATGTAACTAAGGTTGGGGAAGGGCCGTTTCCAAGCTGCATCGAGCAAACTGACCCCCACATGGCAAACAGGATCAGAGAAATAGGCAAAGAATTCGGAGCTACTACCGGAAGACAAAGAAATATCGGTTGGATTGATATTGATATGCTAAAAAAAGCAGTACAAGCCAACGGAATAGATTCTTGGGTTTTAACTAAAAGCGATGTTTTAAACAACTTTGAAACTATTGGCGTATATGAACAAGGTGTTTATACACAAGTTCCTGGATGGAAAGATCATAAAGATCATAATTTTAAACAGTTTGTCTATTTGATTGAAGATCTTACTGGTGTATCGGTTGATATTGTTAGTTATGGGACTAAAAGATCGGAAACTCTTTATACAACTGAATTATTTTTAGACGGTGATTTACAAATCAATAGTTGAAATTATTAGATAAAATTTTGGCATAGTAATAGCAATAGTAATTAATATAAGGTTTATGTCCTGGTTTGTTGGAATGGTAGACAACGTCGGCTTAAAATCGACTGCTCATTACGAGCGTGGGGGTTCGAGTCCCTCAACCAGGACCAAATATTGCGTGGTAGCTGAGTTGGTACAGCAAGCGATTGTTAATCGCGAGATCGGAGGTTCGAGCCCTTCCCACGCAGCCAAATTTCCGCCAGTAGCTCAGTGGTTAGAGCAATGGACTTATAAACCATAGGTCGTGAGTTCAATTCTCACCTGGCGGACCAAACTAGGAGTAAATATGCGTTCATGGTACCCAATCCCAGCAAAAGAACTAGATAACAAACGACTATTAGGTGAGCATCTTGAGCTTCATACAATGAACTCTGTTATAATGAAAAATCTTAAAGGTTATTCTAGGCACCCTGAAACTTTGCGTTGGAAGAACCACACTAAGTTTATGAAAGTTAGACATGATGAGATTGAACAGGAAATGCGTAATAGAGGAATGAAACCCAAAAGTCCACTAACCTACAAAGAAACCGATTGTGAACTTCCGCCAAAATTGATAGAGTCTTTGGAAAGCATGAAAAATAAACTGGTTATTAAACAATCCAATGCGTCCTAAATTTGAAAAAATATACATGAATTTAGCTTTAGATCTTTCAAAAAGATCTACATGTGAACGTCTTCAAGTTGGTACGGTAATTACATCTAGTGATTTTAAAAAAGTATATTCTGTTGGATACAATGGTAACGCCAAAGGATTAGACAATTGTTGCGATGACAAAAGCAGTCCTGGATCTTGCGGTTGTATCCATTCAGAAACCAATGCAATTATTAACTGTACTGAAAGATCTAGTACAGATAAAATTATTTTTGTGACCCATTTGCCGTGTAAGATGTGTGCTAAACACATTGTTAACCTTGGTGGTGTAAAAACAGTTTTTTACGAAAATGATTATAGAATTAAAGACTCTATTTCTATTTTATCCAAAGCGCAAATAAAGGTAATTAAATTATGAATTACCAAGAGTTATTTTATGATGCCATTGAAAATGGTTATGAATTAAAAATTATAAAAGAATATATAAATACAAATAAAGTTTCGATTACACTTGATCGAGGGTGGGCAGTAGCTCTAGCGGGATCTGTAAATCGTTTAGATGTTCTTAAATATTTTCATGAAGAGCTTAAAATAGATATGAATACGGTTTATAAATTTTCCCCCTTCGATACACATGTGTGATAAATTTGATTTATGTCTTATTAATGCTATTGAACATAAAAATAAAGAAGTTATTGATTATCTTGTTGAAAAAAATTTAGTTAAAGCCCATAGAAAAGATTTGATTAAAAAATTTTATGAGAAAAATTAATTTAGTTGGTTCCGGCCTAACATTTGACGACGTTCTTATGGAACCTCAATATAACCCCATTGAGTCGAGAAGCCATGTAGACATTAGTGGGTTTCTTGGTTTAAAAACTCCTGTAATTAGCTCTAATATGGATACTATAACAGAAACCGCTATGGCTAATTGGATGCATGAAAATGGCGGACTCGGAGCGTTGCATCGGTTTATGGACATCCAAAGAAACATCGACCAATATAAAATGTCGCCGCAACAGACTTTCGTTTCTCTTGGCGTTACTAAAAGCGAACTAGAGCGAGCCGAAGCTCTTTTTAAAGCCGGAGCAACGAACTTCATGCTAGACATTGCACACGCCCACTCAGAGTCGGCAAGAAACGCAATTAAAGCTTACAAAGAAATGTTTGGAAATAATGCACATTTAATGGCGGGAACTGTCGCTACTATAGAAGGTGCTGCATTTCTTGCGGAAGCTGGTGCCGATAGCATTCGAGTTGGTATTGGCGGAGGTTCCGTATGTTCGACACGAATCAAAACTGGATTTGGTGTCCCTCAACTTTCAGCAATTGCTGAGTGTTCATTTGTTGGTCGGCCTATTATTGCTGACGGTGGATGTCGTTCGCCAGGAGACATAGCCAAAGCTTTGGCAGCCGGTGCGTCTGCTGTTATTTTAGGCGGCATGCTATCGGGTACATATTATACTCCGGGTAGTATTGAACTAACAAGTAACGGAGCCTATAAGTCGTTTAGAGGTATGGCATCTAAAGAAGTTGCTATAGACAAGCTTGGTGGTTTAGCTGGTTATAGAGCAGCCGAAGGAGTTCAGGTTCGAGTTAAATCTCTTTCTGAACAAGAAAGTAATGAAATTATTCAAGATATTATTGGCGGACTTAGGTCAGCATTTACCTATGCAGGAGCTAAGAATTTAGAAGAGTTTCAAAAAAAGGTTGTCTTTATTAAGGTAAGTGGTAACGTAATAAATGAAAACAAACCCCACAAACAAGGTTAATATGAAAAAACAAGATATTATTAAAATACAAGAAGAATTAGAAACTCTTAAGGGTTCTGTAAAGAATCTCCAAATGATGCTTGAATATAGTTCAAAAAAACTTGAGTCTACAAAAGAAGAACTTAAAAACGAACGTAGTAAAACCGAATTACTTGAATTGAACGTTTCGTCTTTGACTCAACAAAAATTTACACTTTCTCGAATGATTAAAAGTTTAGAAGAAGATGTTGAAAAATTTCAAAGGGAAAACGCGCAACTTAAAATGCGTTCAAAAGGACTTCTTCAACGTCTTTTTTCTAAACGATGATTGAGTTTCTTTTTTTATTGACTCAGTTATTTTTCTTTTTTAACTGGTCATTTAAAATTGTACTTTTTTTACTAGGCTTAAAACAAAAAAAAGTAGAATATGGTAATCCAAAATTCTACCCGGATTATCACATTCTTTTACCTGCATATAAAGAAAGTAATGTAATTTCCGAACTTATATCAAATTTAAGAAAACTTGATTATCCAAAAGATAAGATCAATGTTTATCTTATTCTTGAACAAGACGACATTGATAGTATCAGAGTTGCCAAAACAATAGAAAACTCTGATAATTTTTTTAAAACTATAATTCTTCCAAATACTCAACCTAAAACTAAACCCAAAGCTTGTAATTATACATTAGAGTTTATTAAACCAAATCTAACACCGGATTCAATAGTAACTATATACGATGCCGAAGATAAACCCGAAACTGATCAACTTAAAAAAGTTGTATATCTTTTTGAAAACTCAGAAAAAAATGTAGCTTGTATTCAAGCAAAGTTAAATTATTTTAATAAAAAACAAAACACTCTTACCAGTCTATTTACAATTGAGTATACTTACTGGTTTGATTTTTTGTTGCCGGGGTTGGACAAAGCTAAATTGCCTATTCCCCTTGGTGGAACATCCAACCATTTTAAAGCTAATCGTTTAATAGAGGTTGGAGCTTGGGATAGTTACAATGTTACCGAAGACGCGGAACTTGGTATCAAGCTTTACAGTTTAGGGTACAAGACACTTTTAGTTGATTCGACTACATGGGAAGAAGCCTGTTCTAAAATTATTCCTTGGATTAAACAAAGAACTAGATGGACTAAAGGGTATTGGCTTACTTACCTTAAGTATCTTAGAATGAGAAAGAAACTATCGCTTTGGGATAGGTTTGGTATTTTATTTTTTGTAGGTCTGACGCCTATTGTAAATGTTTTATATATTCCTTTAAACATATTAATGGTGATTTTTTATTTTTATTCTCCTTTTAATTTTTCTAAAGAATTAATTTTTATATGCCATATTAACTTTTTTATTGGAACTTCATGCTTAGTTATTTCAAATGCATTGTCTTCAATTAAAAGAAAAAACTATGACTTGATTCTAATTGCCGGTTTGTTACCCTTTTATTGGGTACTTCATTCAATTGCGGCAGCCAGAGCATTTAAACAATCCATAACAGATCCTTATGGCTGGGAAAAGACACCACATGGTTTAAAATGAACAAACAACTAACCGAACTTTCTAAAAACAAAACATTGTTTAAACAAAGTCTTCATGTTCTTTTAGATGATAGTCTATTTAAAAAATTAAATATTTACTATCAACGGTTTAATCTTAAATTAAAAAAAAGCTTTAAAAAAGATCATGCTTATAACAAAGGAACAATTAAACACGGATCATCCTTTTCGTTTTTGCCGGACATGTATTCTACTGTTATGCATGAGCTTGCTCATTCAACAAGAGATATCTTAAACCGCCAGCTATCATATGAAGAGGAAGAATGTGTTGCTGAAATGGTTTCTTCTATTCTTATGCAACTATTAGGCTACGATTATAAAGCTCGTAGTTATTTTTATTGTCAAAAATATAGTCACCAAGTTAAGGTTGATTTAGACCAATATGTAGTTGATTCGGTAAATTACATTTTAAAAGTAGATCCAGATTTGCTATACTTTAAAAGTACGGTAATAGGACTATGAATCTTTTTATAATTATATTTTTGTCATTTTTAACAACCCAGAGTTTTGCAATTGAGCATATTATTTCTGCTGCTAAAAAATATAAAATAGCTCCAATAGAGCTTGTTAAAATTAGCATATTAGAAAGCTCTAAGGGTAAGTACACCTACAATTTCAATAAAAATGGTACAGAAGATTTTGGGGAGTTCCAAATTAATAGTGTCCATTTAAACACAACATGTAAAAACTACGATGTGTTCTCAAAGCAAGGCAATGCTTTTTGTGCAGCAAAGCTGTTAAGCCTCCATAAAAAATGGAAACTGATTGATAAAAATTGGGTCGCGCGCTATCACTCTGTTACACCAAAACACAAAGAAAAATACGCTAAGAAACTAAAAAAGATTGTAATTTGGGTCCAATTAATATAAGTTCAATAAATGACTAAAACACCTTGGGGTCCAATTGGTTACATCACTTACAAACGCACTTATAGCCGTCGTCTTAATGAAGATGATGTAAATTCTCCGGTAGAAGAATTTGATGGAACAATTGATAGAGTTTTAAACGCTTGTAAAACTCAGCTTCAAATTCCTTTCACAAAAGAAGAGGAAGATTTTGCTCGGGAAGTTCTTCTAGGTTTAGAGGGCACTGTCGCCGGAAGGTTTCTTTGGCAGCTAGGTACCAAAACCGTAGACAAACTAGGTTTGCCGTCTTTGCAAAATTGCGCGGCTACCGTGGTTGATAGCCCCCGAGCGTTTACTTGGGCAATGGACCTCCTTATGCTTGGTTCTGGTGTTGGGTACAATATTCAGCGTGAATATGTGTATCAACTACCTAAAGTTAAAAAGGTAGTAATAGAACGCAAAGATACTAAAGATGCGGATTTTATTGTACCTGATAGCCGCGAAGGTTGGGTTGAGTTGCTAGACCGCACCCTCAAAGCTCATTTTAAAACTGGTAAAGGATTTACATATAGCCCTATTTTAATTAGGAACAAAGGTACCCCCATTAAAGGATTCGGAGGAACCGCCTCAGGCCCAGAAGACCTTTGCTACGGAATCGGTGAAATTCATAAAGTATTAAACTCACGAGCCGGCAAAAAGCTCCGCCCAATCGATTGTCTTGATATTATGAATATCATCGGCATGGTTGTTGTTGCCGGTAATGTGCGACGTAGCGCCCAAATTGCGTTGGGTGATCCAGACGATCTACAATTCCTAAATGCTAAACGTTGGGATTTGGGGAATATTCCCAACTGGCGCTCAATGTCTAACAACTCAGTTATCTGCAACGACTTCAATCTTTTGCCTGTTCAATTTTGGGACGGGTACAATGGTAACGGCGAACCATACGGTCTGGTTAACCTTGGATTGGCAAAGCGTGTGGGTCGTCTTGGTGAGACGCAATATCCTGATCCTGATATTGTTGCGACCAATCCTTGTTCAGAACAAACACTTCAAAATTTTGAGACTTGTTGCCTTGCTGAAATCTTTTTGCCTAACATTAGTTCAAAAGAACGCTTACTAGAAGTCGCAAAGCTTCTTTATCGTATTAACAAACATTCACTCAGACTTGATTGCCATCTTCCAGAAACAAAAGAAGTTGTGCATAAGAACATGCGTATGGGCATAGGAGTAACAGGATATCTACAAGCCACCGAAGAACAACGCTCATGGTTAAGCGATACATATAAAGCGCTTCGTCAACATGATAAAGAGTATTCTAAAAAAATGGGATGGCCAACCTCAATTAAAATATGTACAGTTAAGCCTAGTGGGAGTCTTTCATTACTTCCAAATGTAACTCCTGGATGCCACCCAGCGTATGCCCAATACTATATCCGACGAATTAGGATCTCATCGTCTTCTCCGTTGGTTGATGTATGCCGAAGTCACGGCTATGACATCGAATATCAAAAACAATTTGATGGCACCGAAGATAGGTCAACGGTTGTTGTATCCTTTCCTGTCAGCGTCCCTGAAGGCACTAAACTGGCAAAAGACATGTCAGCTGTTGAACAACTCGAAATCGTAAAACGTCTTCAAAGTGAATGGTCAGACAATGCCGTGTCTGTTACTGTTTATTATAAAAAAGAAGAGCTAACCACGATTAGAGAATGGTTATCAAAAAACTATAACAACTCATTAAAAGCGGTAAGTTTTCTTTTACATAATGAGCATGGTTTTCAGCAAGCTCCGTATGAAGAAATCTCAAAAGAAAAATTTGAAGAAATAAGCGCACGAGTAAAACCAATTACAAGCGGGACGGCCTTTGTTGAAATTGATGTAAACTCGGACTGTGACGCGGGATTTTGCCCCATTAGATAAAAAATATGATAAACGGATTATTAAGCTTTGTTGTTCATTTAAGCATTATATCATTATTGTTTCTTAACATTTCTCAACAATCAAATAACAAAGCATCTGGTAATGTTCAAGATAATATTGAAATAGTTGAAAAAGATAAAGAATCTGAGAGTAATAAAGGGACTGATGGAATCCTAAAACAACAGGAAGTTGTTGAAACTAAAGAATGTTCTTCCTACTATGGAGGAATAGGCATTTTACTTTCTTACAGAGACGGTTATTATTTTGCGGAAAAAGTATACAAAGGTTACCCGGCAGATAATGCTGGCATAATGCCCGGAGACTTGTTAGAATTTAACGAAGACGTCAAAGGTGAAGTTGGTACTTTAGTGATAATACAAGTTACCAATCAAACTGATACAAAACGTATTATAATAAGAAGAGAAAAAATCTGCACAAATGATACAAGTAAAGATAATTAAAGACAGCACTTGTTCAAACGGTTCGAGACTTACAACTTTTGTTCTTACTTATCCTAGATACATTCATGCTGAGTTAATGACTCATCGTGTTTTTTCTAGAAACTCCGCCAGTTCTAGGGCTATTCCAGTTAAAAAACTTCTTAAAAATATTATAGTCGATAAAGTAGAACCTTTGGTTTATACTAGGAATAGACCGGGGATGCAAGGCGGAGAACCCCTTAGCGGTATAACTTTAATTGCCGCTAAAATTGTTTGGTCTTTTGGTAAATATACAGCTTTATTATCTTCTTATCTATTGGATAAACTTGGACTTCATAAACAATATTCTAATAGAATTACAGAACCATATAGCAACATTACAGTTGTTTTGACTAGCTCGCAATTTAGTAACTTTTTTAATCTAAGATTTCATAAAGACGCGCAGCCTGAAATTCAAGAGCTAGCAAAAAAGATGTATTTTGCTATGACGTCTTCTACTCCGCAGTTTTTAAAAGACAATGAGTGGCATTTGCCGTTTGTTGATTCAAAAATTGGGTCTGAGAAAAATATTATCGAAAGCGTTGCCAAATGTGCTCGTGTTTCTTATTTAAATCACGACGGCTCTAAATCAACGTATGAA
The DNA here is from genome assembly GCA_022841465.1 of Bacteroidia bacterium. Lineage (GTDB taxonomy): Bacteria > Bacteroidota > Bacteroidia > B-17B0 > Aurantibacillaceae > Aurantibacillus. The sequence continues at coordinate 16,791 of JALHRL010000022.1, read as the reverse complement.
CAAGATAAAGCTCTTTATATGAGGCTAGTCGGAAGTGTTCCTAAACACTGCTCGCCGCTAGAACACCAAGCAACGCCGATGATAGATCCTCTTGAGTCTATTAAAAGTGGTAATCTTGTAGGTTGGATACAATACCGAAAACTAATTGAACACGAAAATGTAAGAGAGTTTCAACTTGACCAATAAATTATCACATAGTGCATTAAATAAATACCAAACTTGTGGTGTTGCCTATAAATATCACTATGTTGATAGGCTTAGAGAACGTGTAACCTCCGGTGCATTAATCTTAGGTAGCGCAATAGACGCAGCACTCAATGAGGTTTTATTAAAAACTGAAAATGACCCTATTGATGTTTTTGAAAAGAAATTTAGATTTGCAAGAATTAATAATAAAGAGCAATACATTCCGGAAACAGATTTGGTTGTGTATGCTGAAAAAGACTTTGATTACGACTTACTTGACGAAGCCGACATAGCCCAGCTTGAGAATATAAAGAATCAACTCGGGTTTCCCGAAGATATTAAAGAAGTTGTAACTAAAGCATCTAATCTAAAAAAACAGTACGGTTGGAAAAACGTAGTACCTAAATACAAAAGAATGTACTCGCTTGCCAATTGGTTGTGCCTTCGCCAAAAAGGCATTTTAATGATTAATGCTTATAAAGAACAGATTGCGCCAAAAATAAGCAAGGTTTACTCTGTTCAAGAAGAAATTAGTTTAGAAACTCCAGAAAAAGATAAAATAATTGGATTTGTTGATTTAGTTGCCGATTTAGATGGAGTTAAGACTATTATAGATAACAAAACATCATCCAGAGACTATGATTTGGACTCGGCTTCTGTTAGTCCCCAGTTAATCTTGTATTCCTTTGCTTTAGGTGTAAGAGATGTAGCGTTTATTGTTTTAAATAAAAACGTTATTAAAAATAAGACTAAAGTATGTACAGTATGTGGTTATAAAGCCGCTAAAGGATCTACACACCGTAAATGCTGTAACGAAGTAAACGGTTTACGTTGTAACGGTGAATGGCTTGAAAAAATAGATCCAAGGATAAAGATTGATATTGTAAAAGCTCAGATTGATCAAGAAAAACAAGAACTAGTTTTAGATAATGCCGCACAAATAAATTCTCTAATTAAACAAGGTATCTTTACAAGAAACCTAAATTCCTGTAAAACTAGTTATGGGCTATGTCCTTACTATAATAAATGTTGGAATAAAAAAGACGACGATCTAGAACAAGTATGATTAAGCTTGATGTAATTCTAAAAGTACGTGATTTTTTTGATGAACTTGGCATGAGTAAAAACGAGCGTGTCCCGACGTCGGTCAAACGTGATGTTTGGCGGATATTACGTCACTATCCTAATCAATGGGATATTGAACGTGTTATAGAAAACAACAAAGATGTATTTAAACCCTTAAAATATAAAAGGAAAAAAAGATGGTAAAAGATCACAAAAGATTAATTAAACATTTAGGCAGTTGGCTCAAAGCGCAAACCGACCACCACAACAAAGCTGGGCTATACATCCCTGAAGAAAGATCGCTTAAGAGCGACTTACTCGAAGCGGTCATGAAAGAATACGGAGTATCTTGTGTTATTGAGCATGAGCCAGTAGAAGCTGAAGCAGTAAAGAAGTCCTTAGAAATGAATCGTTTGATAGTATCGACATTCTCTAAAACTGACCACGACACCAAAAAGACGGTATCACGACTAACCATGGCTAAAACCGATCTAGCACCACTATGTTCGCTTTTTGATTCTGAGATTGAAGAGCTTATGGTTTTGATGGGCTTAAAGACTGAAGCGGTCAAAGATGAAAAAATTGAAGCTTACGAAAGAGTATCTCGAACTGTTGAGACTCTTTACCAAACCAAAGAACCCCACGCGGCAAAACATCTTTATACAATGCTTAAAAATGCAGGTCTTAAAGATGAAGATTTCTTAAATACTTTAAAAGAAATAGGCAGCAATAATTCTGGACGACCGACTAAAAACTATGTAGAGTTAGATCTAAGGTCTGAAGGACAGGGAATGGTGGAATAATGAAAGTTTTTGAACTAGCTAAAAAATACGGTAAAGATAACAAAGAACTTCTTGATGTTCTAAAAAAAGCTGGTTATCAAGTAAAAACTCCAGTTTCTCTTTTGCCAATGGAAAAGCTTGAAGACATTAAGATTTTACTTGGTCTTAAAGAAGAAGTTGTTGCTAAACCGTTAGTTACTCCAGCTACTGAAATTCTTCAAACGCCTATTTCAGCACCTTCGGTTGTTCCTCAAAGAGAACATACAAAAAAAGAACGTCGTCAGCTTAAAAAACACTCTGTTCCTGGTGTTGATGGTCGATTTAGTCAATACGCGGTTGGTATTAGGCGCGTTATGGAAAATGATCGAATGATGTTTTATGTTGTTTCTTATTTATTCGATCCTGATACTATGGAAACTAAGGTAGCATCTCAAGTATTAAAACGCACAGAAAGCGATGCTATTATGTCTTTAAAATCTGAACTTTATGAAAAAGGAATTCTCTAATATGAGTAAAAAAACTCTTGCACAAAAAATTGTCGATGTTATGTCTGAAGTAACCAGCGTGTCTAAACGCGGCGTTAATACTTTTCAAAACTATAAATACGCTAAAGAATCTGATTATATTGAAGCCATTCGTCCAGCTTTGATTAAACACGGTGTTATTGTTCTACCAACTTTGATGAGTGAACGGATGGACCCAATTAAAGATAGTTTTATCACGTCGATTCAAATGAAGTTTACCGTCATCAATGCTGATGATCCTAAAGATACTTACGAAACTATTATCCCAGCACAAGGCTCAGATAAGACTGATAAAGGTATTTATAAAGCAATTACCGGAGCAAAAAAATACTTTGTATCTAATACATTTTTGATTCCAACAAACGATGACGCAGAAGACGATTCTGATGAGCAACGTTATTCTTCTAAAAAAGAATTGACACCTGTAGCAGCTTCAACTGTCACACCTTCTAAGTTTGTTGCGTCTAAATCTACAAGTTCTAAACCGCAAGACACCGATTCTAACGGCGGTTGGTAATATTTGTCTGAAATAACTCAGATAAAACATAGTCTAAAGGAGACTAATATAATGCAAAAAAAACAATGGTTGGAAGTTGGAAGCGTGCTTCGTGATAAAAAAGACAGTACCAGGAGTTACATCGTTCTTAAAAATGATGTCACCCTTAAAAAAGGGGCAGTTCTTCAACTCCAAAAACCACAAGAGCAAATTACTCGGTTGCTTGAACGCGGTGTAATTACCGAAGAGGCTGCACAAGAACGACTAGCAAAAGTGCCCAGCTTTGTTTTATTTAATGTAGTTCTTCCTCCAGAGCGTACCTAATGAAGCGAGTCTTTTTAGCGGTTGCAGCTCTTATTGTTAGTTTTTCTGCTGGAGCGGTAACACAGTATTTAGTCTCAAAAGCTAGATCCGAACAAAAGACTTGCATTAGACACCCAGTCGCTGGTGTAATGTCTTTAAGTCCTTATCTAGTAACCTTAGTAACCCATCTCGAAAGCGGGCAGCAACAACTTGTTCCCGTCACGGTAGAGCAGATTCTTGAAATTGAAAAAGATGTAGTTTCTTGCCCTAAGTAAATTATAGTGTAGTGGAGAATACTTTGAAGAATAGATATTACCGGATAAGCCAAGGCTTTACTAATTATAAACTACTTCCGGTTACGGAAAATCCCTTTTCTTTAAACATCGACACTACAAAAGATTGGTACACATCAATCTATACTTATAGCGAAGAACAATTTCAAGAATGGAAAAATTCAGGGTCTGTTTCTGGCTTCTCTAATGTTCTCTCTAATCAAATTATATTTGATCTAGATAACGAGGATTTGGAGATAGCCAGAAACGACACTGTAGAAATTATAACTAAGCTTTTATCATACGGAATCCCAGATAACAGCTTGCAAATTTGCTTTAGTGGAAAAAAAGGTTTCCACGTCAGAGTCCGCCTAAACTCAACACTTACATCACAAGAACTAAAAACTCTATGTAGTAATTTAGCAAAAAATCTAAAGTCATTTGATCCCGTTGTTTATGATAGTCAACGTATCATCCGTTTAATTGGAACAAAACACCAATCTTCTGGTCTATACAAATTTCCCCTTAATAAAGATGAACTAACTGAATTGAGTATTGCAAAGATAAAGAGTATAGCTGAAAACCCGATTCTAGTAAAAGAAAAGCTCAACCAATTCTTTTGGCAACCTACTGATCTTCCTTCTAGTCTATTAGAGTTGTCTAAGACCGTTATTAACACAAAAACGGTTAATCAAACTCCGCAAGAGCTTAATTTTGCCAATAAACCCAAATGGCTTCCGGCTTGTAAGTATGCTGTACAAGAAGGTTATTTTAGCGACGGTCATCGGCGAGAGTTAATCATTGCTTTAGCTGCCACATACAAGGCTCAAGGATTTAATGAGCAAATTGTTTATCGAATGCTTAAAGGTGTCGCCGAAAAGCAAACACTTGTATCGAATAAAGAACGCTTGCCTGATGATGAAATTTATAGGGCAGCATCCGAGGTATTTAGAGAAAATTGGAAAGGCGGACAGTTTTCTTGCCAAAACCATCCAATTTTAAAAGGTATCTGTGATAAACTCGGAACAAATGCCTGTGTATATGATCACGACGAAGAGGTTAAGCCTTCGACGCTTTATGATTTAAAAGACAAATTTAAGAGCTATGTCACAAACATTGATAAAAATACCATCTACACTGGAATTCCCTCTTTAGATAAGAACGTATTCATATCAACTGGCGCAAATTGTCTTATTATTGGGGCTGCCGGAGGGGGTAAGTCCTCTATCGCCCTTAATATCCTTAATAATACGTCAAAGGCTGGCGTTAAAAGTGTTTTTGCGTCTTTAGACATGCATCCTAATCGGATGTTTGAAAAAGTTCTTTATAAAATTAGCGGCTTTAACCGTAACAAGCTTTATGATCTGTTTAAGAACAACAAAGAAGGTGAACTTCTTAATAAACTTAAGGATGAGTTTGGAAACGTAAATTTCTTTAATAAAAGCTCCCCAACAGTAAAAGACATTAGAGAATACATCATTAAATGCCAACAAGAGAGTGGCGAAAAAGTAAAGCTTGTCATGCTTGATTACTTTGAGCGTGTATCCAGTGATTTCTCCGATGATGTCCAAGCATCCAAAAGGATTGCTGGGGAGCTTCAAGATCTCGTCAATGACTTGGATATTGCGTTAATTACTTTAGTACAACCCAATAAAATGGGCTTGGCAAAAGGCCCCGACTCACCAATTCACGAATACACGTCGATTAAAGGTAGCTCCTTTGTTTATCAAAGTGCTCGGATTATTGTCTCTTTGTGGAGACCGTTTTATAATCCTAAAGATTTTAAAAACGATAAGTTCATGCAGTTCGCTGTCTTAAAAAATGATTTAGGTGAACTGGCAGAGTTTACGTTGAAATGGGACGGTCCTCGTGGTGAAGTATATGAAATGTCAAACGAGGATGAATTTGATTTTGTTAAGCTTATGGAAGAAAAGAAAGCTAAAGAAGACGAGAATAAAAAATCTAGTGGGTGGTAAATGAAAATTACAACTAGACAAGAGTGGTATAATTTTACCAAGTTAGTAGACACCAGTAAGATTAAAATTTCGTCAGTCAAAATTAGTAACGGCTGGCTTTGTATAAACGAAGATATTCTAATTAGCGGGACATGGCCAGAAAACGAAAAAGCTGAAGTCATAGATTATTTATCGGAAAAAAATCAAGACTGTTTTAAGCTTTTAAAAGAAAAATCTTTTATCTTTGGTAAAGATCCAACTAAACGTGTCGTGTCTTGTGCTGTAAAAGATTCTAAGTTTTATAAATTTATAGAGCATGAAGACGGTAGGATTGAACAAACCGAAGAACCGTATCAATGGTGGATAATCTCAGAACAAAAACTAACAAAGGATTGGGAACCGCTTCGGGGTAATCTTAAATATAAGTTTATTAAAAAATATAATCATTACAAAGATTATCAAGATGATAAACAAGCTTTATATAGATATAAACCTTTTATTATATGGGATGAAAAAGAAGCAGCTTTAATAAGCAAAGGCGTTACATATTTTAAAGGAATGAAAGTTAAGGACGTTTCGGTTTTGGCTTTTGACATTGAAACTAACGGTTTAACTAAAAACTCCAAGTCTTTTATTTTTTGTATTAGTTCTGCTTATAGAAATTGTAAAGGAAATGTAGAAAAGAAACTATTTTCTTCCGATGAATACCCAACACAAAAAGCAATGATAGAAGATTGGTGCCTTTGGGTTCGTCAAAAAAATCCGTCAATACTAGTCGCCCACAATGGCTACGGATTTGACCTTCCATACTTAGATCACGTCGCTAGAATGAATAGTACTAGGCTTATGCTCGGACGGGATGGTTCTCCTGCCGTCTTTGAAGAAAAGACGTCTCTTTTTAGAAAAGACGGATCACAAAGTTACGAATATAATAAATGTCATATTTTTGGGCGAGAAATAATCGATACAATGTTTCTTTCGTATAAATATGATGTAGGTCGTAAATATGAAAGCTACGGTCTAAAAACTATAATTAAACAGGAAAAATTAGAAAAGCCTGGGCGTCAATTTTACGAAGCCTCTAAGATTGGTGAGAACTGGGGAATAAAAGAAGAACGCGATAAGATTAAAGCCTACGTTATTGATGATAGCGACGACGCTCTAGCTCTTTATGATCTAATGATCCCAAGCTTTTTTTACTTTAATCAGAGTATTCCAAAGACATTTCAAGCTATGAACTACTCAGCTTCTGGTAGTCAGCTTAATGCCTTTCTTTTAAGAAGTTACCTTCAGATGGGTCATAGCGTACCCGCGACTACTGAGTCTGTACCATTTGAAGGTGCTATATCTGACGGCTATCCAGGTGTTTATAAGAACGTATTTAAAGTCGACGTAGCAAGTCTATATCCTTCTATTATCCTTTCTTATAATATTTATGATAAAATAAAAGATCCTTTAAAACACTTTATCTACATGGTTCGTTATTTTACTGAAGAACGTTTACAGAATAAAAAACTTGCAGCAGATACGGGCGATCGATACTACTCAGACTTAGAACAATCCCAAAAGATCGGTATTAATAGCGCCTACGGTCTTCTAGGAGCAACAGGACTTCACTTTAACTCCCCAGTTAACGCCTCGATTGTCACTAGACGCGGAAGAGAAATCTTAAAGGAAGCAATTAAATGGGCATCTAGTAAAGACTACGTACCATCTAAGAGTATTGAAACTGAGGACGAAGAAGATGCATGATTTTACCATAGTAAATCTAGACACAGACAGTATTTCTTTTTGTAAAAAAGATCAAAGTCCATTTTCAAAAGAAGAAACAGAAGCCTTATTAACAGAGCTAAACAGTCGTTTTCCTGACGGCATTAAATGGGCGGACGATGGTTTATATGAGACTATGGTTGTTCTGAAAGCCAAAAACTATATTTTATACGACGGCAAGAAGATAAAGCAAAAAGGCTCTGCCTTAAAGTCTAGTAAAATTGAGCCCGCGTTAAAGGAAATGATAGCAGCTATTATTGATAAACTTGTAAATTTTAAACAAGATGAGATAATAGATGTTTATAAAAAATATATAAAAGAAACTCTTAATGTCAAAGATATTTCTAGATGGGCATCTAAAAAGACTGTAACAGAAAAGGTACTTACCTCAGAACGAACTAACGAAGTCAAAATAAAAAATGCATTAGAAGGAACTCATTATCAGATGGGCGATAAAGTATACATGTATTTTAAAACTGACGAATCTTTAGGCACTGTACAAAATTGGAACAATGACCACGATTCTATGGTGTTAGTTGAAAAAGTCTATAAAACATTATCTTTATTTAAAAATGTAATAAAATTAGAGGACTATACTAAGTATCATTTAAAGCGTAATCGAGAAAAGCTAAATGAAATTAATAATTCTTAAAGCCTCAGTCTTTACCAAACATATATTGTTAAGATTGACTAACAAAAATAATCTTGTTTTGTACAAACTATTGATGGCAAACTGTAAGAGTAAGTTAAAACAAAATTGGAATAGAAGATTATATAAATGAATATTACAGGTCTTAAAAAAGTTCTCCCTCTTTTACTTAAAAATAACATTGTTCCATATCTTCATGGTGCTCAAGGTATTGGAAAAACATCGTCCATAAGACAATATGCAAAAGAAAATGGGTATAAGTTTATCCCACTGTATCTCGCAACACAAGAACCTGGCGACTTAGTCGGTCTTTTGCATAAAGATGAATCTAGTGGGACTGTTTCTCATTTGCCACCGGAATGGATCAAAGAAGCTCAGACAGGCAAAGGAATTATCTTCCTAGACGAATTTAATCGCGCACACCCCGACGTCCTTCAGCTCATGTTTCCTTTTGTGCAGACTGGCAAAATCCATAGACAGTCAATTGGTGAAGAATGGAAAATTATTGTCGCCGGTAACTATCAAAATGAAAAGTTTACAGTCACTGATGTAAGCGATCGAGCACTACTAAGTCGGTTTTGCCATATTGAGATTGAACCGGAAGCCACAGAGTTTGCTGCTTTCTGTGAAGAAAACGGAGCACTCGTCATAGCTGAGTTTATTAGGCATAACCCGGCTATGCTCATGGAAGATCCCGGGACACGGTTAGATAAAAAATCAATTCCTTATGATCCTAGAGCGTGGTTTGAAAAGGTAAATCCACTGCTATCGGAAGATCTTGGTAATTTTAAATACGAAGTAATCTCCGGTTGTGTAGGTCAGACTGCGGCTGCTGGTCTATTTTCTTTTATTAATGATAATAAAGAAAAAATTAAAATGACTGATATTCTAGATAGTTTTTCAAAAAATGAATCTAGGATTAAAAATCTAAAAGATCGGACTGATCTATTGGGTAATGTTCTAGATGAGATTGTTTTTAATTTAGAAAAAAACAAAGAACTTTTAGATAAAAAGCGCTCAGATAATCTAAAAAATTTCTTGTGTTTAATTCCTCTAGAAGTTAGTATGAGTTTTATAGATCGTATTAAAAATCTTACGTTTAAAGAAAAAAATAGTCTTTTTAACGACGTTAACTTTATTAAAAGGTATTTGAAACAATGAATCTAACAGAAAAACAACAAGCAATTCTTGAAGAATATATTAAAAACTATTCTAAGTTTATTGAAAATCCGTCTTCTACTTCAGAAAAGGAAGTAGAAGATGCCGTTATTCGACTCTATGAAAAAGAAAAACAAGAGCGACCTGAGATCGTTTGGGTAAATGGACCTCAAGAAGGTCTTTCTAAAGTAAAAGAGCTTCTTCAGGATAAAACAATATCCAAAGATGATATCTTAAGCCAAATTAATTTTGGAACATACGAAAATACAACATACGGTTTGTATGATTTTGTTTTTAAAGAGATTAGAAAAGAAAAAAATCAAGCACTCGATGATTTTATTATTATTGCTAAAAACACATTCTGCTATTGGACTTTAGACAAAGCTGTCGTTCTTGTTAAAAATCCTAAGATCATTAAGATCAAAGAATTAATGCTTCATAGCGATGAAGGACCGGCTCTTGTTTTTGACGGAGAATATCCAGAAGAAATTTACGCAAAAGAAGGAGTTCTTTATACCTCCTTACTAGAAATGTCTATGGCAGACAAATATGATAGAAATTGAAGAAGTTATCTATGATCTGCTTCAGAGTGAGCCTTTTTATGCACACTTTATTTCTTATTGTGATTTAAAATATGTTGCAGATAAAAAACAAATGCCAACTGCGGGTATTTCTTTTAAAACCAAAAGACCTGTAGTTTATTTTAACACTGACTTTATAAAAGAAACTTCTAGGCATGACAGAAAACAAGTTTTAAAACACGAGATTCTTCATGCTGTAATGGGTCATTTTTCCAGATTTAATAAAATTGAACAAATAACTAATATTGCAATGGATTGTGCTATTAATCAACTTCTAGATATTAGAAATATTGATCATGTAAAAGTTTCTGATATTTCTAAAGCTATCAAAAACGCTGTTCCGGTTAATCCTTTAGAAACCGCTGAATACTACTATGATATATTGATCAAGCACCTTCCAAAACAAGATAGCCAACCCAGCAGAGAATTGTCCGACAAGGTCTTAGATGATCATGATCTAAGTGATAAACCATTAGAAGGTGACGAACAGTTTGAAGTACAAGCAAATATTGAAAAAATTAAAGACCAAGCTCTTAAAAAAGCAAACGGTAAGATTAGTTCCGATCTTTCTCGGGTACTTCAAAGATATGCAACAACAAACACCTTGCCGTGGAAAAGTATATTAAGAAATTTTGTTTCAACCAGAACTATATCTAAAACTAAAAATACTAGAAAAAAAACACACAGAAGATTTGAGTTCGAACAGCCAGGAAAAAAGAAACAACGTAAATTAAATATTGGAGTTTGTTTAGACACGTCTGGGTCGATTTCTGACGAAAGTTATTTAAAATTTATTGATGAGTTATTTTCTTTAATCCCAGAATCTGAAACTATAAATGTAATACAAGCTGATTGTGAAATTAAAGAAGTTAAAAAAGTAAAGTCAAAAAATCAAATCGAGTATAAAAGAACCGGTCACGGCGGAACAGCATACGATCCAGCTTTAAAAAAATGCAAGGAGCTTAAATGTGACGCGATTATTTACTTTGGAGACATGGATACATCTGACGTACCAGAAAACCCAGGAATTCCCGTATTATGGGTTAACGTAAATCCGGGCGCCCCTAAACCGGCTGAATTTGGATACATGATTAATATATGATAATTGATTTCGAAAAAGCAGTTTTAAAAAAGCAACTAGATCAAAAACTAAGAGAAATGCTAAATTTACACTTATCTTTGATAAAGTTAGTATCGAAATATAAGTCGGTCAATATTTCTCTTGAAACTATGCAGATTCTAAGTAACAATGTAAAGAACATCGAAGAAGTTCTTAAAAAAATTAAACAACTCTAAAAGGCAAAATGCAAAAAGTTAAGTATGCTCTGATTATTCCGGATACTCATATTCCTTATGAAGATAAACGTTCTTATGAGTTGATGTTAAAAATTGCTCGTCAGGGACTTCCTCATATTGATTCGGTAGTTATTCTTGGTGATTACGGCGAGTTTGCTACTGTTGGATCTCACCCAAAAGATCCAGACCTAGAAAATTTTCTAAAAAAAGAAACTGACGCTGTCAATGAAAGACTAAATCAACTTGACAGGCTTTTTCCTAAAGCCGAAAAGGTCTATATCGAAGGTAATCACGAAAATAGATTCGACCGCTATATCCGAGATAAAGCGCCACAACTTTACGGTCTTATGAGCATCAAAAAGCTCTTGCGTCTGGACAAACGTCCGGGATGGAAATGGATTCCATATGGACCTAACCAAAAAGTAAAAGTGCTTAACTCTAAATTATATGCCCGTCACGAGCCAGCTGGATCGGGCGATTACACCGCAGCTCAGACTGTCAGAAAGTGTGGAGCTAGTGTTGTATATGGACACACCCATCGCGTTCAAGAATATCAAACTGTAATGCTTAATGGTGACTCACACCGCGCTATTAACTCCGGCTGGCTTGGAGATGCAAACCATAAAATCTTTGAATATGTAAAAAATCATCACCAGTGGGGTCACGCATTTTCAATTGTTACAGTTCTTCCAAACGGACTTTTCTTTAATAATACAATTCATATCATTGATCATAAAGCTGTATTTGGTAATAAGCTGTATGTGGGGTGATTATGATTACAACCCGAATACTCGGCAAAAATTGGAAAGTCTTTAAACTTAAAGACGAAGATTATCGTAAAATCTCAGACGGCGTTGCGGTAACTGATATTGATAAACGAGAGATATGTATTTCTGCTGGGTCTTGTAATCTTAATACAATAATTCATGAAGTTTTTCATGCATATCACGCAAGTTTATGTTTGGACTCAACTAATGAGATAACGGGCGATGATTATGAAGAAATTTATGCTGAGTTTGTCGCTAAATATAGCGTTTCAATTTTAGAAAATTCTGTTAAGATACTTAGTAAACTTGAAAAAAGTAAAAACAATACTCTTTTAAATAAAGTTGCTAAACTTTTAACTGAGGTAGAGAAAAAATGTCTGTGATTATTGCTCTATGCGGAGAAAAGGGTGTTGGTAAAGATACAGCCGCTGAACGTCTTATTGAAGAGTTTGGTTTTAGGCGTGTATCGTTTGCTGATTCACTACGTTTTATCTGTTCGGAAGCATTCGATGTTGACTATGAACTTTTTTCTAATGCTAGACAAAAAGAAATGAAATTTGATACAGCTTTTATTTTGGATAAAAGCTATTCAAGTTCTCTTATTGATAGTATTGAAAAGGAAGCGGCTTATTATAATATTAGTTTAAATTATGATAAACAGGCTTTAAAAGAGTTTATTTTAAATAAGAAATTTACAACTCCAAGAGAGATTCTTCAGTTTGTAGGTACAGAAGTTGTTAGGGATAGGATTAACCCTGATTTTTGGATTCTAGTTGCTGAAGCCATTATTAAAAATTCTGTTCAAAAACGAATTGTCATCACCGATTGTCGTTTTAAAAATGAAAGACTGATGCTTAAAAATTCACTAGGCGCTCATTTATTGCGTCTAAAACGTGCATCTTCAAATAAAAGCACTCATGTTTCTGAAAATAGTTTAGGTTCTGATAAAGAATATGATAAAGTAATTTTAAATAATCAGTCTATTGACCAAGTTCAGAAAAAAATAGAAGAGTATTATATTTACAACGTAAAAAAATATCCAAAACCGCTTCTAAAAAAACTAAAGGATCTTATCAGTGCTTCTTAGATTTATCAGGCTTACTAAAGATGCTAAACAGCCAACCAAGGCACATACGCAAGATGCTGGATTTGATATTTACTGTACTTCAGTAAAAAAAGAAAAGCGTTATTTAGATTATAAGACAGGCATTTGTGTCGATATTCCAAAAGGATATGTAGGACTCTTATTTCCTAGATCAAGCGTCACTAACAAAGACATGATCCTCGGCAACTGCGTTGGTGTTGTTGATAGCGGTTATACTGGTGAGCTGTCGTTTAGGTATAAAAGCCTTGGCGAAGGAAACGACGTATATTCTATTGGCGACAGAGTTGGGCAATTGGTTATTATTGAGTTACCTAGTGTTAAACTAAAAGAAGTACGAACTTTATCTAAGACAAAACGTGGTTCAAAGGGTTACGGCAGTTCGGGGGCATAATGTCCAGAAACAAATACGACAGTGATGTAGAAGCCCTAAGACGGTTACTAAAACAAAAAGAACAACAGATTAAAAGACTAGAACGACAAGTCAAATCGCTTATACGATATAGCCAAGAGCATAAAGAAGACGATGAAGAAGAGCTAGAAGTTAAAGTTGAAGTTTCTAGGTTTGTTGAAAAAAAATGCGAGGAGTGCGGAAAAGGAAGACTAAGCGTTGAAAAAATGGGCGTTCGTTGGTTAAAAAAATGCTCAGTTTGTAGCTTTAGTCGTTTCTACAAAAATCCGCCAAAATAAATGGAACTCAAACCCTTCTTAATAAGAACCCTGCGGCGCATGTCATACATGTGGCCGGCAAGAAACGAAGCGCTCCTTAGAGCTAGAGCTAAACAAATATCGGTTAACGGTAGAATGATCTGGCATTATAATTGTAATCTATGCCCTTTTGATGTCTTACATGCTCGAAAAAATGTACAAATAGATCATATTATTCCAGTTGTAGATCCTGCAAAAGGTTTTACAGATTGGAATGATTATATTGAAAAAATGTTTTGCACTCCTGAAGGTTTTCAGGTATTATGTTTAGAACATCACGACCTTAAGACAAAGGTTGAAAACTCTAACCGTGTTAGGAAAAGAAATGTGGCTAAAAAAAGAAAGTGAGGGTCAAAGCGTGAGTCTCACTCTTATGACTGTGGCATTTGTTGCCTTTTTAATTGCGTCTGGACTTGAAATTTTTCAAGTAATCAAAAGCACTGGACCACTCTTTGAATTGTTTGGAACTACCGTAGCATTATACTTTGGTAGAAAATTAAACATTCGTGGAAAAACATTCAGTTCGAGTAAATCAGATGAAACTAAATAAATTTGTACTATTTTTAATTGGGGCCGCTATGGGTGGTTCCCTTGCTCTATTAATTAATACAGCCTCTGCTAATCAAACTCTAGAGGTTGGTCCAAAGTCTGTAGTCAAAAGTCGGCATACTAAAATGCTTACTAAAATTAAAAAGTATAGCAAACACCCAAATCCAAAACACGGAGCAATCATTATGTTGATTGATCCTCGGGACGGTTTCTTTTGCTCTGCTGTTGTATTTGACGAAAGCTACGCAGCGACTGCCGCCCATTGTCTTTTTGACATGATGAATCAGTTATCTCAAAGTGATATTATTATTGCCGACGAAAATGGTGTGCCAACCGGAAAACTTGCTAGAGCTGTCGGTGCTAGCGGTCGTTTGGACTTTGGTCTTCTCAGAGGAGACTTTTCCGAACACGCGCGCTACCCACTAGCAACTCATGTCAACGGCTTCTATAAAAGCGGTCCATTTGTAGCTTGTGGATTTCCTCAAGGTCAAAAGGGGGTTGTATGTCACCCATACGTGCCGATGTCTCAGCTAAACTTCTTTACCGCCGGCAAGGGACCACTAGTCCCCGGTATGTCGGGAGGACCCGTTATTAATACTCAGACCGGCGAAGTTGTTGGAGTTAATAGTGCTGTTGAAAATGAATTTAGCCTTGTTACACCGCTTACCGGCTTTCTCGGAGCTTTTGGGATAGATTAATGGAAACTCTAAAAAAATATTGGTATTTGGTAATAGCTGCTATTGGATCTATTGTCGGTCTTCTACTATTCCAGAAAAAACGTATAAATGATCTAGTTTCTAAACTTGCTTCAACTTTACTTAAAGAGCAATCTATTAGGCTTGAAGAACGAAGCAAGGTTGTAGACGAGAAGATTAAAGAAAAAGAACTCTTGTCAAAAGATATTGAAGCTAGTATAAAAGAAAAAAAGGTACAAGACTTAGATCCTGACCAAGTTAAAAAGTATTGGGACAATAAATGATGAAGTATCTTATTATTACTCTAAGCCTAGTTTTAAGCGCTTGTAGTGCCCTTCCTTTGACGATTTGCGAAGAGATGGGTGAGGATAGCCAAGAGTGTATGGATGACCGTAAACGCCGTATAGAGCGGGATATGATGAGGTTTAGAAATGATCGTAGCATGCGCACTAGTCCTAGCATTAATAGCGCCAGCTCGCGCTGATTTTGATCTATTAGAGCAAACTCAGCCTGCTCCTTATAGAGGGTATCTTATTACCCCTGAGCGAGAAAAAAAGCTTAGGTTAATGTCTGAGGAATTAGATCTTTATAAGGGCCTTGCTGAAAATAATAAAAAAATTCTTGAAAATTATAAAGAATCGGTTTCTTTATATCAAGAACGCCTAAATGTTGCTCAAAAGGATAATTCTGAGCTAAATGATAAACTTAGGAAACATGAAGAGTATACTTTCTGGAAATACGCGGGAATGTTTACATTAGGTATCCTAACTTCGGTTGCTACCGCTTTTGCTGTAAGCCAAGCTGTTAAATAGTTTGACAAGTAACACTTTTTTGTATATGTTTAATATATGAAAAAAAGAAAAAGTTATAGAGTTAACACGAGAAGTGAACTCTATGAACAAGATTATATAAAAAAACTATCTAAAAAAGACTTAGATTTTCTTAAAAAATTTAATAAAGAATATATTAATGCTACGTTTGATAAAAACGATGAAGGTAATTACTCAGAAGAAAACCTTCACAAAACGCATAATAATAGAAAAGATATTTACAATCTAAACAATCGAAGAAATCGATGTGTTTACAATAAAGCTAAAGCTAAAAATTTATTAGATCTTAAAGAAGATATTACGAAGACTGTAGATCAGATTACTAATCAAGACAAAAATAAAGATTTTTATAAAGAAAAAGAAGAAATTGAAAACTTTTTAAATGATATGGTTGATAGATCTATTGACCTAAAAAAGTCAATATCTTAATAAAGCCTACAACTAAAGAGACTATCACGCCTATTCCACCGACAAGCTTAAAAGCTCCTTCAATATAGTATACGTGTTTTTCTAGAGGCTTAAGTTCTTCTCTAAGAAGTTGTAAGTTTTCTTCAGCAAGTTCGGTTCTCTTCATATGCTCAGACAGATTAGCTTCTTGTTTCACGAGAGTCTTTTCAACTTCATTGATTCTATCTGATATCTTATCAAGAGTCTCAAAAAGACGTTCTTTTTCTAAGTCTGTCATTTTTGACTACCCTCTTGTTGATCTATTATTTTTCTGTATTCTGGATTTTGATAAAGAGCAAACATCCTGGCTCTTATTGCTTGTAAAGGTCTACCCTTTACATCATCTAATAATCTAGATAATCTTTGACCTGTTTCTCCCATTTCAGGAGTTATGCGAGCTTTTAGCGGCTCTATATCAGATTCATTGAATTCTTTTAAGCTAATTGGTTTAGACGTTGGGGGTGATAAAACTGAAGAAATGTCTGAACCAATGACAGGAACTGCTGCCTTTTTTATTGGTTGAAAAACCGATTTATCGACCAGAGTTTTTAAACTATCGGGTATTTTAGATGAAACTTCGCCTAAAATAGCAGCTCCAGATTGAGCAGTTCCGGGTATCCAACTTGAAGGAGAAGAAAATGCAAAATGTTGGGGGG
>JALHRL010000021.1:13678-74695 GCA_022841465.1 Bacteroidia bacterium | reverse complement strand
TTGCAGGTGGTAGTGGTATACCAACTATTTTATGGCAACCAAGTTTAAATACAACACAAACTGCAAATAATTTAACCCCTGGAAATCATACAGTAACTTTAACTGATCCTAATGGATGTACTTTAACTCAAACAATAAGCATTACACAGCCAACTCAATTAAATGCTAATGTATTAAATATTGTTTCAACCAATTGCGGACAAGCAAATGGTAGTGCTTCAGTAGCAGCTAGTGGCGGCGCAGGTGGTTATACCTACTTGTGGTCTGGTAGCCCAACTTACATTAATCCGGGTTTAACGGCAGTCACCGCAGGTCCTTATACAGTTGTGGTAACAGATGCAAATGGATGTACAGCGCAAGCAATTGCAAATATTCCTAACATTGCTGGTCCTACTATTGCTAATACCTTCTCTACACACGTAAGTTGTTTTGGTGGAAATAATGGTACTGCTACTGTTATTGCAAATGGTTTAGTGCCTCCATTAACTTACTTATGGAGTCATGCAGCACAAACAACAACATTTGTAACCAACTTACCTGCCGGTTTACACAGTATAACAGTGTTTGATGGGGCCGGTTGTATTGCCAGTGCAAGTTTGCAAATTAATGAACCTCCTTTATTAGTAAGTGCAATGGGTACTCCAACAAATGTAACGTGTACCGGTGCAAATAATGGAATGGCGCCGGTGTTTGTAAACGGAGGTACTCCTAACTATACTTACAGTTGGTCGCCAACGGCACCTGTTCAAACAAATTCTTTATTAACTTCTGTTGGACCGGGTGTTTACTCGTGTTTAATAACTGATGCTTTAGGTTGTACAACCACCAGCACTATTCAAATAAGTCAGCCTAACCCTTTAATGATAACAACCAATACAGTTGTTCAAATTTTATGTAATGGCGGAAATAATGGTTTAATAAATACTGGCATTACAGGTGGAACTCCGGTGTACAATATTACATGGGCTTCTACAAGCACCGTAACTCCTGCTGCAGGAAATCAAATTGCTACAAATTTAATTGCAGGAAACTATACTTTATCTGTAACCGATAATCAAGGTTGTAGTACTACTTCGGTTTACGTTCTTTCTCAACCTGCAGCATTACAAGTTTTATCTACTGCTACTTTACCCGCAACATGTGGTAATGCAAATGGTTCGGCAACAATAACCATCGGTGGAGGTGTTTTACCTTATTCTTATAACTGGAATACACCTAACGTACAAACCACAAACATTGCAACAGGCTTAAATGGCGGGCAATGGCAATTAACCACTACAGATGGAAATGGCTGTATGATTACAGGAACTGTTGAAGTAGAAGCTCCGGCATTACCAACTGTAACATTAGGATTTACACCGCCACTTTGTTACGGACAAGTTAACGCAAGCGCATGGATGACTCCTACCGGTGTTGCACCATTTACTTATAACTGGTTACCTGTTTCTGCAACAACACAAACCATTAATGGAATTGGTGCTGCGGTATATTCGGGTACTGTTACAGATTTACACGGTTGTAAAGCATTTGGTGTAGTTAATGTTACACAACCCGGTATTTTAATTTTAAATGTTAACCCTAATGATACAATTTGCTACGGACAATTTACACAAGTGTATGCTGCAGCAGGTGGTGGAACTACGCCATACACCTACAATTGGGGTTCACCGGGCGGGGTAATTACCGGAACAACCGGAGGTCCTCATTCCGTTGCGCCATTAGTTAATTCAACATACAGTGTTTCCGTAACGGATAATAATGGATGTTTAACCGGTCCGTTATTTATTAAAGTACAGGTAAGCCCTCCATTAGTTGTTCAAGGATTTAATGTTACGAAGTGTGACAAAGATATGGTGATGTTGAATCCTTCAATAACTAGTCCCGGAAGTGGTGGTCCGTATAATTTTACTTGGAACAACAATGCATCTTCCAATGCAATTACCGTACAAGCACAATTTACAAATACACCTAATATGTATAATGTAATAGTTAGCGATGGTTGTACTGTTCCAGATGATACGGCGCACTTTAATGTGTTTGTGAATCCATTACCCGTTGGCACATTTAGTAATACTCCTAGAAGAGGATGCGCCCCTTTAACGGTAGAATTTAACGCATCGTCAACATCTACTAACGTTGTGTTTACATGGAATTTTGGAGATGCAGGTGAGCCAAACGGAAATGATCCTTACCAAGCAATTAGCTACCCTAATGCAGGAACATATGATGTTGGTTTTTTAATGGTGAATGAGTTTGGTTGTAAAAAAGACACTTTCTTAACGAATTATGTTGAGGTATGGCCGGTTCCGGTTGCCGATTTTGAACCATTGCCTTATAGCACCACTTTACTTGAACCATTAATTACATTTACAAATAATTCTACCGGTGCAACTTCTTACTTCTGGGATTTTGGTGATTACAGTTCAATAAACAACACATCGGGTTTAATAAATCCGGAGCATGAGTATAGCTATGTGGGAATGTATCCGGTTCATTTAGTAGCGTTTAATGGATTTGGCTGCAAAGATACTATACGTAGGTTTGTAGAGATTACTCCGGATATGGCTGTATTTATTCCAAATGCATTTACACCGGATGGAAACGGAACAAATGATGTATTTGCACCTAAAGGATATGGTATAAAAGATGAGCCCTATAAAATGGAGATTTTTGACCGCTGGGGAGAATTAATATTTACTTCTGAAAACTTTGACAAAGGTTGGAACGGAACTGTGAAAGGAAATAATCTTATAGCACAAGAGGGTGTATATGTTTACAAAATATTTGTAATGGATATAATGGGAAATAAAAAGTACTTTACAGGGCATGTTACATTATTGAAACAATAAAATTAAGTTGAATGTATTTAATAGGCGGAAATTTTTTCCGCCTTTTTTATTTATAACTTTATGCACATGAAAAATATAATTAATATTGAAGGAATAAAGTTGTACGCTTATCATGGTTGTTTAGAAGAAGAAGCAAAAATTGGAGCAAATTACATGGTAGATGTGTTTATGGAAACAAACTTTACAGAAGCAGCTGAAAGCGATGATTTAAGCTTAACAATTGATTATTGCGCTATTTATGAGATTGCTAAAAAACAAATGGCAATACGTTCTAAATTAATTGAACAAGTATGTATGCGAATTTTTGATGAAGTTAAAGAAAGATATCCTGAAATAATTAAATTAAAAGTAAAGGTTACAAAGTTACTTCCTCCAATGAATGGAAACGTTGAAAAAGTTTCTGTAGTGATGGAAGAATAAAACTACTCTACTTTTTCTATTTCAAATCCAAAATCCATTATTAAAGGAAGAGGATCGGTACGCATGCCTTGTGTAAATTCAAATGTATATTTTCCAACGGCCGGAAATTTTACATTTTTCTTAATAGGAATTTTAAAATCAAATATATCGCCGGCACCGCTTCCTTGCCATTCACCTTTAGAATTAGCCAATACAACTTCCATGGTGTCTTTTAAAACTTTTCCATCGGGGTAAGTAGTACTAACAAATAGAAAAACATTACTGTAAGGATAGCTGTCTGCGTGTCGTATCATTAAAGAAATATTGTTTAAAGAATTGTTATCGGTAATTTCTACATCAAATACAGCTGGGTTATTACTATGCCATTCGTTATTTTCAAACTTCTGGTATTTAGTAAACACAACGTTTTTATTACAAGCACAAAAAATAAATGCTGAAGCAATTACAGCAATAAGTTGCTTATTTATTTTTATTTCCATTGTTGTTTTTATTACCGGGGTTGTTTCTGTTTTGGTTGTTTGGCTTATTTGGTTTATTGCCTTGGTTTTTTTGAACCGGCTTGCCTTGCCTTTGCGCAGCACCAGTATTTTTATTTCCTTTAGAGTAGTGTTTGTGTTTTTTATTTTTAGAATCAAAACGTGTTAAGCTGTCTTGGCCAACTACGTTTTCAAAAACAGGCTCTTCTACAACTTTTGTTTTTGTTTCTATTACGGCTGCAATAAAATCTTCCGGTTTTTCTCCTTTTTCGTTTTTGTTTAAAACATCTTTTACTTGTTCTGGTTTAAGCGGAATTAAAACACTAGGCTCTTGTTTATATGAAAACCACATAATGCCTCTAAAAATATCAGTTTTTTGGTGAAAAGCATCTCCCTTCTGGGTGTGCAAATATTTGTTTTCAATAATCGGAAAAGTTTTTAATGTTTCAACGTAATTATCCAGTTCGTAATTTAAACAACATTTTAATTTACCACACTGCCCGGCGAGCTTTAAAGGGTTAAGCGATAATTGTTGATATCTGGCCGCACTGGTAGAAACGGTTCTAAAATCTATTAACCAAGTGCTGCAACACAACTCGCGGCCACAAGCACCAATTCCCCCTAAGCGTGAAGCCTCTTGTCTGGCACCAATCTGACGCATTTCTATGCGCACTTTAAATTCATCTGCCAATACTTTAATTAGTTCACGAAAATCTACACGTTCATCGGCTGTATAGTAAAAAATTGCTTTTGATTTATCACCTTGAAATTCTACATCGCTTAATTTCATTTGCAAGCCAAGTTGTAATGCAATGGTTCTTGCCCTGTACATGGTAGAAACTTCTAAGCTTTGTGCTTCTTTCCATTTATCAACATCGTTTTGCTTTGCTTTTCTGTATATTTTTTTAATCTCTTGACTATCAAAATTTACATTTCTTTTTTTCATTTGAAGCTTAACCAATTCACCGGTTAATGATACTACGCCGATATCATGTCCTTGCATTGCTTCAACGGCAACAACATCGCCAATGTTTAGCGGCAATCCGTTTGTGTTTTTAAAAAAATCTTTTCTTGAGTTTTTAAATCTTATTTCTAACACATCAAACGTTTTTTCACCTTCCGGTAATTTCATATTACCTAACCAGTTAAATACATTTAATTTATTACAACCTCCTGTGGTTCCACAAGAGCCGTTGTTGTTACAGCCTTTAGGTATTCCATCATTATTTTGGTTGTGATTACCCCTTCCTGTATTGCATCCGCTACATCCCATAATTTTTTATAACGTATAAATATACTAATAATTACTTTTTTATTTTCTATAATAATTCATTTCATCAATATACTTCCACACAGCTGCGTGTAGAAAAAATTGCACGTCTTTTTTCTCTTTAATGGCATTTCTTATAAAGGTAGAGGATACTTCCATTAAAGGAGCTTCGGTAAATTTTACATTTGGATGTTTATCAAACTTACTTCCTTCATAACCCGGCCTTGGGTAAATAAGTATTTTGTATTTATTTAAAATTTCTTCATAATTTTTCCATTTATGAAAAGTGCTTAAGTTATCGCTACCCATTATTAAATGAAACTCAAACGCAGGAAATTTTTCTTTTAAATGCGTTAAAGTATTAATGGTGTATGAGGGTTGTGTTAGCGTAAACTCTATACTGTTGCTTTTAATCTTCGAATGATTTTCTAAAGCAATGTTTACTAAATGTAATCTATCGTTTTGGTTTAATAATTTGCTTTTATCTTTTAAAGGATTGTGTGGTGATACAATTAACCATACTTCATCTATGCCGGCATAACATTGCATGTAATTTGCCAAGGCTAAATGGCCAATATGTATTGGGTTAAAGGTTCCGAAAAATAATCCTATTTTCATTTATGGTGTGTAAAGTTAAGTTAGTTTATTATTAATTTACAGTTTCTTAAATCACTGCCAATAAATATAAAAGACTTGAATTTAAAATGGATTTAGTTTTTATTACTTTTTAAATAGTTTAGATTTTTTTAGTCTACAAATTTAGCTTATTCGTCGGTATTAATTCACTTTTAACAAATCAAAAATTGACAATCTACATTTGTTAAATTATCTTAACCTAATAATTTAATTAACTATGAAGATTCATTACAAACTATTGTGCTCGTTGGCACTAATGTTAGGTTTAAAAAACATGTATGCGCAAAATAAAACGGTGCAACAAAACAACAATAATGTTTATAATTTCCAGCAAACGCCTCCGCCACAAAGAACTTGTGGTACGGGAATTTTACCACAACAATTTGAAGATTGGGTGCAGAGTATAACCCCAACTGGCGGTGGTAAAGGTGGAGACGATATGTCTACACAATCTGTATTTAATATTCCTGTTATTGTACATGTAATTCACAATAACGAGCCTGTAAATAGTATCTCTGCTACTTCGGGTGGAAATTTAAATGCGGCACAAATTATTGATCAAATAAATATTTTAAATAATGATTTTAACGGAACAAATGCCGATACAAATTTAATTCCCGCGGCTTTTAAACCATTGTTAGGAAAATTTAAAGTAAATTTTTGTTTGGCAGTTGTTAATCCAACAGGTGGAGTTTTAGCTGAGCCTGGTATTGATAGAATTAATAGAAATTCAAAAGGATGGACTGCGCCTCCATATTCATCAACCTATTGCTCTAGCACTATTAAACCTAATAGTATTTGGGATGTAAATAAATATTTAAACATGTGGGTTTGTGGTTTAAGTGGTGGTTTATTAGGATTTGCAACTTTTCCTGATCCATCAACTTCAGGATTGAGTGGCTTATCTGCACCATATGGAAATGCTACTTCCGACGGTGTAGTAATGTTAAATACTGCATTTGGAAGTATTGGAACTGCAGCCGGATTCGCTCCTTATAATAAAGGCCGAACCACAACGCATGAAGTTGGGCATTGGATTGGTTTACGACATATTTGGGGCGATGGTTCTTGTGCTAATGATTTTTGTAATGATACTCCAGCTCAATCAAATTCAACAGGTGGATGCCCTAGTTTTCCCAACGCTTCAGGTTGTGCAGCATCACCAAATCCTCCGGGGAGAATGTTTATGAATTATATGGATTACACCAATGATGCTTGTATGTATATGTTTTCAAAAGATCAAGCATACAGAGCACAATTAATTATGGTTCATTCGCCAATAAGAAAAGCATTACTAACTTCTACAGTATGTAATTTGCCAACAGTAACAAACGATTTGGGAATAATGTATGTTGCTAGTCCAACTTACTCTCAAGTTATTAATTGTAATAATTTTATTAATCCGGTAATTATAGTTAAGAACTTTGGTTCAAATTTAATCACATCAGCAACATTTACTTTTAATGTTAATGGTTTAGGGACACAAACGTATAATTGGAGCGGTAATTTAACTGCTAATAGCCAAGCTACTGTAAATTTACCAACGGTTAATAGTGTACCTAATGGAACAAACGGATTAAACGTTAGAATAACAGCTGTTAATGCCGGAACTGATTCCAATTCAAGCAATAACTTTAATAACCAAATGTTTATTACACAAAATGGTTTTGCAATTACAGCAAGTGGTGCTGCTACAGTTTGTTCAGGTGGTTCGGCAACCTTAACAGCTTCGGGTAGCGCAACAGGTTATACTTGGAATCCGGGTGCCGTAATTGGTACAGTGGCGGTAGTAAATCCTGCAGCAACAACCATTTATACATTAAGTGGAAATTCAGGAACTTGTGTAACAACTAGAACAGTACAAGTAACAGTTAGCGCAACACCTACGGTAGCTGTTAGTAACCAAACAATTTGTACGGGTGGTACAGCAACTTTGGCCGCCAGCGGAGCTTCTACCTATTCTTGGAGCACATCACAAACCACATCATCAATTACTGTTACCCCTGCAAGTAATACAACTTATACCGTAACAGGATTTATTGGTTCTTGTATTAATACAAAAACCGTTAGCGTTACAATTGGTACATCTTTAGGAATAAATGTTTCAGCAACCTCTACAGTATTTTGTAGTGGCGGTACTACAACAATTACAGCAAACGGGGCCTCAACCTATACATGGAGCACCTCTTCTAATAGTGCATCTATTGCTGTTTCACCTATTGTAACAACTATATACACAGTTAATGGTACAGCCGGAACTTGTAATGGAACAAATACCATTGCTATTACTGTTAATACTACACCAACTGTTATGCCTACTTCGCCTACACCAACAGCCTGTTTAGGAAATAATGTTTCTTTAAGCGCAAGTGGTGCAAATAATTATACCTGGACGCCGGGTAACCTGGTTGGTTCAGCTGTAAATGTTACTCCAGCTTCTACAACAATTTATACTGTTTTTGGAACAACAGCAGCAGGATGTTCTGATACCAAAACAATTTCAATTACGGTTAATCCTAAACCTTTTGTAAATGTTGCCAGTTCAACAAATACTGTTTGTCCGGGTGCAACTGCAAGTTTATTCTCAACAGGAGCTTCTACTTATTCATGGAATCCGGGTAACTTATCCGGTTCAAGTGTAACCGTAGCCCCGCTTGCAACCACAGTTTATACATGTATAGGTGCCGGAACTAATGGATGTACCGATACAAAAACAATAACAGTAACTGTTGTGGCATGTGTTGGTGTAATTGACCATGCAAATAGTTCAGTATCTGTTAACGTGTATCCTAATCCGTTTAAAAACGAATTAAACATTAACAGTAATGAAGATGTGTTAGTAGTTGTTTACAATGCATTAGGTCAAAGCGTAATGAAAGATTCAATCAATAGAAAAGGATCAATTAACACAGAAATGTTACATAACGGTATGTATTTTATACATGTTAAAGGTGTAAACGGCACCAAAATATTTAAAGTAGTTAAAAACTAAATTATAATAATACTAACTAAAAAAACCCTGCTTAAAAAAGCGGGGTTTTTTATTGCCTATTCGTAAACATATCTTGAGGATAGCTATAAAAAACAAGACACCAACAATGATGCGCTTATTGTTTAACTACTAATAAATATAAATTTGTAATAACTGTTATTAGGTGAGGGAAGTGTGTAGTTAATTCCTAAATCTTCAATCAAATCGCTAATGAGGGATAAGCCAAGCGAAGATTTTTCGGTAGATTCTTTAAAATGAAATCCAGGGCCATTGTCTCCAATTAAAAGCATAAATTGATTTTCTGATTCTTCTGTAAACTCAAACTTTAATTCAAAATCAGGATTAGCGGATGAATGTTTAATGGCATTCATTAAAATTTCGGTTATAACAATTCCTAAATGAATGGCTTTTTTACTGGATAAGGCAAATTGAAAAACGTTTATTTTACTTTTAATACAATGATTTATTTGCGGAAAGGTTACTCTAAACTCGTTTATTAATTCACGTAAATACTGTGCCAAATTAATTACATTGTAGTTTTGACCTTGTTGCAATAATTCATGAATTTTTAGCATGGAAAAAATACGTTGTTCGTATTCTTCCAACAATCGTTTTGCTTCATCGCCATTCGTTTTATTTTTACTAATGCGTATTAGGCTTACCAAAATGGCTAAGTTGTTTTTTGTTCTGTGGTTTAATTCGCGTAAAAGTAATTCCTTTTCAAGAATTAGTTTTTCCAATTTAGTTTGTGCTGCTCTTCGTTGCCTTCCTTCCAAAGAAGCGGCTAATACAAACGAAATACTTAAACAAAAACTCTGTTCGGCTTCGGTAAATATTTTTTTAGTTTCTGTTTTTTCAAAACAAATTACACCAATAAGTTCACCGCTAATTCTAATAGGGATATCTAATAAAGAGCATACATTGTTTGGTTTTGAATATTCTTCATTTAACTCTTTTGTTAAGGGATGAGAATAAATATCAGTTGCTAATATTATTTTATTTTCTCTTAATCCATCAAAGTAAATAGGGTATTTCCACTGATCTAAAACACTGTTTTTGCTGAATATTTGTGTTCTTGAATCGTATTCACCAATGGAAATGAGCGCCGTTTTTTCAGGATTAAATAACCAAACATTAGTTCGTTCAATCTTTAATGCAGGTAATATACGTTTGGCAAAGTCAATCATAATTTGATCAACATCATGCCTGTTAAGCACATGTACTTTTGAGATGCTATCCAGCTCCTCAAGTAAGTTAATATCCTTACTTAACATGGTTTAATTTTATATTAAAATTAAAAAAATTAAGCTAAGAAACAAATTTAACTTAGTTAAAACTTACTCGGTTTGCTTTTTATCAGCATAAACGGGTCTAAAGTTAAGCTGAAATACGTGTAGTGTTGGTGGCCTCATATCGCCGGGCCTTGCTTGATATTCTACATTTGTAAAATTATTTACGATGTAGGAAATGCGCAGTTGTTTACTAATTTGTACCGAAAATCTTAAATCATGTACCCAAACACTTTTTTGAAACTGATCGAAATTCTTTTTTAATCCGGGTAAAATGGTTGGGGCATCTTCACTGTCAAAACCATTGCCCACTTCGTCAAACAAAGGACGAATAAATCGATTGTCAATGTTTTCAATTTTACTTTGATATCTTACACTATATCCAATAGAAAAAATTTTGTAATCTAATTGTATATCGTTTTTAAATAAATGGCGACTTCTGTATTTTAAAACATTTATTCCTTCAAGGCCTAGTGTATCAATAGCCGGATTAAAATCAGGTTTTATTGGATTGATATACGTGTATCCGTTAAACAAGGTTAGGTTAACCGGACCAATTTTACCTGTACCGGATACCCCAACATCTACCCCTTTAATATCTGCCTTTCCTAAATTCTCTGAACGGAAACCGTAATAATTTAATTTCTCTACAAAAGATAAATTTGGATCGGTACCATAGTAGTTAAAAACAAATTCAACCATGTTGTCGTATCTGGTCCAAAACCCGGCCACATCAAAAAATCCTTTAAAGCCTGCAATTTGAAAACCTTGTTTAAATCCTATTTCAATATTATCGCCAATTTCGGGTTGTAAACTTTGGTTTGGAAATATTTTAAGAATGCTAACATTGGTGCTAATGTATTTTTCTGCAACACTCGGGAAACGGTATCCTTGGCCAAAAGAAGCACGTAAATAAGTGTACTCTAATAATTGATAATTTAAACCTGCTCTGAATACCGGATAAAATGGAAGCTTAGTATTGGGATTAGATTTAATTAAATAACCAACCGTTTTAGCACTGTCTAATTTATAAAACTCACCTCTTGCACCTAACGAAACAGTAAGCTTATCAAAAAATCTTTTATCCGCTTGTACATAACCTGCGTGATTATAACCGCTATGTTTACCGTAAAGCGAATCTGCAATTGTATTTTGTTGCATGTAAACGTAACCAAGCGATACGTTTAAATTGTTTGTAAACTTTTTTTGATATTGCAATTCGCTGTAATATAAATCGGCTACACTTCCTTGTTGTTTATCGTTTTCATTATAGGTTTTAAAATAACGCGTGCGTAAGCTTAGTTTATTGTTGTTTCCAAAAATGTAATTAATGTAAGGGTCAACATTTAATCGGTAATTATTATAACGTTGTATATCTCTTCCCTGAGGGATGTAGGCAGAATCGTAACTTTGCCATAAAAAGAAAAGTCCGCCTTTGGTTTGCATCATATTGGTATTAACACCAACAGAAAGGCCTTGTATTTTTTTAAAGTTATATCTTATTCCGGTATTTAATCTTCCGCGGGTTTCATTTTCAAGGTATCTGAATCCATCATCAGCAAACATGTGTCCGCCAATTACTACATCAAAATTGTCTATTTTTTCGGCATGCGAAATATTAATTCCTTTTTGAAACTGGCTGGTTTTTTTCCACCATTTATGAGTGTTGCGTGGCGCATCGTAAAAACCAAAAAACGAAGTAACGTTTGTAATGGGTTTATCTTTTGCGTAGGCGGTACGTAGATGAATTACGCCGTTTAATGCACTAGAGCCATAAAGGGCAGAGGCAGCACCTTTAATTACTTCTATTTGTTCTACATTTTCCAAGGGCAGGTAATTCCATTTTATATCGCCTGCATCGGCACTTAGCATTGGCATTTCATCAACCAACATTAAAACCCTGCTTCCGGCACCGTAGCTAAAACCGGTTCCTCCGCGTATACTTGCCTGGCCATCAGATACGGTTACACCCGGCACCTGATTCATAATTTGATCTAGCTGTGTACTGTTTTTATTTTCAATAAGCGATGGTTTAATTACATCCATACTTACCGTAACTTCACCAATTTTTTGTTCGTACCTCCCAGCGCTAATTACCACCTCATCAAGAGCAGAGCTGCTTTTTAATTCAAAATTTAATAAGATAGTGTCATTTTCCTTTGCTATTATAACTTCGGTTATTTTTTTATATCCTGTATAATTACATTCTATTTGTTGCTTGCCCGGCTTAAATTTTAAAATAAAATTACCATCTACATCACTTTGCGTAACATTTTTTAAACCATTGCTAATAATTGCGCCAACCAACACCTCTTGGGTTTGTATATCGGTAACTTTGCCTTTTAAATAAGCAAATTCTTGTTGGGCAAACAAATTGCTACAAATTAAAGCAAGACATATAGTGAAAATGCAAGTAAATTTGCTCATTATTACATTGAATAATTTTTCCTAATGTAGTAAAGAATATTTAAAATTGAAACAGTAAACAACAACGTATTTTGTTGGTAAATAAAGAGGTATGAAAAACGAAGAACTGAAATATCAAATAGCACTTACATTAATACCAAATATAGGAGATGTTTTGGGTAAAAATTTATTGGCTTATTGTGGTAGTGCCGGTGAAGTTTTTAAAGAGAAGGCAAAATTATTAGTAAAAATTCCGGGAATTGGTCCTAATTCTGCAAAAGCAATTTTAAAAAGTAAAGAGGCTTTATTAAGAGCTGAACAAGAACTTGCTTTTATAGAAAAGTATAAAATAAAAACCTTGTTTTATAGTGATGAAGATTATCCGAGTCGTTTAAAATATTGTAACGATGGTCCATTGCTTTTGTATTACAAAGGCAATGCCAACTTAAACAGCGAAAAAATAATAAGTGTGGTTGGCACCCGAACACCTAGTGATGCCGGAAAAGAAATTACCAAAAAACTAATGGAGGATTTACAAGGCAGTGGTATTTTAGTGGTGAGTGGATTAGCGTATGGTATAGATGTGCATGCGCATAAACATGCATTGGAAAATTCTTTACAAACGGTTGGCGTTGTTGCACACGGTTTAGACATGGTTTATCCGGGAACACATGCTGCCATTGCAAAGAAAATGATTAAGCACGGAGGGATGTTAACTGATTTTACAAGCAACACCAACCCCGATGCAGTTAATTTCCCTAAACGAAACAGAATTGTGGCGGGAATTTGCGATGCTTTGGTTGTAATTGAAAGCAAAAGAGAAGGTGGAAGTTTAATAACCGCAACAATTGCATCGAGCTATAATAAAGATGTGTTTGCTTTTCCGGGAAGGCCAACTGATAAGTTAAGTGAAGGATGTAATGGTTTAATAAAAAGCAATAAAGCGGCCATGATTGAAAATGCCGGAGATTTATTAAGCGCCATGAATTGGTTAAAAAAGGAAGAGAAAAAAAAGAGAAAACAAATTCCTTTAATAATTAGTTTAAGTGAAGAGGAGCAAAAAATAGCTTCTAGTTTTACAACAAAGAAACAATTACACATAGATGAAATTTGTTACGCCAGTGAAATGAGTGTAAGTGCAGTATCTGCTTTATTATTGCAATTAGAATTTAATAATCTCATTAAAAGCAGACCAGGGAAGATATATGAATTTTTGGGGTAAAGAAAAAACCCCGCGGGTGGGCGGGGTTTTAATCTGAGGTTTTAGTTTTTCATTAGCCTCTCATTTATTATTTTATCATTATAATAAACAGATATAACATATACACCATTATTTTCATTATATAGTGATATTTCCTGTTTATATTCCTTAGGGTTGACAATTGTTTTCACAACTCTTCCAAGGACGTCGCGAACAACAATTTGTGTAGGATATTCTCTGTTATTGTCAAGTTCGACTACAAACAGGCCATTGCTCGGATTCGGAGAAATTGAGAAATTTAAATTTCGGTCTGCTATATTTTGCTTGATAACAGAAGAACTATCTGTGGTATCCTGATTTTGTGACGAACTCGAATTATTTGGTCTTGCGCCACCCTCACATCCAGCCGCGATATAAAGATGCGTTTCGCCCCCAATATTTGATGCAAAAGACGGAGTTACGCGAATTTGCTGATTTGAGCTAACATTTAGCTCGCCACTACCTGTTACTGTGACATTTTGTATATTAATACTGGAGTTATAGTGATAATCAGTTGTTGGCGAACTAATCGTTTCGTTAGTAATATTAATTTGACCATTGTACACGCTGCCTATACCAACTGCGTACCAAGCATTGGTAATCTGAGCAACTTCATTTGAATTAACTCCATACAATTGAATAGCAGCTTGAATAGTTGCGTTACGCGCATTAATGTATTGCTTAGCAGTTGATCCTAAGTAAAAAAGGCTCAAATAAGCAATTTTTATTGCCTTGGATTGACCAATTGGAGAAACGCAATAGAGATTATTGATGTCATTCGTACCACTACCGCCATTACATATTAGATAATACCAATAACTTAATACTGTTGAATTACGATGGGCGAAACTTATACCATTACCTGAAGAAGTTATCCAATTAGTACCGAAGTATGTATCAGGATTACCTGTGCTATTAGGGCTTGAAAAATTTCTTTGTTTATTTTGTACAAATGGTAGAGTCCCTCCTTGATAGAAGTCATCTACTGCACCTCCAGGTGAGTAGTTGATATTTGAATAGTGTTCAACACCTTGACCAAAAATATCACAGTACCCTTCGGCTAGAGCACCCTCTTCATCATCTGGCCCTATACTAGCGTCCTGTGTTAAGAAGCAAACCTTATCTCCAACTCCATGCCCAACTTCATGCCCAATAATGTCTAAAGCGCATTCATAACTAGCAGTTAAATTGAAGCGGCCAACATCCATATTATCATCAATAACATTCCATCCTGTTTTAATGTTTGATGCTGAACCAACAATAATTTTAATCTGACTATATTGATTGTCATAGGAATTGCGTCCCAATTCAAATCTAAAAAAATCATGCGTTTGTCGAAGACACCACATTGTAGTTACCCCAACTTTATCAGACGGACTACCTCCACCTGTCCAGGTATTAGCATTATTTTTAAAGTCTACGTTATTACTAGAATTATATTGTTTAACGTAAAGGTATGTTCCAGTGCAAATATCTTTCAATCTATGAGTACAATTTATTCCGCTTAAATATTTTTCGGTATAAATTATTTGATTTGTATAATAGTGTAAAGGAACTGTTGTCGCCATGCAACTTTGACTACAAGTTGGGATATTACTATTTAGTGATTTGTGGTCGTAACAATTTAAAACGGGCGAATATCGATTTAAAATATTGCCACTAATTGCATCAACTATATAAACTGAATCAGAATAAATAGAATCGGCTCTATTATAAATTGCAGAAATCTTTATAGGGTAACAATAAAAGTAATTACTCGAACCATTAAAAATATACTGGCTGGTTTTTTTTATTGTAAGTTGTGGATTGGGATAGTAACTGGCATTAGGGTCGTTCTTTTCTTCTTTAATACTTTGTTCCCAAAGAGTATCGTTCCATTTATATTTATAAGCACTCAAATGGCTTAATAAACCAGTAACAGCGCTCGATGCTGAAATAAATGAACTGACACTAGGAATGTTGATGTTGACTAATCCTGAACCTGTAGTTATAGTGTCATTTATTGTCCTAAGGTAAATACTACCGTTTTCAACTTTAATCCCATTATGAAACTGATCAAATTTGTAATGGTTTACACCACCGATAAGTGTTGAAAAATCCTGAACGTAGGTTGTTCCGGTGGGAAAATTGAAATAGGTAGTATTTCGATTCGTAAAAGTTGTAATATGTAATTTAATGTTAAATACATAAAAACGATTGGTAGAATCATAAGTTGCATAAGTTGATGGAGTAAGCGTCTGTCCTAAACACCAATAGTGCATTAACGAAAGACTTATTGCTAATTTAAATAGTTTCATAATTTTGAATTTAAGGGAACTATTTTGATTGGAATTTTAATTTTAAAGCATCAATTTCCTTTTGTTGCTCAACTAAATAAATAGTTAACTCTTCAATTTTTTGAAGTAATAGTTTATTCATTTCACCAACACTAACACCTTTTTCTTCCACTTCTTTGGCGCTTGGTATTTCAGGTAAATGTTTATTTAGTTTGTAAAAAGCTTCAACATCTTTTAAGGAAGGCAGTTTGTATTCGGCTGCGAAAACGAAGTCAGCCCAATTTTGATCTGTTACGTAAACTTCCTTGCAAACAATTTTACCGTCTACAGTTAAAAAAGCGTCTGGATGAATAGTGTTGGTTTTTGGCCCAATTCTTGTCTTCCCATCTCCATAAACAATAAATGGCTCATTGGGTGTACCAACACTATTTTCAACTACAAAAGATTTTGAAAGATTGTTTTTGGCTCTTACAAGTGTGCCATACGCAACATTTGTATTGCCTGGTTCAACAATTAGCCCGTGCCCATGATCTGCGCCTTTAATATGAAAATACGCAAATGGGTCGGTTGTTCCTAATCCAACTTGTCCATTTTGGCTGCCTTTAATAAATAAACGAGGCACATAGTTTCCATTATCATAAATCATAAAATTACCTATCCCACCTGGGTCACCACTTCCGGTAGATCTCATGGAATAAGATCGGCCTCCTGTATTACCATTATGCAAAGTTAATACTGACGGATAACCTGATTGGTTTTGTGTAATGGTAATTCCACTTGCACCTGCTTGAGGGTAAACATGTATTTGATCGATTGGGGAAGGAGTGTTTATTCCAAAATAACCGTCATTTTTAAATGTGAACTTATTGGACCAACTTGAACCATTGTAAGCCCAAAAGTTCAAAGAAGAACCACTTGAATTTAACTGAAAACTAAAGGCTCTCGTGTTAGCTCCATTGCCCAGATAAAGTTGAGGTTGAATCTGATCCAATCCATTTTGATAGGATCTTATCCCTCCAATTACATGCAACTTATCAACTGCAGTTGTAGTTCCAATTCCAACACTTTTTGTAAGGGGATTGTTATAAATTGTTGTTGTATTTGATAACCATTCTTGTGCAAAGCTTGAGGCACTTAATAAAACTGCACCCAATAAAATAATCTGTTTTTTCATAATAAATAATTTTTTGTGTAAAGATGCAGGATGAAGAACTAAAAATTTAGAACTGTTTTACCTAAACCGGTTTTAGATTTGTGAGAATGAGAGGTGAATTTGTAATTTCTAAAATGGCTTTAGAAGTAAAATAATTTGTTTGTGATTTGCGAAAAGCACGTTTGAGTTTGCATTAATAAATACACGCTTTGTAAAGAGCGCCCTTGAATTTGTAATACTTATTATTCTGTTTAGTGTTTGTTTCGTTTAATTATATAATTATATTTTCACAAACAACATCTAAAAACTAAAAAGCCACAACATTAGTTGAGACCTTTTTTATTATTGTAAATTTTGTTTTTGCAGTACACTGCATTTGCTTTTATTCAAGGCAGTATTTTAATCACAAAATAAAAAGTACCCGAAGTTTTTTTGTTTTACGTTTATCTTAATAGTATAATATGCCCGGTAAGATTCAGGTATTTTTCTTTAGATACTAATCCAGAGCCTGATTTTACACCCTCAATTAAATACACATACACATCATCTTTGCAAGGCACTCCTTTATAAGTACCATTCCAATGTTTTTGTGGCGAATTGGTTTCAAATATTTTTTCACCCCAACGATCAAAAATTATGAATTTGTATTCAGAAAATTTACACATGGTTACTGGGCCAAACTCTTCGTTAAGCCCATCATCATTTGGCGTAAAGCTATTCGGAATAAAAAACACACAGCATGCGTTAGAAGGAACAATTTCAATACTTGCTGTATTGGAGCATCCGGTTGAATAATCAATACCGGTTACATAGTACTTATCTTTTTCATTAATGGTAATATTTATACTTGCTGTGTTTTGAGCCGTACTCCATTGGTAAGCGTTGGCACCCTCTGCTTTTAAAACCCCCATATCGCCTTCACAAGCAGTTGAATCGCCCATAATTCTAACATTAGGCAGTGGAAACACATTTATACCAATTGTTTTTGTAGCCTTGCAACTTAAATTAAAATTAGAACCGGTTACGGTAAATATTGTTGAACTAAGAAGGTTTACTGTAAATTGAGAACCAACAGAACCGTTACTCCAAATATATTCATCTGCTCCCTGTGCAAACAAACTAATAGCGTTACCACTGCAAACATTATTTATTGGGAAAGAATTGACCGTAATAATTGGTGCAGCTTGTAAATTAACCAAAACTGTTTGTGTAGCATTGCAAAACGGTAAAGTTCCGGAACCATGTACCGTGTAAATTGTATTTGCAAGAGGCGATACAATTATTTCATTTGTATTGGCGCCATTACTCCAGGTGTAAGAATTTGCACCCGATGCGCTAAGCGTTACCTCTTCTCCGGCACATACCGTAGCATTTGCAACACTCATTTGCGGATATGTTCCAACAACAACTGTTATTGAAGATGTATTGCTGCAACCGGTTACTGTGTTAGTGCCAACAACTGTGTATGTAGCGGTATTGGCAGGATTAATTAAAATAGTTGTTGCATTAGATAAATTACTCCAGGTATATGTATCAGCTCCACTAGCAGAAAGTGCAAGTGTACTTCCTTCACAAATTCCGGTATTTCCTAATATAGAAACTGTAGGCGATGGCAGGATATTAACAGATACTGTTTGGGTATTGTAACAAATATTATTAGCGTCAAATCCGGTAACAGAGTAAACGGTATTTGTAATAGCTGTAACAAAGATACTAGAGCCCGTAAATCCATTATTCCATGTGTAAGAATTTGCCCCAACTGCAGTAAGGTTTATTGTTTCGCCCAAGCAAACGGGTAAAGGCGAGTTTACAATAACTGTTGGGTTATTTCCGGTTTGTATAGAAATAGTGTTTGTTCCTGTGCAGCCTGTAGTGGTGTTAGTACCAATTACTGTGTAAATTCCGGTTGAGTTTATAACTGTTGTAGGTGTTGTAAAACCATTACTCCAAACATAGCTATCAGCACCACTTGCTGTTAATGTAGTGGAGCCACCATTACAAATGGTTGTATTAGAAGGCACCGTTATATTTATTGGTGCGGGTTGTGTTATGTTTATAGTTTCTGTTACACTACATCCATTAGCATTGGAAACAAGTACACTATATATTCCGGCACTTAAGTTAGAAGCCGCATTGGCGTTACCTCCTGTGGGTAGCCAGGTATAAGTAAACGGCCCGTTTCCTCCGGAAGCAAGCGCACTAGCAGAACCATTAGTGCCTCCAAAACATGTAACATTGGTTTGTGAAATAGATGCGGAGACCGGAATTCCAACAGTTGTATTAACAGTTTGATTTGCTTGAGCTAAAAAGCCTGTCCACCCCGGAAAACTTGGTGCTCCGGATTTTACATGTACTAAAACAGTATTGGTTCCAACTTGCCAATTGTTGCACAAACTTACGGTAACTTTTCCTCCCCATGTAAATCCGGTGGCATTATAGGCACTGGCGTTTGGGTTGTTAAAACTTAAAACATTGTTTACATATACTGCCGCTACCCAATTGTCTGCAAAAAAATCAAATGAAAGACAATAAGCGCTTGGAGTAGAAATAGATTGATTGCAAGAATTTGCTGGTAAATTAACTATTAGTTTATAAAACTCATCTACATTTCCTAAACACGAATGTTCAGCTTGACTAGCAGAACAGGTGTGTGGATAGGTTATCCAATTTGCATTTGGAAAAGGAGAATTTATCCAACAACATGTTGCTTGATTACCACAAACTACCGCAGGAACAAAGGGACCAACACTAGAAGTTAAAGACGCGCTCCAATTAAGATCATTCGCTCCAATAGCTAGGGTACCCGTGTTTGTTGCGTTAGTTGCTGTATTAAAATTTGATGGATTTGGAAATTGAGCAAATATTGTATTTACATAAAATAAAAAAACAAAAAATATTCTTAGAATAACGCGCATTTCAATTAAAAAATGAATAATAAAAGTAATTAAAAAAACAACCCCAGTTTGGTTCTGGTTTGTGAGACCCGCTTTTTAGTTTGTAAAAATGCAGTTTGAGTTTATATAAATTTTGGCTTTATACCCTGTTTAAATATCTGTACTTCAAACAGATATATTTCAAAAAAAATCAGATATTTGGATGTTGCGTAAAACAACTATCATACTTGTTTTTTTAATAAATTTTTTTGTATTCCAAGTTAACGGACAACAAGGTTTAGTTGCACGTTTTAATTTTAATAACGGGGTTGTTTCAGACGAATCAAAAACATTTAAGATTAAAGCTTATACTGTATCATTTGTAAAAGATAGGTTTGGGAATGAAAATTCAGCGTGTTATTTACAAGGTGCTCGTGGAAGTTATATTAATCTTGGTAATTCCAACATTTTAAAACCAATAAAAGGTAGTATTTCATTATGGATATTTCTTGATCATCCAATGCTTCATGGGAAAGGAATAGAATCAAACCCCATTTTATTTACACGATCGCATGAAGAAGAAGATCATAATGAGGCATACTATATAGGCTATGATTTTGAAAGTAAAAATTTGAACATCAACACAACTTTTTCAAAAGAGAAACAGATTACAATGTACACCACAAGGCCGTTTGCTTTGCGAAAATGGCATCATGTTGTAGTTACGTATGATAACGATTTTTTAACCCTTTATTTAAATGGACAATTAGAAAATAAATTGGCCAAAAATTTTGAGAGTGTTTTTTTAGAAGGGGATTCCATTCTAATAGGAAGCAGAATTAGTTCTAAAAATCAACGATACTTTAATGGCTCCGTTGATGATATAGAAATATATGACCGAGTAATTAATGAAGAAGAGGTAGAGAGTTTGTACGAAGCACCTAACCCAAATAAGAATAATGTAATTATAAACTGGATTGTATTTAGCCTTGGAGTAATTGTTTTTATTGTTGCTTTAGTGTTTTTTATTCGGATTCGGATAAAACAATTGGTAGAAAGAAAAGTTTATCAGAATCAACTTGAACTCCACGCCCTTGAGCAACAAATAAAAATGTTGAAAGCGCAAATGGACCCGCATTTTATTTTTAATTCCTTAAACACTATATTACAATTTATTATAACAAAGCAAAACGATAAAGCTGAAATTTATCTTACAAAGTTTTCTAAACTCATAAGAAAGCTATTGGAAAGCAATGTGCACGAAACAATTAGTTTAGCCGATGAACTAGATATTTTAAAAAAGTACTTAGAAATTGAAGCTTTGCGATTTGATGAATTTATTATTTTTGATATTTATGTTGGAACAGATATAGATGTTGAAAACATTTTTATTCCTCACATGATGATTCAGCCATTTGTAGAAAATTCTATATGGCATGGTTTGTTGGCTAAGAAAGGCGAAAAAATATTAAAATTAGAATTTGAGAAGAAAGATGAAAAGACTTTATTTTGCTTAATTGAAGATAATGGTGTAGGAAGAACAAGTAGTAAAATTTCAAGAAAATTCGAAGATAGTACATCTTTGGCAATTAATTTTATTAAGCAACGTCTTGAATTAATGAGTAAAAAATTCCAAATAAATTACTCTTTAGAGATAATTGATAAAGTAAATGAAAAGAATGAAAGTTTAGGTACACGAATTGAAATAACATTACCTATTACAAATAAACAACTATGATTAGAGCTGTAATAATAGATGACGAACCATTAGGCCTTAATGCATTAAAAGTATTAATTGAGAGGCTTGATATGCAGGTGAAAGTAGTTGCTACAACCAGCGACCCAGAAAGCGGAGTTCAAATAATAGAATCGTATAGGCCCGATGTTGTTTTTTTAGATGTGAATATGCCAAAGTTAAATGGCTTTGAACTTTTGGAAAGGTTAAATTACAAAGAATTTAAATTGGTATTTACTACTGCGCACCGAGAGCATGCCATTAAAGCAATTAAAAACAGTGCTAGTGATTATTTATTAAAACCAATAGATTCTGATGAATTGAAGGTTTGTTTAAGCAAAATTATTGATGCCGGCCTAAATGCAAACATTCCTCACAAGCAAAGAAGCATTATTGAGCTTCCGGTTAGTGATGGCATAGTAATGATTAAACAAAGCTGCATTCTTAGATTAGAAGCCTCGGGGAGTTACACAAATTTGTTTTTAAAGGATGGAATTAAACATACCGCTTCAAAAAACCTTAAATACTTTGAATCTATTTTAGATCCTTTAAATTTCTACCGTTGTCACCAATCGCACATTATTAATTTGCATGAGGTAACAAAACTAATAAGTTCAGATGGCTATTTTGCTTTAATGAGTGATAATTCTAAGGCACATGTCGGAAAAAATTACAAAGATATTTTTTTAAGTAAGTTGAAAACCATTTAATGTTTAAGCCACTAATTACACGAATGAGCATTTAACTTCATCAACTAAATAATTTACAATTGAAAATAAATTAGTGTTAATTCGTAAAATACGTAGCTAAGAGTAATTACCCCCCTCTATACAACCAACCGCTTGGATCCATTGTTTTTTGGCCTTTCCAAATTTGAAAATTCATGGCAGATTTGGTATCGTCGTCATCCGCCAATACGTTGCCAATGTTTTGTTTCATTTTAACTTTTTCGCCCACTTTTACCATTACATTGCTTAAATTGGTATAAACGCTCAGGTATTCGCCATGTCTTATAATTACCAGTTTACCGCCGGTAGGCGAAACGGCAACACTGGTAACTTCTCCATCAAAAATGGCACGCGCTGTTGCTCCTTTGTTGCTACAAATTTCAACACCATTGTTCATCATCATAAAACCTTTTATAGCAGGGTGCTCGTGTTCGCCATAAGGTTCGCAAATTATTCCTTTGGTAATGGGCCACGGAAGTTTACCGCGGTTGTTCGCAAAATCTTCGCTTAAGGCTTCTGCTTCCTCTGAAAGTTCCGGGTAATTTGGCGATGCCTTGTTATCAATAGGTTTTTTTACTTCTTCTTTGGTGTTTGTTTTGGCTTTATCCTTCGGCTTTTTCGCGAGTTCAGCTTTCTCCTTATCTTCTTTCGCTTTTTTAGCAGCAAGTTCAGCTCTTGCAGCTTCTTCTGCTTTACGTTTTATTTCTTCAGCAATTAATTTTTTAATGGCCAATTGCAATTCAATAGCATCTTGTTTTTTCTTTTCAAGCGAGTTCTTTAATTCTTTTTCTTTTTTTTGTAATTCGGTTAATAATATTTCTTGTTCTTGTTTCTCTACGCTTAAACTATCTTTCTCTGCTTTTTCATTGCCCAGTAATGCGTTTTTTTCATCGCGACTAACTTTTAACTCATTTAATTTTACGCCTAATTGATTTTGTGTGTACACAATTTCATCTGCTTGTTTTTTTCGGTAAACGGAATATTGTTGTAAATATTTTACCCGCATTAATGCCTGATTAAAACTAGTTGAGGAAAAAATAAACATTAATCTGCTGTAAGTATCTTGTTGACGCTGGGCAGATACTATCATACGCGCGTACTCTTCCTTTAATTTTTTTAAATTGTTATTTAATTGCGTAATTTCTTTTTCAGTTAGGTTAATACTTTTATTTAATTGTACTATTTCAGCATTAATGGCATTAATTAATTCTACCCTTTTTTCTAACTTCATGTTTAAGGTTACCAAATTACCCAACGAGTTTTTTTTGTTGGCCTTGGTAGTATTTAACGTGGCGTTAATTTGATTTATTTCATCGTTTATTTTTTTCTTCTTTAATTCTAAATCTTTTTTTGTGTTTTTAGAATTATTTTGTGCGTAAGAAAAAGTTTGAAGTGAAAACAGAGAAATTACCAATAAAAAAAAGCAAAAGTTACTTCTTTTGAATTTCAATTGGCGTATATTTTGAAGGGATATTAAATACAAATTTTTGAGGCTTATTAATCTCTATGCGAACATACTCAATTTTGATGTTCATTTTCTTCTGTGCCCTTATATCAATATTAACATTGTATGGTGCAAAAACACTGTCTCGTTCTTTAAAATTGGAGTATTCTACGGTAAAGCTTCTGTTATTTTCAGGTTCACTAAACTCGTTTTTAACAATTTTAAAGTTATCTGAATTTAAAGTGATAATTTGAAGTGCTTTCTTTAAATCTTCTGTTCCTTTTTCTATTCGTTTTAAACGTCTTTTTCTTTCGGTGCTTAACATATAACAACAATTCTGCCTATCGGTTACAGGTTTTAATTTATCTTCTTCATCTTTAAATTCAGCACTGTTACCCACAATAATGGATTGTATAACATTAAAATCTAAATCGGCGTTAAGCAAATCATTGATGTAATTAAAATCTCCTTTAAAATATTTTTTATTATGATAATCAACCATCTTAATGGAGTCTTTTGTAATTAAAACTTTTGCAAAATCTATTGTAAGAAGTTCAATAGTAATAAGCATAATACTGTCTTTTTTTAATCTAACTTTTGCATCAAAGGTTTTGTCTTCGTTCTCAAAAATGGTATTTACGTTTGATTTAACATACAGCCAGTCAAATTTAAATTCGTTTTCTTTCATGTAACGAATTAATGCTTTGGAATTTTTATAATCTAATTTGCATTTTAAGTTTAAAGTATCCGTTCCAGTATCCTTCGCTTCGCTGGTAGTAATTGTTTTTTTCTTGTGTTTACAAGATGGAGCCGTAACCACAGAAAACAGGCTGATTACCAAAACAATTTTTATGAAGAGATTACTCATTAATTCCTTTATTTTTTATTTTTTTAGAAATTCTTTCTGCGTTGCCGCCGGCCTTTATGGCTTCTTCCCAAGCGCTAATTGCTTCGTTTGTTTTTTTTAGCATCGCTAAACAATCTCCATAGTGTTCTAAAATATTTGGGTTACCGGGATTTAGTTGAGAGGCTTTTAATAACCAAGGTTCTGCCACAGCATATTTAGCTTGCAAATATAAAATCCATCCGTAAGTATCCATGTAGTTTGCTTCATTAGGTTTAAGTTCTATACATCGTTTTGCTAATTTTTCTGCTTTGTCTAATTGTATTTTCCTTTGTCCCAAATAATAGGCGTAGTTATTAAGTACCGTTTCGTTATCAGAATTAATTTTTAATGCATCATCAAAGGCCTTGTCACTTTTTTCAAAATCTTGCGTGTAATAGTAAGCATCACCCAAGTTAGAATAAAAACCGGATAACATAAACTTATCATCAACAATAAATTCCATGCCATCGTTAAAAGATTGAATTGCTTTTTTATAGTTCCGAAGTTGCATATTGGCGAGTCCGTTGTAATAATAAATTAATGCATGATTCGGAAAAAGCTCTAAAGCTTCAAAGCTGTGTTTTTCAAGGGAATCATAGCGAACTAGTTTTTTATTGCAGATTAGTAGTTTTTCCCAAGTTTTAAAATCGCTTTTATCTTTAAGTGCAGATCGGTAATAAAAATCGGCAGCCTCGCTGTATCGTTTATTTAAAAATAAAAAATCGGCATAAATACCATTGGCTTCAGAAGCGCTCGGATGCACCTTTACCATTAATTTAGCCAGTTCCATGCCTTGGGTATAATAAGGCGATTCAGGATAATTCAGGGCAGCATCATAATACAACAAGTTTATTCCATATTTTGTTTGAACATCTAAATCAGGATTTGAAAAAGCCATTTTTAATTCTTCAAATGCTTGGGCATCGTTTCCTTTAAGTTTGTAATAATCACTTAGTGCTAAATGCACTGTTGGATTTCTGGGATCTATTTCAATAATCTTATTGTAAACTTCTTTTGCTTTTTCGGGCTTTTTAATGTTTTCGTAGTGTTCTGCAAGGTATGTTAAATACGTTGGATTATCTGGGCTTGAAGAAATAAGGCGATTAATTTCTTTTTCAATTTCATCTTGCTTGTTTTCCTGATTTAAAATTTTTATTTTATTAATTGTTATTTGCTCATTAATACCGTATTTTTTTTCGAGCTCGTTGTATAAGGAATAAGACTTATCAAACTGACCAATAATAGAATATTCAATGGCTAAATTTTCTTTAAACTCGTAGTTGTCAGGAAAGTTTTTTACTAACTGTTCTTGTACTTTTACAGAATTATTAAACTGCTTTAATGCTCTGTAGCAATCGGCTAAAATTAATTGATACCAGTAATTTTTTGGCTCAGCTGCCGCACATTCTTTGGCGTAGGCAAGTGCTAAATCGTTAATACCTAAAATTTTATTTACTGTTGCAAGTTCATATTTTAACGGAATACTATTTGGGTTGTATTTTAAACACTGATTAAATATTTTTAAGGCTTCGTTAACGTTACCTTTCATTCTTGCGGCGCAGCCATCAATGTATAGTGAAGCAAACATTAATTCGCTTGCATCATTTGTTTTATCCCCTCTTAACGGAATTAATTCTTCTTTTTTACTACTTTCTTTTTTGCTTTTACAGTAAACAAGCGAAAGTGTAATTAGAGTTAAGGAAAAATATTTTAAAGTTATTTTATACAATAATTTGTGTGTAATCGCTAATGCTTAAATCTTTTGTTATTCCTTTCACTTCTGCACCAATGCCAACCATGCTGTTTGCTAAACACGTATTACTAATTTTAGTTTCGGTTTGTATAATTGAATTAGAAATTACAGAGTTAGTAATTTTTGAATTTGCACCTATACTGGCATGCGGACCAATTATGGAGTTAATAATTTCTACACCTTCACCAATATAACAAGGCGGAATAATAACGCTGTTTGTTGAAGAAATATTTTTGCTTACTAATTCCTGCTTGTTCTTGTCAAACTCTAATACACGTTGGTTGGTGTAAACAGTTGCATCTTTATTGCCACAATCTAACCATTCTGTTACTTGACCGGGAGTAAATTTTAAACCTTTTTGCTTCATGTTTTCTAAAGCATTGGTTAATTGGTATTCTCCCTTTTCCATAATTTTATTATCTAACAAGTATTGTAATTCTTTTTTTAGATTTTCTCCATCCTTAAAGTAGTAAATTCCTATAATTGCTAAATCGCTAACAAATTGTTGAGGTTTTTCAATAAAATCGGTAATTACATTATCCTTGTTTAGTTTTACAACACCAAATTGCTTAGGGTCGTTAATTTTTTGAACCCAAATAACACCTTCCTGATTAGTGTCCATTACAAAATCGGCTTTAAAAAGAGTATC
Source organism: Bacteroidia bacterium (assembly GCA_022841465.1). Taxonomy (GTDB): domain Bacteria; phylum Bacteroidota; class Bacteroidia; order B-17B0; family Aurantibacillaceae; genus Aurantibacillus. The sequence goes on along the minus strand of JALHRL010000021.1, from coordinate 47,620 downwards.
TGCAAATGCAACTACTGTTTTTCCTTTCAACGAATCTTTGGCACACATAATAGCATGCGCAGTACCTAAGGCTTCTTTTTGGTAATGTATAGTGCCTTTTGCTCCTTGTGTTTCGGCAACTTTAATTAAATTTTGTTCAATTTCAGAACCCATGTCGGGCGCAATTATAAAAGCTATTTCTTGCACCTTTTCGCCACAAACTTTGGTTATATCTTCAACTAAGCGTTGTACAATTGGTTTACCTCCAACAGGAATTAATGGTTTAGCTGTGGTTAATGTATGCGGACGCATACGTTTGCCTTTGCCTGCCATTGGAATAATAATTTGCATAAATGAATTATAATAATCACACAAATTTAAAATAAATTACTGATTTTAGGGGTTTATAACTTTGCACATTTGAACAAAAAGTATTTTATAGCAATAGTGCTTCCAGAGCCCGTTATTACTACGGTTGAAGAATTAAAGCAACAACTTTTCACACAATTTAACCTGCGTGGCGCTTTACGCAGTCCGGCACATATAACGTTGCATCGCCCATTTGAATGGAAAGAAGAAAGAGAAGAGGACTTGATTGAGAGAATTAAAATGTTTAAGTGGGAAAAGGAATTTGAAATTCAATTAGCGAATTTTAATTGTTTTATTCCGCGCGTTGTTTATGTTGATGTTTTGCAGAACGACGAATTATACAAACTGCAAAACGAATTAAAATGGTACGCACATAAAAATTTAAAATTGTATAATGAAACCGGAGATATGCGCGGTTTTCATCCCCATGTGACCATTGCTTTTCGTGATTTGAAGAAGAATAAATTTGAAGAAGTTTGGAGCGAATTTAAAAACAGAAAATTGGATTTTACTTTTCAGTATTCCGGATTTAGTTTATTAAAACTGGAAACTGTTTGGAAAGAAATAAGGTTTTTTGAAAAGTAATTAGAGGCTATTTAATAACCCCTAATTCTTTACCAACTTTTGTAAATGCAGCAATTGCTTTATCTAGATGTTCTTTTTCGTGCGCGGCACTTAATTGCACCCGAATGCGCGCTTTATCTTTTGGAACCACCGGATAAAAGAATCCAATTACATAAATTCCTTCTTGTAACAACTTGTCTGCAAATGTTTGAGAAAGTTTTGCATCGTATAACATTACCGGAACAATAGCACTATCGCCTTCTCTAATATCAAATCCTGCTTCTTTAATTCCTTTTTTAAAGTAATTTACGTTCCACTCTAATTTATCTCGTAATTCAGTGGTTTTACTAAGCAAATCAAATACTGCAATACTGGCACCAACAATATGCGGCGCTAATGAATTGCTAAATAAATATGGGCGCGAGCGCTGTCTAAGCATTTCAATAATTTCTTTTCTTCCGCTGGTAAATCCGCCCATTGCACCACCTAATGCTTTTCCTAAAGTTCCGGTTACTATATCTATTTTTCCAATTACATTTTTTAATTCTATACTTCCTCGTCCAGTTTTTCCAATAAATCCGGAGGCATGGCTTTCATCCACCATTACCAATGCATTATATTTTTCGGCTAGTTCACATATTTTATCTAAGGGAGCCACAAAGCCATCCATACTAAATACGCCGTCTGTTACAATTATTCTGTTTCGTTGCGCTTGTGCTTTTTTTAATTGTTCTTCTAAATCAGCCATGTCACAATTTTTGTAACGATAGCGCTGTGCTTTGCATAATCTAACACCATCAATAATAGAAGCATGATTTAATTCATCACTTATAATAGCATCGTTTTCATCAAATAAAGGTTCAAAAACTCCGCCGTTGGCGTCAAATGCAGCTGCGTACAAAATAGTATCTTCTGTACCTAAAAATTCAGCAATTTTTTTCTCCAGCTCTTTATGAATATCTTGGGTTCCGCAAATAAAGCGCACACTGCTCATACCATAACCATGAGAATCTAAAGTTTTTTTAGCCCCTTCAATAACTTTTGGGTGTGATGAAAGCCCTAAATAATTATTCGCACAAAAAATAACTACTTCTTTACCATTCACCTTCACAATGGCGTCCATTGGGGTGGTAATAACGCGTTCGCGCTTAAAAAGTCCGTTTTCGTCGATTTCCTTTAGGGTTTGGTTGAGCTGGTCTTTTAATTGTCCGTACATAGGGGTGTTTTTTATGGCCACAAATTTAAATATTTAGGTGATACTAATAGAATTAATTAAACAAAAGTGTTAGTTATTAACTAAAAAACCCTTGATATTATAATTTTAAATGTCTAAATTTATATTACTCAAACGCCATGAAAACACAATTTATTTTTTTAACCGTTGCAGCGTACATTTTATTTAGCGGCAACGAGGCCATTGCATCTAAGATTTATTTTAATGAGCCGGATAGCACTTCAAAGGTGGATATGACGGATTTTAATGCCATAATGAACGGTAATTGGGTGATGATAAATTGGAACACCAGTGCTGAGTTAAACAATGATTATTTTACTGTTGAAAAATCGAAAGACGGAGTGAATTTTGAAACGGTTGCAATAGTAAAAGGATCTAGTTCAAGTTCATCAATGGTAAATTATAACGAAACGGATTTTAATCCCTTTGAAGGAATTTCTTTTTACCGTTTAAAGTTAACAGATAATAAGGGCCAAACTATTTATTCAAACAAAGTTCCTGTAAATTATCGTTTTAATGTTAACAACAGCAGTTTAAATGCATTCCCTAATCCAAATAGCGGAAAGTTTAATTTGGATTTAACTCCTTTTGAAAACAAAAAAGTGTTGGTTTTAATACGAAATTCAGCAGGGCAAGAGTGCTACTCAAAAGTGTTTTTAAAGCAGGAAAATGAAGATATTGTTGCCATAGATACCGAAGGAAAACTTGTTCCCGGCACTTATTTGGTAATAGGCTCATCTTTAAATGCCCTATACAGTTGTAAAATTGTAATTAAGTAAATTCCAATTTAATTTAATTATTCCATTTTAAAGCCATTACAAACGTGTGATCCTCTCAAGACTAGGTTTATCACAGCATATCTGTAATCATTAATACACATCGTAAGTAAAAGGCTTGTACAATTATTTTTCTTTGCTCGATTCTAAAAATCAAGATTGCATTACTTTTCAATTCTTATTTTTATCCTTTGAATAAAAAATTAAGTAAATTTGTTTGTGTCATGATAAAGCAGTTACTTTTATTTTTTTGTTTAACAATAAGTGTTTATGGACAAACAGGACCGGCGGGTGTTGGAAGCTCTAACAACAATGTATTATGGTTAAAGGCCGATGCCGGAACATCCAGCACAACAAATAACGCACCTATTTCTTTTTGGAACGATCAATCTGGAAATGCAATTAATGTTACACAAACAGTGGCCACACAACAACCATCTTTTGCCACTAATTTAATGAATGGCATGCCTGCTATTCGTTTTGATAATACTGCTACAACCAACGATAAATTAGTAGGCCCAGATTCGCCAAGTTTAGATAATACTTCGGGTTACACTTTTTTTACAGTGGTGCGTATGCAAAATATTGACAATGAAGCAAGATCAATTATTTCTAAAAGAGTAAATGTTGGAGTTGATCAATCATTTATGCTGTTTTTGTTTTCTAACAAAAGGTTGTATTTAGATTTACAAACCAACAACAACCGCTTTAATACAACTACACAATATACTACAAACACAAATTATATTTTTAATGCATACTATAATGGAACATTAGCGTTAAATCAAAGAGCCAGATTGTATACCGGCGAAACATTGGAAATTACATCAGCAGAAACCAATACGTTAATTCCCGACAATAATTCCCCACTAATAATTGGTTCCACACATTTAACAGACGGAAGACCATTTGGGGGTTATATGGCTGAAATAATAACGTACACAACCAGTTTAAATGACGCACAAAGAATTATTGTAAATAATTACTTGTCTTCTAAATATGATATTTCTTTAAGTATAAATGATAAGTATTTAGGTGATGAGGTTAGCAACGGTAATTACGATTACGAAGTAGCAGGTGTTGGAATGGAAAGTACCGGAAGTAATCCTTCTTTTTCTGCATCAATATGTGGTGGATTAGGAATAAGCACAACGGGTATTGGGTTAGATAATACTGATTATGTTCTTGCAGGTCATGCTTCGTTTACAAATACACAAATATTTACCGATGTAGGAGGAATGACAGGGCCTAACAATTCTCGCTGGTCGCGCATCTGGTATATTGACGTTACAAACACTTCTTCAAACATTAATACAAATATTGAATTTGATATGAGCGACGGAGGAATTGGTAATGTTTTGGCTGCACCTGCTGCAAATTATGTTTTACTTTATCGTTCAGGGCAAAGTGGAAATTGGACAGAATTGGCAACCGCTTCCGCTATCTCGGGGGATAAGGTTTTGTTTAATGGCATAGACCTTGTTAACGATGGTTATTACACCATTGGCTCAAAAAATCATTTAGCAAGCCCTCTACCAATTGAATTAGTAGGATTTAATGCAATAAGAAATACAGACAAAGTGAATATTTTTTGGCGAACAGCTTCTGAAAAAATGAACGATTATTTTACTGTGGAGAAATCAAAAGATGCAGTTGCTTTTGAAACCTTAAGTATTGTAAAAGGTTCGAGTAATAGCAATGTAACGCTTGAATATTCTGAAACAGATTTTTCACCATTTGATGGAATTTCTTATTACAGGTTAAAACAAACAGATATTAATGGAAAGTTTACTTATTCTAAAATTGTTGCCGTAAATTACCATTTTGATGAACAAGGTGTAAATGTTTATCCTAATCCGAATAATGGAAATTTTTCAATAAGTTTAAAAGGTTTTGAAAATAAAGAAGTGCTTGTTCTTTTAAGAGATGTAAGCGGAAAAGAATGTTATTCTAAAGTAATGCTTTCGCAAAACAATGAAGAAATTGTGGCTATAGATTTAGAGAATAAACTTCCTACCGGAACTTACCTAGTTGTTGCTTCTTCTTTGAATAAGCTTTATAGCAAAAAGATTATAGTTAAATAATTTACAGTAAAATTTTGGTTTTAAGAAACTGCAGGCGGGAAGTTGTCTTAATAAAATCGGAAAATCTAAATAAATTTAATTTATATCTTGCTACTTCTTTATACATTTGTTAACTATGTCATATATAATTTCCGGAATACAGCAAATAGGTATTGGTATACCTAACGTACACGAGGCATTTAAATGGTATCGCCACAATTTTGGAATGGATATTCCTATTTTTGAAGAAGCCGCCGAGGCAAATTTAATGTTGCCTTATACGGGTGGTAAACCCCATAAACGACATGCAATTTTGGCCATAAACCTAAAAGGAGGAGGTGGTTTTGAAATTTGGCAATACACCAGCCGAACTCCACAGCCTTGCGCATTTAAACCGGTAATGGGAGATATTGGCTTGTTTTGCGCTAAAATAAAAACAGATAATATTCAAAAATCATTTTTGCATTTAAAAGAAAAGGGAGCAAAACTTTTGTCAGAAATTAATTTAACTCCCTATGGTAAAAAACACTTTTTTGTGGAAGACCCATATGGAAATAATTTTGAAGTAATAGAAGATGATGTTTGGTTTGGTGAAGGAAAATTAAATACGGGCGGACCAGTTGGAATGATGATTGGTGTTAAAGATGCAGATAAAGCCATTGCCTTTTATAAAAATATACTTGGGTACAATAAAATTGTATTTGACAAAGAAGAAAGTTTTGAAGATTTAAAAGGTTTGCCCGGTGGCGAAAGCAAAGCAAGAAGAGTTGTTATAACGCATAGTGAAGCTAGAGTAGGGCCGTTTTCTAAATTATTAGGGAAAACTTATATAGAGCTTATTGAAACAAAAAATTATCAGCCCCGCAAAATATTTGAAAACAGATTTTGGGGTGATTTAGGTTTTATTCATTTATGTTTTGATATTAAAAATATGCAAGCATTAAAAGAGACATGTGAAAAAAACGGACACCCTTTTACAGTTGATGGTGGTTCTGGTTTTGAAATGGGCGAAGCCGCAGGGCATTTTACGTATGTAGAAGACCCCGATGGAACATTAATTGAATTTGTGGAAACAAAAAAAATACCAATACTTAAAAAACTTGGCTGGTATTTAGATTTAAGAAAACGCAAGCCCGAGAAACCATTGCCGGAATGGATGTTAAAGGCACTTAAATTTAATAGAGTGAAAGATTAGGAATGAGAATATTTACTTTAATATTATTTATTTGTGTAACATTATTTAAGCTTAATAGTCAAAACAATAAAACTGCTTTAGATTTACAAAAAACAATTGAAGTAGATAAAGATGATTCTGTTAAGGTGGAGAATATTATTCAGTTAGCAATGTTGGTTGCCGATACAAATGCATACGACGCCATTAAACACTTAAATAAAGCACTGGAACTTTCAAAACAATTAAAGCTTTTTAAACATCAGGTTAGGGTATATAACAGAATGGGTGATTTGCATTTTGGCCTTACAAACTTCAACAAATCATTTCTAAATTATTATAAGGCTTATAAGTTAAGTGATTCTATAAAAGACTTGAAGTTATATGCATTTTCTTGCTATAACCTAGGTTGGGTTGCCGCTATAGAACAAGAAAGTTTTGAAGACGTAAAGTATATTTATACCTCCATTAAAATTAGCGAACAGAATAAATATAATTTTTTACGCTTACAAAATTACAATGCCATTGCAAATTTTTATTCTACTCGTTTTCATAGAAGTGACGATAAAATGTATTTTGATTCTTCTATTAAGTATTTTATTAGAGGAATTGATTTAATAAAGGAATTAAAGCTACAAAACCGAGCAGGGGCATTTTATTTAAACATGGGCCAATTGTTTGAGTATGCTAAAGATTATAACTCAGCTATATTTTATTATAATAAAACATTAGAATTGATTGCTAGTGATTCTTCACGAATAGTCCATTGCGTATATCATATTGGAATTTGTGAATATGGTTTAGGTAAAAAGAAAGAAGCACTTGCGAAGTATTTAATTGCATATAATTATTTTACAAGAACCAAAGTAATTGCAGAAATAAAAGATATTAGCGGATCTCTGGCTTCTTACTATGAAGATGCCGGCAATTATAAAGAAGCTTTAAAGTTTAAAGAGGAGTATCACGCCATCGTTCTTAATACTAGTAAAGAGCTTCATACAACTTCGGTAAATAATTTAGAGCTAGGTTTTAAGTTTGAAAAATCAGAGGCAGATTTAATGCAATTAAAACAGGCAAATGAAATTAATGAGTTAAAAAGCAAACGAAAAACATTATTTATATACGCACTTACGGCAATTGGTTTGCTTTTTGTGGGTTTAGCCTATTTGTTGTTCCGTCAAAATAAATTAAAACATAACAGCAATTTGAAATTGGCAGAGCAAAATAAAATAATAAGCGAAAAGAAACTTGAAATTGAACAAAGTATAGAATACGCAAAAGGTATACAAACCGTTTTTTTACCCGAAATTGATTTTTTAAATGATTTTGTAAAAGAGTCGTTTGTTTTATATAAACCCAAGGATGTTGTTAGCGGCGATTTTTATTGGATAAACATTGCAAAAAACAAAAGTGAAGCACTTATTGCTTGCGCTGATTGTACCGGACATGGTGTGCCCGGAGCTTTAATGAGCATGGTGGGCATTAATGCTTTAAATCAACTGCACGTTGAAAAAAAGTTAAGCTCACCCGGCGAAATGCTTAGTGAATTAAATAATCAAATTAAGAATTCATTAAAGCAAAATTCTCAAAAAAGTAAACAACAAGATGGGATGGACATAGCTTTAATTAAACTGAATTTAATAGAATCTAAATTATGGTATTCCGGTGCAAACCGATCGTTGTTTATTGTTAGAGAAAAGGAAGTAATAGAACAAAAGGCAACAAAATACGCAATTGGCGGATATACTTCTTTAAATCATAAATTTGAAGAACATGAAATTAGTTTGCAACCGGGAGATTTTATTTGTTTAGCAACCGATGGTTATGCAGATCAATTTGGTGGTGTAGATGGTAAAAAATTTATGACAAAAAACTTTAAGAAACTGCTTGTAAATATTTCTGATTTAAAGGCTTATGAGCAACAGAAATATCTAAATGAAACTTTTGAAGCTTGGCGTGGTCCGCATGCCCAAGTAGATGATGTATGTGTAATAGGTATAAAAATTTAAATCTTTACTGCCTTTTTAACTAAAATTGCTTCCCCTCTAAGCAAATAAATAATATATTTAGATTTTTAACACTGTAAATATGAAGCAATTTGTACTTCTGATTTTTATTTTATTTCTTTTTAAAATTAATGCGCAAGATACTGTTAAGGTTGCGGTTAATTTAAGCCCCGAAGAACAAGCTCAACAAGATTATAATAATGGCCTGGCACTTATGGCTAAAAATGATTTTACGGGTGCGGTTGATTTATTAAGCAAAACCATTAACGCAAAACCCGATTTTGAAAAAGCATATTACAACCGTTGCGTTGCTTATACCTCATTAAAAAAATATAATGAGGCAATAGCAGATGTTAATAAAGCATTAAGCATTAATCCTAAAAACAACGAAACCTATTTCGCAAAGGCATTGGTTTATTACAGCCAAGGGAATAAAGACAGTGCACACAAAGCATTAGATAATTGTTTGGCTCTTGGAAAACATGCAGAAGCAAATTATTACAAGGGTATGATGCATTATCAGGCCAATGATATGGATGAAGCCATTAAATACTACAATGGTGCAATAGAAGTAAAAGCAGAATATGCTTACGCTTATAATGACAGAGCGAGTGCAAAGCGTGCAAAAAATGATTTACCGGGCGCAATTGCCGATTATGAAAAGGCTTTATCTATTGATAAAAAATTAGTTTTTATTAATAATAATCTGGGCTCTGCTTATCGTTTAAATAAAAATTTTCCTAAAGCAATAGAGTGTTATAATAAAGTTTTAGCCGAAAACCCAAGTTACTTATTGGCATTAAATAACAGAGGCGCCACCAAATTAGAAAATGGAAACATAGAAGATGCAAAGAAAGATTTTGAAAGCGTACTTACAAAAGATCCGAACAATTCATCTGCATTTAATAATTTAGCATCTATAGCACTCATGCAAAAGGATTATGCAAAAGCAAAAGATATGGCAACAAAAGCAATTGAAAAAAATGCTAAAAATGGCGCAGCTTATCTTAACAGAGGTATTGCTAAGCAAATGTTGCACGATGAAAGTGGGTGTTGCAGCGATTGGAAGAAAGCATCGGAATTAGGTGTTTCTGCCGCAAAAAGTTTTCTTAACTCAGATTGTAATTAATAACGTTTATGAAAGTATTTAAAAAATTTATTATTTTATTCATTTTATTTTTTCTTGTATTTCCTGCATTTTCTCAATCTGTTGAATTTGAAAAAGACAATTTCCCGGGTAAAAAGGAAGAATTACGTGCCGCCAGAAAAATGTTGGATGTAGGAATGGAGTTTTATTTTCAAGGCCGTAAAGAATTTGATGATGAACGCAGAGGGTTTATTAGCGAGCATAAGTTTTTACCGGTAAGCATTAGAGATTACAATTATGCCGGTTATGCAAATTTTAAAAGCGCGCTTACTCCTTTAACTGATGCGAATAATTTTAATCCGAAACACGCTCGATTAAATTACATGCTTGGATTTATTAAATTTTTTGATCCATTAATGGTTAAAGACGGGTTGAAACATTTTCAGGAAGCATTTAAGTTAGATCCTGAATCTGAATTTGATTTACCTTTTTGGTTAGGCTGGTCGTATCAACTTGCTAATAATTGGGATGAGGCAATAAAACACTACAACATTTATTTAGCGCGCTTAAATCAAAAGCCAAAATCTTATGCGGTAGATATTGAAGATGTGAATAAAAAAATTGCGGAATGCAAAATGGGGAAAGATGCAAGCGCAAACCCTGAACGTGTTTTTGTAGATAATTTAGGCCCATCTATTAATTCAAAGTATCCGGAATACAGCCCATCTATTACTGTTGATGAAGGAACAATTATTTTTACTGCACGCAGAGATAATTCAACTGGTGCGAAACGCGATGATGATGGAAGCTATTATGAAGATATTTATATTTCCAATAAAGTAAACGGTAAATGGGAAACATCCAAGCAATTAAGTAAAAATGTGAATACAGAAGGGCACGATGCTTCTGCAGGATTATCTCCTGATGGAAGTAAATTATATGTGTATCGCCACTCAGGTAAAGATGGCGGAGATTTATACGAAAGTACTTTATTTGGTAACGATTGGGAACCTCCTGTTCATATGAATAAAAATATAAATACGAAATGGCACGAGAGCAGCGTGAGTTTAAGTTACGATGGGCGTCGCCTATATTTTGTTAGCGATAAAGCAAATGGTTTAGGTGATAGAGATATTTATTACAGTGAAATTGATGTGAAGGGTGAATGGGGGCCTGCAAAAAATTTAGGACCTGATATTAATACAAAATATTCAGAAGAAGGTGTATTTATGCATCCCGATGGTAAAACCATGTATTTTAGCAGCCAAGGTCATAACGGAATGGGTGGTTACGATATTTTTAAAAGTGTTTTAGAAAACGGGAAGTGGAGCAAACCAATTAATTTAGGATATCCAATTAATGGGCCCGACGATGATGTGTTTTTTGTAGTAAGCGGTAGTGGTAACCGCGCTTATTTTGCTTCTGCCAAACAAGGTGGTTACGGAGAAAAGGATTTATACAAAATTACATTTTTAGGAGCTGAAAAAGCACCTTTACTAAGTACAGAAGATCAATTGTTGGCAATGGATGCAAACCCAGTGAGTAATTTAAAATCGGATGTAGCAGAAATTAAAACCGCAAAACTTACTATTTTAAAAGGAGTAATTACTGATGCAAAAAACGGACAAGTGTTAGAAGCTTCCATTGATTTAATTGATAACGATAAAAACACAGTTATTGCTACTTTTAAATCAAACAGTGCAACAGGTAAATATTTGGTTACACTTCCTTCCGGCAAAAACTACGGTATTTCTGTTAGAAGAGAAAATTATTTATTTCACTCAGAAAATTTTAATCTTCCTGATAATGCCGATTACCAAGAATTTACAAAAGACGTAGCGCTTAAGAAAATTGAAGTGGGGAGTACCATTGTATTGAGAAATATATTTTTCGATTTTGATAAAGCAACCATCCGCCCGGAATCTGCCAACGAGTTAGATCGTTTAATTAAATTATTAAATGAAAATCCTACACTAAAAATAGAATTAGGAAGCCATACCGATAGTAAAGGTTCTGATGATTATAATATGAAGTTAAGTGATAATCGTTCAAAATCTGTAGTTGCTTATTTAATTACAAAAGGAATTTCAGCAGGTAGATTAGTTGCAAAAGGCTACGGCGAAACAAAGCCAATAGACACAAACGACACAGATGCAGGCAGACAAAACAACCGCCGTACGGAGTTTAAAATTTTAGAAAAGTAATTTTTCTATTTGTTTCCTGTCAAATATCATTTGTAATTAGTTATTTCTTAAGTAACTTCAAAATAAATTAATTCACTGTGAGTTTTAAAGAAAACATATTCAAAATTTTATCGGAAATTCCTGATCCCGAAATTCCGGTTATTTCTATCGTTGAATTAGGAGTTGTGCGCGATGTAAATGATTTAGGAAACGCTGCAATTGAAGTAACCATTACACCCACCTACAGTGGTTGCCCGGCTATGAAACAAATGGAAGACGATGTGGTTGCTAAATTAAAAGAAAACGGATTTACGGATGTAAAAATAAAAATGGTTTATAGTCCGGCATGGACAACAGATTGGCTTAGCAACGAAGCCAAATTAAAACTTCAGGAATACGGCATTGCTCCCCCTGAAGAATCAACAACCGATAAATCATTTATAACAGGTAAAACAAAATCAATTACTTGCCCAAGATGCAAATCTAAAAACTCTGTAATGATTTCTCAATTCGGAAGCACAGCATGCAAAGCATTGTATAAGTGTAATGATTGTTTAGAAACGTTTGATTACTTCAAATGTATTTAGTTACTACTTACATTAGTAGATAGTGTTTCTTTATCACTTATTTTGCTTTTAGCGTTTTCATTTACTAAATGCAAGGAAGTAATTACAGAAACCAATTCAATAAATTTAATTTCTTCTTCTCCCCAGTTTTTAATTTCAGTTTGATTTTCACAACACAAAACCCCTATAATTTCATTATTATATTTTAAGGGATGGCTTAAAACTGATTTAATTTTATTTTTTTGTAAATATAAATCGCTAAATTCATTTATTGCTTCTGAATTAGCTACATCAGGAACTTTAAAAACACCACCGCTTAAAATTACATGAAAGTAGAATGGAAATTGCTTTACATTCAGTTCCATGTTTTCATATTCAAAAAATTTGTTTTCAAGTAACACCTTTTTATGAAGAACATTTTTGCCATTATTAAAACTCCAAATACTTACCCTGTTGCAGTTTAACGTTTCTGATACATTTTCTACAATATTATTTAACGCATTGCTTGAAAAAATATGTTTTTTTAATTTGTTTTTCGTTGGCTTATCTACATTAATTGCTGCTTCATAAAAAGCTTCTAACTTATCTAATTTTTTATGATTTAATTTTTGGAACCCGGCAAGTTTACTGTTGGTTTCATTTAAGTCGTTTATTAATGTTTTAGAATAATCAAACATAAAGTATAAAATTAAACAAACGCCAATTATTGCTATTAAATAAACCGGGGCTTGTTCTGCAATAAAAGTTTTGCCGGAAAAGAAGGCTTCATATAAAATAAACCCTATTAGCATTAAGCTTTGTACTAATAAGTGAATTTTGCTACTTACAAAACCTACTACCGTAATGATAGAAAAAAGTAAAAGCACATCTCTGGTTACAAATGCCTCGTTAATATAAAACATTTTTAATTGGGCAAACGGAAACATAACAGATGTAATAATTATGTTGCTGATGGCATTATAAGAAGAAATTAAATAGGAAGCAGAAGTAAATTTACCACTCTTTACAAAATAAAATATAATCGCAAATACAGAAATTGAAATTCCGGCTAATTGAAAATAGAGTTGCAGGTTACTGTAAGTTGCTTTGTATTTAAAAAAGTCTAATACAAAGCAGGTTAAGATGGCAATATTAGCAAACAGTATTAAATTGTTTTTTGTTTTAATTGATTTTTGAATCTTAAAATTTATTTCTGAATTAGAGCTAGTCATTTTTGGTATTTAGTTTATATATTATGTTTTAGAACAAGAAAAGGTTAATTTAAAAACCCCTCTCGTTAGAGAGGGGTTTTAGGTAACTAAACTAAACTAACCATGAAAATTAACTATTGTTTAATTACTTTTATGATATCAGAGCCTCGCTCTGTTTTTACAGTAACTTGATACAATCCGTTATCTAAATTTTCAATATTTAATTGAATGGTTGCAGCTTGTGTTTTTTCAACATAAACTGTTCTTCCGGTAATATCTACAATGGTTATTTCTTTTACTAATTCATTTGAAGTTTCAATTACAAAAGAGCCATTGTTAGGATTAGGGAATACACTAATTGTACTTGAAGTAATTGCACCATTCTTATCTAAAGAAGTACAATTTGCAACAATTACAGTTGTAGAGGCTGAGTTTGAACATCCCGTAGTACTGTTGGTGAATGAATACACAGGTACAAATGTTCCGGGATTAGCAATACTTAATAAACTTCCTGTAACAGAAGCACCACTATACACACCACCTGCTGGTGAACCTGTTAATGAAATACTACCATTCATTGCGCAAATAGTACTTGCTCCTGCGGTTAAACTTACTGAAGGAGTAGCATTAACGTTAATTGTTACTGTAGCTGTTTCAGTTGTACTACATGCTAAAGATGTACCATTAACTGTATACGATGTTGTTACACTTGGTGTCTGAACTATAGTTGTACTGTTTGAAGAAGTGCTCCAAGTATAGGTATCAACTCCACTTGCAGTTAATGTAACTGAGTTACCACTACAAATTGTTGTAGTAGACGCATTAATTGCTAAGGTTGGAGTAGGATTAACCGTTAAGGTAACCGGTACTTTAGGACTAGTACAACCTGGTTTAGTATAGTAAATATTTCCATTAAACATTCTTCCTGCATTAACACCACCAAATTGTGAACACAATCCGGCGCCTGTTTGAACGGTAATGTCTAGGTTGTTATATGCTAAAGTTCCGTTTGTGTACTGAGCATTATAGTTAACGTATAAACCTGTTAGCAAACTGTTAGGTATGTTTAACGCATTGTTAAATGCAACTCTGGTAGGCTGATTAGCACCGGCACTTGTTGCAATAATCGTATCCCAAGCAGTCCAGGCTGCTGCGTTTGTTTCATTCCCTAAGTAAGTACCTGTTTTATAAAAAATAATAACACTTAATGTTGAGTTAGCTGCAACACCTGTATTAATATCTAAGCTATCAATATTAACGGCACCGTTAGTAGGAGTTATATCAAACATTGCACCACCACCACAACCATTTCCACCTGCAAATGTAGTTTGTAAACTTCCATTAGCAGTAGTCATAGCTTCAGCATAATAAGTTGTACTTACCGGAGCTGTTGCTGTAAAGGTATTTCCGGTAGCTAAAACAACTGTTGAGGTTGGAGATGCATACCAATTAACCGGACCAAAGGCATTCGCACTTAATGTACCAACTGCTGTTGTTCCACATACTGCAGCGCCTTGTGCACTAATTGTTGGATTAGTTACTGTTACTGTAAAGAATGCTGAAACCTGACAGTTATTTGTTCCACCAGTAGCAGCTGCTGAATAGGTTGTAGTTACACTAGGTGAAACAATAATAGATGAACTGTTAGAACTATTGCTCCAAGTATACGTTGATGCACTACCTGTAACATTTAAGGTAGTAGAACCAGAACCACAAATTAAATTAACACCTGAAATTCCAAAGTTAGGAGTTTGCGTAGTAAATAAAACCGTAGCATCATTAAAAGCATTAGGATCACCTGCCACTCCGGTAAATGCGTTAACAGTATATGTGCCTGAAACGTTCATATTAGCAAAACCAATTGTAAAGGTTGCTGAAGTATTTGGTGCTAATGTACCAGTGTAGTTTGATGTAACAGTTGAATTAACTGGGCCACTTATTACAGCAGTTACAGGGAAATTAGTTAAAGGATTAAATCCATAGTTATTAACCGTAACTACAATTTGTTCAGTTGCAGATAAACAAGCGTTAACTGTTGGTGATAAAATCGCACTTACACCACCATCTGCGGCAGCGGCATTGTATAAATTGATGTTATCAACATGGAAGTAGTATGATTCTAAATCATCTACCGGTCCGTCTTGTGCTAATATGGCCACCATAATATCTTGTCCTGCATAAGCGCCTAAGTTTACATTGAAATTTGTAAAATTAGTACCTAAGTTATTTGAAGCACTAATGGTAAATATTGGTGCAAACGAGTTACCACAATCCGTAGAAACCATTACCCTTACTTTATCATCACTTCCCATAACAGAAGAAGTAAATGGAGCAGTAACATTACCTGTTACCGCTGCATCAAATGAAATGTTAGAGTTAGCAGTTGCAGATACTCTTGGGCTAACTATCCAAACACTGTTAGAGGTAGCAGAAAGGAAAATTCTTGCATTAACATTTGTTGCTCCGTTTAAACCGTTTTGACTGGTCCAGTTAGAAGTTGTAGCAGTAGGTGCAGGGAATCCATTACCTTCATTCCAATTCGGGAATAGCGTGTTTAAGTTTGCACCAGTAAACCCTGTAAAGCCAACACTTTGAGGTAAAGAAGCTAAAAACACAGAATTTTTAGTTGTTAAAGTAGTATCATTAAAAATGTTACTATCACCTGTTAAAGAAGTAAAGCCTTTAATGGAGTATGTACCGGCGGTTAACATGTTTAAGGTCCCCAAAGTAAAATTATCTGTTGCCAAAGGCGCTAAGTTTGCAGTGTAAGTTGCAGTTAATGTTTGACTAACAGCCCCACTTACCCATGCTGTAACAGGGAAGTTAGAAATGGCTGCATTACCAAAGTTTTTAACTGTAACAACAACAGGTTCGTTTGCACCAAAACATCCTGTGCTTGGTGTAACAATTGCATTAACGCCTGCGTCTGTTGCTGAAGTATTAAATAAGTTAATATTATCTAAATGGAAATAATATGATTGTGGATCATCAACCGGTCCATCTTGAGCTAAGAAGGCAACAATAATTTCTTGACCAGCATATGAGCCTAAGTTTACATTAAAGTTAGTAAACGCAATTCCTAAGTTATTAGAAGCATTTAAAGTGAAAATTGGAGTATAAGAAATTCCACAATCAGTTGAAACCATAACTCTAACCTTGTCATCACTTCCCATAACTGTTGAAGTAAATGGAGCTGCTATATTAAATGTTACTGCTGCATCAAACGAAATATTGGTGTTAGCTGTTGCCAAAATTTTCGGACCAACAATCCACTCATTTGCTGCAGTTGCCGATAAAAACACTCGTGCGTTTACGTTTCCTGCTAAGTTTAAATTGGTTTGGCTTGTCCAGTTTGATATGGTACCATTAGCAACTGCGGCACCTTGTCCTTCTCTCCAATCAGGGAAGAAGGTAGGTAAATTAGATCCGGTAAATCCGGTGAAGCTTACAAATTGAGGTAATGTGCCTAATGGTAGAGTTGTTTTAACAACAGTATTAGTATCATTATTTACATTTAAATCACCGGCTAAAGAGGTAAAACCTTTAATAGTATAACTACCTGCAGCTGCTAAGTTAATTGTACCCAAAGTAAAGTTTGCGGTAGCTGATGGTGCTAAGGTTGCAGTATAAGTTGCAGTAACAGTTTGTGCTAAAGGACCACTTACCCAAGCCGTAACCGGGAAATTAGAAATAGCGGCAGTACCAAAATTATTAACGGTAACTACTACTTGTTCGTTATTTGTA
This sequence comes from Bacteroidia bacterium, assembly GCA_022841465.1. Lineage (GTDB taxonomy): Bacteria > Bacteroidota > Bacteroidia > B-17B0 > Aurantibacillaceae > Aurantibacillus. The sequence continues at coordinate 30,688 of JALHRL010000021.1, read as the reverse complement.
AAACAACCGGTACTCGGCGTAACAATAGAAGATACACCTGCGTCAGTTGGAGAAGCATTAAATAAATTTATATTATCTAGGTGAAAATCGTAATCTTCTATATCATCAACTGGTCCGTCTTGAGCTAAAAATGCTACAATAATTTCTTGACCCGCATATGCACTTAAGTTCACATTAAAATTCGTGAAATTAATTCCTAAGTTATTTGCAGCACTTACAGTAAATATTGGCGTATAAGAAACACCGCAATCTGTTGAAACCATAACACGCACTTTATCATCACTACCCATTATATCTCCTACAGTTGTACTACCGAAATTTGTAACAGCTGCATCAAAAGATAAATTAGTATTAGCGGTAGCTAAAACCTTTGGTCCAACAATCCATTCATTTCTTGAAGTGGTAAACATATTTAATCTTGCGGTTATATTGCCTGCAGAATTTAAATTTGTTTGACTTGTCCAAGCTGAAGCAGTCCCTGTTGGAACTGTAGAGCCGGTTGCCTCTGACCATAAAGGAAATGGTGTAGGTAAATTAGCCCCTGTAAACCCGGTAAAGTCAACAAACTGAGGAATTGGTGAAACTGCAGTAACAGTTCTAGTAACATTTGCTAAAGTATCGTTTAATGCTTGCCCGTCACCTGTTAATGATGTAAATGATTTAAAATTATAAACACCTACACCTAACATATTAATAGTTGGTGATAAAGTGTAATCAAAAGTACCTCCGGCAATAATTGGCCCGGCATATGTACCTGTTAAAGTTTGATTAATAGGTCCGGATACAATTACAGCTACAGGGATATTACTTATTGAATTTGTTCCATAATTTTTTATTCGTGCTACTACATTTTCAGATGCTGAATAACATCCTCCAGCAGGAGGAGATACTAATAAGTTTATACCTGCATCTGTAGGGAATCCATTTAATCCGTCAAACTCATAAGCACCCATATCAGGGGCAGTGTTTGGGTTAATACCGGTTAAAGGACGAACGTTTGCATTGTAATCTATATTTGTTCCTAATGCAGGAATTAAAACTGCACCTGATTCAGCCACAAAATTTGTATTTGCAGGAAAAGTTAAGTTTGTATTTGAAGTAAACGGCGCGGGTAAATTAAAAACAGGGCCAGAGTTAACATCATTTAATGCGTTATTTACTTGTGATAATGCTTGCCAGTTAGCCAAGGTAACCCCTTCATTAAGGTTATTTGTAGTCCCAACTTTACCAACAAAATGATCAGCATCATTTGTTACAGTATAAGCATTATTATCAAGTGTTACACTTGCAAAATTATAAGCTGCAGGAAACCAAACTGCCATGAATTTTTTTGTTGTGGTAGTTGTTACTGTTGAAGTTTGCGTATTATTAAAAATATTATTTCTCACATCTAAACCTGTAATGGCCGTAGAGGTAACTAAAAATGCTGATGAACCAACGCTTGCAAAGGTTCCTAAATTTATTTGTCCAAATAAGTTAACACTGTTGTAGTATACGCCAATTCCGATTCCGCCAGTTATTCTTATACCGAAGGCATTCCATGTGGTACTGGTTGAAGAATAATTCGTAGTCATTAAATCATAAATAACATTATTTACAACTAAATGACCGTTTCCTGCAGTTAAATTTATACCGTAAGCACCATATCCACTCGTGCTTAAACTATGAATACCATGAATTCTGTTTCTAGTAATTGTTACAGATGAACTAGACGAGCCTGCAATTTGGATACCGTAATTATTTACAGATGTATTTAATTTTAGATTAAAAATTTCGTTTTGTGTAATAGTTGATGTTGCTACACTGCTTAAATTAATACCACCAAACGAAACCGTTTGCCCAACAGTATTTGAACCAATTGTATTACCCGAAATAATATTATTATCTGCAGGGTTTGCAGTTGTTCCTCCAATGTAAATTCCAATATATGCTTTTTTAATTTCATTGTTTGTAATAACATTATTGTCGTAATTATCGCCTAAACCTGTTGTAGTTAAAGCAGCGGTATTATTTCCAAAAAATATACCAAAGCTATTCACAACGGTTGATCCACTTACACCATCATTACCTACAGTATTTCCAATAATTACGCAATTAGTAACGGTGTTATTAGTTGCGCCTAAGCCTAATGTTGTACGTCCAATAAAACGAATAACTGCAGTTGCAGCTAAAGTATTTGCACCGGAGTGTTCTATAGTTAAATCTTTTTGAACCGGACCTGCAATAATATCACCATCAATGGTAACATTATCAGCACCGTCTAATTCAATTACACCTCTACCCGTTGCCGGTGAACCCGTAACCGTTGCTTGTACAGTTGGGCGAATAATAATAGAACTATAATTGGCTAAACTTTGTCCGCTTGCTAATAAGGGTGTTGGTGCATAACCTGTAATACCTTCAATGGTATTGCCGGTAATATCAATGGTAATTGCACCAAAGTGCGTGCCTGCATTAATTGCAGCAAAGGCAGTATTTAACGAAGTATACGTTAAAGAAGGCCCTCCGTTTACTGTAACTTGTGCATTGGCAATGAATGTTGCCATTACAAACAGTACAATAATTCTGTAGATTTTTTTCATGGTTATTTTATTAAATAGTTAATTGTTATTAGAACAAAGTTCTGAAGGATTTGTTTGTTTTAGTTTGCAAAAACCTTTTAAAATTGCATTTCTAAACTACATAAAATAAAATAAAGCATTGAAAAACAATATTATATAGTTATTTAAACTTCATTTCAAATGAATTGTTTAAATTTGATATAATATTGTAAAGCTAATGTCGGTAAACCTCATTCAACTTGTAAAAACATTAACTAAAACTGAAAAAAGGTATATTCATCTAAATTTAAAGACCTTTTCATTTGATGAAAACAACAATCAGTTTTTAACAGATTTTAGTAAAGTAGAACACTATGTTGGTTTAAAAAAACCAAATTCAATAATAAAATTTGATGGAAACTCTACTAAACTTTATTACAAAGTTTTAGATATTTTATTTCAACTATTAAAGGAAAGCCTTTATGATAACGAAAATGATAACAGATTAATTAAACGTTCACAGGTTTTATTTCACAAAGGCTTTTATCGAGATGGCATCAAGCACTTGAACAAGGTAATTTACACCGAAAAGAATTACAGTTTTTTACTACGTATAGAAGCTATTGAGTTAAAGATAAGAGCAGCTATTAAATTTTCAGACATTGATTATCTGAACAAAAATTTTGAGAATGATAAATTATTATTGATGCAGTTTTCTAATTTTTATTTTAATCAGTTAGAATTTGAAAGCATTTGGGCATTGGTTAAAGCAGAATCTTCAACTAGTTACTTTATTGGTCAGGATAACGAGTTTACCAAAAGATATCAAAATTTATTGCGTGACGAAAAAAGTGCATTGAGTGCTACTTCAAAAATATTTTTTAATAAAATAAATGGTTTTTTGGCTATTAAAGAAGGTGATTTTGAAACGGCACTTGCTTATGCAAAAAGAACCAAATCGTTATATGTCTTAAATGAGGAAATAAAAAACAGAAATATTGGCGAGTATTTAAGGTCGGTTAGAAATCTTTGTATAGCTTATATTCATTTAAAGCAGTTTGATAGAGCTGAAACCTTATTAAATGAAATAGAGGAGGAGGCAGCAGAAAACAAAAAATGGAAACTCGCTCTTTTAAAAAATGATTTGTTTACCCTTTTTGTTTCATTACGTATGGATTTGATTGTTTATAGCGGAACAATTCATAAAAACCAAAGTAGATTTAATTATTTTGAGTCTGAAATAAAAAATAACGAGGAGTATTTGGCCGCCGATGAAAAACTAACAGCCCTTTTTCAACTTTGTTATTTTTATTTGTATACCGAAAATTATAAAAAAGCCTTGCGAACTTTTAATCAAGCAATTTTAATGCCCGATAATGTTAGAAAAGACTTAAGGCAATTGTTGTTAATGAGTGAAATAGTAATTCATTATTTTATTGGCAATACAGATTTGTTATTTTCTAAATTGCAATCGTATAAACGATTTATAGAAAAAGGGGAATATGTTTTTGAATATGAAAAACAGTTGCCAAGTAAATTAATCTATTTGTTTTCAAATCCATTTGAAACAAAGTTATTCAGCGAACTTTATAATTATCTTGATGAAAGCTTTGAAAAAGAAGGAAAGCAAATTTACAAATCGTTTATGCCGCTTTACTTATTAAAGGCACAATAAAAAACCCCCAACAAATGTTGAGGGTTTTTTTACTTAGAGTTAGTAAATTATTTATTGTTTAATTAATTTAATTATTTCTGAATTACTGCCCGAGGTAATTTTTAAAGAATAAACTCCGTTTGCAAATTCATTTATATTAATATTAATTGAATCTAAATCAGAGTTTGTTGTATAAACTACTCTTCCGGTTAAATCTGTAATTTCAATAAATTTATTATTTACATTGCCCGTTTCAATAGTAAACATTCCATTGTTTGGATTTGGGAATATTTTTAATGCACTTGCATTGCTTACTATTGCATCAATTCCGGTACAATTTGAAACTACTATTGAAACTGAGGCAGTGTTTGAACAACCTGTGGTTGAATTAGTGAAACTATAAACCGGACTAAAAGTACCCGTTGCAGTTGGATTTAAACTGTTACCCGTTACATTTGGCCCACTGAATACTCCACCAGAAGGCGTGCCCGTTAATAAAATGGTACCACTGTTAACACATGCAGTAGTTGATGCAGCTGTTAAACTCACGTTTGGTAATGCATTAACATTAATAGCAATAGTGCTTGAGTTTTCGCATAAATTAGCATCAACACCATAAACGGTATAAGTAGTACTTACAGTTGGACTAACACTAATACTATTTATTACTGCACTTGTACTCCATGAATAAGTATTAGCACCGTTACCGGTTAACAATACCGAACTACCTTCACAAATTGTATTTGTACTTGATACAATGGAAACAGTAGGTAAGGATAAAATATTTAAAGTGTGAGTTGAATTATTTTCACAGCCGGTTAAAGATGAAGTTCCGGTAACAGTATAAATTGTTAAGGTAGTTGGTGAAACTGAAATGCTGGAATTATTTGAACTAGTATTCCATGTATATGTGTCTGCCCCATTTGCTGTTAAAGTAACAGTACCTCCTAAACAAACTGTGGTATTTCCGGTAATTGAAATGGTTGGATTAGGATTTACTATTAATGTAATAGTTTCAGAAGCAGTACAGTTGTTTACATCAGTTGCATCAATTGTAAATACGGTGGTAGAATTTGGTGTTACTGTAATTGCAGCCGTGTTTAACGGGCCTGGATTCCATGTGTATGTATTCATGCCACTTGCTGTTAATGTGGCTGTATTCCCTAAACAAATGGCAGAGTTACTTGATATTGCGGTAACAGATGGTGTTGCAATAGTTACATCAACAGTAGAAGTATTACTACAACCATTTGATGTTAATTCAACAGAATAATTTGTGGTTGTGTTAATATTGTTTACAAGTGGATTATTAATTGATGTACTGCTTAAAAAAGTTGCAGGCGACCAAGAATATGTAGGTGTTGGAGGTGTAAATAGATAAGAAACACCACTTGCAGGTTGAACTGCATTCGCATTATTAGCAGTAATGGTACTATTTGTAGGTCCAGTTATAGTTACACAATTAAAATTTGTTGCTCCGCCAGTTAAACCTGATGATGCAGACATTGAAGAAGAACCCATTGTTCCATATCTAAACTCTACATCTCCGGTTGCCTCATGTAATAATGCCTGAAAGGTAGAGTTTGCCGGGCCTGTTGTATTTCTGGGTATGGTAACAAACCATTCAATTACAAAAGTTCTCGTTGGTGCAGTTCCTATTAATGAAGTTCTAACGTAGCCAGTTGTACCCGTTGCTAAATCGTCCCAATAAGGATAAAGTTTTGGAATATTGGTTGTACTTGCAACTAAATTACTAAATTGATTCACGCCAATAGTGCTTCCCAACATTACCCAACCATCTGGTGATGCTGTAAATTGTGTATAGTTAACACCATTATAATTGAAAGTAAATCCAATGTTTGCAGGAGCAGCCATTGGTGTATCATCAACACTGCTTGGTACAACTGTTGTTGTTATGGTTATTGGTATTAATGCAGATCCGGTTGAAGGTGTAAACGCATATGTGTTTACCAATCCAGTGCCGTAACCCATTACATTAAGCTGTGAATTTCCTGTAGCACATAATACACTCGGACTTGCAACTGCAGAAACAATAAAGGGTGAAAAACTAACTTGAATTTCTGTTGTAGTTGACGCCACACAACCATTTGCATCTTCACCAATTGCAGTGTATGTAGTTGCAACAGACGGAGTAGAGTTCACATTTGCACCTACTGATGAAGATAAACTAGCGGCAGGAGACCAAGTGTAATTAATCGCACCACTAGCAGTTAAATTTATTGGGTTTATGCTAGGAGAACAAAATAAAGTATTTGATGCAATAATATTTATTGTTGGTGATGAATTAACAGTAACAGTTACAGTATTTGATTGTGCTGAAAGTGAAGCAGGAACACAAGTTGTTTCATGCACAAAATAATATGTACCTGCTGAAAGTGTTCCTGTATTATATGAAGTTGAATTTGATCCACTACCTACTGTTACAGGATTATAAGGGCCATTAAAGCTTGTAGATGTCAACCATGTGTATTGCGTCCCACCTGTACTGCTAGCTCCAATTGAATTTAAAGTAAGTGATTGCCCTTGGCAAACTGTATAACTTGAAGGACTTATGTTCCCTGCTGCTACACTTGTACATAAATCAAATTCATCTGCACCAATATCGGGTGTTGCAGATCTCAATGAATTATCAATATCGGTTGTTATCCAAGGAGAATTGGTTAAATCTGCTGCGCCATTTAAACAAATTCCGGTTACATGTAAATCATTTAACGGGTTTACAAATTGAGGATCGCAATTTAAAGAATTTGCATCCTGCGTCATAGCTGTTTGCCAATTGGCTAGTGTGGCATAATTTGTAGTATTCCCTTGTCCAATAAAACCCTGATTTGTATTAGCAATATATAAATCATTATAATTTGAACTTGAACCTGTATTTCCTATAGAAGTAACCCCAGTTGACCTCCAAGCCAGGTGTATTGCAGGAGCAATTTGAGTTCCTGTGAAATTTGCGAAAACATTGTTTCTTGTGTTTATTACAGGACCTGTTCCAGTTCCAATTTCATAACAGGAACTAGAAATGTTAGGAGATAAACTTCCATCAATAGAAACATTATTAAAATCAATATTAATGGTTTGAGTAGTTGCACCTCCACCCGCCGATTGAACAAAAATACCTTTTAATTGTCGTGTTGCACTAGATGCACCCGTATAATTAGAATTTATTCCGGAAACAAAATTATTGTAAACTCTTAATTGATGTGTTCCGGTAGTTGCAATATTTGCTCTGATTCCTGTAACGCCCGAGGTGGCTGTTGCACTTATATTTCGAATATTCAAAACTTTGTTATTGTAAACAGATGAAACCCCTTGAAGAGCATTTAAGAAAATTCCATCAGATAATATAGAACCATTTACACTCACATTTTGTACAATGTTGTTGCTAATGTTAACACCACTTTGATTTAATGCTTGTATTCCATAAGCAGTTGAAGTTCCGTTCCCAATATCATTTGCATTATTTGAACCAATTGCGTTAAATAAAGTCGGTGAAGAAGTTGAAATAATATTGTTTAAATCAGGAAAAGTGGCGTTACCTGATAATAGAATTCCGCTATAAACGTTTGCTATCTGAATATCAATAAAACTATTGTTTGAATTTGCACCAGTACTAATTGTAGGCGTAGTAGGAATTCGAGTTTCAATTCCAATAGAAGATGTATTCGATCTGTTTAACGCTACCGTAACATTAGAAACAGAACAGTTTTGTGTTCCTAAGGCTGCTGATTGATTTATCATTGCAACACCTCTGTCAATATTAGAACCTGTAGTAAGTGTTGTAGTTAAAACTAAATTAGAAATGTTTACATAAGATGCACCAACCATACCGATAATAGGCTCATTTGTTGTTCCGAAAGCAGTGGTTGAAACAGCGTTACTTGCATTACCACTAACAGCCCCATCATAAAATAAAGTAGATGTTGCACTCGCGGGCTGCAAAGAAATAATATTAGTACTACTGGCACCATTTACAGGGCCAAAAAATACAGGAAAATAATTATTACCATTTAAGGTGTTTAAATCGTAAACAGATTGCGTTAATGCTAAAGTTACCGGCCCCGTAATCCCTCTATGGTTTACATCTGCAATTGCTTCTTGAATGTTGGGATAAGTTTGACTGATACCAACATTATAAGTGCCTCCACTTATTGCGCTAGGTACTCCGGGAGTAAATCGATAATTTCTTACCGGCCATTTAGCAGGTGAATTTAAAAAAGCTGTTGAAACAAAAGAAGATCCGGTAAATGCGTCAATGTAATTACCATTCCCACTATTAGGAGCTTTTAATCCGATAGATGCAGACTCACTAGCGCTGGAGGTACCTGGTAAATTTGTTCCATACAAAAATTCAATTACATCAGTACCCTCATATAATTTAACTTGAAAACGCAATTGCTGAGTAGATCCCGTGAAGTATGATTTAGCATACCATTGGTATGTGAAAACTTGTGAACCAGGAACACCTTGAGTAATATAGACAGCGGAATCAGTAGTTAAGTCATCCCACCAAGGACCTACAATTAAACTTCCTGTTGCAGTAGTCAAATTCAAATTACTTGCTTGCGAAGATGTAGGAGCAAAAAAAGCAATCCAGCCATTTGAAGAAGACGCAATAGTTGTATATGCATTACCAAAGTAATTAAACGTAAATCCAATAGGTATATTTGCCTGAAATACATCATCGCCAAATGCTGTAGATAATGTTCCTCCTCCAGATCCAGAATTTACAGGCACAAAGGCTGAACTAAATACCGTGCGCGTCATAGGTAATTGCGCATAGCAAAAAGAGCTAAATACCACGAATAATAAAATAATTTTTGTTTTCATTTTGTTGTTTTTTAATTATCAGTTTATAGCATTTTAAGTTTAAAAGCCACTCGTTATTTAGCGAGTGGCTTTTAAATAATTGTTTTTAAATTTTACTGTTTAATAATTTTAATAATGCTTGTACCATTTTCAGTATTTACTTTTAAGTTGTACAAGCCATTTGCTAAATTATTTATGTCAACATTAATTGTTTCAGAACTGTTGTTTCCTGAATAAACAATTCTTCCGGTTAAATCCGTAATTTCTATTTGCTTAACAAGCGTGTTTCCGGTTTCAATTACAAACACTCCACTGGTTGGATTCGGACGAACACTTAAACCATTAAATGTTGTTGAAAGGGAATTAATTCCAGTGCAATTTGCAACTATTAATTGTGCAGTAGCCGTATTTACACAGCCTGTAACACTGTTTGTATATGAATACATTGGTGTAAATGTTCCTGCATTGGCAATACTAATTAATGAGCCACTTACTGCTGGGCCACTAAATATACCTCCTGAAGGACTACCCGTAAGTGATAAACTTCCGTTCATTACACAAATTGTATTTGTACCCGCACCAATAGACATTGAAACTGTTGGCAATGGATTTACAGAAATACTTACTACTGCACTTCCATCGGGACAACCGTTTTGAGAACCGCTTAATGTGTAACTTGTGGTTACCGTTGGGTTTACAACTATTACAGCATTGTTAGATGAAGTACTCCAAGTATACGTTGATGCACCACTACCCGTTAAAGTAACACTACTGCCTTCGCAAGAAGTTAAGGTGCTTGCATTAATAGCAACAGAAGGACCAGGCACTACAGTAACATCAACAGCAGTTAAAGTACTTTGTCCGCAATTGGTACTATCGCTAACATAATAAGTAATTGAAGTATTAAGCACAGGCGTTGTAAACAAACTTCCTGTAGCAATTGCATTAGTAGGTGTTGCTGTTGCATACCACATTGCAGTTCCCGTTGAAGCTGCAGTTAATGCAACGGTATTTCCTGCACAAATAGAGGCTCCACTGGCAGCAGGAGCCGCAGGCGGACCTGAACATCCAGAAGAACAGGTAATGGCAGCAGCAAAACCAGTTTGAACAACTGATAAATCAGAATAGAATCTTAAGGTTAATACACCGGCAGCATTACTTGCCATAATATTTGGAGGTAATGCTGTATACTGGCCAATTAAAGGTGCAGCAGTAGTTGCACCATCGTAAATTTGTAAATAATCACAACAAGTTTCTACTAAAAAAGAAGAGAAAGTTAACTGAACACTTGCACCCGGCGTTGCAGGAACAATTGTTAAAGTATAATTTTCGTTATTTTGGTAATTATTATTCGGTCCACCACTATCATACAATGTGCCGCCACAAGCAGTAATTGTTCCGGTGTTCATTAAATAACAATTTGAAGGCGTAAACGAAACAATAGATGACGTTGCCGATAAACTTGAAATAGTACAGGTTGATACTAATTGATAGAAAGTTGTATTTGCCGCTGTTGCAGTAAAGTTAGGTGTTGTACCTCCGGTCATGTTTGTCCACGGACCAGAAGCTGATGGAGCAGATTGCCATTGAAAAGTTAAGCCACTCGCAACTGTTAAGCCGGTTGCATTTAAATTAAACACATCCGATATACAACCTGTAGGTGTAGAAACAGAGGCAGTACCTGAATTAGGTGAACCAGAACAAGGCGAAGCAGCTTGAATGTCTATACAATAATCTTCCGTCTCACCCCATGTATAACCACCGGTAGGTAAAATACTTGACGGAGTGCTGGTTTCTACCTGCACTACACGCATTCTAGTAACCCCAACAGAAGCGGTTAAAGGAATTGTAATGTTACCACTAATTAAAAAAGGTGTAGTATTAGAAGTACTTACATACGCTTCTTCACCCAAATCAGTAAATAAACCGTTTTGATTATAATCAATGTATATTTTTACAGCATTTGGATAAAAACCACCACAAGTATTCATGTCCACACTAAATGGAACTGACTGGCCTTGCATCACAAGTGGAGCAGTTAAAAATCCAGCATAATTTCCGTACAACCCTAAAGCAGATCCAGGGCCTGGTGCTGGAACAGAGCAGTTACTAACATTGTTTAATGTACCGAAAGTAACCCCTAAAATTTCTGAATCAAAAGTGCTGGTTGCAGCCGAAGATCCATAGTTATTACAAACACATGGGCCCGGGTTTACAACTGAATAAGAAACAACAGATGTAGTTGCTGATAATGAACTTATAGTACATGTTGTAACCAATTGATAATACATTGTTGTTGCACTGGTTGCAGTGTAACTAGTTGCAGTAGCACCAATGATGTTTGACCACGGACCTGTTGGAGAAGTTGATTCTTGCCACTGATAAGTTAATCCTGTAGCCACAGTTAATCCTGTTCCGTTTACAACTACTGAATTATTTGGACAAGTAGTAGGTGAAGAAATTGTAGCGGTTCCCGAATTTGGTGTACCACTACAAGGAGTTGCAGCTACAATATCAATACAATAATCTTCTGTTTCTCCGGCAAAATAGGTTCCTGTTGGGCCAGGAACAGTGCCTTCAACAGCTACAATACGCATACGTGTATTACCTGCATTTGCAGTTAAAGGAATGGTAATGTTTCCGGTGTTTGGACCTTGAATAGCATTTGTTGTACTATAAGCTAATTCGCCTGCATCGGTAAATAAACCATTTTGATTGTAATCTATGTAAATGTCAAATTCCATTCCCCACCATGTACCGCATGTATTAATATCAACACTAAACGGAACTGTTTGTCCTTGCATAACAGTAGGAGCAGCAACAAAACCGGCATAATTTCCGTACATATTCAACGTTGATCCTGGACCAGGTGCAACTACTGTACAGTTACTTGTGTTGTTTAAAGAGCCGAACGTTACGTTCCAAATATCTTCATCAAAAGTTTGAGTAGCCGCAGAAATTCCATAGTTATTACAAACACATGGCCCTGGGTTTACAACAGAATAAGAAGCAACCGATGTAGTTGCAGATAAAGAGCTTACCGTACAAGTTGTTACCATTTGATAATACAAAGTTGTAGCGCTACTTGCAGTATAACTAGCTGCTGTAGCCCCAATAATATTTGTCCATGGCCCAGTAGGTGTAGCCGATTGTTGCCACTGGTAAGTTAATCCTGTTGCAACCGTTAATCCTGTTGCATTTACAACCACTGTAGTGTTAGGACATATGGTTGGAGATACTATAGTTGCTGTTCCAGAATTTGGAGTTCCGCTACACAAAGTTGCAGCAACAATGTCAATACAATAATCTTCTGTTTCACCATAGCCATAAGTACCGGTTGGTAATATTGATGACATAACAGTTGTCTCAACATTTACAACACGCATTCTGGTAACACCTACGTTAGCTATTAAAGGTATGGTAATGTTTCCGGTAGCAATATATGGCCCATTAATAGAAGCGGTACTTAAAAATACTTGTTCACCTGCATCTGTAAATAATCCATTTTGATTGTAGTCAATATAAATTGAAACCCCACTATCAAAATTTCCACCACAAGTGCCAACGTTAATACTAAAGGGTACTGTTTGTCCTTGCATAACAGTTGGCGCAGCAACGAATCCGGTATAATTACTATACAAACTTAAAACAGAGTTTGGCCCAGGGGCAACTACTGTACAGTTACTGGTATTGTTAAGTGTGCCAAACGTAACATTTAAAATTTCTTCATCACCCGTAAATTGAGCAGATGATGCTCCATAAGTGCCACACACACAAGGCCCCAAATTTACTACTGAATAAGAAACTACAGAAGAAGTAGAAGACAAAGTACTAATAGTACAAGTGCTTACAAATTGGTAATAAGTTGTTCCTGTAACAGAAGTTGTAAAGTTAGGGCTCGTTGCGCCAATAATATTTGTCCATGGTCCGGTTGGTGTTGATGATTGTTGCCACTGATACACTATACCTAAATTATTTGATAAACCGGTTGCAGACAATGTAAAAACAAAACTAGGACAACCTGTTGATGAAGAAATTGCAGAAATAGCCACAGGAGGAGTTCCTGAACAAGGCGGCGGAGGTGACCATTCATAAGTTTGTCCGCTTGCGGGTATTAATGTTGAATTAAAAGCCGCTGTTGAAGTATTAAATGTACCAGCAATAGAAGTTGCCCAAATATTGGTTGCATTAACAATTCTATTATTAAAATCTGTATTTGCCGTTCCTCTCAATCCAACTTGAGTGGTTTGATTTGTTGTTATAGTTGTAGTTAATGTGCCATAAACTATGCTTACTTTATTAGATGTTTCTGTTAATTGAATTTGGAAATTTAAGTTATCCCCCGTCGCTGCAGCTCTTCTATAGTTTGTGTATTGCACAACTAAAGTTTGATTAGGACTTGCGCCTATTGTTTGTGCTCTGATTTCAGAACCGGTTTGCCCAGCTAAATTTCTGCTTAATGCACATATTCTATTCTGCAATACTAGTGGTGCTGCTGATGTTGCCGAAATAGGGCTAATATAACTACTAGAAGTCATGTTCACCGCATTTGGTGCAAGAGAGGACTGACCTAAAGAAATCCATCCGTTTGCATTTATAGCAAAAACATCAAACACATTTCCATTGTAGGTAAAATTAAAACCAATTGGCAAACCAGGCCCGGTAAGAATTGTACCACCTAAAGGAATAGTAGCGTCAACAAAGCGCTGCTCGTCGGTTGTTGCATTACCGAATACTGTACCACCAGTAATGGCATTGTAAGTACCCGAGAATTGAGAAAATGAATAAGCATTCACTTGAGCGTTTAAAGAAGCCAAGCTGCTTAATATTAAAAAGTAAAAAATAATTTTTTTCATAATAGACTTTTATTTTAGAAATAACAATGAGGGGGCGAAGATAGTTAAATTTCATCTTTAGTTTTCACTAAATAGTTCACAAAATGAGAATCTTAAATCGATTTTGTTAAAATTAAAAACATAATTTTGTAACACATTGAAAAATAAAATTTTAATAACAAGATTCAGTTCTATTGGCGATATTGTACTTACTTCACCTGTAATCAGGTGTTTAAAAGAGCAATTAAAAAATGTGGAGATTCATTTTCTGTGTAAAGAACGATTTAAGGAAACTTTAATTCATAATCCAAACATAGATATATGTCATTTTTTTGAAAACAATATTTCTGAAGTTATCTCCACATTAAAATCAGAAAACTTTAATTATGTAATTGATTTGCATAATAATGTACGTAGTTTAAAATTAAAATTAAGTTTAGGTAAAAAAGCATACACCTTTAAAAAGGTAAATGTAAAAAAAGCCGCTGCTGTTTTATTTAAAAAACCGGAAATTTTACCAAAAACGCATATTGTTCAACGATACTTAGAAACTGTTTCAGCACTTGGTGTAAAAGATGATGGTAAAGGATTAGATTATTTTATTGGAAAAGAAGATGCTGTAAATTTAAAAGAAAAGTTTCCATTATTAATTTCTAGAAATTTTATTGCATTGGTGGTTGGAGGATCTTATCACACAAAACAAATTCCGTTAAATAAATTAATTGAAATTTGTAGTAAAACCAACAAACAATTTATTGCATTAGGCGGAAAAGAAGATGAGTGGTTAGTTAACGAGCTTATAAAAAAATGTTCAAATGTAATAAACGCTTGTGGTGAATTAAGTTTAAACCAAAGTGCCTCTGTTATTCAGCAATCGGAATTAGTTATTACTTCCGATACCGGCTTAATGCATATTGCCGCTGCATTCGGTAAAAAAATAATTTCGTTTTGGGGAAATACTATTCCTGAGTTTGGTATGTATCCTTATAAACCGAATCCTGAAAACAAAATAATGGAAGTAAAAAATTTAAAATGCAGGCCTTGCTCTAAGTTGGGGTTTAAAAAATGTCCGAAACAACATTTTAATTGTATGAACATGCAAGATGTTTCTTCACTTAATCTTTAATAAATAAGGCTTTTAATTCAGTGGCCTCATCCGGTTTAATTCTTCCTGCAATAATTAGCGAAAGTTGTCTTCTTCTTAAAGCACCCTCAAATCTCTTTTTCTCTATTTCTGTTTCAGGAATTAATGCCGGTACCGGCAATGGTGCGCCGTTTTGATCTATTGCTACAAAAGTTAAAATGGCTTCATTGCATTTGGTTTTTTCGCCCGTTACCGGATTCTCTACCCATACATCTACATAAACTTCCATACTGCTGGAGAAAGCTCTGCTTACCTTAGCTTCTAAAGTAACCACGCTGTTTTGTTTAATGGGATTATCAAACGAAACATGATTAATGGCTGCGGTTACAACCACTCGTCCGCAATGCCTTTGTGCCGCAATAGCAGCAGTAATATCAACCCATTGCATTAATTTACCTCCAAACAAGTTGCCAACGTGGTTAGTATCGTTTGGTAAAACCACTTCGGTATTTATGGTTAATGATTGCGATGATGCTTTTGGTTTCATGGTGATAATTTATATGCAAAGTTAAGCTTTCGTTTGAGATATCTTTTATCTTTGTTAAATGGATTTTTTATATGTTAAAGCTATTCATGTAATTTTTGTGGTGGCTTGGTTTGCCGCTTTGTTTTACATTGTTCGTTTATTTATTTATAATGCTGAAGCGCAAAAGAAAGATGAGGTTGCCCGCCCAATTTTAACCAATCAGTTTAAAATAATGCAACGTCGCTTGTTGTATATTATTGGCTGGCCGGCTGCAATAGGCACATATGTGTTTGGAATGTGGATGTTGTTTCTTGTGCCTGCATATTTAGCGTTACCATGGATGTGGTTAAAATTAATTGGTGTTTTTTTATTAAGTCTTTACCACTTGCAATGCCAAATTATTTTTAAGCAGCAATCGGAAGGAGTTTTTAAATGGACTTCCTTTAAATTACGTTTGTTTAATGAGTTACCAACATTGCTTTTGGTGGCAATTGTTTTTTTGGTAATTGTAAAATCCAGCTCAAGTTTAATTTGGGGAATGTTGGGCATTATTGTTTTGGGCGGTGTGTTGTTTGCATTGGCTTCGTTTTATAAAAAGAGAAGAGCAAAAGAGGAAGCCCAAGAATTGTTAGAGAATGCAAAAACTAACGCTAATACAAACGAAGGAAATAAAATTTAATTTTCTGATTTAATCCAAGCTGTTGGATAATTTCCTTTTATTTCATTTAAGAAATTAACTGCTTCGTCTTTTGTGCCAAATCCGGTACAACCAACCACGTGCATGCCTTTGTTATTTACTCCTGAAATTTCGGCAGTAATATTATTTTTCTTAAGTTTTTTAAGCATTTTGTAAGCGTTACCTTCTTGACTAAAACAGCCCAACACAATTTGGTATTTACTGTTAGCCGATTTGCGATAGGAAGAAACGTAAGATTTATGGCGTACTGATTTTTCCACAAAAGTATTTTCTCTTTCTGCAATATTTACTGCCAACGTTTTATTGTTTAATTCAATAACAGCAACTCCTTCTGCATTGCCTACATACGGTTTAATTTCGGCAGTAGAAGTTTCAATAGTTAATTTGGGATATTCTATTGGTTTGTAAATTGCTGTTTTTGATGTTCCAAAAATTTCGGCAAGTAAAGGCCCGTTGTTTTTGTTTAGTTTTATTAAACCACCTAATGCAAAAAATAAGATAGACCCTCCTAAGGCAATATAAGCAAGTGGTTTAACGTATTTTCTTTTTCTTATTATGGGGCTGGTTACGGTTTCTGTTTCAACTTTCCTATCAACAAACTCATTTGCTTTAATTACTTTTTCTTCTTCAGGAATTTCATTTAATACAATAGAGGTTAAACCAAAACTTTCTAATAAATAATTTTCATCGGCTTTTGGTTCAAAGCAAATGTTGTTTTCAAAATCTAAATAAAAAAACCCTAGTTCTTCTAAATTTATTCTTCGTTTGGCAATTAATACCTGATTGCAGTAATCGCTAAATTCTTCAATATGTTTTAAAGCTTGTTCTTTCGAAATTTGTAGTTCGT
>JALHRL010000021.1:0-13668 GCA_022841465.1 Bacteroidia bacterium | reverse complement strand
TTTTTTAGCCAAAAACTAAGCACCCCATCGTTTTGTTTTAGTTGTTTGTTAAAAGAAATTATTTTACCCGGAGGAGTTAAAATATTTTTTTCAATTAAATATTTTGAAAAATGTGATTGCGCTACAAAGCCACCAAAATTAGGCACAACAATATAATCATTGCTAAAAAGCAGCGATTTTATTCCTTTTATTATTATGCCCTGTACATTCATTTAGTGGGGATTGTAAATATACATTTGTTTTAACAAATTTAGTTGATACAAGAACAATAATCTTTTATTTTTTTAAAAATTTATTGAAAGTTAAGTTTATTTGGTTAAAACTTAAAGATTGTGTTATTTTGCACGGAATGAAGTGTTTAGCACGGCTATCTTACCTGGTTTTATTTACAATCAGTGGTTTTTTGGTTTTTGGCCAAAAAGATGAAATTACCTGCAAGGAGGTGATATTAAAGTCGTTAAAAACCATTGATGAAGTTAAAAGCTTAAAATATCATTTAAAAATTACCGAACGTGGTAAAAAGGGCTTTAATTTTTACGAGAGTTCGGTAAAGTTTCAAAAAAAACCCAGAAAAATTTATCTCTACATAAAAGGAATTGAAGTTTTATGGGTAGAAGGAAAAAACAAAGGTAAAGCCTTGGTGAAACCAAACTCATTTCCATACTTTAACTTAAACCTCGATCCGTTAGGGGATTTAATGCGCCAAGACCAACACCACACGCTTAATGAAATGGGGTACGATTATTTTGCAAATATAATTTCGTACAGTGTAAAAAAAATAGGCGATAATTTTGATGATGTATTTTCTTTGCATGGCGAAGCGAAAGTGAATAACAGATTGTGCTATAAGATTATTATTGATAACAAAGATTTTTCTTATGTGGATTATAAAATTGGCCCTAATGAAAGTATTACTTCCATTGCCCGCAAATTAAATGTTTGCGAATACATGATATTAGAAAAAAATAAGAAGTTTAAAGATTATTTTGATATTCTTACACCGGGCGAGGTTATTAAAGTACCCACATGGTATTGCAGAAAAGTAGAAATGTATATTGATAAATTTTACTTTTTACCAATAAGTATTAAAATAGATGACGATAAAGGATTGTTTGAAGAATACAATTACTTTTTCTTACAAGTAAACCCTAAGTTTGAAGATGCGGAGTTTACGAAAGAATACAAAGACTATGATTTTTAAATAAAAAAACCGCTTAAATTAATTAAGCGGTTTTTTTATTACGTATTCGTTTCTGTTTTAATCAAAGCTAATAATTCTTATACCTGCTGAAAACGGATATACCTGAGGGCCTTTGTTTGCTTTAAACATTTCAGTTAGTGCGTACTGTGCATAAAGTGTAAAGTTTCTGTAACCTACGCTTGCATAGGCATCAAACTGAAACGGATTTAAGTTATAACCGTCTTTTCTTTTGAAAGTATAGTTATCACCATTTAGCGTTAATGCTTGTTTGCTTTTAGAAGTTAGTAAATATTTCCCCACAACGCCGCAAGTAAAATGCACGTTCTTTTTTAGTTTACTGCTGGTGTTAAAGTTTAAAAGTAATGGAACAGTTACATAGGTTTGTTTAAACCTGTTTTTGTTGTAACCGTAAACGTTGCTTGAATCAATAATGCCATGTGTGTAAGAACTATCGGCGTTTAAGCGTGTTTTGTTTTCAAAACTTAAGTTATTAAACTGAAAACCAATTCCTGTAGAAAGCTGAATGTATTTTTTATATAGGTTAAAGTTTTTTTCACCTAAGTTCCATTGGAAGTTGTATGAACGACCATAATCTAACTCCATGTATTTGTTTGAATTATTCATGCTAAAGCCTTGTTGTGCGTTGGTATAACCCGCAAAGCCAAACCACAATCCTTGCCAGTGCTTTCTGGTTAAATCGCTATGATGGATGGTTACATTGTTTTTGTCTTCGTTATCAATAATAATTATTTCTTTATTTTTATACTTGAAAGATGTTTTGTTTTTTGATGTATCAGCCGGGTTATTTGATTTTGCAGAATCATCTGAACTAATTTTCATAATTTTTGATGCACTTCCTCCTTCTGCCGACACTTCAGAAGGGTCGCCTTTAAATTTTACAGTACTTGCTCCGGTTGCATTTACGGCAAGTTTTTTATTGCTATATACTTTCGCTGTACTTGCCCCCGATGTTAAAATAGTTAAGGTGTCTGCTATTAATTCATATGATTTTAATGTTGCAGCGCCGCTTACTGTTTCGTCTGCTACCTGAGTTTTCCCTTTTAAATGTATATCAGAGGCTCCGCCGGCAACTAAATTTAAGTTTTTAATTTCTAAGTTTAAGTTAATGTTGCTTGCTCCTGTTGCATCTATTTTAAATTTATCTGCTACAATTTTATCATTCGATTTTATTGAAGATGCGCCTGAAGTTGTTACTTCTGTTAAACCATTACCACTAATTTCAATTTTTAAGGGATTGCTAATATTGCCTTTTGATTTAATATGTAAAGTTTTACCATCCAACTTATACTCTATATTATCAAAATCACTTTCGTTTCCTTTAAATACAATTTTGTTTGTATCGGAAACAAAGTATTTAATATTTACAGCACCGGAAGCTGTTATAGCATTAAAGCTTTCTATTTTGTTTTCGCGTACATCTTGTGCGCTGCACAAAAATCCAATTAAGGTAAACGTGCTAAGTATTTTAAATTTTAAGTTCATATTTATTGGTTTTATAAGTAAGACGATTTAATGAGTTTAAATGTTACAGTTGTTTTAAAATAATTATACAATTTTTAATTTAAGCGTTATGGCGTGGCAAACGTTGGGTTTTATGTCTTTTAGAGTTAAATTAGAAAAGTGTTTTTCAATTTCTTTTTTTAAATCTTTGTTTTCTGTTTTTGCTAAAACAAAGTTTACTTTTCCGTCATTATCTGTTGTAAATAAAACTTCTACTTTGTTTGTTTGATTTGCCTGAATTATTATGTTCGGGAAAAACAAATGCTCTTGAATTTGTTTTGAAGTTTCAGTACCTATGTCAGATGCTTTGCTGAAACTTGATAAGAAAAGTGTTGCTGCCAATAATGCTGTTATTTTAATTTTGTTTTTCATTTTTTTGCTGTTTTAGAAGTAAGACGAGCATGTCTTTAATTTGTTACAGCATTACCAAAATAATTTTCTCGATTGGCTTTTTTTAACACAATTCGGCTTAATCAACCTTAGAGATGGTTAATGCACCAATAAATAACTGATTATTTTTTTCAGAAGCGTTTACCTTATTTACACCATTTTTATTTAGCTTATTAAGGGCTTTTGTTGCAAGGTTCCAAAGTTTCCCTTTTTGAGGCGTGTTGTTAGATGCCAATAATTCATCACCCTCTTCTACAACCTCAATCATGTATTTGGGTTTTACCGTTTCGTTGTTGGTTTTATTTAATGTGTTGTTGGTTACTTCTGTAACTTTTATCTCTTGAACAGTATTGGTAGTTGCATTGTTTGTAGCATATAATTTTTCCGGTTCCTGCTCATTGGTAATTACTTCAGGCGTATTTGTTTTTACTTCAGGTGTATTTTCTTTTTTCTTTTTTGAAGTAGAGGCGAAGTTGTTTTTTTCTTGAACGGGTTCAATTAAAGTAGAATTATTTTCTTTTATAGTAGTTTTGTTTTGTGGCGTAACAATAGTTTTGTTTTCTACCTTGGCAATTTCAGGAGCAATTGTTTTGTCATTTATTAATAATGTACTTGTTAACATCCATAATCCTGCCAATAAAATTACTGCAGCGGCTATGCGCATATAAAAAGCGGTAGAAAATACAATTGTTTTACCTTTGCGTTTTAATAAGTTTTTATTTTCAAAAACTACTTGGGCATCGGGTACGGCAATAGTATGCTTGTAAAGATCAAGTTCTTTTTTAAATAAGGTGTTGTTCAGCAATAAACTTTCGGCAATATTATTTTCATCTTTATTTAGTTTGCCTTCTAAAAATCCAATTACTAGATCGTTGTTAAAGTTTGCTTTTAAACTTTGTTTCCCTTCGTAGTTAACAGTTTCATTTTCTAACAAAATAGGCTCTTCATCCAAGTTGAGATCTAACTCCGGGTGCATTAGTAAAAATGTTTTTAACGCATGCGCTTCTTCCCCCTTAAGTTTACCATCAAAGTAATCTATAACAAAGGCTTCGTAATTATTTAAATTTATTTTACTCACAGTACAATGTCTAGTTTTACTAAATAATTTTTTAATGTTTGTCTTGCTCTAAAAATGTACACTTTTACTTGACTTTCATTTAGCCCAGTAATTTCTCCAATTTCGGCATAATCGTATCCTTCATAATCGCGCAACATAATAACGTTGCGTTGTATTTCCGGTAATTTTTCAAGGGCGTTATTAATTATTTCTTTAATGTTGTTGTAGTTGTTTTCGTAGCCAAAATTTGCTTCTACAACTTCATTATATTCACCTTTAAATTTTTGTTTACGTGTATAATCTATAAACGCATTGTAAGCAATTGTAAATAAATAGGTTTTAGCTTTTGTTGCATCCACATCATTTAATTTGCGCCACAATTTTTCAAATGCATCCTGAACCATATCTTTTGCCAAGTCTTTATCGCGTGTGTTTTTCAACATAAAGCGATATAAACCATCTGAATGGCTGTCTACACAATTATTATAGTCAGAAACGGTCATTAATTATAGTAATAAGACGCATGAAGCGTTGTAAAGTTACAAATTAAACTAATTTTAAAACGAAGTAAATCAATATGTTACGAGTAAAAAAAGAAATTTCGAAACTTAACTTATCTCAACAACATTATTATAAATAAGGCAAAAAGCAGTAGCATTGCCCAAATAGCAATTGTAATAAAGCAAATTAATTTTGCAGTGTCTACCAAATCCATTCCTTCATATTTAGTGGGCTCGGCAAGTATCATTCTTTCGGCCTTATTTGCTAAAATTAATGCTACAATTGTTGCGGGAAGTATAAACAAACCTATTACGGCCAGAATTACTGCGTACTTAGCTAAATCGGGTGTGGTTTTAGAATGATTAGTTGGTGGTTCGTTATAATTTTGTGAATGATTTTGTTGTTGTGTGCCGCTAGGGGCTTCAATCATTTCTTTAACACCGTTGCTAAAGGTAATTAGTGCAACTTTTTGTTTTTCTATTTCAAAGGTTGGCCCTTTTAAATTATCGCAGCGCTTGTAGAGTATGGTTGTTTCATTTATTTCTAAAACTTTTACTTTTAATTCTTCGCCACGCTTTAATAACATTACATCTCCACAGGTATCTTTGGCGGCAATAAATGTTTTCTTTTTTAAAGTAAAATTTTCAGGTAAAGTTTGAGTAGATGCATTTATTTTTTCTTGCTCCGAAAATGTAGTAGCACTCTGTTTATTAACTGTTTTATTTTTTTGTTCAACTGTTTTTGAATGCTTTTGTTTTTGCCAAACCCAGTCAACATAATACCCTTTCCTGTAATTTCTTTTTTCTAACGAGCAAGAACTTAGCAGAAATAGTACAGCAATAAATTTAAGAAAGGTTACTTTCGTCACTTTTTAGGTTTTAACTTTACCAAAGGTACAACAAAAATATTGTTTAGTTATTTTACAATTATTGATTGAAATATACAGTAGCAATAGCCGGAATTGTTTTGTTGGGGGAGCAATTATTGTTAATAATACAATGAATTATTTTTTGGGCTTTCTGTTTAGTAGTATCTATTCATAAAACAGCTTGAATAATTGCATTAGCTCTATAGATTTTTCTAAATGAATTTGTTTAATTTAAAAGCGATATAACTTACGCAAGATCATCTGTTTTTTTTAAGCTTTCAATTGCATTTAAAGGTTTTTCAATTGGTAGCGTAAAGTAAAATGAAGAGCCTTTACCAACAATACTTTCAACCCATATTTCACCACCATTTTTTTCCAAAAAGCCTTTCACCAACAACAATCCTATTCCGGCGCCTTTATCCTCTTCTCGGGCTTTTAATAATGAATTTACCTGGGGTGTAAAAAGTGTTTTTTGCATTTCTTTGGTCATGCCAATTCCGGTATCCCTTATTTCAACAATTATTTTATCTTCTTTTTCTTTTGTTGAAATTGTAATGCTTCCTCCGGTTTCCGTGTGTTTTAAAGCATTTGAAACTACGTTTTGAAGGATAGAGAATAGCATTTTTTCATCCGCATAAACACTTGTATTTTCCTGTATATCGCAACTAAGTTTAATTGTTTTTGCAGATGCACTTTTATTTAAGGAAACAAACACTTTTTTTACGTAATCATTTAATATAATTTTTGATGGAGTAAATACATCTGCTGCATATTTTATTCTTGCCCATTCTACTAAATAATCAAGCATATTCAATTCTTCTTTCGTTGATTTGTGAAGTAGGTCTAACATTTCTTTTACTAGCACCGGATTCATTTTATCATAATTTAATTTCAAGTATTCGGCTGTACTAATAATACTTGTTAAGGGGCTTCTTAAATCATGCGAAAGAATAGCGAGTACACTCTCTTTATGCGTGTTTAATTCTTCTAATTCCTTCACGTATTTTTCTATTGAATTTTCTGCTTTTTTTCTCTCAGTTAAATCCCTTAAAATTTTAACATAACCCAACATTTCACCGTTTACTCCAAGCAACGGAAACACTAAGCCATAGGCGTAAAATTCACTACCATCCTTACACTTGTGCCACTTGTTGTCTATAGCTCTTCCTTCTTTTAAGGCCGTTTTAATTTCAAGGGCTGGAGCACCTATTTTTCTGTCTTCTTCAGTAAAAATCACTTCAAATTTCTGCCCAACTATTTCATCTGTTTCGTATTGAAATATTTTTGTAGCACCTGAATTCCAACTATTGATTACTAAATCTGGATCAACTGTAAAAATGGAATAATCTTGTAAACTATCTATTATTTGGCTATAAAATTCAGCGGTAGGTATATATTGATTTTTAAGCACTTTGGACTTGCTTTCTTCGCTATTCATTGTTTTGTGATTTGATTTTATACTTGAGTTGATACTCTTAATTGTTAGAGTCCAATGGTAATGATTTGAAAATTGTAAAGGTTATTTAATTATTGGAGAACATTACATTATTCACATATTTATGAATGATTTAAAGAAGTGACAAAGCACGTTTTGTTTGCTTACTAGGTGTTTATTATTATGCCAGTAGTAGTTAAGCAAATGTGTTCAAGTAAAAAGAAGATTAAGAAAAGCACAATAAATCGAAAAGCGGCACCCAAATGAATGAGAAACCGCTTTTCTGCTGTATGGTACCCTACGGGTTGGATTTATCGAACTTTATTGATGATTTCCAGACACTTAGGATATTAATGAACTCTCGTGGTTGGAAATCGCTTCTATAACTGAATCAAGTCGGTTCCTGCTTAGTAGTCCCTTCCGCTACGAACATAAACGAAATCCTTGAAGATACAAGGAATCTTGCTCGGATTTGGGACTTGTACGGTCACCTGTTAAAAGAGGCTTAAATTTCTTTGCACATGGCAAAAGTACAAAAAAGAACAAAATCAAGCGTGTTAGCTTTAGCCCTGTTACGTAACTATTTATTTTACAGAGTCACGGATAGCATCTGCTAAAGCATGAGGAAAACCCGGAACAGCTAAATTTCCTGTCCTTCTCCAGAATATGGAGAGAACAATACCCCATAAACTTATAGTCATAGATCCTATAGCAATAAGCCAAATTGAATTTTCGCCGTTTGCTGATAATGGCAAATGCCATAAACCCCAAATGCAAGAAATAAAAAGTGCCGACCACCAACCATTTGTTTTTTTTGATTGATGAATATAAGTGTCAAGCATTCCTCTAAAAACCACTTCTTCAACAACAAATGCAACAGGAATGTAAGTTAGAAAGGACTCAATTCCTCGAATGTAGTCGGGAGTAAATTCATGTTTCCCGATTATGAAAGGGAAAAAATAAAAAGATATTCTAACTACAGCGATTATTCCGAAGCAAAGTAAAAAGTCTTTCGCTGTTTTTTTTGTAAAATTACTATAACAATAACCTGCTCCAAATGCACCGAGAATGGCAGCGGAGTAATAGCCAAGATTTAGTAAAGTAAGTTTGTCCTGAGTTGCTAATTCAATTGTCTTGTAAATTGGAAAAGCAATGAAGCACAATGTAATTGCCCAGCCTAATTTATTTAAGTGAAATTTTTCTTCGTCACGCAACCACAATTTATGTAGAGGTTGTCGAATAATAAATAATTGAAAGATTATTGTTAAAGGAATTCCAAGAAGAAGATAAGAAACTGCTTCAAGTCTTAAAAGAAAACCCAACGCAATGTAAACGATCATAAACAAAATGGTTTGTAAATAACGAATATGAATGGTTGCTTGCATTTTGTCTTGGTGTATAATGATAGTTTTGTACGAATATTGTTATCCTTTAGTCCCTAATTCCATGTTTTCCATTTAAGCCAACTCGATAATTTAGCAAATACTTGGTTTTTCTGTTCTACTGAAAGGCCGCTTTTCGGCTCTTGTGACATCCGTTTTTCACGAGCCCTCCATTGTTATCCTCGCTCTTTCTGTCGTATGAACAAAAAATAATTTATAATACTAAAGACAATAAAATAACTAATTGCCAAGAGGTGGATATTAATACCTGTCGGTACTTTCAACCTATTATTTATTTGTTCAAAATAGTAAAAGCCACAGTAAGAATATGGGTGAATATAACCGTATTTGAATGAATATGCGAAGAATGTGATGACCTCCAAAAGAAAGCCAATGCCGACTGAAACAAGAAAGTTTCTATAACGGATACTTAATAAATATTGTAACGCCACTATTGGCAAGCAATCTAAATAATAAGCGGCATTCTGTTTCAAGATTGAAATGAGAGGAAATGTTTCGTGAGGATAAGGGATATGAAAGATGATCATTGAACCAAATATTCCAATAAATATAATACCCACATTAAAGAAAAAAAAGAACTGAAAAAGCATTACTAAGATGACAGTATATTTAGCAACGAAAATGGTTGAAATTTTTTGAGGCATCACAAAAACTTGTTTCCAAGTATTGTTCTTGAATTCCAATTGAGCAACCAAACTGGTTGTTAAAATAATACCCATAGGCATAAGAAAAATTGCCATTGGATTCCAGCATTCCGAAAAAATCATAAGCCAGAAATCTTTAGGTGGCGCATGAACAGGCTTGTTGTGTTCCTTAAGGATATGTGCAATAAGAATAGTAAAAGGGATAAAAAAACCCCCAATCATCACCAGCCATGAGGCAACGCTACGTTTAGTTTTGAGCCACTCGCTATGAAAGCTATGAAGAAATTTTAGAATCATTGTTTTCAATTAAGTTCATAAAAATGGATTCAAGGTCTTGTTTGTGAATACTAATTTCAAATACTTCAATTCCATCTTTCATAAGTTCTTGATTGATTAGTGAAATTTCGTTTTTTGATTTCATTGGCAATATTATCTTTTCTTGCTCTTGTCGAATGGAGGGAATAGAATCTTTCAATAGTTGTATAGCCTTAATGTTGTTATTTGTTTCGATAACTATATGCGAAGTTTGTTGCTGCACAGAAATTAGTTCGTCTAAAGTGCCTTGAAAAACAATATTTCCCTTATTAATAATACCAAGGTGCGTGACTAATTTTTCAATTTCAGAAAGCAAATGGCTGGAAATAAGAATAGTGATTCCATTTTCTCGGTTCAATTTTTTTAATAATTCTCTCATCTCTAATATTCCATTCGGATCTAAACCATTCGTTGGTTCGTCCAAGATAAGTAATGAAGGATTATTAAGAAGTGAAACAGCAATACTTAAGCGCTGTTTCATACCGAGTGAAAACTGATTTATCTTCTTATTACCAGTATTGGCTAATCCAACCAAAGATAGAACCTCAGGTATCCTTGCCGGTGGGCATTGATATACTTTCTGTAATAAATTTAGATTTTCGACAGCTGTCAAATGACTGTAAAGCGATGGACTTTCAATCAATGAGCCAACATTCCGTAAAATCTCAATGCGATTTTTTGTAAATGGTTTTCCGAAAATCCAAATACTCCCGACTTGCTTTTTTAATAGCCCAAGCAACAGTCTTAAGGTGGTGGTCTTGCCTGCACCATTTGGTCCCAAAAAGCCATAAATAGAGCCTGATGGTACGAGTAAAGTTATGTTATTTAAAACTATATCCTTTTCAGAAAACCTGTAAGTTAAATTTTTTGTTTCAATGCAATGCATACAACCTTAATCTTGTTCAAATATGATGTCAAAATTTCTATAACGTGTTTTTCGTTAAAATATTGTGGTCACTACCATTAAGTTAGTGACCGCATGTTCCCTAAGGTAAGTATTTTTTAAAAACAGTACGTCAAAGAACAAGGACAAATCCCGTCCCTTATTTTACGATCCTATGAATTTTCTTAGCTTCATCAAAGCCAACCCACTTGCCCTTGCTATCTTGCCCCCGATTTGCCAATTCCCTGCGCACTAAGTGTATTAAATCAAAGTCCCCTTCGATTGCTTCAGCAAGTAGTTTACTGCTCGTTAAACTAAAGATAAAAGAAGGGTTGTCGTCATCCTTTCTATTTGCATAGTAGCGAGGATCAAACTTTCCTTTTGATTTCTCAGCAGTTTTATCCCATATTTTCAGAGCCATAGCCATCTGAGTCATAAACGCAGTATGGTTCGGATGCATTTCAGTTACAACATCGTAAAAATTTACGCTTTGTTCTTGAGCAATGTCTAAAATTTCAATGTACTCGCCATCCGTTAATTCAAGATCCCACTCACGCTCAATAACCCCTTTTAATGCACGGATTGTCGAATTAAAAACGATTGTTTCTTTAGGCTTTTCTCCTTTAACCATTTCAGAAGAAGTTTTGCTGTGTTTTGCTTTTAATCTTTCTTCTCCTGTTTTAGTTAACTGACCGCCCATCTTTTTCCAAATGTCTCCGGGGATTTCCTCCCTAACAATGGTGTCTGTATCCATTGCACGGTTCATCGCTTCTTTATATTTCTTTGCTTTATAAAGGCGATTAATTTCTTTAAGAACTGCATGGTCACTTTTATTTAAGTGTTCCGGCTCAGTCCAGTCTTGTTCTTGAGCTTGTTTCTTTTTCATAGTGTCTACGTTCGATACTTTCTTTGGAACTTCCAAGTTCTTTCCGCTTTTTCTGACACCGTTTAACTCTTCCATATCTCCAATGGGCGCATCATCGAATACTCCCATCTTTCCACCTTGATTAAACCGACCATATTGAGTTGCAATACCTTTTTCCGGTATTTCAATTACAACATCAACATCATGTTGAAACTCATTGTTTCCTTTGAACTGACCACCTTTTGTTGCCTGAAAAATAAAGACAAAAGATTTTCCTTTGTTTTGCGTTTTTAATTTTTCCAGGTCTTTCGCTGTAAGACCAAGTTTGTTTACAGAGTCAAGAAAAATAAAGTCGTAAGAAGATAGGTCTGTTGGAAGTGCATCCGATACAAATAAATTTTCATGAGCAACATCTTTATCTTTTAATTTTTTCTGTAACGTAGCATCAAGCTTCTCTTCTTTGGCAACGTATAACACCTTGCCATGATTTCTCGCTAAATAGCCGGCAAAATCAATACACAAATAACTCTTACCCATCTTAGGCATTCCAAACACCATCGCAGTATAACCCGGAGCAGGATCACCAATAAAGTCAAGCCATTTTCCTTTGAACCCGATTGTATTAAAATGAAGGTTTGTGAATTCCTTACTCGGCATAATGTTTACCGGAACATTACCCAATCCGTTTAAATTTTTCTTTTGCTTTTTTTCTTTTGCATAAGACTCGTCAATATCATCGTAAGCATTCTCATACTTTTCAATGATACCTTTAAGCTTCTTAATTACTTCAGGACGCAACATAATATGCTTGGCGTTTCTCATAGAATTAAACGCTTTCAAAGCAGACTCTTGCATCTCCATGATTTCCTTTGCAACAGGCGACTTTTTTGTAATCTTCTTTTCTGTGATTGCTTTTTGAAGATCATCTATAAACAAACCGATGGTGTTTTTATAAAGAACCTTGTCATGGAAATTCAGATACATGTGAATGAATTTTATTTCATTACTAATACCTGCGAATTTGTTTTTTGAGCTACCGGATACACCATTGCCTTTTCCCTCTTTTGCAGCAATAGCTTTTTCCAAAGCAGCCTTTCTAATTTTAATTTCAGGAGTTAATCCATCTTCCAATTCAGCATCAAGTTCCAAGCGATAAATCATTTTTAATTTATCGAGTGGCAAGTCCTTGTATCCTGCGGCATCCTTCTTTGCCCTTTCAATGATTGGGTTGCCATCTAAGCCTGAAAGATCTTCTTTGCGGTCGATAAATTCCTCAAGTTTATCAAACGCTAAATCAAATACTTTTTTTGCTTCAGCATCATTTTCATAAATGCCCCAATCGCTGCCTTTGTTAGTTTTCTCTTCAATCACCAAGTGAGATTTTTTAAGCACCTCCGGCAGATTCTCAAAACCAACTTCACTAATGGCTTTAAAATAATTCTTGGTTGTTATTCTCATTTTGATTTAAATTTTAATTGCGTTAATTGTTTCGTTAAACTTTGTAAGTCCTTTCTTTCCTTTAAACTCAGCGTGTGGATAAAAGATTTTGCTTTTGCAGGATCGTAATTCATAACGATCATTTCCGTTTTTACTTTGTCGGTGTGTTTTGTTACTGCAACGCTTTTAGTAACCTTTTGAACTTTCCACTTGTACTTATTGATGTAAGTTGTTAGGATTTTTGAAGGATAAGAACTCAACAAAAACTTTCCCTTTACCTTGGAAAGCGCATTGAGAAGTTCTCGGTAATCGTCTTCCGAATAACCTTTATAATGACCTTGATCCGAACCAATGTACGGAGGGTCTGCATAGATAAATGTTTCTTTGTCATCGCATCTGTTTATTACTTTGATTGCACTATTATTTTCGACTTGCACTTTTGTAAGTCGTTGTTCATACTCTTTTGTAAAGGCATCTCTTTTGTTTGCAAGAGCAGCCTCTTTTGAATCATCCTTTCCAAACCCCCAAGAACCAATCATTCCTGCGAATCCTTGGTTGGTTGCTGTCCATAACGCCCATGCACGTTTCACATCTGAATACTTTGTGGGGTTATTATAAATCTCCATCGCTCTTTTATAAAGTTCACGACTGTGTAAGGTTGATTGAATTTCTTTTTGAAGTTCAGGGAACTTCGTTTTTATTACTTTGAAAAAATTAATGACTTCATTATTGATATCATTAATTACTTCTACTTCCGATTTCGGTTTAGCAAAAAATACTGCACCACCACCAAAGAACGGTTCGCAGTACAATCTGTGCTGCGGAATCAAAGGGAGTAGGTATTTTAATAGGGTTTGTTTCCCTCCGTAGTATGTTATTGGTGTTTTCATTTTAAAAAGAATAAAGAGCCTCCCGAAAGAGGCTCTTTGATTTTAGCTATAGATTAATGCTTTTCTGTTGTTCCAAATTTTGTCGAAGTTTCTGTTTCCTCCTGCCCATTGGTAGGAATAAACACCATTCGTTTTGGTTACTTTCTGAATTGCCCAAACAGGCGCATCAACAGCCGTACCCGGTACTGCAAATCCGTTATAAACTGCATTCGGATTACTCTCATCTACCAACTTAGGTTGGAAAAATGTTTTGTCATC
>JALHRL010000020.1 GCA_022841465.1 Bacteroidia bacterium | reverse complement strand
GTTTTAATGTTAACAACCGGTTTTTAACCACATAGGGTCATAGAAAAGTATGGAAAGAAAATGAATTAAGAAACACACATAAGAAAAATTTGCATTGCAAATTCCTGTGTGCTTAATATAGTTCGTAAATATGAAAAATCACGAAATAGATTATAAACTTTTTGGAGAAGAAATGCAATGCGTAGAAGTAGAACTTGATCCGCAAGAAGCAGTTATTGCAGAGCCCGGAAGTTTTATGATGATGAATGATGGAATTCAAATGCAAACGTTATTTGGTGATGGAAATGAAAAGGGAATAATGGGTAAATTATTTTCTGCAGGTAAGCGTTTATTAACCGGCGAAAATTTATTTATGACGGTTTACACAAATCAGGTAAATGATAAACGCAGGGTTACATTTGCAGCACCTTATGCCGGAAAAATTATTCCGCTTAATTTGTCTTTATTGGGCGAAAAAATTATTTGTCAAAAAGATAGTTTTCTTTGCGCTGCTAAAGGCGTAGCCGTTGGCATCGAATTTCAAAAAAAGTTAGGCACCGGATTGTTTGGTGGAGAAGGATTTATAATGCAAAAACTGGAAGGTGATGGAATGGCATTTGTGCATAGTGGTGGACACGTGATTGAAAAAGAATTACAGCCCGGCGAACTTTTAAAAGTTGATACGGGATGTATTGTTGCTTTTACCAGTACTGTTAATTACGATATTCAATTTGTAGGTGGAGTAAAAAACACTTTGTTTGGAGGAGAAGGAATGTTTTACGCTACACTTCGCGGGCCCGGAAAGGTATGGATTCAAACACTTCCTATTAGCCGTTTAGCTGGCAGAATACTTTCATATGGCAGAGGCGCTCGTAAAGAAGAAGGAAGTATATTGGGCGGAATAGGGAATTTATTAGATGGAGATTAATCAGTTTTTATTTCTTGGTGTTAAGTTCTAATTATTAAGCACCAATAACTAAGCACTAAAAACTTAAAATAGTATGGCAAAATCAAATTATACAGAAGACAATATCCGATCGCTTGATTGGAAAGAACACATTCGTACACGACCCGGTATGTACATTGGTAAACTAGGTGATGGCAGCGCCTTTGATGATGGAATTTACGTTCTATTAAAAGAGGTGATGGATAATTCAATAGATGAGTTTATGATGGGGGAAGGCGACAAGATAGAGATTAATGTAAAGGATGGCGTTGTTTCTATTCGCGATTACGGTCGCGGTATTCCCTTAGGAAAAGTAGTGGAAGTGGTTTCTAAAATGAACACCGGTGGAAAGTATGACAGCGAAGCCTTTAAAAAGTCAATTGGATTAAACGGGGTTGGTACCAAAGCTGTAAATGCATTATCAGGTAATTTTAAAGTTACATCTTATAGAGATGGTCAGGCAAAAACAGCCGAGTTTAGCAAAGGTGAATTAGTTAAAGAACACCGATTGACTTCTGCGCCAAGCGAAAAAAACGGAACACATGTAGAATTCAGACCCGACGATACCATCTTTAAGAAATATCATTTTGTTCACGAATATATTGACAGAATGATTTGGAATTATGCTTTTTTAAATACGGGATTAAAACTTTATTTAAACGGACAAGAATACAAATCAGATAACGGATTAAAAGACTTATTGGAAAAAAATATTTCCGGAGAAATTTTATATCCCATCATTCATTTAAAAAGCGATGATATTGAAGTTGCTATGACGCATAGTAACGAACATTTTACCGAAGAGTATTACAGTTATGTAAACGGTCAGTATACTACTCAAGGTGGAACACATCAGGCCGCATTTAGAGAGGCAGTTGTAAAAACTATACGTGAGTTTTTTAAAAAGGAATTTGAACCTACGGATGTAAGAAAATCTATTGTTGCCGCTATTTCAGTAAAAGTGCAAGAGCCGGTTTTTGAATCGCAAACAAAAACTAAATTGGGTTCAAACGAAATTGCGCCGGGCGGACAAAGCATCAGAAGTTTTATTGGCGATTTTATTAAACAACAATTAGATAATTATCTACACAAAAATGCAGATGTTGCCAGAGCTATTGAAGCAAAAATATTGGCCAACGAACGTGAACGAAAAGAATTATCAGGCATTCAGAAGTTAGCAAGAGAGCGCGCCAAAAAAGCATCCTTGCATAATAAAAAATTACGCGATTGCCGTGTGCATTTAGACGATGTGAAAGATGTACGGCGTTTAGAAACTTCTTTATTTATTTGCGAGGGAGACTCTGCTAGTGGTTCAATTACCAAAACACGCGATGTAAATACACAAGCGGTGTTTAGTTTAAAAGGAAAACCGCTTAATTGTTTTGGGCTTGGTAAAAAAATTGTATACGAAAATGAAGAGTTTAACTTGCTTCAATCGGCATTAAATATTGAGGATGGAATTGAAAATTTGCGTTACAACAATATCATTATTGCAACCGATGCCGATGTGGATGGAATGCATATTCGATTATTATTATTAACCTTCTTTTTACAATTTTTCCCGGAACTGGTAAAA
The DNA here is from genome assembly GCA_022841465.1 of Bacteroidia bacterium. Taxonomy (GTDB): domain Bacteria; phylum Bacteroidota; class Bacteroidia; order B-17B0; family Aurantibacillaceae; genus Aurantibacillus. The sequence continues at coordinate 77,251 of JALHRL010000020.1, read as the reverse complement.
AATAATCATATTAAAATTTTGCAAACGCCTTTATTTAGGGTTAGAAATAAAAAAGAAACTGCCTATTGCTATTCCGATGAAGAAAGAATTGCAGCAATTGCCAAATTAGGTCCTAAACCTGAAATAACCCGATTTAAAGGATTGGGAGAAATTAGTCCCGATGAGTTTAGAAACTTTATAGGTAAAGATATACGTTTGGAGCCTGTTTTATTAGATCAAAAAGCAAGTATTCAAGAATTATTGAGTTACTATATGGGTAAAAACACACAAGAGCGCCAGGAGTTTATTATCGATAATTTGAGGGTTGAACTCGATGTAGTGCAGGAAACAGCCCCTTAAAATCGATTTAATTAGTTAATATCCGTTAAAATTTATATTTTTATAATCTTTGGTACGCCAATTGAAATAACTTTAACAAGAAAATAAAAACAGAAATCATGAAAACAACAAAATTACTTTTAGTTCCGGCTTTAGCCATAATGACGCTAGTTGGATGCAAAGGAAAAAAAGCAACTCCTATTGAAAAAGAAACCGGTGCTAAAGAAATTTCAGTACCCTTCAGTACTAAAGAATACAAAACGGACGAAGATTACTATCGTGCTAAAAACCTTGGTAAATCTCCCGATATGGCAGCAGCTAAAAAAATTGCTTTGAACAATGCTAAGTCTGAAATGGCAAGTAATATTCAAACAATGATTAAAAAAGTAACTGATCAGTACACCAATCAACGTACAGTTGGTAAAGATCAAGAATACGAGAACAAATTTGAAGAATTGGCTCGTGAGGTTACTAACCAATCATTAGCTAACATTCGTGTTAAGGATGAGAAAATTTTTCAAGAAGCGAATGGTAGCTATACTTATTGGGTAGCAATTGAAGCAGACAAAAAAGAAGTTTTCAAAACCATGGATGCTAAAATTTCTGCAGATAAAAAATTACAAGTTGATTACGATAAAGCTAAATTCCAGCAAATTTTTGATGCTGAAATGAAAAAATTAGCGAACGAACAATAATTCTAAGCAATTTAAAAAGAGCATCTAAGAAGTTAGATGCTCTTTTTTTTACCAAAAGCACACTCATTGAATCTTCAAATTAAAATAATTGTTTGTTGTTTTGCGCTTTTAGCAGCTTGTACCGGATCTAAAAAATTCTTTAAAGCAGCTGAAAAGTTAGAAAAACAAGGCTTGGTAAATGAGGCCGCTGAATTTTATTTAGAGTCGCTTCAGCGAAAACCAACCAATGTTGATGCGCGTGTAAAGCTAAAAGAGGTTGGTCAGAAATACACTTCTTTTATGGCATCAGAGTTTTTCAGAAACTACAATACAGGGCAATACGACGCCTCTATTGAAAATTTTGAACGTATGAAAGACTTCACCAAGCGTACACAGGCATTAAATGTGGTTTTAAATTATCCAACGGCTTACGAAGATGATTATAAAAGTGCAGTAGAAAAATACTGTGCAAAAAATTACGATGCAGGTTTAGCATTGGTAAAACAAAGAAAGTATAGTGAAAGCATGGTGTATTTAAACAACATTTCTAAATACAACCCCGATTTTAAAAAAACAAGAGATTTAAAAACAACGGCTGTTTGTGAACCTTTATATCAAAATGCCATAAGTTCAATTGAAGGAAAAAATTATTTGCAAGCACTTAATCATTTAAACTTAATTCACAAACAAGCTTCCAGCTATAAAGATTCTAAGGAATTGCAAGAGTTATGTTTAGCACAACAAACTAAAAACTTATTAATGTTTGAACCAAAATTTGGCTCAAACGAAAAAAATATTGCAGAATTTTTATTTAATAGTTTCTCTCAAACAGCATTACAAAATTTTCAAACCATTAACACCATTAACAATTCCCCTTTTGCCAGTTTGCCTGGGAATGATTTAGGAAATAACGTAGATTTAATTCAAGGAATAAGAAAAGCTTCGGGTGCCGATTATTTTTACACGTTTGAAGTAGTAAACAAAAAAAGCAATGTTGTTGGTCCGCAAGCAAGCCCTGCCACCTGTTTTCAAAAATATACCTATAAGAAAAACGACACTTTATATGTTACAGAATACAAGCCAATAAAATACAATTATGTAAAGGTAACCAGAAATTATTCTTATGAATTTAAATACAAATTAATTAATGCCAAAACAAATCAAATTGTAAATTTTCAAACCTTAACCATGAGTAAACAAGATGTGGTAGAATACAATGAGTTTACTCAAAAACCCGGCGGAAGAATGGAAGATTACTTTCCTTACAATCCACAAGCTACTTCCCCAATTAATCAATACAATCCTAAAAACTGGCGCGCACTATTTACTGCAAACAAAACGGTTAAAACAGAACCAGAATTAGAAAACTTAACCAACTCAGAAACCATTAAAGTGTTTGAAAAAACCTTAAGCAATTATATAAAATGAAATTAAACATCTTTAAATATAGTTTTATACTGTTGCTTTTCACCAACAAGCTTCTGGCACAAATACCTGCTGAAGCTAAAACACCTAATTGGGTTAGTAGCCGTCCGCAAAGTGGTTTTAAGTATGTTGGAATTGGCGTTGCCGATAAATCACGAAGCTCTAATTATCAAATGGATGCTAAGAAAAATGCATTGTATGATTTAGCATCTGAAATAAAAGTAGATATTTCTACGAATTCTGTTTTACATAGTGTATCAACAAATAATACGTATGATCAGAATTTTAATTCCATGATTAAGTTAACTAACTCCGATAACATCGAGGGTTATACTTTGGTAGATACATACGAAAACGATAAACAATATTGGGCCTATTACGAGTTAGATAAAAACGAATACGCTAAAAGAAAAGCACAAAAAAAACAAATTGTTATAGATAAAGCTTCCAATTTAATTTCTGCTTCCTTTTCCGATGAAGCAAACAAAAATTTCTCTGCCAGTTTAAAAAAACGTATTCAGGCTTTTGGTATTTTAAATCCTTATTTAAGCGAAGAAATAAATTTCGACCCTTCTAAAACTAATGGTATTAAAAACATTATAGATTTAACTAATCTAATTCAAAGCCAATTACAATCTATTACTGTTGTTCAACCACCTGTTGTTCCTGTTGTAAAGCCATACCAGCCAAGTTATCCGGTAATACCTTTTAAATTGGTTATTAATAATAATGTTGTATTAAATGATTTTCCTTTAAAATTAGAATGCGACGATGAGTATTTAAAAATAGATGAGCAAGCAGTAACAAACTCGGCCGGTGAAATGAATTTGAAAATTAATAATGTTGATCCGCAGTTTTTATTGAGTTCTGTAACTTTAAACCCGGATATTGAACGCCTTACTGCCAATGATTCTGTAAGCAGAGGAAGTATAGGTATTTTAAAGCAATTTATTCAAACACCTTCCTTAAAAGTTCAGGTAAATATTGAACCCGTAAGTTTATTTATTTCATCTAAGGAAAATAATTTTAACCATAGCTTACCCACAAATATGATGGAGCAATTTGTTGCGCAAAAATTTAACGGTGCTGAAATGCGAATAGTTGACAATGTTTCTAATGCCGATTATATTATTGAATTAAGCGGAAACACCACCACTGATATTAGCAGCGCCGTGTTGCAAAAAAACTATCAGGTTAGTTTAGCAGAACTTATAATTAACATAAGCTTAAAAAATAAAAAAAACGAAGTAGTGTATAAATCTACCGTAAACGAAATTTATGGTTATGCTAACAGCTCAGAAAAAGCAGGACTAAACGCTTACAGTAATCCAAGTTTTAAAACTAAATTAAGCGAATCATTGTTTTTCCTTAAAAGAAAAATGATAAATTATTGATTGTTACTGCATTAATTTTAAAGCAATTCCCCATTTTTTTTCCATCAATTGTTAGTAAACCTCTTGTTTTTCAACACCTTTAAGGGCTCTTTCACCTTATATTTGCGCTTTATATTTTGATTCTGATTACTAATGAGCGACAATAACAATCATTTATTCTCTAACGAAGGCCATGGCGAAGTTGATAAAGTTACCCATGTTTCCGGCATGTTTAAAACCTGGTTTATTGATTATGCCAGTTATGTAATTTTAGAAAGAGCGGTTCCGGCATTAAATGATGGATTAAAACCTGTACAAAGACGCATTCTTCACAGCATGTGGGAACTGGAAGATGGGCGTTATAATAAAGTTGCCAACTTAATTGGTAATACCATGAAGTACCACCCGCATGGTGATGCAAGTATTGGTGATGCATTAGTGGCAATCGGACAAAAAGATTTATTAATAGATTGCCAAGGAAACTGGGGAAATATTTTTACAGGTGATAGCGCTGCTGCACCTCGTTATATTGAAGCACGCTTATCTAAGTTTGCTTTAGATGTGGTGTTTAATCCAAAAACAACTAATTGGGCTTTAAGTTACGACGGGCGTAATAAAGAGCCTGTTACTTTACCGGTTAAATTTCCTTTATTGTTAGCTCAAGGCGTTGAAGGTATTGCCGTTGGTTTAGCTTGTAAAATTTTACCGCACAATTTTAATGAGCTTATTGATGGGTCTATTCAAATTCTGAAAGGAAAAAAAGTTAGTATCTATCCCGATTTTGTAACCGGTGGTATTGCAGATTTTAGTGAATACAAAGACGGATTACGCGGAGGAAAAATTAAAATTCGTGCACGCATTAAAGAATTAAATACAAAAACTTTAATTATAACTGAAATTCCTTTTGGTACTACCACCAGCTCTTTAATTGATTCTATTATTGCAGCTAACGATAAAGGAAAAATTAAAATTAAAAAAGTTGAAGATAATACTTCCGAAAATGTAGAAATATTAATTCATCTGCAACCGGGTATTAGTCCTGATAAAACAATTGATGCACTTTACGCATTTACCAATTGCGAAATGAGCATATCGCCCAACGCCTGTATAATTGAGAATCAAAAACCTAAATTTATTGGCGCCAGTGAAATGCTTAAATTATCTACGCATCAAACACTGGGTTTACTTAAACTGGAACTTGAAATTGAATTAAAAGAACTTCAAGAAAAATGGCATTTCTCCTCTTTAGAAAAATTATTTATTAAAGATGAAATGTACATAGAGTTTAAAAAGTATGCCAACAAAGAAACTTTATTCCAATATTTATACGAATGCTTTAAACCTCACAAGCGTAAATTAATTCGTGAAATTACCGATGATGATTTGGGTCGTTTAACGCAAATTCCAATGATTCGTATTACGCGCTTCGATAGCATTAAGGCCGATGAGCACATGAAAGATTTGGAAGGCAAAATTGAAAATGTAAAATACAGTTTAGCCAACCTTACCGAATACGCCATAGAATATTTTAAAACACTAAAGAAAAAATACGGAGAAGGACGCGAACGTAAAACAGAAAGCAAACAATTGGAAACCATTGTGGCAACACAAGTGGTTATGGCCAACGAAAAGTTATATATGAACCGCGCCGAAGGATTTGTTGGAACTAGTTTAAGAAAAGATGAGTTTGTAACCGATTGCAGTGACTTAGATGATATTATTGCATTTACCAAAGAAGGTAAAATGAAAGTGTTTAAAGTAGCCGATAAAGTTTTTGTTGGAAAAGATATTGTACACATTGCCATTTTTAAGAAAAACGACGAGCGTACCACTTACAATATGATTTACCGCGACGGCCCTAAAGGAATTACCTTTATGAAACGCTTTAACGTAACAGGTGTTACCCGCGATAAAGAATACGATTTAACTAAAGGCACACCCGGCAGTCAGGTTTATTGGTTTACGGCAAACCCTAATGGCGAAACAGATAAAGTAACCGTTATGTTAAGGCAGGTGAGTGGCTTGCGTAAATTTGAAATAGATGTGGATTTTGCCGAAATGCCTGTAAAAGCCAGAAGCGCAGTTGGAAACATTGTTACCAAATACACGGTAAACAAAGCCATGCTAAAGGAAAAAGGTGGCTCAACCTGGGGCGCTGAGGATTATTGGTTTGATGACACCGTACATCGTTTAAACAAAGAAGAACGCGGTACTTACTTAGGTAAATTTGCAGGCGACGATAAAATTTTAACCATTACCAGCAAAGGTGTTTACCGCTTGTATACATACGATTTACTAAACCACTTTGATGAAGATATTATTTTAATAGAAAAATATTATCCTAACCAAACACTTACCTGTGTTTATTACGATGGTGAAAGTAAATCGTATTACACCAAACGTTTTTTACCGGAGCCTGTATCCGTAAAAACAGCCTTAATACCGGAGCATGAACAATCGGTGGTAGAATTAATTACCAATCAGGTAAACCCTATTATAGATATAAAGTTTGCAAAGGATAAAGGGAAAGAAATTGCAGATGAAACCATAAAGCTTACGCAATTTGCCCCTGAGGTAAATATGAAAGCCAAGGGTAAAAAATTAACTTCATATAAAGTAAAAGAAATTAATTTACGCGAACCCGAAGAAATAAAAGCGGCCAAAAAGTTTTTAGCAAGCGCTGAAGATGAAAAGACTGGTCTTTCGCCAATGGAATTGCACCGCAGGGCCATGGAAAAATTAAATAAAAACAATGCCAAAGATTTTTTTGACGGTGATGGCACATTGCCCTTAGATTTTTAATGAGAATTAGAACCATTTTTTAAAAACGCCGAAAAAATATTCGGCGTTTTTTATTTCAATACACTGTCGCGGATTTAAGATCCGCGCTAACTTCACGTTTTTTATTTTAATACGCCCTTATGGTTCCTCCTCTTATGATGTATTGAAAACCATTTATATTAAATGATTTATTGGAAGTTTGATTAATTAATTCAGTAATATCTTGCTCAATGGTGTGTATGCTTCCTTTTGTTTTGTATGCAATGTTTAAATAATCAGTATTAATTTCCATTCCCTCGTAAACACCACACAAAATTACACGCACCGGAATTTTTACTCTAGAAATTAAATTTAAATCGCGCACCTTTGCCCAGTTATCTGCTATTAAAATAATATTATCGGGCTTACGTACTTTTTTCAACCCGGTGATTATTGCCTCCACTACATTTTCAGGAGAATCTCCGCCTTCCCCTTTTTTAATACACAATTTCATGGTGTTTACTAAATCTTCGGTATTTTTTGCTTTGCAAACATAAATGCCTCCCGTAGAACCAATTCTTTTGTCCTTATCTTTTTTATTATCACCATCATTAAAAAAAACAAAATATTGCTGCGCTGTGTCTTTTATAAAATGTAACCTCAGCCACAAATTAATTTCTTTGGCATAAGGGTACATGCTTCCGGTTAAATCGGTAACAATCATGGTTTTTTTCCATTTCGGGTTTCTTGCCAATACTTTAAATACATCGTAATTGGCAGTATCTTCTAAGTTGGGTTCATATTCTATTTTTTCGTTGCTGCTTCTGCTGTCAAAAATAAAATTTCCATTTTTGTCGTACACCTTGTACATACCATCTAGATTTCCTTTTTTAAAATAACCTTCCGATTTTATGTTTCCGTTGGGGTGGTAGGCAATTTCTATTCCTTCTTTTACACCATTCTTAAAATTTTCAATTAATTCTTTTCGGCAGCTTTTGTAATAATAAGTAACCGGGCCATCTAACACCCCTTGGTTATAAAACATTTCTTGCTTTACACAATTGTTAGCGTTATTATACCAGTGTATTTCCAAGCCTTGCTTTTTATTGTTTTTGTAAACTATTTCATTGGCCAGGTTTCCATTTAAATAATAATGGCGCCAAACCCCTTGCTTCAGGGTATCTTTATCTATACGGTTAATGGTATCACCATCTGCCACTTTATAGGAAAGGTATTGAGCCTTTACTCCTAAAAAGTAGGAAATAAACAGAAGGGATAAATAAAGGGCTTTACGCATTTAACTATAAATTTGATTAAATTTGCCTGATAAAGCAAATACTATGCTGGAAAAAATAGAGAAATTATTACACGAGGTGGAGGGCTTTACTGCTCAAACAATTGATCAGGTAGAAGAATACCGTATTAAATGGCTTAGTAAAAAAGGAGAAATTACCTCTTTGTTTGAAGATTTTCGTTCTGTTCCCAATGAAATGAAAAAAGAAATGGGCCAAAGATTAAACGAACTTCGAAACAAAGCGCAAGAACAAATAAATTTTTTTAAAGAAAAACTAGAAACGGTTACCGATACAAATACTGCCGGTAATTTAGATTTAACCATACCCGCTTACCCCAGCATTCAAATGGGAAGCAGACACCCTTTATCGGTTACAAAAAATGAAATTATAGATATTTTTGCGCGTATAGGTTTTACGGTAAGTGATGGACCGGAAATTGAAGACGACTGGCATAATTTTTCTGCACTAAACACGCCGGAAAATCATCCGGCACGCGATATGCAGGATACGTTTTATGTAAACTTAAATCCTGAAATGGTTTTACGTACACAAACTTCAAGTGTTCAAGTACACATCATGGAATATCAAAAACCGCCCATCAGAACTATTTCACCAGGACGCGTATACCGCAACGAAGCTATTAGTGCACGCGCACATTGTCAGTTTCATCAGGTAGAAGGTTTATATATTGATGATCAAGTTTCGTTTGCTGATTTAAAACAAACGCTTTTATATTTTGCCCGCGAAATGTTTGGAGCTAAAACCGAAATTCGTTTGCGCCCAAGTTATTTTCCTTTTACAGAGCCTAGTGCCGAAGTAGATATTAGTTGCACCTTGTGTGGTGGAAAAGGTTGTAACGTTTGTAAATATACCGGCTGGGTAGAAATTTTGGGTTGCGGTATGGTTGACCCTCAAGTTTTAGAAAACTGCAAAATAGATTCGAATAAATTCCGCGGCTTTGCTTTTGGTATGGGTATAGAGCGTATTACCATGCTAAAATACCAGATTAAAGATTTACGTTTGTTTTTTGAAAACGACGCGCGTTTCTTAAAACAGTTTTCGCCTGTTTCATTATAAGTGAGTAAGCAAGATAGAATAAGTGCTCTCTTGCAAATGTTGGAAGATAATTCAAACGATTTGTTTTTAAATTACGCATTGGGTATTGAATATTTTGCACAACAAAATTATACGCAAGCCGAAATTCAATTTAAAAAAACAATTGACCTTCAAAAAGATTATGTTGCCGCTTACTACCAATTAGGTAAACTTTTTGAAGCGCAAAATAAAATTAGCGAAGCCCTGGCTTTTTTTAAAGAGGGTTTAGAGTTTGCAAAAGCTCAAAAAAACAACAAGGCGGTAAACGAGTTTGGTGAAGCCATTTTTATGCTGGAAGATTAATGTTTTTTGGCGACTCTTGTTTTTCTCTATCGGCAACTGCTAAACGTTTCATGGCCATTACTTCTATACTAACAAAATCGTATTCTTCTACCACTTTTCCTTTTATTACATAAGTACCCGGCCCGGTAAATGGAAAAGCTTTTGCCGAAGGCGGAAAATGTACGGTATCTATCCATTGCCCTTTTAAATCAATAAACGTTCCAAAATACATTTTTTCTTTTTTTGAAGTAAAGGTTGTTTTTACACTAATTAAATATCCTGCAATAATAATCGTTTTGCCAACATTGGCTTTCAGATGTTGGGCAAGTAGTTTAGAGGGCAGTTCATCTTTTAATAATAAAAAAGGTGAGCACAACGAAAAACCAAACAATTCTATTTCATCAAATGCATCATCAATAAAAGTGGTGCTTAGTTCCGGAAGTTTCCAGGTTTTATTTTTTATTTCAAACAATTCTTGCTCTTTTATTTTAGCCGGTTTCACCAACATATGTGCTTCCCATAATAATTCTTTTTTATTTTTTCCGGTAAACCTCAAAGCCCCCGCTCTAATTAACAAGCACAATTGTTCTACCGAAATAAAAACACGATTTATTAAGTTACTTAAATCTGTATACAATCCATTTTGGTTGCGTTCTGCTAAAAGCGCATGAATTGTATTTTGTTCTATTTCGTTTATAAACGATAAGCCCAAGTAAATTACGTTTCCTTGTATGGTACATAAAATATAACTGTTGTTAACGCAAGGAGCTTCCATTCTTGCGCCATGCATACGTGCTTCGTGTACATACAATTCTCTGCGGTAAAAACCACCTCCGTTATTTAATGTAGCTACCATATACTCTAAAGGGTAATAGGCTTTTAAATAAAGTGCCTGGTAACTTTCAACCGCGTAGCTTGCCGAGTGCCCTTTAGAAAAAGCGTAATTAGCAAAACTTTCTATTTGAATCCAAATTTCTTCAATGGTTTTTAGGGGATAACCTTTTGCAATACAATTATCAAAAAAACTTTTTTGTACTCGATCAAACTCATTTCGCTGTTTAAATTTCCAGCTCATTCCTCTTCTCAAATAATCTGCTTCGGCTAAAGTAAGGCCTGCAAAAAAATGTGCCACTTTAATTACGTCTTCCTGGTAAACCATTACCCCGTAAGTTTCTTCTAACAAATTATACAATTCAGGTAATGCTTCACGGGCTTTTTTACGAAGATGCTCGTTTCTGTATCGTAAAATATACTCGCGCATCATTCCACTTTTAGAAACCCCCGGCCTAATAATGGAACTGGCCGCTACTAGGCGTAAATAATCATCGGCGCGTAATTTAGAAAGCAGCATGCGCATGGCGGGCGATTCTACATAAAAACAACCTATTGTTTTTCCTTCGCGTAATAATTCTTTTATGCGCTCATCCTCTTTATATTCTGAAATATTGTGCAAATCGGGGATATTGTTTTTGTTTTCACTTATTAATTCTAAAGTGTCTTTAATTTTTGCAAGGCCGCGCTGACTCAAAATATCAAACTTATACAAGCCAATATCTTCGGCCTCCAACATGCTAAAATGGGTAGTAGCATATCCCTTTGGTGGCATAAAAGTTGCGGTGTAGGTTGTAATCGGTTCTTGCGAAATTAAAATACCGCTTGAGTGAACACTAATGTGACTTGGCATTCCCTTTATTAAATTACAATACTTTAAAACCAATTTGCTTAATTCATCCAATCCGTTTTCAGATTTTAGGGTTTGTAATTTGTCTATTTCTGCAGCGGGCAAACCAAAAACTTTTCCCAGCTCACGTATAACAGCATCGTGCTGAAAAGTATTATAGGCGCCAACCAAGGCTGTCCGTTCTTTGCCAAAGCGTTCAAAAATATAGCGGGTAATATCATCGCGGTCGGTCCACGAAAAATCAATATCAAAATCGGGAGGGTTGCTTCGGTATGGGTTAATAAAACGTTCGAAATACAAATCTAGCTCTGTTGGGTCAACATCAGTAATACGCAACAAATACGCCACAATACTATTTGCGCCGCTTCCTCGGCCTACATAGTAATAATTTTTTCTTTGTGCATAGCTTACAATATCCCAGTTAATTAAAAAGTAAGATGCGAAATTCATTTTGCCAATAATATCCAGCTCTTTTTCTATTCGCTTAAAAACCTCAGCAGATGGTTTTTTGTATCGGTACTTTAAACCTTCATTACATTTATCTTTCAGCAGTTGTAAATCGGCCTCCAAGGAATGCGTATAAAACTGTAAGTTTTTATTGGCAAATTTTCCGTATTCAAAATCCATTTCACAATTATTAAGTATGCCAATGGTGTTAGCAATAATGTGTGGGTAAGAAATAAAAGCATCGTACAATTCCTGGTGCGTAAGTAAAATATCATCCGGCATTGCTTGCTCTTCTTTTGGTAATTTGCTTAACAAAGTGTTTTTATCAATAGCGCGTAACAAACGGTGCACGTTAAAATGTTTTTTATTTAAAAAAGTTGTGGTTTGAAGTATTACCAACTGTTTTGTTTTTAATTGGGCGTCTATAAATGCCTTACTGCTTAATTCTTTTACCGATATTCCAACAAACTCATTTTCATTTAACTTTTGGCCAAGGTAATTTTTTAGCGAATAAATAACATATGCATTTCTAAATGCAGGTGCTTGTTCATTAAAAGGTAAATTCTGATGAAGGTGAAAAGAAAGATGTTCATTTAATTCTTTGTATCCTTTAGTATTAATGGCTATACCAATATATTTTTGCGCTACACCGTTTCTAAAATCAATTCCTAAGATGGGTTTTATTCCTAGGGTTTTTGCTGTTCTAACAAAATCAACGGCAGCTGATGTGCTGTTGATATCGGTTAATGCGCAACAAACATACTTTTTTTGTAAAAGTGCATGCAAAAGTTCTTCTACCGAAAGTGTTCCGTAGCAATAGCTGTAATAGGTATGACAATTGAGTAACATTTTTTAATCCCTCCTCTTCCTTCTTTAAATAATTGCATTTTCTTGGTCACTTCTCGATACGCCTCCTGCGTCGGTACTCGAAGTGACAACACCACACCGTCAGTTCGAGTGATTTTTGCCTGCCTCTTGCAAAAATTGTATCGAGAACTGTTTTCAAAATCACTTCTTTCCTTTACCAAACGGATTAAAATCATCGTGACGCATACCCAAGGCTACCGCACGCGAAACGGCATCTTTACCAAAACGATTGCGAATACGATCCATTGCCTGCACTAATTGTAACTGCTCGGCAGTATCTTCAAACAAATTAAATTGATAACTACCCTGCACTAAATGACTGAATTTAATTCCTACCAATCGTATCAACATGCGCTTTTGATACAGCTTATCAAAAAGTTCCTGCACTTTTGAAATAAGCACATGATCGAGCGAGGTGTATTGTACACGCATTTGCTGTGTATATGTATTAAAATCTGAATACCGTATTTTAACCGTAACACAGGCGGTAAGTTTTTCCTGACTGCGCAGTTGATAACAAAGTTTCTCCGTCATGCCCGCTAAAATTGCTTTTATTGCTTTTACATCAATGGTGTCTTTTTCAAAAGTTTGTTCGGTTGATATTGATTTTTGTTCAGAGTAAGGTTCTACCGGTGTATTATCTATTCCGTTTGCCTTTTTCCAAATTACCAAACCGTTTTGTCCTAGCACTTGTTCCAACAGCTCAGGCGGCATTTCTTGTAAAGTACGAATCCACATAATTCCCATGTTGCGCAACAATTGCGATGTTTTATCGCCTACCATTGGAATTTTTTTTACAGAAAGGGGAGCTAAAAATAATTTCTCTGTTCCGAAAGGAATTTCTTTTTGTCCGTTTGGTTTTGCCTCGCCGGTGCCAATTTTTGAAACCGTTTTGTTTTGTGATAAAGCAAATGAAATGGGCAAACCTGTTTCGCGCGTAATTTTTTGACGCAACTCTGTGGCCAATTTGTAACAACCAAAGAAACGATCCATTCCGGTTAAGTCGATATAAAATTCATCTATAGAAGTTTTTTCGTAAAGCGGAACACCTTCTTGAATAATATCGGTAACCATATTAGAATAGTAGCTGTATTGGCTTGTATCGCCACGTACTATAATAGCATCCGGACAAAGTTGCCTCGCCATTTTCATGGGCATGGCAGAGTGTATACCGTAAGAACGTGCTTCGTAACTACACGATGCCACCACACCTCTATCTCCTGCGCCCCCCACCAAAACAGGCTTGCCAATAAGTTGTGGGTTTTGTAACCGCTCTACCGAAACAAAAAAGGAATCTAAATCAATGTGTACTACCGAACGGTTCATCTACTATAAATATTTACTTAAAGATAGCTACAAAACAAGGCTGACGATTGCTATCATTTGTAGCATTCGGTAAAAGCTAATTAACTGAACAACACTATTTTTGTTGTTCCTTTGGCAAAGCTAAAATCTAAAAGGCAAATAATGGATTGTTTTTTTAAATAATGGAGTGACTAATTCTTATAAACTTGCAGGCAGGATAGAAGAATGTGACGACGTTCTTAATGTTTTAAAGCTTTTCATTTTCACCCAGTCCAGTAAAACTTAGCTACCTTTCTTTCGGTAAATTAACGGTTTTTTAGTTTTTAGCACACCCATTCCTCCAGTTAAATTACAATTTTACCATTCGTAAAAAGCCCTGTAAAATATGCTTATTTATGGGTAATTTGGCGCATTCAATAATTACCATGAAAAAAGCAATTCCTTTTCAAGTTAAAACCATTCTTGTATTAACATTTCTACTATTTGGAAAAACAAATGCATTTGCACAAATCCCTTCCGGTGGAAATCAAAAAGACATGATGAAGCTTTTGAAAGATATTAAAGGAAGAATGTATGGGAAAATTGTAGAAGCAAAAACAAATAAGCCTGTTGAATTTGCCTCGGTTGTTTTATTGTGGTATAATAAAGATAGCGCAATTGCAGGAACATTTACCAAAGAAAATGGCGATTTTAGTTTAGAAGGCTTACCTGCTATGGGTGGATTTAGATTACGTGTTACCGGTATAGGCTACAAAAATTATGAAACAAAAGTTTATATACAAGCACCAAATAAATTAGACCAGGATTTAGGAAATATTAAAGTTGAAGTAGATGAAAAATTATTGAGCGAAGTAGAAGTGGTTGCAGAAAAAAGCACTTACCAAATGGCTGTAGACAGAAAAATTTATAATGTAGAAAAAGATTTATCGGTTAGAGGCGGAACAGGCATAGATGTTTTAAAAAATATACCAACCATAACGGTTGACGGTGAAGGAAACGCTACTTTAAGAGAGAAAGCAGTAATGATTTATGTAGATGGAAGACCAACAACATTAAGCATAACACAAATTCCTGCTGATGCCATTGAGCGTGTTGAAGTAATTTCAAACCCAAGCGCAAAATTTGAAGCAGCATCAACCGGAGGAATTTTAAATATTGTATTGAAAAAAAGCAAAAAGCCAGGGTACAGCGGAATGCTTATGGGGAATATTGGAACCCAAGAAAGATATGGTATTACCGGAAATATTAATGTAAAAGAAAATCCGTTTAATTTTTCTTTAATGTATTCCTTAAACACCACTAATAAAGGTCAAACTTTTGGTGCAACAAAACGAACAGATTATAATTTCCCTATTCAAGACGATGAACTTTATTATAATTTGGAAAATAACACCATCAGCAAACATCAGTTTCAGTTTGCAAGAGCATCGGTAGATTATAACATTAATAACAGAAATAACATTGGTTTGTCTTTTAATATTGTTGATGGCTCAATGAAATTTGATGACAGACAAATTTTTACCAGTAAAGATAAAATGGGAACACTTGATACCTGGGGCGATAGAAGAAACGTCAATGGTGGAGGGTTTAAAAATTATACCACACAATTATCTTACAGAAAATCGTATCCAACACCTAATAAGGAGCTGATAATAGATGCTACCTATAATATGGGAGGCGGACCAACGGGTTTTGAATTTACAACAAACAATTTTGCTAGAGTAGGAGTAGATACTTTAAAGTACGACCCAATGATTTCTACCAATGTAGGCGAATCAAAAAACAACATGTACACAGTGCAGTTAGATTTTACGAATCCATTAAGCGAAACGAAGAAGTTGGAAGCCGGAATGCGTTTGTACTATAAAAACTCTACTTTTATAAATAACATTCAAAACAAAATGTATCCTTCCGGAGATTTTGAAAAGGATACAGCACAAAGCAGTAGTTATGCAATAGACGACATGGTTAATGCGGCTTATGTTACGTACACCGGAAAAGGAATCTGGAATATTGGCTATCAAGCCGGCTTACGTTTTGAGCAAACATACTATGCAGGTAAATTATTAGATAAAAATTTGTCGTTTGAATACAATTACCCTAGCACAAGAGATAATTTTTTATTGGCATGGTTTCCTTCATTTTACCTAAGTAAAAAAGTAAATACAAAGCACGAATTTCAGTTTAATGTGAGTAGAAAAATAGAACGTCCGAATTTTTACATGGCCATGCCATTTATTATGTTTAGCGATGCAAGAAATTACAGAATAGGAAACCCGGCATTAAAGCCTGAACTGGTAAATATTGGAGAGCTTAATTATAATTTAGTTTTTGGAAAGGGTAATTTTTTATCATCGGCATATACCCGATACAATCAGCAGCCTATGACCAATTATTTGTATCAATCGCCAACCAATAGTATGGTTACCGTAAATACATGGGTAAATGGTCGCGATCAATGGCGCTATGGTTTTGAAAACACTTTGCGTTTAAATCTTCATAAAAACTTTAATACCACTTTAAACTTTGATGTGTTTTACGTTTACTTGAATAGTGGTATTATTGATGGAAGGCCTGAAACAGTTTCGCAAGGCTGGAGTTATAAAGGAAAAGTAGGCTTAAACTATACCATGCCTTGGAAAATTCAGTTACAAGTTAATGGAAATTACGAAGCCCCGAAAGCTATTATAAACGGGCAATCTAGAGAAGTTTATTTTATGGATGTTACTTTAAATAAAATGGTGAAAATGCAATGGATATTTAACTTAACATTAAGCGATGTGTTTAACTCAAAACAGTTTGGATATTATATTTCTACTGATTCGTTTAATCAAGACATGAGCAGAAGACGTGAAACAAGGTATTTACGATTCTCTGTTACTTATTTATTTGGGAAGTTTGATACATCATTGTTTAAGAAAATGGGAAGAAGCAAAGGCGGTGGAACAAACATGGGTACTGAGGGTGCGGAATATTAATTAAGCCTTTCGTTTTGGATTATCGTTTACAAAGGCTTTCCAGCTACCATAACTTTTTTTAGTATTTGCGTCGTTTCCTTTAAATTGAAAATGGTGACAAACAGCAGCGCCTAAAGCATCGGTTGCATCTAAATATTGTGATTCAGCTTCAATTCCCAGCATTTGCCTCAACATGGCTGCAACTTGTTCTTTACTGGCATTACCATTTCCGGTAATACTCATTTTTATTTTTTTAGGAGAGTATTCGGTTATAGGAATATTTTTACTTAAAGCAGCTGCAATTGCTACGCCTTGAGCTCTGCCAAGTTTAAGCATGCTCTGTACGTTTTTTCCAAAAAAAGGCGCCTCAATTGCTAATTCATCAGGTTTGTATTCTTCAATAATGGCAACCGTTCGTTCAAATATTTTTTGTAAACGAATAGCATGATCGTCGTACTGATTTAGTTTTATTACGCCAATACTTAATGGTTTTATTTTATTGTTTAACACATGAATAATTCCGTAACCCATTACAATTGTACCGGGGTCAATACCAAGTATTATCTTATCTTTAACCATTAATTGAATGCAAGTTACTAAAATTGCTTGTATTGTAATAGTACCGAAAAAGTGACAAATAAAAAGCGAATATCTCTGCTATTTAAATTAGTTATTGGTGTAGCCAGTTTTGGTATAATTTACTGGCGTTTAAAAAACGATTTTTCACCCGAGCAATTAGTTTTGTTAAAGGAAAACTTATTTGGTAATAATGCCTATTGGTTAATTATTATAAGTATTCTGTTATTTCCGGTTAATTGGGCGCTTGAAAGTTTTAAGTGGAAATTAATTACGGCGCAAACCGAAAAAATTAGTTTTATAAAAGCTCAAAAATCTGTTTATGCAGGTATTTGTGTTGGTAATTTAGCTCCGGGAAGGGCAACAGAGTTTTTGGCAAAGATACATTTTTTTAAACCCGAGAATAGAATTGCAATAACTGTATTGCATTTTATTAATGGCATGTTTCAATTATCTATAACTATTATTGTTGGTGTTTTTTCTTTGGTTTTTAGCGGTAATTTAAATGCAGATAAAAGTTCAACGTTAAATGTAGTTGCAATATGCTTATCTGTTGCGGTTGGTTTGTTGTTTGTTGTTTCTGTTTTTAAAATTAATACGTTAATAGCTTGGGTTTCTAATAAAATTATTAAAACAGAAGGGAGTGAAATTGCACAAATAAAATGGACAGCACCCTTATTAATTTCATTGTTTTTAATTTCAATTACACGCTATATTGTTTTTGCCACACAGTTTTATTTACTTATTGCTGTGTTTAATCCTACAGCTAATTTTTTGCAATTATTTAGCAGTATTGGCGCTTATTTTTTATTAACTACCATAATACCCATGTTCAGTTTAATAGAAGCTGCAGTTAGGGCAGCAATAGCCTTAGTGGTTTTTTCGGAAATAGGTATTTCTAATCCGGCATTGGCACTAATTGCAGTTTTATTATGGTTAGTTAATATTGTTTTACCAAGTATTGTAGGATATATTATTTTATTAAGAGAGAATTTAAATTTAAGTTCGTTTAAACTAAAGAATAGAAAAGGGTAGAGATGTTATTTTTTATTGGCTTAAGTATATATTTTTTACTGTTGCTATGGATGGCGCTTGGTTTTATAGCACATAAAAAATATTTGTTTAGTAATAATAATTTAGAAACCAATGTTAGTATAATTGTTTGCGCTAGAAACGAAGCATTAAACATTAAAAAATGTTTAACATCAATTATAAACCAAAAATATAATAAAGCACATTATGAAATACTTTTAGTTAACGATGCAAGCACTGACAATACTTTAAAAATTGCCGAAGAAATTTTAAAAAACAGCAATTGTAACTATCAAATTATTTCTAATGAATCTCATATTGGAAAAAAGAAATCTATTGTTAAAGCAATAGAGTGTGCAAAGTTTAATTTAATAGTTACGCGTGATGCTGACACTTTTACTAATTCAGAAAATTGGCTACATGTGCTTGTTAATTTTTATATTGATTCTAAAAGTGAATTTATTATTTGTCCGGTTTTAATAATGCCTCAAAACAATTTATTAAATGCATTGCAAGAAACAGAATCATTTGTTTTAAATATTTTTACAATGGCTTCAGTATTTCATAAAACTCCTTTTTTGTGTAGCGGGGCAAATTTAGCTTTTACAAAAAACCTTTTTAAAGAAACCGGCGCTTACACCAATCATCTGAAAATAGAATCGGGAGATGATGTGTTTTTTTTAGAGGATGTAAAAAAAACAAGACCCAATACTATTACTTATTTAAAAAACAAGAATGCAGTTGTCTTTACTTTGCCGCAAAATAAATTTAAAGCGCTTTTGCAGCAAAAGGCAAGGTGGGCCGGTAAGTTAAGGCACAGTAAAAACCCATTAAATTGGCTGGTAGCCCTTGTTATTATTGGTGTTAACGCATTTTTTGTTAGCTGTATTCTAAGCGTAATTTTTAGTCCAAAACAATGGTTTTTCCCCTTAATTTTTATAATAAGTAAGTTGTTAATTGACATTTTGTTAGTATTTTTAGCTTCACGTTTTATAAAACTTAAAACGAGTTTATTTTTAACAATTTTAGCGGCAATGTTTTATCCCATTTATGCTCTTATTGTTGCAGTAAGCTTATTGTTTATGAAACCTAATTGGAAACTTGAATAGTGCTTTTTAAGAAAAAAAATAGGGAATTTCAATCTGAATCATTAACAGCAGAAACCTGGAGAAGGTTTAGAAAACAAAAGCTGTCGATGTTAGGATTAATCATAATTATATTTGCCTGCGTTGTATCCATACTTGGGTATTTAATTACGCCCGATTCTTCTCCATACGCAAACAATCAAAAACCCGAATTACATACTAAGCCCCCTGGTTTTACCATTGAGATGTTAATGGTTAGAAAAAACCAAGAGCCTGATAATACGGGTTGGTTTGAAAAAATGCTTTTCGGGAAGCAAGAAGAACACACTTCTGTTCCCATATTTGACTATGATATCATGGAGAATTTTATTTTAGTAGAAGAGTATACCGGAAATAAAGTGAACAATGGAACAAAAATCAGATATGAAATGGTGGATGTTTTGTACCCTTTGGATTTTAAAAAACCAATAGTGTATGATACTTTAGAAAGAAAAGTTTCTTTTTACACATTAGGTAATAATGATAAAATAACAAAAACATTAGAGGAATTAAGAAATGAACTTGAAAAAAATAATTTAGTGATTAAAAAATACCATTTAGGGACAGATATTATAGGACGAGATTTATTAAGCAGGTTAATGATAGGCACACGTATTAGCTTAAGCGTTGGTTTAGTGTCGGTAGTTATTTCTTTGTTTATTGGTATTTTTTTAGGTGCAATTGCAGGTTACTACAGAGGAACCACTGACACTGTAATTATGTGGCTAATAAATGTAGTGTGGAGTATTCCAACACTTTTATTGGTAATTGCAATTACTTTGGTTTTGGGTAAAGGAATTGTTCAGGTATTTATTGCGGTAGGATTAACAATGTGGGTTGAGGTTGCTCGTGTTGTGCGCGGCCAGATACTTAGTATCAGAGAAAAGGAATTTGTTGATGCCGGAAGGGCATTAGGGTTTAGAAACATGAGAATTATATCGAGGCATGTTTTATCAAACGTTATGGGTCCGGTAGTAGTAATGGCGGCAAGTAATTTTGCGGCAGCTATTTTAACGGAAGCCGGCTTAAGTTTTTTAGGAATAGGTGCTCAACCTCCTGTGCCATCTTGGGGAGAGATGAGTAATGCGCATTACGGCTATATTTTATTAGGTAAAGCTTACTTAGCAATAGTACCGGGTATAGCTACCGCCGTACTTGTATTATCTTTTATGTTGGTTGGAAATGGTTTACGCGATGCCTTAGACACACGTAGTTTAGATGAAACCCCAATTGCAGCTAGCTAGCGTTTTTCTTGTAAACCTTTTTAATAAATTCACTCGCAAAAACAAAATCAAACAATTCGGCGTTTTTTGTATTTAATATTTCGGTTTTATCTCCCGTCCACCAATTTTCGCCTTTGTGAATAAACATTACATTATCTCCAATTTCCATTACACTGTTCATGTCGTGGGTAATTATTACGGTTGTAATATTTAATTCGCGGGTTATATCTTGAATTAAGTTATCAATAACAATAGATGTTTTAGGATCTAAACCAGAGTTGGGTTCATCACAAAATAAATAATCGGGACTGTTTGCAATTGCTCGTGCTAAAGCGGCACGCTTTTTCATTCCACCACTTAATTCAGAAGGGTATAACTTATTTTTTCCGCTTAGTTGAACTTTATCTAAACAATAGTTTACTCTTTCCGCTTTTTCTGTTTTGCTTAAGTGTGTAAACATATCTAACGGAAATTGTACATTTTCTTCAAGTGTTAACGAATCAAACAAGGCACCTCCCTGAAAAAGCATTCCAATTTTTGTACGAATTTCTTGTTTGCCTTTATTATCTAATGCCGGAAAGTTTTTATTGTGATATAAAATTTCTCCGGTATCGGCAGCATGCAAACCTACCATTAATTTTAATAGAGTGGTTTTACCACAACCGCTTTCACCAATTATTAAATTAGTTTTACCTTGGTAAAATTTAAAACTTATATCTTTTATGATATGCCTGTCGCCAAAGGTTTTATTTATGTTTTTAATTTCTATCAACGACTAAAAAATAAGTTAGTAAGGATTAATCCGAAAAATAAAATTAAAATACTGCTGTAAACAACAGCACGAGTACTGCTTTTCCCAACCTCTAATGCACCTCCATAGGTATAATAACCAAAATAAGAAGAAACAGAAGTTATGATATAAGCAAAAACAATCACTTTTGTAAACGAATAGTAAAGTTTCCAGGGCTCAAAATAAGCTTGTATTCCAAAAATGTATTCGTACGAGGAGCAAGCATTAGCAGCAACACCCATTGCATAGCCGCCCCAAATACCTAAAAACATACTCAGGGCTATGAGGAATGGAAATATGATTATAGCCGCTGCAATTTTAGGGAAAATTAAATATCCGGCAGAATTAATTCCCATAATTTCTAAAGCATCAATTTGCTCTGTTATGCGCATGGCTCCTATTTCAGAAGCAATATTACTACCAACTTTTCCTGCAAGAATTAAGCTTACGATGGTAGGACTAAATTCAAGTAAAATAGATTCTCTTGTTGTAAAACCAATAGCGTATAGCGGAACCCACGGACTACTAAAGCCAAATGCAGCTTGTATGGTTATAATTCCACCCATAAACACGGAAATAATTGCAATAATGGGTAATGAACTTATTCCAATATTATTTATTTCGTGGATAATTTGACGCCAATAAACTGAAAAACGTTGCGGTTTGCTGAACACCCGATACATTAAAATAAAATATCTTCCTAAATGAGTGAAAAGATTCATAGGTACTGTTTCTTTCTTACTTAATAGCGTTATATACAGTTAATCAGTTAGAGTTTAAAAATACTAATATTTAGTGTAAATTTGAATATTAATTATGACTCTTAAGCGTATAAGCGTATTTCTAGCTGCAATTTTTGTTTTAACAACAATTGTACCTTCATGTTCTTTGTTTAAGAAAAACAAATGCGACTCTTGTCCCGGCATAATGAAGTATAAAAAAACAAAAAAGGTTAGAAAATCTTCAAAGGGATCTATTTAGTTTGTAGATTAAAAAAAGAATAAATTTTATTTTGTAAAATGAAGGCAAGTAAACAGCCTGCAGAATTGGCAATAGCATCAAGCCAATCGGCCGAGCGGTTACTAAATAATGTTGCTTGCATCATTTCTAAAGCAATTCCATACAACACACATAAAGAAAAAACAAGTTTAATTTGTTTTAATTTGTTTTTGCTTTTAAGTAAAACAAATAAGAGTAAACATAAAACAAAAAATATTCCGGCATGTACAAATTTATCAAAGCTCACTAGTTCTAGAAAACTAACGGTAGGGATATATTGCCCGGGAAAAGAGCACAGCAACAGTATTATGAAGGCCCAAATAATACTTAATATAAAAGAATATTTAACTACAAATAATTTCAAAACAGAAGAGTGCAGCAAAGATAAGAAAACGAGAAGTAAAACCCCTCCGAAATAAATCGAAAGGGTTTTTCTGCTTGGTAATTAAAAAATATTGGGTACTGAAGCAGAACTCCTTCGTCGTTCGCTACAGCACCATGAAGCGAAAAACCCCTGCGGAATAAATCGAAGGGGTTTTTCTGTTTGGTATTTAAAAAATATTGGGTACTGAAGCAGAACTCCTTCGTCGTTCGCTACAGCACCATGAAGCGAAAAACCCCTCCGAAATAAATCGAAGGGGTTTTTCTGCTTCATGGGGCGGTGAGGGAGGGATTCGAACCCTCGGTACACGGTAAAGCGTACGACAGTTTAGCAAACTGTTCCTTTCGGCCTCTCAGGCACCTCACCATTTTTATTTTTTTGCTGTTTTTCTCCGATAATAATCGGAAATTTTAGGCATCTACCAAAAATGGAAGACAAATGTAAATAATTTTTTTAAAAAATTCAGGTATTTTTTGCCAAAGTTTAAGGGTTTAAATACATGTCTATTAAGCCTTCAGGGGCCTGATAGTAAAGTATTTTAGCCTTTTCGTCGAGTTTCTCAATAAAATCCTCATTTAGGGGTAAAAGTAAATCTTTATCCTTGTGTTTTATTTGGATAAGAGGATTAATGCCGTTGTCAATTATTTCTGTTATTAAGCCTAATTCCCCTTTCATTTTGTCGATTACTTTAAAACCCAATAATAAATTACCTTCATCGGCAAAAAGAAGTTTTTCATCAACCGAAACAGTTTTACCCACTAGTTTAGCTGCGTTTTCAATAGAATTTATTTCTTCCAATAAAACAACAAAAGAATTTTTACTTTCTCTGAATTCTTCTATAAAACAAGGTGATTGACTTCCGTTTATTTCAATAAAAAGCGCTTGACAATTTTCTATATCAAAATCAGATTTTAATTGCAACTGCAAATGGCCTTTTAAGCCGTGTGTTTTACTAAAATAACCTATTTCTTTCAGGTTCATTTTTAAAGTTTGGAAAGCGAATGTTAAGCTTTTTTAAGAGCAGCCTCCACAAAGCTAATAAATAACGGATGTGGATTTTCTACAGTACTTTTATATTCAGGATGAAACTGTACACCAATAAAAAATGGATGATTTGGCAATTCAACTATTTCTACCAAACCACCATCGGGGTTTATACCCGATAGAACCATACCTGCATCTACAAATTGTTTTTTGTATTCGTTATTAAACTCATAACGGTGGCGGTGCCTTTCGTTTATTTTCTTTTTATTGTAAATTTTAGAAGCAAGTGTTCCTTCTTCCACCTCACAAGCATAAGAACCTAAGCGCATAGTGCCGCCTAAGTTGGAAATACTTTTTTGGTTTTCAAGTAAATCAATAACCGGGCTGCTTGTTGCAGGATTCATTTCTCGGCTGTGTGCATCACGCAATCCTATTACATTACGTGCATACTCAATAACTGTACATTGCATTCCTAAACAAATACCCAAGAAAGGTAAATTATTTTCACGTGCATACTTTATAGCTAATATTTTCCCTTCTATACCTCTGTTGCCAAAGCCCGGGGCTACCAAAATCCCTTTTAAACCATTAAATTTTGTTGGAATATTTTCTTCCGTTAAACTTTCGCTGTGAATCCACTCTAACTGCACTTTACAATCATTAACAGCACCCGCATGTATAAATGCTTCTGAAATGGATTTGTAAGAGTCTTTTAATTCTACATATTTCCCTATTAAACCTATTCTAACTTCTTTGCTTGGGTTATAAAATTTGTTTAAGAAATTTCTCCAATTATCTAGCTGTGGTGCTCCTTGCGATTCAACTCCCAGTTTTTTTAGAACAATAACATCCAACTTTTCTTTTTCCATTAAAAGCGGAACTTCATAAATGGTTCGGGCATCCATTGCTTCAATTACAGAGTCTTCGGCTACATTGCAAAACAGCGCTAATTTTCTACGTATATCTTTATTTACTGGATGTTCAGTTCTACAAACTAAAACATCGGGTTGTACACCGTACTCTAATAATACTTTTACCGAATGTTGTGTTGGTTTTGTTTTTAATTCGCCCGTAGTGCTTAAATAAGGAAGTAGGGTTAAATGAATTACCATGCAATTGTTACCAAGTTCCCACTTTAATTGCCTTACAGCTTCTATATAGGGTAAAGATTCAATATCACCAACGGTACCGCCAATTTCCGTAATTACAAATTGAAATTGACCGGTTTTTCCTAATTGTTTTATTCTGTTTTTAATTTCGTCGGTAATATGTGGAATAACCTGAACGGTTCTTCCTAAAAACTCACCTTTTCTTTCTTTTTCAATGACAGATTGATAAATTCGGCCGGTTGTAACGTTATTAGCTTGAGAGGTAGGAACGTTTAAAAAACGCTCGTAGTGCCCTAAATCCAAATCGGTTTCTGCACCATCATCTGTAACGTAACATTCACCATGTTCGTAGGGGTTTAAAGTGCCCGGGTCTACATTAATGTAGGGGTCAAGTTTTTGAATAGTAACAGTAAAGCCTCTTGCTTGTAATAGTTTAGCAAGACTTGCAGAGATGATCCCTTTTCCTAGAGAAGATGTTACGCCACCGGTAACAAAAATATATTTGGTTGAGTTTGACATGCAGTTTGTAAAAAACTGCCCGTAAAGGTAGTAAAAATAAGGGATGAAAGGCAAATTATTATTGAAAAAAGGGCAATGGATTTAAGGTAAAGCAATTGTGTGATAAATGTTACGAAAAAACAGGATAAGTTGAGGTAACTTTGTAGTATAAAATGGTTTTAACGGGCACATACGCAGCATCTAACTTTTTCATGAAAAGAGGGATAAGGCTTGATTTAGACTTTAATTGTTACAAGGTAATAAACAAGTTATTTAGCTTTATTCCGTTTATTGAAAAGTGTAAAGAGGTTCCAAAGGCAGATTACATTTTAATTTTTAAAACCTTGTATGCAAAATGCGAGGCATGCGAATTAGAAGATTTTGAAAAGGGGAAGGGGAGTGTTTATCAGTTGTCGATGGTTTACAATAAAAACAGAAGATTAATTATTGATGAATCTAAAAACGAAGAAGAGATATTTGAAAAAGCCAGGCACTTGGCCCGGCATTTTCAATTAAAGATAAGAGATTCGGCCAGTAACCGAAAAAATCCGGTTTGGTTAAACCCCTGAGGTATATATAAACGATAGAGAAAACTTTACTCTTCGTGGTTTTCTTTGTGTTCTTTTACATGAACACCATCTTCATTAATAATTATTTTTTTACCTTTTTTATTTATTCTAACACCTTCTTCATCAATAATTATATGTTTTTCTTTATTTTCTACAGAATGAACATTCCTTTCTAATCCGTTACAATCAATGCATTCTAATCCTTTAGAAGTCATTTTCCATTTTCTGTTCAGCATATCTAAATCGTATGTATCGGTTACGTTTGCTACATCGTAAATAATATTGTGTAATGATTTGTCTAAGAAAATGGTTTTTCCTTCGGGAACTTTAACAATAATTTCTAATTCCTGAACTCTGAATTTTTCATTTTCATTTATAAAAAACATTTCATCTAAGTTGATGCCGCTGCTATCTGCTTTAAATGAATACGAAATTTCTTTTGCTCTTTCGTAGGCTGAGCGTTTATTACCGCCACGAGCCTTTCTGTTTATAACAACTTCAAAATTTTCGGATGCTGAGGTAATAATTTTTAACTCGGGAGTGCCTATTAATTTTTTGGTGTTATTTACTTTGGCAAAAAAGTAATGATTGTCAAATCTTCTTCGGTGATCTTCGTCTTCTTCAATCAATTCTTCAACGTTATTTTGTTTAAACCAAACAGAGGATGGGTTGGCAGAGATGGTTATAAATTCAGAAGTTGAATTAAACTCCATGTGTTCTTTCATTTTACCTTGCTCATCAAAATCGGAAGCAGTTTTTACAGAAGCAAATACAAGCATAATAAAGCCTAAGAACCATATAATTCCGGCTGAGATGTTTAACCAGCGATTAGAATATTTTATTTTGAACAGAAGTTTAATGCCTCCGTAAAGCAACATAAACGCAGGTACACCAATGGTAATTAACAAGCCGGTGAAACCAAACCAATAATGCGATTTTTCTAAAAAAATGATATTAATCCAGTCGCTGTATTCAGCAGAATTACCTGAGAAAGAGAAACCGAAAAGAGAGGCCATTAAGCCGAACAACACCATAACAGCAATAAAAATCAAGAAAGCACCAATTAATCTTGCCATCACCATAAATATTCTTCCAATGATGTAAGCTAGTTTATCTACCCCGGTACGAGCACTTCCGTTAGCATTTCTGAAACTTTCATTTACTTCGTTACCGTATTTTTCCATGCGTGATTTAACACCACTCATTTCTTCTTTAAAAGATTTACTGATGTTATCAATATTTATTTTTTCGCCGCGCATGGCAAGTCTATCTGCTGTTGTTTTTGCTTCCGGAATGATTATCCATAAGATGATGTATACCCATAAGCTAATACCTCCAAAGAAAATAAGTAAGAAGGTAGCTAAGCGAATCCAAACCACGTCCACATCAAAATAATGCGCTAAGCCTGAACACACGCCTCCAATTGCCTTTTCATCGGGGTCGCGAAAAATGCGTTTACGAATGGGTTCGTTAGCGTTGTTGTTTTCTGTATTATTTTTATTAGAAGTGTTTTCTTCATCAATTCCAAATTCTTCCGGTGAACCAAGTGCAGCAATAACATCGTTTACATCAGACATTAATACAACTTGTTTTACCTGATTTACTTTAGCTTGCAACAATTCTGCAATACGCGCCTCAATATCGGTTATAATTTCGTTACCGCTTTCGTTGGATGCGAAATATCCTTTAATGGTATTCAGGTATTTACTTAATTTATCGTAAGCATCTTCTTCAATATGAAAAATTATGCCGCTAATATTTATGGTTACTGTTTTATTCATGGTGATGTAATATTAATTTTGATTGTTTGAAATAGTTTTGTTTACTGCTACTACAAGTTCGTTCCAGCTAATTTGTAGTTCTTTTAAATATTGTTGTCCAATTTCTGTAAGTTTATAGTACTTACGTGGCGGACCGCTAGTGCTTTCTTCCCAGCGATAGCTTAATAAGCCGGTGTTTTTTAATCGTGTAAGAAGCGGATAAAGGGTTCCTTCAACTACAACTAACTTTGTTTCTTTTAACTTATCAATTATTTCTGTTGGATAAGCATCGCCTTGCGAAAGAATAGAAAGTATGCATAGTTCAAGAACACCTTTTCTCATTTGGGCTTTTGTGTTCTCTGAATTAACGTTCATGTTTTAAATCATTTTTAAATTAATAATTACACTGTATGCAACATTGCTTTTAATTTTTGGCAGTGTTAATTCCAAAAATTGTTTTTCAATTTCTTTTTTAACCACTTCATTTTTTGTTTTGGCATAAGCAAAATTTACTTTACCATTTTCGCCGGTTGTAAAAACCACTTCAATTTTTTCTGATTCCTGAATAGTTAAAATAATGTTAGGGAAAGAAATGTGTTTTTTAATTTGAATAGCCGTTTCTACATTGGCATTTTCTCCATTGTTCAGCGCAAATGATTTGGCGTTTGTAAAGGAGGTTGACAAAAGCATAAAGCCGAAAGCCAGGAAGAAGTTTTTTATTATTTGATTTTTTGTTTTCATGTTAATTTGTGTGTTATTATGTGATACAAAGATAAGTCAATATTTTAGTACTATGCAACACAAGGTACTATATTTTTGTATAAATAATTTGTAATCAACTGAAAATCAACAAGAATAAATTTTAGGGAACAATTATAAATTTGTATCTTTGCGCAATATTTTATTCAGCCATGAGTGATTCTGATTCCGTTTTTGGAATTCTTTTAACTGCAAAAGGTCTTATTGGTCTCTTTACTTTAACAGTTTTAGAAATAATATTGGGAATTGATAATATTATTTTTATTTCCATTGCTGTAAATAAATTACCTCATAGTCAACAAAGCAGAGCACGTTTTATTGGATTAGCATTAGCTTTAATTGTTCGATCTATTTTGTTAACCTTAATAGGATGGATTGCACATTTAAAAAATGCTTTATTTCATATTGGTGATTATGGGGTTTCAGGTAAAGGATTAATTTTATTTGCCGGAGGTTTGTTTTTATTGGTAAAAACATGGAAAGAAATTAAAGAGAAAATAAGTCATGATGCTGATTTAGATGAGAACGAATTAAAAGCAAAGAAAGCTTCCTTTACTAGTATTATCATTCAAATTATTATCATTGATTTTGTATTTAGTTTTGACAGTATTTTAGCGGCGGTAGGTGTGAGTGGGGAAGTGGTGATTATGATTGGTGGCGTTGTAATTTCAATGATATTAATGATGTTGTTTAGTGGCAAGGTTGCAGATTTTATAAACAGAAACCCGGGAATTAAAATGATTGCATTGGCATTTTTATTGGTAATTGGAGGAGTGTTGGTAGGCGAAGCATTAACTGATGCCTATAATTTTTCGGTGCCAGAAGAGCACCATGTGGAATTAAATAAAAACTACGCTTATACTGCTTTGGGATTTGCCTTGTTGATTGAAATATTCAACATGCGTGAAAAGAAAATAAATAGTAAGTAAAATTTTATTTTACTTCTTGATTTGCAACGGGCGTTGCGTTTGTTTTTTCTTCTATGAATTTATTGTAAGAAATTTTGTTGTAGATATACATCAAAACAAAAAACGGAAAGCCGTTTAAAAAGTAATGCCCCTGGCGGAAGAGGTTTAGTAGGATCATAATTAATATACCGTTGCTAACCAGCCAATGAAAAGATTCGTTTTCTTCATCGCGTTTTACGTAACCTTTAAAAATAATTATCAAAAAAATAGCAACACCAAAAATACCGGTTTCAGAAATTAAACGAAGTAACATGGAATTAGCGTCTGCCGAATTAAAGTCGAAACCGTAAACGGCAATGTTTTTCGCGAGTGAATATTTTTCAAATGCAACCGGATGTGAGCCTATTCCTGAGCCAAAAATGGGATTAGATTGAAAATTTTTTATGGCTACATGGAAATTATTATATAAAATAAAGGAAGAGCCATGTGTTTTACCTAGAACAAATTTTCCGGTAGTGTATAATTCAATAATTCCATCATATCTTTCTCTGAAGTCCTTAACATTATTATATAAAAAGTTAAACAATATAATTGCAAGGGGAACGAGTATAAATACATATCTAACCAATCCGAAGTTTATGGCAAACATTAAGAAGGTTAAAAACATACCAATTTGTCCTAATCCTGAAAATGAAAGCATATAAATGATTACAATTACAAAACTTTGAATTCGATTAATAAATAATGGTTCCTTAACAAAAAGATTATAAATAGACACGAAGAATGCTGGAGAAAGCACAGCGGCTAGATGAGTGGGTTCAGCAAAAATGGAATTAATACGCAAACCAAAATTACCACCAGGTGTAAAACTCCACTTGTTAAGTATCCAGCCAAAATTGTAACCCGGTGTAAATCCTATTTGAAAGGCAACGAACTGAAAAGCACCTATTAGAGCAGTAATATAAGCCCCTTTCAAATACCATTTAAAAAGAAGTTCAATATTCTCATTGTATTCTAATATAACATAATAGTAAAAGAAGTACGACATCATTAAACCAATATATACTTTGAAAAATTGACTGGAAACATTTGTACCTATTATCACACCAAAAATACCGGTTATTAGTAAAATGAAAAACACCATTAATATTCTTTTGTTAAAACCATAGCGCGTCATAAAAACGGGCAATAAAGGCAAATAAATGATGTAGCCAAATTGAAATTCAAAAGGCTGTTTAAAGAATACGAATGAATTAAGGAAAATGGTAAGAAAAATAAAGAAAGTTAAAATTAGATTTGCTTTATTTATTACTTTTTCTTGCATTAATTATTTTTTGGTTATGTAATAGAAGAAGCCAACTGATTGCCTTAAACATTCAACTTTATAATAAAGTTCTGATTGTTCATTTGCAATTTCTTTAACTTCGCCTCTTTTAAATCGCAGAAACAAATAGGCTAAGCGTGATTTTAATTTGAAAACACCTCTGATGTAAGAAGATTTTATAGATCTAATAAATTTGAAATTCAACGGATAGTATAATACAGCCTGGTGATAGTCGATACCAAATTTGTGGCCTCCAGAAATTTTTTCAAGTTTCAATCCGTTTGTTACCGCAAAATTTTCTAATGCCTTAAAAGATAAGTGGCAATAAGAAATTTCATGAAAACATTCCATAAATGCAACATAACCAATAAATATGCCGCCTTTTTTTAAAACTCTTGCAACTTCTTTAAACGCAAGTCCAGGATCCGGAACATGCTCTAAAACAGCATTCATATAAACCATGTCGAAACTTTCGTTTTCGAAAGGTAAATTTTGCGCATCACCAACAATAGTGTGTTTTCCTCCTTCAAAAGGCTCTACGCCTGTCCAATCACCTCCTGCATCTTCTACGATTTTTCTGGTTGCTCCAAATCCACAGCCAATATCAACCACCTTTTTACCTTTAGAGAGTAAAGCCAAATTGTATATTTCTTTATTAATGAATATTTCGCAGTTTGGGGCAAGATCTTTCAGTGTTAGTTTGCGAACCCCATCTGCGTTTTTGATTTTATTTTCCATTTATTAATTAGTTAAAAACGTGATAAGTTTTTTGTAAAAGTTGGTGTTAACCAAAGAATGTTTACTGAATAATTCTAAGGATAGTTGGTGGCAATATATTTTCTCCGAATTTGTAAGAGGATCAAAAACAGGCAAATTTTCTAAATTTGGATTAATAACAAATCCACATTTTTTGTTTGCAACAATTTGTGAATAATCTCCCAGATTTTCACTGATAATTATTTTTAATCCACTATACAAATATTCTGCAAATTTTACAGGAGAAGCTACTTTGTTAGTTTCAGATTGATTTCTAAGTAAAATCCCATAGTCGGCACATTTTAAGTATTTAGAAACTTCAGCTTCATTTACCCACTTACAAATTACTTTTCCTTTGAATTTATCTAAGAGATTTGTAACCTCTTTCGTTTCCTTTGTTAGTAATATTACTTTTATATTATTTTGAGAAGCAAACACTTTTGTAATGAAATCATTTAAAAGTTGAAATGATTGCCAAGGGGCATTCGAGCCGGAGTAAATAAGAACAACATCGTTTAAATTAAGCCCTAATTCTTTTTTTGTTTCATTTAACAATTCCCAATTTTGATCAGTTTTTTCCGGAAAATGTTTAGTATCTAATGTACAGGGAATAACAACGTGGTTACTTTTAGTGTAATTATAGTTTGACTTCCAATAATCAACTAACTTTTCTGAAACTGCCATTAAATAGTCAGATTGATTAACTACGTATTTTTCAAATTCAAAAACATTATTTCTTAAGTAATTAACGGGAAAAACATCATATTCACTTATTTCAGCCGCCATTGCGCTTCTTCCGTCAAAAACTACCTTTTTAAGTATTCCGATTTTTCTTAAGTGAAGTGCCATTTTAGTACAAAATACATTTCGGCATATTGCAACTCGCTCACCGATAAGCAAGCATACAAAAAACAACAGAATTGCTGTCCATTGAAAATACTTTAGTTTTGGAAATGCAGGTAAAACAATTGCATTTGGCGAAAGTTGCTTTAATTTTAATTTGGCATCTGTGTTTCTTAATTCTTTAATGGATAAAAATGCAACAATTCTTATTTTGGCATTATGTTTTTCATTTAAATAATCACATACATCAATAACCTGGCTTGAGTATATGCCGGGGTGAAATTGATCCAATAAAGTAATGTAAAGCATTATAGCTTTCGAACTAGAAAATCATTTTTTTATAGCACTATCAGCATTTAGTATTTCTGAAATATGCATTTTACCGCCAGGAATATTAATTACCTCTTTTGCATAGGTATCTTCTATCGATTCGTTTTTCAGTATTTTATCTATCCATTTGTGGTAAAATAAAGGCACTTCTTTGTTCTTTTTCATATTTTCTAAAAACATAGTGTCATTAAATCCCATTCTTTGAATAAATGCGAATATAGTTTGTACAGAATAATCATCGACATGAGAGCCGGCCTGTGAACGAGTAGGGGCAAAGTATTCATCTTCAGGTATGGCGATGAATTTATTTTCTTTCACGTAAAATTGATAAGTGTTTTTTGCAGCAATGCCAACTTTTTTATCCAGTTTTAGTGTATAAATAATTTTTCGTAAAGGCATTTTTATTGCCTTTAACAAAGGATTACTTCTTAATGAATCTGTTGTTCTTTTCTTATCGGGACTCCAAAGTACCAAGGTGGCTGAAAGGGAAGTTGGATTAATTACTACATGAGGTTCCCAGGCATCTACTAAATGTAAGGGGCGTTGTTGTTGAGTAAAATGTTCTCTTATTTTTAAATTGGTTTCTTTTGTTTCCGGGTTTACATGGAAGTTTTTTTCGAAAAGCATTGTTTCGTATCCACTTCCAAAAGCAGCGTAGGTAGAAAGTAGGTAATTATTATGATGATGTATAGCGGAGGCTACCACATGTGGTTCATATGATTTTAAAGGAACAAATAAGTGCATTTTTAAGTAAAAATCATTACACTCATAAACATAAAGAAAGGGAATTTCGTAAGTGGTCCATTTTCTGTTTAAAAACCCTTTATCAGATAAGTTTTGTTTAAACACATCAAACCAAAAATCTTGGTCTTTAGCCATTTCAATTAGTATAGGCCCTGCAGCTTCATGAAATTGATGCCTGTTTAGTAAAGATTTGTTGAGTTGAATTATTTTTTGAACGAATTTGTTATGTGTCATTCTGCAAAATTAATATAGATGTTATGTTATTTCAGATGCTACTTATATGAGAAAAATCAGTTTGCAGAGTAAAATTTGAAGTCAAATAACGTAATAGACGATCAAAAGTGCTCAAATTATGCTCCGACAACATTTTAGGATGGGAAATAAAATGGGTATAATGATTGTCGGATATAAATTTCTTATACGCGTTTAATTTAAATGCGTGAAGCAGTTCAATGGCTAAGAATTCTTTTTCGAAGGAACCAAATTCCTTCAAATTCTTATGGTCTTGGTCCGTCATAACCATACTTATACCATCGCCATAAGAACGGCTCCCTATCCTCCATAGGATCTTTTCCCAGATTAGTGATGATAACTTATTAGTTAACTTCCTGGAAATTGTTGATATGGTGTATTCTGTGAATTGTCCGGTTGAAACTTCCACATTAACTTCATCATCAAAATTGTAAATGTTTTTAAGCGGACAATTAATGAAATCCATGTATTGAGCTTGGGAAAGATTTTTAAACCCCTTCACAACCGAAAAATCATTTTTCATGTTGTATTTTATGAAATAAGGCTTGAAATCTGAAAAAGGTTGGATGGACCATCCCCCTGCCCTATAAGAATTAAGATCGTATTTCCGGTTTGATTTTGCAATAAGTTTATTTAATATGCTAATGGATTCGGCAAAAAGGACTTCTCTTTCCTTTTCATTAATATTATGAAATCGGTATTTACTATGATTACTTAAATCCCATTGATTTACTTTATCAATGTAAATTGCATCCAGCCAATGTGGATGAATATGCGGAAAAACATAATGGCCATTATTTATTATGTGTATTAATTGATCCTCTATTAATTTTAAATCTGCTCTACATGCAGAACTTTCAATATACTTCAATCGATATAGGTAACTCGTATCTACAAAAAAAATTGCATTTTGTAAGGTATACTTCTTGAAAAGTTCTAATAACCTATCCGTAGGCTTTATTAAACAATCAATAACTGATCCACTTTTAGAACCAAGAAATAATTCGTAATCAAAAGTGAATAGAACGTTTCGTGCTCCTTTACTCACAGACTATTAAATAGTAATTTGGGGAACCAATTCGCAATTTTGTTTGAAAATAATTTAACAGGCTCAAATAAAAATGCGAAAGTATAGATAAAAATTTAGTGTCAAAACGTCCATAATGATGAGCAAATGCAATAGGCGTCACACTTTTAACCTTATAATTAAACTTCTTAAAGAATTCTGAGAACTCCTCCTTTTTCAATGCTAATTTATTAAAATTCAAATTTCTTGAATCGAACCAATTGTAATTCTTTCCATAAACATTTGGTACAATTACAAATAACTTACCATTACTATTTAACTTTAAACGGATGTTAAACATTAGTTCTTCGACTTCAGACAATAAGAACAAAGAATTAATTATACAATAAAAATCAATTTTCTCAAGCTTTCGTGTTTCTTCAATTATATCTCCAATTATAAATTTAATCTTAGCAGAATTGAAGTTATATCGTGCCTGTTTCATGCTTTGACCGTCGTTATCTATCGCAAGAATATTAAGGTTTTTAACTTTCGAAAAATGCCAAGATGTTTCTCCATTACCGCATGGGGCGTCAATTAATAATTTTTCCATATCAAACATGCCCAATTCTTTAATTATAGCATTCGCAAACACATTTTGAGGATAAAAATTGCGAGAAATGTATTTAATTATTGTGCTTTTAATCATTATACAAGTATCTTATCCAACTCTTTAACTAAATTACCAATTGAATATTCATCTATTGGAAATGTATTATTGAATGTAAATTCATTTGCTTGAATTTCATATAATTTACTTGGAAAAGTGCCATTTATATCATCAGGCCCAATTCCTATACCGATTGAATTTTCTTCCAAAACATCATTTACATCACCAGGGTTCGAAAAATGAATTATCGGTTTTCTGTAAGACAAGTACTCAAAAAACTTTGTATTAAAGGCAAATGAATGATCCGGAACAGAAAACATTAGAAAACAATCTGCACATATATATTCTTTCTTAAGATCATTTTGAGGTATAAAACCATTAATACGAATGGATCTAAGATTTAGTTCACAAATCAAATTAGAATATTGCGTTGGAATATTTCCAAAAAATCTGAATTCAATTTTATCAGTAAATGCTATATCGTTTAACTCTAGTTCCTTTATTTTATTTAGAAATGGAATAAATACATAGTCTATACCATTATATAAATTACCTGCGAAAAGAAATATGGTTTTATTATTATTATTATTAGGTATTAAAACGTCACTACTAACATCGTCTTTGTCAAATCCGTTGGTAATTGTGATGCATTTTTCTTTTTGATTAGTTTTTTCCTTTGCCCATAAAGTCATTTGATTAGTGCTTGAAATTACTTTGTCGGCTAATTTAATAGCCATCATTTCCATAAATAGCTCATGTTTTCTCCTCTTTTCCGTAAGCGTATTAAATTCATGAAATGTTTTATTATCTGTCCAAGGATCACGATAATCAATAATGAAATTCAATTCAGGATTCCAAATTTTAAGAGCGCTACAGTAATATGATAATCTATAAGGGGGTATTGTTACAATAACATTTCTAATACCGTTATTAGAAATAATGGATCTAGCATTTTTTATCAATTTCTTTCTCCAAAAAAAGGCCTTATCATATAATCTGCCCTTAGAAATTATTTTCAAGTAATATGTCCAAAACCTATAACTTAATTTTTGCCAAACATTTATCGGTAAATTCTCTAAGCAATCAGGAAGTCCAGTATCAAATTGAAATATTTTAATTCTCTTATCTTTAACATCGCTAAACCATTCTGATTCTTTAGAATTATTATGCTTCGCGCATATAACATAAACTAAGTAGTCCATTTTAGCCAAATACTTGGCAAATTTTGCCCAACGTCTCCCTCCTATTCCAGATTTTGGGGGGAAAGTATACGAAATAATCAACACCTTTTTTTTAGTCATTATCACATTTAAAAGTAACTAAAGCCAAAATCGATATGTTTATAAAATCACATTAGTTTCTCGTAAAAATTGTATAAAATTTTTATCGAGATTAAACTTATTTTTCCACACTTCCCTTATTTTCTTTCTCATATCAATATTTGAATATCGGGCTTTGATATTCAAAATGCCATTAAGAGCATTCTTAATTTCAAAATTTTGTGGAATAAGTATGCCGGAATTCTGATCAATAATCTCATTACATCCTCCCACATCAGTGGCCAAAATAGGAATACCAAAACTAATAGCCTCCATCATACTAACCGGGAGGCCTTCAGTTTCACTGACGCTAATAAACATATCGATTGCTGTAGTTCTGTAAAATTCAAAAACCTCAGATTGTGATAATGGTCCTTTAAAAACATATTTCACGTTTTCAGGAAGTAACTTAAGTTTTTCTTTTAAAATAGGGATTGTTGGATCCTTTGAGTTTTCCCCTCCAAAATGATACCAAACAACAGGTTCATTAATTTCCTTTAGAATATCAGGAATTAAATGAATTCGCTTAATATTTCTAATTGTAGCACAAGAAACTATATGTATTGACTTTTCTTCATTGATTGGATTTATACCATGGTCATCTGTGCCAAGGTAGTTTGAAAATATCTTATCAGCATATTTTGGATATTTCTCTTTTAAGTACTGCTCTCCTTTTTTGGAAACAGAAAATACCCTTGAAATATATTTTAGCTGAAAATTTCTGAATGCTATATGCTTTGTTACCGGAACACGATTCTCGAATAAATCAGCGCCATGTGCCCGCGAGAAATATCCAGTTAATATATTTCTTTGTTTGGCTATTGATAAAGCAGTGGCCCAATCATTAAACCAAAAAGTATAGAAAACAGAACACATTGATTTAGCGGCAAACTCTTTTGAAAGAATTTCGAAGAGGTAAAAGGATCTTACCAGTCTGCTAATTTCGTTACGAAATAACTTTGTGTGAAGCAGATATTTCGGAAAGAACACAATTTCACTAATAGTGATTTTAATAATGTTGAGAAAATATTTTCTTGTAATTTCTTTTGAATTGCAAAGATTTTGATTTACGTGTTGCAAATACACATTTTCAGGAAATGCGTTATAATTGCTTTTTATTAAATAGTATACATTTACTGTATGAAAATATTTTGCTAAATATTTTATTTCGTTTTGTACAAATGACACTTGAAGATCATTTGTAAAAAAATTGCAAGTTATTCTGTTCGAATTTTTATGCACAAATAAAATTTGTAAATAAATAAGTGTTCAAATTCATTTTATCGAAGAAAACTTTATCATCTAATTCGTAATTCTCCAAAACAAGTGATTCTAATTTTTTCTGTTTATTAAACGTAATGTTTTCCAGTAAACTACCATTTCTTGGAAAATTTGCAAGTCCTTTACTACAGATAAGTGTCTTTTTCCCAATGAATAATCTTTCAAATAAAATTGTACTTAGTGAAACAATGGCCAAGTTGCTTTTAGTAAAACTTTCTGTGGTTTTTTCATTTGGCATAGAAAAATTGAAAGAATCTTTAGGTAACCACTTACTATAAAAATTCATCGTATCGTTGGCAAGTTCTGGCTTACGTTCTCTTGGATGCAAATAAATAGTAAGTTTAAATTGTGGGAATTTTTCCAAAAACGAACCAATTAATTTTAGTGTTTCTATTTCTCCGTTATAAGTGTTTAAACCTACGTCAGAATCTTTCGCTAATAAACGTAACCAAGAACCATGTGAGTAATATGCTAATGAATGTTTATCTGCTTTATCGTTGTTGTTTTTATAAATTGAAAAGAAAAGAGGAGACATTTCAGGCATAGCCTTAATTAGTTTTTTATATTTAATATCTTCCAGATCTTGAAGTTCTTCAAGATGATACCCAGAACTTACAATTAAATAATCTGTTAATAGAATTGAATTATGATTAATTAACGGCCCTGGTGAAGGAATTTTGTATACAGCAATTCCATTTTCTTTACACAACAAGTACATTACATTTGAATCTACTTCGTAGTTGCTAAAATCATAAAGCATTTTTACTTTTAGAGATTTAAGTTGTTTAAACAAGCAATAATTTTCTACAATTTCTCTCAATAAAAATGCAAAATTCTTACCTGTTTTTACATCGGTCTTTTTAAAATAGAATTTCGTAAATAACCAGGTAGCGTATGATAGCAAACTGAATTTATCTTTAATCCCAAAAGAAACAATTAAATTGTTCTTACAAAATAATGTGCCCGGATTACCCCCGAGAATAGTTTTAACATAATTTTCTCTCAATTCTATATAAGAAAGTGAGCAATCCAAAATTACGGAAGGTGAGTTACCATTTAATTTTACCGGATTATTGTTTCCGGAATTTACTATAATTTCTTTTAAGGTGTTTTTAAAAGTTGACCACAATAATTTTCTATATCCGGCAGAATTATAATTTATTCTA
Source organism: Bacteroidia bacterium (assembly GCA_022841465.1). Taxonomy (GTDB): domain Bacteria; phylum Bacteroidota; class Bacteroidia; order B-17B0; family Aurantibacillaceae; genus Aurantibacillus. The sequence goes on along the minus strand of JALHRL010000020.1, from coordinate 38,368 downwards.
AAACTTACAAATTCCAGCAAAGATTTACCTGCCAAAAACCAATCATCATTACTTTTTAGTCGATAGGAAGAAATCGCTTTATTAAAAGCTTTATTAACTTTCACGGTTTAAATATTCTGAGTATAATCCATCAAAATTATCTGACACTTTTAATACAATCTCAACAAACTCTCTAAAAGCACCTTCGCCACCTTTATTTTTTGTAATTACTTTAGCGTATTTTTTCACATAATCTGGGGCGCTAGATGGACAGGCAGAAATTCCTACATTAGACAATAATTCTATATCATTCAAGTCATCTCCTATATACGCTACATCTCGTAATTCAATTCCAAGTATTTTACAAATATTTTCAGCTTCTTTTAATTTATTTTTTGCTCCTTGAATTATATAATCTATTTTCAATTTTTTTGCGCGTCTCGCAACTATCTCTGTGTTTTCCCCCGTAATTATTGTAACAGGTATATTCTTTAATTTGCAAAAAAGTACACCTGCACTATCCGAGGTGTTAAATTTTTTCCATTCGTTACCAGTTTGATCGTAATACATTCCACCATCCGTCCAAACGCCGTCAATATCGGTTATTATTAGTTTAGGTAATTCCATTATTCAATTATTATATAGGATTGTAATCCTCCAAAAGGATTTTTAAATAATTTATAACTCGACCCTAGAAACTCTTTCAAGGCCATAGTTTCTCCGGGGAAATGTGGGTCTAACAATTCATCAAATCCAATTATTGAACCTTTAGGCATTAATGGTAAAATTTGTTTTAGGCATTCTATTGTTGGTTTATAGATATCAAAATCGAAATACGCGAAAGAAATAAGCGTTTCAGGATGTGATTTAAGGTATTTTTTCAGTTCAACAATTGCATCACCTTTTATTACTTCATGTTTTTTTATATGATTTAATGGAGATTCATTAGCATGTAATTCCATTAAATTATTTAAGTAGTTGTGGTAGTTTTTAGAAACAGAAAAAGCACCTTCTTTAATAATAGAATGACTACCATCCTTTTTATCAACATTTTTGAAACCTTCAAATGTATCAAAGCCCACAATTTTCCTGCCATAATTATAGGGCTCATAAATTCCCCTAAGATTCGTGAGTGTTATAAGATTTTGTCCCCATCTTACGCCAAATTCTATAATAATTCCTTGAGTAGGAAGTATTAAATTGTACAAATGATTTAAAAACAAAATTTTGCTTAATTCTTGCCTCTTTAAGTATAAAGCTGTGTTTGATACTTTTTCATTATCTGGTAAAGGGTTCAGTAAATAACCATCTTCCATTTTCTGACGATTGCTTAATTCTTTACTCGAAGCAATTGTCTTAACTTCAATTTTTTTTGCCATGTTTAAATATGTTTTTTGTAAATGATTTCATTTTTTTCAATATCTGTAATTACAGTTTTACCTATTACTAAATCTTTTTCACTCCATTTAAATCCATCACCTGGAGATAGCATTTGTAAATCTGATTCTTTAATTACCTCACCTTTTTTTATATTACGGTTTGTTGCAATTGATCGTTCTAATTTTGTTCTTGCCGCCTGAACTTCATTTTCTATATACAGTTCTTTTTTTCCTAAAGATATTTCTAGCGCCCTTATATCGCGCATCATTCTGTTAATCCCGTCGATACCAAGAGATCCGGCTTGATCCGTGCCTTTTAATTTTCTATCTAGCGTTATATGTTTCTCAATAATTTTAGCACCCATGGCAACAGCAGCTAACGGAGTTGAGATACCAATAGTATGATCAGAATATCCTATGGTATATTTCGAATAATGTTCTTGTAAATACAAGATTGTATTTAAATTAACATTTTTGGGATGTGTGGGATATTGAGAAACGCAGTGTAATATAGAAATATTTGAATGAAATTTTGTTATAATTTCAAGAGCATTATCTAACTCATTTTTACCGGCCATTCCTGTTGATAGAATAATGGGAATTTTAGTTTCTGATAAGGCATGCAGAAGAGGTAAATTAGTTAAATCTCTGCTTGCAACTTTAAGTTTGTCAGGAGTAAAGTACTTCAATATAGAAAGACAGCCTGTTGCACATAGAGTTTCAATAAAATCTAATCCTAAGCTTTTCGCATGTTTGTAAACTTCAAAATGCTGTTCATCGTTCAATTCCAGAAAGGTACGATGTTCCCCATATGTTTTGCCAAATGAATGGGGGCTGTTATAAGGTGCAGCCATTTGCGATGCAGACAATTCTTGATTTAAGTCTCTTTTGGTTAATTTAATTGCGTCCATTGACTTAAGAGTTAAACCAAACAAATTTTCTTTCACTGGGCGTGCGGCAATTTCTACCAACAATTTAGCGATGTCAACCGAACCATTATGATTTTGTCCAATTTCACCAATTACATATGTATGCTCGGTCATTTCGAAAATTTTTCTATTTGTGATTTCATTATATTTACTGCTTTACTATTTCCCATAGCAAAACTTATCAGTTCTCTAGAACTGAAATCGGCATTTTTATTCATCATACTTCTATAAATTTCTGAAAGAATATCCCAATCTTCGTTAGAGTCTAAGGTAAATCTTGCATTTGACCTTTCAATAAATTCGGGCATTACTAAAAAATTTAATTTGAATTCTTCCGGATGAGCATAAATATAATTTGTTACATGCTCCATAAAAACTGCTTCATCGGTAGCAGCCTTAACTCTCTTTAAAGCAGTATACTCAACCACTTCTACAAACAACCCATAATGGGTTCGAATTGCCGGTATGTTTGTTGAAGTACTGTAACTTGTATAATCAGCCATTCGGCTAATGTGTGAATTCACAAGCTCTTCAATCAAATTAACATCTATAAATGGATTGTCGGCACATATTCGAACAAGCGAAGAAAAACCAAACTCCTCTGCACAACTTATGAAACGGCTCAAAACGTCGCACTCACTGCCTCTATAGTATTTTATCCCTAACTTCTTAGCAATCTCAACCAAACTGTCGTCAGACTTATTTACTGTTGTTGCCAACACAATAGGAAGTTTTATTTTAGACTTTAACTTTTCTATAATTATCTCCATAATTGATTTTTCCTCATAAAATGGTAAAATCACTTTATTTGGTAATCTTTTTGAAGTGGTTCTTGCTTGTATTACTATGCCAACACTCATGCCTTGAAATTTGAAAAAAACATTCGTGTCATCTGAAAACCAACAATTGGAAACTTCATAAAATTAACTATAAATGAAAATAAAGCTTTCATTCTACTCGACTTGACTAAATTAATAGATAACAAAAACTCCGCGTATTTATCAACCATTTTCCATTTACGGGTTTGTATGAAATCGACAAGCCCATTTATTCGTCTTTTATACATTAATATTACTAAACCATGTCCTATAGCAGCTTTTGGATTAGTATGTGTAACTCCTATTGAATTTGGATTTGACCTATAATAATACAAGCGATCAATAAGGTTTGCAACTTTAAATTGATCAAGAATAAACGAATACAAATATGTGTCCTCAGATCCTATCCTATCAAAATATTCATTATAAATGCCACACTTTTCTATCACTTCTCTCCTTAACATTAATGCCGAACCCGTCATAACAATTCTATAATTTAAAAACGCGGCTCTAATGGCATCGTCTGTTAATGGATACTCTGTTCTATAAATCTCTCTATTTTCAGGATCTACTTTTATAATATTAGACCCTACGCATGCAATTTCATGATTTTCATCTAAAAAAGTTTTCAATTTTTCTAACCTGCTTTTATCTGCGAAATCATCTGCATCCTGAAAAGTGATGTATTCACCCTTGCATTCCTTAAAAAGTTTATTAGATGCCTTTAGATAACCAAGATTTACTTGGTTATGAAATTTTTTGATGCGTTGATCTGAATAGGAATCAATTACTTTTTTGGTTTGATCTGTTGAACAATCGTCTGCGATCAATAATTCAAAATTACTGTAACTTTGATCAAGCACACTATCAATAGCTTGTTTAACGAATTTTTCGCAATTATAGGCAGGCATTAATATGGAGATCAGCTGCTCCGACATACACTATCCTTTTAACATTGCTTTTAACTGATAAATTCGCAGAAAAAAATAATTGTAAAGAATGTGTGTATTAAAATAATAAGCAAGTTTCTTTAATTTTACGAAAGAAATTTCATTGTTGGATTTCTTGCTCAACAAAACTTCTCTAAAAGTAGCAAGCTTTTTTTCTGCATCCTTCAAGATCCATGCATTCGCTTCTTTTCCCATCATTATATATTTTTTGGGATTGGCCTTGTAATCAAAAAAGGTTTTAGCAACCTCTTCTGCATTTTTTGCATCTACCATAGGATATAGATCCATCCCTTTGGCTTTATAAAAATCATCGCCTCTATGATGGATCAAAGGCTTTTTCATGGCCATAAATTCAATGATACTGCTATAACTATACCACTCTCTATAACCCAACTCCCCAACACATATATCACTATAATGGATCACTACCATCATATCTTTCCTGTTCATTTTTTTAAACCAGATCACATTTTCTTCGATGCCAAGATCTTTGATCAATTGCTTCGATTTCTCAACATCTCCACCATACTCCATCAAGATCAAAACAGAATCTTTTGTGTAAAGCGGATCCTTTTTTAAATAATCGGCAAACCCATTGATCAAATGATTGTTTCCCTTATCGATCTTGTAAGGCCCCCGCATACTCCAATCTTGAGATATTTGTTGAAACACAATAAATTCATATTGCTTTCTTAAATTCTTTAATGATTCGTTTAACGATGATAATTTAGGGTAATCCTCTGTGTATTGCTTAAAATACAAAAAAGGTGGCGTACTTATTCTTACTTTAGTTTTAGTTCTTATTTGTTTATAAGGCTTTTCATAAACTTCATCAGAGGGATCTAAACTAACAGCAATTGCTTCCCGGATCCCAATAAACTGGGCTCTACTAATAATATTCGCAGGTATTTCCCAAAGTTGTGGTGGAGTATTTCTGTATTTAAAAAAGGGGTATTCATAAAGATCACTGCCATGAGGCAAATAGATATCAAGCTTTAATCCTGCCTTAAATAAGTACGCAGGAGCTAGATCTATACCTATAAAATAATTGAATTCTTTGAAGAGACTTCTTATTGACTTACCAGAGATCTTCCTGAACATATCAATATTCCAACCTAAGTTAATAATTCTATACTTGCTGATATCTTCAAACGTATCTGCCTCCGGTAAAAAATGATCGAACTCATCAAACAAAAAGAACGTTACTTCATGCTTTTCGTCTATCAAATATCTTCCAATTTGAAAAAGCATGTTATTCATATTTCCTAAACAAGCAATTTTCATTAGTTACTATAAAAGCGTGCAGTCCCTTTAAAACCCAGATTCATTAATGAATCAAGAATACTTAAGCCCTTTATAAAGGAAGAGGAATTAAATTGAGAATATTCCGGATGAATAAATTGATTGTATTTTACACTAATCCCTTCATTCACATAAAGTTCATCCTTTTGGTAGGAGGCAGCACCATTTCCGCATAAGTAAACTGTTGCATTTCTTTTCTTCAATAAATCAATTAGCATTTCATTGGATGAAAATTTTGGGTTTAATTCTGAGCTGAAAATGCAAGCGGTGTTTATTCCAATTTTATTCATTACCTCTTTAATAAACCAAGTGTTTTTTCTGCTCAGGTTGTTGTCATTAAATGAAAAATAATGTTCAACTAAATAAAACACCTCATTAAAAAACGGAGCGCGCTTATAGTTTAATGCAACCGATTGAATAAATTTTTTTATGGCCTTTTCATCCATTTCCAATTCCATAGTGTTAATCGGAACAAAGGTGTTCAGTTTATCTTTTTTAAGAGTAACTGACATCCAATGTTCCCTCCCCCCAATAAGCATCTTTACTCTTCTGCACCAAAACTCGGGAGATTTAGGGTTGTTAGTTACATGATCAAGTATAATAAATTCATCAGCATTGTTTATTTTATTAAATAAACCAATCCAAGGCATAAAATCAGGCTGATGTATTGTTACGGTTTTATGCACTTATATTTTGTTTAAGTAGGTTTGAAATGTAACCAAGTCCGTTTCATTTAATACCTTGGCATAAATGGGCTTACTATCATTTCCGTTAGATTTAATAATTAATTTTCTAATTGTTTTATCTGCTTGAATATACTTCTTTACTTCTTCAATTAATTTATACGAATACCCTTTTCCTCTGTGTTTTTTATGAATAATAAATTCTTCCATTTCAACACCATAACCAATGTATCTTGGCATACTAAATTTATTTAAAGTAACATAACCAATATTTTCTTCATTATCAGTAAGAATTAAAAGCTGAACATTGTCATTTGTAATCATTTGATGAAAGAAGGCCTTAAAACTATCAAAACTATATTCAACAGGGTTTCGGAGCTCCTCCAAAATTTCATAAATCCATAAGCAATCGTTAATTGTGGCTTTTCTTAATAACATTAATTAATGTTGATTCAATTGTTTTTAGTTCCTCGTTATTTAAGTCTTCATAATAAGGAATGCAGTAACAAGATTTTAGTAATTGTTGAGCGTTAATAAAGTTTCTTTTTTCTGCTTCAGGACAAATCGAGATGAAAAATTTATTTAATCGAATTTTATTATTATTAAATAATTGAACCAAATTATCCTCTGTTATCTCATCATTTACTTTAATAATGTAACGTTGCAATGTTGAGCTTTTTTTATTTTGAAGTAATGAAATTTTTTTACAATTCTCTATTATTTTATTATATAACTCTTTTATAGAATTTAATTTATTAATAGTTAAACTTTGTTTGTTGATATTGGATAAGGCCACTGCTGCGCAAATATTTAAAAAACGAAAATTATATCTTTCTTCATTTTCAAATACTTCCTGATCATTATAATATGTTAATTTCCTTGCTTTATCAGCAATAGCCTCTTCGTTAGTTGCAATAACACCACCGTCAATACCATTAATTCCTTTTGTAGGATAAAATGAGAAAACCTGAATATCCGCTTCACTGAGAGAATTAATAGATGAAAAGAAAGATTGACAGGCATCTTCTATAACTGTTAAACCAAGTTTTTTGAAAGACGAAACATCAGAAATATTACCTGCATGATTTGGACTGATTATATATTTAATGTTTTCACTTTTAATAATTTCTTTAACACTATTAACGCTACAATTACCATCTTCTATACTTACATCACAAAATATTGGAATGTTTCCTGAAGTTATAACGGCATTGGTTATTGCAAAACAAGTACTAATGGATGGTATAATTATTTTTTCGTTTTTTAAGCCTAACGATTTAATAGAAACAAATAATGCTGAATAACCATTGGAGGTTAAAACAATGTGTTTTTTATTAAATATTTGTTTTAATTTATTTTCTAATTCAGCAGTTGCATTTCCAACCACCCAATTACCATTTGAATAAACTTCTTCTAAAGCATTTAACTCATTTTTATTGTGTTGTATGCGATAGTAAGGAATCATTTACTTTTCGTTTTCGTAGAAATGTGAATCAAAATAAGTATCGGGGTGAATTAAAACGTGTAATAAAGGGTGGCCATCTTTGGCATGCTCGGCAAAACTTCTCCTATCATCTTTTATTAAGGTACCTTTATTATAGCATTTCCAGCGTGTCCATTCAGAGTCAGAAACATAAAATGATTCTTGAAACAAATTAAATTCAGGTTGATGGTCATATGCTTCGTAAAACAAACCAAAATCCGAAGCTTTTTTATCTTTCCAAAAATCTAAGTTATTCAAGCCAGTCATACCACCATGACTTGCAACCCCTTTTATTTCTGTGTTAAACATTCTATTGATTACATCAACATCTCTTTTTAAACAACTCTCCGCATCCTCATTCCAAATAACGGATTGATCAATTACTTCGGAATGATAACCAAGTTCATGACCGCTTTCAAGTAAATATTTTATAATCTTGTAATTCTCAAAAGAAAAGGGATTGTATTCTGGTGCATGTAACCTCAGAAAAAAAGAGGCCTTAATATTCAATTTATTAAAAATATCTATCAACCTTTTTGTTTTTTTTACAGATAAATCAATATCAACCCTGTTAACTAATATTTTACTGCTCGTAATATTACTTTTATTTTCAAAAAAATCTAGACAAGTATAAACTTTGTAATTCTCATCCAGCACTTCCCTAAACTGCAACTCTAAGGTCTCGTAAGTAAATTCAAAATTATTTTTCATGTTTTGTATTTAATTTTTCTTCTTTCATCACACAAAACTTATCATAAAAGCTTCTGTTAACGTAGCCTTTTTTATAAAGAATAAAAAATAACCAGCGCCATCTCTCAAATGTTCTTTTATAAGTTGGATAATCTGTGTAATGCTTTTGTGGCATCTTCCATATTTGCTCCCATTCCTCTTCAGTAAAACTACAACGCGTTCTAATTTCATCCTCAATACTCTTATCAATAGGTTTTGGCACTGAAATTTCCTTTAATGCTTGATCTTTACTCATCTGACCTGATCTTACCAATCCTGAAAATTCACACATTCTTAAATCAATACCGAATTTTTTCGGCAGAAAGTAATTATTTGCAAAATAGGCAGTTCGGTTTTCCATGTGATGTCCACCATACCATTGCCAACCGTATTCATTTGCCAAAAACTTCTTGGTTTCTTCTTTATTATACGGTAAATAGTATAAAGGTCTGTATTTTTTAATTCCTTTCACCACCATCCAATAGATCCATTTATGCAAATAAAGTAAGGGTAGTGTTTTTAAAGGTTTACCATTCCCAAACATCTTATATATACTTGTAATATATTTAGCATCCATATAAACCCACCCAGGAGGCGTAATACCTTCTGTGCGGAAAGAGTGACCTTCCCAGATGTGTTTTACACCATATTTAGAGCAAGCTATATATAACATAGTTGCAAATCCAAGATCAGTAGGAGCATCTATTTCAGGAACTGAAGCTTTAAAAAAAGATCTCATTACCTGTTGATACTCATTATTATCTACTACATGTGTGTACAAATCAATGTTGAGTTTTGTAACCATATTGTGTATATTCTCAACTGCAATTTTAGAATTGAAGGTATTATCAAAATGGGCAGCCAATACTCTTAAGCCATAAACTTTTTTTGCCAAGTGAAGCATGTAAGAAGAATCACAGCCCCCACTTATACCTATTACAACATCATATTTTTTTCCTTTCCCGTCTTCCTTCATTTTAGCTACATAATCATCAATACTTTTTTTGCCTAGTTCGTTTGTTGGATACTGTAAATCCATTGCATCGTATTGTTGACAGTAATTACACAATCCTTCACTATTAAAAGTAATTTTTGGAATAGTAGTATTATATAGACACCGTACACAAATCTTCATCATTGAATTATTTATAAAAATCGGTCCAAATAAATACTGACTCAATGGGATAATTAGTCTCTTTAATTATTTTGTCCCTAATGTGCTGTCCGAAAAAAGAACTCATTACTAAAACAATGTTTGGTTGTTTTATTTTGAAATCATTAAAATTCTTTATCGGTATATTAATGCCTGGAAAATATCTATTGTAAATGTTAGGATCATCATCATAGAATTTTAAATTCTCAAAATTTACATTATTTACATAAAGAAAATTCACTATTCTACCCGGCACAAAAATACCAATCTCCTTATTCTTATTTTTTTCAAAAAAGCCAAGTAATTGTTTGCTTGAACTTAATAATTTAGCTTTAAATTCCAGGCTATATTTATCCTCAACCTTACCGATACTTTTTACTACTTTTCTATTTATGTTAAAAATCGAAAAGATAATACCACCAAAAGTTGAATTCCTAATCAATAAATTCGTGGCCCCATTTAATTCTAAAAAGTTCTTAAAACTTGTTTTAGTAAAATAATTATAATGTTCATGAAACAACATGGATATATCGCCTGCCTTAATATAAGGTTCTTCATCTGGCACACCAATTATAACTGTTCCATCATCTTTTAAATTATTTTTAATGGCATTTAAAAATACCTCAGGTTCATTAACGTGTTCTATAACTAAATTGCAAATTATGAGATCAAACTTTTCGTTAAATCCTTTAGGAGGATAGAAATCGTTAATAATTGGTATTTTATATCTTTCAATCCCTAATTTTGATTGAGAGCCTGGCTCAATTCCTTTTACATTACAGCCTAATCCCTTTAGTTTATATAGTAAATACCCCGTTCCACAACCAATATCTAATACCGACAAACCATTTAAATCTTTTGGATAATTTTCTTTAATAAAATCAAGAACCGCTTTAGCATATGCTTCACCAGCATTATCCTCTGTAACATTACCACCCAAAATTGAACTTTTCTTATAAGCTTTTCTCAAAGATTCTTCAACCTCGTTATTAAACTTTTGCTTTACTAAATCATAAGTTAAATCAATATCTAATTTAAATGGTAAAGTATTGGGAATATCAAAGTCATTCTTAGGTTCCATTTGTAGTTCGTATACAAATGGTAAATTTTGAAAATCTAAACTGTAATTATCTTTATTCATATAAAAAATTCGGATAACCCTCTTACAACGTGGCCTAATTTATAACTTACACGTGAAAAATTACTTTCATTTAAAACTTTATTTCTTAAAGTAATTTCTAATTCATTAAATCCTGCCAATGCCCTCATTGGACTTGTTCCAGAAAAACGAGGGTTGATTTCAAAAATATATACCTTATTGTCGACTAATCGGCATTGAACATTTAATGGCCCTACACTTTTTAATGCTATGGCTAACTTTTCGCAAGTGGTTTTTATTAATTCGTTTTTAACAATCTCACCTTGCGAAATGCCAGAACTTATAACTAAATAATTACCTAGGTTTAAACGCTCAGTTTTATTTTTAACCTTTAACTTTGAACCTAAACCCGAAAGAATATTTCTTTTAAGAATAATAGAGTCAACAATGTTTTTATCTTTATCTGATAATACACCTACAGTATATTCTGAATCCCCATCTCCAACATACTCTTGTGCTATAAATGAAGAATATTGCTCCAATAAAAAGTTTCCAAACAGCTCCAATTCATTTTTACTTTGAGCAATCAACGTATTAACACTGCCACCTCCTCCAATTGATGGTTTTAAAACATAAGGAAAATCAACGAGTTTTTTTAAATCGTTTATATTGCGAACTTCATACGAGCGGGGAGTGAAAAATCCATTAGAATTTAAAAATTTACTTGTTAAATTCTTATCTAAACAAATTTCCAAGATCGATTCGGAATTAATCAATAATTTGATGCCCTTTTCTTCAAACTTTTTTCTGTTTTCAGATATAACCTTTAGTTCAACTTCAGAACCCGGTACAACAGCATGAACATTTTTACTATAGCAAATATCTAATAATGTTGTAATATAATCAGATGAACTTGCAAATGGAACTAAAACAAAGGCGTCCCCATCTACCTTCCCCTTACTAACATTAGTAACATCAGTTGCAGTCACGTATAATTCAAGCTTTGATAACCTCAAACACTTTATTACTTGTTCACCTATACTTCCACCGCCACAACCAGTAACTAAAACATTTATAACATTCATTTTATGAGAGTGTAATTAAAGTTTAACTTTTCCTTTCTATCTAACAGTGCAATCACTTCTTTAGGGGTGTTTTGCTCATAATTTTGTCTTATTTTTAAAACATTACTTTCTACTCTGTACAAAACTATTTCTAATGTTTCCGTATCTAAGATGGCAAACCCAAATAAATCCCCTTGATCTCTTGGCTGACCAATTGAGCCAACATTGCAATATGTTTTACCATTTACCTTTTTTAAAAATTGTCTGTGTGTATGACCCATAAATACAATGTCAAACTTCTCATTATCAAACTTCTTAAAGTCACTATCAGGAAATACATATTCATTTAATGGGTCAGCTGGAGAGGCATGACAGAAAAGAATGCTTTTATTTTGTATATTTAATTGGTATGTTTCGGACAAACCTTTTATATAATCAATGAATAAACCATTTTTACATAACTTCTCATTGAAATTGTAGGCTGCTTTTTTATAATCGTTTAGCTCATTGTTTTTTAAGTACATAACATCATGATTACCCATTAAGCAAATAGCATTGCTGTCTTTTAATAATGAAATTACACTAATACAATCAGGGTAGTAATTGCAAATATCTCCTAGGCAAATATACTTTTCTATAGATAACTTTTCAGTTACCTCATAAAAACGAAGGAGGTTGATTGCGTTACCGTGAATATCAGAGAAAACAGCTACTTTCAAATTACAACATCAATTTAATACCTTCATCCAAAGAAATTTCAGGCGACCAATTGAATTTTTGTGCAAGTAACTTATTGTCAAAATTCACATTTCTTTTTTGATCGCTTACGTTATCACTATAAACAATATTCGATAATGAATTTGTATGTTGCTTTATTTTGTTCGCTAATTCCCTCATTGAATACGATCTCTGAAAAGTTAAAAGAAAAACTCCGGTAATGTTTTTCTGTATTGCAATTAAACATGCTTTAGCTATATCACAAATGTGAATAAAGTTTTGTTCTCTTTCACCTTTATCAAATAACACTATTGTTTCACCCTTAATGGCTTTATCAAAAAAAATCTTCATCACATTTCTTTGTTTTTTTAAATTACCGTAAGGTGAGGGTATTCTGAAAATACAATAATTTAATTTCGATTCAGCAATTATATTTTCGCTATTTATTTTTCCAAAATAATACGGACTTAGTTTATCAGCTATCTTTGAACTCTCATTAATTTGTGCTTTAATAGAATCATCATAAATATAAACGGTTGAAAAATAGATAAGTTTTGATGACCAAACTTTTGCAAGATCAATAATTAATTTATCTATAAGTTCATTTTCTTTAGCTTCATTGGCGTGTGATTCATTATTCCCGCCTGGTAATTTAGCGGCACAATGTACAATCACATCACATTTTTCGTTCATTATTTCGTTATTAATCGTTCTTAGGTCAGCTTTATACTGTTTGTATAAATTTATTTTCAGATCCAACTCGCTTTTGTTACTAACCGCAATTACATCAATACCATTCATTGTAAAATATTCACATATTTTACTTCCAACTAAACCTGATGCACCTGTAACTAAAACCTTCAAACTAATTACTTTTCATCCATTCAGCAGTTCGTGAAACTCCTTCTTCAAGATCAACTTTAGCCTTAAAATCTAAAATTTCTTTTGTCTTCTCTACACTTGGAATTCTAATAGCGATATCTGCAGATAAGGGAGGGTCAAATACGATTTTTGAATCAGACTTTAATACTCTGCACACTAATTGTGCCAATCCTAAAATAGTTATTACCGCTCTTGCATTTCCAATGTTAAAACTTTCACCAATTGCTTTTGGGTTCTCCACACATCTGATAAGGCAATCAACAAAGTCATCTACAAAGCACCATGCGCGAATTTGAGATCCATCCCCATCAATATGAATTTCTTCATTCTTTAGAGCTTTACGAATAAAGATTTGAATGGCGCCTTCACCGGTTTGTCCTGGTCCGTATACATTAAATGGTCTAACGGTTACAACTGGTAATTTGTGTTGCTTATAATACGCGTGAGCCAAATGTTCACCTGCCAACTTACTTACAGCATAGGTCCATCTCGCTTCACCAGCGCTTCCTGCTACAGTTTGGTCAGATTCAGATGATTTAAAGGCCATTGAGCCAAAAACCTCTGAGGTTGAAAAATCAATGAATCTATCTTTAATTCCGTTTGCCTTAGCTGCTTCCAATGCGTTAGCTGTACCAATCATATTTACTTGCATTGTGCGAACGGGATCTTTAATAACGGTATCAATACCAGCAATACCTGCCGCATGAATTACTATATCACTTCCGGCCATTGCGGTTTTTAATGTTTCAAAATCCAAAACATCACCTTTAACAACTTTCAAATTTGAGTGATTTGCCAGTCCGCTTTTTGAAAGCGTATCTCTGTGAAAATTGTCATATACAACTATTTTGTTTTTTTCAATGTAATGTTTAATTAAAGTGTTTGCTATAAAACCTGCGCCACCTGTAATAAAAATTGTTTTGTTTGTGATCATATTAATTTATTTAGTGTTTTTGAAATCATACTAGCTTCTTCTATTGAAACAAAATCATGAATAGGAATTGCCAATCCATGTAAATATGCTCTGAGTGCATTAGGAAAAAGTTTTTCGCAGTCGTAATTGTACTTTTGTTTATAGGCAATCATATGCGGAATGCATTGTGCGCCATAATTAGCACCAATTTGGTTCTCCTTTAATTTCTCTATCAATAGATCTCTTTTTATACTTTTATTAAGTATAACATGAAAGGTTTGCCAGGTGTGTTTTGTATAATTTGGAGTAAATGGTAGGGTCATGTTTTTAGAATTTATTTCATTATAGTATACTTCGGCAATTTTTGATTTATGATCAATACTTTTATTGATGCGTTCAACTTGCGAACACACTAATGCAGCTTGAAAGTCGGTCATGCGATAATTTAACCCAAACTCAGTAAACTCCATTTTGTTATTTATCATATCAATGCCATGATTTCGGAGTGTTTTAATTTTCTTATCTAGTTCTACTTTTTCAGTTATCAATACTCCGCCTTCACCACTTGTTATTGCTTTTCGGGGATGAAGTGAAAATGAGCCAAAGTCACCAAACGTGCCCACATGTTTATTTTTAAATAAAGCACCTAAAGCACATGCTGCATCTTCAATAACAAATAATTTATACTTCTTTGCAAGTGAAACTACTTCTGAAATATTGCATGCTAAACCAAACTCATGGACAGGAATAATTGCCTTAGTTTTAGATGTAATAACAGATTCTATTTTTGATACGTCAATATTAAAAGTGTTGATTTCAATATCCACAAAAACGGGTTTGGCGCCAACTATTTCAACAACATTTGCTGTTGCAACATATGAAAACGCAGGTACAATAACCTCATCTCCACTGCCAATATTCAGAGCCTTTAGAGCCAAATGTAATGTGGCGGTGCCATTGCTTAATGCACTTGCAAACTTAGCATGAGTAAAATCAACAAATTTGTTTTCCAGTTGATTAACAAATTTTCCTTGAACCAACATGCCACTTTTAAGTACCTCTTTCACGAGATCAATGTCGGGTTCTTGTATGTTTGGTTTTGCTAAAGGAATAAAATTATTTATCATTTATAATTTGTTTAAAATCCAATTAGAATTTACTCTAAGATACCCCAGCTTAAAATCATAAAAATGACCTCCTTTATCATCCTTCGATATACTTAAAACTTCAATGGACAAACAATTCTCCAAATATTCAAGTGTAAAGCCATCTAACCTGTGAATCCCAAAAGTTAAATAATAATTACCGGGCTGCAAATCATTTTGTAATTCTAAGTTGAGCTTATATTTACCTACTTCAAGTATATGTTTTTGATTTTGATATTGGTTCATAGAATGAGTGATTTCAATTCCATCAATTGAAATTATTTTACAGTCTAGTAAAACGCTTCCTATTTTCTCAGATGCTTCTATTTCAAACTCAACATGAATTTTATCTTTAAAAAAAATCAAATTTGTGTTTTCCTGATTGTTTAAAAGTTTTACTGAATTATACTTAACACTAGTTGAAGAGATTGTTCTGTAATCTTTCAATTGATTATCAGATGTTTTATTTGATCTAACACCCAACATGTATTGCTGAATTACATCGCTCATTGCGCCTTGACATTGAATGGCACCTTTTTGCATTAAAATTCCCTTTTTACAAAGCGCCTTCATTGATGCCATATTATGGCTAACAAAAATTACGGTTCTTCCATGTTTAGCAACATCTTTCATTTTACCTAAACATTTCTCTTGAAATTCATGATCGCCAACTGCTAATACTTCATCTATAACCAAAATATCAGTTTCCAAATGCGCCGCTACGGCAAAAGCTAATCTTACATACATACCACTGCTATATCTTTTAACAGGTGTATTAATATATTTCGCCACACCACTAAAATCAATAATCTCATCAAGTTTTGATTTTATTTCTACTTTTTTCATTCCCAAAATAGCTCCGTTTAAATAAATATTTTCCAAACCGGTTAATTCAGGATGAAAACCTGTTCCCACTTCGAGCAGTGACGCAAGCCTTCCTTTATATTTAAGCAATCCTGTTGTAGGCTCAGTAACTCTTGATAATATTTTAAGTAATGTAGATTTCCCAGCACCATTTTTACCAATTATTCCAACCACATCACCTTTTTCAATTGAAAAATTAATGTCCTTTAATGCCCACACATATTCCGAAGTATCAGTAGCTTTAGAATCTCTTTTATTTTCAACCCCTAATTTTATTGTAGGGTCTTCCTTACCTTTAAGTTTTGCTAGAGCCCTTCTAAAGTCATCATTTAGAGTACTCATTCCTACCACTCCCAACTTGTATAGTTTACTAATATTTTCCGCTATTATTACTTTTTCACTCATTACTCTAAACAGTATCCATAAAACGTTTTTCTATTCTGTGAAAAATTTTTATTCCGGCAAGTAAACTTAATATTAAAAAGGAAATATCATATGCGATTAATTTCCATGAAAAGAAACTAGCTGGTGCAAAACCTTTTTTTGCAAGCTCAATCCAACCAGTAACTGGATTAAATTGTACAATTGAATAAAACGCGCTGTCATGTGGAATTTGACTCAAAGGATAAATAACTGGTGAAGCAAACATTAATAATTGAATTCCAAATGTAATTAACATAGTTAGATCGCGATATTTTGTTGTTAAAGATGAAACAATTAGTCCAAATGATAATCCTAATAATGATAACATTATAAATGAAGGAATTACAAACAAAACAAAGCCATTGATTTGAATTGGTAACTTTAAAATGAAAATACCATACAAATAGGAAAAAATAAAGATAATAAGTTGAAAAAAAAGTTTGTATGAATTTGATAAAACGATACTCACAGGAACTGTTAATCGAGGGAAATATACTTTACCAAATACGGAAGCATTGGAGGTAAAAGTAGTGGCAGTTTTATTAAAGGATTCTGAAAAGAACATCCATAGGGAGTTGCTTAAAAGATAAAATGAAAATGCTGTTAACCCTTCAGGAGTTTTTATTTGTGCAATTTGTCCTAAAAACACTAATACCAATGATGTTAATATTGGCTGCAGCATAAGCCAAGCAGGGCCTAAAATTGTTTGCTGATAAATTGCTTTTATATCACGTTTAACGAATAAAACAATTAGGTCTTTATATTCAAATAATTCTTTAAATATTTTCGACAGCTTAAGTGAGCTGCTATTACTTATTATTTTCCAATCGTTATTCTCCATTATAATTCTCTAATTACATCATTTCGTGAAGGAAAATTAATTAATACACCCATCCCCTTTTTACTATAAACTGCCATACTACCAATTGCCGCTGCAGATGCATTGCACTTGTATAAAATATTTATCATGTCATCAATTTTGCCACACCCTCCGCTAGCGATAATAGGAACTTGAACAGCTTTTATAACTTTTTCTGTTATTTCATCATCAAATCCATTCCAAGTACCCTCTTGATCAACGCTTTGTATCATTATTTCACCTACACCTAGTTCATTAACAAGGTATTTGGCATAATCCTCCAAGTTATATTTAATTTTGTACCCCAAATGTGAGTAAACATTTTTACCCCCAAATAAAACTGACTTAACATCGATACAAGCAATAACAGCTTGTGACCCATAAATAGTAATTACCTCCTTAATAATATTTGGCGATTCTTGAATTAATGAATTTATAATAACCTTTTCTAAACCTATTTTGTATAACTTAGCAAAGTCGTCAAATGTTTTCACGCCTCCACCATAAGCAAATGGCATAAATGCTTCACTTGCCATATCAGCTATTTTTGTAAAATTTGGTTTACGTTTTTGCCGACTTGCATTAATATCAATTAGAATTAGTTCATCGACCTCTTTATCATTAAATATTTTTATTGCATTTATTGGGTCGCCTATATAGGATGGTTTTTTAAATTTTACGGTTTTCACCAAACCACTTCCATCATAAAGTAAACACGGAATAATACGTTTTAACGACATTAAATTTTTGAGAAATTTTCTAATAAACTCATACCAAATCTTAAGCTCTTCTCAGGATGAAATTGAGCCCCAAAAATATTATCTTTGTTTACCATACAGGTAAACTCCCCCCCATAGTTACAAGTTGCTATTGTTTGATCAACAGCATTGCATTTAACATAATATGAGTGTACAAAATAGAATCTTGCCCGTTCATTCTCACTTATTAATAAATTTTTTCTTATAACTTTTATGTAATCCCAACCCATGTGAGGAATTCGAAGCCCTGATATAGGGTCAAATTTAAATTTTATTGTTTCAGCATCAATCCATCCCAATCCTTTTTTAATTCCTTCCTCGCTTGATTTAGTTAACAATTGCATACCAAGGCAAATTCCCAAAAACGGCACCTTGTCAACTAATGCTTTCTTATTTAATAATTCTATTAAGCCAGAATTTTCTAAATTTTGCATTCCGGCATCAAATGCTCCAACCCCTGGCAGTAAAATTTTAGATGCATTATCAATTTCTTCAGGTGAATTTGAAATCTTTACATCCTTAACTCCGATTTTTCGGAACATATTAAGGACTGAAGCTAAGTTTCCAATACCATAATTTACAATTATAATCATTTATTAAATTTGGTTCACGTTTTATCTTTTAATCAAAATTTCTTTCGGAACTTTAATGGTTAAAGTATAGCCTATGCTTTCAATCTGCACCGAGAAAATATCTTCTTTTGAATTTTCTTTTACAGTTCCGGTGAAACCTTTAAACGGACCATATTTAATTTTTACCAAGTCACCTTTTTCAAAATCTCCACCAAATTGTCCTTCAACATAATATCCTTTTTCTTCAATGGATTTTAAGGCATTAATTTCTTCTTCTCTAATTACTGCATCGCCACCATTATAACGAACATAATTTAATACACCGGCAGATTTAAAAACCTCATCGCGGTTTTTTTCGGTAACGTTTACAAACACATAGCCATTTATTAGGGGAGTAACAACCAATTTAATTCTATCGCTCCATTTGCGTTTTTCTTTTTTTAAAGGCACGTAGCATTCAACTCCCAATTCGTTGAGGCGATCGTTAATTTTCTTTTCGGAACGAGAAGCTACATATAAAACTTTCCAGGGCAATTTTTTAATGTTGAGTTATTAGTTATGAATAGAAGAGCTGTAAATAGAATCTGTTCAAAGCTTCGCCACTTCAGTCACATAACTGAATGTTGGTTGTTTTATAAAGTAGGCGCTTCGATAAACTCAGCGGCCACGTGTTTATTTATTCCAAATAAGCAAAGGATGTGTATCGTTTTGCTTAATTTTTTTGATATCAAACTCTCCGGGTTGATAGCATATGAAAGTAATTTTTTTATTTAGTTTTTTCTCTGCCTTATCAATCAATTCTACCAAGTAAGGCTTGTTGATATCTCCTACAAAAACCAGTTCAATAATATCACTTTCCAAACCATTTGCTAATCGCCCAATCAGGTAAACCCTTTCCAGGTTACCTATGTGCTCCATTACATATTTCACCAAATGATCAATGCCCACAATTTTTTTAAGCATATTTTGTATATCCTTAAATAAGAGATGTTTTTGGTTGGCTTTAAAAAGTTTTTTATTACCTTCGGTATAGGAATTTAAAAACCCGGCTTTTTCAAACTTGTTTAATTCTAAACGAATAGCATTGGTAGAGTCTCCGAATTCTTCTTCTAAGCCACGCAAATAGGAGATGGTATTCCCGTTTAGGAAAAATTTTAAAAGGATTTTTATCCTGGTTTTGGAAGATATAAGAATATCAAACATAACAATAATGAGTAGTAAAATTACTCATTCTTTAGAAATACGCAAATTTATTTTGAGTAGGCGTTGCCCTTGCCGTAGCCATAACCGTAGCCATAACCGTAGCTGTAGCCATATCCTTTGTAATAGTAGCGTTTCCCAACATTTCTAACACCGTTAAGAATGAAAAGAAGATTTGGTATATGATTGTTTTCCAACAATTCGTGCACAAAGTTAATAGTGCGCTTATTGGCAAATTGAGTGTTTAGTACAAATAGTGTGGTATCGGCAAATTGCATCAAGTAAACGGAATCAGACAATAATCCGGCCGGCGGTGAATCAATAATTACATAATCGAAATTTGCTTTGGTATACTCTAACAATTCTTTCATTTTTTCGGAAAGAACAAAATCGGAGGGGTTAGGGGGTACCGGCCCCGCAAACATGCAATACAAATTAGGAATTTGTGATTGAAACACAATGTCGTTTAACTCGCTTTGACCGGTTATGAAGGTTGTAATACCTGCAATTGGGGCAGTTAAATTTAAGGTTTTAAATACTTTTGGTTTGTGTAAATCAAGTTCAAGTATTATAGTTTTCTTACCGGTTTTAGCTAAAGTTGTTGCAAGATTTGTACTGCTAAAGGTTTTTCCTTCGCCCGGTAAAAAGGAAGTAAGCAATATGGTTTGATTGTTTTTTCCTATTGCAGTATATTGCAAATTTGTTCGTATACTTCTGAAAGCTTCTGCAACTCGCGAGTTTGGCTGTTCATCAACCACAACTCCAATGTTTTCTTGGGGCTTTAAGAAAGGGACTACACCTAATGCAGGAATTTTTGTAAGTTCCTTTAAATGTTCAATGGTTTTTATTTTTGTGAAGAACATTGTTTTAAGGACAATTAAAATGATTGATAACACAAATCCGGCACTTAAAAAATTTCGTTTAATTCCATTTCTATCCGGACTAACAACACCGGTGTTTCTTGGGCTTTCAATTATTTTTGCATCCGGTACAATACTGGCTTTTGCAATTCGTGTATTTGCTTTTTTCTCTAATAGAAAATTGTAGATGGATTCGTTTACATTGAGTTTTCTTTGAATGCCTAATAAATCTTGTTGTTTTGGTGGAATTGATTTTGCTTCGGTTACATATTTTCCTATTTCAACATTAATATTGTCTATTTTAATTTTAATAGCATTTCTAGCGTTGTTTATGTATACTAATAAGTCTTGTTTTATCTTTTTTATATTCGAAATATTTTCTTGAATAGATGGATTGTCATCAGTAGCTACACTGTAAAGTTTATTTAATGCAATTTGTTTGGTATATAAATCAGAAACAGCTTTCGACATAAAGCCATCCTTTTCGGTAATAAAAATCATGGGTGGTAAAAACTGAGGGTCTTTGTCTTCAATTATGTATTTTTCCAAATCATTGTATGACTTTAATTCTAATTGTGCAGTTGATCTTTCTTTGTCGTAGTCGCCAATTTTATTTAGAAAATCATTTTCTTCCCAACCAAGATTAATTATGGATTTTTTTTGTTTATACAATTGAAGCGTATCTACACTTGCTTTTAATAAAACTGAAATTTCATCCAATTGCTTATCAATATATTCAATGGTTTTGTCGTTTAATTCTATTTTTGATTTTAATTTGTTATATAAATATTCTTGATTAAGAGTATCAAGTATTAAAGTAGCTCGAGCAGGAATAATATCTTTTAAATTAACTGATAGTATATTTGTGTAATCGGGATTTTCAACGGTTATATCATTAATAATTCTGCCAATTAAATAATCGTTAGAATGTATTACAAATTGGTAATAAATATCTTTTAATGAATTTAACTGTTCTGTACTTAATTTGCCAGAAAGTTTTATAAGGAGGTTGTAATTAAGGTCAATTACTTCCTCTCCAAATTTCCCTTTTTTAGTAATTTTTTCATCACCAACTAAATAACTTAATTCATAATTTTCATTATCTATGATGCTAAAATCGAAAGGTTGCTCGAAAAGGGAAGAGTGTATGGTATTTACATCAACTGAAAAGGGCATGCCTCCAAATTGTTCTGTTGTTCTTACTTTACCAACAATGAAATAAGATACCTCTAATTTGTCTTTTAATTTATCAACCACCTTATTCAAAAGATCATAAGAAAGTAGAACCCTTTTTTCGTTGGAATTATCTACAAAAGTTTGTGCGCCATAAAAACTTGCGTCTGTTACCACATTAGCTTTGTAGTAAGAATCGTTGTTTTGAAGTAAAATTTGGGTAGATACTTGATATACAGAAGTTAAACGATAAATGTAAAAAACACCAATAAAATAAAAAATGGGAACTAAAATAAGCGGAATCCACCAATTTGCTCGTAAAATACGTACGATTAAATTGAAATCTTTTTGTGATATAATAGCCTGACTTTTAACGCTCACGTATGCCTATTTTCAACAAAATTAGCTGATTTAGTTCAAAATTCTGCCTTGCAGGGTAAAAATTAATTCATTAAATTTGCTTTTCTTGAGCCAAATTAACTAGCTGAAAATGAATTATAAATCGATATTTTTATTGTTGCTTTTTCTTACTATTGCAACAGTTTCAATAGCTGCAGGTCCGCCACCACCACCTTCAGTTGCTCCTCCTCCTCCTCCAGGTAATGGCCCACCGTGTTGGCCTCCTCCTTGTATTCCAGTTGATGGTGGAATTTCTTTGTTAATGATGGTCGGTGCTGCCTATGGCGCTAAGAAAATTTACGATTCACGTAAAAAAGACAAAATAGAAAACTAATAATGAGGGCGGTATTAAAAAAAAATGCCTTTCTACGATTTATTGTTTTTTCTTCCATTACTTATTTACTTTTTTTTCTTGTTTATCAATTTATTGTAAAGAGGCATAGCAATTACGACCAAAAATTTATTGGCCTGATAATCACTTCAAGCGATTGGGTTTTGCAGACAATTGGTTATAACACTTTTAGCAGACTTCAAGATCTTGATTTTCAAATTATTGGTATCGATGGATCAAATGGCGTTTGGGTTGGATCAAATTGCAATGCCATTTCATTGTTTATACTTTTTTCTGTTTTTATTGTTTTTTATCCAGGACATCAAAAATCAAAATGGTGGTTTATTCCTTTTGGATTAGTAAGTATTCATTTATTAAATATTTTAAGAGTGGTATGTTTAGCTATTATTGCGAATAGTTATCCAACCTTACTTAACTTTAATCATACCTATACTTTTACATTCTTAGTATACGCTTATATTTTTGTGCTTTGGGTATGGTGGGTAAATTCTTTTGCTAACAAAAAACCCGCTAGCAATGAAAGTTAATTGGCTTTACTTTTTTATTTTCTTTATTGTATTTGCTTTAGTTGGTTATGGAAGAGAATATTTTTTTTTAAGTTATAATCATTTGCTTTATATTAAATATTACAAGCATGGAGAATTAAACCCCGATGCTATTTTATTGTATTTTTACAATAAGGATTATACAACGCTTTATTATTTAAAATATTTGTTCACTATAATTTCAATAGGTTTTTTCTTGCTTTTAAGTGTTTTGGCTGTAAAATTTATCTTTAACGGCAAAAAAATAATTAAATGGACCATTAATTCTTACCTCATTTTATTAACTTTGGCAGGCTTAAGTATGTTGTATGGATATTTTGTAAAAAACAGATTGCAAGATGATGAATACACCCTAAGCCGCTGGCTGGTTGGAATTGCCCAATCACCTTTAATAGTAATAGTTTTAGTAGCATCTTATAAATTAATACAAACGCAAGAAAAAAGCTCTGAATCATGAAAAAAGACAACCTTATTTTTAAGTACATAAAAGAAGAAGAAGTACGCCAAACGCACGGAATAGAATTAATTGCCAGTGAAAACTACGTTAGTAATCAAGTAATGAAGGCAATGGGAAGCGTGCTTACTAATAAATATGCCGAAGGGTATCCGGGAAGAAGGTATTACGGGGGCTGTGCTGTAGTTGATAAAGTAGAGCAATTGGCAATTGACAGAGCGAAAGAATTATTTGGTGCAGAGTGGGTAAACGTTCAACCACATTCCGGGGCACAGGCAAATGCAGCAGTTATGTTGGCGTGCTTAAAACCCGGCGATAAAATTTTAGGTTTCGATTTAAGTCATGGTGGCCACTTAACACATGGTTCTCCCGTAAATTTTTCAGGTAAATTATACTCTCCTTCTTTTTACGGTGTGGAGCAAAGTACCGGACTTATAGATTATAATAAAGTAGAAGCAAAAGCAAAACAAGAAAATCCGAAACTAATAATATGCGGAGCTAGCGCTTATTCGCGCGATTGGGATTATGAACGTTTGCGTAAAATTGCTGATAGTGTTGGCGCATTATTACTTGCCGATATTTCGCATCCTTCAGGCTTAATTGCAAAAGGCATTTTAAATGATCCAATGCCTCATTGCCACATTGTAACTACAACAACTCATAAAACCTTACGTGGTCCACGTGGAGGGATGATTATGATGGGCAAAGATTTTGCGAATCCCTGGGGAGAAAAAACGCCTAAAGGCGAAACCAAAATGATGAGTGCTATTTTAGATGGCGCTGTTTTTCCGGGTACACAAGGTGGTCCACTTGAACATGTTATTGCTGCAAAAGCAGTTGCTTATGGCGAGTGTTTAAGCGATGAATACATGGCCTATTGTGTTCAATTAGTAAAAAATGCTCAAGCAATGGCTAAAGCTTTGGTTGATAAAGGATATAAAATTATTAGCGGTGGTACCGATAATCATTTAATGCTAATTGATTTACGTAATAAAAATATTACCGGAAAAGAAGCAGAAAAAGCTTTAGGAGTGGCAGACATTACAGTGAATAAAAACATGGTGCCTTTTGATGATAAATCGCCATTTGTTACAAGTGGAATTAGAATTGGTTCACCGGCAATTACTTCTCGTGGATTAAAAGAAAAAGAGTGTATTAAAGTAATTGAACTTTTAGATGCTGCTTTAATGAATAAGGATAATGAAAAAGAGCTTTTAAAAATCAGGAAGAAAGTAAATACCATGATGGTAAAATATCCGTTGTTTGCAGATTAATTCTGATCGATACGCTCTACCTTATTTACTCCTTTTACTTTTTTAAGGTTATCAATTAAATGATTTAAGTGCTTGGTATCATGAACGTAAACCATTATTGTTCCTGTAAATATTCCATCTTCTGTATCAAAACTTATTGAACGCATGTTTACATGGTTTTCGTTAGATATTACTTTGGTAATATTATTCACCAAACCTAATTCATCTGTACCTATTAATTTTAATCCGGCTAAGAAAGAAATTAACTCATCGTTTGTCCATTTTGCTTTCACAACTCTATATGCATAATTCGATAGCAGTTTAACGGCATTTGGGCAAGTGGTTCTGTGTATTTTTATTCCTTCACCAACGGTAACAAACCCAAAAACATCATCGCCCGGAATAGGGTTGCAACAAGGCGCTAACTTATAATCTAATTTTTGTAAATCATCACCAATCACCAACATTTCATTTCCACCGCGTGTATTGGTAATCAATTGTTCTATTTTTGGAGCTGTTGTTTTAGTTTTACGTTTCGGACTTTCCTTGTGTTTAATAAACTCTTTTACTTCTTTTACATCTACATTTCCAACAGCGGCTCTGTAAAATAATTCCTGAGAAGATGGCAATTTTAAATAACTAACAAAATCATTAATGTTTTGTAAAGTAAATTCAATTTTACATTTGTAAAACTTTTTTTCTAAAATTTCTCTGCCACCATCGGCAATTTTTTTACGTTGTTCTTTTAATGAGTTTTTAATTTTTGATTTAGCACGGGCAGTTACTACTAATTTCAACCAATCTTCTTTTGGTGTTTGTTTGTTGCTGGTTAAAATTTCAATTTGGTCGCCGCTTTTTAATTCATAACTTAAAGGAACAAGTTTGTGATTTACTTTAGCTCCAATACACTGTTCGCCCACTTTTGTATGAATGTCAAACGCAAAATCCAAAGCTGTAGAACTTAGGGGTAAGGTTTTCATATCTCCTTTAGGGGTAAACACAAAAATTTCATCGCTAAATAAATTCAATTTAAAATCGTCAATAAACTCTAAAGCATTCGGGTCAGGATTATCAAGCATTTCCTTAATTCTGCTTAACCAGGCTTCTAGTTTACTTTCTTTTTCTGCTGCAGAATCTTTATACTTCCAGTGTGCCGCATAACCACTTTCGGCCATTTCATCCATTCTCACAGTTCTTATTTGAACTTCCACCCATTTTCCTTCCGGCCCCATTACAGTGGTGTGCAAACTTTCGTATCCGTTACTTTTTGGAGTGCTAATCCAATCGCGCAGGCGATCCGGACTAGGGTGGTAGAAATCTGTTATTATAGAGTATACTTTCCAGCAATCCGATTTTTCGTTATCCACTGGAGTATCAATAACAATACGTATAGCGAATAAATCGTATATCTCTTCAAATACTACACCTTTGGTTTTTATTTTATTGTAGATACTGAATATAGATTTTGGCCTACCATAAATTCTAAATTTAAAACCCTGTTCTTGTAAAATTTCTTCTAAAGGCACTATAAATTTTTGAATAAAGCGTTGCCTTTCAGGTTCGGTTTCTTTTAATTTAACGGCAACTTCATAATAGCCTTCCGGGTTAGTGTATTTTAATCCTAAATCTTCCAGTTCAGTTTTAATTGTATTTAAACCTAAACGATGTGCAAGTGGTGCATATAAAAAAAGTGTTTCACTGGCAATTTTCATTTGCTTATCACGCTTCATGTGATTAAGCGTACGCATATTATGAAGCCTATCTGCCAGCTTAATTAAAATTACACGAATATCGGAGCTCATGGTTAGCAAAACTTTTCGGAAGTTTTCTGCTTGAATAGAGGAGGTATTATCAATTACGCCCGAAATTTTTGTTAAGCCATCAATAATTTGAGAAACTTTTTCCCCAAACAATCCTTTAATGTCATCTAAGGTTAAATCTGTATCTTCAACAGTATCGTGTAATAAAGCACAAACAATTCCGGTAGCACCTAGTCCCATTTCCTCTGCACATATTTGTGCAACTGCAATTGGATGATAAATATAAGGCTCACCACTTTTTCTGCGCATTTCTTTATGCGCTTCAACCGCAACTTCAAAAGCCTTTCTAATAAGCTCTTTATCGCCTTTTTCTAAACGGCGTTTACAGGCTTTTATAAGTAGTTTGTATCGGTTGAGAATCTCTTTGCGTTCTGCTTCCAGGTCAATCTGCATAAGTAATTTCAGAAATCTGTTTAATAGTTTGAAGTTAATTATATTTACCGATATAAAAAACGAGCGGATGTCATTTTTCCTTTATTTTAGATATTTTCTTAATTCTGTAAGATTAAGAGGCTTATATAACACTTTGAAATTGCTTTGGCAAGAAATGAAATTTGATACTTTTTATGGAATTAGCACAAAAAAAATTAGCTCCAACCAAACCGAGAATTATTATCACTATCAAGGGTCAAGCTATTTTGCCTTATTTAAAGTGTTTGAAGAAATTAAGAAGTATAAGGATGAGTATGTTTTTTTTGATATAGGTTGCGGAAAAGGCCGGGCTTTAATAGTGGCAGAATATTATGGGTTTAAAAAACTGATAGGGATTGATTTAGATCCTGAGTTAATTTCGGCTGCCGAATTTAATTTAAAAGGTAGAAAATTTAAAAACCCCGAATCTGAATTTAATATACAAACAGCAAACGCAATTCAATTTCAATATGATAATCAACCTACCATTTATTTTTTGTTTAACCCTTTTGGTAAGGAAGTATTATTAGAAGCAGTAAAAAGAATAAATGAACAAAATAAAGAAGCGAAAAAGTTTATTTACCTAAATCCTAAGCATAAAGAAGTGTTTGAAGATTTAGGCTTAAGAAAGGAGAAAGAAATTCAAACGAACAAATATTTAGAGGCAATTATTTATTCTTAATTTTTTGTTTTATTGCCCGGCAATGTTTTTTTATGTTTAATTTTTTTAGGATTTAAGGGGTTGTTCCAATTACTATCATTTTTGTTTTTATCATTTTTCGCATTTACATCTTCAATTATAATCCATTTCCCTTTTTTTTGTTCCATAGAATCGTAACTACCATCCGGGCCATAATATTGAGGTAATCCTTTCATGATATCACCTTCTTCTCGTGGGGCAAGATGACTGTATATGATGGCGTTTTTTTTATCGTGATATTTCAAACTCATGGTAACTTCGCTGCTATATTCAAACATAATTCTCCTGGGGTTTTTTCTCGGAAATTTAAATACATCTTTGCCAAATACCGGCGTTCCGTCAGGTTTAAAATAAAGCACATCAATAAATTTTCGTTGAATTAATTTGTCGTTACCGTCCCAGGCAAGCAATGTGTAATAATCATCACACTCAATTAATTCGTAATAAAGCATACCATGCCACTTATCGCATGTGCCAACGTATGTTTCAGGGTTTTTAATTCCTGCAGACTTATCAATTAATTTAAAATACTGATATTGTTGTATTGTTTCTCTTTTAAATAAGCCGGTTTTTTTTGTTACCGCACCGTTTACAATTAAAAATCCAAAAAACAAATGTGTTTGATCTTCTTTTGGAATATTCCAGGTGATGAGTTTAAACTTTTTATTATTGGGACTAAGCGTTGAAATTTCTTTTAAACTATCAAAGGGAAAGGTAAGTGCATTTTTATTGGATGCAACCGATTCAATCAATTTAATAAATTCTTTATTCGCATCTAACCTCTCTTTTTCAATTTTACTGTAAAATACTTTTTTTTGCAGGCTTTTTAACTCTTCATATACCCCTTTAGAATAGTTGAATACAGAATCTTCTTTTTGCGCTTTTGCACAAAAACAAAACATTAGCATTAAATTTATTACTACAAAGCGCATTTGATTTATAACGCAAATATCTGTAATTTGTTACAGTTTCAGAAAACTATTAAATTTAATTTCCAACAGTGCATCTTTACAGAAAAATACGTCTTTTTATTAGCTTTCTCCTTTTTTGCGGTTTTTGTTGGGCGGCTTTTAATTATAAACTCAGCATTTATTTGTTATTGCAGGCAAAGGGGCAGGCAAAGGTTATTTTAAAGGCGCAAAATCTTCAATCCTATGTTAATTCAAAGCACTTATCAGAGCATGAACAAGAAAATGTTGAACTTATACAGCAACTTAAAAAATTTTCGGTGGATAGTTTGGCGTATAACCCAACAGAAAATTTTACACGCATTTTTGATAATAGAAATGAGCCTGTTTTATGGGTTGTAACAGCATCTGAAAAATACTGTTTAAATGCAGTAGAGTGGGAGTTTCCTATAATAGGAAAAGGTAGTTACAAAGGCTTTTTTAATAAAAACAGAGCTTTGAAATTATTAAACGAGTTAAAAGCCAATAATTACGATGCTGGTATAAGATCGGTTTCGGCCTGGAGTACATTAGGCTGGTTAAACGACCCTTTGCTAAGCAGTCATCTCCGTTTAAAAAAAGGAAAATTTTGCAATTTACTTTTTCATGAATTATTTCATGCAACTTTTTATAAAGCAAATAATATAAATAACAACGAAAATTTAGCAAATTTTATTGCTCATAAAGCTACTTTATTATTTTTAAGAAATGATAGTTTAGCATTAGCGGAATATATAAATGCAATGAATGATAATAAAAAAGTAAATGCCTTTTTAAATTACACCACTATTGCTTATAAAGCTTATTTAGATAGCATTAGTTCACTCCCAAATGCCTATCTTTTAAAACAAAAAAGGTTAATACAAATAGGAAACCAACTGAAAAGGTTACCGGTAAGTAATAAAAAACCTCTAAAAAACAGGGCTGAAGAAATTTACATTGAGCAAAATGCCTTTTTCATTGATTATGTTCAGTACAACAGTAAGCAAGATAGTTTAGAGGATGCATTTAACAAATTTTATAAAAGCTCTGTAAAATTGATGGTACAATCTTTGAAATAGTAATAATCAAAAAATGGTATATTTGAATCCATTCAAACAATCTGTTATGAACAAGAAAATAAGCGCTTTTTTACTGGTATGTCTTTCGTTAAGTGTTTTTTCACAAAAGGAATATGATATTAAGTTTAATATTAAAAACTGCCCGGATACTACGGTTTATTTAGTAAGGTATTTTTTCGATAAACAGTATATAACAGATACTTGTAGAAAAGTAAAAAATGGTGTGGTTCGTTTTAAAGGAAAGAAAGAGCTTGATAAAGGTGTATACACATTAGTAAATCAAGATAAAGCTACCTATTTCGATTTTTTAATAGACGATGCATTTAATTTTACAGTAAATTTTGATGCTAAAGATATTGTAAATACTTTAAAATCTATTGGAAGTAAAGAAAATGAAAACATGTTTTCGTATTTAAAGTTTATGACCAATAAAAATGCAGAGTTTAATAAATACAGAGAGGAAACAAAGGGGAAAAGCAAGCAAGATAGTATTAAGTATATTACTGATAAGTTGAAATTAATGACGGAAGAGGTGAAGAAACATGAAGAAGATTTTATGAAGAAAGTAAAAGGCACCTTTGTTTATGATTTTGTAAATTTAAAGTTAGAGAAAGAAGCTCCTACTGTACCGTTAGCTTCAAACGGTAGACCCGACAGTCTTTACCAATACTATTATTACAAAAACCACTTTTGGGACGAAGTTAATTTTACAGACGATAGAATATTAACCGTTCCTTTTTTTGACGATAGAGTTAAAAGATATTTTGACGGCGTAATTTATCAATACTCACCCGATACTTTAATTAATGAAATTGACAAAATGCTGAAAGCGTGCAAGCCGGATGGAATGGTTTATAATATTTTACTTGGCCATTTTACCTATAAGTATGAACAAGATAAACGCATGGGTTTTGATAAAATATTCGTGCACCTGGGTAAAAACTATATTGTAAATGGAAAAGCCAATGACGTGTACACGCCTGAAACAATTTTAAAAATAAAAGAGCGAGTAGAAATTATGGAAAATTTGTTACTTGAGTCTAAAGCCACAGAGTTGTATATGATTGATACTACCGATGGTAAACAAGTAATGAAGTTGGGTTTTGATACCGTTAAAACAAGCGCTGCAGCAACTGATTTGTATTATAAGCATCAAGATAAACTATTGCCAATGTTTAAAACACTTTATTCTATTAAGGCAAAATATACAGTTTTAGTTTTTTGGGATGTAGATTGTGGTCATTGCCAAACAGAAATTCCTAAACTAGATTCTGCACTTAAAGAACTTAAAGGAAAAATAGACTTTAAAGTATTTGCTGTTTACACAAAAGAAGATTACGATAAATGGAGAAAATGGTTAATAAACAAGAAAGTAGATTTTATAAACGTATTTGATCCGGTGCATATAAATAACATTAAAGTGAAGTACGATATAAACTCTACGCCGGTTATTTATATTTTAGATAAGGATAAAAAAATAAAGGGAAAAAAATTAGGAGCTGAAAGTGTTCCGGGCTTATTAAATTACTTGAACAGTATTGATAAAGATGGCAAATAAAATGTTTATGCAAAAGATTAAAAAATCAATTATAACTGTTTGTGTTTTTGTTTTCACAGGCCATTTAAGTTTAACGGCACAAGACGGTTACGATATTAAAATTAATTTTAAGGCAAATGTTGATACTTGTGTTTACCTTGTAAAATATATTTTTGATCAACAATACATTGTAGATACTTGCAAAAACATTAAAAACGGAGTAGTTCAGTTTAAAGGAAAAACGAATTTAGATAAAGGTGTTTATACTTTAGTAAGTCAAGATAAAGTAATTTATTATGATTTGTTTGTAAACGACGCTCAAAAGTTTGTAATTTCTTGCGATAGAAATGATATTGTTGGAACATTAAAGGTTACCGGAAGTAAAGACAACGAACAGTTTTTTGAATACATTAAATTTATAACAGCAAAAAACAACGAGTTTGGAAAGTATAGAGAAGAATCGAAGAAAAAAAGCAAAGAAGACAGCGCAAAATTTTTAACGCAAAAACTTACGCAATTAAATGAAGATGTAAAGAAGTTTGATGCTGATTTTATGGCGAAAATTAAAGGTTCTTATGTTTACGATGTTTTAAATTTAAAGTCAGAAAAAGAACCCAATGATATACCATTGGCATCTAACGGCCGTCCGGATAGTGTTTACCAGTATTATTATTTAAAAAATCATTTTTTTGATGGAGTTGATTTTACCGACGACAGAATAATTAGAACTCCTTTTTTTGATGATCGCGTAAAGAGATATTTTGAATCGGTGATTGTACAACATCCTGATACAATTATTAAAGAAATTGATATTATTTTAGGAAAGTCAAAACCCGACGGTTTGGTTTATAATTTATTACTGGGCTATTTTACCTATAAGTATGAGCAAAGTAAGGTAATGGGTTTTGATAAAATATTTGTGCATGTTTCCGACAAGTATATTATTAGTGGAAAAGCAAAGCAAGTGTATAGCGAAGAAACCACACAAAAAATTAAAGAAAGAGTAGATATTATGAGAAATCTTTTGTTAGAAGCAAAAGTTCCTGAATTGTTTATGATTGATACCACTTACGGAAAGCAAGTTATTAAAATGGGTTTTGATACAACCAAAACCGCTGAAAGCATTACGCAATTATATTATAAAAATGTAGATAAGCTTACACCTATGTTTCAAACACTCTACATGGTGAAAGCAAAGTTTACAGTATTGGTATTTTGGTCGGTTGATTGCGGGCATTGCCAAACCGAGATTCCAAAGTTAAACGAAGAGCTAAAAGCGCTTAACGGGAAGATAGATTATAAAGTAATGGCCGTTATACAAAAGAAGATTATGAAGCTTGGAGAAAGTTTATTATTGATAAAAAACTGGATTTTATAAATGTGTTTGATCCCATTCATATTAACGACTTAAAAAACAAGTTTGATATTTTTTCAACGCCTGTTATCTATATTTTAGATAAGGATAAAAAAATAAAAGCAAAGCGTTTAGGCTCCGAACAAGTTATAGATATGCTAAAGTTCTTAGACAAAGGCTAAACTAAATCCATTTTAGTTATAATTTAACGCCTGTTTATACAGGCGTTTTTTTATTGAGAAATTAGTGTAATTTAGTATAAGCGTTATTACGCTTAAAAATGGCTGAAAAATCTTTAGAAAATAAAATAAAAAAATTGGAAGCCGAAAATGCGCAATTAAAGAAAGAATTGGCATTATTTAAATCAAACATTAAAAATTTTAAATTAAATGAAGGTAGAACGGTAAAAGTACCGGAACAAATTCAGCCAGTTTTTAATAAAGCAGAAAAAGTTGTAGGAAATTATTTTGGAGATTTACGTTTTCAACCTTCTAAAGGCACCATTGAAATTAATAATGAACGATATGTTTTAGTGAGGGCATCAGCCTTATCGCACGAGTTTTTAAATGCAATAATTGATTTATATAAAGATAGAGGGAAAGAAGAGGCCTTAAGTATTGGAAAAAATATTTTGTATGATATAGGGCATGTATTAGGGATGGAAGATGCCAAAACGTTTCATAAAAAAATGAAATTAAAAGATCCTTTGGAAAAGCTATCTGCTGGGCCGGTTCATTTTGCATATTCAGGATGGGCATTTGTTGATATTTTACCGGAAAGCAAACCAATGCCTAATGATAATTTTTATTTAAAATACAAACACCCTTATTCATTTGAAGCAGATTCATGGATAAAGAGCAGGGTAAAATCAAAATATCCGGTTTGTACTATGAATGCAGCCTACTCATCAGGTTGGTGTCAAGAAAGCTTTGGAATTCCATTAACGGCAGTTGAAATAAGTTGCAGAGCAAAAGGCGATAAGGATTGTACTTTTATAATGGCGCATCCCAATAAAATTAATGAACTATTAGACAAAGAAATTTCTAAGAAAAAAATAAAAGTTAAACCTGAGATACCCTATTTTTTTGAGCGAAAAAAAATTGAGGAAGAATTAATTAAGAAAGAATATATTTTAAATACAGCACAAAAAATTGCGAAAATTGGAAGCTTTGATTTTAATTTAGAAAATAACAATTTAATTTGGTCAGACGAATTATATAATATTTTTCAGATAAATAAAGTAAAAACCAAAGCAAATGATTTGTATAAAATTTATTTGGAAAGAATGCCAAAGATATATCAAGCAGAATATTTTAAGTGCGTAAATGAAGCTGTTACGAAAGGAAAAAATTATACTTTTAAACACACCATTCAATTGCCCGATGGAAAAGTAAAGTGGTTGTATTGCGCAGGTATTCCGGTTAAAGATGATGCAGGAAAAATACGTCAAATAATTGGAATTGCCCAAGACATAACAGATTCAGTAACCCAACAAGATAAACTTCAAGGCAATTTAAAAGAAAAGGAAACGCTTTTAAAGGAAATTCATCACCGAGTTAAAAACAATCTTCAAATTGTTTCTAGCTTATTAAGTTTACAATCAGAAACCATAACCGATACGGATGCAAAAGAAAAGTATCGCGAAAGTTTAGGAAGGGTTAAATCGATGGCCTTAATTCATGAAATGCTTTATCAAACAAAAAATCTTTCAAATATTAGAGCAGCTGAATACTTAAATCAATTGGTAAATTTTATATCAGAAACGTATAATTATAATAGAAAGGTTAAAGTAAATTTAGAAATTGACCAAAAAATTAAAAGAATTGACATGAATAAATCTGTTCCGTGTGGACTTATAATCAATGAGCTTTTATCAAATACCTTTAAATATGCATTTGACAATATTGCCAAAGGAGTGGTAACCATTTCTTTAAAACAGTTAACAAAAGATAATTTTGATTATCAATTAACAGTAAAGGACAATGGCGTAGGAATTAATTTAAAAACCGTAAATATACAGCACCCTCAAACATTGGGTTTGCAATTGGTACATTCATTGGTTGATCAATTAGACGGAAAGTTAAATGTAATAACAAAGGGTGGTACAGAATTTCAAATTAAATTTTCTTAATACACATAAATATAATACACCGAAATAATAATAATTAGGTGGTGCATAAATTGGTCGGCACCAAACAACCACCAAAAATATTTATTACTGGGGTCTTCCAAACTTCTAAACCAAAAAGTAATTTTTCCTTTCAGCAAATCAATAATAAAATGCGAAATTAATTGAAGTAAACCAATAGCAATTGCTTTTGGCAAATCAAACATAATAAGCACACTTATAAAAAATAAAATGGCATGAACCAATGCGTGCATAAAAATGGGATACAAGGGTTTGCCATATTTTTTTGCATTCAACATCCAATCTGTACTTAAATGGGTAAAGTCTGCAGCCCAATGGCAAATATTTAAAACAATTAATATAACAAGTGCTTTTACTTCCATTTAACTAATCTACTAAATTTTCAATTGGTGTACAAACCCCGTTTTCGCATATATAACATTTCAATCTGTCTTTAAACACATAAGGTTTGTATATCGATTTGTTTAATAACATTCGTAAACATTCTTGCACTCCTTCAATTATACTAGGATGAGGATGCATCATATCGGCCAACTCACGTATTCCTTGGTTGGTGTGAATGAGGTATGCAACTGCTTGTATTGCAGAACTGGCATGTTCTCCAACAACTCTCATTCCTAAAATGCGCATTCCATTATCATTCGTAACTATAATTTTAAAAAAGCCCTTTGTTTTACGCATTGCAATGGCGCGGGCATTGGTGGCATAATCTAATTTTACAACTTTGTGTGCTATTCCTTTAGCTCTGCACTCTTGCTCATTCATACCTACTGCAGCAACCTCTGGATTTAAAAACATAATGGTAGATATGTTTTTATAAGTAAGCGGTTTTATAGCAGCACCAAACATTCTTACAACAGCATGACGTGCTTCTCTTTCTCCAACATTTACCAAAGCAACTTCGGTTGTTACATCTCCTGCAACATAAATATTACTAATATTCGTTTGTGTATCATCGTCCCAAATACATCCTCTTTCATTTAATTTTATTCCTGCATTTTCTAATCCAATATTTTCAATATTAGGCTCTCTTCCTATACTTACTAATGCCTTTTCAACTTTAAATAATTCTGTTTTTCCGTTTTTGTATTCTAATTCGTATTCAACTTCTCCATTAACGATGTGCATTTTTTTTAGCGAAGCGCCCTGATGTAATCTACAACCATGCGCTTCTAAATTACCTTTAATAATATCTGTTACATCTTCATCTTCAAAAGGTAAAATTCTATCCGCTTTATCAATTAAAGAAACCTTTGTTTTTCCAAGTAACGAAAAAATGGTAGCAAATTCACAACCTATAACCCCGGCCCCCAGTACCACCATACTTTTAGGAAACGATTTTAAATTTTTAATTCCATCACTGGTTAAAATAATATTTTCATCTACCGTTATGTTTTTTGGAATACGCGGCCTGCTTCCGGTTGCAATTAGAATATAATTGGCGCTTACTTTTTTTATCGTACCGTCTTCTTTAGTAATTTGAACCGTGTGTTTATCTAACAAATAGCCGTTTCCTTTTTCGTAATGCAACAAGCGCGTTTCTCGTTTTTGTAAAAGTTGTAAATGAACAGTCATTTGCGTTTTTCTTTCAAACACAGCTTCATTCACAATTTTAGAAACATCATTAAAGTTAGGGGTATAATCAGGTATTAATTCTTTGGCAACTTGCACTTTTAAGGCATGCTCCCATAATGTTTTAGAAGACAAAACACCGTTATATACCTGAGCCCCGCCAATTTTATTTTTTTCAATTATTAAAACTTTTTTCCCAAAATCTATCGCTCGCATAGCTCCGGCGTAACCACTGGGTCCTCCGCCAATAATAATTAAATCAAAATGTTCGTTTTGCATCACACGAATTTACCATTTATTTACCTTTCCATATACAGCTAAACAGCTTCATCTTGTTTGTTCAAAGCTTTGTTTATCAATTAAATAGCTAATTTTATTATTACAATTATTTATTTAACTTTGCACCCCTATAAATTAAAAAATTATGAACGATAGTATCATTTATTTAGTTCCCGTACTTGGGATAGTTGGATTATTAGTAATGGCCATTAAATCGGCATGGGTTAGTAAGCAAGATGCTGGTGATGCAAACATGAAAGAATTAGCAGGCTATATTGCTGATGGTGCAATGGCTTTCTTAAAAGCTGAGTGGAAAATCCTTAGCATATTCGTAATTTTTGCAGCAGCATTACTAGCTTACTCAGGAACAATACATGAAGTAAATGGAAAAGAAATTCACTCCAGTTGGATAATTTCAATTGCTTTTATTATAGGCGCTGTGTTTTCAGCTACCGCAGGATATATTGGTATGAAAGTAGCTACTAAAGCAAATGTTCGCACTACACAAGCTGCTCGTACTAGTTTAAAACAAGCATTAAAAGTTTCTTTCACAGGCGGAACAGTTATGGGATTGGGAGTTGCAGGTTTAGCCGTTCTGGGATTAGGCGGTTTATTTATTATTTTCTTAAAAATATTTGGTGTTGTTGAAGTAGATAGCAATCAAATGAAAACTGCTATTGAAGTGTTAACAGGCTTTTCATTAGGTGCTGAATCCATTGCATTGTTTGCGCGTGTGGGTGGTGGTATTTATACAAAAGCAGCAGATGTGGGAGCTGATTTGGTTGGTAAAGTAGAGGCAGGTATTCCTGAAGATGATGTTCGTAACCCTGCAACAATTGCAGATAACGTGGGTGATAATGTAGGTGATGTGGCCGGAATGGGTGCCGATTTATTTGGTTCTTATGTTGCAACAATATTGGCAACAATGGTTTTAGGTCAGGAAATTAATGTGGTAGATAATTTTGGAGGAATGTCGCCAATCTTATTACCAATGGTAATTTGCGGATTGGGCATTGTTTTCTCAATTGTTGGAACTTGGTTTGTTACTATAAAAGATGAAAAATCAAATGTACAAAATGCATTAAATCTAGGTAATTGGTCTTCCATGATATTAACTGTTGCCGCATCTTATTTTGTTGTAATGTGGATGTTGCCGGAAACCTTAAATCTTCGTGGATACGAATTTTCTCGCTTAAATGTATTTTTAGCAATTGTTGTTGGTACTGTAGTTGGAGCAATTATGAGCATAGTAACCGAATATTACACAGCTATGGGTAAAAAGCCGGTATTATCAATTATTCAACAATCATCTACAGGTCATGCTACCAATATTATTGGTGGTTTATCTGTAGGTATGAAATCTACTGTTATTCCTATTATTACTTTAGCAGGTGGTATCATGGCTTCTTATTATTTTGCAGGTTTATACGGTGTTGCTATTGCTGCCGCAGGTATGATGGCAACTACTGCTATGCAATTAGCAATTGATGCATTCGGACCAATTGCTGATAACGCAGGTGGTATTGCAGAAATGAGTCAGTTACCTCCTGAAGTTCGTGAGCGTACCGATAATTTAGATGCTGTTGGTAATACTACTGCTG
>JALHRL010000019.1 GCA_022841465.1 Bacteroidia bacterium | reverse complement strand
TCTTTTGCTTTATCCCAATTTACGGCGGTTAAACCTAAATCACCTGGTAAAAAGTAATACGCTAAACCAATACCAAGAATAGATCCAATTAAAGTGTGTGAACTGGATGAAGGAATGCCCATGTACCAAGTTCCGAAATTCCAAATAATAGCGCTTATAAGCATTGCTAATACCATTGCAATACCGTGATATGCGTTAGTATCTAGTAAAGCATCCATTGGCAATAAGTTTACTATACCCATTGCAACGGTAATACCTCCTAACAAAACACCAATAAAATTTAATACACCGCTGTAAACAACTGCTACAGTGGGTTTCATAGAGTTGGTATAAATTACGGTGGCAACTGCATTTGCAGTATCATGAAAACCATTAATAAATTCGAAAAAACAGGCCAGTAAAAGGCAAACAATTAAAAAAATGGCTAGGCCGGTATCAAGTCCAAACATACGTTAACGTTTTGTTTACAAATCTATATCTATTTAATATGTTCAATGTTAATAAATTGTTAAGCATTTATATTAGTTGTAAATATTTATATATTAATTAATTAAGAGTATTTATTTAAACCTTAAATGCAATTTATTAATTAAAAATTTATTTGTGCCTGCAATCTTAATAAATTTCCTTTTTGCACATTATCTTGTTTAGCAAAGTCTTCAAATCTTCTTTCCGACATTGTGTACATGGCTACAATTTCAAAGTTTTTATTAAACTGCCATTCAAAACCAATTTCCAATTCTTTAACATTATAGCTTCTTGCATCTTTTTCGTGTTTTTTTCCTCCCTCATACATTTGTGCTCTTACAAAAGGGAATACAACTTGTTTTTTAAATTTAAGCATAGCGTTTAAAGTAACATAACCTCCTTTTAAATCTCTAACCTCAATAGAATCTGTAGTTTTATTAAACTCCGGTCCTTTTCCTATAGTATACTCTGCTTGTATACCAAATGGTTTAGGGTAAACGATTAATGAGGCTGCCGCTCTTTGATCGAGGTAGTTTAAATCGCTATTTGTTTTTACTCCTTTGGTTAATTGATCAGCAGCCATTACCCACTTGCCTGTGTAGGCCTGAATACTAGGTTCTATAATTTGATTTCCTATTGCAAACGGGTAACACAATCTGCTTACCACGTGCGGCTCGTTATTTAATTCGGGTTTATTTGCTGTTTGCCCATTGTAAGCACCTAATGCAAAAACACCATAATCACCGCTTCCTTTATAACCATCGTTAACAAGCGAAGAAAATCTTTTTCTTATTTTTTTAGGAGCCCAATAAAAAAATACCCCTAAATCACGTTCGTTAGAAACCGCACTGTTTAAGGCATCGTTACGATCAAGCGGTAAGCGGTTTTGGCTCGATTGCATGTTCTCAAACCCGTAAGGAATTTTACTTTGCCCTATTCTAAATCTAAATTCATTATTGTCATCCAATCCAATATCAAAATAAGCATCTCTAATTTGTGCAAAATGCAAACCGGTTGAACTTGCCGAACTGGCAAAATCAGGTTGTATATAAAAGTAAACGCGTTTATTAACCTGTCCGAAAAGTATAATACGAATTCGTCTTAAGAAAAAACCACCGCCATCTCCCCAAGATCTGTCGCATTGTTCACATTTTAAATCTTTATTCGTTTCTAATAATCTATTATATCTTGCTTGCACATAACCTCTAATGGCAAAGGTTTCAAACCATTTCTTAACCTTTTCGGCTATTTTACCGGTATCTTGTTTTTGCGGTTCACTGGTTGTTAATACAATTGAAGATTTTGTGTTAATTATGCTTGCTGAATCTACTATATTCGTGTCGTTTTGAGTGTAAATTACATTTGAAAGGCTTAACAGCAAAAGAAAAATAGGGTAAACTTTAAGTTGCATTTTTAGGTTTTAAATTAATTAAATGCAAACTAAAGGTTATAAAATGAATTAATAATTACCTT
Organism: Bacteroidia bacterium; assembly: GCA_022841465.1. GTDB lineage: Bacteria > Bacteroidota > Bacteroidia > B-17B0 > Aurantibacillaceae > Aurantibacillus. The sequence goes on along the minus strand of JALHRL010000019.1, from coordinate 78,447 downwards.
AATGTTAAGCAATTGTTAAGGATGGTTTTTATTCAATAGATAATAATTGACTAAATTTGCATACTATAAAAAATATATGAGCAAAAAAGTTGTAAAGGTTGGTAACATTGAGTGTGGTTCTAATGAACTGTTTCTTATTTCCGGGCCATGTGTAATTGAAGAGGAAACAATAATGTTGAAAACCGCTGAAAAACTGAAAGAGGTTAGTGAGCGTTTAAAAATAAAAGTAATTTATAAATCGTCTTTTACCAAAGATAACCGCAGTAGTTTAAAATACTACGATGGGCCCGGTTTAGCAAACGGCGTAAAAATGTTAGCGAAAGTAAAAGAGCAGTTTGGCTTTCCGGTATTAACAGACATTCATTCACACGATCAGGCTGCACCAGCGGCAGAAGTGTGCGATGTTTTACAAATACCTGCTTATTTATGCATGCAAAGTTCTTTATTAGTAGCAGCAGCAAAAACAGGAAAAGTGGTAAACATAAAACACGGTCAGTTTTTAGCGCCGGATAATATGAAGCATCCTTTGCAAAAATGTATTGATAGCGGAAATGATAATATTATTTTAACGGAAAGAGGCTACACTTTTGGATACAATGATTTGATTTTAGATCCGCGTGCATTTTATCATATGAATCAATTAGGTTACCCCGTTGTGCATGATATTACCCATTGTGTGCGCAAATATGGTATACCAAGTAGCGATGCAAAAGGCGGAGCCAAGGAGTTTTTACCCGTATTATCCAGGGCAGGCGTTGCCAGTGGGGTAGATGGTGTTTTTATAGAAACGCATCCTGAACCGGCAAAAGCTTTATGCGATGCGGCTTCTCAATTATGTGTATATGATTTAGAAGAATTTTTAAAACCTTTAATTGAAATACATAACTTAGTAAATAAATATAATTAAAACCATGAAAAAACTAATTTTATTAATAACGTTTGCCTTTTTAGGTACAAGCATTACAGCTCAAAGTCTTTATATTAAAGGAAGCAAAAAAGGAGAAATTGAAAACGACGGCGATGTTTACATTGGTGGATCTAAAAAAGGCTATATTGAAAGCGATGGCGATGTATATGTTGGTGGTTCAAAAAAGGGATACATTGAAAACGATGGAGATGTTTATATGAGCGGAAGTAAAGTAGGGCAAATTGAGAATGATGGAGATGTTTATAAAAACGGAAGTAAAATAGGACAAATTGAATCAGACGGAGATATTTACAAAAACGGAAGTAAAATTGGCGAATGTAAAAACGTAAGAAAAGAGTGGGTTGGTGCGGTTGTTTTCTTTTTCTTTATAGAAGATTTAGCCTACTAAAAATTTCTTATTAAAAAGGAACCGTAATTTCCGGCGTCATAATTTCGTTGGTTTTGTTTCCTTTTTGGTCAATCATGTAAATTTTATATTTAAAGTTTTTGTATTTAGAATCGCTTCGCCATCCAACCATGGTAATAGTTATTCTTCCTTTAATTGGCTGGTCTTTTGATAAATCACTGGGTCTTTCCACCACATACGTTATTGGTCTGTCTTGATAAATAGTGGTATCCGGCTTTGGTGGATTAGGTATTACAAGTGGCCATAATGACGGCACAAATTCCCCATTAGTATCTTTAAAATAAAACCACGCATAAAAATTAGGGGTTTTTACATCTTTCTCTGCAAAAATATCTCCATCACCATCTAAATAACCAATGGTTAAATAAGCGGTGTTTTCATCTTCAGCAGCAAAGTTTTCGTAAGTTATAGTAGGTAAAGGATTGTTTTTGTTGCGTTTTACGCATGATAAACTAATTACCATAACTAATACAACCGATATATAAACTTTTACTTTCATTGCTTATTTACTTATAAGGAATAGCCTTAAATAATACTTAAATTTACAAAATTAAAGGTATAATTTAAAATTGTTTACAAAAGAAACGGAAATATTTAATATAAATTGTGGAAGCGACTTTCAAAATTTGGCAATTGATGTTTTTCAGTATCAGTACACAAATAATTCGGTTTATAATGCTTGGGTTAATCAATTTGTAAAAAATCCTGAATCCATAAAATCTATTTATGAAATTCCATTTTTACCCATAGAATTTTTTAAAACTAACAAAGTAATATGTGGAGATGAAAATAAAACTGAAGAAATTTTCACCAGCAGCAGTACTACATCTCAAACGCCCTCTAAACATTATGTTAGTGATTTAAACCTTTATAAAAAATCGTTCACTACTTGCTTTCAAGAATTTTTTGGCCCCATTGAAGATTATTGTTTTTTAGCATTGCTTCCGGGTTATTTGGATAGAAAGGGTTCGTCGTTGGTATACATGTGTAACGAATTAATAAAAGAATCTAAACATCCTTTAAGTGGATTTTATTTGCGGAATTTAGACGAAATGGAAGAAGTTATTAATCAGTTAAAGCAAAAAAAACAAAAAACAATTATAATTGGCGTAAGTTATGCTTTGCTTGATTTAGCAGAAAGAAACATATTATTAAACGATAACTTTTATGTGATTGAAACAGGTGGTATGAAAGGCACGCGAAAAGAAATGCTAAAGCAAGAACTCCATCAATTTTTAAAAAATAAATTTGGGATTCAAAAAATATGCAGTGAGTATGGCATGACTGAATTGCTGAGTCAGTCTTACTCATTAGGTGATGAAGCTTTTAAAGAACCCAACTGGATGAAATTTTTAATTAGAGATGTAAACGATCCTTTAAGTTATTTACCACATGGAAAAACCGGAGGTATTAATATAATTGATTTGGCAAATGTAAACTCTTGCAGTTTCATTGCAACTAAGGATTTAGGTTTTATAAATGAAAATGGCGATTTACAATTAATGGGAAGGTATGATAACAGCGACATAAGAGGTTGTAATTTAATGGTAGTATAAAATGGAAGCAAAATTAAGCTCAGATTTTTTTAATTCAGTATATCAGGTAGCGCGTTTAATTCCTAAAGGAAGAGTAACTTCTTACGGTGCCATTGCAAAATATTTAGGAACTCCTCGCTCTTCTAGAACTGTTGGATATGCGATGAATGGTGCGCATTCTCAAAAAGAAAAGGTACCTGCGCATCGGGTAGTTAACCGTAACGGACAATTAACCGGCAAACATCATTTTTCATCACCCTTTGAAATGCAGGCATTGCTTGAAAAGGAAGGTGTTAAAGTTGAAAACGATTGCATTATAAATTTTGAGAAGCATTTTTGGGATCCTGTAGTTGAATTAAAAATTTAATTTATATTTAAACAAAATTAAAAAAATGAAAAAAGTAATTATTGTAGCAATTGTTGCTGCCAATGCATTTCTAGCTTGTAAAAAAGATCGTACATGTGAATGTTCGGTAACCAGAACCGGAACATCTACTACTACAGCGGCTCTAACCTTTTCTATACCTTTAGTGGGTAATGTTCCTGTAATTGATACATCTTTTGTAACACAAGTAAGCGACGTATTTAAGTATGATAAATCATTTACGAAAGTTTCTAAAGCTGCTGCAAAAAGTAATTGTATTAATTATAAAGAGCCTTATAAAGAAACAACCACCAATTCAGCTCCGCCTTTATTATTAACTACTGTAGAAGAAGGAACCCGAACTTACGCCTGTGAGTTAAAATAGTGGTTTTAAATTACTGTTAATCAATGCTTTAATAATGATTTTAATTCACTTTTGAATAACCGAAATTATTTATATCTTTGCCATCCTTAAAAACAAAAGAACGAAATGCCAAAAATGAAGACAAATTCCAGTGCTAAAAAGCGTTTTAGCTTCACTGGATCCGGTAAGATTAAAAGAAAAAAGGCTTATAAACGTCACATCTTAACTAAGAAAGAAAAAGACCGTAAACGTCAATTAGGGAAAGATGCCATTGTCAGTAAAGAGGACCTTGGAAACGTAAAACTATTATTAGCAATAGGTAAGTAATTTAGAAATTAAAATTATCGTAACAGGTTAATTAAACAAATGTTTAACCCGGGTAACAGTAAAAAAAGAGCGTAAAGCCGCTGTTAACCAAAACAAAAAACAAAAAAAGAAATGCCACGTTCAGTCAATCATGTAGCCAGTAGGGCTCGCAGAAAAAAAATCCTAAAACTAACAAAAGGTTATTGGGGAGCTAGAGGAAATGTTTGGACAATTGCCAAAAACACTTTAGAAAAAGGTTTAATTTACGCATACCGCGATCGTAAAAACAAAAAGCGCAGCATGCGTGCTTTATGGATTCAACGTATTAACGCAGGTGTTCGTGAACACGGATTAAGCTATTCAGAATTTATGGGAAAATTAAACTCAAAAGGTTTAAAATTAAACCGTAAGGTATTAGCTGATTTAGCAATGAATCATCCGGAAGCATTTACCGCAGTTATTAATCAGGTAAAATAAAATTCATTTATAAATTACAAAGCCTCTTCTGAAAAGAAGGGGCTTTTTTTTTAGTTAGTTTTTTTGAATAACAATTAATGTTCGTTTAATTAAATGCGAATGCCAAAATGATATCATTGTCCATCCCGACGATAAATGTCGGGATCTCCTCCGTCTTTATTATAGGCGAATGCCTATAATACATACGTCGTCAATTAGAGACGAACGCAGGGCGTTGTCTCAATCGTGACTTTGCAAATCATAGGCGAATGCCTATGATGCAAACGTCATCGACCTGTTCTAAGTTACCTCGCCAATCTTCAAAACTTAAATTTAAGATGGCTTCTTGTTCGTTTAATGATTTTCCCGAAATATTGATTAATAAATCATTCAGTTGTTTGTATTTGAACTTTTTACCTTTTGGTCCGCCAAACTGATCGGCGTAACCATCCGTGTAAAAATAAGCTACATCGTTTTTTTGATGTTCTAAAATGAAAAGCTCAAAACTTGTTTCTTTTTCACCTGAGCCAACAGGCATTTTGTTGTAAGGCAAGTTTAATAAGCTTCCGTCCCTGATTAGCACAGGAGCATTATTAGCAGCTGCATAACTTATCGTTTTATCAAACTCATTAAAACAAACTAAAATACCATCAAAACCGTCGCGTTGACCATCTTTACTTATACTTTCAACCAATCGTTTTCTTACATAATCAAAAACTTCATTTGGAGGATATATACCTTTTTCATTAATAGCTTCGTTTAAAAAATTTATATTCAGCAAACTCATAAAAGCACCTGGTACACCATGTCCTGTGCTATCGCATACAGCTAAATAAAAACGTTTTCCGGCTGCTGTGTTTACTGAAGTAGCCCAATAAAAATCGCCGCTAACAATATCTTTTGGTTTAAATAAGACAAAATTATTGGCAATATTGGCATCAATAAATTCCTTGTGAGCGAGCAGGGTAGTTTGAATACGCTTTGCGTAATGAATAGAATCTAATATTTCTTTTTGTTTTTCGTCTACTAAATGCTTTTGTTTTTCTATAATTTCCTTTTGTTTATTTGTAAGTTGAAAACGTTTGTAAAGAAAAAACGAAAATATAATGGTTATTACCAAAACAAATATGGAAGCAACAGATAGGTAAAATTGCTTTTGTTTTTCTGCGTCTTTTATAGCTAACTCCTTTTCTTTTTGAATAGTAAGTTCAACTTCCTGATTCTTCATCTCTATTTCCTTTTGCATTTGATTAATCAGCCCTACATTTTTACGTTTTATAAGTGTATCTGTTAAATTAAAGTAATGCACAAAATTATCGAAGGCGTTTTTATAATCTTTAATATTAGCATAGGCTCTAGCAAGAATTTGCCTTGTTTTTGTTTCTTCTGTTATTAAATTTAATTCGGTTTCAATTATTAATGCTTTATTTAAAACATCAATTGCATCATTGTATCTTTTTAAAAAGATATAAGAATCGCCTACATTATTTAACACCATAGATTGTCCGGCAAAATCGCCTGCAACTTTGTAATTATGAAGAGCCAATTCATAATAATTTAAAGCTAATTCTCTGTTTAATTTCAAATTGTGTATAGCCCCCAAATTATTATAAACTAAAGCCAATAATTTTTTATCTTCAATTTTCTGCCCATATTGAAGAGCTTTCATATAATAATCTAAAGCAACATCAAGGTTGTTGAGTTTTTCATAAACCAGACCAATATTCACATAATTATTTACAACTCCGTTTATGTCATCTATTTCTGAACAAAGTTTTAATGATTTAAAATAGTATTTAAGAGCAGATTCGTAATTACCCATATCAGAATAAACTAAACCAATGTTTAGCATTGCACTCGACATTCCGGTTTTTCTATTGCCTTTTAAATCAATATCCAATGCTTTTAAATAAAGTTCAAGTGCTTTTGGTAAATCTGATTTATTCCAATAAGCCAAGCCCAAATTATTATAAAGGTTTGCAAGTTGCTGTTTAAAGCCTGTTTCATTAATTCTTTTTAAACCAATTTCATAATAGTTAATAGCTTTATCATAGTCGCCCTTATTCCAATACCCAAGCCCTGTAAAATTTAAAAAATTAATTTCCCAATATCTTTGCTTTGTTTTAGACGCATAATTATATCCTTTTAAAGAATAGTTAATTAATGAATCAATATCGGATATTTCAAAAAAGTAAAGACAAATGTGACGAATATTTCTAAGTTTAAGAGAATCGTTTAGCTTACTATCACCAAACTCATTTCGTAATGAATCAATGTTTTTGTAAGATTGCGAAAAACAGTTTAATTCTGTTATTAATAGAAATATAATATATAATAATCTTTTTTTCAATTTTCTTTAAAATTAAACCCTCAATCCAATTATACAAACGTCATCGACCTGTTCTAAATTACCTTTCCAATCATCAAAAACTTTTGTTAGCAGTTGTTTTTGTATATCCACTGGTTTATCGGCATTTGCAAGTAATAATTCATTTAACTGTTTGTACTTAAATTTTTTTCCTTTTAATCCACCAAATTGATCAGCATATCCATCTGTATATAAATATAGCATATCTCCCGCACTTGTATTAATCTTGTAATTAACAAAATTATCCGTTTTAATGCTTTTACCAATGGGCATTTTATCGTATGGTAAACTTGTAAGTGTATTAGAGCATAATAGAATAGGGGGGTTATTTGCGGCTGCATAATCAATGCTAATAACACCATTTTCATTTGCCAATCGTAAAAGTATACCATCCATTCCATCTTGAGCGCCGTCTTTTGAAATACTTTCAATTAACCTGTTTCTAACGTAATTTAATACTTCATTAGGCTGATGAATACCTTTTTCAGAAATTGCTTCGTTTAAAAACGAAATATTTAATAAGCTCATAAATGCTCCCGGAACACCATGTCCTGTACTATCACAAACAGCAAGGTAGAAGTGATTAGCATGTTTTGTAGCCCAATAAAAATCGCCACTAACAATATCTTTAGGTTTAAATAGTACAAAATAATCATTCGTAAATGATTGATGATTTTCTTTTTCACGTAAATTTTCCTTCAATAACGAATCATGCGCTAAAAGCGTGTATTGAATTCTTTTTGCATATTGAATAGAATCAAGAATTTCCTTTTGTTTTTCCTCAATTATTTGTTTTTGTTTTTCTACTTCATTCTTTTGTTCCTGAATTATAATATTGGCTTTATTTTTTTGATTATAGGCTCTGTAAATAAATACTCCGGCAAAAATTAAAATGAAACTTAAAATAATAAAAAAGTAAAGGGAGTTTCTTTTCTTCTCAATTTCATTTTGTTTTAAAATATTTTCATCGTTAAGTGCTTTTATTTGAAATGATTTTTTATCTGATTCATAAATGCTTTCCATTTCTAAAAGTTGATTTTGTTTGTTTGCATTATAAATACTATCGTTTAACTCATGAAACATATTAAAGTAATAATAAGCAGAATCAAATTTTTTGTATTGAGATAAAATAGAAGCCAGGTATTTAGCGTTTCTTGCAATTAAATCGGGGTAAGAATAATCTATACTATATTTTAATGAAGTTCTAATATGTGGTGCTGCATCGCTGTAATTATTTTTATTAATATACATTTCACCCATTGAAAATTCATTCCAAATTAATCCCATATAATCTTTAAGGCTTTTACGAATGGCGTTTGATTCTTCCATTATTTTTAAACCTTCTTTATATTTCCCTTGCATAAAATATATACCGGCAATATTATTTAAGCTGTATGGTATTCCTAAACTATCACTTGTGGTTCTTTTTAAATGGAGAGCTGAATTATAAAAATACAATGCACTGTCTAAATCACCTTTTAATTCAAATAATACTCCATAGTTATCAATAACTGCAGGAAGCCCATCAGTTATATTGTTTACTTTTAAAATTTGAATAGCTTCACGCATTAATGATATAGAACCATTTAAGTTTCTTTTCTTTCCTTCATAGGCCATGGAAGCCATTGCCATAGCCATCTTCCGCTTGTCGTTCGTTAACTCAAAAAGTTTAATTGATTTTTTATGTAATTCAAATGATTCTTGATATTTTCCTTTTAAATAAGAAACTAAAGCCATTTGCTCAATTAATTCAGCTTGTTTCTGGTTGTTCTTTAAAAAAACATTACTTTGGTAAAGACTGTTGTAAAGCGAATAACTTTTATTTAAATTATTTACAATTTGATGATAGGGTAATTTAATGGCTTGATTTGCTGTTTCTTCGGTTAATTGATTGTTTTTTACTTTAAATAGCAGCGAATCAATTGAGCTTGTTTGTGCGTTACTTAAATAACCAATTAACAAAGGAATTACTATTAACCACTTATAAAACATTTATAATAACCTATAGTTTTATACCGATTACACAAACATCGTCTACCTGTTCTAAATTACCACGCCAATTTTCTAACGTATTATTCAAGATTTTTTCCTGCTCTGCCATTTCTTTAATTGAGTTCTTTAAAAGCAATTCATTTAATTGTTTGTACTTAAATTTTTTTCCTTTCAATCCGCCAAATTGATCGGCATATCCATCTGTATATAAATACAAAATATCACCTGAATTATAATTAATCTCGTAATTCTTAAAGCTTTCATTTTTCACTCCAATTCCAACCGGCATTTTATCATAAGTAAGTATTGATAAATTTGAATTAGTTACCATAACAGGGGCGTTATTGGCAGCTGCGTATTTAATGGTTTTTGTTTTACTATTTATACAAAGCAAAATTCCGTCAAAACCGTCTTGCTGACCATCGGCGCTTATTGTTTCAACCAATTTTTGTCGAACAAAATTTAAAACTTCAGCAGGGTTTTTTATTTGTCGTTCTATTACGGCTTCCGATAAAAAGCCCATATTTAAGAGGCTCATAAATGCTCCGGGAACGCCATGTCCGGTACTATCACAAACAGCCAAATACAAAAGTTTTCCGGCTGCAGAGTTTACCGAAGCAGCCCAATAGAAATCTCCACTTACAATATCTTTTGGTTTTAATAAAACAAATCTGTCTTTAATATTCTCATCAATAAATTCTTTATGTGTAAGCAAAGCATTTTGAATTCTTCGGGCGTAAATCATTGAATCTAAAATTTCGCGTTGTTTTTGTTCTAATAAATTTTTTTGATCTGAAATTACCGAATGTGCTTTTGTTTTTTCTTTGTAATTTTTAAATACATAAAACAATAAAATAGAAATTACAATTAAAATTGCGGTTACAATGTATTTATAATTTTTCTCGGCTTTTAATTGATTTTCTTTTACCTGTACTTCCATTTGATGTTTAATGGAGTCTTGTACTTTAATTTTATTAAAAGCATAGTTCAATTGTATTTCAGTTATTTCTTTCGTTTTTTCTTCGTTTTGTAAACTATCTGTTAGTTCTTTTCCAATTTTAAAATAGTTTAATGAATTACCAAAATCATTTAATTTCTCATAAGCTTTTGCCAGAGAAAAAGCATGATCTCGTGCAGAAGAAAGTGAATTAACTTTTTTAGCTAAACGAAAGGCCCGTAACAAAGTATCTTTTGCTATTTCATATTTACTTTGTGCCATAAAATTATTTCCAATGTAGCCTAAGGTAATAGAAATACTATTTTCATCTTCTCGTTGATTCCAGATAGCTAAAGCCTTTTTATAATATATAAAAGCGGTGGCGTAATCATGTAACTCGTGATATATTAAACCAATATTTTCACTGTTAATAGCAATACCATTATCATCGTTCAATTTTTTACTTATTTCAAATGCCTTTAAAAAGTATTTTAATGCCAACGAATTATTTTTTTGGTCGAGGTACGATAAGCCAATATTGTTGTATATAGAACTTTGTCCTCCTTGATTATCCAGTTCTTTATATAACTCTAAACTTTTATTATAATAAATTCTGGCTTTATCATAATCTTTTTGAATAGCCGAAAGCACTCCAATTCCATTATTACCACTGGCGCTTTGTTTTTTAAAATTATACTTTTCTGCAATTTCCATTGCTTTGTAATAATATTCGGAAGCTTTATTGTATACACCTTGTTCGCGTTGAATTAATCCTAATCTTAAAAGAAAATCACAAATAAACTTGTTGTTATTTAACTTTACCGACTCTTGATAACCTTTATTAAAATATTTAAAAGAAGAATCTAATTCGCCATTATTATACAAGGCAATTCCAAGTTTAAGATAGTTTTTAAGTAATACCGTATCTTTTTGATTAGGAAGTACTTTTTTTAATGAATCAAGTTTATTAGCGTGTACATTAACAAACGTGAAAATAAGAAACAGTATAAGTAATTTTATTCTAATCATAACTTTATACCAATGATGCAAACATCATCTACTTGTTCTAAATTTCCACGCCAATTATTAAAGTTATAATCGAGCTTTTCGAATTGTTTTTGCATTTCTAAATTAGAAATTGAAATAATAAACTGATTCAATTGTTTGTACATGTATTTTTTACCTCTTGGCCCGCCAAACTGATCGGCATAGCCATCGGTATATAAATACAAACTATCACCAGGTTTATGATCTAATTCAAATAATTTAAACGGTGCTTCACTAACACCTTTGCCAACCGGCATTTTGTCGGCTTCTAAAGTTAAAATTTCATTGTTTCTTATTATAATTGGTGCATTGTGCGCAGCAGCATAGGTAATCTGTTTCGTTTTTTGATTAAAACATAAAAGGATTCCGTCAAAGCCATCTTGTTGCCCGTCTTTACTTAAATTATCAATTAGCTTTTCTCTAACAAAATTAAAAATATGATCAGGTGATTCTATTTTTCTTTCATTAATAGCCTCGTTTAAAAAGTTTATACTTAACAAACTCATAAACGCGCCCGGCACACCATGTCCGGTACTATCGCATACAGCTAGATAAAATAGATGTTCACGCTTTGTAGCCCAGTAAAAATCTCCGCTTACAATATCTTTTGGTTTAAATAAAATGAAATTATCATTTAAGTTGTTATTAATGAAATCCTTTTGAGTGAGTAGGGTAGTTTGAATTCTTTTTGCGTAATGAATGGAGTCAAGTATTTCCTTTTGCTTTTCTTCTATAATTTCATTTTTTGTTTCTACTTCCTGTTTTTGTAATTCAATTAGGTTTTTTTGTTGCCTGGTAATTTTTAATCTATTAAATAGCAACAACGAAAAAACTAGAACAATTAATAAACCGGCTACAATACCGTAATTAATTATTTTTTGTTGTTTAATTTGTGTTTGTTGTATTTCTTTGTCTTTATTTAAAAGTTCAATTTCTTTTTCCTTTTTATCAGACTCGTATTTTGTTTGTAATTCATTTAATTGACCGGTAGTAGATTCATTTATTAAACTATCTTTAATAGACATGAAGGTTTTTAAGTAATCAACTGCATTTTTGTAATCTTTATTATCCATAAAATATTCATAGAATGAATAATAATTTTGCTTTAGCTGTTCCATATCACCAATTTCTTGCGACAAGGTAAGTGCCTTTTGATAAAATTTCTTTGCATCGTTTTGCATATTTAATTCCGAATAAAGCTTACCAACATTTCCATAAACAGTTCCTAATGGTGCTTTATCTCCAATTTTTTCAGCAACATGAATGCATTTTAAAAAGTACTTTAATCCGTTTTTAAAGTCTTTTTTCATAGAATAAATTGAACCTAAATTACCATAACTATTAATTAACCATTTTGAGTTGTTAATTTCTTCACTAATTTTTATGGCTTTTAAAGTATATTCTATTGCCTCATCGTATTTACCTTGTTTAGAAAGCGATTTTCCAATATTAATATAAGCAGAGGCTACACCATATTTATCATTTAACTTCTCCTTTATTTTTAAAGCCATCAAGTTAAATTCTAATTCTTTTACGGGATTATCTAAACGTCCGTATATATTTGCAATTCCAATTGTAGCATCTGCAGCATCATTTTCAAAATTATTTTTTTCAAACAATTCTCTTGCTTCAAAAAAATTATTTAATGCTTTTTTATAATCACCTAAATAAACATATGCAACACCCGACAAGTAAATTAGCTTTCCGATATTATAATTATCTTTTTGCTTCTTAAATATTTCTAAAGCCTTCTCATAATTTTGCAATGTTTCTTTAAAATCTCCTTTTTGAAATGCAATATAACCGGTTAACCTGTATATAAAACCATCCCAGTTATGGTAATTGGTTTTTTCTACAAGTTGTTTTGCTAAATTTAAATAGGTTAGCGACGAATCAGGAATAGAAGTTTTATGAAATTCAGCAATTCTTATACACGTTTTAATTTTTATTGTATCGTGTGTTGCGTTACGTAATTTATTAAATAATGAATCGGGTGTACTATTTTCAGCTTTTAGTATCTGAAAAAAACAAATAAAAACTATTAATAAACCCTTCATTTTTTTAAATTACTGTTTCTTTTTTTGTACCATGGTTAAAATAGTTGCAATTCCAACGGTTTCTCCGGTTGTTCCTTCTACACCAATTTTTGCTCTCACTTCATCTGAACTTGCATCGTATATATCAACTACCCATTTTACAATTCCTACTTTCATTTCTTTTCCGTTAGCTGCTGTTAATGGTTTATCGTTTTCAATTTTTTCTTTACAAGTAAAACGCACACCTATTGTCATGCCCGGATAAATTGGTTTTGTAAATCTGCATTCATCAATACCGTAGTTTAATAAAACCGGGCCCTTTGGCGGGTCAACAAACAAACCTGCAGCACGCGATAAAACAAAATAGCCATGCGCTACAGTACGTTTAAAAATGGTATCCTCTAACGATTTTGGATCCATGTGCGCGTAAAACTTATCGCCGCTTAAATTTGCGAAGTTGATAATGTCTTCTTCGGTTACAGTATGGGTTTCTGTAATTAAGGTTTCACTTACTTCTAAATCCTCAAAATACTGACGAAATGGGTGAATATTTTTAATAATGTGTTTTGCACCATATTGATAGCTGTTTAAAATATTGGTAATGGTAGTAGGGGAGCCTTGTATAGCAGTGCGCTGTAAGTAATGAAATACACCGCGTTTGCCGCCCATTTCTTCACCACCACCTGCGCGTCCGGGGCCACCATGCACTAACATTGGCATTGGCGAACCATGGCCTGTACTTTCTTTGGCACATTCTGCATTTAAAACTAAAATTCTACCATGCATACAAGCAGCGCCAATAGTGTACATACGTGCAATTTTATCATCGGCTGTTACAATAGAACTTACTAATGAACCTTTTCCCATTTTACTTAACTGAATTGCTTCATCAATTGTTTTGTAGGGCATAATGGTGCTAACCGGACCAAAAGCTTCAATATTATGGCAATCGGTATTTTTAAAAGGATTATCGTTATAAAAAATAATAGGAGGCATAAACGCACCTTTAGTTTTATCGGCACCTTTTACTTCAAAATTTTCAAAACTACCAATTACAATTTTTTGAGTTTTAGAAAGTATCTCCACTTTTTCTTTTACTTCATTTAATTGCGATTGACCGGCCAAGGAACCCATTCGAACACCTTCTATATTCGGGTCGCCAATAACATTTTGCGCCAAACGTTTACCAAGCGCAATTTGAACATCTTCTACCAAATTTTCAGGAACAATAATTCTTCTTACTGCAGTACATTTTTGTCCGGCTTTGGTAGTAATTTCACGCATTACCTCTTTAATAAAAATATCAAACTCCGGTTTATCGGGCGTTACATCATTACCAAGCACACAACAGTTTAACGAATCGGCTTCCATATTAAAAGGAACAGATTCTTCTAATATTTTCGGATGCGATTTCAACATTTTACCGGTAGAGGCAGAGCCCGTAAAAGTTACAACATCTTGGTTTTGCACATGATCTAAAATACCATTGGCAGAACCACAAATTAATTGAAGGGCACCTTCCGGTAAAATTTTACTGGCAATAATTTCTTTTACTACTGCTTCGGTTAAAAAAGAGGTAAGTGTTGCAGGCTTTACAATTGCAGGAACTCCGGCAAACCAATTAACAGCAACTTTTTCTAACATTCCCCAAACCGGAAAATTAAAAGCGTTAATATGAATGGCAACTCCTTCTTTAGGTACACAAATATGGTGTCCAATAAAAGTTCCGTTTTTAGATAAGCGAACAGCATCACCATCGTAACAATAAGTTTCGTTGGGGAATTGGCGACGTAAAGAGGCATATGTAAATAAATTTCCAATACCGCCTTCAATATCTACCCAACTATCGGCTTTGGTAGCGCCTGTAGCCCAACTAATTTTATAAAAAATATCTTTTTTAGAGAGTAGGTGAGTGGCTAAGGCTTTTAACATCATACCTCTTTCCTGAAAAGTCATTTTTCTAAGATTGGGCCCGCCAACATTGCGTGCGTATTCGCACATTTTACCAAAATCTAACCCTTTGCTTGATGCGGTTGCAACTACATCGCCGGTAATGGCGTTAAATAATTCTTGTCCTTTATCGGTACCTGAAAGCCATTGGCCGCAAGCGTAATTTTGTAACTGGTTCATATAGTATTTTTGTGTTTAATGTAATAATGAATGCATTAAATATAAGGAAAATGTATTTGAATTAATGCTAGAAGTATTAAACATAAAACACTGCTAGTCAACCATTCCGAATAATATTACCTAAGAATAATAATTTTAAATGTTTATATTTAAGAAATTTTAAGAGTAGAATTAAAAAAGCAGCACGGTACTTGAATAATATTAAATTAAAACAATAACATGAAAAAAAACCTTTACACTTTATTATTAGCAGTAGTATTTACAGCTTTTAATGCTCAAGATTTGGGCAAAATTACCATTAGAACGGCCAACACAACTATTCCAAAATTTATTGCCTCGTTAAACGGGGTAAGATTAAATAACGAATATGTGCCAAATATTACTTTTAATTATTTAGATGATTACAGTTATCGCGTTAAATTATTACTCTCTGGTTCATCAACTGTTTTAAATTATACCTTAAGCAGCGAACCTAAATACTTATCTAAATATGTAGTAACAAAAGATAATTTTGGAAACTACAATATTATTTTAGAAAGCAAATCGCTAATGTTAGACGAAGAAGTTGCGCCACAAACTACACCTTCAGTACCAACAAATACAGTGCAACCGGTAGCAACTCCTAAAGTGGGTGTTACTCCTGCATCTACTGAGGTAGGTGTTAAAACAGTACCAACCACCACTTATGCGCCACCTACAGGCGGAATGTCAGGAACGGTTACGGCAGTTACCAATACCATAACGGCTATGACTGCGCAAGACTTTAACGACAGATGTGATGCCGTTAAAAAAGAAAGTTTTGATGACGATAAATTAAAAAGAGCAAAACAAGTTTTTGATGAAGAATATTTTACCACCGGACAGGTAATTACAGTTGTGAAACTTTTTTCGTTTGATGATAAAAAATTAGCTTTTGCAAAATATGCGTATAACAAAACCTTAGATAAAAAGAATTACTATAAAGTAAATGATGCATTAACATTTACTCGCAGCAAAAACGAATTATCTGAATACGTTAAAAAGCAACCTAAGTAGTAAACTTATAACCAACTCCGCGAATGGAGTGAAAATGTATAGGTTCTTTTGGATTTTGCTCGAAATACTTCCTGAAATTTAAAATGTAATTATCAATGGTTCTGGACGATGGATTTTCATCTATCGTCCATAATTTTTCAATTATTTCATCGCGCGAAACAACTTTATTTGGTTGAGAAGTAAGCAATTGAAGTAAGCCAATTTCACGTTTAGATAAAGTAGTTTTATTCTTGTTGATATCGGTAATTTCAAAAGTTTCAAAATTTATTTTACCGGTATTAAACTCAAATTGGTTTTTGTTTTCGGGGGTGTAGCGTTTTACAACATTATTAATTCTAAGCAACAATTCTTCTAGATCAAAGGGCTTGGTTAAATAATCGTCGGCACCTAATTTTAATCCGGTAATTTTATCGATACTTTGGTTTTTGGCGGTTAAAAATATAATGGGGGTGTTGGGCTTTGTTTTTTTAAACTCTTTGTACAAATCATAGCCGTTTATTTCGGGTAGCATTACATCTAATAAAACCAGATTTATTTTGTTTTTATGTTCGTTAAAAAGTTGCAAGGCGCGTTTACCGGCATTGGCTTCAATTACCGAATAACCCTCTAATTCAAGGTTTAATTTAAGGGTATCAGCAATTGCTTTTTCGTCTTCAACTATAAAAATGGTACGCATAAATGTGCCGTAAATGTATTAAGTGAAAGATGTGTTGGCCGCGATTACTGCGTCTAAAAATACGGAAAAAAAGGATATTTTGATTTAATAAAAGCGAATACAATTGCGCAAATAAAAAAACTTATGATACTACTTATTAATGGATTTTCAGAAATAATGAACCAAATTTTCTCAACTAATGAAGTTCTTTTTTTTATTGTATTATCTTCTATTTTAACTTGATTTATTTCGCCTGACTTTGAATATGCGAATTGTTCAACTGTTCCTATGTTAAATAGAGGATTTGCTAATGTTTCTTTTTTGGGATTTACAATCTCTTCATATTGTTCAAGTGTAAACTTATTACCTTTTGGCTTTAAATGAATTTGATCAGTATTAGATATATGGTGATCAGTTAATCCGTTATCATCAAGAAACTCTCTAATTTCGTCATAATGCAAATCACTTAATTTAATGCCATTATTAACATGTGTTATTACAGAATCTAACGACCAATTTCCACTGCCAGTTTTTAACTTGTCTAATACTTTAAATATTAGTTGTTTTTTAAACTCGCTTTCCATTCTTCTAATATACAAATTTAGCCTAATACTCAAAGGCGCGCTAGTAGCGCAGGATCTATTTACCCGAAGGGCAAGGACGGGAGTCCGCAGACATAATGTTTATTATATTGAATTTTTTAAGTGCGTGGTTTCAGTGCGTATGCAAATCACTATAATTAATATTATGTTAAATAGAAATTCTAACAAAATAACCCATAACGGGTTACTTTATTATCATTAAATACTTTTCTTAGATTCGGTATTTACTTTTGAGTAAGCCGGACATTTTTCATGACTTTTGCAAGATGTAAAAGATACCCCTACTACAGCTAAAGCAACAATTGCAATAAATAACTTTTTCATAATTAAGGTTAAGATTTTTAAGTGTGGTAAATATAATTTATTTATTTAATTTTTTAAAACAAAAAGTATTAACATTTCGTTAATTTGTTAATAAATCCGGCTCTTATAAACCTATTTCGTTTTAACAAAAGTCTCTATTTGCGAAATTATTTTCTGTGAAACATGTCCCGGAGTACTTACATCGGCCGGTTTTGCCATGCCTGAGCCTTCAAAAAATGAATGATCAACATTTTCAATCCAAACTGATTTAAAATTAGATTTGCCATTCATTGCATTGTTCCATAAATCAAAATCTTTTTTTGTTACGTTGTAATCTCTACCACCCTGAACTAGTAAAATGGGCATTTTTAAAGTTTTAGCTTCTTCCAACACTTTGTAATTCCTGTCAAACAACCAATATTTAGCTCGTGCGCCAAAGGGCAACATTACCTTACTTTTTAAAGTTAAATCGGGTTTTAAAGCGTTGTTAACTTGCCATTTTATAGATGTAACTATTTTTTCGGTTTCCTCTTTTTTATCTGCCGGAGCAATACTTAAAATATAATCCATTTGTTCGGGTAAAATTTCCAGCAAGTTTCTGCCCGGTGCTGCTAATAAAATTAATCCTTTTAAACCTCTGCATTGTTTGGCAATTAAAGGCGCGCACATACCGCCTAAGCTATGGCCTGCAACATATATTTTAGTGGTATCAATTTCTTTAAAAGTTTTTGCAAGGTTAAATGCCTCTACTGCATCCTCAACTGTTTCGGTATTGTAATCCATGCTATCTATAGGAAAAGGGCTGCTAAATTGATATACATAGGTTCTTTTATCGTACGCTAAAACCGCAATTCCTTTTTGTGCCAAATGTTGCGCTATATCATAAAATATTTTGTTTTTTCCCATGGTTTCGTTTCTATCGTGTGGCCCACTTCCGTGAACTAAAATAACAAGCGGACTTTTTTTATTTCCGTTTGGTAAAAACAAAGTTCCGGGTAATTGAATAAATGCGCTGGTTCTAATTAATATTTCTTTTTTGGTGAAATTTACGTTTTCAATTACTTCCGGTTTATAAAACCAATTGTCTTTTATAAAAGTATCAATTTCAAAGCGCTGTATATAATATGCCTGATCGTAGTAATGATACCAAAGGTATTTCCCGTCTTTTACCTTAATAGCCGTTGCTGTAGCCATTTTACAACCCTGTGTATCTACTTCTGTTTTTTCAATGGCAACAATGGGTCCGTGTTTTTTAATAAACTTATCAATCATGCTTTCTGTTTGTGCCTCTGCCATTCGCCCGTAAACAGTAGTATCAAAAAACTTGTAATTTTTATAAGGTTCGTTTCTTTTTACCGCTCCAATAAATTTTTTGGTGAGTTTTTTGTATGGATGCATTTCTTCCTGACTAAAAACACCTTTTGTAAATAAACTTAAAAGTATAACCACTAATGCTTTTTTAGATACCATAGAAATTAGTTTAAAATAATATTCCGTTAAAATAAGGGTGGGAATCCTTTTAACAAACAGAAGTTACCTACACGTTTACAACAAATTGAGTAATTTTATTCCCTTTTTTAAATCCCATAAAGCAATTCTTTATGGGATTTTTTATTTTAGTATAATTGTATGGAATTTGAAATTATTTTCGTCTAGTTTTTAATGAAAGCCCTTTTTACCATACTCCTTTTATCATTTGGAAAGCTCATGCTGGCTCAAAACAGTTGCGTTATTATTGGCAAAGTGGTTAATGACAACGGAAAAGTTATAGAGTTGGTAAATATTTCTATTAACAAACAAGCCCCTGTTTTTTCTAATAAGTACGGCGAGTTTAATTGCAAATTAAATAAAGAAAGTTATTACTCAGTTACAGCAAGACATTTAGCATACAATGGATATTTTACTCAGTTTAATACCGGAAATAAAGATACTTTTTATTTAAAAATTGTGTTGAAAGAAAAAGTAAATATGTTGGAAGATATAACTATTGTTTCAACCAACAAGCCCGAAACGCTTGTAGGAAAGCCCGATTACAGTATTTATGATTTTGATTTTTTTGAGGATAAACTAATACTGCTAACAGCCAAAAAATCATTACAAAAAGCCGAAGTGAAATTAGCTGATTATAGCGGTAAAATTTATTCAACACATATTTTACCCACGGAAGCAGGTGAAGCCAAAGCCTTTTTTCATGATTACTTGGGCTATACCATGGTAATTTGTAAGGATAGCGTTTTTAGGTTAGAGGTAATTAACGATTTAATAATTGCCAACGGTGTTTCTAAACAACAATTTGAGAACAGTGTGCAGCCGGTAAAAGATACCGCTAATAATAATTTATACTATTCCAATCAGTTTGAAGAATATCCTTTGTTTAATTACAATTATTTTTCGTTTGATAATCCGGAGAACAGAAAAATTTTAAACACCGTTACCGATCCGCAATTAATGGATATGTACCGAATGGAATATTATTTTTTACCGCCGCGCGCACGATTAGAAGTAAACAGAATTGCGCGTGAATTAAAAGTAGACAAAGCTGTTGTGGCTGCTATTATGAGTGGTTTTACAAAATCTATGTTTTATCAACCACTATATGCTCCTATGTTTATTATAAAAGACACTATTTGTGTTTTTAATCACCACTCCAATTATATTTATCATTACAGTAATAAAAATAAATTAATAGATAGTGTAGAAATAAAATACCATCACCCTAAAAACTGGAAAACCTGGAAAAAACAATTGTATTTTGATGAAGCCGAATGTAAAGTGTATGCTTTGTATAAAAACGGACCAAACGTTCAGTTGAAAAGAATAAATTATTTAAACGGAAAAGTGGAAGGCTCTTACAAATTTTTAAATCCAAGTGCCACGCAAATAAAAATTAAAGATGGTTACGCCTATTACATTTATAGACCCTTTGAAAGTACTCAGGAAAAGTTTCTTTACAGAGAAAGTTTGCGCATGAGTCAGGAAAAATAAGAAATTCAGGTAGTTTTAAGTGTTCTAACACTCCCCTATTATCTTTATCCTAAATCAATACAACTATTTGATTATTAGTTAATTAAAATTATTTGGCGAATTAGCAATTATGCCTTATATTTGTCCTCCGAAAATTCAGCAACTTATATACATTTCGTTATGAAAAAAGAGATACATCCAGAAAGCTACAGATTATGCGTGTTTAAAGACATGAGCAACGGTTTCACCTTCCTTACTCGTTCTTGTGCAGAAACAAAAGAAACTTTAAAGTGGGAAGATGGGAATGAATACCCATTGGTTAAATTAGATATTTCAATGACTTCTCACCCATTTTATACAGGTAAGCAAGTATTAGTAGATACAGCGGGTCGCGTTGATAAATTCCGCACACGTTATTCAAAAAAGAAATAATTACAACACTTAAATAATATTTAAAATCCCGAATTGCTTCGGGATTTTTTATTTACCTAAATATTGAAGTATGGCATTGTAATAACTTTTAGCTACTAAATAAACACGCTCGTTTGTTTCAATGCCGTAATACTGATTGGTGTTTTTCATTAATAACTCGCACTCCTTTTCGTTATCCTGATACAAACTTTCGCCATAAACCAAGGGCGCATTAATTCTGTTGCATAAAATTAATTGTCGGCTAAATACTCCGCTACACGCTAATTTTTTACAATTGTTTTTTAAATAAAGTGCATCGGTATTTTTTGCGATTGGAACATTTAAGTTTTTAGAACACTCTGCCACTACTGCGCCACTCAACCTTTCCGATTCGTTTATTTGATTAGAAAACAGCATTCGTAAAAAATTCATTTTACTATCCGGTTTATCTAGTCTATCGGCAGTATACGAACCACCTATAAAAGCCATGGTGAAATTATTGGGTGTAGTTTTTTTCCAGGGCTCGTTTTTTTCATCAACGTTGTAGTGAATAATTAAACATAAATCGGGTTTATATTCATTTATTACTCTGGCTCTGTTTAATAATTCATAATCTCTAAAAAACGACCAAAAAAAATCGTATTCGCTTAATGTGCTTAACTTTTTATGCTCTTTTTTATCTATTTTATTTGTTGCAAACAAGCTATCTATTACCTTTTCTTTTCTGTTTACAAACCAAGTGTGGTAACTTATGCCAAAAGAAGATAAACCTTGTTCTTTTCTGCTAAAAAACACCTTCCCCCCCTGCCCCTCTACCATCTTTTTAAGCAACAAAGCAGTTTTAAATGTAAGTTCCGATTCAAAAATTTTAATACTGTCATAAGGATGGTTAATACTGTCTTTTACAAAATATAAAAACTTTTGCTCGTTCATGGCTTCGGTAAAATTTCCCGCCAAATGTCCGGGATCTATAGCAATTCGCATGCCCGACAGAACTTTAGCAGGTTTACGCGCGTTTTTTAAAGCCAGTTTTTGTAAACTATCACGGTTATGTTTGCTTAAGGCCTTGTTTCCTTTTTTTATATAAAATTTTTCTAGGTCCTCCGGATGCATGTTTTCAAAATATGCAGCCAGCAATGGAAGCTCTTTTTGATATGCAGTAAATTCTTTTTTCCCTGATTTATTATAAATACAAATTTGCTCGTTTTCAAACCTTACTAAATGACTAAGTGAATTATTAAAGTTTAAATAACTATCAAAGCGTTTTTTACACTCGGCTATAGTTTGGCCTTTTACAGAAGTACTAAACAATAAAACTATTAATAAATAACGCATTGTATCAAAGTTAAAGCATTTAACATTTATTAAATTTGTATATTCAATGTATTAATTAATAGGGTTTTGTTAACAGATAGTAAAATAGCTCAAATTCTAAAGCAAGAAGTTGTATATACTACCTCACATTCAGGCGGTAAAGGCGGCCAAAATGTAAACAAGGTTGAAACAAAGGTTCATTTAGAATTTAACATACATCTTTCACGTATATTAAATGATGAGGAAAAGTGGACGATAAAAAAAAACTACAAGCATCTTACCAAAGAAGGTGCTATTGTATTAGCGGGAGATAAATTCAGAACACAATTACAAAATAAGAAAGAGGTTACCGAGCGCTTTGGTAAATTACTTAAAAAACTATTTGTAAAACCTAAAAAAAGACTGGCAACCGCACCAACAAAAGCCAGTAAATTAAAAAAGAAATCAACCAAAATACTTATTAGCGAAAAAAAGAAACTTCGCAAAAAGATGGATTAAACTATCAATGAATTCTTTTTTACAAAAAAATAAAACGGTACTTCTACTCTACTCTTTACATCTTGTACTGTTTACTTTTTTAATATTTACCAAAGGATTTAATTTTACGGGTGAAGGCGAAAAGTTTTTTTCGGAAGCCCAACAATTGTTTAGCGAAAAGGCAAAAGAAATTTTTCAATTTCAATTGCTTAATCTTTCGTATATTTTTTATTTAGCGGTATTTATTAAATTAGGATTTTCTAAAGCAGCAATTATACTAATTACCCATTCTGTTTCACTTGCGGCTTATTATAAGTTTTATTCTTTACTTCATCTAAAGTTTAATAATAAGCTCGCCAATTGGTGGTTGTTTTTTATGTTGTTTTGTCCGCTTTTACTTACCTGGAACCTGAGTTTATATTCTGAAAGTTTTTTTATAGCCATTTATTTGCTTTTTGCTTACGAGTTATTTGTTGGCACCATTCCATTGAAGCGTATTTTTATTTATGCTCTCCTATTACTATTAAGCAAACCCACCGGTATAATCATTTTATTAGCATTTGTAACTTATAAACTTCATTGTACAGGTAAATGGGGTATTAAAAAAACGTTGTTCTATTATACAACAATAGGCTTGGCCTTGTTTTTATTCGTTTTCTTTTTTGTGAAACTACATTTTAGCGGTGTGGCAAATGTAATTTTAACGGGGTCGGTTATATGCGGTTTCCCAACAAACAATACGGTTTATACACCAGCTGAACTTACATTATTTAACACTTATCAACTTCTTTTTGAAAAAGAAGGGATATTGGAAGTGTTTAAATTAATAGGCTTAAAGTTTATTTCATTTTTTACTTTAACGCGCCCTTATTACTCTAATTTCCATAACATTATAAACGGAGCGCATATTGTTTTTTTTGTTCTAAATATAATGGCATTGTGGAATTCATTTAAACAAAAACGAATGTTTCATTTTAATGTTTTATTATTCATTCAAGCAATTATAATTGCACACGCCTTCGTAGTTGTGCTTTTTTTTAATGAATGGACAGAGCGTTATACTGCTGTAATTTTCCCATTTCTGTTTTTAGGCTCTGCTTATGTTATTCACGGAGTAAAATCAAGTATTAAAGAAAGTGCTGTTTAATTCGTTAATATTTACCCTGTTTTTACCTATAGTTTTTATAGGCTATTGGTTATCACCTATCCGTTTCAGAAATTATTGGTTATTACTAGCGTCTTATTATTTTTATTTTTCGTACAACCCCTATTTTTTGTTGTTACTAATTGGTACTTCTGTTTTTGATTTTTGGTGTGCCAAGCAAATTGAAAGTAAAACGCACTATAAAAAAAGTTTTTTAGCCTTAAGCTTAATTTCTAATTTGGGTGTATTAGTTGTTTTTAAATATTCTGCATTTTTGTTTAATAGCGGGGTTGCCATTTTAAATAATGTAAACAATGCCAATTACGCATTAATGGAAAATTTAATTATACCTGCCGGCTTATCTTTTTACACTTTTCAATCTATTAGTTATGTAGTTGATGTTTACAGAGGAAAATACAAACCAAACGATACACTTTCTGACTTTTTACTTTTTGTTTCCTTTTTTCCGCATATGGTAGCCGGCCCCATTGTACGTTACAACAATTTAATGCCTCAATTAAAAAGTATCAGTTATTTTAAAAACATTAATTGGGGAGCCTTTGCGCAATTAGTTACCTGGGGGTATTTTAAAAAATTGGTAATTGCCGATAATTTAAACAGTGTAGTGAGTCCCGTTTTTGATAATGTAAATAATTTCCATGGATTTGAATTATTACTTGCCGGTTTCTTATTTGTTATACAAGTTTATTGCGATTTTAGTGGTTACAGCGATATTGCAACCGGAATTGCCAAATTATTTAATATTAATTTTAGTTTAAATTGGCGCAGACCATTATTATCTAAAACATTAACCGAATTTTGGCAAAGAAATCATATTAGTATTACTACTTGGTTTAGAGACTATTTATACATTGGCTTAGGAGGCAATCGTGTAAATTATAGCCGTTGGCTCTTAAATATTTTTTTAGTGTTTGTTATAAGTGGTTTATGGCACGGCGCTAATTCCACTTTTTTAGTTTGGGGCGCAATGCATGGCTTGGTTTTTATTTTAGAAAGCGTTTTAAGAAAAAAATTTCCAAACATTGTACCTCCCAAATTAATCGGACATATCTATTTATTACTATTTCACACCATTTCCTTAATAGCCTTTAGGGCAAATACAATAAGTGATTTAGGGTTCATTTACCATCGTATTTTTAGTTTGGAAACGTTTACTTTTAGCTTAAGTAATTATACGCTGCTTCAAGATAGATTCTACTATTTGCTAATGGTGTTTTTTATACTTGTTTTGGTATTAAAAGAATTAAATGAAGAGTATGCTTTGGTAAACAAGCGTCCTGCTCTTTACAACCTATTAAAGCCTGTATTTTATATTCTATTGGTAATTACTATTTTCATTTTTGGTGATTTTAATGCAAACACTTTCATCTATTTTCAGTTTTGATAAAAAAGGCAGTTATATATTTTCTACTCATTACGCTTAGTTTGTATGCTTTGCGAGCATTGCATTATAAAGGATTGTTAATGCATAAAAAAGGCTATTACGCAAAGTACACCGAGGCTTTTTTTGGAAATACGCCTTACGATGTAGTTTTTTTAGGCTCATCGCGCGTGGCCATGCACTTCAATACATTTGTATTTGATTCCATTACCGGTTTTAATTCCTTTAACTTATCCTTAAGCGGAGCAAATTCTCCACTTGCATTTGCCGCCCTAAAAACCTATTTGGCAAATCACAAAGCTCCCTTGTATTTGTTTTATGAAACCGATTTACATTTTGTGAAATTTAATACAAATGATATTAAAGAGTTTAATAATTACTTTCCGTTTTTAAAGAATAAAACACTCTTAAATGAATTCAATAAAATTGATAATAGGTTTAAGCATTTTTATTATAACCCTTATTACTCTTGGCCATATATTGGCATTAAAAATATTAGCTCATCTCTTCATGGATGGCTGGGGAAAGAAGATAAATACGACGCCTTGTTTTTTAAAGGATACATAAAGGATAATTTTCATTCTCAGTTAATTGAAAAAGATACGGTAAAGCCTTACTTTAATTATTTTGAACCCAAAAACAGAGCCTATTTAGATTCTATTATTCAATTATGTAAAGAAAATTCCATTCAAATTGCACTTATTACTTCTCCCATGTTTAAAGGAGGAAACAAAGATGTTAGCAACATGGAAAGCATGTTAAACCAAGTAAACAACATAGCTTTAGCAAACAAAATAGAACACTGGAACATGCTCTCTGCCCAGTATAATCAAAGAGAAGAGTTGTTTGTTGACCATTTTCATATGAACTATTTAGGGGCTAATTTGTTTAGCATAAGCTTTGCACAAAAATTCAGCAATAAATTTCAAAAAAAGGCGTTTTAGAGCTATAAAAATTGGCCAAAAACACCTAAATTTAAACTGTAGATGAAATCGTATTTTTTAACACTTTCTATATTCTTGGCAGCCGTTGTAAACGGACAAATTGCAAAATACAGTAACGAATTTTTAAACATTGGTGTTGGCGCCCGCGCTTTAGGAATGGGTAATACCGGCGTTGCTTCCACTACAGGGGCTTATGCAGGTTATTGGAACCCGGCAGGTTTACTTCAACAAAAAAGTGATTTAGAAGTTGCATTAATGCATGCAGAATATTTTGCCGGAATTGCTAAATATGATTTTATTGGACTAACGAAAAGAATTGATAGTAATAGCGTAGCAGGATTAACCATGTTGCGTTTTGGCGTAGATAATATTCCAAACACATTAGATTTAGTGGATGCTAACGGAAATGTAGATTATAGTAAAATTAAAACATTTAATGCAGTTGATTTTGCTGCTTTGTTAAGTTACGCCAGAGTAATTCCTCAATTAAAAGGAATTGAGCTTGGAGGTAATTTTAAAATTATTAGAAGAAAGTTAGGAGAGTTTGGCGGTGCCTGGGGTT
Source organism: Bacteroidia bacterium (assembly GCA_022841465.1). Lineage (GTDB taxonomy): Bacteria > Bacteroidota > Bacteroidia > B-17B0 > Aurantibacillaceae > Aurantibacillus. The sequence goes on along the minus strand of JALHRL010000019.1, from coordinate 51,765 downwards.
TTGGTTTAGATGCCGGCATTAGATACAATTATAAAGGCTGGCAATTTGGCGCTTTAGGAAGAGATATTACAGGAACATTTAATGCCTGGAGTTATAATTTAAGCGACAATTATAAGGCTGTATTTCAACAAACCGGAAACGAAATTCCTACCAATTCTTTAGAGGTAACCATGCCTAAGTTAATATTAGGCTCTTCAAAAACATTTTTCTTTTGGAAAGAACGAATTTCTGTTTTGGGTGAATTAAATTTAATAAACACTTTTGACGGGGAAAGAAATACCGTTGTGAAAACAGGATTGTGGAGCATGGAACCGGCGCTTGGTGGAGAAGTGGGTTACAAAGGTTTTGTGTTTTTAAGATTTGGTATGGGAAACATACAAAAGCAGTTTGATGTTAGCGGCACAAATCAAGTTACCACTTTTCAGCCAAATATTGGTGTAGGTATCAAATACAGAATTTTCTCTTTAGATTATGCTTTAACGGATATTGGTGATAGGTCTATTGCACTTTATTCAAACATCTTCTCACTTAAAATAGATTTTAATAAAAAAACAGATAAGTAAAATGTTAAACAGGAAATTATACTTTTCCGTATTCTTAATTTTTATTTGTTTTTTAAGCAAAAGTCAAAAATATTGTAACGAATGGATAGACAACAGTAAAACCTATTTTAAATTTCCTATTACCAAAGAAGGCATTTTTAGAATAGATTCTGCTACACTTGCTACAAAATTTAATTTACTAACCATTAATCCAAAACAATTTCAAATTTTTGTAAAAGGCGAAGAACAATATTTGTTTATTGAAGGTGAAGCCGACAATCAATTTAACACCAATGATTATATAGAGTTTTATTCTAATCATTACCGACGTGAATACGATTCGTTAATGTATTCTGAAATAAAATATCTACCTAACCCCTACAGGCCTTTAATTAATGATACACTTTACGCTTATATTACAGTAAATACTTCTGTAGTAAATAAAAGATACCAAATTGAAACAGATAGCACCATTGCAAATTATCCTTTAGCCGATTATTATTACAATGAATTAGTTTATAGTCCTGTTAGCCATTACAACAAAGTTCCTGATTATAACAACGAAGCCAGTGATGCCCGATATACACAATCAGAAGGATTTGGACTAGCGTTTGCTAAAGGAGGACAATTAACTACTCCTTTTGCGAATCATTCTGTTTTTACCGGCTCTAACCTACCCTGCTACTTTAACATAAACCTATCGGGGTTTAGTATGAATTTATATTATTTTATCGATCATCAATTGCAAATTTCATATACCAATCATTTAAACAACTCAGTATTACTAACCGATACTGCCTTTTACAGTTACTCGCCTATAAGAAGAAGTTATGTTATTAATAATTCACAAATTGGAAATAACACCAATTTTAATGTTCTTTCTGTTAATAATCCATCTTTCTCAACATTTAGCAACCAAACCCTATTGCATTATTTTCAATTTAAATATCCTAAAACACCTACCTTAAGTAGCCTACTGTTTAATAAGTTATTTATTGATGATAACACCCTTACAACAAAACAAAGCTTTGTACTTTCAAATCCCAATGCCGGAACAACCAATTCTTTAGTAGCTTACGATATTAGTAATGGTAAAAAGTTACCGGTTTATTTATTAGGAGGAAACGCACGAATGGTAGTGCCAAATTCCGGTTCGCAAAAATTAGTAGTTGTAAGTGCAGAATCATCCATCACCAACATTACACAATTAAATAATTTAAATATCGGTAGTTCATTTTCAAATTTTATTTCTGCTACCGCTAATAATCCTTTTGTAATTATTTATCATCCTTCTTTAGCCGCTTCTGCTAATAATTATAAAACGTATAGAGAATCTTCGGCAGGAGGAGCATATCAGGTAATATCAGCAAACATAAATGAATTGTACGATCACTTTGGTTACGGTATTAATAAACACCCACAAGCAATACGCAACTTTATAAAATATTTACACGATTCATTACCAACTCCACCAAAGTATGTATTACTTATTGGAAAAGGAATTGATTATAATTATTTATCGGCTTCATCGCAAACGGCAAATTTAATTCCGGTGTTCGGTATTCCAAGCAGCGATGTGTTATTAACCGCAGGAATTACAAACTCACTTGCCAATTATCCTGAAATTCCCATTGGTAGAATTGCTGCTTTAAAAGATGCCGATGTAAATATTTATTTATCAAAAGTACAACAACACGAAGCAACAGGACAAGTAGAATGGAAGAAAAAAGTTTTACATTTTGTGGGAGGAGATACACCCAGTTTAACAAATGTTCTATCATCTTATATGGGAAGTTATGAAGCAATTATTGAAGGAGTATATACGGGTGCAGAAGTAAAAACATTTGTTAAGAATACCACTGCTCCAATACAATATGTAATTAGTGATAGTATAAAAGATGCGATAAATAACGGCGCTTCTTTAATTACTTTTTTCGGACATGGTTCTAGTGCAGGTTTTGATCAGGCAATTGATAACCCCGATGATTACAATAATGCGGGTAAGTATCCGCTTGTTTTTGCTAATTCGTGTTATTCAGGAGATATTTTCACAACCAACAATCAGTCGGTTAGTGAAAAATTTGTTTTCGCAAATCAAAAAGGCGCAATTGGTTTTCTTTCTTCTGCCGGTTCAGGTTATGCAAGTGCTTTGCATTTCTACTCAACCAACTTTTATCAAAACATGGGAGTTAATGATTATGGTAAAGGATTGGGCGATTTTATAAAATCAACTACCTATCTATCATCTATTAACATGATACGATTAAATCGTTATCAAGCATTAGATATTACGCTTCATGGAGACCCTTCCATAAAAATAGATGCCGGACTATTGCCCGATTATGAAATAAAAAATAACTACGTACGTTTTGATACTAAAAAATATACCGATTCAATTGGTATTATTATTAATTACAAAAATATTGGCAAAGCAGTAAAAGATTCGTTTTTTGTTCAAATAGAAAGATATTTTGCCAATAACGATTCTATAACCATTCTTAAGCAAGTTGTTGCCCCTTATTACAAAGACAGTTTGAAATTTTATATTCCGCTTGATTTTGTTCGTGGAATTGGATTAAATAAATTTAAAGTAAAACTAGATCAGTTTAATCAAACTGTTGAAACTTTAAAAACAAATAACGCAACAAACGGCACAGTTGATTTATTTATTCCTGGTGGGGATGTTGTTCCTGTTTTTCCTTATAAATATGCTATTGTTCCCTTATCAAACACCATCACTTTAAAGGCCAGTACAACAGACCCCTTTGCAAAAACAGCAACTTATAAATTTCAGTTAGATACCTGCGATAAATTTACAAACCCAATACAACAAACGTATATTACCAGTTCAGGTGGTGTTTTAGAGTGGAATGTTAATTTACCTTTTGCCGATAGCACTGTTTATTTTTGGCGAGTAAGTAGAGATTCTGTTTTAAGTACAGATAATTTTATTTGGCGCGAAAGTTCATTTCAAACAATAGGAAATAAAGTGGGATGGAGTCAGGCTCATTTTAATCAGTTTAAAAGAAATACGTATCGATTTGTAAAATATAACAATCAATTACGCAAATTTGATTTTTTTAATAACGTTCATTCAATTGGTGTTCGTAACGGAATTTATCCGAATATTTCTCCGGTAGCAATTAATTTTTTCTTTAATGGAAATGGTTTATCAAATTGGGGTTGCTCACCCGATGGTTGGAATTTTGCTGTTTTTGATTCTATAAGTGGCGAGCCTCAATCGGTTGTATCGGTTAATTGGCCATTATTAGGGCCGGGTACATACAGTAATTGTGTGTGTGTAGATAATCAGGTGCTTTGGGTGTATTCTTTTGGACAAAATAATTATTGCGGATTTGGTAATTGGAAAAACGACATGCAGGCATTTTTAAATGCAGTTGCGCCTAACAATTACATTTTAGGATATACTATGGGAGCATTGTCGCCGGGCTATGCTCAAATTACTACCTACAACAACGCCTTATATACTGCGTTTGAAAGTTTTGGGTCTGCCAATATAAGAACCCTTTCCGATACTGTTCCGTATATAATTTTTGGTAGAAAAGGAATGAACATTGGACAAGCAAATGAAGTTATAGGAAGCAAAAAATCTGATATCATTTATTTAAACGACAGCATTAAATCGAGATGGAATTCGGGATACATTGCATCCGAAATAATTGGTCCGGCCTTTAAATGGAACAGTTTGCATTGGCAACTTAAACCTTACGATGCTTTAGCTGGCGATACTACTATTTTAAAAGTAATTGGTATAAAATCTAATGGAGAAAAAGATACACTTGCCAGCTTTGTAAAAGACAGTACAGATGTTTTAGCACTTTACAATTATGTGAACGCTTCTACCTACCCTTTTGTACAATTGGTAGCTGTTATGAAAGATAACATTAATCGTACATCTCCACAGTTAAGAAAATGGCAAGTTTTATATGATCAGGTTCCTGAATGTGCTTTAAATCCTGCAAAAGGTTTTGTTGCTATTAACGATAGTTTAATGGAGGGTGATGTTGCCAAATTCAGAATTCCAATTGAAAACATTGGCACTATTCCTTTTAACGATAGTTTAGTAGTTACTTATTGGTTAGAAGACAACAATAAAGTGATACATCCTTTACCTCAAAAATTAAAACTGAATAATTTTTTACCAGGACAAATAATTTACGATACCATTGCATTAAACAGCTATCAGTACTTAGGAAATAATGCTGTATGGATTTATGTTAATCCTCCAACAAACGCACGGTATCAAAAAGAACAAGAAAGTTTTAATAACATTGGCCGTTTAGCTTTTAGTGTTCAAAAAGATATAACCAATCCTTTGTTGGACGTTACCTTTGATGGTGTTAGAATTTTAAATGGAGATTTAGTTTCTGCAAAACCAAATATTTTAATAACCTTAAAAGACGAAAATAAATTTTTGGCATTAAATGATACGTCCGCGTTTTCTGTATCGTTAAAATATCCAAACCAGTCTAATTCCGTTCCCATATACTTTGGAAACGATTTAATTTTTACGCCTGCTAGTTTACCTAATAACAGTTGTAAAATAAACTTTAATCCGGATTTGTTAGAAGACGGTATTTATCAGTTAACTGTTCAAGGGAAAGACCGAAGTTTAAACCGATCGGGTTTTACAGAATACAGGATTCAGTTTGAAATTAAAAACAAACCAAGCGTTACCAATGTTTTAAATTACCCTAACCCATTTAGTACAAGTACACGATTTGTGTTTACATTAACAGGCAGCGAAATACCGGAAGTATTCACTATACAAATTATGACTATTAGCGGAAAAGTTGTAAAAGAAATTACCAAAGAAGAATTAGGTGCAATTAAAATTGGAAGAAATATTACAGATTACGCGTGGAATGGAAAAGATGATTTTGGTGATAAACTGGCAAATGGAGTTTATTTGTATAAGGTAATTATTAAATTAAATAACGAATCTATTGAAAAGGCTGAAACAGGAACCGAAAAATATTTTGTGAAAGAATTCGGTAAAATGGTAATTATGCGCTAGTCTATTCGGTAATTTCTATCACCTCTCATTCTTATTTCCTATTGTGCTTTTATTTTTTTTGATGGTAAAAATGGCTACAATGGCAGTTATAACAACACCAAACACCAAAGCCCAAATGGTACTCTGTATAATGTAATTATTTAAATTGAATTGTGCTTCTGCTTGCTCTTGTGTAAACATACCGTGTGTTACCACATAATCTATTACTTTATTAAAGTAGTTGGGCGTAATTACTAATGAAATTATTACTTGCAACAAAGGAGTAAATAAGGTAATAATTGCCGATAAAATTACACCGCTTACAAAACCTTGCCTGTAGCTCATGTAACCACCGTAAAACTTATTACGTTTTTGAAGTAAAGCTAAAACATAAAATAAGATAGATGGAATTAAAACAAACATAGTAACAACAGGCTGTTTCTCTAAATATTCATCATGAAAACCTAAAGCCCTTTCTAAAATCATCCAAACCAAATACATTGCAATGTGTAAAAGCGCCCATTTTATTTCAATAGAATACTTCTTCATTTTATTTTTTTTTGTAGTTTTTCTCGTAAATGGTAATCCAATCTTTCGTAGTCATTTTTGAAGCTAATTCACCAATTAAATCAAAGGGAATGTTTTCCGGTTTTTTAAATCGCAAACAGCTTTTGCCCATATCTAATTTTTTTGGGTATAATTTTGAGTATTCTTTAATAAACCAATCGTGTAATTTTTTATCGGCATAAATTCCCATGTGGTAAATGGCAATAAAATTTTTCTGTGAAGCCAATCCCATAAATGGTAAGGGTTGCTTAGGGTCACAATGATAACCATCAGGATAAATCGAGTGAGGAACTACAAATCCTACCATTCCGTAGCCCATTTCTTCTTTAAAGCCTTTGGGTATATTTTTTAAAATTGCTTTACGCAATTTTAGCATGGCCTCTTTTCTATCTTCAGGCAATTGCTTGTAATATTCATCGGGTGTAGCTGCTTTACTTTGCATTGTTTTTTGATGTTGGAGTTAATATTAAACGTAAGGAAGAATCTTTTGTAATATATGCCCAAGCCCAATTTATAAAAATAATGAGTTTATTTTTTACACTTAAAATAAGCATTAAATGTAAAAACATCCAAATTAGCCAAGCAAAATAACCTTTCATTTTCATAAACTTTAAATCAACAACTGCTTTGTTTCTACCTATTGTGGCCATTGAACCTAAATCTTTGTACTCGAAGTCGGTTAATGCTTTCCCTTTAATTATGTTCTCCAAATTTTTTGCCAAATTTTTTGCTTGGTTAATTGCTACATTGGCTACTTGAGGGTGACCTTTTGGGTAGAGTGGCGTTTCCATTAAACAAATATCACCAATGGCGTAAATATTTTTAGTGTTATTTACTTTATTATTTCTGTTAACCTTAAATCTATTTCCAATTGTTATACTTTCTTGTGGTAAGCCCTCAATTTTATTACCAATTACACCAGCTGCCCAAATAACGGTTTTAGTAGGAATTGTTTTGCCGCTGCTTAATTCAAGTGTTTTACCATCGTAATTTTTTACAAATGTTTCTGTAATCAAAGAAACACCCATTTCCTTTAAATATTTTTCTGAGTTGGTTTTAGCATTCGTGCTCATGTTATTTAAAGTATGCTTACTTCCTTCTACCAAACTAATATTAAACTTAGAAAAATCAATTCCCGGATAATCTTTGGGTAAAATATATTTTTTTATTTCGGCAAAAGCACCTGCCAATTCAACGCCTGTAGGCCCTGCCCCAACAATTACTAAATTTAAATATGCCTCTTTTTCAGTTTCAGGTAATGAAATTATTTTTTCAAAAATCTGTAAAATGTGATTTCGTACGTTAATAGCTTCATAGGTAGATTTTAAAGTAAGTACATTGCTAGCAATGTTTTCGTTTCCAAAAAAATTGGTAGTACAGCCAATAGCAATTATTAAGTAATCGTAATTAAATTCACCTATACCGGTAATTACTTTATTGTTATCTGAATCAATTTTTTGTACTTCTGTCATTCTTATCTGAACATTCTTTTTTCCCTTAAAGATGTTACGAATTGGAAAGGAAATACTAGAGGGTTCAATTTGTGAAGTGGCTACTTGATAAAAAAGTGGTTGAAATTGATGGTGGTTTATTTTGTCAATTAATAAAACATCAAACAATTGTTCATTTAAATTTCGAACCAGTTGAACACCAGCAAATCCCGCGCCTATTACTATTACTTTTTTTTTCATATTTTACTTTTCACACTCTGCCTTATCACCCTCAGCACAGCAAGCTTCTTCTGAAGGCTTGGCACAGGCGTTTGTATCTCCTTCTTCACAGCAAGCATCTGTTGGCACTGCACATTCTGTAACGCATGCCGCTGCATTTGTAGCCGCTTGATATTTGGTTATTTCAAAATAACTTAAAAAACCAATGCTTAAAATTAATCCAAACCAAAACATAAATTTATTCAATTTGGTTTTTCTAATTTCCTTTGGGTCGGGTGCGCAATTACAATCATTACCGGTACCACAATTGTATTTTGGAAGCACATACAAAGTGTAGTAAGAAACTGTAAATGATACCGCACTTATGGCAATTAAAATAGGTTCTATTGCACTAACTATTGGCGAAGCAGCTAAACTAGCAGATGAAATACCGAATAAGGACGCAATAGGACTGGCGCAAACTCCTACACAGGCACCGCTTTTACAACACGATAATAAAATAGGAGCTGCCGATGTTAAGCCTCCTGTTAAGGTAGTTAAAAACGATTTTTTTGGTTTCATTAAAGTTCAATTATATCCTCTTAAAGATAACACTTTAATTAAAGACCTGAATTAAATTAAATGCAAGTTTTGCTTATTTAGCAAGTAAAAAAATATCCTTACTTTCTATAATTTTTGTATCGTATCCTTTTATAGCTGCATTAATCATGGCTTTGCCAAGGGTAACCGAATCAGTAGCTATACTTTTAAAGGGTTTAATTAAAAAGTAAAGGGGTTTAAAAATTACGTACAGCGTATTGTACAATGCTGTTTTAGATTTTATGCCTTTCATGGGTTGAATGTAACCCGGTCTGAACATATATGCAGCTTTAAAAGGAAGCGCAAGAATTGCATTCTCTGTTTTACCTTTCACTTTTGCCCAGCCGCTTTTTTTCTCACTGCTATCAGTACCTGCACCTGAAACATAACAAAAAGTTGAATTTGGATTTACTTTGCTCATTAAATTTGCAAAACCCATTGTTAAAGTATAGGTTAATTGGTAATATTTTTCTTCATTCATTCCTGCTGATGAAACGCCCATACAAAAAAAGAAAGCATCGTAACCAGCTGTTTTATCTTCCAATTCTTTTATATTAAAAAAATCGGCATGCAGTATTTCTTTTACTTTCCGATGTTTTACATCACAAGAAATTCTGTTAATCAATAAAACTTCACTTATTCTATTGTCTTCAATACATTCTAACAAAACCCCCTTACCAACCATTCCTGTGGCGCCTGTAATAATTACTTTCATGTTTACTCCGTAGTTTCACCATTAAAGTCTGCTTCATTTTGCACCGCCTCTTCTTTGCTTACCCTCACAATTCCATCTTTATGATGCGGAGGAGCGTAAATGGTGTACATTTTTAAATCGTGATCGTTACTTAAATTTATGATGTTATGTTTTGCACCGCAAGGAATCACAATCGCATCGCCATCGGTAACTTCATACTCATGGTCGTCAATTAAACATCTGCCATGACCTGCTTCAAATCTAAAAAATTGGTCGTTATCTTTATGAATCTCCATGCCAATTTCTTCTCCGGGTTTTAAACTCATTAATACCAATTGCATATGGTTGCCGGTGTATAAAACTTTTCTGAAATTAATATTTGTAACTGTATCGTGCTCTATTTTACTTTTAAATCCTTTCATAACCATTAAATTTTAATTTATTAATATATAACGAAGTTATACATTAATTTGTTGAATTACTCTTTAATAAAGTGATTTATCTGATTCTTCTCAATGATAATACATTTTATACAAAGTATATTTTTGGAGAGTAATTAATTCTTTCAGGTACTAAAGTTCTATTCTGTTTTAAAATAATTTATATACCATTCTGTTTCATGGTGATCAATTTTGCTTGAATCTATTTTGTGTTGATTATCCATTTTAGAATATAAAATTTCCAATGAACCGTAATCTCTCTGACTAATTACTTTTATACCATTTCGCATTAATTGAGCAGCACACACCCCTGCGCCAATTTGATACACTTTATTTTCCGCAAAACGATTGCCGTTATAAATTACTTGGCTGCCGCAAGCCGCACTTATATCCATCATTACCGCCAGCTCTACTTTTTCGGCTAAAGCAATTTCCAGCATTTTTTCAGATGCTTTTATAATTCCTTCTGTCCAATCTTTCCCGCTTTCACTTAAAAGTTTAGCTTTTCCGTTTAACACGTCTAAACCGGTTCCCCCATGTATATCACACATTTCGCGTGGCGAACCAAACGAAAACTCTTCCGGACAAAATTTTATTATTTTAACAGTATTATAGTTTAATAATTTTAAAGCACTTGGGTATTCGCCATTTGCAGTTCCATCGTATCCGCACATTACCCCAGTTAAACAGGCGCTCATTAATATTCGTAATGGATTTTCTTTGGTAGGTGTTCTTAAGTTTTGTAGGTAATTTCTATCTGTCATACTTAATTATTTAACTTGAATTTTAAACTTGTTTTCTTCAATAACGCCTATATTTAAAAGTTTGAAAGGAATTTTAATTGTATTCTAAAGTTACCAATTTATTTAAAAACTGAAAAGATAGTTTTACTCATTTGTAGATTCAAATTTTGCAACATTCACATATATACACTAATATTACTGTTAAATTAAAACACATGAAAAACATTATTAAACTATTCAGTCTTATTCTATTACTTTCTCCTGTGATTATAAAGGCACAAGACAAAACTTTTTTAAAGAAATACGCCGGTACTTACCACATGTTAGCCGAAGGTGAAAAAGTTACATCTACTACAGATAAATATGTGTTAACACCCGATGGTAAGGGAGTTTGGACCATCGCAAATACTGTTAACCCCGATGGAACACCCGCAAAAGGAACAACTAAAATTACCGGCACATGGAATGCCGAAGACGGAGTTATACGCCTTAACTTTTCAATGGGAGATGATAAAGGAGGCGATTTATTAAGTGAATTTAAATTAAAAGATGGTGTGTTTAGAGCCGAAGGAATATTTTTAAAGAAAGTGGTGGCAAAGGGTAAGAAGTAATGAACGTATAACCCTGAAATTGTTCAGGAGTCCCTTCACTTCCTAAAAATTTTGTCTATTGCTTTACCTTTTGCTAACTCGTCTATTAATTTATCTAAATAGCGTATTTGCTGCATTAGTTTATCTTCTATTTCCTCTACCCTATAACCACAAATTACACCTGTAATTTTTGATACATTAGGATTTATTTGTGGCGCTTTATTAAAAAATGTTTCAAAATCAGTTTTGTTGGTTAATATTATTTCTAACTCTTGTTTATTATAACCGGTTAGCCAATAAATAATAGAATCCACCTCTTCTTTACTGCGCCCTTTTTTCTCTGCCTTTACAATGTAATGCGGGTAAACACTTGCAAAGGGCATTTTAAATATTTTGGTGTTTTTCATTTCTTGAATTCATTATTTGTTAATTTATCATCTTTCAATAATCCTACTCCGTATTCTTGTCTGTTCTTATCTATTTTCTCTTTTTCGTTTTCAGATAGTTTTGATATATCCCTAACCTGAAAGTAAAAGAATGGAGATTCTCCTAAGTTCATTTTTAATTGATCATACATCCAGACAAAATCAACCGGCAAATACTCGCCTTTAAAAAGTGCGGTTCTAAACAGTTCAATTTTATCTTTGTTTATTGGCATTCGGGCACTGTGATGAATTACCAATTTTATTGCATTGTAGCTTTCCGGCCCTATTTTCTCTTCTGATGGAAAACCATATTTATCAATTAACTTTAACAGATATTGAAAATTGAGTGAATCGTATTTCTGACGTTCAGATGCGTAAACATAAAAATTCACATTAAATGCGTTATTTAATGTTTTTACATTTCTAATAATTACCTGATCAACATAAAACAAACTATCTGCTTCACGCGCATAAGCTCTATTTATTCTTGAAAGGTATTTATCTCTTAAAATATACGCGCTATCATTTAGCTGTTGAAAAGGTTTGAAACTATTTAATTCTTTAAAATTATTGCTTTTAAGTTCACTTATAGATAAACCATTCATTATTGCCTCATGTAATAAAAGTGTAGCCTTTTTTTTATTCTCTATTTTTAAGGATGTAACTGCGGCATTTAAAAGACTAGAAACATGCCTGTAATGAACGAGTTTAAAGGCCGAATCGTATTTTTTTAATGCCGAATTATAATCTTTTGTATTGTAAAATTGCTTGGCCTGATTACAAAGTTGATAATATTTTAAATAGTTGTCGCTTTTTTGACCGTAAATTTTTACGTATAGAATTATCAAAAAAAGTACATTTTTCATTTGTAACTAAATTTACTTTATTATTTATTTGACCATAAAATGCAGACATACCTGTCACTTTCGGGTTTTAAAATAATAAACTAAATATAATTAATTACAACTACATTTTCCTTGCAATACGTAAAAACTTATTTACCTGGTTAGTATAAGTTTTTTTGTTGAAACAGCTTCGGGTGTTATAATTTTTACAAAATAAATTCCTTCCTGTAAATGTTCGAGATTAACTTCAAAGGAATTAGATTTAATATTTGCTTCTTTATAAACTATTTTACCGCTTATATCCATAATGTTTATTTCGGTATCTGAATAATTTGAATTCAAACGCACTGAAATGTTTTTGTAGGCAGGGTTTGGTGAAATGCTTATCACATCACTTTTCATATTCTCCACTTGGCCTGTTGTAATAAAGTTTTTTATAGCAGTGTACATGGCTTTATAAATTGCAAAAATTTGTGTTTGGGTATTTGTCATCGTTACCAAAGTAAAACCATAATCAAAACTGTGGAACATATCGGACAAATTGGTGTAATATCCATCATGTCCAAGAGTATTTACCGTGCCACTATACATTCTGTGGGCACCTAAACCATAACCGTTCCAAAACGGATAGCTGTTTGTAGTAAAAGTTTTCATTTGGTTGAAAGAAGAGGATGTTAATACAGTTCCGGTATAAACGGCACGTGCAAACTTTGCCAAATCATAAGGGGTAGTAACAATATTGGCTCCACCATAACCAAAGGTTAACATAGATGTATAAGGTTGGTTGCTGTAATTTTGCAAGCCCATTCCAAAATCCCACCAAATGCCGGCTTTTGGCTCCGTATAATTTTCATATCCTCCAAAATAAGTGTGTGTCATACCCAAAGGGTTCCAAATTCTAGTACGTAATTCTTGTTCAACCGGATTGCCTGTAACGGTTTGTGCAATTAAAGAAAGTAATGCGTAATTGGTAGTAGCGTATGAAAAATTAGTTCCCGGAGCAAAAAGTGGACTATCATCTGCAACGTTTTCAAGAATTTCAAATGGAGTAAATGAATAATTGTAATTGCTTGTGATTAAAGTTCCGGCAGATGGCGTTTCCAGGTAATCTTTTATTCCACTAGTGTGGTTAAGCAACTGACGAATGGTAATAGATGGGTTAAAATTTGCATTTAAACTGATGTATTTTGTCCATGCCGAATCTAAATGCAAATAATTATTTTCTGCCAGCAAAAGTATTAGGGTTGCTACATTGGCCTTAGTAATACTGGCTCCATGAAAAACAGTGGTATCTGTAATGGCTATGCTATTTTGGCCAACACCCGCTGTTCCTTTCCAGGTATCTCCATTTTGCATAATTAAACATGCTGATACACCTTTGTCGCCATTAATTAATACACGATTATCTAAAATTTGCTGTAATTGCGCAGCAAGTGCAGGGTTTATTTGTGCCTTTAAGACCATTGATATTTGAAATATCAATGGAAATATGAGTAGTAGTTTTTTCATGCTTAAAGTTTTAGTTTAAATAAATAATTTTTCAAATTGCTTAATTGAAGGTAACTACAGCAATTGTTTATTTACTCAGCAAACTAATAAACGGCTCGTTTAAAGCAATAAGTGGTGAAAATATAGGCTTTAAGCCCTTCAAAGTAAAATTATTCCGCAGGCATTTTCGACATGTCCATATAGAAAATTTCCCAGGTGTGGCCGTCAAAATCTTCTATGCTGCGTTGTTGCATAAAGCCGTAATCTCTTATTTCATGCGGCTCTACACCGCCTGCCTTTAAGGCCTTTTCGGTAATACTATTTACCTCTTTTAAACTGTTTACCGATAAAGAAAAAAGACCTGCCAGTTTTGATTTGGTATCTGCTAACGGTTTTGTTGCAAAGCTTTCAAACTTTTTGTACGATAAAAGCATTACATAAATGCTATCGCTCCATACCATGCATTTCCCTTCATCGTCAGAAAATTTTGGATTATTGCTAAAACCCATTGCCGTATAAAAATCCATAGATTTTTTAGGGTCTTTTACTGCTAAGTTGATGAAAATTTGTTTTGTCATTTTTAATAATTAATAGTTAAATATGAATACTCCTCTTGTTTGTTTTTTTCAATATTTATTATTTAATACTTGTATTTATTTTTTACTAACCTGGTTAATAATTGACATTAAATCAATCATACTTTCTTGGCTAACTTTTGTAAGTCCACGATTAGGTCTGTCAAGGTCAATGATAAGTATGAATGAAATTGTAATTACAATGCATAAAATTATTGCCGGATAACGCGCGTGTGTAGCCGCTAAACCATTACCATATCCCAGTATTCCTATTGCTAAAGCTGCAAAAAGTAATAGACCTAATAAAACTATTTCAGGAACATGATTAGAAATAGCAATATCTCGCTCTGTTTTAATATCTATAAGTTGATTAATGGATGTTGCAAATAACCCTGCAGGAACTGAAAGCGGATTGTTTTCAGTGGCTGCAAATGCTTCATCCCACAATAATGATTGAAGCCGCTTTGCTTCCAGGTTTTGTTCATTTCTTTCTTTTAATGGCACATTTGCTCTAGATGTTATGCTAAATTCAACATTAACATATTGCTTAAATAATTCATTCATTTTTGTTCGCTGGTTTTCAGGCAACAGTTTTGATCTTAATACTGCGGTACCTATAGCATTAGATTCCTTAACAACCATTTGTTTTCTGTTATCAAAACGCGAAAGTGCCATGGCAAATGTAAATCCTAAAAGAAATGTAAAAATGGTTAATATAGCAGTTTGTATCGTAGAAATTTGAGCTCTCATTGGTTGTGTCATTTCAACCTTGGCCTTTAATCCTATCCAATAACCTATTTCAACTGAAATCATCAATAGAACAAGTGTAACAATTCCAATAATCCACTGTGGTATGATATATAAAATTTCTTCAGTCACTCTCTTAATGTTTTACTTGTTTGGGTTATTAAGTTACAAAATAAAACAACTCAAAGAAGATTAGAGTTACTTGCTTGTTATTAGGTTGGTTTAACGTTTGGCGTCCTTGCAAAGGGCGGGTTTTCTAAGCTTCCCTTGTCTGTTTACCGAAACATTTACCCGCCTACCGTTGCACATGCTTATGTGGTGGAAGTTATTCTAATGATTTTATACATATCAAATTATAAATTATTAAAATCAAACCATACAAAAAACCTTTTGCTAAACGGCAAGAGGTTTTAAAATTTAAATTAAGATTTTACTCTTTCACCAGTTTCATCGTTCTATAATTTCCGTTTTCTTCAACTCTTAATATGTAAATTCCGTTTTTTACCTTTTCAAGGTTTAATTGAGTGTTTCCTTTTTGTACTTGTTGTTTATAAACTACATTTCCCATCATATCTGTTACAATTACATTTGCATTGCCCTCCAATTCCAATTCATAAATTCCTGCGCTTGGGTTTGGATATATATTAAATGTTGAATTTATACTCCACTCCTTTACACCGGTTACTATTTCAGATAAAGGTCTTTTCCAAACACCATAAGGACCTAAACGTGTTCCGGCAAAAATATTAGTTCCGCTAATTAACAAAGTCCACACTTGTGTGTTTGCCGGAAAACCGGTGCTTATTGAACTCCAGCTACTGCCGTTGTTGTTTGAAAGAAATACCCCATCATCTGTTCCTGCAATTAAATCTAGGCCGCTATAAACTAACGAATGTACTTTTAAATTACTTAAACCGCTATTTACCGGAGCCCACAAACCGCCGGCGTTACTCGATATAAATACTCCTCCCCCATCTGTTCCTGCAAAAATGGTTGAACCGTTTACAGCAAAGGAAGTAACATTATTGGTAGTTAAACCATTGTTTTTAGCTGACCACGTGGCGCCATTGTTAGTAGAAGAAAATACGCCGCCATTGCTGGTACCTGCATACAAGGTAGAACCATTTACCGCAAAGGAAATAATTTGTGATACGCTTATTCCGCTGCTGGATGACGACCACGAACCTCCATTGTTGGTAGACGCAAACACTCCACCATTGGTACCGGCAAAAATAGTAGTACCGCTAATAGCTAATGCATTTACAACGGTATTGGTTAAACCGCTGCTTGCTGAATTCCATAAGCCACCATTGTTGCTTGATGAAAATATACCTGAACCACCGGCATAAATAGTTGACCCATTTATAGCTATTGCATTAATGCCTGTACTTGTTAAACCATTATTTACAGACGACCAGCTGCTGCCGTTGTTGTTAGTCCAATCTATACCCGCACTGCCCGTTCCGGCAAAAATATTAGTGCCATCTGAAGCCAATGCGTAAATATTTTGATTAGAACTTGTTTGTACCCACTGCGCTTTTACAATAGATGTAAAGCTTAATAAGGCTATGGAAAGTAGTAAAGTTTTTTTCATTTATAGGCTGTCAGTTTTTAGGGTGCTGACGCTGCACGTTTGATAATAAAAGTAATTAAGTTATTACCTTACAAAATTGAGTTTTTACCTCTTTTAGGCTAATGATAATTGTCAGCTAATGGAAAGACATTCGTCATAACACTAGCTGGCAAATAAAGGTGGGTTGTGTGCTGCTAATTTTTAATAAGTTTAGTTGTGAATGTTTTTTCTGAATCAACTTGTTTTATGTTCAGAAAATAAATTCCGGGCTTTAAATTAGTTTGAATAATTCCGTTAATGGTTTCGCTTTGGTGCAACAATTGACCTAAATAATTGTAAATGGATACAGTAAACACACCCTCCACACCTTCAATTTTAAATACATTTTCAAAAGGATTTGGATAAACTTTTATGGATGAACCTAAATTATTTTCGCCAACACTTTGAGGGATGGAACAAGTTGAAGGTATAGAGTCAGTTGTGTAAAAGTTGGAGCAAGTGTTACAAAAAACACTTTTAAAAAAGCAGCTTGCTCGTCCCGCTCTAAAAACGCTACTAGCATTTCTGAAAATTCCGTGCCCTCCAATTGTATCAACAGTTAGTTCGCTACAAATATTTTTTGTTATTAAGTCATTGTGTATAGCTCTGGAGCCATTTAATGTATAATGTAGAAAGGAATTATCTGCATCTATTTTAACAGTAGTGTCAAGTTCTCCATGGAAAGATACAGTTGGAAGCATTTCATTGAAATCCACTTCCGTTTTAGTTATCGCGCCCCAATTATTAAAAATCCCTTTAAAAGAATAAGTATTAGTTAAATTATTACCAGATGTATAAAGATTCCCTAATTCTGCACTAACAGCAGTTGCATTGTATAACAATGACACACTATCGAGTTCAAATGGGTCTGCATAAACCATACCCAAAGCAAGTAACGATCCCGCACTTTGTCCACCAACAAAAATCCAGCTGGTATCAACTCTAATGGCATTTGCATTATTAACGATATGTCGCATTGCAGCGTGTCCATCTTGTATAGCTCTGTATCTTGCTTTATACTGACCATATTCGGTAAAGTTGTATCCAAGTCTATAATTTACAGTGGCGCAAACGAAGCCTCTTCTAGCCATGTGTATACACAAATCTTTTATGTCGCCTGATTGTTTGTCTCCTGATGAGAACCCACCGCTATGAAAAAGCATAACAAATGGTCGTTTCGGAGAGAGGTCGATTGTAAGGTTTGGATAGTATATGTCCATTCTTAATGTGTAGGCATTTCCTAAGTGGTCTAACGCACTGCCGAATTGAACATTTGCTGCAACTGAAATTTCGGTTGAGTCAAAATATGCCACTTCAGTGTATCGTGTGTCGTTGGTGCAGTATTGCGCACTAATTTTTCCGATAATCGAAAGAAAAGACATTGTGAATATTAAAAATTTATTTTTCATATAGTGTTTATAATAATTGCTTATAACGTTTTGCATTCAATATTCCAGCGGGCATAAGAACCCGCCTCTGTTTGTTTGCACTAGCGATAATTAAATATACAAATAATTATTTTTACGAAAACTTTACCCATGGTCACTTGTTTGATGTTACCAATTGTAGCGCACACAAAGTTTTTATAAATGTTTTATTAATTCGTCAGGAGTAAGAACAAGAATTTCAGAGCCTTTAAAGTCTTTGATATTCCTTGTCACGATACAGTCCAATTTTTCAATCGAATAAGCACTTATTATTTGAATTGCGTCCTCAAAGTCTTTATGCTTAGATTTAAGTCCTTTTTTAATAACGTCTTGGTCGATTGCAACAATATTTAAATAGTCTAAAATGTTATGCAGAATATCTCGCAATTCTTTTTCGTCAATGTATTTTTTTAGCAGATAATGTGTCGTTGCAATTGAATGAGAAGATGTATAAAGTTTTATTTTTCTTTCTTCGGCTTTAGAAAATATTTGAATGGCGAACTTACTGAAAGGTCTTCTGTCTGCAATTAGGTCAACTAAAATATTAGTATCAACAAATACCTTTTTCATAGGTGTTTCTTTTCAAGATAAGTTCTCAATTCCTTTTCCTCGTCGAAATTTTTAGGAAGTTTAACAGAACCTACTATTTTTCTAAGCTTAGGAGAAATTTGAGTGTCATTTTTCTCGTCGTTAGTTATGCTCTCAAGATATTTTTCGATAAGCTCAGAAAGACTTCTGCCAGTCCGTTTTGCATAGGATTTGGCCTTTTCGATAACTGTCTTTTCAACTGTCAGTGTTAATTTGGTTGTCATTGCACGTGTATTTATTCCAAATATACGTATAATAATCGAAATATCCAAATGTCCTGATTTCATAAGGGTGAATCGTCTGCGCTATGAGTGGTAACGTTCTTGCTTATATGCGTTAATCTTGTAGTTTTAACAAGATAAACTCTTTTCCATCGCGTATATCAAATATAACCATTGAATTCATTAAAACAAAAACCCGATGCTTGTTGAAACATCGGGTTTTGTAATAGAGAGAATTTGTTTTTTAAATTAACTCAACGCTGCGTTTTATAAAGTTGGTTAAACCTTCCCCTTTCAATAACCCTTGCGAAAGCAATGCCAAATCGGTTGTTTGTTTGGTTAAGTTCTTTTGCTTATCAGCATCTTTCTCGTTTAATATTCTGCTAATTAAAGGGTGGTTGCTGTTAACTACCAAATTATACATATCAGGCATATTGCCATAAAAGCCCATGGCTCCTCCCCCACCCAACTGGTTCATGTCTTTCATACGGCGCATAAACTCAGGGCGCGTAATTAACATGGGCGCATCGGTTTCGCTTAAATTTTCAAACACTACCATAAATTGGTCTTTACTTACCGCGCTTTCTACAATTGGTTTTAATTCATTTACCTGCTCTTCGCTTAATTTACTTACAGTGTTTTCGTCTTTCTTAATTAACTTATCAATAGTATCAGCATCTACACGCACAAACGAAACGTCTTTCAATTTACTTTCCAAGTGGTTAATGTAATGTGGGTCTAACATGGTATCCATCAAAATAACGTCGTAACCTCTGCTTTTAGCTGCATCAATATAAGCATGTTGTTCTGCTACATTGGTAGCATATAAGAAAATTACTTTTTTGTCTTTATCAGTTTGATTTGCTTTTACTTTGTTTTCATATTCTTCAAAAGTATGGTAAGTACCATCGGTAGTTTTTACCAAAGCAAATTTAACGGCCTTCTCGTAAAACTTCTCATCGCTAATCATGCCGTACTGCACAAATATTTTAATATCGTCCCACTTCTTCTCAAAATCAGCACGCTCTTTTTTAAATAATTCCTCTAATTTATCTGCTACTTTTTTGGTAATGTGTCCGCTTATTTTTTTTACGTTGCCATCTGCTTGCAAATAACTACGCGATACGTTTAACGGAATATCCGGACTATCAATTACCCCGCGCAACAGGGTTAAAAAATCAGGTACAATGTTTTCTACATTATCGGTAACAAACACCTGGTTGCTGTACAATTGTATTCTGTCTTTAGGCATTTCCAACTTGTTACTTAACTTAGGGAAATACAAAATACCGGTTAAATTAAAAGGGTAATCAACATTTAAATGAATATGAAACAAAGGCTCATCAAACTGCATGGGGTAGAGCTCTCGGTAAAATGCTTTGTAATCTTCGTCGGTTAAATCGGCCGGTTTTTTTGTCCATGCCGGGTTGGGGTTATTAATAATATTATCTACTTCAACTTCTTTGGTTTTATCTTCACCTTTATCATCTTTTTCACCTGTAGGTTCCCAGGTTTTGCGTGTACCAAATTTTATTTCTACCGGTAAAAACTTACAGTATTTTTTTAGTAAGCCTTCTATTTTATGGTTTTCTAAATACTCTTCGCAATCGTCGGCAATGTGTAACACAATATTTGTTCCGCGTTGGGTGCGGTTGCCAATTTCTTCAATTTTATATTCGGGGCTGCCATCGCACTCCCAATGTACACCTTGGCTTCCGGCTTTGTATGAAAGAGAAAAAATTTCTACTTTTTTTGCTACCATAAAAGCGCTGTAAAACCCTAAACCAAAATGACCAATTACAACATTTTTATCTACTTTATCTTTATACTTGGTTACAAATTCTTCTGCGCCGCTAAATGCAATTTGTGTAATGTATTTCTCTACTTCATCTTTTGTCATACCAATACCTTTATCTTTAATGGTAATGGTTTTAGATGATTTATCAACTTCTACTTCAATTTTTAAATCACCAAGATCGCCGGTGGCTTCACCCATTGATGATAATGCTTTTAATTTTTGGGTGGCATCAGTGGCGTTACTAACTAATTCGCGTAAAAAAATTTCGTTGTCGCTGTAAAGAAATTTTTTAATTATGGGGAAGATGTTTTCTGTTTGTACGTTAATTTTTCCTGTACTCATGGCTATAAAATTTTACGGCTAAGGTATAGTAAAAACCATGCCAAAGCACATTAAAATGACAAAATGACAAAGGGGCTGAAGTATTAGAATTTACTACGTAAGCGGGCTTTTTTACGATTACGTTTTTTAAGAACATAACCCGCTGTAACTTGTACTGTAAAGTAGGTATCTTTATTGTTATCACCTCTAACGGCAGGACTACCATCGGCAGCAGGAGAAGAGAATCCGGCAATGTTACCTTTGTTAGGGTCGCTCATCACCATTGATAAATCGCCAAAGTTGGATCTTAGTGCAGCAGGGTTATAATAATTACTTCCAACATCATCAATATAATCTGTAAATGTTTTACGAATACAAACATCCAATGCAACGGTCCACACCTTGTGATACGTAAATTTAAAATAAGCACCTAAAGGAATATTAACGCTAACTCTTTTGTATTGTTTAGGGCCACCCGCTAAACCTTGTCCCTCTGTATGTAAAGGTCTTAATTTTACCCAAGCACCATTATCCGGCACTTTACCTTTGGGGTTATGATAAAAAACACCAATGCCGGTATAAGCAAAAGCGCTCCAGGTACGGTTACTCATACGTTGTGTTAAAGTGCGTTTAACGGAATATTTACTTTTTATACGGCTGCTTACATAACCAAACTCTATGGTTCCGGTATATTCAAATAAGTTGTTTTTAAAATTTAAATTTCTGTTGTTACGGTATTTTTCGTTTGTTAAGGCATCATTACCGTATAAAGCAATGTATGATAACTTGTTTGTTACATTCATCCACTTTTTTATTTTGTAACGATGTCCGGCAGAAACAGCCATGCGGGTAGATTGAAGGTCTAAATCTGCTGGTGTATAATCTTGTCCAATTTTATCTCTTCCTCCTAAATCACCAAGAAAATGAGAACTTCCAATACCAAAAATAAATTCATTACGGTATTTAAGCCACTCTTTAGCACGCGTAGAGCGTTGTGCAGCTATATTACCTACAAATAAACTTATTGATATAATGTAAAGTATTCTTCTCATTAAGAGATAGTTAAATC
Source organism: Bacteroidia bacterium (assembly GCA_022841465.1). GTDB lineage: Bacteria > Bacteroidota > Bacteroidia > B-17B0 > Aurantibacillaceae > Aurantibacillus. Next base: position 29,807 of record JALHRL010000019.1, on the reverse strand, counting down.
AATTCTGCCAAATTTACGTAAAAAATACTATACTGCTACGTTAAATTCGCAAGTTAATAGCATGTAATTGTTAATTACTCAGGAGTTTAGGGCTAAAATTAATTAGAAACACCTTTTCTGTTGCTCTGGTTAAAGCCGTGTAAAGCCAACGAATAAAGTTTTTATCCATCATTTCATCGGTAAGGTAACCATGGTCTATAAACACACACGGCCATTGTCCGCCTTGTGATTTGTGGCAGGTAACTGCGTAACTGAATTTAACTTGCAGAGCGTTGTAAAACGGACTTTGTTTTAGGTACAACATTTTTTTCCATTTTTCAGGAATTTCTTGGCAATCGTACATTACTTCATCAAACAATAATTTTTGTTTATCGGGTGTAAGGCTTGGGGCTTCTGAAGTGAGGGTATCACATAAAATTTTTACTTGAAGGTCTGTCAAATTTTCATAATCTTCTAAACGAATTGCGCATTCAGCAAATTCAAATCCATACATTTTTTCACGTCGAATTATTTTATTTATAACAGCAACATCGCCATTGGCAATAAAATTAGCTTCCGTTTTCTTTTCGTCTAACCAAAAATAATTATTTTTTACAATCATTAATTTATCGCCCGCACATAAATCATCATCGCGATAAAAAACACGATTTCTAATATTTTGATTAAATAAATTGGCGCGTTTGTTGCTTCGTGTAACAATTAAAACATTTTCATTTCCGTAATTAGAATAGGCAGAATTCAAACAATCTTCTAATTCTTCGCCATTCACTGCAATTACATCATTGGTTAATTCTAATTGAGGTAATTCAAATACTTCGTTTAATAAAGTAATTCTTAGCTTGGTGGCATTGTATAAAATACCGCTCTCCGATTTCTGACGAGCCACTTCTGTTAGCTCAAAAAAATGAATGTTAATGGAATAAGATTTACGCAGAAAGTCAGCATCTAAAGCAGGACTTTGATTACAACCAACCGGAGGAAGCTGCGCATTGTCGCCAATAAAAATTAATTTACAATTTTCACCGCTGTAAACATATTCAAACAAAGATTCAAGTAAACCGTTTCCGCCGAAACTAGAATCGTTATCGGCACCAATCATAGAAGCTTCATCAACAATAAAAATGGTATTGGTATGATTGTTATCGGCCAAACCAAAAACAACACCGCCTTCATCACTAATAGCTTTACTGAATATTTTTTTATGAATGGTTACGGCTTGTTTACCTGAAAAACCAGCCAAAACTTTTGCTGCGCGGCCGGTAGGTGCCATTAAAACACTTTTTACTTTTATGCTTAATAAGGCTTGTGTTACTGCGGCCATTAAATTAGTTTTACCGGTGCCCGCATAGCCTTTTAAAATAAACAAGCTATTACTTTCCGGGTTTAAAATAAATTGAGCCAATAAATCAATGGCATTCGCCTGTTGTGTATTAGCAGTAAAAGGTAAAGCAGAATGAATGCTTTGTGTAAATTTATTTAAAATGGTTTGCAATGTATTTTATAATAAACACAAAGCTATAGAAATAATTAATATTGAATCACTACAAAACCAGTAACCACTTTATTTATGCAAGATTCAATAGTAATAACAAAATAATACGTTCCTTGGGGCAATTTACCATTTCCTATGGATAGTAAATTGGTATTAGAAGTTCCATTCCAACTGTTATCGTATTCTGAATTTGCATAAACTTCCGCGCCCCATCTATTAAAAACTTTTATATCAATTTTTGCCGGTGCCTTGGTTTTAATTTCAAAGCGATCGTTTTTTCCATCATCATTAGGAGTAATAACTTCCGGAATTTCAACAATAGGATTATCTAAAACTTCTACTGATAGATAATTTTCTTTTACGCAAGGGCCACTACCTCCTTGAACGGTATAAGTAGTGCTTAATTCAGGAAAAATGGTTAATTCATTTCCGCCTTGTAGAATAGGAAACCAATTGTAGTAATCGGCGCCATTGGCTTTTAATTGAACACTGCTACCTTTACAAATTACACTACTACTAATAGAAGATTGTAAATTGGGTGTTACATTAATTTGAATGGTGTTACTTGCGTTGCAGGAAAACGTATTTGAACCAGTTACAGTATATACAAGGGAAACACTAGGATTTACAATTACAGAAGCTTGATTAAACGGAATAGGATACCAGGTGTAAGTATCGGCACCACTTGCTGTAAGTGTAGCGTTTTGTAAATATTCAAGACAAGCCCCACCCGCTGAACTATTTAATTGTAATGTGGGGGTTGGAAAAACAAAAATTGAAATTGTTTTCGTTTCAATGCAATTACCATTTTCTCCAATAATTGTATAAGTTGTGTTTACGGTAGGAGAAATTATAATTGAATTACCGGATATAGCAAAAGGCAACCAAGTAAAAGTATTCGCACCATTTGCAGAAAAAGTTTGACTACTTCCTATACATAGACTGCTTGTAAAAGGATTAACATTTATGCTTGGAGTTGGAGTAACAGAAATTTGAATAGACGCTTCGGTTGAACAAGAACCAATACTTCCTATTACGGTATAGGTTGTTGTGATTGCAGGATTTACAATAAATATTGAATTATTAGTTCCACCAGGAATCCATGTATAAGAATTTGCTCCGCTTGCATTAAGCGTGGTACTTTGACCCGAACAAAGCTGCATGGGTGCTGCACCAATTCCTAAATCTGGAGAGGGATTTACATTCACTTGAATTGTTTTACTATCTGTACAAATACCATCGGAACCTGTTACTGTATAAATACTACTTGAGGTTGGTGTTATAACAATACTGTTTCCCATAATCGCACCCGGATTCCATGTAAATGATGAAGCACCAGAAGCATTTAAGTTTAGTGAGTTTCCTGAACAAACAGTAGCTGAATTTACATTAAGAACAAGGCTTGGTGTTGGAATTACTTGGATGCCTATTGTGTTTATATTACCACAGGTTAAAGAAGATGTTGTAGAAACCGTATAAATAGTGCTAATAGTTGGCGAAACAACAACCGTACTTCCAACAATGCTTCCGGGCTCCCAAGTAAAACTTCCAATTCCATTAGCACTTAAAGTAGTAGTAAATCCAGTGTTACTGCAACCAACTGTAGGCGTTGCGCTAACGGATAATAAACCCGGTAAAACCGCTATTGTTTTACAATATACAGATTGATTGTATTGCGCACTATTATTATGGACACTTAGTGTATAAATTCCGGGTATTGAAAACGAAATAGGAGTTGGTGTAAGCGTACTTTGATTTGCAATTAAAAAGGCACAATTGGTATAGGTTATTCTTGATATATAATTTCCTATAGCATTACAAATAAAAGCGTTTAACTGATCTCCTTCTCTGAATTTTTCAATTGAATGAGGAAATGAAAAAATTGTATTACTTACAAATGATGTGGTTGGAATTCCTGTAGGACCTGTAGGAAAACTTAAATCATATAAACCGCTAATTTGACTGGTAACTTGCCCTTTAATTGACCCACAGCTTAAATCAATTGAAATAGCTCTTAATTGATTAACTCCAATATTTCCTAAATTAGTTGCAATTGGTGTATTTAATAAACTATTTCCAAAATCTAAACGCACAAGAGTATTATTTCCATTATTTGTTATATACATATGCCAATTTCCATTATAGCAAATAATATCAAAATCATTCGGACTAGATAACCCTCCTAAGTTTCCAAGATTTGTGCCTAATGGTACATTGTTTAGAGAATTACCAAAATTAAATCTTGTTATTGTATTGTTATTTCTGTTTACTGTAAATCCATATTTATTTCCTGAAGAGTGAACTATTTTTATTCGATGTGGATATGACATTCCGCCAATGTTCCCCATATTCACTACATTAGGTGTATTGGTTATGTTTGTTCCAAAATTTAACCGAGCTATTGATCCTAAGGGGCCTCCAACCATTACACCATACCAATTAGAACCTTCCTTTTCTATAAAAATTCCTTCTCCATTACCAGGAATTTGCCCTCCCAAATTACCAAAATTTGTAGTGGCAGGAAATTGGTTGGTCATGGTATTTCCAAAGTCAAGTCTTGTTAAAGCCCCGGGAGAATTTTCAGAAACAAATGCATAATGGTTTCCTCCATCTTTTACAATTGACATAAATACAGGTGAATTAACTACTCCACCAATGTTCATTGAAAAAACTTGAGCCGTAGTTGGATTACAAAAATTCCAATAAGTACTATTTACAGGCCCTGTTGATGTATTTTGGATGGTAAATGTTTCTCCAACACAAACCGTATCAGGAGCAATAAAACTGCTTGTAATTACTTGGGGAAATAATTTTAAATTAAAAAAGAGAAATAAATAAAATGCGATATTACGCTTCATTTCTTACTTTAATTTAGTAATAATAAATTCTGTGCGGCGGTTAGCGCTGTGTTCTTCTTCAGAACATTTTGGCTGTACTTTTCCTTCGCAGGCGCAAGCATTTAATAGTTTTGTTTCTCCGTAACCTTTACCTGCAATTCTATCTTTTTTAATTCCCTTTTTAATAATGTAAGCAGCAGATGCTTTTGCGCGTTTATCGGAAAGTGTTAGGTTAGATTTTGCAACACCTCTGCAATCGGTATGGGCACCTAATTCAATAATCATATTTGGGTACTCATTCATTACTTTCACAATTTTATCTAATTCAATAGCGGCATCTTTACGAACAACTGATTTTCCCATATCAAAATAAATAGGTTTTAAATCTATCATTTTAGATAAGTCCATACCAACTTCTACTTTACCCAAAGCCATATTTAATATCTCGTGCAATTTAATTTCACCCTCTTGTTTAATTTCAGTAGTAAAATTTAATTCGTTGGTTACATAACCTTCTTTTGATAATTTAATTGAAAATGCCACCTTATCGCCAATTTTCATTCCTTTTAAAGATTTGCGATATTCGCCATTTGCGCCGGTAGTGGTATTATCAAAAACAGTATTAGCAAATAAATCTTTAATTTCAATTTTAACGCCCTCTAACCCTTGCTTACTTTTTACATCGGTTACAAAAGCCAAAAACGATAATTTGGGATCTTTCTCTAACTTAATTTCTCTGGTAAATTCTTCTTCTTCTGATACTTTTGTGTTTAAAGAATCTTTTGCTACAAAATACTTTTCGTTATTGACTGCTACAGAATATTCAACATCATCTTCCAACAAATAAGCAAACTCCCCTTTTTCATTAGTGGTTCCTGTATCGCCATTAATTTGAAGTTTTACGTTAGGAATTACTTCACCATTATCTTTATCTTTTAAAACAAAAGTTACATTTTTTCCGCGCGATACTTTTCTTAAAACAGTTAGGTTATAAACATCATCATCCATACCGCCGTTTTTTCTGTTAGAACTAACAAATCCTTTTGTTCCTGTTTCATCTAACCAATAAGAAAAATCGTCGTGTACACTATTTACGGGCTCTCCCATATTGTATATTTTAACGGCTTTATCGTCTTTCATTTTTGCTTCGTACACATCTAATCCTCCTAAACCATCGTGTCCGTTTGAAGAAAAATACAATTTACCATCATCGGCAATAAAAGGAAACATTTCGTTACCCGGCGTATTAACCTTCATTCCTAAATTAGTACATCCGCCCCACTCGCCATTAGCTTCACGTTTACAAACATAAATATCCAATCCACCAAAACCTCCGGGCATGTCGCTTACAAAATACATGGTGTTACCATCTTTGCTAACAGTTGGATGCGCAAAATTATCATCGTTCGTAACAAACGACATAATGGCTACGCTATCAAAACCTGAGTAGTTTAAACTCGCTTCAAATATTTTCAATTTATAAGTACCATCTTTTGATTTGTATTTGCTTCCAAAATTATTTCTTGTAAAATATACTTTTCTTCCTTCATCAGAAAAACAAACAGGACCATCGTTGTATTTAGAATTTAAATCGCCCATAAATAATTTCACCACATTCTCGTAATTATCTCCGGCACTTTGATAGGTATAAACTTTAGTAAAGCTTTCTCCTGTCCATGCATGTTTTGTGTTAATCCATTTGGTTTTGCTTCGAGATGAAACAAAAATAACTTCATCCATAAATTTTACCGCAGAAAAATCATTTTGCTCTGAATTAAATCCGGCTAAAGTTAGTTGATAAGCATCTGCATTTTTAGTATACATTTTCATTTTTGCGGCAGAGGAAGCCAAGGTTTTTCCACGCGCATCTGCTAAATATTCTTCAAAGTATTTTGTAGCGTTTTCTCTTTGTCCGATTTCTGTTAATGCTTGTCCGTAATATAATTTATGAATGTCTTTTGCACTACCGGCGGTAATTAATTTACCGTAACATTTAATTTGCCCTTGTATGTTGTTTGTTAATCGGTAACAATCGCCAAGATTTGCCAATATATTAGTATTGTTTTCATCTTTTTTTAATGCTTTTTCGTACAAGGGTATTGCCTCTGCATAAGCTTGCATTGCAAAAAGCTTATCGGCTTTAGCAATTACTTTTGATTGTGCGTTTATTGTAACGCCGAAAAAAACAAACAAAAGGGTATAAATAAAATTTCTTTTCATAATTCAATTAAAAATAACGTGGTGTTACAATTTTCTTTCCTTTATAAGCAAACAAATAGGATAATGCAATCTCGTGTGAACCTTGTGAATATTTTTGAATGGCGTTTAAACCGTAATCAAAAGAATAAGTGGCAAGAAATTGCGGACTAACTTGTACACCTAAAATTGCCGCTACGTTAGAACCACTGCGGTAAGAAGCACCAGCCCAAATAATTTCTTTAATTAAGAAATTTGCATTTACTTCAAATTGTATAGGTGCATTTTGAACCATTTTAACCATTGCCTGCGATTTTAATTTTAAACTTTCGCTTAATGTAAACACGTAACCACCGGTTAAATAGTAATGAAATTTTTCAGGTTTAACACTAATGGTTTGTTTTACATTTCCGTTTTGCTCAAAAACGTAGGCATCATCTATCATACGAGGTATCGATAAACCAACGTACCATTTATCAGAACTGTAATATGTACCAAATCCAAAATTAGGAGCCAATAAACTGGGTGTGTTTTGTGAAGTTTGCAAATCACCTTCTTCTATAGCTTTTAGCTCTGAAAGTTTATTAATTTGATTGTGAATACCGCCATTTAAACCAAACGATAATGTACTTTTTTTATCAATTTTTACACGGTAAGCATAAGTTGCATAAACCAAATTTCTGTTTAATTTACCTATACGCTCATTTAAAACACTTAAGCCTAAGCCCATTTTATTGTTCATTAACGGCCCATGCAGTGCAAATGTAGTTGTAACAGGTCTTCCCGGAAAGTTTAACCATTGCTGACGGTGCAACATGGTAACATTCATTGCTTCTTTGCTACCGGCAACTGCAGGATTAATAAACATTTCATTAAACATATACTGTGTAAACATGGCATCGTACTGTGCTTTAAGGTTTACATTTGCTAAAATCAATATTGTAATTACAATACTAAATTTTATTTTATTTGTTTTTTTCATCTTCAATTTCTCTATTTATTAATACTGCAATACAACAAATCCGGTTTTAGCTTTATCTTCACCATCTAAAAATTCTAACACGTAATAATAGGTGCCTACAGGTAATTTATTTTTGCCAATTACCAAAGAGCTAACATTTGCTGTTCCATCCCAAGTATTATCGTATTCGGTTTGTTCAAATACCTTATTCCCCCATCGGTTAAACACAATTAATTTAATTTTCCTACCGTTTAATCCTTTCACTACAAAAAAATCGTTTTTACCATCTCCATTAGGTGTAAACACTTCAGGGATTATAAAATTAGTATCCGGTATTTTTACTATGGTTGGATTTGATTCGTTTGTTTCATTAGGATTTCCGTTTCCATTCGGATCGGCATTGTATCCTGTTTCTGAAGTATCTCTTACGGTTGTTGTAAATTGATTGGTTGCAGAAGCAAAAGCACTATTCACCAAAACAGAAACCGTATCAGGACTTACATTTATGGTAAACCTTATTGTATCTGAAGCGCCCGGTGCTAGTTTACTTAAGTTTGCAACTAATAAATCTGTATTGCTTGCTCCGTTAAAACTGCTGTTTGCTGTTAACAGCGTACCTGTTACTATAGGCCCACTCTTTAAACTGTATTGTGCAGGTAAAGGCACGGTTATCGTTAAATTGTCTTTTACCTGAACATTGCTTAGTGTATCATTTCCAAAGTTTTTTACGGTTACAATGTAAGTTACATCGTAGGTGTTATCCGTTAATTTTTCAGATAACATTCCTGCCTTTGCAACACCCAATACAGAGTTTGGATTTAAATTAACCACTGTAGGAATGTTGTTGTTTGTTGGACTTCCATCTGCATCAGGATCCCAACTAAAACCATCGTTACTGCTATCTGCAACTGTTAAGCTATTTATATCTAACGCAGTTCCAATTACTGAATTTACAAACGGACCAAAGAAGCCATTTGGTGTAATTTCAACGGTAAATACAATCGTATCTCGTTTATTTGCCAATAAAGTGCTGTTAGCAGCGGTTGTTAAATTAACATCAGTGTTACCATCAAACAAAGGATTTATAGTTAAACTGCTACCCATAGATGTAATTGCTGGCGCACTAATTACACTATAACTTGTAGGAAGCGGGAATGTGACACTTAAATTTTCTGTTAATGCAACATTGGTTAAGTTATCGGTTAATGAAGCATTTACAAGTGTTATAGTGTATGTTATTTGATATTTATTATTCACCAAACTTGGAGTTCCTGCGGCCTTGGTTAAACCAAAAACAGTGTTGTTGCAATTAACCGGTGTTAAGTACAAGGTTGTATCTTTAAAGCAACCATTACTGCCATAAATTCTTAAAGTATAAGGCTCAATACCTGTTGGATTTGTTAGGGTATTAGTTACAATTCCTGTGGTAGGTATATTTGTTGCGGTTACATAAGTAGCTGTGCCGGTATAGCTTGTTCCGCTTACATAATCATATTTTACCCCATTGCCTGAAATTAAAATTGTACCATCGTTATTGGTGTTGGTACCATTACATGTTGCAGGCAGTATTGTTGCTGTAAATGCCGGCACATCTGTATTTGAAATAACAGAAATGGTTAAACTATTTACGCAGCCGCTTGAGAAATCAAATGCACTTACCGTATAATCACCTGCAACATTTATTGTAGGATTCTGAATTGCGGAAGTAAAACTTGAAGGCCCGCTCCAAGTATATGTTATACCCGCTGATGTAGAAGATGTAGCAAATAAAGTTACCGTGTTTATACATCCCAAATTACCAGACGATGTTACCGAGAAATTTGGAATAGTTGTATTGGCAATTACTGCCGTTGTAGCTGTGATTGAACAACCGGTATTAATATCGGTCACCGTTAAACTGTATGTTCCGGTAACTGTAACATTGGTAGGACTTTGTAATGTTGATGTGAAAGCTGATGGTCCACTCCACAAATAGCTTACGTTTGTACTAGTAGTATTACCCAATAATCCAACATTAGAAACTAAACAGGTTATACTTCCGGTGGTAGATGCAGTAACACTTTGCGGCCCCGGTGTAACATTTACTTGAACTGTGGCGCTTGCATTACATCCTCCATTGTTACCAAAAACAGTATATGTTGTTGAAACGCTTGGATTAGCTACAACTGTACCACCACTTAAACTTCCCGGCATCCAAGTGTAATTGGTAGCTCCCATTGCAATTAAAGTTAGAGGTGAATTTTCGCACACCAAAGTTGCAGAACTTAAAGCGGTAATTATTGGCAAAGGAGTTACAGTAACAGTAATTGTAGCGCTTGAAGTACATCCTAAACTATTTGAACCAACAACTGAATACGTTGTGGTAATTGTTGGTGTATCTGTTATTGTCGGGGTTACAGCTGCTACAGGCGGCAACCATGTATAAGAAGATGCACCACTAGCAGTTAATGTTACGGTATTGCCAATACAAATTCCGCTTGAAGAAGCTGAAATATTTATTGTTGGAATTGGAACAACAACAATTTGTATGGTATTAATACCCGGACATCCGTTTAAGTTCTCACCAAATACAGTATATGTTGTAGTTACACTTGGTGTTACTGTAAATATAGTTCCGCTTAATGCGCCGGGCAATAATGTATAATTACTTGCACCACTAGGTGTAATAGTAGTTGTGTTACCGGAACAAATGGTATTATTAGATGCCGAAAGGGAAACAGTTGGGCCTGATATAACATTTATTGTAATTAAACTTGTTGTTGTACAACCCGCTGCATTTGCACCTGTAACGGAATAAGTAGTACTAACCAAAGGAGCTATCACTATAGACGAGCCTGTGGATGCTCCTGGCATCCAGGTGTAAGTTAATGCTCCACTTGCCGTTAAAGTATTACTTGTATTAGCACAGGCCGAGGTAAAGCTTGAACTAACAGCTAATGTTGGAACAGGACTTACAGTAACCGTTACAGTTCTTGTGTTTGAACATGGCCCTACATTTCCAGTAACTGTATAAGTTGTGCTTAAGGTTGGAGAAACTATTACAACAGATCCGGTTAATGGTCCTGGATTCCAAGTGTAATTGTTTGCACCTGTAACTGTTAATGTAGAGGAACCACTACCACATATTAAACTTGGTGTTGCAATAGGATTTATGGTTGGAGTTGGTATAACGTTTACTGTTCGCGTTGCCGTTCCTGTACAACCAAATCCATTTGTTCCTAAAACAGTATATATTGTAGTTGCAGTTGGAGTAACAACTATTGTTTGACTGTTTATTGCTCCAGGGAACCAAGTATAACTTATTGCCCCATTTGCACCAATTGTTCCACTTGAACCACTACATATGTTTGGTGGAAACCCAAAAGTGTTAATGGTTGGACTTGGAATAACCGATAATGTAACAATAGCAGAATTTGTACAGGTACCATTGCTTCCAACAACGGTGTAATTTGTTGTTGTTAATGGATTAACCACCACTGTGCCACCTGGTAAAGCACCAGGATACCAAATGTATGTTACACCTCCGGTAGCCGTTAAAGTTGAACTTACATTTGAACATTTTAGTGTTGGACTTGCTACCGCTGCTATTGTTGGTAAAGGCACAACATTTACTGTTACGGTTAAAAATGAACTACATCCCGTAGTATGAGAGCCTGTTACAACATAAGTTGTGTTGATAGTTGGAGAAACAACTGCTACAGAGTTTGTAATCATTATTGGAGACCAAGTATAATTAGTAGCTCCAAACGCAGTTAAAGTTAAACTTGAACCAGCACAAACGGTACCTGTTAAAAATGGAAATGCCCCATTCATAACTGTTATGGTTGGGTTCGGATTAACAATAATTTGTGCGGTTTTAGTATCTGTACAACCAAAAGAATTTGAACCGGTTAAAGTATATATTGTGCTTGAAGATGGTAATGCAGAAATTACAGAAGTACCCGTTAAATTACCCGGTTGTAATGTTGCAGATACTACACCTAAGAAATTAAACAATACATTACTACCTTGGCAAATTACTGTAGGTGTAACAAACATGGTCATGCTTGGAGACGGATTAATGTTTACAGCAACCGTATTGGTACCAAAACAAGTTCCATTAAAGCCCGTAACTGTGTAAATGGTTGTTGTTGTTGGAGAAACTACCACCGATGTTCCGGTTAATAAACCCGGCATCCATGTGTAAGAACTGGCACCAATACCAGTTAGTGTTGCATTATTTCCTGCACAAATAATTGTAGGATTACTTGTTGCAGAAACGGTTGGATTAGGGTTTACTAAAATACTTATTGTATTACTTGAACTGCAAATTCCGGTATTACCAACAACAGTATAAACGGTGGTTGATGTTGGATTTACGGTTACATTGCTTCCGGTTAAATTACCCGGGTTCCAAGTATAAGTTGTTGCTCCAATTGCAGAAACACCAACTGTATTGCCAACGCAAACAGCCGTAGAAGTTGAACTTACATTTATGGTTGGGGTTGGAGAAACTAAAACAGAAACAGTTTGAGTTCCTAAACAACCCGCAGTTGAAGTACCTGTAACTGTATAAACAGTGGTGGTATTTGGAGTAACCGTTATTGCGCTGCCACTTAATGAACCCGGATTCCATGTATAACTTGTGGCTCCACTTGCGCTTAAACCAACAGTTGAATTTGAACCGGAACAAATGTTTGTAGGTGTTGCATTTGTAATTATTGTAGGTGTAGCATTTGTATTAACTACTACAGTGGCCGTATTGGAACAAAAACCATTGCTTCCTGTTACAGTATATGTAGTTAAAACCGTAGGATTAACAACTACATTAGCTCCTATTAAATTTCCAGGATTCCAAGTATAGCTTGTTGCGCCTAATCCGCTTAATGTTGCTGATCCACTTGCACAAATTAATGTTGGACTTGCACTTGCAGTAACTGTAGGGAATGGACTTACATTTAAATTTAAAGTATTACTTGAAGTACAGTTATTGCTTTCCCCAGTAACTGTATAAATTGTATTTGCTAAAGGAGAAACAGTAACAGAACTTGCATTTAAGTTTCCGGGGTTCCATGTAAAATTACTTGCGCCACTTGCACTTAAGGTTGCTGTATTTCCAATACATAAAACTGTTGGATTACTTGATAAAATAATTGTTGGTGTTGCGTTTACAGAAACATTTACAACAGCTGTTGAAATGCAACCAAAAGCATTAGATCCGGTAAGTGTATACTGGCTTGTTGTAAGCGGGCTTACCCCTACGCTACTTCCTGTGATGTTTCCGGGATTCCAAGTATAGCTAATTGCACCCAAAGCTGTTAAGGTACTACCCTCACCACTACAAATTAAAGTTGGTGAAGCACTGGCGTTAACAGCTGGATTAGGATTAACCACTAAACTTAATGTAAAAATATCTGTACAATTTCCGTTTAAACCTGTAACCGTATAAATGGTGCTTACTAAAGGTGAAACAATAATTGAACTACTGTTTAAATTACCGGGTTGCCATGTATAAGCTAGTGCACCACTTGCACTTAAAGTAGCACTTGAACCTGCACATATTGCAGTTGATGATGAGGTGGCGTTAACAGTGGGAACAGGGACAACAAAAATTGTTACCGTTGTGTTATTTGAAACGCAACCGGCCGCAGAAGTTCCGGAAACAGTATAGCTTGTAGAAACAGTTGGTGTAACCACAATACTTGATGAAACAATATTTCCGGGAATCCAAGTATAACTAGAAGCTCCGGATGCAGATAATGTTGCGCTAGATCCGCTTCCTTCGCAAATTCCGGTTGGATTACTTACAGCACTAACTATAGGTAAAGAGTTTACGATAACCGAAACGGTTGATGAGTTGGTACACGTTAAATTAGTCCCAATTACAGTATATGTTGTATTAGAAGATGGGGCTACCAAAATACTTGATCCTGTAAAACCTCCCGGGTACCATGTATAACTACTTGCAGAACCAGAAGCGTTTAATACAATAGCATCTCCAATACAAATATTTGTTTGACTGGCAGAAGCACTAACAGTTGGTACGGGAAAAACAGAAACACCAATACTATTAGAGTTGGTACAGGTAGCAATAGCACCAAAAATGGTATAAAGTGTGCTGATGGTAGGAGTTACTACCATACTGGAACCAATTACACTGCCCGGCATCCAAGTATAGGATGTGGCACCGCTTGCTGTTAATGTTGCTGATCCACCTAAACATACAGTGGGTGGATTTGAATTAATATTTATGGTGGGTGTGTTTATTACAGAAACCGTTATAACACTAGATCCAATACAGCTTGTAGTAGCTGTTCCTGTAACCGTATACTGTGTTGTAGAAGTGGGACTAACCACTACACTCGTTCCGGATAAATTACCGGGAAACCAAGTATAACTGGAGGCACCGCTAGCAGATAAGGTTGTTGATAATCCACTACAAATTAAAGTTGAGGAAGCTGTTGGTGTAATTGTTGGACCTGTGCTCACAGAAATTGAAATTGTTTCTGTAACCGAACAATTTATGTTTGCTCCCGTAACAGAATAAACTGTAGTACTAGTTGGGTTTACAACTACTGTACTACCCGTTAAACTCCCCGGCAGCCATGTGTAGGAAGTGGCCCCGCTAGCGGTTAAGGTTACAGAATTACCAGAACAAATACTGTTACTACTTGCACTTAGATTTAAAACAGGTGTTGATACAAAAACAGTTGTTACTATTGGCCAACCACCACCGGGTAAATTACAATTACTTTTTGGTGGACAAAAACCAGTGCCTCCACAAGAATCTGTTTTAAAAACTGTAAATGTTGTGGTTGCTGTAACCGATGGTATTGATAAGGTTGTTGATGTGGTTATAGTTGGCGTGGTACTTGCAGAAGAATAATACTTGTAATATACAGTAGAGGTAATACAACTTGGCGCTAAAGTAGCACTGCAAGCCAAGGGACAATTAGGATTTAAAATTGATAGTAACGTAGAACCCGGACACATTGGTGAAGAAACCGTTGTTGCAGGAGAATGCGTAAGTGATGGGGAACAAACAGCCGGTGGAGTTCCGGGCACTGTAAATGAAAACACGCTGGTCCATGGGCCTAAACTGCTGTTTAGCATTACAATTTCGCGAGCTCTAAAATACATTACTTGACCAGGACAAAAATAACCATGAGGAATAAACACATTGTTATATGGTTCGTTTATACATTGATCAGGCCATCCATTTGCTTGTGTGTAATTAGGAACATTTAATAATGAATTGAAAAAAGGATAGCTTACATAACTTGTGCTTGGGTTTGTCCAATTTGTTAATGTATTAGATAAACACGGAGGCATATTACCGTTTAATCCAAACGGCGTACATGAAACTTCTACTTGCATCCAATATGGTCCGCCACCACAAGTTGCAGAGTTTGAAAACGCTGAAATTGTAACACCTGTAGGCCCTACTGTGTAATTAAAATTCACAAGCGGCAGCGCGTGTGATGCATAACCTATAGATGATGTGAAAACCAAAAATAAGGCTATGAAAAAACGAGATTTTAAAATTTGTTTCATTATTTAAATTGTATGAAAAAGTAATAATTTTTTCGACATGTTTATTAACAATCTTTCGCGAAATTCAATTATTTGAAAGTTTTTATAAGTGCAAAAAAAAGCCACCCATAAAGGCGGCTTTTAAAAATTTAATCTCAATTTACTTAACTGTTTTCTTCTGAAGTTGCATCAGTAGTACCTTCAGTTTTTGCTGAAGATTTTTTAGCACGACTACGACGAGTTGTTTTAGCTTTTTTCTCTGCTCCACCTGATTTAGAATTGGTGTAAATTTCATTAAAATCTACTAATTCTATCATTGCCATCTCTGCAGCATCACCTTGGCGATTCCCTGTTTTAATAATGCGGGTATATCCACCTTTTCTATCTCCAACCTTCTCAGCAATTTCCTTAAACAAGGTAGTTACTGCTTCTTTATTTTGAAGGTAAGAATAAACTGTTCTGCGATTGTGCTGACTGTCTGTTTTTCCTTTTGTAATTATAGGTTCAACAAATAATCTTAAAGCTTTTGCCTTAGCTAATGTTGTAAAAATACGCTTGTGCTCAATTAGCGAAATAGCCAAGTTAGTTAACAACGAATGTCTGTGCGCTGTTTTTCTACCTAAATTATTTATTTTATCTCCGTGTCTCATTTTAATTTATGATTTAAGATTTAAGATTTAAGATTTCGAAAATTAAATTCCAAAATATAAACCTGAAACCTAATTTAATTAATCTTTATCTAATTTATATTTTACAACATTCATACCAAATTGTAAACCTTTAGTTTGAACTAGGTCTTCTAATTCGGTTAATGATTTTTTTCCAAAATTACGGAACTTTAAAAGATCATTTTTATTGAAAGACACTAACTCGCCTAATGTTTCAACATCTGCTGCTTTTAAACAATTTAAAGCACGAACAGAAAGATCCATATCAACCAATTTTGTTTTTAATAATTGACGCATGTGCAAGCTTGTTTCATCAAACTCTTCTTCGCTGCGCTTTTCTTCAGCATCTAATGTAATTTTCTCGTCAGAGAATAACATAAAATGGAAAATTAAAATTTTAGCGGCTTCTTTTAATGCATCTTTTGGATGAATTGAACCATCTGTAACAATATCTAATATCAATCGCTCGTAGTCGGTTTTTTGCTCAACACGATAGTTTTCAATAGTATATTTTACATTTTTTATTGGTGTATAAATTGAATCAATAAAAATAGTTCCGTTTGGAGCGCTGTTTGATTTATTTTCTTCAGCAGGAATATAACCACGACCTCTTTCTACGGTAATTTCTAACTTTAATCTAACAGAAGAGTCGCAATTAAAAATTACTAAATCCGGGTTTAAAATTTGAAAACCGTTAATGTATTTTCCAATATCACCTGCGGTAAATTTTTCTGAACCGGCAAAATGAACCACCACTTTTTCTATATCATGGTTATCAATTTGCTTTTTAAATCTTACTTGTTTAAGGTTTAAAATTATTTCAGTAACATCTTCAACAACACCTTTAATGGTAGAAAATTCATGGTCAACACCTTCAATTTTTACACTGGTTATGGCAAAACCTTCTAATGATGACAATAATATACGACGTAATGAGTTTCCTATTGTGATACCAAAACCAGGCTCTAGAGGTCGGAACTCAAATTGCCCTTCAGTTTCAGTAGAGTTAATCATAATAACCTTGTCAGGTTTTACGAAATTTAAAATAGCCATATTCTTTTATATTATTATGTTTATAATTAATTATTATTTCGAGTAAAGTTCCACTATCAATTGTTCCTTAATGTTCTCAGGAATCTGAGATCTTTCAGGACGATTGATAAACTTACCTTGCATGGCAGATTTATCAAAATCTAACCAAGGGTATTTATTTACTGCACCGGAAACCGAATTAACGATGGCCTCTAATGATTTTGATTTTTCGCGAACCTCAATTACATCACCCGGTTTTAAGGTAAATGATGAAACGTTTACAACTGCACCATTTACATTTATGTGCGCATGAGAAACCAATTGACGTGCAGCTCTACGACTAGGAGCAATTCCCATTCTGTAAACTACATTGTCTAAACGGCTTTCTATTAATTGTAATAAAACTTCACCGGTAATACCGTTAGCTCTCGCTGCTTTATCAAATATTCTAGCGAATTGTTTTTCTAAAATACCGTAAGTGTATTTTGCTTTTTGCTTTTCTTGTAACTGAACAGCATACTCACTTTGTTTAGCGCGTTTTTTTCCTGCACCATGTTGCCCCGGAGGGTAATTCTTTTTTTCTAATGCCTTATCAGGACCGAATATTGGTTCCTTGAATTTGCGGGCGATTTTCGACTTTGGACCTGTGTACCTTGCCATTTTAAATAATTGTTTTTCTTTAGTGGTGAAATTTTAATTTTTTATTTCACCGGTTGTTATTATTATTTAAGTTAAAAACCCTATAGGTTAATAACTCCAAATCTTGTAAGTATTTAACTTAACAAGACCGGCTGTTGTTTTAAACTCTTCTTCTTTTTGGAGGACGGCAACCATTGTGAGGCATTGGAGTAATGTCTACAATTTCCGTTACTTCTATTCCTGCGCCTGCTAAGCTTCTGATAGCGCTTTCTCTACCAGCACCCGGACCTTTTACATAAACTTTTACTTTACGTAAACCAGATTCAAATGCTACTTTTCCACAATCAGACGCTGCCATTTGAGCAGCATAAGGAGTGTTTTTCTTAGAACCTCTGAATCCCATTTTACCTGCGCTGCTCCAAGAAATTACTTGACCTGCAGAGTTGGTTAATGAAATGATAATGTTATTAAATGTAGCGTTTATATGCGCTTCACCGCTTGCCTCAACTTTAACAACTCTTTTACGTGTAGTTGTTTTTGCTGTAGATGCTGTTGCTTGTTGTTTTGCCATTTTATATTCTAGTAAACTTAATTATTATTTAGCTGCCATTTTTTTGTTAGCAATAGTTTTACGACGACCTTTACGTGTACGTGCATTTGTTTTTGTACGTTGTCCACGAACAGGTAAACCTGAACGGTGACGAACACCACGGAAAGAGTTAATATCTACTAAACGTTTAATGTTTAATTGTGTTTCTGAGCGTAATACACCTTCAACTTTAAAACTGTTGTTGATGATTGTACGAATTGCATTTTGCTCATCGTCTGTCCACTCAGATACTTTTTTATTATGATCTACACCAATTTCATCTAGAATCTTTGCAGATCTGCTAGGGCCAATTCCGTAGATATAAGTTAAACCTATAACTCCTCTTTTGTTTTTTGGTAAATCTATACCAGCTATACGTGCCATTTTATATTAATTAATATTGTTATTAATGTTTTATTTTTGTCTTTGCTTAAACTTAGGCGTCTTCTTGTTTATTACATACAATCTTCCCTTACGACGCACAATTTTGCAATCAACGCTTCTCTTTTTTATGGATGCTCTTACTTTCATTTTTATAAGTTTTATTTGTACCTAAATGTTATTCTTCCTTTTGTTAAATCATATGGGCTCATTTCCATTTTCACTTTATCGCCCGGTAAAATTTTGATGTAATGCATCCTCATTTTACCTGAAATATGTGCTACAACAATATGTCCATTCTCCAACTCCACTCTAAACATTGCATTGCTTAAAGCTTCTATAATAGTACCGTCAACTTCAATGTTTGCTTGTTTCGACATATTTTATTTTAGCTTTGTTGAACCATCATTGCATTTGCTCCTCTACCCTTTATTCTACCTGATTTCATTAAGCCATCATAATGGCGGTTTAACAAGTATGTTTCTATTTGTTGTAGTGTATCCAATACCACCCCTACTAAAATTAATAAAGAAGTTCCTCCGTAAAAATCTGCAAAAGCTGAGTTAACACCAAGTTTTTGAGCAAAAGCAGGCATAACAGCAACCAATGCTAAAAACATGGAACCAGGTAGCGTAATTCTATTCATTACCGCATCAATAAATTCTGCTGTTTTATTTCCGGGTTTAACACCAGGAATAAAACCACCGTTACGCTTCATATCGTCTGCAAGGTTTTTTGGATTTACCATAATTGCAGTATAGAAATAGGTAAACATTATGATTAACACAGCGAAAATAAAATTGTACCAAAAACCATAACGCTCTTGAAAAATTCCACTAGTTGAACTAGAGAAACCTGCAATTGCTGAAGGAATAAACATAATAGCTTGTGCAAAAATGATTGGCATTACACCGGCCGCATTTACTTTTAATGGGATATACTGACGAACACCACCATATTGTTTGTTACCAACAATTTTCTTTGCAAACTGTACTGGAATTCTTCGTGTACCTTGAACTAATAAAATACATCCAACAATTACCATTAATAATAAAACAATTTCGATTAAAAAGATAATTAAACCACCATTACCAGACATTCTTGATTTTACTTCTGATAAGAAAGCAAAAGGTAAACGAGAAATAATTCCAATCATAATAATTAAGGAAATTCCGTTACCCAAACCTTTATCTGTAATTCTTTCTCCTAACCACATTACAAACATAGTACCGGTTACAAGAATTAAAATTGTTTGCATCCACCAAAATGTTGAAGAATCGGTAAAAGCATTTGGGGCTGTTTGCTTAATTGATGCAATATAACCAGGAGCTTGAACTGCTGTAACTGCAATAGTTAATAAACGAGTAAATTGATTTATTTTTTTACGCCCGCTTTCTCCATCACGTTGTAGTTTTTGAAAATACGGCACGGCCATACCCAATAACTGAATGATGATTGAGGCTGTAATGTAAGGCATAATTCCTAAACCAAACACAGATGCACGTAAAAACGCACCTCCTGCAAACATATTTATTAAACCAACTAAACCACCCGAATCACCTGCTTTGCTTCTGGCATCATCGAGTGCATTAATATCAATGCCCGGTAATACAACGTAAGAACCAAGACGGTAAACCAACACCAATGCCAATGTAAGCAAGATGCGTTGTCTTAATTCTTCAATTGCCCAAATATTGCGTAAAGTATCTAAAAAACGCTTCATATTATTTTACTTGTGTTGCTGCGCCACCTTTATCTTCAATTGCTTTTTTAGCAGTTGCTGTAAACGCATGAACTTTAATATCTACTTTTGTTTTTAACTCGCCATTACCTAATATTTTAACTAGGTCGTTTTTGCTTGCTAAACCATTTTTCACTAATAAGTCAAGTGTAATTTCGCTAGCTTTTGTTTTGTCAACCAATTGTTGAATCAAACTTAAGTTAATACCACGGTACTCCACTTTATTAATGTTTTTAAAACCAAACTTTGGAATACGACGTTGTAAAGGCATTTGACCACCTTCAAAACCACGCTTCTTAGAGTGACCTGAACGTGATTGTGCACCCTTATGACCACGCGTAGCTGTTCCTCCACCACCAGAACCTTGTCCACGACCACGACGGTAGTTGTTTTTTACTGAACCTTTTGAAGGTTTTAAAGAGTTAAGTTTCATCTTAAAAAATTATATATTTTCTACTTTTAATAAATGTTTTACCTTATTAATCATGCCTGTAACAGCGGGACTAACTTCTTTTTCTATTACTTGGTTAGTTCTTTTAAAACCTAAGGCAGTAACTGTTGCTCTTTGAGCAGGAGTCCTTTTTGAAACGCCTTTTACCAATGTTAATTTTACTTTTGCCATTTCAAAAAATATTATCCGTTAAACACTCTATCTAAGCTAATTCCTCTTTGCTGTGCAACTGAAATTGGATCACGCATTTTTGTTAATGCATCAACAGTAGCTTTTACAACATTATGAGGATTACTTGAACCTTTTGATTTTGCTAATACATCGGTTACACCAACGCTTTCTAAAACTGCACGCATTGCACCACCTGCAATTACACCTGTACCATGAGAAGCAGGTTTAAGTAATACATGAGCACCACCAAATTTACCTTCTTGTTTATGAGGAACAGTTCCGTTAAGAATAGCAACTTTAACTAAACTTTTCTTAGCGTCTTCTATGCCTTTTGTAATTGCATCTGTAACTTCATTTGCTTTACCAAGGCCATGTCCAATAATTCCTTTTTCGTTTCCAACTACAACAATTGCAGCAAAGCTAAAATGGCGCCCCCCTTTTGTAACCTTGGTTACACGTTGAACAGCAACTAATTTATCTTTTAACTCTATGTCGCTTGATTTAACGCGTTTTACTATTTCTTTTGACATTTTTCTAGTGTTTTTTCTTGTTAGAATTTTAAACCATTTTCACGTGCGCTATCAGCTAAGGCTTTAATACGACCGTGATATAAGAATCCGTTTCTATCGAAAACGATTTCACTAATACCGGCTGCTAAAGCTCTTTCAGCAATTAGCTTGCCTACTAATATTGCTTTTTCTGTTTTTGTTCCTTTAGTTGATTTTAAACTTTTATCGTCTGAACCAGCTGAAAGCAAAGTTTTACCTTCTTTGTCAGATACAATCTGTACATAAATACCGGCATTACTTTTAAAAACAGTTAATCTATGCTGTCTTTCGGTTGACTTCAGAGCTTTTCTGATTCTCTTTTTTAACCTTACTCTTTTTCCTTCTTTACTTAGTGCCATCTTACTTTAATCTTTAAAGATGATTAATTATTTAATTATTATTTTTTAGAAGCTGACTTACCTGCTTTTCTACGTAAAACTTCGCCGGTAAACTTAATACCTTTTCCTTTGTATGGTTCAGGTTTACGTAAACTACGAATTTTTGCAGCAACCAAACCTATTAATTGTTTATCATGGCTTTCCATAATAATTTTAGGGTTTTGACCTTTTTCTGAAGTAGTTGTTACCTTAATTTCTTTAGGTAATTCTATTGCTACGTTATGAGAGTAACCTAAGGACAATTCTAATAATTGACCTTTATTAGCTGCACGATAACCAACACCAACTAATTCTTGCTCGGTTTTATAGCCTTCGCTTACACCTTTAACCATATTGTTGATTAAAGAACGGTATAAACCATGTAATGATCTATGACGTTTTTGATCTGTAGGGCGGGTTAATGTAATTACATTGTTATCTAATGAAACGGTTATATCCGGATCAATATCTTGAGTTAAAGTACCCTTTGGGCCTTTTACTGTTACAGAACCTTTGGTGATTGTTACTTCTACACCGTTTGGTAATGTTATTGGGGCATTTCCTATACGCGACATGTTAAATCCTCCTTATTAATTATGAAATATAACATAAAACCTCACCACCAACTTTTAATTTCTTGGCTTCTTTATCGGTCATAACACCTTTTGAAGTAGAAATAATGGCAATACCTAGGCCGTTTAATACTTTTGGAAGCTTATCTACTCCGGCATATTTTCTTAAACCTGGAGAAGAAACCCTGTCTAAGGTACGAATAGCAGGAAGCATAGATACCGGATGGTATTTAAGTGCTATTTTAATTAAACCTTGTTTGTTTGGAGTTTCCTCGAATTTGTAGTTTAAGATGTAACCTTTTTCGAAAAGAATCTTAGTGATTTCTTTTTTTAGGTTAGAGGCCGGAACCTCTACTACTCTGTGATTAGCCTTAATAGCGTTACGAACGCGTGTTAAGTAGTCTGATACTGTATCTGTCATTTTTTTTCTAGTTTATATGTTACTCCGATAAATCGGGGTAATTATATTAAACAATATATTTGTTCTCTTTAAAAGAGCCGGCAAAGATAATAAACTTTAGCCAACTTCCAAAATTATTATTTTCTTTCGCTAAAAAGCAATAGAAAACATTCTACCAACTTGATTTGGTTAAACCCGGAATTAATCCGAATAAAACCATTTCTCTGAAAGTAACGCGGCTTACACCAAAAGTACGCATATAGCCTCTTGGACGGCCTGTTAACTTGCAGCGGTTACGCATACGCACCTTGCATGAATTACGAGGTAACTTTTGCAAAGCATCATAATCTCCTGCTTTTTTAAGTTCTTCTCTTTTTGCCGCGTATTTGTCTACTAATTTTTTTCTTTTGACCTCGCGGGCCTTCATTGATTCTTTTGCCATTTTTGTGTTTTATTTTTTGAATGGAATACCAAATTCAGTTAATAATGCGTGTGCTTCTTTATCAGTTGGAGCTGATGTTACAAAGGTAATATCCATCCCTTGTATTTTAGTTACCTTGTCAATATCAATTTCCGGGAAAATAATTTGCTCGGTAACACCTAATGTGTAGTTACCATGTCCATCAAATCCTTTGTTGTTAACACCTTTAAAATCACGAATACGAGGTAAAGAAGACGCAATTAAACGATCTAAAAACTCGTACATTTTATCACCACGCAAGGTAACACGTACACCAATGGCAACACCTTTACGTAATTTAAAGTTTGAGATATCTTTTGTAGAATATGTTGGAACTGCTTTTTGTCCGGTTATGGTTGTCATTTCCTTTACTGCAGATTCAATTAATTTTTTATCAGAAACTGCATCTCCAACACCTTGGTTAATACAAATTTTCTTTAAACGAGGTACCTGCATAACAGATTTGTATTGAAACTGAGATTGTAGATTCTTTACAATTTCTTCGCGGTATTTATTTTTTAAACGCGGTTGATAAGTTGTTGTTGCCATTATTTAACTGCCTCCTTTGATTTTTTTGAATAACGTTCAGATTTTCCTGTCTTTTCGTTAGTACGACGACCTAAACGAACGGTTTTTCCACCTTCTACAAACATTAAGTTTGAGATATGGATTGAACCTTCTTTTTTAACGATACCACCGTTGGTGTTTTTAGCATTTGGCTTTTCGCTTTTGCTAATCATATTCACACCTTCTACAATGGCACGTTGTTTTTTTACATCTATAGAGATGATCTTTCCTTCTTGGCCTCTGGCTTCGCCAGAAATGACCTTAACAACATCTCCTTTTTTTAATATTAACTTTCCCATTTTTTAATTTCTTTAATTATAATACTTCCGGAGCAAGGGAAATGATTTTCATGAATTGTTTATCACGCAATTCTCTTGCTACAGGCCCGAAAATACGGGTACCTCTTATTTCATCTGTTGCATTTAGTAATACAACAGCATTATCGTCAAAACGGATATAAGAACCGTCGTTACGGCTTATTTCTTTTTTTGTTCTAACAATTACTGCTTTGCTAACAGTACCTTTTTTAACGTTTCCGCTAGGTAAGGCATGTTTAACAGTAACCACCACTTTATCACCAATTGAGGCATAACGCTTTCTGGTACCACCTAAAACACGTATTACCAGTACTTCTTTAGCGCCACTGTTATCCGCTACTGCTAATCTTGATTCGTTTTGTATCATTTCCTGTTTATTTTAAGGATAATCACTAATTATTTAACTTTCTCAACAATTGCTACCAAACGCCAGTTTTTAGTTTTACTTAAAGGGCGCGTTTCTGCAATAGTTACGGTATCACCAATACTACATTCGTTTTTCTCATCGTGAGCAACAAACTTACTGGTTTTATTAACGAACTTACCGTATTTCGGATGTTTTACTTTACGCATTACAGCCACAACAATACTTTTGTCCATTTTATTACTGGTAACAATACCGGTTTTTTCTTTTCTTAAATTTCTTTCCATTTCTTAAGCAATTATTTTTTAGATGCTTTACGTTTATTTAGCTCGGTAGTTAACTTAGCTATTAAACGACGGTTATTACGAATTGAGGTAGGGTTATCTATTGGAGATACCGCATGGTTTAATCCCAACTTGTATAATGCCGCTTTTTCTTCCTTAATTTTTACATCAAGGTCTTGTTCTGATAAAGCTTGTATTTCTTTGTTTTTCATTGTTTTAATTTTTTTAATTAAGCCTCAGTTGCTACATAATCTCTTCTAACAATAAACTTTGTTGTTACAGGAAGTTTTTGTGCAGCAAGACGTAATGCTTCTTTAGCAACGTCTAATGGAACTCCGTCTGCTTCAAATAATATACGGCCTGGTTTTACAGGAGTCATCCAATATTCTGGAGCACCTTTACCTTTACCCATACGTACTTCAGCAGGTTTAGAAGTTACAGGACGATCTGGGAATATTCTAATCCATACTTGCCCTTCACGTTTCATGTAACGTGTAATGGCAATACGGGCAGCTTCAATTTGACGTGCATTCACACGGCATTGTTCTGTAGCTTTAATCCCAAACGAACCGAAGGCTAATTGGTCGCCACGCTTGGCATTACCTTTCATCTTCATTTTCTGAGACTTCCTGAATTTTGTTCTTTTAGGTTGTAACATTTCTCAAATTCCTTTTAACGTTATTACTTGTCTTCTCTTTTTGTTCTTCTTTTGGCTCCGAATTTTCCTCCACGATCTTCATTACCTGAACCTGATCCACTGCCTTTTTTATCTTTCATCAAGCCAATGTTAGGTGATAAATCACGCTTTCCAAAAACTTCACCACGGCAAATCCACACCTTTACACCAATTCTACCGTATGATGTGTGTGCTTCAGCAACAGCATAGTCTATATCAGCACGAATCGTATGTAACGGAGTACGACCCTCTTTATATCCTTCTGTTCTTGCCATTTCAGCGCCGCCCAAACGACCGCTTACTTTTATTTTGATCCCTTCAGCACCTAAGCGCATAGTACTAGACATTGACATTTTCGCAGCTCTACGGAAAGAGATACGGCCTTCAATTTGGCGTGCAATGCTATCTGCAACTAATCTTGCGTCAAGTTCAGGGCGTTTAATTTCAAATATGTTGATTTGAATTTCTTTTTTAGTTAATTTCTTTAACTCTTCTTTTAATTTATCAACTTCTTTACCACCTTTTCCGATAATAATACCAGGGCGAGCTGTATTGATAGTTACTGTAATTAATTTCAACGTTCTTTCAATAACTATTTTTGAAATACTGCCTTTAGGCAAACGTGCTTTTAAGTAGCCTCTGATTTTTTCGTCTTCTACTAACTTTTCTGAATAGTCTTTTCCACCATACCAGTTAGAATCCCATCCTTTGATGACACCTAATCTAAAGCCAATTGGATTTACTTTTTGTCCCATTTTTTATCTTAATTTTTTTTATCTAAAACTAATGTTACATGATTTGAACGCTTTCTGATACGGTATCCACGACCTTGAGGTGCAGTACGTAAACGTTTTGCCATCATTGCACTATCAACTACAATATTCTTAATAAACAAAGTATTTTCTTCTACTCTTGTTTCTGCTTTTGCTTCGTAGTTAGCAATTGCTGACTTTAATAATTTCTCTAAACGATTTGATGCTTCACGCGTATTAAATTTTAAAATATTTAATGCTTGGTACACATCTAAACCCCTTACTAAATCAGCTACCTGATTCATTTTACGAGGTGAAGTAGGACAATTATTAAGCTTTGCAAAATATGATGTTTTGTTGGCTTCTTTTCTTTTTTCGGCAACTAACCTTTTTCTTTTACCCATGATTTCTAGTCTTTTTCAATTATTTTTTATTTTGACCTGCAAGACCATTAAATACACGCGTAGGTGCAAACTCTCCTAATTTGTGTCCTACCATGTTTTCTGTAACATAAACCGGAATAAATTTTGCTCCGTTATGCACAGCAAACGTATGACCAACAAATTCCGGTGGAATAGTTGAACGACGTGCCCATGTTTTAATTGCCGATTTTTTTCCTCCGGCATTCATTTTGTCTACTTTTCCGGCCAAGTTATGGTCGATAAAAGGTCCTTTTCTTAGTGATCTTGCCATTTTATTTGTTTTTTGTTGTGACACTGAAGTGAAGCGAACGTTAGTGAGTTTCTACTTCAGTGCATTAAACGTTAATTATTATTTCTTTCTTCTTTCTATAATATGTTTATTAGAAGCCTTTGCCTTGTAACGGGTTTTAAATCCTTTTGCTGGGATACCTTTACGAGAACGAGGATGACCTCCTGAAGCTCTTCCTTCACCACCACCCATAGGATGATCAACAGGGTTCATCGCAACTGGTCTGTTTCTAGGACGACGGCCTAACCAACGGCGGCGGCCAGCTTTACCATGTACTTCTAGGTTATGGTCAGGGTTTGAAACTGCACCAACTGTAGCTTTACAGGTAATTAAAATCATACGAACTTCACCAGAAGGCATACGTAATACTGCGTATTTCCCTTCACGAGCCGTTAACTGAGCATAAGTACCTGCAGAACGCGCTAATGCAGCGCCTTGACCAGGACGTAACTCAATATTATGAATAATGGTTCCTAAAGGAATTTCAGATAATAATAAACAGTTTCCAATTTCAGGAGCTGAACCGGTACCTGAACTTATTTTTTGACCCACCTTTAAACCTTGTGGTGCAATTATGTAACGTTTTTCACCGTCTTTATAAAACACTAAAGCAATACGAGCTGAACGATTTGGATCGTACTCAATTGTTTTTACTATTCCTTCAATTCCGTCTTTATCTCTCTTAAAATCGATTAATCGAAGTGCTTTTTTATGACCACCACCAATGTAACGAATGGTCATTTTTCCGGTATTATTTCTACCTCCGGAATTTTTGGTTGAAACAACCAAACTTTTCTCAGGCCTGTCTGCAGTAATTTCTGCGAAATCACCCGTTATCTTGTAACGTAAACTTGGTGTAAGTGGCCTATATTTTTTTAATCCCATTTTAGTAAATTTTTATAAAATTATACACTTGCGTAAAAATCAATAATTTCTCCGTCTTTTAAAGTAACCACCGCTTTTTTATGACGGTTAACTCTACCAACAGCTAAACCACGAGTTGTGTTACGCGTTTTTACTTTACCAACATACTGTTGTGTATTTACGTTTTCTACTTTAACGCCATACATTTTTTCAACAGCTTCTTTTATTTGTAATTTATTAGCCCTTTTATCTACTACAAAACCGTAACGATTTAACTTCTCTGTTTGAGAGGTCATTTTTTCGGTAATGATAGGCTTAACTAAAATTTCCATTTTATTTATTTAAAATTGTTTCAATTACTTTTACTGAACTCTCGGCTAAAATAACATTATCAGCATTTAAAATGTCGTAAGTGTTAATATCAGAAGCGTTAATAACTTTTGATTTTTGTAAATTACGAGATGATAAATAAACATTAGGATTATTTGAACCTAAAACCACAAGCGTTTTTTTATCGCTTAGGTTTAAATTTTTAATTAAGTCAACAAAATTCTTTGTTTTCGGAGCTTCAAAATTAAAATCTTCAAGAACTGTAATAGCGTTATCTTTTGCTTTGTATGATAAAGCCGATTTACGTGCTACGTTTTTTACTTTTTTATTTAATTTGAAAGAGTAATCGCGTGGACGAGGACCAAAAACGGTACCACCACCAATAAACAAAGGAGACTTCATAGAACCCGCACGAGCTCCACCAGTACCTTTTTGACGCTTTAACTTTTTTGTGGTGCGTGCTACTTCGGCACGTTCTTTAGATTTGTGAGTACCTTGACGTTGATTTGCTAAAAATTGCTTAACATCAAGATAAATACAATGATCGTTTGGTTCAGCTGCGAAAATAGAATCAACTAGATCAACTTTCTTTGCTGTTTTTTTACCACTTATATTTAATACTTCTACTTGCATGATTACTTCTCAATTATTAAGTAAGACCCTTTTGCGCCCGGAACAGAACCCTTAACAAGGATAACGTTTTTCTCAGGCATTACTTTAACTACTTCAAGGTTTTGAACTTTTTTACGGTTACCACCCATTCTGCCGGCCATTCTCATACCCGGTAATACACGTGAAGGATCAGAAGAGGCACCTAATGAACCAGGAGCTCTTTCACGATCGTGCTGACCATGTGATTTGTTTGCGTGTCCAACTCCACTGAAGCCGTGACGCTTAACAACACCTTGAAAACCTTTACCTTTTGATGTTCCAACTACATCTACAAAATCACCCGCAGCAAACGATTCTACTGTTATAGTATCGCCTAAGTTTTTTTGTTCTTCAAAATGACGGAATTCAACAACTTTACGCTTTGGGGTAGTTTTTGCTAAAGCAAAATGCCCTTTCATTGCACCTGATGTGTTTTTTTCTTTTTTCTCATCAAATGATAATTGTAAAGCAGTGTATCCATCCTTTTCATTGGTTTTTACTTGCGTAACAACGCAAGGACCCGCTTCAATAACTGTGCATGGTATGTATTTACCATTGGCATCGAAGAAACTGGTCATTCCTATTTTTTTACCAATTATTCCAGACATTTTATTTTGTTTTTATTATTTGTTTTTAAATTATTCTATAATTTTTCTTCGCTCAACTCTACTAAACTTTAATCTCTACTTCTACTCCGCTAGGTAATTCTAACTTCATTAAAGCATCAACTGTTTTTGATGATGAACTGTAAATATCTAATAAACGCTTATATGAACAAAGTTGAAATTGGTCACGCGCCTTTTTATTAACGTGTGGTGATTTTAACACAGTAAATATTTTTTTGTTAGTTGGTAATGGAATTGGACCATTAACAACAGCACCGGTAGACTTAACGGTTTTTACGATTTTTTCAGCTGATTTATCAACCAGGTTGTAATCGTACGATTTCAGTTTTATTCTTATCCTTTGGCTCATAAAGAACGATCTTTTTTTATTTAGTGTTTATTAAACTTTTGCTGTTTTACCTTTTGATTTTGCAATTACATCTGCTGCAATGTTTGCAGGAGCTTCGTTGTAGTGGCTAAATTCCATTGTTGAAGTAGCACGACCTGAAGTTAAAGTACGTAATTGTGTTACGTAACCAAACATTTCAGAAAGTGGAACTTTAGCTTTAATTACTTGTGAATTTCCTTTGCTATCCATTCCTTCTATTTGTCCGCGGCGACGGTTTAAGTCACCTACAACATCACCCATGTTTTGTTCA
>JALHRL010000018.1:76742-80619 GCA_022841465.1 Bacteroidia bacterium | reverse complement strand
CTGCAGCCTTAAATATTTTTAGGGAAATGCTTGATAAAGACATTAAAGCAGGTAACTTAAAAGAACAGGGTAAGGATTACAATAACATAGCTAATGTGTATTGTGACAAAGGAGAATACGAAAAATCTACCGAAAATTATTTTAAAGCGTTAAAGCTTGCCGAAGAAACTAAGGATGTACACTCTGAAGCCGTTATAAAATATAATATTGCCACTAACTATATAACTACAGGCAGATACGATAATGCTTTAGACTTTATAAACAAAACTATTGAAATTATAAAGGATAAAAAAGAGGAAGAACTTTTGCTGGGTCAATGTTATAATATGATTGGCGCTTTAAAGCAAGAAGCAAATCAATTTGATGAAGGATTATTATACCTGCAAAAAGCCGCTGTTATTTTTAGTGATGCAAAACAACCAGGTTACCTTGCCAACATATATACTGGTATTTCTGATCTTGGTATTGTCAAGGGCGATTATAAACTAGCAAAAACCTATGCTATAAAAAGTCTTTCGTTATTTAAGGAAGTAAATGATCCTGTTGGAGTAGCAGCCTCTTACATTAATTTGCATGCCGCACATTTTTATTTGAACAATCCAGAAAAACTGGTAAATAAAGAAGCTGCTTTAAAGGCAATTGAATATTTGGATTCAGCTTATTATACTATTAACGAGTTAGGCAGTCCAGAAACCGTTATTAAAATTTACCTGAACAAACAAGAAATTTATAAAAACCTTTTGCAATGGGACAGTGCATATGCTTATCAAACTAAGTATTTAAAATTAAATGATTCCATACACGATATTGAAAAAAATATGCAGATCGAAGAACTGAAACTGCAATACGATTTTGACAAACAAGAACAGGAAAATGAACTTCTGAATGCAAAGAGTGAAAAGAGAACACTGCTGGCCATTATTGCTTTTGCCACCACCGGTTGTTTACTATTGATATTTGGTGTATTTGTTCTGCGAAGTAGGTATAAGAAAAAACAAAAGGAAATTCAATTTGAGAAAAACTTATTGGAATATGAGCAACAGGCATTACGTGCACAAATGAATCCTCATTTTATTTTTAATGCCATTAACAGCATTCAAAAATTCATACTAAAAAAGGATAAGCAGGAGGCATATGATTATTTGGCAAAGTTTGCCAAGCTCATAAGGATTGTGTTAAACAACAGTCAGGAAAAAGACCTTTTGCTTGGGCAAGAGATGGAGATGATAAAGCTTTATGTTGAATTAGAACAATTGCGATTTAATAATAGTTTTGAGTTTAATATAAATGTAAATGAAAGTGTGAACGAATATAATATTGCAGTTCCTGCCATGTTGATACAGCCTTATATTGAAAATGCCATTTGGCATGGGATAATGAACCTAGATAATAAGCGAGGGGTTTTAAATTTAGATATTAGTGTAGCTAACAGCGTTTTGAGTATAGTAATTGAAGATAATGGAATTGGGCGAGAACGTGCAAAAGAATTTAAAGAAGCCGATGCACATAAACCGGTAGGAATGGTGCTTACCGAAAAGCGATTACAAATGATAAATAAATTGCATGAATATAAGGAAGCCAAAGTAACTATAACCGATTTGTATGATAGCGATAAAAGCCCAAGCGGAACAAAAGTTGAAATAACAGTACCTGTAAATGCAAAGTAAAATTACAGCCATATTAGTTGATGATGAGAATAGCAGCAGAGAAGTGCTGAAGGACTTATTGGAAAGTTTCTTTCAGGAAGTAGAATTGTTGGGCGAAGCCGAAAGTGTTGACTCCGCCTATGAATTGATAAAAGCCAAACAACCGCAACTTGTTTTTTTGGATATACAAATGCCAAAGCAAAGTGGGTTTAATTTATTAAAGAAGTTTGATGAATTGCCGTTTGAAGTAATTTTTGTAACGAGCTACGATCAGTTTGCCATTACTGCTATAAAGTTTAGCGCACTTGATTATTTAATGAAGCCAGTTGAAGTGAAAGATTTACGAGATGCAATTGCCAGAGCGAAGAAAAGCATTGAGCGCAAAACAAAAACTACTGTACAAATATTAAACCTGCTTAAAAGTATTGATGAGAATAAAGAGCGAAAGATTGCGGTGCATGCGGGAGAAAGCGTAAAACTATTAAACGAAAGTGATATAATTTGCATTGAAGCCGATGGCAGGTATTGTAGCATTAGCACAACAACTAACGAACGCTACATAACCGCCAAATACATTAAGGATTTTGAAGAGTATTTAGGAATGGATTCGGAATTGGTACGAATACATAAAGGCTGCATGATAAACTCGCGCCACATTAAAGAATACAGTAAAGGCGATCCTTGTATTATTGAAATGAACAACGGTAGAACGTTTGAAGTGGCGAGAAGGAAAAAGGTTGAGATATTGGAGAGGGTGAAGAAGTAGTTTCTTCTACCGTTAGGGATTGGGCGCAAATCCTTTTGCCTGCATCTTGCAAAAGATTGTAGCGGAAAGCCCGACCGCCTTTCGGGGGAAACGGCCAATTATATATTGTAATTTATAATGTTCACTGATATCCTATATTTCTTTATATTAATTTTTGGATGCCTAAGCGCACTTTTGGCTTGTATTTTAATCATTGCAGGATTATATAAGCGTGCAAAGACGACAATTTATATTGGCATATTTAGTTTAATTTTAGCTCTCACTTGCTTCGGTTTATATTATAGATACTATTATGTTTATTTACCGAGCATAGTAAATAGAAGTTCGACATGATGGTTTTAAAGGTGCTGATATAACGCTAAAATAATTATCGAACGCAGCAATACCAAAAGGCCAAAAAAAGGCCTCAACAAATTATCTACCATGGAATATGATGGAATTTCGTTGAAATTCGCTGAGAAACTTTGAAATTCAGTCAAATTCATTGGAACATGACGAGACTCGCCAACCCCCGATTTTCAAAATTAAACAACGGCACACAACTTTTTTAGGCGAATTTTTCCATTTTTTAGCGTGTCCGAGCGTTATTGTGCCAAGCCTAAATACCCCCGTTTTTTTGAAAAATTTGTCCCAAGGCGGGTGTTCTTCCATCCACGGATTCGATGCCCAATTATTGCTCCCGACTTTCCTTTTCCATCAGTTTTGCGGTAACGTGACCAATCCTGCATAAGAATGCAAAGAACGCCATAATTAATAGTAGGTCATTTTCTAATAACGCAAACGCCTCAAGGTTGCTCATATCTCGTATTCTTTTCTTCTCGGGTTGTGGTTCGATATGTTTAGCGGATTGAGGCAAGCTCCCGTCGTGAGGGGTTGCAATATCGAACTTGGAAATACCGTCAGTTTTTCCTTTCTTTGTGTCTTCCAAGCACAAAGAAGCGTTAAAGAGGTTAGATATGGTAGGCGAATTTTCTACCAACGAAAACCTCAGTTTTACTGAGGTTTTTTAATTAATGGAATTTTTAGTTTACATATTATACTCTAAAAACAGCAACCGAAATTATACTGGTTATACAACAAATTTAGTGGAGCGTTTTAAATCACACAATATTTATGGAAAAGACAGTACAAGACTCTACAGACCTTGGATTGTAATACATGTGGAATTTTTCGAATCAAAAGAAGAAGCATTAAAGCGAGAAAAATATTACAAATCTGGCAGAGGCTCGCTAAAGAAGAATGAAATTATCCATAACTATTTAGCTCGTTGGGCTCATACCCTTCCCTAGCGGGAAGGGCGTTGGTTCGAACGCGTTCTTCTGTTAAATGGAAGAATCCATCTCCCGCTACCAACGAAAACCTCAGTTTTACTGAGGTTTTTTAATTAATGGAATTTTTAGTTTACATATTATACTCTAAAAACAGCAACCGAAATTATACTGGTTATACAACAAATTTAGTGGAG
>JALHRL010000018.1:0-76732 GCA_022841465.1 Bacteroidia bacterium | reverse complement strand
CTACCAACGAAAACCTCAGTTTTACTGAGGTTTTTTAATTAATGGAATTTTTAGTTTACATATTATACTCTAAAAACAGCAACCGAAATTATACTGGTTATACAACAAATTTAGTGGAGCGTTTTAAATCTCACAATATTTATTGAAAAGATAGCACAGCCTTATATAGGCCATGGATTGTCGTGTATGTTGAATTTTTTGAAACGAAGGCGGAGGTTATGAAACGAGAGAAATATTTTAAATCGGGAAGAGGGGCTCAAAAGAAACAAATTATCATTAAGGAATTCATAGAACGTTCGAACCAACGAAACCTCAGTTTTTACTGAGGTTTTTTTAATTCATGGAATTTGTTGTTTACATACTTTCTCCAAAAAAAATCTGAAGAAACTGTGTAAGAATTAATATAAATCTATAGGAAACTACAAATAAATATTTGTTGGAATAAGAACTAGTGGACCAACGGAATTTAACTTTTTTTCTTTATAAAACATCTCAATACTATATCAACTAAAAAAATAAACTTATTCTTCGAATTCCACCAACTTAAAAATTATTAAAAAAAGATAACCGGTTTCTAAAATAAAATAACAAAAATTTTAAAATACAGTTAAAATAAATTCCTTTTACACTTCATTCAGCAAACATATATTTTGAATACTTCATAATTAATGTTAATGAAAATTATAAATTGAATATAAAAATTTTCATTAAAAAACTGTGAATCGCAAGCCTGACTGTTTTGTAAAGTGAACTAAACTTTAAACATAAATATTATTTATGATATATATAATATACATAAATATATACTAATAGATATGATTTCATAATTTTGAATTGTAACCATTTAATCAATCTAAAATGAAATCCTGCTTTTTATCCTTAACAATCGCCGCTTTTTTTTTAACCAATTGTGCAGTAATTCGACCCGGTGAAGTTGGAGTTAAACAGAAATTAGGGAAACTTTCCAATAAAGTTCATACGCAAGGCACTGTCTTTTACAATCCTTTTATTGCAAGGGTTATCAAAGTTTCTATTCAAACCAATAATCTTGAGTTAAGTCTAAATCTTCCAAGTAAAGAAGGTTTAAGTGTCAATTCTCAAATTTCTATTTTATATAAGATAAACCAAGAACAAGTTCCGTATATTATAAGAAATATTGGCCTAAGGTATGAAACAATAATTTCTAATGTATTTAGATCAGCATCAGCTGATGTTTGTTCTCAGTATAACGCAAAAGATTTACACTCTGGGTTAAGGGCTGAAATTGAAAAAGCGATAAAAGTTAAAATGATGGAAACGTTAAATACACAAGGAATTCAAATAGATGCCGTACTAATGAAAAGCATTCAATTACCTCCTGGCTTATCGCTTTCCATTGAACAAAAACTACAAGCTGAACAAGATGTTATGCGTATGGAATTTACTTTAAAACAAGCCAAATTAGAAGCTGATCGTAAAATTATCGAAGCGAAAGGAACAAGTGATGCTCAAAAAATTATTTCGGAAGGACTAACATCTGAAATAATTAAAATAAGAAGTATTGAGGCATTTATCGAACTATCTAAATCTCCAAATAGTAAAGTTATTATTACAGATGGAAAAACACCATTTTTAATCAATCAAGATAAGTAAGAAAAAACTTTGTAAAAAGAAATAAGAATGTAAAAAAACTTCAACTTTAGCAAATCAACAAATAATGAAAACTTTCCAAATTCAAATTATTGAAACAATTTTAGTTTTGATAGGCTATATAAGCACTCATTTCTTAACCAAAGTATTTGTTAATAAAACGCTAAAACAAACACATCTGGAACGTGGTAGAAGAAAAATGATTATCAAAGCTGTACATCTCTTCTCATTTCTAACAGTAATTATTTTATTATCCGCCATTTGGGGACTTAATCAAAACGAAATAGCTGTTTTTGTGGGAACAATTTTAACGGCATTAGGTATAGCATTTTTTGCCCAATGGTCATTACTATCCAATATAACCTCAAGTTTATTATTGTTTTTTAACCATCCTGTAAAAATTGGAGATAAAATAAAAGTTTTAGACAAAGATTATCCGCTTGAAGGTGAGGTTTCTGATTTAACTTCTTTCTTCATTAATATTAAGTCTGATAATGGTGAAACAATAACAATCCCTAACTCTCTTTTACTTCAAAAGCCCGTTTCTGTTATTGAAAAGAAAACTTTATCAAAATAAGTGCATATAGTGAGGGCATTATTTCTATCAATTCTTACTTTTAAATTGCTAATAAATAAAACTTATTCGCAAAACTTTGACTTAGGTAGTTGGAACATTTTAAATGCAAAATACAGCATTAACAACAAATGGAGTGTATTTGGGGAAGCACAACTCCGTTCATTAAAGTTTTACAACTACTTTCATTACTACGAATACAAAGGTGGTATTAATTATAAAGTTCATAAAAATGCTACTTTGTCGCTTGGCGCTGGTAGTTACCAGACCTACAAAGAGGGTGGTAATTTTGTTTTACCCAAAAACAATGATGAATTGAGAATTTGGCCACAAATAATTCTTAATCAATCATTAGGGAAGTTAAAAATAGAACAGCGATATCGTACAGAGTTAAGATTTACAAGTAATGGTTATCGCAATCGTTTCCGATATAGATTGGGGTTGTCTTATCCATTCGGTAAAGAAATAAATAACTATAAACCTTTTCTGATTAGCGCAAGTAACGAGATTTTTTTTACAGATAAAGAGCCTTACTTTGAGCGCAACAGGATACAAGTTGCTTTCAATTACAAACCTACAAAATCAACAACTTTACAACTTGGTTATCTGCATCAATTCGATTACAAAATAAACGATGAAACAGGACGAGACTTTTTACAAATAGGTTACTTTATTGAAGTATTCAGAAAGCAATCATCAAATACAAATTATGATATTTTTATAAATGACAACTAGTAAGTGCTGCGTTGAAATTAAATAGTGATTCTTATATCGTAAACTACATATCGAATACAGTTCAAGCAAACTCTTTTATAATTTAAATACGTTAAAGTCAATAGGAGTCAACCAAACACTTCTAATAACAACACACACTAGAAGGCTTTAATATTCCCCAAACAACTATTTGAGATCGCATAACGTTAAATTTAATCCATTATCATAGATACAAAATTGTTTTGTATATTTAAATGTTACAAATGAAAATTAAATTAAAAGTAATATTTTTTTACCTAATCGTTTTTTCTTGCGTTCAATTAAGTGCGTCAAATAAAACAGATAGTTTGTTACGTATTTATAAAAATACTAAAAACGATACTTTGCAAATACGTTTAGCTGTAAAAATTGGAAAGGCTTTTTTAAAAGAAAACCCCAACGATACTTCCGGAATCTTCTATTTGCATAAAGCTTACCTAAACAGTAAACTGCAAGATTACCCTAAACTTAAAACTATGGTTTGCCGTGCTCTAGGAGATGCTTATCGCAAATTTGGCGACTTTGATAAAACACTGCGTTATTACAAAGAAGCACTTTCTGTTTCATCTGTTACAAAAGACGACGATGCAATGGCTGTTATTTTATTTCAGATGGCGCAGGTATATGATAATCTTCGTAAACACGATGAAGCTATTGAACTAATGAATAAAGCTTTGCCTTTAGCAAACAAAGCTGGTAATAAACGATTAATGGCTAGCGTTTATAATGGTATTGCCGCCCAAAATTATCAAATGGGTAAATCAGAAGAGGCAATTAAATACTTTTATAAATCACTTTCTGTTTTTGAAGATTTGAAAGACACCATGCAAATGGTTTCTCTATTAAGAAACATGAGTTTAGTATATGATCACATGAAAGATCATGAAAGAACCAAAGTTTTACTTTACAGAGCGCTTAATCTGGCAATTGAAGCTAAAGATTCTATTTTACAGCACGCTACCTATGGCTCAATTGGGGCCATGTTTCAAAACATGTTGCAATTTGACTCTGCTTTAGTTTACAACACCAAACAACTTCAACATATGCCTGTATATGTTGAATCTGAAAGTCGCGCAATAGCTTACGGAAATTTAGGAATAATTTACAAGGCCAAAAAAAACTATGAAAAAGCAAAAGACAATTATCTGAAGGCATTAGAAATTTTTACTAAAAATGGCAGCTATCGCTTAATAACGGTTTCGCATATTAATTTAGGAGAATTATATGTTCTATTAAAAGATGGTAAAAAAGCACTTTACTATTACAATGAAGCAATTAAACAATCTGAAGGAAGCAACGAATTAGATGTGATGCAGGCCATACATCAAGGTAAATATCAATCATATTTATCATTAAAAGATTATAAAAACGCTTTAACTGAATATGAAAAATTCCAAGCGGTAACAGACAGTATTAAAAGCAAACAAAACCTTAGTAAAATTTTGCGCATGGAAAACCAGTATGAAATTACCAAACGCGAAAAAGAGAATGAATTATTAAAAGCACAAAATCAAATTAAAGAAACCGCCATTAAAGCATCACAAGAAAATGAAAGGATTACCAAATTATTTTTATACGGCTCATTAGGCGTTTTACTTATTATTATGGTTTTAGCAGTTTTGCTTTACAAAGGTTTAAAAGATAACAAAGAAAAAAATAGAATTATTTCTGAACAAAAAAGTATTGTTGAGGAAAAAAATAAAGATATAACAGACTCTATAAACTACGCCAAAAAAATACAAGAGGCCCTTTTGCCTTCAAAAGAATTAAAGAATAAACTGTTCCCTAACGGTTTTATTTTATTTAAACCCAGGGATATTGTTAGTGGAGATTTTTATTGGTTTAGTTATAAAAACGGACACCGAATTATTGCAGCCGTTGATTGCACCGGCCACGGAGTTCCGGGAGCATTTATGAGCATGATTGGCAATACCTTTTTAACCGATATTGTAGAAGGGCGAGGCATTACCAAACCTAGCGAAATTTTAATTGAGTTGAGAAATCTTGTGATAAAAGCTCTAAAACAAAGCGGTGATTATTCGGATTCAAAGGACGGAATGGATATGGCTTTACTTTCCTTTAATGATGAATTAAACACAGTGGAATTTGCAGGAGCCAACAATCCTTTTTGGTTAATTAGAGAAGGTGAATGTTTAGAATACAAAGCAGATAAGCGCCCTATTGGTTACTCTGAAGGGATTGCATTGCCTTTCACCAACCATTTGGTTGAATTAAAAAAGAACGACACTCTGTACATTTTTACAGACGGCTTTGCCGACCAATTTGGTGGTAAAAACGGGAAAAAGCTGAAATACAAACCCTTTCAAGAAAAACTTCTGTCGCTGCAATCTGAAAGCATGGAAAGCCAAGAAGCCCACCTTAGCCAAATGTTTGATGAATGGCGCGGCAATCACGACCAGGTGGATGATGTGTTAATAGTTGGGGTTAGAGTATAAACCAATCCCTAATTTAAAAAAACCAGTATTTGTCCTGCTTTACTAGAGCCGTGTATCAAACATGCCATAAATACCCTTCTTTCATAAATAATAAACAAAGCCATGTTTGTTTCCTTACCTACTCGTTTTCATTCACTTAAATTATTTAACGATTGTTTTATAGACCTTTATTGTAAATTAGATTTAAACTTTTTTCAATGGGAGCACACCACAACCAAACACTACAATTGCCAAGCCCGGGTTTCATTAAAGCAAGCATAAAAATTGCTCACCCTGATTGGACTGCCGAACAAATTGAAGCAGAATTTCAAGTGAAAATGATTGAATTACAAAAGCAGATGGAAGATGGTAACTGCGAGTTTTGTTCCAGCTGATTTTTTTTGCCAAGGTGAAAAGTCCCGGGAGAAATCTCGGGATTTTTTTTGTTGACTATTGCATGAGCTATTTCTTTGTATTTGGATTTTCTACTTTTGAAACGATGATTAAATAGCAAAAAAACAAACGTTTGTATTAAAGACAGATGCCTATAATACACACGTTTCTATCCCGACGATAAATGTCGGGATCTTCCTCCGTGTGTATTATAGGCGAATGCCTATAATACACACGTCGTCGACCTGTTCTAAATTCCCTTTCCAGGTATTAAAGGTAGTTTTTAAGTTTTCTTTTTGATGAGCAACACTATCTGCTGAGGATATCAATAACAATTCATTTAATTGCTTATACTTAAATTTCTTCCCTTTTGGTCCTCCAAATTGGTCGGCATAACCATCCGTATAAATATAAAGCACATCTCCCTTTTTATACCTTAGATCAAAAGTATTAAAACTGTCTTTTGAAATCCCAATACCCACAGGCATTTTATCAGTTGGTTGGTACGCAAAAGTATTTTCACTCACCAAAACAGGCTCATTATTAGCAGCTGCATAGGTAATTTTATTTTCGTTGGAATTGATGCAAATTAAAATTCCGTCAAAACCATCTTTTTGGTTCTCCTTACTTATATTTTCAACTAAGCGTTCGCGAACATAATTAAAAATTTCGCCAGGTTGAAGAATATGTTTTTCTTTAATTGCTTCACTTAAAAAACCAATACTTATTAAACTCATAAAGGCCCCGGGAACTCCGTGACCGGTGCAATCGCAAACAGCTAAATAAAAACAATTTCCGGCTGCTGAGTTTACCGAAGTAGCCCAATAAAAATCGCCACTTACAATATCCTTTGGCTGAAAATAAACAAAATAATCTTTTAAATTTTTATCTAAATATTCGTCGTGCGCCAATAAAGTATATTGAATACGTTTCGCATAATTTATACTATCGGTTAAACCCTTGTTTTTTTCTTCAACAATAGAGCGTTGTAATTCAATTTCGTCGCGTTGTGCTACAATTTCCTCTTTCTGAATGGATAACTGAGCATTAATTTTTTGTTTTATTTTAAAACTACGGAAGGCGTAAACCGCAAAAACAATCACTAAAATAAGAAAACCCAAGCCAAAATAAATAATAAGCTTTTGCTTTTCTGCTTCTTCTTTTAAAATAATTTGCTTTCTCTCATTCTCTATACGGGTATTCGTGGCTTTTTTATCAAAATGATATTTAATATCTATTTCCATGGCCCTGCGTTTGTTTTCATCATTATAAATGCTATCATTATAAAGATTGTAAAGTCTTAAATTTTCCATCGCAAGTTTATAATTGCCTAACCCTTCGTAAATAGAACTTAAAGAAAAATATGCGTTTTTAATATCATCTAAAACACCAATTTGAGTTGCAACTTGTAATCCTTTTTGAGAATATTTTAAAGCTTCTTTAAAGTTTTTTTCGCCAACATACGTTTCAGCAATATTATTTGAAAGCATTCCAATTGCTTGCAGGTTTTTTAATTTTTCAAAATAATTTAAGGCTTTAAAATAATATTCTCGTGTTTTTTTGTAATCGTTCTGGTAAAAATAAATATTACCGATATTTGCTAAAGTAGATGCACAACCCATTTCATCACCAAGCTTCGTTTTTATATCGAGTGCTTTATTATAACACTCTATTACCTTGGGATAATTTTGCTTATAGAAGTAGATATTACCAATACTGTTATAAGACTCTGCTACCCCTTCCAAATTTCCAATTTCCTCATCAAGTTTAAGTGATTTGTAATGATACCGTAAAGCTTTATTATAATCCTTTTCGTTGTCATAAACAATTCCAATATTTCCCATAGCTGAAGCCATTCCAGATTTTATATTATAACGTTCGGCTATTTCTAAACTCCTAAAAAAATATTCTAAAGCTTCAGGAAAAGCACTTTTGCCCAAACTCACTTTTCCTAAATTATTAAGTGAAGCAGCTATACCAAAATGATACTTTAGTTTTTTGGAAAGTTCATGCGCTTTCTGAAAATAAACTAAGGCGGTATCAAGGTTGCCGGTTCTGGCAAGCGTAGACGCCAATTTATTAAGCGTTGCCACTTTTAAAGTATCTTCATTTGCTTTAACTAGTACTTGCTTTAAAGAATCAATTTTTGGAGATTGCGATTGAATTCCAAAACATAAACTAAGAAATGAGATAAGGATTAGGGTCCTTTTTTTAAACCAATTCATTACAATACAAGGTATAAATTTTTTTGGAATAGCAACTATTCCCTATTTTAAAAGAAATCAAAAGAAATAAATCAATAAATACCTCTCAAATCAAAGGCGAATGCCTATAATACTAACGTCGTTGATCCTGACGACTCATACTTCGTGTCAGGATTTTCTCCGCTTGCAATCATAATTTTATTCCTATGATGCAAACGTCGTCCACCTGTTCTAGATTCCCTTTCCAGCTATTAAAATTTGTTTTTAAATTTTCTTTTTGAAGTTCAACATCACTTGTTGAAGATGCAAGTAATAAATCGTTTAATTGTTTATACTTAAATTTCTTTCCTTTTGGTCCGCCAAACTGATCGGCATAACCATCTGTATATAAATAAAGCATGTCACCTTTATTTACGTTTATTTCATGAAGCTTGAATTCATCTTTTCTCTCCCCTACTCCTACCGGCATGCGATCAAATTCTAATTCATTTAATTCTCCATTCGTAGTTAAAATTGGTTTGTTATTAGCAGCCGCGTATGTTATGCTTCCATTCTTCTGGTCAAAGCAAACAAGTATTCCGTCAAAGCCATCCTTTTGACCTTCTTTTGAAATTGTTTCTGTCAATTTTGATCTTACATAATCAAAAACTTCATTTGGCTTTTCAAGTCCCTTTTCATTAATAGCTTCTGATAAGAAACCTATGTTTAACAAACTCATAAAGGCCCCGGGTACACCATGTCCTGTACTGTCGCAAACCGCTAGATAAAATTTATTATTGTGTTTAGTGGCCCAGTAAAAATCGCCACTTACAATATCTTTAGGTTGAAAATAAACAAAATAATCCTTTAAATTTTCATTTAAAAACTCATCATGAGCCAATAAAGTATATTGTATTCGTTTGGCATAATTAATTGAATCAACAATTTCCTTTTGCTTTTCTTCTATGATGTTTTTTTGATATTGTGTTTCTTTCTCTTTAGCTTCAATGATCTGTTTTTGTTGTTGAGTGGTTTTAAAACGATTATAAAGCAATACCGAAAAAAAGGCTACTAACAATAGTACAACACTAACAGTGACAATAATAATGTTTTTTCTTTTTTTATCTGCTTGCGCCTTTTCATCTTGCACTTTTAATTCTGCGGTATGCTTTTCATCTTCCACCGCTTTTTTCTTATCGTACTCGTATTGCGTTTGCAGTTTGATGCTTACTTTTTGGGTTTCAATGTTATTGATACTATCGCGCATTTGAATATAAAGTACGTAATTCTCTAAAGCGAGTTTGTGATTGCCGGTAGCTTTGTAGATTTGATTAAGCTGAAACGC
Organism: Bacteroidia bacterium; assembly: GCA_022841465.1. GTDB lineage: Bacteria > Bacteroidota > Bacteroidia > B-17B0 > Aurantibacillaceae > Aurantibacillus. Next base: position 67,420 of record JALHRL010000018.1, on the reverse strand, counting down.
TGCATTTCTGATATTCTGCGGATAGCCAATTTCCTTACTCACTTTCATTGATTGATTAACATTTTCGAGCGCTTTCGAATAGTTCTTCTGTTTGAAGTAAATACCCCCAATAATGTTCAATGAATAGGCAATTCCATCTTTATCTCCAATATCTTCTCTTATCCTTAAACCCCTACTTTGGTAATCCAAAGCCTTTGAAACCTCGCCTTGTTTATAATATATCATCCCAATATTGCTTAATGAATAGGCGGTTCCATCTTTATCTCCAATCTCTTCCTTGATCTTTAAACTCCTGCCGTGGCAATCTAATGCCTTGGGGATATCGCCAAGATTACTATAAATCAAACCAATGTTGTTTAATGTGGTGGCGATTCCTTGTTTATGCCCGATCTCTTCAAAGATCTTTAAACTCCTGCCATAATACTCTAATACCTTTGGGAAATCACTTTGAGAATTGTAAATAGTTCCAATGTTATTCAATGATTGAGCGATTCCATATTTATTCCCGATATCTTCCTGAATCTTTAAACTCCTTCCTTGGTAATCTAATGCACTAGGAATGTCTCCTAGATTAAAGTAAATAGCCCCAATGTTATTTAATGATAGAGCGATGCCCTGTTTATTCCCGATATCTTCCTGAATCTTTAAACTCCTACCATAGTAGTCTATTGCCTTGGTGATATCACCTATTTGTTCTGCTAAATACCCAACATTGTTTAAGGCATCAGCAAAGTATTTTTGGTAGAGTTTATATTCCGGATCTTTTTGTTTTGTTTTTTTGAGTTTTGATTCAGTAATTTTCAAAAGTTCCTCATTGTATTTTGACCAAACTGCATAATCACTCTCTTCTTCTATCATAGAATTGAGGATATTGCAACGAGCAGTATCGTGCTTAGCATTTTTAAGTTCAATTTTTAAAGAGTCTAAAACAGGGTTTGTTTGAGAAATAAATATCTTATTGCATAAAATAAATACTATTAAGAAAAAAGATCTAACTATCATTTTACTTACCGATACAAAACTTAGTAAAAATAGAATCCAATAAATCTTCGTTAGTAACCTGCCCGGTAATGCTTCCTAACTCTTCTAATGCATATCTTATATCTAAGGCTAATAAATCGCCGGGCACTTTATTGTTTAGTCCATCAGACACTTTGTTTAAAGCATCCAACGCTTTTCTTAACGAATCGGCATGGCGGGCATTGGTTACAATTGTTTCAGTAGCGTTTACCGATCGCTCGTCAAAAAGCTGAACTAATTTTTTTCTCAACCCATCAATATTACGTTGCTCTTTTGCCGAAATGTAAATTATTTCGCCATTGCTTTCGTATTCCTTTCTTAACTCTGCCTCACCCTCCACATCTATTTTATTTGCTACTACCACTAATTGCGAATATCCAATATGGTTTTTCATAAGCTCAATTTCCATACATAAATCTCCACTACTTAGTTCATGCGAATCAAACAAATAAATAACAATGGCTGATTTCCTTATTGCTTCAAAAGCTTTATCAACTCCTATTTTTTCAATAATATCGGTAGTTGTTCTTATACCTGCTGTATCAATAAAGCGAAACATAACTCCTTCAATTACTATTTCATCTTCAATTAAATCGCGTGTAGTTCCGGGAATTTCACTAACTATGGCTTTATCTTCGTTTAACAACACATTTAATAAAGTAGATTTTCCGGCATTGGGTTTACCAACTATAGCCACCGGTATTCCGTTTTTAATTACATTTCCTAAATCAAAACTCTCAATTAACTTAGATAATATACCACGAATTTGATTTACCAGTTTATTTAATTCTTTTCTATCAGCAAACTCTACATCCTCCTCGCTAAAATCTAATTCCAATTCTATAAGAGAAGCAAAGTTTATTAAATGCTCTCGTAATACTTTTATTTTACTGCTAAAGCCTCCGCGCATTTGTTGCATTGCTACCTGATGCGAAATAGCAGAATTACTGGCAATTAAATCAGATACTGCCTCGGCTTGACTTAAATCCAATTTTCCATTTAAAAAAGCACGCATGGTAAATTCGCCGGGCTGCGCCATTCTACATCCGCTTTTTAAAAGCAACTGCAATACCTGCTGTAATATAAATGAGCTACCGTGACAAGAAATTTCTAATGAATCTTCACCGGTATAAGAATGGGGTCCGTGAAAAACACTAACCAATACCTCATCAATAATTACATGATCATGAATAATTAATCCAAAATGGATGGTGTGCGATTTTTTATCAGATATTAATTTGGGTTTTAAATTTTTACTGTAAAACAAATTATCAAACAATAAAAAGCAGCCCTTACCACTTATGCGTATTACGCCAATAGCGCCAGTGCCTGTTGGTGTTGCAAGTGCTGTAATAATATCTGTTGATAATAAATTCATTCCCTAAATTTAGCATTTATATTTAATTGAGGTGGGGTTCTAAACCAATTTAAACATAGATGAATGAATGCTGCATTTTAAAGGATTGAAAAAAATAGTTAAATAAAATGGAACCTTTTTAAAAAACCCAACGTACAAGAATATAGAAACTAAAAACAAACATACCCGAAACCCTTGCCAATATTAGCTTTGGAAGGGCTGGTAAAACTAAGTATTCATCCAATTCAATTATTTATTTATTAAAAACATTTAACCGAATGAAAACATTAACCTATTTAAAACTTATGCGTTATGAAAACTCTATCTTATTTACTAACAGCGTTGGCCATTACTGTTCAGGTAACGGTATCAGGCCAAACACAAGGGAACCAGTCTAAATCATCTAACAACAAAGACGTAAAAAAAATATATACTCCCTTAAACGAGTTTAACCCTAAAACTCAAACCGCCACAAAAGCTCAATTTAAAGAGTTTAGCTTCTCATCAAGTAATGGCGAAATAGAACAAATTGCAACACCTGCTCCTATAACAGGATACAACAAAAGCTTGCAAATTAAAGGCAACACCAAAGATGTAAAAGAATTGTTAGAGCAAACCGAAGAAATGCTGGTAATTGAAAAACAACTAAGAGAAAAATCAAAAAACACTTCCGGTTCTGAAAAACAAAAATTAATTGAAGCAGCCAATGGCCTAGCCAAGCAAATTGAATACGTTCAAATACAAGCTTCTGAAATAAACGGAAGAATAAATTTAGAAACCTTTGAATTTAATAAAGAAATATATATGCTTGTTTTAAACGGACACAACGGGAATGAAAATGTAAGCGTTGTTTCAAAGCAATTAACACAGGAGGCTGAACAATCTATAAAACTAGCGAAAGAGCTACGCCAAGAAGCATATGCAATGCCAAATAATGCTGCAAAATTAGGAACCTTAATTAATGCAGAAGAAAAAGAAGGTATTGCCATTAGCAAGCAAACACAAGCTATTGAAGTACTAAAAAAATCAACAGGTATTAACGTTATGGCTGTTAAATAAATTATACCTGCACGATAACACTTTTATCTTTTGCAGGTTGCACAAACACCCGCTTAGTCATACAGTAAGCGGGTTTTGTGTAAATAATAAGCATATTTCTAATGCAATAAATAGGTTTCCTCTAAACAAAAAGCGCGAGATACATCTCGCGCTTTTTAGTTTAATTGTTGTGAAGTTTAATTTCCAAATTCAGAATAAAACTTAATGCGCATAATACGCAATTCTTGCTCGGTATAATCAGCTCCACCTAACTCTTTTAAAGCCTTATCAATACTATCTGTTTCGCTTTCTTTAAAATATTCCATTACTTCTTCCTGCTTCTCTTCATCCATTATTTCATCAATGTAATAATTTAAATTAACCTTGGTTCCCGATGCTACTATGGTTTCAATATCATCCAGCAATTCATCAATACTCTTGCTTTTGCTTTTGGCCATATCTTTCAAACTAACTTTCCTGTCAATGTTTTGAATGATGTATACTTTTAAACCGGATTTATTAACTACCGATTTAATAACCATATCGCTAGGGCGTTCTATTTCATTTTCTTCTACATACTTTTTAATTAACTCTAAAAAGGGTTTACCGTACTTTGCTGCTTTACCCGCACCTACTCCGCTAATTTTGGTTAGCTCATCCATGGTAATAGGATACTGAATAGCCATTTCCTCTAAAGAAGTTTCCTGAAAAATTACGTAAGGAGGTAAATTTTTAGCTTTAGCGGTTTTCTTTACCAAATCTTTTAGCATATTATACAACACCTCATCAGAAGCACCACTACCTTTACCGCCGGTAACAATATCTTCTTCGTCTTTATCGGTATTATTAAAATCTCTATCACGGGTAAACTTAATACTATGTGGTTTTTTCAAAAACGCATGACCTTTATCTGCTACTTTTAATAAACCATAATTTTCAATATCTTTTGTAATATATCCGTTTACAATTGCTTGTCTTAATACCGATTGCCAGAATTTTTCTTCCTTCTCATCTTCTATACCTTTGCTCCAGCTATCTAATTGATTGTGTTTGTATGATTTTGCAGTAGCAGTAAGGGTTCCCATTAACACATTAATTACATCGCGTAATTTGTGTTTTTCTTTCATTTCTATAATACACTCTAATACTAATTCCAAATCTTCTTTGGCTTCAAATTTTTGTTTTGGAGTACGGCAGTTATCGCACATCTCGCCGCATTTTTTCTCTTCAAACTCTTCACCAAAATAATGCAGTAAAAATTTACGACGGCAACTACTTGTTTCGGCAAAGGAAGATGTTTCCGATAACATTTGCTTTCCAATTTCTTGTTCGGCTACCGGTTTGTCTTTCATAAACTTTTCCAGCTTAATAATATCATCGTAGCTGTAAAAAGTTAAACAATTTCCTTCACCACCATCGCGCCCTGCACGACCTGTTTCTTGGTAATACCCTTCTAATGATTTTGGAATATCGTGATGAATTACATAGCGCACATCGGGTTTATCAATACCCATTCCAAAAGCAATGGTTGCAACTATTACATCCAAATCTTCCATTAGAAACATATCTTGTGTTCGTGCTCTTTCTTTGGCGTCTAATCCTGCATGGTAAGCAGAAGCCTTTATACCATTTACTTTTAACAGCTGAGCAACCTCTTCTACTTTTTTGCGCGATAAACAATAAATAATTCCGCTTTTACCGGAGTTTTGCTTTACAAACTTTATTATTTCTTTTATAACATTTTGCTTAGGCCTTACTTCATAAAATAAATTAGAACGATTAAACGATGATTTAAACACATTGGCATTTTGCATGCCTAAGTTTTTTTGAATATCTTGTTGTACCTTTGGAGTTGCCGTAGCAGTTAATGCCATTACAGGTATGTTTTCTCCTAATGAATCTATTAGTGGGCGTAAACGGCGGTATTCCGGCCTGAAATCATGTCCCCATTCAGAAATACAATGCGCCTCATCAATAGCAAAAAACGAAATTTTAAATTCTCTAAAAAAAGCAAGGTTATCTTCTTTGGTTAATGTTTCAGGTGCTACATATAACAGTTTTGTTTTTCCGCCGGTAACATCTTTCTTTACTTTTAAAGTATCTGCTTTGTTTAAAGATGAATTTAAAAAGTGTGCAATACCATCTTGGTCGCTAAAACCACGAATAGCATCTACCTGATTTTTCATTAAGGCAATAAGTGGAGAAACAATTATTGCCGTTCCTTCGTTTAAAATAGCGGGTAATTGGTAACATAAACTTTTACCTCCGCCGGTTGGCATTATTACAAAAGTATCCTTTCTGTTTAGTATACTTTTAATTATCTTTTCTTGGTTCCCTTTAAACTTGTCAAAGCCAAAAAAACTCTTTAGCGATTCTAACAGTTCTGGTGTTTCTACTTCGGCAATCATTCCTATTATTGATTAAAAACTAGTTATTGTTGAGTGAATAAAATCCTTATTCTCCTATAAAGTTATACAAAAAAAAAGGAATATAACAAAACATTTATCTTGAATTAGGTTAAAATTAGATGATTTGACTAAAAAATAAGACGATTAAATCCCCCTTTTAGAAATTAGGGTTCATTTTAGTAAAATATCGCAGAAAATAAACCGCTGAAATAATAGACACTAAAACAAATACATAAAAACCAATTCCTGTATCGTTAATGAGCATATGAAAAATTAGTTTGCTAAAAAAAGCAATTAAATATGCCGTAGTGCCCCATTGTTTAAAATACCACACTCCAACTAATGAAATAAACTGCATGGCTATAATGGCTCCGTAAAGCGCCGGAACCGCCATTCCAATTTTTTTAATATCGGGCGAAAAAACATTTACAAAAGCAAAAACAACCATTATAAAACCAATGATGCACAGTACAGAAATTATTTTTGGTCTTTTCATTTAACTAGGTTGTTCTTATTGCTTCTACTGGGTCTAATTGCGAAGCGCCATAAGCAGGCACAAAGCCACTAATTACGCCAATTAATACAGATACTGTTAATCCTAAAAATATATTGGTGGCGGTTAAAGTTATTTCCATATCTATGGCTCCACTGGCACCAAAAGTGAGCAAATAAATAAGTAAAAGACCAATTATTCCGCCAAACAAACTAAGCAAAATACTTTCTGTTAAAAACTGAATTAAAATAAAATGGTTTTTAGCCCCTAAACTTTTTTGAATTCCAATAATGTTGGTGCGCTCTCTTACCGAAACAAACATAATATTGGCAATTCCAAAACCTCCTACTAAAATAGAAAAGCCTCCTATTATCCAGCCCGCCTTTCCTATAATATCAAACAACATATCAAATCCTTTGCTTAACAAACTGGTTTCATTTAAGGCAAAATTATCTTCTGCGGCAGGTTTAAGTCTTCTTACCGAACGCAATAAACCTGTTAACTCGTCTGCCATTTCTACATTGGTAATATTGGGCTTTGCCTTTGCAAAAATAATAGGGTCTGAGTTCTCTGATCGGGTATCCATAAATTTGCGACCGAAATTAAAAGGAATAAGCACTTGGTTATCCATAGACCCACCCAACATACTTTCTCCTTCTTTTTTTATAACCCCAATAACGGTTGCTTTAAATCCGCTAATTTTTATTTGTTTTCCTAAGGGGTCGGTGTTCGGAAATAAACCTTCCTTAATTTTATCTCCTATTAATGCTACCTGATACCCCCCTTCTGCTTCCGATAAGGTAAAGTAGCGTCCATCGCTTATTTCAAAATTTTTAATTTTAAAAAACTCGTGAGATATACCACCAATTACACAATTTTCTATACTGTTCGATTGAAACTTCACCACCTTTCTTACACCCATTCGGTAAGCCAAAGCCTCAGTAGTTTTACTTCGCTTAATTAAGTCTTCCAATTCTTCGTACTGCGGTAAGGGCCTGTTCATATATTTCCACCAAGGATAATTTTCGCCAAACGACCATGGCCATTTTTGAACATAAATTACATTATTTCCTAATGATTGTATGGAGGAACGAATATTACTCTCTAAACTATCTACAATGGTAAAAACTAAAATGATGGCAAAAATACCAATAGTAATACCTAACAAGCTTAAAAAAGAGCGCAGTTTATTACCCACCAAAGCCTGCCAGGCAAATCGCACACTTTCTTTAAACAACAGAAACACCATAGCTTTACAGGTTTTGAAGGTAGCACTAAACTTTTTAATAGGTCGTAATATCAAAACCTATTTTAACCGTTTGTGGATTAAGTTTAGAAATAATTATTACATTTATTCCTGTTTTAGAACAGAGTAATTATCAAGTATTAAAGAACATTAAAAGTTTATTATGAAAAAAATAATTAATACCCCGGATGCTCCTGCGCCAATTGGCCCCTATAATCAAGCCATGATTGTTGGCGATACCGTTTATTTAAGCGGAACCATTGCCATGGATTTACAGAGTAAACAGTTAATTAAAGCCCCTATAAAAGAAGAAACCAAAATTGTGATGGATTACATTGGTGCTATTTTAAAGGCTTGCGGCTGTACCTATGATAACATTGTAAAAACCACCATATTTTTAAACGACATGAACAATTTTGTGCATGTGAATGAAGTTTATGCCGGTTATTTTAAAGGCGATTTTCCAACCCGTGCCACTATTCAGGCTGCCCGATTACCGAAGGACGCTAACGTAGAGATAAGTGTTGTTGCTAAATTGTTTTAATAAAAAACCGGATTTTTCGACCAATTGCCATTTTTTTTTATCAATGCGTTGTATTTATTGATTTATTTATTAATTTTACTTAACTAAATTAACTAAATAAAACAATGAACATTTTTGTCAGCAACATCAGTTTTAAGGTGCGTGAACAAGCCCTTTCTGAATTATTTTCTGCTTACGGCGAAGTTACAAGCGTAAGAATTATAAAAGATAAGGAAACGAAAAGAAGCAAAGGATACGGCTTTGTAGAAATGGCCAACGATGATGAAGCCAACGCTGCCATTAATGCTTTAAATGGCACCTCTCACTTTGAAAGAGCAATTGTAGTTGCTGAAGCAAAAGGTAAAAAAGAAAACAACGATACTGAAAACAGCGCCGCAAGCAACGGTTAATTATCATTAAAAATAAAATTTTTATTCGCCCAACCCAATCAGGTTGGGTTTTTTATTGACAATGATTTAAATTCAAAATCTCTTTCTGAATTATGCGTATCTTTAAAGTTCTACTTATTTTAAAGTGATACCTCGCGATACCGTAGATAAAATAATTGAAGCCGCCCGAGTTGAAGAAGTTTTGGGTGAATTTATAACGCTTAAAAAACGTGGTGCCAATTTATTGGGTTTATGTCCCTTTCATGGCGAAAAAACACCCTCCTTTACCGTTTCACCTGTAAAAGGTATTTATAAATGTTTTGGTTGCGGTAAAGCCGGCACCAGCATTAATTTTATTATGGAGCATTTAAGCCTTAGTTACCCGGAGGCATTAAAGTGGTTGGCCAATAAATACGGTATTGAAGTTGTAGAAAAAGAAGTTACCCCCGAAGAGCAACAAAAATTGGGAGAGCGCGAAAGCATGCTCATTGTAATGCAATTTGCCGCACGTTACTTTAATGAAATAATGAATGAAAGCGATGAGGGTAAATCTATTGGATTAAGTTATTTTATAGAAAGAGGATTACGTCCCGATATTATTACCAAATTTCAATTAGGATATAGCTTAGAAGAAAGAAAAGCATTTACTAACGCAGCAATTAAAGCTACTTATAAGCCCGAATACCTTGCAAAAACAGGTATGAGTATTTTAAGCAACCAATATGTGGAAGGAAACGAAATAACCGCTAACGATTTATTTGACCGTTATGCCGGACGTGTTATGTTTCCCATACACGATTCCGGTGGAAGGGTTGTTGCCTTTGGAGGAAGAACTTTATCGTCTGATAAAAAAATTGCTAAATACATTAATAGTCCCGAAACCGATATTTACAATAAAAGCAAAGTATTGTACGGTTTATGGTTAGGTAAAAAAGCAATACAACAAAATAATTTATGTTATTTGGTAGAAGGTTACATGGATGTAATTGCCATGCACCAAGCCGGAATTGAAAACGTAGTTGCCTCTAGCGGAACTTCGTTAACCTTAGAGCAAATTAAAGCTATTCATCGCTTTACCAACAATGTTGTTATTTTATACGATGGCGATGAAGCCGGACAAAAAGCCAGCGCACGCGCAATTCCTTTGCTTTTAGAAGAAGGTATGAATGTAAAGGTATTGTTGTTTCCTGACAACGACGACCCCGATTCGTTTAGCAGAAAAGTTACTGCCGAAGAATATGCAACTTACTTAAAAAATAATGCTACTGATTTTTTAATTTTTAAAGCCAGAAAACTTAGTGCAGAAACAAAAAACGACCCTATTAAAAAAGCAGAAATTATTAAAGATTTGGTTCAAAATATTTCCTTAATACCCGATAATATTACGCGCAGTATTTACGTAAAAGAATGCGCTTCTATTATGGAGATGGCCGAACAAATACTGCAAACAGAGGTAAATAAATTACGAAGAAATAGTTCCGTAAAAGGGAAATCAAATGATTATTCTCAAGAACAAAACCAAGAAACGGGCATTACAACAACAGAAGAATTAAAAGAAGAGCCGGTTGATTTAATTTGGTTTGAAGAGCAAGAGTTACTGAAACTAATGATGAATTATGGTAATATTATAATTACTGTTGATCAGGAAAATGAAGAAAAAGAAATACAAGCTTTAGAATTAACAGTTTGCGAATATGTTTTGTTTGAATTATGGAGAGATGAAATAGAATTTAAAGACCCCATACACCAACTAATATTAGATGAGTTTGTTCACGAAATAGAAAAAGGAGAATTACCCAGCCTTAAACATTTTACCAATCACACCAACCCTGCCATTAGCAGTTTTACATTAAATGTAGCCCATATTGGTTATGATTTAAGTCCGAAATGGGAAAAGTTTGGCGTATATGTAAACGACGAAAAATTAGAAGTTAAAAAATCTGTTTCGCACATGCTGTTGAGTTTAAAAGAAAAATATTTAAGCGAAAGAATTAAAGAATTGAAAGATTCTATTAAAACATTAAGTGACGATGATATTTATGCTGTTCAAAAAAAACTGGTTGATTTAGAAAGAAGTAAAATACGTGTAAACAAATTATTAGGAAGAGTAGTAACAAAGTAATAGTATGAAAAATATATATTTAATTTTAATATTCACCATTATTAGCTTTTATAGCCAATCGCAAAACGTAATTTCTTCATCGGCTTACTTGCAAACGTGCGTGCAAAAAACCAATTGCTATTCTGAAAGTAACAGAGCTTTGGTGTTTTTTAATGAGACAAAAAACGAACTAGTCTTAAAAATAGAATTTGATAAATTCAAATCTAAAAGTGATACACTGGACAATTGGATTGATGACCTTTTAGGAACTTCGTTGTACTATGTAATTCATTTAAACAAACAAGTATTTGATGCCATTTCAAATAACACTCAAAAAAACGTTAAAGTTCAAGGTTCTATTTATCTTAATGGTATTTGGCACAATAATGAAATTGAACTTGTAATTTTTAAAAACAACAACAACGGAATTACAAACACCACTACTAATAACAATCATTACGACGAGTTTAGTGTAAGTTTTGGTTTTTCGTTTATGCCTAAGGATTATAAAATTCATAAGCGACCGCATCACCTAAAAAACCAAATTACAATAGGGGTTACGGCAGGTAAAATAAATGAACTTAAACCAGAATTCGAAAAGTTACTGAAAGAAATAAACAGATAACTACCCTAATCTTTCTTTTTAAGTAAATAATTTCGTTGGTTAAAATTATACGTTAAGCCAATCACCAACCTACCTGCCGATTTTAAATTTCCCTGATGAACTTGCTGGTAAACTGTTCGCTGAAACGCAACATTTAAACCCACATTTTTATAAAAACAATCTGCCCCCACTCCTAGCATCAATTCATTCATAGAAGTAGCCTTGGTTAATGATTCTTTTACATACAAACCTTTGGTAAACTCATAATACGAATTAAAAGACGGAATTAAAACTACATTTTTTATGGGGATTTTATAAAACAAATTGGTGAAGTTCGTATAACTGTTACCAACTCTCTCCTTATAAAAATTAGTTCCGTTTAATTTAAAATTATTGGTAGTAGACAATCCGAATTTTTTAAAACCAACAATATAATTCGCAAAGGCAAAATAATCTATACTGCCTGTTCCCGGCTGCATTAAAAAAGGCAAGCGTTTACCCATGTCATCCTTCACATAATAATTTCCGGACGGAATTTTTATTCCACCCGCCAAAATTAAACGATGCTTCCAGTTTTTTTCTAACGAGGGTTGTATTAAATGATAGCCTACATAAAAACTGGGGTCGTTTAATCCGGTATGGTTTATTGTTATTGAATCTTCTTTGCTTTTGTTATTGCTAATTCCAACAATAGCGTTTAACTCCCAGCGCTTATGAAAATAAAATTTCCCTCTTAACTCGTAAACTTTATACGTTTCGTAATCGGCACTTGAATAATTTCTTGCAATTGAATCGTGATGTTCATCTCCGTGCATTGTTTTATATGCGCCCGGAACAAACATTTTTGAATGATGTTGGTAATTTCTATATCCATTAAAAGCCCTGTAACGATGTAAAAAAGAAACACTGCTTTGGTTGTCGTAAGGAACAATTCCTAAAAAACAACCGCACATATCACAGGCAAAAACAGAATTAGCAAAAACAACGAAAGAAAGTAATATTACTTTTTTCATTTTAAAAAATATTAAATGCATCCGGAAAATTTCCGGATGCATTATTTAATTTATTGTTTAATTATGTATGTGATCAAACGAAAACATACTTGCGTAATTGTCTGCTAATTTTTTAGCATTCATTCCCGGCATGTGTACTACATTTACAGAAGCAAATGAAATGGTATTTACACCTGTAAACCATTTTAAAATATCTGCTTTTAAATGTACTTCAGGAGTTGCAGTTGCCGATACATTTGCTGTTTCGGTATTAAATGAAAGGTTTATCGTTTTTAAAGAATTATTTACACCACTAAATCCTCCAACGTGAAACATTAATTTATTGTTGGTTGCAGTAGATTGAGGTGAATTCCCTTCAAACTTTGCCATAATGTAACCTGTTGACCACGACCAAAACATATCTGATGGTGCTAAAGCTCCTTCTTGAGCTCCTGATACATTTCTTAATGAATCAACACCAATTAAAAATTGAATGGCTTTGTAATTTGCAATAGGAACGTTAACAATGCTAATTACATTTTTACCCGCAGTATTATGATCAACAATATAATAAGCATTTGCAACGGTAAAAGTACTGTTATCTGCTTTTGTTAATACTATATTACTAACGTAATACTTTAGCATACTTACAGTAAAAGTATCATTGTTTGCGTTATAATATTGCTGTGATCCAAAAGTTAACGAACTTGTTCCTACAACCGCTTCAAATTCTACTTTTATAGTGCCGGTTGTGGCTGCTGGTGTTGGTGTTGGTGTTGGTTCAACAGGATCTTTTTTACATGCAATAATTGCTAGTGCTGTGAAAGCCACTAAAACTAATTTTTTCATAATTTTTTATTTATTTAATTTTTAAAAATATTTAAACCCTCAACTTTTGTGTAAGTTGAATTACCTCATCCTCAAATGCGTTTTGAAATCAATAAAATTTAAATAAATAAAGATGGTGGGTGAAAAACAGAAGGTAAATAGCCTTTTTTTATTCTGAAATTATCGGTAACAACTTTAGCAACATCTGCGCTATTTACCTGAAAAAACATTTTAATACTTGAATTAAAATTAAAAACATCTTCCAATTTCTCCTTTTTAGAATCTTCGGTTTTTAAGGGGCCCTGGTTTTCGGCCTCTTCTACTTTCACTAACTCTTTGGTTAAATGACAAGAACCCTCGCAACAACTTTCAGGTTCTTCTTTGTTCTCACACAAATTCTCGGCAATGTATTCTTTATTTATTTGAAAATTAACTAACACATAAAGTCTGCTACCCAATTGCGTTAAAAAGGCAAGCAACACTAAATATGTAAAAACAATTCTCAACTTATTTTCTCTAATGCTTTACTTAATCGACTTAAAGTTCTTTCTTTTCCTATTAAAACCAACACATCCAATAATTGCGGTCCGCCTGCAACACCCGTAGTTAAAACTCTTAACAACTGCATATCCGGTTTGCCAATTTCGCTTGCTGCATTATTAAAGCAATCTGTTAAACTCGTTACGCTCCATTCAGTTAATGCGTTTAACTTCACCACAAATTTAATAAAAATCTCCTTCGCTTCCGCAGTCCATTTCTTTTGAATAACTTTTTCATCATACGAAGTTGGCTCTTCAAAAATAAAACAGCCAAACTGCCAAAATTCATTTACAAAACGAGCCTTTTCTTTTACCAAACGGCAATACTCTTCTAAAAAAGCGTCAGAAGCCTCATGTCCTTTTTCTTTTAAAATGGGTTTAAACGCTTCTGCTAATTCTTTATCCGATTTTTTTCTTAAATATTGTTGGTTAAACCACTTTGCTTTTTCGGGATCAAACTTAGCACCACTTTTATTTACTCTTTCAAAATCAAAAAGCTTTGCCATTTCATCAATGGTAAAAAGTTCTTCATTTGTACCGGGATTCCAACCCAACAATGCCAAAATATTCACAAAAGCTTCGGGATAATATCCTGCTTCTTTGTAACCCAAAAACGGTTCTGCTTCGCGCGGATCTTTCCAACTTAAAGGGAACACAGGGAAGCGTGATTCTCGTTTAGAAATCTTTCCATTACCATCCGGATTAAGAATTAAAGGTAAATGCGCTAATTGTGGCATTTCATTCTCTAAACCTAAATACGTATATATTAAAATATGTGCGGGTGCGCTTGGCAACCACTCTTCTCCTCTAACAGCATGGCTAATTTTCATTTCTATATCATCAACAATGTGTGCTAAATGATACGTTGGCATTCCATCGCTCTTTAATAAAACTTTATCATCTACCTGCGAACTATTAACAACAACCCAACCGCGTATTATATCCTGAAATCTAATTTCTTCGTTACGCGGTACTTTTAAACGAATAACATAAGGCTTACCCTCCTCTATTAATTTTTTTACTTCTTCTGCACTTAACGTTAAACTATTCCGCATATTTTGGCGGGTTACCGCATTGTATTGCGGAGCCACAACCTTAGCAGCTTCTAATCGTTTACGCATTTCATCCAATTCTTCAGAAGTATCAAAAGCATAATAAGCATGGCCACTTTCAATTAACTTATCGGCATACTTTCTATAAATACCGCTTGCTTTTCTTTCGCTCTGGCGGTATGGTTTATATGGCCCATCACCAAATCCAACACCTTCATTGGGTGGTATGCCACACCATTTTAATGCATTAATAATATATTCTTCAGCACCTTCTACAAAGCGGGTTTGGTCGGTATCTTCAATTCTTAAAATAAAATCTCCACCGTGTTTTTTAGCAAATAAATAATTAAACAAAGCTGTGCGTACACCTCCCATATGAAGCCCTCCTGTTGGGCTTGGTGCAAATCTTACTCTTACTCTTTTTTCCATAATACCGACCAAAGATACAAAAGCTTTTGCAATATTTTAAAGATAAAAAACATGGTAAAAGCCTTGATTTTAATGATAAATCCACTTTTTTTAATGATATTTTTTAAGCATATTTACCCGTAAAACTCAACCCAAATGAATAGGATACACCTATTGCTTTTATTAATAGCCCCGCTATTTTTTATTTCGCAAAACGAGTACATCGATTATCGCTCGAGTACCAACGAGCTGTATTGGAAAAACCGAAAACCTTATGAAGGATATTGGCAACAAGACGTTCACTACATAATAAAAGCCGAAATAAATGACAGTACAGATATTTTAAGTGGAAACGAAGAATTAACCTATTGGAATAATTCTCCATACGATTTATCTTTTGTATTCTTTAACCTTTACAGCAATGCACAAACAAAAAATTCTTACTTATCTGATTTATATAAAAACAACGATTACAAATTTAAATACGGTAAATACCGCAATAATGATTTAGGTACTGCCGTTGAAAGTATTTCAATTGACGGAAAGGAATTAAAAACCGAAATAGATAATACTGTTATGAAGGTTTGGTTGCCTCGCCCGGTAAAATCAGGTGAATCAATAACCTTTAAAATAAATTTTAAAACCTACTTTGATAAAGAAGTTATTCGCAACCGAATGAAAATGTTTAACTCTTTTGGAAGCAAACATTACGATATTGTTCATTGGTACCCTCGCATAAGTGTATTTGACAGGAAATTTGGATGGAACACCGATCAACACATGGATCATGAATTTTACGGAAACTTTGGTTCATTTAATGTAGAGTTAACTTTCCCAAATAATTATATTGTAGATGGTACCGGAGTTATGACCAACGAAAAAGAAATGTTACCGGATACACTGCGAAAAAAATTAGATATTTCTAACTTCCTTAAAAAACCATTTAACTCGCCGCCAAGCACAATAATAAAAAAAGACGGAAGTAAAAAAACATGGAAGTTTAGTGCAATAAACGTTCACGATGTAGCTTATACCGCCGACCCCAATTACCGCATTGGCGAATCAAAAATAAACGGAATTCGCTGCATTGCTTTAGTGCAAGAGCCCCATGCAGCAGGATGGTACAACGCATCCGATTATCTTACAAAAATTATTGAAGTAAACAGTTACAATATTGGGCCTTATCATTACCCAAAAATGATTAGTGCAGATGCCATGGATGGAATGGAATATCCAATGATTACCTTAAACGGTGGTTGGGATCCGGGATACAGAGGTTTATTTATTCATGAACTAACTCACAATTGGTTTTTTGGAATGGTAGGAAGCAACGAAACCTATCGTGCTTTTTTAGATGAAGGCTTTACGCAATTTTACACCGCAGATACGTATCAATTTATTGAAGGCCCTTTTGATATTCAGCAAAAGAAAGCTAAAATGAATTTAATGGATAAATATGTAGACGCTTATTCAAAACCTGTAAAAGTTGTAGATGCAGATATTTACAATCCGTATTACGTTACAAACGTAATGCGCGATGAGCAAGTTCAGTTAAATACACATAGCGATGATTTTAACGGCGGAATAAGGCATGGAGGTGGTTACGGACAAGTTTACTATAAAACAGCAACCATGCTTAAAAACTTAGAGTACGTTTTAGGCCGCGCCTTGTTTGATAAAGCCATGCAGTTTTATTTTTATCAATGGAAATTTTGTCATCCTTACCCGGAAGATTTCAGAAATTCAATCATTCAATTTACAGGCGTTGATTTAAATTGGTTTTTTGATCAATGGTTGGAAACCACCAAAACGATTGATTACAAAATTGGTAAAATAAAAAACAAAGGAAAAGGGATTTATCAGATAAGCTTTAAACGAAAAGGAAGCATGCAAATGCCTTTAGATTTTGCGGTAATTGACGCAAATGATTCTGCCAGGCATTATTACATTCCAAACACATGGTTTGAAAAACCAACCGGTGCTACTACTCTTCCACGCTGGATTGGTTGGGGTCCTAAAATTAAAACTTCTTACACTGCCACCTTAAACATTGGTTCAAAAATTAAAAATGTGATTATTGACCCAAGCAAACGATTAGCAGATATTGATATGACCAATAATGTGAAGAAAGGAAAAGTAAGTGTACGATTTGATTCGAAAGTTTATAATCCACCAAACTGGAAACAATACGATATGCGCATCCGACCAAGTTTATGGCACAATGGATACGACGGTTTAAAAGTTGGAGCAGCATTAAGTGGCGATTATTTAAACACCAAACATATTTTTGATTTAACGGCTTGGTTTAGCACCGGTTTTTTACAATCGTATATTAATAGCAGCGATAATGTAAATAAGTTTAACCCAATCTCCTTTTTGTTTAACTACAAAACAAGTTTAAATAAATATTTGCGTAAGGTTAATTTTTACATGCAATTAAAATCATTAGATGGACTAGATGGTGCAACAGTTGGATTAGAGAGAAAAAGCAATAACGATAAAACACGTTTCTACGGACACTTTAAAGGGATGCTACGTGATATTCCGCAAGACATGACTTATTTAATTCACACTCAAGAATGGGGATACCAAAAGTGGAACAATGCCATGCATGTAGGTTTTGATCATAATTATAGATACAGAAAAGGTTTTGGTATGTTAAACTTTAACATTCGTTCTTCTGCATTTACCAACGATTACGATTTTTCTGCAGTAAGTTTTAGTTCCGTTAATCACAACAAACTTTGGAAACTAAATTTAAACACACGTTTATTTGCCCAATTTGGTTTTGGAAACAATTTACCAAGTGAAAGTATGTTATTTGTGGCCGGTGCAAATAACGAAGAGTTAATGGAGAATAAATACACACGCTCGTATGGTTTTATTGCACGCCAGTGGGGAAATTATGGTGAAGTTACTAATCATTTTACTGCAGGTGGAGGTTTAAACCTAAGAGGATTTTCGGGTTATTTGCTTCCACAAAAAAATGAAGATGGTACACTTTCATACAATTACAAAGGAACCACAGGCACATCTTTTAGTGCAGAATTAGAATTTGGTGAAGTATTTAGTTTTTTAAGTCCTAAGGCAGTAAAAAGAACATTGCGTTTTGAACCATACTTATTTGCCGATGCAGGAATAATAAATACCAATGCGCCCGGTAAAACAATTACAATGAGCGAAGTGATGGCCGATGCGGGAGTTGGTGTTGCTTTAAATATTTTCCGTTGGGGACAATTAACGGGATTAAAACCACTTGTTGTTAGATTTGATATGCCATTATTTATTAATCGCTTACCATTTGCTGAAGAAGATTACATTCAAATGCGATGGATGATTGGCATTAACCGTGCATTCTAGAAATTGCAAATTAGTATTAGGCAAATAGAAGAAAAAGATAACGCATTATTGGCAAAAATAATTCGTGATGTTTTTATTGAACACCATGCGCCAACAAAAGGCACCGTTTATTCTGACCCTACTACCGATAACTTATTTGAATTGTTTAAACAAGCAAAATCTGTTTTATGGGTTGCAGAACTTAACAACAAAATAATTGGTTGCTGTGGAATTTTTCCTACCGAAGGATTAGAAAAAAACTGTGTTGAATTAGTAAAATTTTATATTGCTGCCGAGGCACGAAGCAAAGGCATTGGTAAATTATTAATGGAAAAATGTATAGAAAGCGCTAAAGAATTTAATTTCAGGAAAATGTACATTGAAAGTTTGCCTGCTTTTGATAAAGCCATTTCCATTTACGAAAAAAGTGGTTTTAATAAATTAAAAAAACCGCTAGGCAATTCGGGCCATAGCGGTTGTAATATTTGGATGCTAAAAGATTTATAATTTATTTAAGCGGAATTATTTTATGAATTTCGGGCCTGAAATATTTTTCACTCTTTAAAATTTTTCCGTCTTCTCTAAAAATGGGTTGGCCGTTTTCATCCAGTTTACTCATGTTACTTCGGTGTATTTCATCATACACCTCTTCAATTTTATGTTGTAAACCGTGTTTTAAAATTGTACCGAATAAAATATATAACTGATCGCCCAAAGCGTCTGCTATTTCAACAATATCTCCGTTTTTACAAGCTTCCAAATATTCTTCGTTTTCTTCTTTAATTAAATTATAACGTAAGGTAAAATCTTTTTCATCAATTAATTTAATGTTGTTTGCATTTCCTATTTGAAAAACCTCGTGAAACTCTTCTACTAGTTTTATTTTTTCGTATAATTTAGACATGGTCATTATTTTTTATTACTTGCTTGTTTGGCTTTAAATTTCTCATTAATTGCATAAATAACTTCATTTGTAATTTCGGCCGATGGAGAACCATACAACATAATGGGTACTGTTTCACTGTATGTAAAAACATAATCATATTTAGAAGCATAATTTTCTTTTATATAAGCTCTCACCTCTTCTTGAAACTCCATTTTTTTATCATTCATTTCCATCATTAAATTATCCATTTGCATTTGTTTGTTTTTTGCATCTGTTTCAATTTTCTGAATCTCCCTTGCTTTTGCTGCTAACTCGCTCTCAGGAGCAATTCCGGCACTGGCAGAAGTTTGATATTCTTCCATTTTTTTCTGATACTGCATGCTTAAATTCTCTAAGCTGCCTTCAATAGAAGCTTGGCTACTACGTAATTTTTTTGTCATATAATCAACATACAAACTTCTTTCATTTAAACTATCTAAATTTACAAAGGCTATTTTTCCAGTTATGGGAACTTCTTTCTTTTCTACTGGTTTAGCTATTTCTGTTTTTTCTTCGTTGTTGTTACTTCCTTCAACAGTACCAACCGAACTTCCTGAAGTTTTATAAAACAAATAAGCTACTGCAATAACAAGTAACGCGTTAACCCCAATTAATACTTTATTCATGAATTATTTTTTTGTAAAGTTAAGTGATGCTGCTAAATATAAAAAACATAAATAGTTAACAATCAATAAAAAAAGCGGCTCATGTTCTGAGCCGCTTTTATTTAAAATTTAATTTGGTTTAGTTTTTAATTAAACGGAACGAATCTATTATTTGATTGTTCTCTTTTATTTTTATAAAATACATACCGTTTGATACTCCCGAAACATCAAGCGATTGAAGAGTTCTGGTTAATTTATGAGAAACCACCAATTGCCCTAATTGATTGTAAATTTCTAAAATGGTGTTTTCTGAAATTTCTGAAATTGCAATATTAAAAATTCCTGTTGTTGGGTTAGGATAGATAGAAGAACGAATTAACTTTCCGTTCACCTCTTTAATTCCTGCACACGGATCAACCACTTGCTCTATGGTAAAAGTATTAGCACAACCATTAGCCCCATAACCTGTAACGGTATAAATAGTAGTAGTAGTTGGAGATACAACCGCAACCGATGTAGTTGAAGTGTTGTTACTCCATACATAATTTACACCACCTGTAGCAGTTAAGGTTGCTGTTTTATTAATACATATTAAACTGTCGCTGGTGCTTGCGGTAATGGTAGGACTAGGACTTACCGGTAATAAAAAGTTTTTTACATTCTTACAGCCCATTAAATCTGTTCCTATAACCGAATAGCCGGCAGTTGCTGTTGGAGAAATAACTACCGAAGAACTTGAAGAGCCAAAACTCCATGAATACGTGGTTGCACCGGTTGCTGTTAAAGTTACAGATGGAATACCACTTGTACATGCAGTAGTATTAGACATTACTAAATTTACCGTTGGGTTTGGATTTACAATCAATAAATCGGTAGTATACGCTGTACAAGTTCCTACTGTACCTAAAACACCGTAAGTTGTAGAAACGGTAGGTGAAACAACAATTGGGTTTAAAGTAGAACCGTTACTCCAAGAATAAGTTGCTGCACCTTGCCCTGTTAAAGTTCCGGAAGTTCCTACACAAATTCCGGTTGGAGTTAATATAGATAAGTTAACGCTGTTTGTAACAATAACCGATGTAGTTACCGGGGCGCTGATACATCCTGCTGAGGAAGTTCCCGCTACTGAATAAGTAGTTGTAACCGTTGGCGAAACTATGTCTGAACCACCTTCGTAAGTATAAGTAGCTGCTCCTGTTGGAACAAAAGTATGTGAACCTCCTACAGGGCAAATTCCTCCTACAGGAACAGTAATGGTTGGAGTAATATTAACTAATACTGTTGCTATTTTCTTTACATAACAATTGCCTAATGCATCTGTACCTTTTACAGTATAGTTAGTTGTTGCACTTGGTGTAATAATTCCTATTGTACTTGTATTTGCTCCGGTACTCCAAGTATAGTTTGTTGCGCCATTTGCCGTTAAGGTTAAATTAGGAACAGTACCGCTACAAACTGTTGGTGAAGTAACAGTTAAATCTATACCATTATAAAATAAAGTTTCCATTCCAAAATAACCTAAATTTTGGGTTAAAGAACCAACAAAACCACCCGTTAAACTTGATGTATAATAAATATCAGTAGGGACATAAGATGAAGTTGCTGCCCCTAACGGGAAGTACCCCGGATTTCCGGCCGGTATAGCTAAGCCTGAATGGTAATTGGTGTTTGCCAATACGTTTACCGGATTCGCAAAATAAAAGGTTTGCCAAGAGCTTAACATAGGCGCCGTAATAGTAATGGTGTTTGTCCACGCTAAAATGGTTCCGCCGGAATTACCCAATACGCAATAAATTGGTTTCCCTACTGTAGCTGCGTTATTGGCAATAAATACATTAATTGCAGTTACAGAAGTATTAATTGTTGGTCTAATTCTATTATAAATAATTCCTGATGCGGTGTTAAATCCAACTCCTGAATTATAACTTGCATCATTAAAAGTAGCAGGTGTATTAATTAATGTTTCACAGGTTACCGATTGAGATGTTGTTGCTACGTTATTAGCATTGTTCTCATCAGGTAAAACAGATACTGTTATGGTACTCATGCCCTGCGCTGTTGCAGTAAACGCAGGAAACACAGCATTTAAAGTAGCTCCTGGATTAATGTTTGGTATTGTTGTTGTTGTTGTAAAGTTATTTGCACCACTCATGCTTAAATCTACTTGCACATTGGTCATAGCAACACTTGCCATGTTTTTCACCACAGCAGTAAACGAATAAGGCGCGTACATGGTTAGAGGAATTTTACCATGACTTTTAATCAATTGCACAGAAGCCTCATTGGTAAAAGTATTGATGTAACCAAAATTAAAATTTGGTCTGAAGTTGGTTAATCCTAAAGTAGTTGGTGCTGTTGTTGAGCTAGAAGCAGAGGAAGCACCACCTGTTGGTATATTAGTTTCACTTTGATAATTTGCAACTACGGTGCTTGTTTCAAACGGACCGCTAGATATCCAATCGTATGCAACATACATTCCACCACCTGTATAGGTAAATGGAGAAGGTAATAAAACATTTACTGCTTGTGCAATAGTACTTCCCGATGGTATTGTAATTGCATTGTTATAAACAGAAGTCATACCGGTAATAATAGTTGACCAATTATTTCCTTTAGTGTAAGTTACGTCAGATGTATTTTGTAAATAAACTTGAATTGTTCCGGTTACAGGGGTTGAAGCCGTTCCGCCAATTAAGTTAAATCCGAATCCGTTAATTTGAGTTACAGTTGAAATACCGGCTAATTCTGAGGCCGTAACTACAAACGCACCACGCATAGTAGTATGCCCAACAGAACCGTTGGGAGCACGAACGTTGGTTGTAGCCGTTCCTGCAGGAGCTTTATAATAGGCTTGCTGCGCGGTTAATTTTGCGCTTAGCATTACAATAATAGATAGAAATAGGTAAATTTTTCTCATTTAGTTAATTTTAATTTAACGCGAAACTAGTAAAAAAAGCAATACCATTTTGATGAAAATTTGAAATTAACCAAAAACCATTTAGATTGATTTTGCTTTACATCTAAATGATTTTTAGTGTGTTAAAACACTTATTTCACTTATAATCTACAATTATAGCTCGGTACTTATTTCTCTATTTTGATTAGTAAAAAATAAACATGTTTCCTATACCCAGAATGCTTAACTTACTGATAAATGTTGATTTTATAACTGATTATTATCAATAATTCACTATTGATTCATACATAAATTTGACGAACAACGATAATTAAAAAACCAAAATAAATATGAAAGCAGATGTAATATCAAAATTAATTGAAGAAAAAAGTAAACCATGTGTAACTATTTCGCTTAACACACATAGAACACATCCTGAAAGAATGCAAGATGAAATTGAATTGAAAAATTTATGCAAAGAAGCAGAAAACAAACTCGTAAAAGAGTTTGACAAAAGAGAAATTGCTTCATTATTAAGCAAATTAGAAAGTTTACCAAAAGAATTAGATGTAACACATAATTTAGATAGTGTTCACATATTCTTATCTAATAATACCAAAGAAGTACTTAAATCTATTTGGAAAACGAATACTAGCGGGGTACACATTGCAGAAAGTTTTGCTATTCGCCCTTTAATTAATAGTATTTATCACAACGAAGAATATTTAATATTGCTTCTTTCTCAAAGCGGAGTTCATTTGTTCAGAGCCGCAAATGATGCCATAATTGAAGAAGTTAAAAATGGTGATTTTCCATTTAAAGAAAATCAACATTATATAACAGACCAAACAAAAATGAGCGATCAAAAAGCACATGATTTAATGGTGAAAGAATATTTAAACAAGGTAGATAAGGCATTGGTTAAATATATTGGCGCAAAAAAAACAAATTGTGTAATTATTTCTACTAAAGACAATCATAGTTTTTTAATGGAAGTAGCTGATAAACCAAACATTTATTCCGGCAATGTGGCTATTGATTACAATAATGTTAATCAACACCAAATAGCAGCACAAGGTTGGGAAGTGATGAAAGACATTCAGAAAATTAGTCGCTCTAACGCAATTGTAGAAATGAAAGCTGCCGTTTCACAAGGAAAAGTACTAACTGATATTATTGAAATTTATAAGGCTGCAAAAGAAGGAAGAGCAGATTTATTAATAATTAATGAATCGTTTAAACAATCAGCCATTTTTAATGGAGATTCAGGTTTGGAATTAGTAAGCGATGCTAATCTGCCTAATGCGGTAGATGATATTTCAAGCCATTTAGCAATAGAAGTAATTAAAAAAGGAGGCAGAGTAATTACAACCGGCCAAGATGAATTAAATGATATTGGTAAAATTGCATTAAAAATTAGACATCAATAAATTAAATACAATTTTAATGTATAGGGTTTAAGCAGTTTTGTTTAAACCCTTTTTAATTTAAGCTAACTTGTTTAAACGCATCAAAAAAAGTAAATTTACATTATGATACAACTTGTTTTAGCTATACTTACCCTTCTGTTAGCTGTGGTTTTTCTAGCTGTTAAATTTTATAAAGCCTCAAAAAAAACAGATTGTAATAACAACTGTTCTTGTAAATAATTTTTCATGCATATTCTTAGTAAAGAACAATTAAAATTTGTTGATGAATATACCATTCAACACGAGCCTATTACTTCTATTCATTTAATGGAAAGAGCAGCGCGTGCCTGCGTAACCAATAGTTTAAAATTCATCAACGATTCAACTGAAGTTTTTGTTTTTTGTGGTAAAGGAAATAATGGAGGTGATGGTTTAGCCATTACAAGAATGCTTATTGAAAGAGGTTGTAAAGCAAAGGCAATTGTAATTAATTATACCAAAACTTTTTCAAATGATGCTGAAGAAAATTTTAATAAACTAAAACAATTTGCAAATAGCATAATAGAAATTAATTCTGCAGATGATTTAACTCAATTAAAATTATCATCAAATGTTATTGCCATTGATGCACTATTTGGAAGTGGTTTAAACAAGCCTCTATCAGGCCTTACAGCCGATACGGTAAAATTCATTAATTCTAATTTTACAAAAATTATCAGTATTGATTGCCCAAGTGGTTTATACATTGATATCGCTAATTCTAAAGAGGATGTAATTGTTCAATCTTCTTTAACCTTAACCTTTCAGTTTCCAAAACTTTCTTTTTTATTTGCGCAAAACGCAAAGTATGTACCCTATTTTGATGTTTTAGACATTGGATTGCACCCCGATGCAATTAAAAATTTGCAAACCAAATACAATTTTACCACAAAATATTTGGTAAAAAAGTTAATTACAACTCGAAATAAATTCAGCCATAAAGGAAACTACGGACATGCATTAATTATTGCAGGCAAAAACAATATGCCTGGCGCCGCTATACTTAGTGCTAAGGCTTGTTTAAAAAGTGGGGCAGGTAAACTAACACTCCACTCTACAGAAAAAGTTACCACGAATTTAACAGCAAAATTACCCGAAGCTATGTTAAGCGTTGATTCCAACCCGTATTATATTTCTGAGTTACCCCCATTAAACACCTTTAATGCAATTGCAATTGGGCCAGGTTTAGGTACCGAAGATGAAACACAAACAGTACTGAAAAAACTTTTAAATTATAACAATGCACAATTAATTATTGATGCAGATGCATTAAACATATTATCTGAAAACAAAACCTGGCTCTCATTTTTACCACCTGAAACAATACTAAGCCCACACCCAAAGGAATTTGATAGATTAACACAAAGCCATGCAAATGATTTTGAAAGATTAAACACTGCAACACAATTTGCATTTAATAACAGATGTATTTTAATTTTAAAAGGCGCCTTTTCTGCAATCTGTTTCCCTGATGGCACCGTTTACTTTAATAGCAGTGGAAATGCCGGAATGGCAAAAGGCGGATCAGGAGATGCTTTAACAGGTATCCTCTGCGGATTATTAGCGCGTGGCTATTCGCCTGCTAAAGCTTCTATTATTGGTGTTTTTGTGCATGGTTATGCTGCCGACTTAAGTATAAAAAAATCAAGCATGGAAAGTTTGTTGGCATCCGAAATAATTAACCAACTTGGTAAAGCCTTTTTTAAACTAGAAAAATAATCATAAAAAAACCCCGCTAAAGCGGGGTTTAAATTTCCTAAGGTTTCTAGTGGGCTAAATCCATATTGTAACTTATACCATCTATGTAAATGATACCGCTGTTATCACAATACTTGGTGCCATCCTTATCACCATAATACAACCATCTTTGAGATTTATCGCCGGTTTTAAAGTTTACCTTCCCACCAACAAACGGATGGTGATGCTTATTTATCCAATAATCAGGTGAACAACCAAAGTTTCTTTCAATTGGATTTTCATCATCAATTGTATACGTATAATTATCTGCTTTGTTAGTAAATCCTGTTATTGTTCCTGTGTATCTTACAATGGCATTAATTGCGTTTGATTTAAGTGCAGTGTTGGTAGTTGTCCAAACAATTGGTAACAAAGCATTTGGATGAATGGTGTTACTTGTTGAATTAACCAATGTTTTGTTTAAAGTTCCTTTCCACTGAATATCATTATCTGTTAAAGATTTTGTAGTGTCTTTAATTAATAAATCACCTACTAATTTCCAAGTTAATGGAGTTAATGTACGCGTATATCCTGCAGGAGTTGTATTTATGACAGAAAATGTACTCACATTATCTAATTTATATTTATTTACACTGTAATTAATAAAGGTTACAACCGACATGTGGTTAGGGTTTCTAACATAAACCTGTCCTGCAGATGTTGCTGTTCCTGTAGAACAAGTCCCAAAATTGACAACAATTTTACCATTTCTTATTTTTCCATCATAACCTTTCGCATTATAAAATTCTAATGTAATCAGCTTATTTAATGTGTCATTTCTGTTCACAACAACTACATTAGATCCTGCACCGGGACCATGAGAATAAAATTGCATGTTAGAATACTCGCTAGATTGAGCAACCATCATATCAATATCAGCAGCAATCATATTTGCCGCAGAAGCATCTATTGATGATTGAAATTCTTGATCTGGCTCTGGAGCCGTATTCGTTTTCTTATTACAAGAAGTTAAGGCTAAAGCCATTAAAGCAATTGCTGAAAATTTGGTAGCAATTTTTTTCATTTTCATAATTCTTTTAGGTTAATTTCATGCAATTTAGTGAAAATTTCATTACGTACAAAAAAACGTTAAAAAATGCTTGTTTTTAGTCCCTGCAAAATTAACCTAGGCCTTAATGTAGTAAGGAAACGCAGCGATGGTTACCACGATATAGAAACAGTATTTTATCCCATTTTATGGCACGACGCCTTAGAAGTAATTGAAGATTCTGAAAACCAGTGCTTTAACCTAACTATTTCAGGCTTACCCATTGAGGGAGATTTACAAAACAATGTTATTTATAAAACGCACCAATTAATTCAAGCCAAATATCCTATTCCGCCAATTAAAGTGCATTTATATAAAAATTTACCAATGGGTGCCGGAATTGGTGGTGGAAGTGCAAATGCAGCAACTTTTATAAATTTAATGAACGCAAAGTTTAACTTAAACATACCTCTTTCTGAAAAATTAAATATGGCTTCACAAATTGGAAGCGATTGCTCCTTTTTTATTGAAAACAAACCTGTTTTTGCTACTGAAAAAGGAAACATTTTTGAAAATATAAACGTTGATTTATCAAATTATTACATTTTATTGGTGTATCCAAAAATACACTCCAATACAAAATTAGCCTACCAAGGGATTGAACCAATTCAACCAAAAGTATCCATAAAAAAAATTATTGAAACAGAACCAATAGAAAACTGGAAAAATATATTAGTAAATGATTTTGAAAAATCTGTTTTTAAATCACATCTAAAAATTTCTGAATTAAAAGAAAAAATGTATTTAAAAGGCGCAGTTTATGCAAGCATGAGCGGTAGCGGAAGTACCGTATTTGGTATCTTTAAAGAAAAACCAATTTGGGAAAGCAACAACAACGAAGTGTTTTTTATTCAAGAAAAAAATCAATCAAAAGTATAAAGTGAGCCGGGTTCAAATGTCCACTCCGGAGTTCTAAGCACTTCACCATCTTTTAAACTGTACCAAGGCGATATTGAATTGTTATTAGGGTTTTTAAGGATGTGAATGTTTTGTGCAGGCATGTAACTTTGTGCCAATAAAAATATTTTTTCTTTTGTTTTAGTATTTTCCGCAACATCCATAACAATAACAGCATGCCCGGGCGAACCACCTTTTATAAAAACATCGCCAGCTTTTAATTCACTTAATTTTTTAGGATTTAATTGTTTTGATAACGATAACGTTCCGGCATAAGAAAAAACAATTTCTAAATAGGCTTTAAATGTTTCATAAGTATTTAATGGTTTTACAGCCAAATACCAACTGCACTTATTGCTTTTTACCTTTATACGGTAACCCTGCATCCATTTTTTATATTCTGCTTTAAATCCATTGGTAAAATTAAAATGCAATTTATCGTATTGTTTGTTTTTGTATAAATACTCTGCACGTAAACGCATAACCGCATCAGCGCATTGCTGCAGATCTTTCTTTCCCACATCAATATCCAATACCGCTGCATGTACATCTTGCCTGTTCTTTTCTTTGCCATCAAATAAATAAACTTTCGAACCTGCTTTTTTTAAAGGGTAATTTCCTAAAAATGTAATAAAAGAG
The DNA here is from genome assembly GCA_022841465.1 of Bacteroidia bacterium. Classification (GTDB taxonomy): domain Bacteria; phylum Bacteroidota; class Bacteroidia; order B-17B0; family Aurantibacillaceae; genus Aurantibacillus. The sequence goes on along the minus strand of JALHRL010000018.1, from coordinate 38,888 downwards.
TTTTCTGAATCTACTATACGAATAAAGCCTTCCGGTGCAATTAACCTGCTTTTTACAGTAACACCCGCTGTATTTATTAAAGGTGTTTGTGCTTTAAAATCACACGCACATGCAAAAAACAAACTTAATAATGCAAAAAAATTATATTTCAATAAAAATGGTTTTACTTTTTTATAAACGTAAATTATTTGCTTTAGATACATTTATTAAACAGCCAATTTTTTATAACGTGGTCTTTTTGGCTCTACATTACCCAAGCGTTTTTTGCGGTTTTCTTCGTATTCGCTATACCCTCCTTCAAACCAATAAACGCTGCTATCCCCTTCAAATGCTAAAATATGCGTACATACTCTATCTAAAAACCACCTATCGTGACTAATAATTACGGCACAACCGGCAAAATTTTCTAGGCCTTCTTCCAATGCACGAAGTGTGTTTACATCTAAATCATTTGTTGGCTCATCTAATAACAAAACATTACCACCTTCTTTTAAAGCTAAAGCTAAATGCAATCTGTTTCGCTCTCCTCCTGATAATACCGAGCACTTTTTTCCTTGATCGCTTCCATTAAAATTAAAACGAGAAATGTAAGCGCGCGAATTTAAAGAACGCCCTTCTACCAATAAATTATCTAATCCTCCACTAATAACATCGTATACCGTTTTGTTTGGGTCAATATCTTTATGGGTTTGATCTACATAACTAATTTTTACTGTTGGCCCTATTTTAAATTCACCACTTGTTGGTTTCTCTTGCTCTAATATCATTCTAAACAAGGTGGTTTTACCGGCACCGTTTGGCCCAATTATTCCTACAATTCCTGCAGGAGGTAGTTTAAAATTAAGATGTTCATACAATAATCGGTCGCCAAATGCTTTTGAAACATCTACTGCTTCAATAACATCGTTACCTAAACGCGGACCATTTGGAATAAATATTTCTAAGTTTTCTTCTTTTACTTTCGAATCTTCATTCAACATTTTTTCGTAATTGTTCAAACGTGCCTTTTGTTTTACACCTCGGCCTTTTACACCTTGGCGAACCCAATCTAACTCGCGTGCTAATGTTTTTTGGCGTTTGCTTTCTGTTTTTTCTTCTTGTTTTAAGCGGGCACCTTTTTGCTCAAGCCAGCTGCTATAATTTCCTTTCCAAGGAATACCTTCTCCTCTATCCAGTTCTAAAATCCAACCGGCAACGTTATCTAAAAAATAACGGTCGTGGGTTACAGCTATAATTGTTCCTTTGTATTGCTTTAAATGTTGCTCTAACCAATCAACGCTTTCAGCATCTAAGTGGTTGGTTGGCTCATCTAGTAATAAAATATCGGGCTCTTGCAATAACAAACGGCATAAAGCTATACGGCGTCTTTCACCACCCGATAACACTTTTACAGAAGCATTACTTTCCGGACAGCGTAATGCATCCATAGCTCGTTCTAAACGGCTGTCTAAATTCCAAAGATCGTGTTGATCAATTAACTCTTGCAATTGAGATTGGCGAGTAATTAATTTATCCATTTTATCCGGATCATTTAAAATCTCTTCGTCACCAAACTTATTATTTACTACTTCAAACTCATCTAAAATATCTGTAAACTGTTTTACACCTTCGCGCACCACCTCTATTACTGTTTTACTTTCATCTAACTGCGGTTCTTGCTCAAGCATACCAATGCTGTATCCTGGAGTTTGATGTATCTCACCAATATAATCTTTATCCATTCCTGCAATAATGCGCAGTAAGGTTGATTTACCTGAACCATTTAAACCAAGCACGCCAATTTTGGCACCATAATAAAAGGAAATGTAAATATCTTTTAAAACTTGCTTTTGAGGTGGGTGAATTTTTGAAACATTCACCATGCTGAATATTATTTGTCTTCCTTCGGGTGTTGCTGACATAGTAGTAATTTTAGGGGTACTAAAGTAATGAATTAAAGCCTACTAAAAAAGACCTATTTTTTAAAAATGAAATTAAAGTTTACTGAATTTTTGTTTTGAAACCACAGCACCATCGGTTGTTTTAACTTCTATAAAGTATAAACCAATTGGTAGCTCATTTATTTCTAACTCAACATTACTAACTCCTGCTTTTACTTTTTTAGCTTGAGATTTCATTAATTTACCATATTGATCATAAATAGCAAATTCACAATCAGCCTGAACACCACCATTAATGGTTAATGTAATTTTATCATTTGCAGGATTTGGATACAAGGCTGTAATTAAAACATTTTCTTCAATACTGTAAATTGGATAAATAGATGTTTCTTTTTCAGTTCCATCGTTCATTATTGATTTTACTTTGTAATAATGAATGATGCCTGATTTAAAATCATTGTCTTCATAAAGATAAGTAGATGCAGCATTATTAGCAGTTAACTTTCCTAAACTTGAAAATTCAGTTGCATCTGTACTTCTATAAACAACATATTCTTTCACATTTTTTTCGTCTGTTGTTTCCCACCAAAGTTTGTTTACTGTTCTAAAATTTTGTCCGTACAATTTACTAAAACCATTTGGCAAAATTGTAACGCAGGTTATGTTAGCCGGACATGCCGTACTAAAACGGTAGGCGGTATTTGTCATTGTCCATTGCGTGGGCGAGTTATGTGCGGTTGCATTAACCGGTGGTACATAAATTGTGCCATCGTAATTATGCAAACCTAAAACTGCTCTTCCACTATTCCACCCTGTACATAATTGTTTACTTCCAATATGAATTTCAATATCTCCTGTAGTTTCATATAATTTTATTTGGCCAGTAAATAAAACACTGGTACACGAAAACATGGGAACATTTTCATACGATAAAACAAACCTTCTGTTTGGCGCGGTACCTAATACACCATACCTCATTACCCCACCAGCACCCGGATTGGTATCGTGCCATGGACCCAAAATTGCATTTCTGGGAATGGATGTTCCATTGACGGGAGCGGGATTAGGAATGGTATAACCTGTTCCAACACCAGCAGCAGCATATGTAGCGGTTTGAATATTTGGATTACATCCTACTGCATCAAAAACAAATGATGAGTTAGATGCCGGATACCCTCCATTGTATTGAAATCCACTAAAACAAAACGGAAAAGAAAAAAGCGTTACGCTACCAAATAAAACATCATCAGTTGTAGGCAAAACGGTTCCTACAAAGGTATCGAAACTATAACCAACAGATGAAGGTGTATATGAACTTAATGAACACGCAATAGAGTAACCTGAAGCAGCAGCCACTGAAGTTGAAATACTGTTAGTACCGCAAGTTGAAACTAATCTGTAAAACATAGATGCATTAATTGGAACATTTAATGTAGTAGTGGTTGCGCCGGCTACATTTGTCCACGGCCCCGTAGTGCTTGGCCCTGATTGCCACTGATAGACTATTCCGCAACCAATTGATAAACCTGTTGCCATTAACTGCGTGTTACCTGCTGCAATGCAAGGAAAACTAGAATTACTTGCAAATCCGGCATTAGGTGTTCCTGTACATGCTGGCAAACATGATAATGACGCTGTCCAACCGGGGTCGGTTACAGACCCATCTGAAGTAAAACTAAAAGTTAAAGAAGAACCGGATGAAGTTACTACACCCGGACCGCTTGTTCCAAGAAAAGTACCAATTAATGGACTTGCTGCATTTGGTCCATCATATATTCTTAATCTATCGCAACACGATTCAGTAGAGAAACTTCCAAAGGTAAACGACAAACAACTTCCGGGAGGCGCCGTAAATGTTTTGGTTAAATTTTCGCTATTAGAGTAATCTGCCGAAGCTCCTCCACTGTCATAAAACAAACTAAAAGATGATGTACATGTTAAAGTAACGTTGGTGTTGTTCATTAGAAACGATGGTGGAGGTGGTGGTGGGCAAGCTACACAAGATATAATTGCAGCCCAGCCGGAATAGGTTACTGAACCATCAGATGTAAAAACTACTGTTATTGGCCCGCCCGAACTGGTAATGGTTGGAGGAATAGTGCTTCCGGAATATGATCCTATTAATGGTGCAGCAGCACTGATACCGTCGTAAGCTCTAAAAAAATCAAAACCACTTTCTGTATCAAAAGCACTAAAGTTTATTGATAAACACATTCCTGCAGTTGCAGGATAAAAGGTAACTGTAAAATTTTCGCTGTTGTTATAATTCCCTCCCGAACCTCCGCTATCATAAAAATTATAAGTGCCACTGCAAGGAACAGTTTGAGTGGAATTTGACATGCTAAAATTAGTTGTTTGCGATTTTACATTAACCGAAAAAAAAATTAAAATTAAACTATGTATAACTTTTTTTATCACTTTATAATTATGTAATCTTTAGGTTTTACCATTCCCAAAATTTCTGCGTATGCTCTATCCACTTTAAAATAACATTTTTCAACATCGTAATAGGGCGAAACTGTTTTCAGTAAATTGTAATAGGTAGCAAAGTTTGAAAAAGAATTATTAAACTTTAGTAATAAGCAATTATGAATTCCTTTGACAAAAATGGCAGATTCTATTTGAGTAAATACTTTTAATTTTTTGGAAATTGAATCAATTTGATTTGCTTGAATTTCCGGAAAACCAATTACAACTTTATCACCAATAGCGTCACTTGGCTTAGGTTCTTGTTGCGCATAACTAAAAAATGTTGTAACAAGAAAAAATATAATTATTTTATACCTACTCCTCATTGAAGTTAATTTTATATACAATGAATATAAATAAAATACATTAAATTATCAAGTAATTGTTAATTTATTCATTAATTATCAATAAAAAAGCCCGCAATTTGCGGGCTTTTTAACATTGTAAAATAAAATTTAAATTATTTTGCGTTTTTAATTCTGTTGTTCATTTCAGTTGCTTTTGCTTGGTCGTTCGTCATCATGTATAATTTTCGCAAAGCAGACATTGTTCCTCTGTCTTCCGGTTTAATCTCCAATGCTCTTTCTAATAATGGAATGGCTTTTTTATAATATCCTTGTGCTTGCGCTTCCATTTCTTTGCCTTTTTTTGCAGCCTCTGCCAATGTTAAATTACCTGCCCTGGTTTGAATGTATCCGCCATAGTTATTATACATTGCACCCAAGTTGTATAATGAGTTGTACAAATGATCTTTATTTGCGGGATTTAATTCAATTACTTTTGAATAATTAGATTCTGCATTTTTAAACCACTCATCAAAACTTGCCGGCTTATCCATATCTTTTCCGTTTGCATCTTTTGGATTGGCCATATTATCGTAAATGTTTCCACGCACTAAATAAAACAATGGATTGTTTGGGTCTTTTTCAACAGATGCATTTAAATTATTTAAAGCTTCTTGCTGTTTTCCTTTTTGTAAATAAAAATCTGTTTCTCTGTTTAATAATTCTATATCATCAGGGAATGTAGTGCGGCCTTTTTTCAAAATGGCCATTGCAGCAGTAGTATCGTTTTTAGCCATGTTTGCATTGTACATAGCAACAAAGTTATAAGGAGCGGCAATTTTTAAATCAACCATTTTTTTGTTGTATTCTAAAATTTTGCTGTTGTTTTTGGCTCTGGCTGCAGAAACACAGGCATTGTAAAAATTAGCAGTGTCTTTCTTTTTGGTTAAAGCCATATTTAAATAAGCTAACTTATAAAAATAATCAGATGCCTCATCGTAGTTTTTTGCCTTGTATTTTCCATTTGCAATATTACCGGCTTCCATTTTCATTTGAGTAGCAACTAAGGTAAACTTCACATCATCTTCGCTTAATTGAGATGTACCTTTAGTAAAACCATCCTGAATCACTTCCATGTATTTTGGGTCGATGTCTTTTATTTTATCTACACATTCATTTGCAATTTCAAATTCTTTGGTAGATGTGTTTCCATAAGCTAAATCTGCGCGTTCTCTTTTATCGGCAACAGTTGCTTCTAACTTTTTCATTTCTGCATTTAAATTGTACATATAATAATTGTACATAATACGAGCTTTATATGCATACGTTTTACCCTGGTTTTTTGTATCCTCATGGGTTAGGGCCATTTCAATTGCGTCTTTAGCTTTATCTAAATAAGCAATATCGGGCTTACCATTTTTTACTGTTGATTCATAATCATTCAACGCGCGCCATGCCGTTTGAACTTTCATTTTTTGCGAGAAACCGAATAACGGTAAAATTGCAATTGCTATTATTTTTATAGTTTTCATAATTGTTTATCTTCTTTTAATACAGACTGCTTTTATTTCAAATTGCATACCGTATAAATTATTTTAACATCTTTTATTCTTTAATTTCTGTATTATTTTCCGGTTCCCCTGCATCTTCAGGGCCACCATTACCATCCGGAGTTTCAATTTTTACAGCTTCTTCATTTTCATCATGGTCAACTTTAGTTACTGCCGCAATGCTATCGCTTTCAGAAATATTAATTAAGCGAACACCTTGCGTAGCTCTTCCCATTACACGTAAATCTGAAACATTAATTCTAATGGCTATTCCGTTTTTGGTAATAATCATTAAATCATCGTTATCTGTAACACCTTTAATTGAAACTAAATTTCCGGTTTTATCGGTAACGTTAATTGTTTTTACACCTTTACCGCCACGATTAGTAATGCGGTATTCATCTACATCACTTCGTTTGCCATAACCTTTTTCAGAAACAACTAATACGTTAGTAGAAGGACTGTCTATACAAATCATGCCTATTACTTCGTTGCTTCCACCTTCATCATCTAAATCAACACCAATTACACCACTGGCATTTCTTCCCATTGGTCTAACTTTTTCTTCGTTAAAGCGACAAACTTTTCCTCGTAAAGTAGCAATCATTATTTCGCTCTTACCGTTTGTTAAAGCTGCTTCTAATAAAACATCTCCCTCTCTAATAGTTACTGCGTTAATACCATTAGCACGCGGACGTGAATACGCTTCTAATGTTGTTTTTTTGATGATACCATTTTTGGTGCACAATACTATAAAGTTATTATTGATATACTCTTCATCTGATAAACTCTTTACATTAATAAACGCTTTTACTTTATCATCTTGTGGTATACTTATTAAGTTTTGAATTGGTCTGCCCTTACTTTGTTTATTTCCTTCCGGAACTTCAAATGCACGCAACCAATAACATTGTCCTTTTTCTGTAAACAACAATAAATAATTGTGTGTTGAGGCAATAAACATGTGTTCAATAAAATCTTCATCGCGCGTTGATGACCCTTTACTTCCTTTTCCACCCCTGCCTTGCGCACGATACTCATCTAAATTAGTACGTTTCATGTAACCCATGTGAGAAATGGTAATTACCACATCTTCATCGGCTATCATATCTTCCATTTTTAAATCATCGCCCGCATAAACAATTTCTGTTCTGCGTTCATCGCCATACTTTTCTTTTATTTCAATTAACTCGTCTTTTATAATAGTGTAACGCAAAGCTTCGTTATTTAAAATTTCATTTAAGTGTGCTATGGTTTTTAATAGCTCATCGTATTCTGCTTTTAACTTATCGCGTTCCAGTCCGGTTAATGTTCTTAAACGCATATCTAAAATAGCGCGGGCCTGAACATCGCTTAAACTAAATTTGGTAATTAATTCTTCGCGGGCAATATCCGGACTATCGCTTTCACGAATAATTTTTATTACTGCATCTAAATTATCAATAGCAATTAATAAGCCTTGTAAAATATGTGCGCGTTTTTCTGCTTGCGCTAAATCGTATTTTGTTCTTCTTACAACAACATCGTGGCGGTGTTCCACAAAATGATGAATCATGTCTTTCAGATTCAACATTTCAGGGCGACCATTTACAAGAACAACATTATTAATAGAGAAAGAAGTTTGTAATGCCGAATATTTATACAAATTATTTAATACAACATTAGAAATGGCATCGCTTCTTAATTCATAAACAATACGTATCCCCTCGCGGTTACTTTCATCACGAATTTCACTAATTCCTTCAATTTTTTTCTCGTTACAAAGCTCCCACTGGCGCTTAATCATTTCTGCCTTGTTAATTTGATAAGGCACTTCTGTAACCACAATTCTTTCGCGATTATTTACCGGTTCAATATTTGCTTTTGATCGAATAACAACTCTACCTCTACCGGTTCTAAAAGCTTCTTTAACACCTTCGTATCCATAAATAATACCTCCTGTAGGAAAATCAGGAGCCTTAACAAATTTCATTAATCCTTCAATGTCAATATTTCTATCATCAATGTATGCTAAAATTGCTTCCACCACTTCTGTTAAGTTATGCGGAGCCATATTAGTAGCCATACCAACGGCAATTCCAGAAGCACCATTCACTAGTAAATTAGGAATGCGTGATGGAAGAACGGTAGGTTCTGTTAATGAGTCATCAAAGTTTGGTCTAAAGTCAACGGTATCTTTTTCAATATCGTTCAACATTTCTTCGGTAATCTTTCTTAAACGAGCTTCGGTATAACGCATTGCCGCAGGAGGATCGCCATCCATTGAGCCATAATTTCCTTGCCCATCTACCAACATATAACGTAAACTCCACTCTTGGGCCATACGTACCATGGTATCGTAAACGGAAGCATCACCGTGCGGATGGTACTTACCTAGTACTTCCCCAACAATACGTGCAGACTTTTTATAAGGGCGATTGTGTAATACACCTAAATCTAACATACCGTATAAAACCCTGCGATGCACAGGTTTTAAACCATCGCGTACATCCGGTAAAGCACGTGATACAATAACCGACATCGAATAATCGATGTAAGCCGTTTTCATTTCATCTTCAATGTTAATTGGAATAATTTTTTCTCCGTCTGCCATAAATGCTCTTTTTTATCTATTTGTTCGTCTTAATTTGTGTTATTTTGCTGTACTTTTGTCAGTATTAAATCAAACCTTTTTAGCTTTTATTTCGTAATACTAAATAAAAATAGTAGCCAATGAAAGTACCGAAAAATAAGGAATTTCAGCTAAAACTTATCAACAAATTTTTTGTTAAAAGTTGAATATATTCTTAAATAAAAAACAGTTAATAAATAATATTTTTGATTGTGGCACAGTATATGTAATTTAACAACGTAAATAGTACAATTATGGAAGCAAAATTTTCACCCCGCGTAAAAGACGTTATCACTTATAGCCGAGAAGAGGCGATGCGTTTGGGGCACGATTATATAGGCATTGAACATTTAATGCTTGGAATGATTAGAGATGGAGAAGGTGTTGGCATGCGCTTAATAAAAGCCTTGGGTGTTGATTCTTCTGAACTAAGAAAAATGATTGAAAGCGGTTTAACTCCGGGTTTAAGAAAATCTAACAACTTAGCTAATATTCCCTTAGTAAAACAAGCCGAAAAAGTTTTAAAATTAACTTATTTAGAAGCAAAAACATTTAAGTCGGTTCAAATAGGAACGGAACATTTATTACTTTGTGTTTTAAAAGACCCGGATAATATTGTTACTAAAAGTTTATTAAAATTTGGTGTTGATTACGATGCAGTACGTGCAGAATTAGAAGGCTTTAATGAAAACCCGAATAAAATAGAAAATTCTACTGCAGGAAATGATGATGAAGGTGAAGATGACGCAGCATTTGGTGGAGCTAGCAGCAGCCAGCAAAAGAAGCAAGGTGATACTAAAAGTAAAACTCCTGTTTTAGATAATTTCGGGCGCGATTTAACCAAAATGGCAGAAGACGGAAAGTTAGATCCGGTTGTTGGAAGAGAAAAAGAAATTGAACGTGTATCGCAAATTTTATCGCGTCGTAAAAAAAACAACCCCATTTTAATAGGTGAGCCCGGTGTTGGTAAATCAAGTATTGCAGAAGGTTTAGCATTGCGAATTGTAGAAAGAAAAGTTAGCCGTGTATTATATAATAAGCGTGTTGTTACTTTAGATTTGGCAAGTTTAGTTGCCGGAACAAAATACCGAGGGCAGTTTGAAGAGCGAATGAAAGCGGTAATGAACGAATTAGAAAAAAGTCCGGATGTGATTTTATTTATAGATGAAATTCACACTATTATTGGAGCAGGTGGAGCAAGCGGCAGTTTAGATGCAAGCAATATGTTTAAACCAGCCTTAGCGCGTGGAGAAATACAATGTATTGGTGCAACAACTTTGGATGAATACCGCCAGTATATAGAAAAAGATGGTGCTTTAGAACGTCGCTTTCAAAAAGTAATTATTGAACCTGCAACGGAAGAAGAATCGTTTCAAATTTTAAATAACATTAAAGGCAAATACGAAGATCATCACAATGTTACATATACACCCGAAGCTTTAAAAGCATGTGTTACTTTAACCTCGCGTTATATTACCGACAGGCATTTGCCAGACAAAGCAATAGATGCATTAGACGAAGCAGGTAGCCGTGTGCACATCACCAATATTAATGTGCCGCAAAACATTTTAGATATTGAAAAGAAAATTGAAGATATTAAGGAATTAAAAAATCAGGTTGTTCGCAGTCAAAAATACGAAGAAGCAGCGCGTTTAAGAGATACTGAAAAAACCTTGCAAGCTGAATTAGAAACAGCTAAAAAAGCATGGGAAGAACAAACACGTCAAAATCGTGTAACAGTTACTGAAGAAAATGTTGCAGAAGTAGTGAGTATGATGAGCGGAGTGCCTGTGCAACGCGTTAATCAAAACGAAAGCGATAAATTGGTGAAGATGGGCGAATTACTTAAAGGTAAAGTAATCGGCCAAGATGCAGCAGTTTTAAAAGTAGTAAAAGCTATTCAGCGTAACCGTGCAGGTTTAAAAGACCCTAACAAACCTATTGGTTCATTTATATTTTTAGGCCCTACCGGTGTTGGTAAAACACAATTGGCAAAAGTGTTGGCGCGTCATTTGTTTGATAACGACGATGCGTTAATTAGAATTGATATGAGTGAGTACATGGAAAAATTTGCCGTAACTCGTTTAATTGGTGCTCCTCCGGGGTACGTGGGTTATGAAGAAGGCGGACAGCTAACGGAAAAAGTACGCCGCAGACCATATTCTGTTGTGTTGTTAGATGAAATTGAAAAAGCACATCCGGATGTATTTAATATGTTATTACAGGTATTAGATGATGGTATGCTTACAGATAGTTTAGGCAGAAAAATAGATTTTAAAAACACCATTATTATTATGACTTCTAACATTGGTGCGCGTCAGTTAAAAGACTTTGGGCAAGGTGTTGGATTTGGAACAGCTTCTAAGGAAGATAGTGCCGATGATCATGCAAAAGGTGTTATTGAAAATGCATTAAAGAAAGCATTTGCTCCTGAATTTTTAAACAGAATAGATGATGTAATTATGTTTAATGCATTATCTAAAGAAGATATCCATAAAATTATTGATATTGAATTAGGTAATTTATTTGGTAGAATTCAAAAACTTGGTTTCACTATTAAAATTACAGACGCTGCTAAAGATTTTATTGTAGAAAAAGGATACGATGCAAACTACGGTGCGCGTCCTTTAAAAAGAGCCATTCAAAAATATTTAGAGGATCCTATGGCTGAGGAGATGATTAAAAATAATTTAACGGAGGGCGATGAAATTGAAGTAGATTATAATAAAGAAACCTCTGAAATTACCGTAAATAGCATTAAACCAAAAGGCGGTAAAAAAAGCAAGAAAGAAGATAAAGGATAGTAAAAACCAAAATTATAAAAACCTCAACAAAACATGTTGAGGTTTTTTATTTTAATTAAGGTTTAATTTTTATTTCCTTGGAGTACTGTGCCTCGCGCACAAACTGAAAGCTTTTTCCTGAAAAATAAAAAGCCTTATCAGAGGATAAAACAATTGCAAAATAACCATTATTGGTTGTTGTAAGTAAATTTAATTCAGAAGCAGAAAAGGTTACATTGTTATTACCGTTCGATAAATTTTTTGTTACAAATCCTGTAATAGTGTTTGTTCCATCCATTAAAAAAACATTTGCTTTTTCTGTATTAGCAACATTATTAATATTAACTGAAAACCCACTCCCTTTGCTTATACTATCTGGTATAGAAACAGCATTAAAACCGGGTGTAACTGCATTAATAGAAGTTGAAAAAGAACCAATGTTGTTTGCTCCAACCACCGACCAAGTTTCAGTTGCTAAATTAACAGGAGTGTATGAATCATAATATTTCATTATTGAGCTATATGAAAGCGTATCTCCATTAAAAAACACTTTTGAAACTTGCATAGCCGTAGTAGAATTCATAAACTGAGTTGGTGTACTGCTAAAATATGCCTTGGCTCTTTCACTTACAAAAGGCGTATTATTCATCAATATGGTAGTATATGAGCCACTTGTTAAAATTCCACTATGGGTAGCTTCATTACTTATACTCCCATCGGTAATAGGTGTGGTGTTTCCTGTATTGTTATTTGGCGTTTTGTCCTCCTTTTTACAAGAAAAAAACACAATGCAAATTGTAAAAAGAATAATGTTGGCGTATTTCATTCCAATTTTTTGAATAAAGGTAAACTATTCTATTAATTTTTACTTTTGAGATGTATTCATTAAATTATTTATTTTGTATAATGTTGTTAATTAGGACATTAACATCTTTTAATATTTATATGTTATAACATTAGATGTTATAACATATATTTGTATCCAGATAAAAAAACTATGAAAAAAACTATTCTAACAATTGCAGCAGTTACGGGAGTTATTGCTGGCACCTTTGCACAAGTTAACTGGAAAATTGATAACAGCCACTCTAAAGTAGGCTTTTCTGTTACTCATTTAATGGTAAGTGAAACCGAAGGGAAATTTAAAATTTACGAAGGCGGCATTTCAAGTAAAACCGAAACAGATTTTACAGATGCTAAAATTGCCTTTAACATTGATGCAGCTTCTGTAAACACAGATGATGAAAAAAGAGATGGACATTTAAAAGGGCCTGATTTTTTTGATGCAGAAAAATTCCCAAAAATGACATTTATTGCCACAAGCATGAAGCCAACTAAAGTAAAAACAACCTATATTTTAGAAGGCAACTTAAGCATTAAAGGTGTTACCAAAAAAGTAATTTTAGTTGCCGTTGGTTCAGAAAAAACAGTAAAAGACCCTTGGGGTAATATTAAATATGCGTTTAAAGTAACCGGAAAAATTAATCGTAAAGATTTTGGCTTAACCTGGAACGCTGCACTTGAATCGGGGGGCGTTGTTGTTAGCGATGATGTAAACCTTAACATAACCATTGAATTAAATAAATCTTAAAAAAATCTATCTTTATTTATAAGGTTTTTGTCGAAATATAAAACCAAGGCTAATTCTTGGAAACGCCTGCACACAAGTGTCTCCGGCAGTTTTATTTAGCCTTAATATTCATGTTCAAACACTTAAATAAATTTAGAATTTAATTAAATTGTTAAATTAGAGGTCGTAACCACGGCCTCTTTTTATTTATGTCACTAGAAACAAAAATTAAACAATCTAAATTCAAAACGCCAGAGCATAAATTGGCAATTAACATTTTGTATACCAGTCACTGGATTAATTATCTCATACAAAATCATTTTAAAAATCAAGAAATAACGCACCAACAGTACAATGTTTTAAGAATCCTGCGTGGGCAATACCCTAGTACTTGTAACTTGCGTTTAATTAAAGAAAGAATGCTGGATGCTATGAGTGATGCTTCCAGAATTGTAGATAAGCTTATTAAAAAAGGTTTTGTTGTTAAGGTAGAAAGTAAAACCGATAGAAGAAACTTAAACCTTTTAATTAGCGAAAAAGGTTTAAAATTACTTGAATCTCTTGATCATGTTGATGAAACATTTATAGAGTTGTTTAAGCATTTAGATAAAAACGATATCAATTCATTAAACTTTTTATTGGATAAACTCCACGATAAAAACAACGCTTAAGCCTACTCTATTTTCTGTTAAAAAGTACCTTTATTTGTGCAAATAAATTATTGCAGCAAATTTGATTAAAAGGGCTATAATGTTAACTTTGCATTCCTTAATTTTTTGTAGTAAAATCAAAAGGTTAAGCAATTATTTTTAACATTAAATTATTTCATATGAAAATTTTAGTTGCAATTAGTAATGTTCCCGATACAACTACTAAAATTCAGTTTACTGACGGCGATACCAAATTTAACGGACAAGGCGTAACCTACGTTATTAATCCTTACGATGAATGGTATGCTCTTGTTAGAGCTTTAGAATTAAAAGAAGCAAATCTTGCCGAGAAAGTTACCTTAATCCATGTTGGCTTAGCTGATAGTGAAGCTACTATTCGTAAAGGTTTGTCTTTAGGGGCAGATGATGCTGTTCGCATTAATACCGATGGGCCTGATGCTTTTTTTGTAGCAGAACAAATTGCAAACTATGCAAAAGCAAATTCATACGAATTGGTTTTAGTAGGTAAAGAAACCATTAACTACAATGGTTCATCGGTAGGTGCTATTATTGCAGGTTTATTAGATCAACCGTTTGTTTCTTTGGCCACAAAACTAGAAGTAGCCGGAAATAAAATTACCGCAGAACATGAGATTGATGGCGGCGCTCAAGTAGTGGAATGCGATTTACCTTTGGTTATTAGCTGCGCAAAAGGAATGGCAGAACAACGTATCCCTAACATGCGCGGTATTATGGCTGCTCGCACAAAACCTTTACAAGTTGTTGAGGCAAGCAATAACAATTCATTAACAACTATAAAATCATACGCTTTAAATCCGGGACGCACTACTTGTAAAATGATTAGCGAAGATAACGTTGATGAACTTGTAAGTTTGTTACACACCGAAGCAAAAGTTATTTAATTAATTTAAAGAAATTAAAAATATGTCAGTTCTTGTTTATACAGAAGTTTCAAAAGGAAGAGTAAAAAAATCATCGCTAGAATGCATTAATTACGCTGCAAACATTGCAAAGCAAATTGGTGGTAGCGTAACTGCAATTATCAATAATGCCGATGCTTCGCATTGCGAAGAAATGGGCAAAGCAGGTGCAACAAAAATTCTTTCCGTAAAAAATGATTCCATAAAAAACGATTCTATGCTTATTACGGCAATGGTAGAACAAGCCGCAAAAGCAGAAGGTTCTAAGGTTATTCTTTTTGCTTTTGATGTAACCGGAAAAGCTGCTGCTCCTCGCCTATCTGCTAAATTAAACGCTGGTTTGGTTGCAGGTGCAATTGATTTTCCTGTAGTTAATGGTTCTTCTTTTGAAGTAAAGAAAAATGTTTTCTCGGGTAAAGCAAACGCTACTTATGTAATTCATTCAGATATTAAAATCATTTCTCTTTTACCAAATAGTTTTCCGGTTCAATTAAATGGAAGCGCGGTTGCTGCAAGTGATTTTAATGTTGATTTAAGCAGCGTTCAATCAAAAATTGTGGTAAAAGAAGTGAAATCAAACAGTGGCGGAGGTTCTATTCCATTGCCGGAAGCTGAATTGGTTGTAAGTGCAGGGCGCGGTTTAAAAGGTCCTGAAAACTGGAAAATTGTAGAAGATTTAGCTACTTCATTAGGTGCTACCACTGCCTGCTCTCGCCCCGTTGCCGATATGCACTGGCGTCCACACCATGAACATGTTGGACAAACCGGTGTTGCCATACGCCCAAATTTATACATTGCCATTGGTATTTCCGGAGCAATTCAGCATTTGGCTGGTGTTAACGGAAGTAAAACCATTGTTGTTATAAATAACGATAAAGAAGCTCCTTTCTTTAAATCTGCTGATTACGGAATTATTGGCGATGCCTTTACTGTGCTTCCAAAGCTTACAGAGGCTATCAAAAAGTTTAAATCAAGTCAAAATTAATTTGGATTTTTTTCTTAAATTAGAATCGTATAAATGAAAAAAGTTCAGTTAGAAATTGTTGGTCTTTCTTACAGTCAAACTCAAAGCGGAGCTTACGCACTTGTTCTTGGAGAAGCTACCGGAAGCCGACGTTTACCCATTATAATTGGGGGTTTTGAGGCTCAAGCCATTGCTATTGAACTGGAAAAAATGAGCCCAAGTCGGCCTCTTACACACGATTTATTTCGCTCCTTCGCAGAATCATTTGATATTTCGGTAAGCGAAGTTTTAATTTACAATTTAGTAGAAGGCATTTTTTACGCCAAATTAATTTGTAACGATGGCACCAAAGATGTTGAAATTGATGCACGCACCAGCGATGCTATTGCACTTGCCATTCGTTTTAAATGCCCAATTTACACTTACGAATTTATTTTAAAAAGTGCAGGTATTGTGTTAGACGATGAGGCTCCTGCTGCAACAACAGAAACAACAACAGCCGTTGAAACATCTTCAGAAACATCAACTTCAGAAAAAGGTGAATACAAAAACAAAAGCACCGAAGAATTAAAAGGTTTATTGCAAACTGCTTTAGACGACGAACAATACGAATTAGCTTCAAAAATTAGAGATGAACTAAATAATCGCAAAAAATCTTAATTGTTGGAACTTACGCAAGAAATACGCAATACCATTCGCAATGTTCCCGATTTTCCGAAAGCCGGCATAAATTTTAAAGATATTACCCCTATTTTTTACAATCAAACACTTTGCACAAAAATTGCAGATGGTTTTATTTCCCAAATGAGCGAAAAACCCGATGCCATTATTGGTATTGAAAGTCGCGGTTTTTTATTTGGCTTTATGATGGCAAATAAATTAGGAATTCCTTTTGTTTTAATAAGAAAAGCAGGTAAATTGCCTTATAAAAAAATAGCTGTAGAATACGAATTAGAATACGGTGTATCTAAAATAGAAATGCACGAAGACGCCCTTAAAAAAGGATGGAAAGTTTTGATACACGATGATTTGTTGGCAACTGGTGGAACTGCCGCCGCAGCCGCAGATTTAGTTAAAAAATTGGATGCAACAGTATTAGGTTTTAACTTTGTTGTAGGCCTTGATTTTTTAAACGGAAAAGAAAAATTAATTAAACACTCAAATAATATAGTATGTCTGGTCAATTATTAGATTCACAAATAGGGATGAGCTTTCAAATGAGCGAAAACCAACAAATGATAGCGGATATGATTCGCAAATTTGGGAAGGATCATATTCTTCCTAAAATGATGGAATGGGACGAAAGTCAAGAATTTCCGGTTGAAGTTTTCAAAAAGCTTGGAGAACTTGGATTAATGGGTGTTTTAGTTCCTACCGAATACGGAGGCTCAGGATTCAGTTATACAGAATATGTTACTGCTATTACCGAATTAGGAAGCATTTGCGGCTCTATTGCATTATCAATGGCTGCGCATAATAGTTTGTGTACCGGACATATTTTAGCCTTTGGTAACGAAGAACAAAAGAAAAAATATTTACCAAAATTAGCCTCTGCCGAATGGATTGGCGCTTGGGGTTTAACCGAAGCAAACACAGGAAGTGATGCTATGCGCATGAAATGTGTTGCGAAAAAAGAGGGAGATTATTGGGTGTTAAACGGAACCAAAAACTGGATTACACACGGTATTACAGGAAATGTTGCCGTAGTTTTGGCGCGGACCGGTGAATTGTTAGACAGCCATGGAATTACTGCATTTATTGTAGAACGAGGAACCCCGGGTTTTAAAGGTGGTAAAAAAGAAAACAAATTAGGAATGCGCGCCAGCGAAACCGCCGAATTAATTTTTGAAGATTGTAAAATACATAAATCGCAAGTTTTAGGAAACATTGGTGATGGTTTTGTACAAGCAATGAAAGTATTGGATGGTGGACGTATTAGTATTGCCGCATTAAGTTTAGGAATTGCCAAAGGTGCCTTAAATGCAAGTATTAAATACGCTAAAGAACGTCAACAATTCGGACAACCCATTGCAAATTTCCAGGCTATTGCATTTAAAATTGCAGATATGGCTACAGAATACGAAGCAGCAGAATTACTTACTTTTCAAGCAGCAGATTTAAAAAACAAAGGCAAAAAAATGACCAAAGAAAGTGCCTTTGCAAAATATTACGCAAGTGAAGTGGCTGTTAAAGTTAGCACAGAAGCCGTTCAAATATTTGGCGGTTACGGATACACAAAAGATTTTCCGGTAGAAAAATTTTATCGAGATAGTAAACTTTGTACTATTGGTGAAGGTACCAGCGAAATTCAAAAACTGGTAATTGCCAGAGAATTGTTAAAAGACTAATTAAAAAAGACCCTTTAAAAGGGTCTTTTTTAATTCCGAATTATCCTTTTTATAATAAAAAAACAAACTAAAAAAATTGTACCTTAGCTTCAGTCTTTTAAATCAATTCAGATGAAGCGTTTTTTACTTATTTTATTTTTATTTCTTCTTAATGTTAGTTTTTCTCAAGTAGTCTACAATGCCTATGCAAAAGTTACTAATATTTCCGGAACTACTTTTACGGTTAGTAATTTAACTGAGCCTACTTCTTATTCATTTGCCGCAACTGAAAAAGTAATAATAATGCAAATGCAAGACGATGTTATTGGAACAAACACAACCAACGTGGCATCGTTTGGAGATATTGCAAACATTCAAAGTGCAGGTTTATGGGAAGTAAATACAGTAAATTCAATTGTGCGTTCTGGTGCCAATGCAACTATAACCCTTTCAAATGCCTTAGTTAATTCATATAACACCGGTAATAATTCTTCTTTACAAATTATAAGTTTTAAACTTTTAAGTGCTGCTGCCTTTACTTCTACTAATGCAATAACCGCTACTGCATGGAACGGCAATATTGGTGGGGTTGTTGCAATTGAAGTAGGCACCGATTTTACACTTCAACATCAAATTACAGCCAATGCACAAGGTTTTAGAGGCGGCACTGTTTCTGTAAACAATGGTGGCCCGCAATGTGCTGCTGCGCAAACAACAGTGTATGTTTTAAATGATAACCAAAGGGGCTTTAAAGGCGAAGGAATTTATAAAAGTACTAACGCAGATTTTAATAATTCGCGTGGAAAAATTGCATCCGGCGGCGGTGGCGGAAGTCATCACAATTCCGGAGCAGGTGGCGGCGGTAATTGGACAGCCGGAGGTACTGGCGGTGCAGGTTACAACAATTGTACCAGCAACCCTACTGGTGGTTTAGCTGGCTTAAGTTTATCAAGCTACATCGTTAACAACCGAATTTTTATGGGCGGTGGCGGCGGCGGCGGACAAGGTAATAATACACAACAAACACCGGGCGGAAACGGAGGAGGAATTGTAATTATTAAAGCCGATAGAATATTATCTAACACAACATG
This sequence comes from Bacteroidia bacterium, assembly GCA_022841465.1. GTDB lineage: Bacteria > Bacteroidota > Bacteroidia > B-17B0 > Aurantibacillaceae > Aurantibacillus. The sequence goes on along the minus strand of JALHRL010000018.1, from coordinate 19,768 downwards.
CACTGGAGGATTAAGAATTACTGCCAATGGAGCAAATGCAAATGGTGGAACAAATGACGGCATGGGTGGCGGTGGAGCCGCAGGAAGTGTAATATTGCAAGTAAATAGTTTTTCTTTATCGGCTACCTGCCCTTTAACCATTACAGCAAGTGGTGGTAATGGAGGAAGGTCTGGAGATGGTCAACCACATGGTGGTGGTGGCGCAGGCGGCCAAGGCATAGTAGTTTTTTCTGCTGCACAACCTACTTCAAACGTAATGGTTGCAACCAACAATGGTACCCCAGGTTGCAACAACAATTCAAACCCATGTACAAATTTAGCAGGTGCAGCAGCCGGTACAAACGGATCTGGTATATTGCCAAATGTTGGTGGAAACTTACCCGTAGAATTAATTCAGTTTGATGCGAAAAAACAAGGGAAGCATGTTTTACTAACATGGACAACCGCCAGCGAATTAAACAATGATTTTTTTACAATTGAGCGCAGTGAAGATGCGGTTACATTTATTGCCATAGAAAACATTAAATCAAAAGCAAAAAACGGTAACAGTAAAAATAAATTATCGTATTCTGCAAAAGATTTTAAACCACTTAACGGTGTAAATTACTATCGCATTGCCCAAACAGATTTTAACGGGGCGCATAAAAAACATTATACCATTAGCGTAAACAATACCGAATACGATGCAAGTAATTTTAATTACATCGTATTTCCTAATCCAAATAACGGATCATTCACCATTCAGTTTGAAGGTGTTTTAGATAATGAAAATGTATTAATAAAATTGTTTGATATAAGCGGAAAATTATTGAAAGAAGAAAGCTTTAGCGTTACTACTCAAAACAACGCTTTAAATTATATACCAGATGTTAATTTAAGTGAAGGATTATATTTCTTAAGCACAAGTTACTTGGGAAACACTCGTTTCACTAAAATTGTAGTGCAAAAGTAAAATCCACTTTTATTTAAAATTTGGCTTTATAATTCTTAAATTTAGGTCAAATTTTATATATGAATTTTAAAAGTGATACCGAGGCCCTTCAATCATTTGTTTTAAAATACAAAGAGCTTAATAACGAAATTGCAAAAATTATTGTTGGGCAAGAAGAAACCGTAAAAAATGTTCTAATAAGCATTTTTAGCAATGGCCACTGTTTATTAGTAGGTGTTCCAGGACTTGCAAAAACCTTACTTGTTAATACCATTTCAGATGCTTTAGGTTTAAGTTTTAATCGCATCCAGTTTACACCCGATTTAATGCCCAGTGATATTATTGGAAGTGAGATACTAGATGAACAACGTAATTTTAAATTTATTAAAGGTCCCTTATTTGCCAATATTATTTTGGCCGATGAAATAAATCGTACCCCACCAAAAACACAAGCTGCATTACTGGAGGCAATGCAAGAAAGACAAATTACTGCAGCCGGAAAAAAATATCCTTTAGAACAACCCTTCTTTGTTTTAGCAACACAAAACCCAATTGAACAAGAAGGTACTTATCCTTTGCCGGAAGCGCAGCTTGACCGTTTTATGTTTAATGTTTGGTTAGATTACCCTTCTTTTAAAGAAGAAATGCAAGTAGTAAAACAAACAACCACCAATGCAAAAGTTACATTAAAAAATATTTTAACCAGTGCCGAAATTACTTTTTACCAAGATTTAATTCGTAAAATGTCGGTTGCCGATAATGTGATTGAATACGCCGTAAAACTGGTAAATAAAACCCGATTAGAAAGTGAATTTAGTGCCGATGTTTCTAAAAAATATTTATCGTGGGGTGCCGGGCCACGTGCTTCTCAATATTTAATTATTGGTGCAAAATGCCATGCAGCTATTAACGGAAAGTATAGCCCCGATATTGAAGATGTAAAAGCAATTGCAATTCCTATTCTACGCCATAGAATTGTAAAAAATTACAAAGCAGAAGCAGAAGGAATTAAAATTGAAGATATTATTAACCAACTTCTTTAATACAACAAAATGAAAGAATTATTAAACGAGGAAGAATTTAACCCCGAAAAATTGTTTGATAAAGAAAACTACAATACACTTACCATTGCCATTAATGATGGCGCCGCTCAGTACAAAGAACAAGATGTTGATTTAATTATTTCTTTATTCGACGAAAATTTAAGCAGAGAAGAACGCGACGAAAAATTATTTCAGGTTAAAAAACACAACCTACAAAATTTATTAATTAAAGCAATTACCGAGGCAGATAACAACGAGGATAAAGCAAAACTTTTAAGCATTTGCTGGGAATGTGCCTTAGATTTTAAAGAAAACTTTTTGTTTTTTATTGAAGAAGCTTGCAATCCCGATTACATGACCGCCTTTGAAGCACTTACGGTTGCCACAAATATTGAAGAAGTAAACAACGAAGAGGTTTTAACCAAAGCAATTTTAATAATTGAAAATTCAAAAACCATACATCCTCAAATTGCAGAAGATTTAAAAACAAATATTCTATCTAGAAATGGCTGACATAAAAAAATTAAACACCTGGTTTCAGGTAGCTGATAATTCCGACTTTAGTATTTACAACATTCCTTTTGGTGTGTATTCAGACGGTAATGTAAAACACCATGCCTGCAGTGCCATTGGTGATTCTATTATTGATTTGTTTGAATTAGAAAGCGCAGATGTGTTTGATTTAAACAGATCTGTTTTTGAAAAAGAAAACTTAAATGATTTTATTGCTTTAGGAAAAACCGTTACCAATAAAGTGCGCAATAAAATAATTGAATTGTTGTGCGACGAAAATTCAATTCTTAAAAAAGATACTGCACTTTACAACGAGGTAATTAAGAAACAAAACGTTGTAAAAATGTTGATGCCTGTTAAAGTAGGCGATTATACCGATTTTTACAGCAGCATCGATCATGCAACCAACGTGGGCACTATGTTTCGTGATCCAAACAACGCGCTGCTTCCTAACTGGAAACATTTACCAGTAGGGTACCATGGCAGAGCAAGCAGCATTTGCGTGAGCGGTCATTCATTCCATCGCCCAAAAGGACAAACAAAACCGGCAGATTCAGAAACACCTGTATTTGGTCCAAGCAAATTACTGGATATTGAATTAGAAACCGCTTTTGTAATTGGTAAAGGCACACAAATGGGCGATTCAGTTACAACTGCAAATGCCGATGATTATATTTTTGGAATGTTGTTGTTTAACGATTGGAGCGCACGCGATATTCAAACATGGGAATATGTTCCACTAGGTCCTTTTTTAGCAAAGAATTTTGCAAGTACTGTTTCTCCCTGGATAGTAACTTTAGAAGCCCTAGAACCCTTTAGAGTAAAAGGCTACGAGCAAAACCCTCCTCTTCTACCCTACTTACAATACAGTGGAAATAAAAATATAGACATTAATTTAGAAGTGTATTTAAAACCACAAAACGGTGAAGAAAATTTAGTTTGTACCAGTAATTACAAATACATGTATTACACCATGGAGCAACAATTAGCACATCACACCGTAAACGGTTGTAATATAAATATTGGAGACCTAATGGCCAGCGGAACCATTAGTGGCCCTAAAGAAACAGAATACGGAAGCTTTTTAGAGTTAACTTGGCGAGGCACCAAACCTATTAAATTAAAAGATGGCAGCGAAAGAAAATTTGTAAACGATAATGATACCATAACCATTAGAGGATATTGCAAAAAAGAAAACATACGTGTTGGTTTTGGTGAATGTGCTGCCACTTTATTACCTGCAAAAAATTAATTAATTATAAAAAATGAAATCAAATTTAGACACAGAATTGGATGTTCTTGAACTTACTGAAACAGTTGTTCAGGAAGTAAAACAAAAATCAATTGTGGTTTATAATGATGATGTAAATACTTTTGATTTTGTAATTGAAACTTTAATGAAATACTGCGGCCATGAGCCTGAGCAAGCCATGCAATGCACTTACTTAATTCATTACAAAGGAAATTGCGCAGTAAAAAATGGTTCATACAAACAATTAAAACCCATTTGCGAAGCCATATTAGAAAAGGGATTAACCGCAAGAATTGAAACAATAAATTAAAATGAAAAAAACAATTGCACTTCTCTTTATTTCATTACTTGCCATTTTTTTGGCATGCCATAAAAATGCGGTAACAGGAAAACGTAGTTTGAGTTTGGTTCCGGAATCGGAATTAATGCTAATGAGTAGCCAAGAGTACTCAAAAGTTTTAGCACAAAACCCACCTTTATCTACCAACGATTCTCGAACTCAAATGGTAAAAAATTGCGGCACCCGAATTCAAAAAGCGGTTGAAAAATATTATGCAGATAAGGGTTTAAGTAACGATTTAAAAGGCTTTACCTGGGAATTTAATTTAATAGACGACCCTACTATTAACGCCTGGTGTATGCCCGGGGGTAAAGTAGTTTTTTACACCGGCATTTTACCTTTAACACAGGATGAAGAAGGCATGGCAGTAGTTATGGGCCACGAAATTGCGCACGCCATTGCACGCCATGGTAACCAACGTATGAGTCAAGGTTTATTAATTCAGTTTGGTGGCGCAGCACTTTCTATAGCGTTATCACAAAAGCCGGCATTAACGCAGCAACTTTTTTTACAAGCATTTGGAGCCGGAAGCACTTTGGGTATGCTTAGCTACAGCCGTAAACACGAAACAGAAGCCGATAAAATGGGATTAATATTTTCGGCCATGGCCGGTTATAACCCGGAGGCCGCTGTTCCGTTTTGGCAACGCATGGCCTCTGCGGGCGGACAAAAGCCACCTGAATTATTAAGCACTCACCCTAGCGATGAAACAAGAATTAAAACCTTAAAAGCATTTATGCCGGAAGCTAAAAAATATTACAGGCCTCAATAAACTTGATGAATACAAACGAAACTAATTCTATAACCACAAATCTTGCAATTATTAAATTAGTTGATGGAATTATAGAGTTTCGTTTTAAACACGATGAATACGAAGTTGGCATTAATGATATTAAAGAATTTCAAAATGCAATTACACAGTTAACACAAAGCATTACACCCGTTTTAGTAGTTACCGGGCGCTATGGAAGTGTAAATAAGGAAGCGCGTGAAACAGAAATGTTTAATATTAACAATCATTCTGCCATTGCAATAATTGTACACGGTTTACCACAACGCATATTTGCAAAATTTTATTTCACTTTTAAAAACCGCTACGAAAAAATTCCACACAAACTTTTTAGTAACGAAAAAGATGCGCTGAAATGGTTGAACAGTTTTAAATGAAAGTTGTTGGGTTAATGTCTCAATAAGCGCAGATTCCACCCAATAGCCAGTAGATGCTATTAGCGACTGGGCTTACTTTAAATTATATGCAGTCTTTTGGTAAAGGTCTTTCAGCTTTAAATCAGGAATCATTTTAGCTCTTCAATTTTTCATTGTACGAATTTTACAAATGTTTGACCGTTAAATTTCCATGCTCCATTTTCGTGTGTCCCAAGCCAAAGGTCACCATTGTTGTCTTTGTAAATACTGAATATTGTAATGTCTTTTGAATTATCTTGAACTACATAATGAGTGATTTTTGTTCCATCATATTTCCAAACTCCATCACGATAGGTTACAAACCACAAATTGCCATTGTTGTCTATTATTGTTGAAAGATACTCGTCCAAATTGCTGCCCGTTTTCCCATCTAAACCACCTATGCTTTCGTGTCTTGTGTAAAATTTCTTGCATTTTAAAGTGGTGCTGTCGTACACACTATAACGATATTCGGTATTGAACCAAAAGTCACCATTTTTGTCTTCTGTAATTGAACGCACTCCATTCGCACCTTCATTGCGAAATTCTGTCACATCTTCTTCTGTAATCCATTCAAACGATTTCCCATCGTATCGGCAAACTCCAACTGGGTTTGTGCCAAACCAAATGTTTCCTTTTCTATCTTTATAAATGCTATAGATATCAAATGGATTGGATAAATTTGGTGGGTTAGGAAACTGCAATTCATATAATGTAATCCCATCATAGCGATATACTTTTCCGGTATTTCCATAAGAATATTCAAACCACATATCTGTGGATTCAAGTTTCCAATTTTCACTGGGAACTGCCGTTAAAGTCATGAAATTATTTCCGTTAAATTTTGATATGGATGACGTTGCGTTTGCACTTCCAAAATAAATATTACCAAATTTATCTTCTTTTATTTCATCAACTCTGTTGTTCAGCAAACCGTGTTTTGTTGTGTAATTAACTAATTCATTTCCATCGTATTTATAAACCCCTGTTTCCCAACTTCCAAACCAATAAACATTCTTCTTGTCTTGATAAACAACCATTATGCTTTTACCAAGTTCTTTGACGGTGTCACCTTTTGTAAATTGGTCAGTGGTTTTGTTCTGATTAGAGGTTTGTCCATTGCATGATGTCAAGAGAGTAATGGTGCTTAGAAATAAAAGTATATTTAATTTCATAGTCGTCTTTTTGAAGATTGCAGTGTACTCATAGAGTTACCACTAACTTACTAATATGCGCAATCAGCAATTAGTTCCTTACAACTAAGATAATAAATTCCCCCAACAAAAAAACCCCAACATTGCTGTTGGGGTTTTTAATTACTTATGTTTCAATTAAGCTTCTTGCTCAATTTCTTCTTTACTAGCCATAAGGCGTTCAAACTCTTCTTTGCTTCCTACTACTAATTTTTCGTATTGGCGTAAACCTGTACCTGCAGGAATTAAATGTCCAACAATTACGTTTTCTTTTAATCCGTTTAAGGTATCTACTTTTCCGTTTACAGCTGCTTCGTTTAACACCTTTGTTGTTTCCTGGAACGATGCCGCAGAAATCCAACTGCTTGTTTGTAACGATGCTCTTGTAATACCTTGTAGTATTGGGTTAGCTGTTGCAGGAACTGCATCACGTGCTTCCACTATTTTTAAATCTTTACGTTTTAAAACAGAGTTCTCATCGCGTAATTTACGAGCAGTAATAATTTGTCCGCGTTTTAATTCCGCGCTATCACCCGGATCAACAATTACTTTTTTACCAAATACGTTATCGTTCTCCGCCATAAAATCAACTTTGTTTACCAATTGTTGCTCTAAGAACATGGTGTCTCCCGGATCAACAATCTCTACCTTACGCATCATTTGACGCACAATAGTTTCAAAGTGTTTATCATTTAATTTCTGACCTTGTAAACGATATACCTCCTGAATTTCGTTCACTAAATATTCTTGTACAGCAGTAGGGCCTTTAATTGATAAAATATCACCAGGGCTAACTGCACCATCAGATAACGAATCACCTGCGCGTACAAAATCATTCTCTTGAACCAAAATATGTTTACTTAGGTTAACCAAGTAACGGCGTTGCTCTCCTGTTTTTGCTTCAACAACCACTTCGCGGTTACCACGCTTAATTTTACCAAAGCTTACAATACCATCAATTTCACTAACAACTGCAGGGTTACTTGGGTTACGTGCTTCAAACAACTCTGTTACACGAGGTAAACCACCGGTAATATCACCTGTTTTACCTGTAACACGAGGAATTTTTACTAACACAGCACCCGGTTCAATTTTTGCTCCTTCATTTATTACAATGTGTGCACCTACCGGAATGTTGTATGTTTTTAATGGTTCACCTTTTTTGTCCACAATTTTAATTAACGGACTCATGGTTTTATCTTTACTCTCAATAATTACTTTTTCGCGGAAACCGGTTTGCTCATCACTTTCTTCTCTGTAAGTAACATTTTCTTTGATGTGCTCAAACTCGGTTGTTCCACCAAATTCTGAAACGATAATGGCGTTGTATGGATCCCAATCACAAATAACATCACCCTTTTTTACTTTAGCACCCGGTTTAATAAATAAGTTAGAACCATAAGGAATGTTACCTGTAGTTAAAGTAATACCAGTGTTGGCATCAGAAATTCTTACTTCCGTAGAACGACCAATTACCACGTTTACTTTTTTACCATCAGGGTTAACACGCTCTACTGTTCTTAATTCATCAATATCAGCTATACCATCGTACTTAGCAATTAAGCTAGAAGATGCAGCAACGTTACTTGCCGTACCACCCACGTGGAAGGTACGTAATGTTAACTGTGTACCCGGCTCACCAATTGATTGAGCTGCAATAACACCAACTGCTTCACCTAACTGAACTAAACGTCCGTTTGCTAAGTTACGTCCGTAACATTTAGAACAAACACCACTTCTAGATTCGCAAGTTAATACCGAACGAATATCAACAGTTTCAATAGGAGATGCTTCAATTAAAGTTGCAATATCTTCGTTAATTAATTCGCCACCGGCAATAATTAATTCGCCTGTTGTTGGATGATATAAATCATTCACAGCAACACGACCTAAAATACGATCGTACAACGATTCAACAACATCATCGTTATTTTTTAACGCTGTCATGCTTAATCCACGAAGTGTACCGCAATCAAATTCGTTAATAATGACATCTTGAGCCACGTCAACCAAACGACGAGTTAAGTAACCCGCATCGGCTGTTTTTAATGCCGTATCGGCCAAACCTTTACGCGCACCGTGAGTTGAAATAAAATATTCTAAGATAGATAAACCTTCACGGAAGTTTGATAATACCGGATTCTCGATAATAGAAGCCGTTGTATCACCTGCTTTTTGAGGCTTCGCCATCAAACCGCGCATACCGCTTAACTGTTTAATTTGCTCTTTACTACCACGGGCACCTGAATCAAGCATCATATAAACCGCATTGAAACCTTGTCTTTCAGTGCTTAGTTTATCCATTACTTTCTTCGTTACCTTAGAGTTAGCATGTGTCCAAATATCAATAATTTGGTTGTAACGTTCGTTGTTGGTAATAAAACCCATGTTGTAATTAGCAATTACTTCATCTACTTGCTCTTGAGCATCCGAAATAATTTTTACTTTTTCATCCGGAGTTTGAATATCACCAAGGTTAAACGATAAACCACCTTTAAACGCAGTACGGAAACCTAATTCTTTAATATCATCTAAGAATTTAGCAGCAACCGCCATACCTGAACGTTTAATAACGTTACCGATGATATCGCGTAAAGATTTTTTAGTTAATAGTTCGTTAATGAAACCAACTTCGTGTGGAACAACTGTGTTGAAAATAACACGTCCAACAGTTGTTTCAATTAATTTCTCAACTAACTTATCTCCTTCTAATGCATTGGTAATTTTTACTTTTATCATTGCATGTAAATCAACTTGCTTTTCGTTTAAAGCAATGTTTACTTCTTCTGCACTGTAAAAAATTCTTCCTTCACCTTTTACTGCATCATCTTTTAAGTTTTTCTTGCCTTTGGTTAAGTAGTACAAACCAAGAACCATGTCTTGAGAAGGTACCGCAACCGGAGCACCGTTAGATGGATTTAAAATATTGTGTGAAGCCAACATTAAAATTTGAGCTTCTAAAATTGCTGCATGTCCTAATGGAACGTGCACCGCCATTTGGTCACCGTCGAAATCGGCGTTAAACGCAGTACAAACCAATGGATGCAATTGAATAGCTTTTCCTTCAATTAATTTTGGTTGGAAAGCTTGAATACCTAATCTGTGTAAGGTTGGAGCACGGTTTAATAAAACCGGATGTCCTTTTAAGGCGTTCTCCAAAATATCCCAAACAATTGGCTCTTTTCTATCTACAATTTTCTTAGCAGACTTTACGGTTTTTACAATACCACGCTCAATCATTTTACGAATGATAAATGGTTTGAATAACTCAGCTGCCATTTCTTTTGGTAAACCGCACTCGTGTAGTTTTAATTCAGGACCTACAACAATTACCGAACGTGCAGAATAATCAACACGTTTACCTAATAAGTTCTGACGGAAACGTCCTTGCTTACCTTTTAATGAATCTGATAAAGATTTTAAAGCGCGGTTACTTTCCGTTTTTACTGCATTTGATTTACGTGAGTTATCAAACAATGAATCTACTGATTCTTGTAACATACGTTTTTCGTTACGTAAAATTACATCAGGTGCTTTAATTTCAATTAAACGCTTTAAACGGTTGTTACGAATAATAACACGACGGTATAAATCATTTAAATCTGATGTTGCGAAACGACCTCCATCTAATGGAACTAAAGGACGTAATTCAGGTGGAATAACCGGAACAACTTTTATAATCATCCACTCAGGTTTGTTAACCACATTTTGGTTTGCCTGACGGAATGCTTCAATAACTTGTAAACGTTTTAATGCTTCGTTTTTACGTTGTTGCGAAGTTTCGTTTCCTGCTTTGTGACGTAATTCGTATGATAATGAATCTAAATCTAAACGAGATAGTAAATCTTGTAAAGCTTCAGCACCCATTTTAGCGATGAATTTATTTGGATCTGCATCATCTAACATTGCGTTTTCTTTTGGCAATGTATCAACAATGTTTAAATATTCTTCTTCAGTTAAAAAGTCTAAGTAGCTGGTGCCATTTTCAGCAGCAGCACCTGCATTAATTACTACATAACGTTCGTAGTATATAATCATATCTAACTTTTTGGTTGGTAAACCTAATAGGTAACCAATTTTATTTGGTAACGAACGGAAGTACCAAATGTGTGCAACAGGAACCACTAAATTAATGTGCCCCATGCGCTCGCGACGTACTTTCTTTTCAGTAACCTCAACACCACAACGGTCGCAAACAATACCTTTGTAACGAATGCGCTTGTATTTTCCGCAGTGGCATTCGTAATCCTTAACAGGACCAAAAATACGCTCGCAAAACAAACCATCTCTTTCTGGTTTGTAAGTACGGTAATTGATTGTTTCAGGCTTCAACACCTCACCGCTTGAACGCTTTAAAATCGTTTCGGGTGACGCTAAGCTGATAGTAATCTTAGAGAAATTTGATTTTTGTTTGTTATCTCTTCTTAAAGCCATGTTATACTTACTGGTTTAAATTTTTATTTTCTTTTATTATTCTTCAGACGAAAAGCTGCCTCTAAAAGTCCCTCTCCACAGGGAGAGGGATTTAGGGTGAGGCTTTTAATCCATTGTTACATCTAACGCCAAGCCTCTTAACTCATGCAACAATACGTTGAATGACTCAGGAATACCCGGAGTAGGAATGTTTTCACCTTTTACAATTGCTTCATAAGCTTTTGCACGGCCAATAACGTCGTCAGATTTTACGGTTAACAATTCTTGTAACACGTTAGCTGCTCCGTATGCCTCAAGCGCCCAAACTTCCATTTCACCAAAACGCTGACCACCAAATTGTGCTTTACCACCAAGAGGTTGTTGTGTAATAAGTGAGTAAGGACCGATTGAACGAGCGTGCATTTTATCATCAACCATGTGACCTAATTTCAACATGTAAATAATACCTACAGTTGCCGGTTGATCGAAACGTTCGCCTGTTCCACCATCATACAAGTATGTACGGCCGTATTGAGGAACGCCTGCTTTTTTAGTATACTCATCAATTTCAGTAATTGAAGCACCGTCAAAAATTGGAGTAGCAAATTTTAATCCTAATTTTTGTCCCGCCCAAGCAAGAACAGTTTCATAAATCTGTCCAAGGTTCATACGAGAAGGTACCCCAAGTGGGTTAAGAACAATATCAACCGGAGTTCCATCTTCTAAGAAAGGCATATCTTCTTCCTTCACAATTCTTGCAACAATACCTTTGTTACCGTGACGACCAGCCATTTTATCACCCACTTTTAACTTACGTTTTTGTGCAATGTAAACCTTGGCTAATTTCACGATTCCGTTTGGTAATTCGTCACCAACTGAAATTTGGAATTTCTCGCGTTTGTATTTTCCTAATAAATCATTGTACTGAATCATGAAGTTATGTAACAAACGTTCTACCGATTCGTTTTTGTCTTTATCGGTGGTCCAGTTGCTAGGATTTACTTCAGAATAATCAACACGCTCTAATAATTTTTGAGTGAATTTTGTTCCGCGAGGAATAACCTCTTCACCTAAAATATTGGTAACACCTTGCGATGTTCTGCCATTTACAAGAACAAATAATTTATCAACCAACTTTAATTTTAAGTTGTATACATTTTTCTCGTGTTCAGAATCAAGTTTCTCAAGCATTGGTTTTTCTTCTGCTTTCGTTTTCTTGTCTTTAATAGCACGAGAGAATAATCTTTTATCGATAACAACACCTTTAATTGATGGAGAAACTTTTAATGAAGCATCTTTTACATCACCGGCTTTGTCACCAAAGATGGCGCGTAATAATTTTTCTTCAGGAGAAGGATCTGTTTCACCTTTAGGAGTAATTTTTCCGATTAAGATATCACCTTCTTTAACATCAGCACCAATACGCACAATACCATTCTCATCTAGGTCTTTGGTAGCATCTTCGCTTACGTTAGGGATATCAGGAGTTAATTCTTCTAATCCGCGTTTTGTATCACGAACTTCTAAAGTATATTCATCAATATGAATAGATGTGAATATATCTTCGCGAACAATTTTTTCAGAAATTACAATAGCATCTTCAAAGTTGTAACCTTTCCAAGGCATAAACGCAACTTTTAAGTTACGCCCTAATGCTAATTCACCATCTTGTGTGGCATACCCTTCGCATAACACTTGTCCTTTTGAAACTTTATCACCTTTCTTAACGATTGGTTTTAAGTTCATACAAGTACTTTGGTTGGTTTTTTGGAATTTGGTTAACTTATAAGTTTTTACATCGCCTTCAAAGCTTACTAATTTTTCTTCTTCTGAGCGAGTGTAACGAATAGTAATTTCATTTGCATCAACGTATTCTACAATACCATTGTTTTCTGCATTAATTAATACGCGTGAATCTTGCGCAACACGAGCTTCAATACCCGTGCCTACAATTGGAGATTCAGGACGTAATAAAGGAACAGCTTGACGTTGCATGTTTGATCCCATCAAGGCACGGTTAGCGTCATCATGCTCCAAGAAAGGAATTAATGATGCAGCTATAGATGCAATTTGATTAGGAGCAACATCCATTAAATGAATATTGTTTGGCTCTAAAATTGGGAAATCGCCTTCGCAACGTGAAGTAACTTTTTGAGTAATAAAGTTTCCTTTATCATCTAAGTTTACATTTGCTTGAGCTATATTTTTTTGATCTTCTTCTTCAGCGGTAAGATAAATAACAGGTTTATTAATTTCTACTTTACCGTTATTTACATTACGGAATGGAGTTTCAATAAATCCTAGTTTATTTACTTTTGCAAATACACACAACGAAGAAATCAAACCAATGTTTGGTCCTTCCGGAGTTTCAATTGTACATAAGCGGCCATAGTGAGTATAGTGAACGTCACGTACCTCAAAACCTGCACGTTCACGCGATAAACCTCCAGGGCCAAGGGCAGATAAACGACGCTTGTGCGTAATCTCTGATAATGGATTTGTTTGATCCATGAACTGAGATAACTGGTTTGTACCAAAGAAAGAGTTTATAACAGACGATAATGTTTTAGCATTAATTAAATCGGTTGGCGAGAACACCTCGTTATCACGAACGTTCATACGCTCGCGAATTGTACGTGCAATACGCGCTAAACCAACACCAAACTGAGCATACAATTGTTCACCAACTGTACGAACACGACGGTTAGATAAGTGATCAATATCATCTACATTTGTTTTTGAGTTAATTAGCTCAATCAAATACTTAATGATTAAGATCATATCTTCTTTGGTAAGAACGCGGATTTCCATTGGAATATCGATACCGAATTTTTTGTTAATACGGTAACGTCCTACTTCACCTAAATCGTAACGTTTATCAGAGAAAAATAATTTATCAATAACACCACGTGCTGTTTCTTCATCCGGTGGTTCTGCATTACGTAATAAACGGTAAATAAATTCAATTGCTTCTTTTTCAGAGTTGGTTGAATCTTTTTGTAAGGTATTGTAGATAATTGCGTAATCAGCAGTATTCACATCTTCTTTGTGTAAGATGATAGATTTTACGTCTGCATCAACAATTAAATCAATATGCTCGTCTTCTAAAACAGTTTCACGATCGATAATTACTTCGTTACGCTCAATAGAAACAACCTCTCCGGTATCTTCATCAACAAAATCTTCAATCCATGTTTTTAAAACACGTGCTGCTAACCTGCGACCTACTTCGCGTTTTAAACCGGCTTTGCTAACTTTTACTTCGTCGGCTAAACCAAATATTTCTAAAATTTGTTTATCGCTTTCAAAACCTATAGCGCGTAATAAAGTTGTTACCGGTAATTTTTTCTTACGATCGATATAAGCATACATTACATTATTAATGTCGGTAGCAAATTCAATCCAAGAACCTTTAAATGGAATAACGCGAGCGCTATACAATTTAGTTCCGTTTGCGTGACGGCTTTGACCGAAGAACACACCCGGAGAACGGTGTAACTGAGAAACAATTACACGCTCGGCGCCATTTATAATAAAAGATCCTTTTGGCGACATGTAAGGAATGGTACCCAAGTATACATCTTGCATAATTGGCTCAAAATCCTCATGTTCAGGATCTGTACAATACAAATATAATTTTGCCTTTAGAGGCACACTATACGTTAAGCCACGCTCAATACACTCATCAATGGTGTAACGAGGAGGATCAATGTAGTAATCCTTAAATTCTAACACGAAGTTGTTTCGTGCATCAGAAATAGGGAAGTTTTCTGCAAACACCTTAAATAAACCTTCTTTTTTACGGTTATCAGGTGTTGTTTCCAATTGGAAAAAATCTTGGAAAGATTTTATTTGAATATCCAAAAAGTCTGGATAATCAATCGGGAATTTGTTTGACGAGAAATTAACTCGTTTTTGATTTTTAATTGTTGCCAAGGTAATTGTTGGTTAAATTAATACAATGAAGACGTTATGCGTATTTTACTTCTTTGCTTCTAAATGAAGTAAAAGGGAAAAGGCGGGCTCAATTGCTGCGCCTTTTCCCAGTGTTAAAAGCGGGTAATTATTTTACCTCAGCTTTAGCACCGGCTTCTTCTAAAGCTTTTTTAATTGCTTCAGCTTCTTCCTTGCCAATTCCTTCTTTAACAGGCTTTGGAGCACCGTCAACTAAGTCTTTTGCTTCTTTTAAGCCTAATCCTGTTAAGTCTTTTACAACTTTAACAACACCTAACTTAGCAGCACCTGCTTCTAATAGCATAACATCAAATGATGTTTTTGCAGCAGCAGCATCTCCACCACCTGCACCACCTGATACTACAACTGCAGCAGCAGCCGGTTCAATTCCGTACTCATCTTTTAATATTTGAGATAATTCTTGTACTTCTTTTACTGTTAAGCCTACTAATGTTTCAGCTATTGATTTTACATCTGCCATTTTATTATGGATTTTAATTGATTACTAATTGTTTTTACTTTTTTCGATTATTTTTCATTATGCTGCTTCAGCGTCTTTTTTATTTTCAAGACCGCCAATTACGCGTTGTATAGGTGATTTCAACAATGCTACTACATCAGCAATTAATTCGTTTTTCGATTTCAACGAAGCTAATGCATCAATACTGTTATCTCCTAAGAAAATCATTTCCTCTACAAACGCTGCTTTTAAAACAGGCTTCACATCTTTACCACGAAACTCTTTAATAACTTTTGCCGGAGCGTTAGCTGTGTCGGTAAAAATTAATGCAGTTTCGCCTTTTAAAGCTGGAATCAATTCTGTTAAACGCGTTTCGTTTGCACGCTCAATTGCTTTTTTCAATAACGAGTTTTTTACAACTCTAACTGAAATTTTCTTAGCAAAACAAGCTCTGCGAAAATTGTTTACTTTTTCTACGGTTAATGAAGAACAATCTGCTAAATAAATTTTGTTGTTAGCGTTTAATTCGCCAACTAACTCGTCTATTAACTGTGTTTTTTCGGCTTTATTCATTTTTTAGCAGTTTATTAATTAAATGATTTGGTATCAATGATAATACCCGGACTCATAGTGCTGCTCATGGTTACAGATCTTACGTATGCACCTTTTGCGCTTGATGGTTTTAATTTTAAAACGGCTTGTAATAATTCATTTGCGTTTTCAGCAAGTTTAGCAGCATCAAAAGATACTTTACCAACTGCAGCATGAATAATACCTGCTTTATCTACTTTAAAATCAATTTTACCACCTTTAGAATCTTGAACAGCTTTACCAACCTCCATGGTTACAGTACCGGTTTTAGGGTTTGGCATTAAACCACGAGGGCCTAACACACGACCTAAAGCACCTACTTTACCCATAACGGATGGCATTGTGATGATAACATCCACATCTGTCCAACCTCCTTTTATTTTCTCGATGTACTCGTCTAATCCAACATAGTCAGCACCTGCAGCTTTAGCCTCCGCTTCTTTATCAGGAGTAACAATGGCTAATACGCGCAATGTTTTTCCTGTTCCGTGAGGTAATGATACAGTTCCACGAACCATTTGATTAGCTTTCCTCGGGTCAACTCCTAAACGGATCGCAAGATCCACTGAAGCATCAAATTTTGTAGTAGTAATATCTTTTACCACTTTTGAAGCATCAGCAACGGAGTAAGCTTTAGTAGCATCATATTTTGCTTCTGCTGCTTTTCTTTTTTTAGTTAACGTTGCCATTTTTTTGAAAGCTTGTTTTTAGTTATTAATTTTTAATTTTTTAGAACGGCTTGTTGCCAGATACCGTAACACCCATACTACGAGCTGTTCCTGCAACCATACTCATTGCCGATTCAATTGTAAAACAATTCATGTCTACAATTTTATCTTCTGCAATTTTTTTAATTTGATCCCATGTAATAGAACCAACTTTTTTTCGGTTACTGGTAGCAGACCCTGTTTGTACTTTGGTAGCATCCTTAATTTGAACTGCAACGGGTGGACGCTTGATAACGAAATCAAACGATTTATCAGTATAAACATTAATAACAACCGGTAAAATTTTTCCGGGAGATTCTTGGGTTCTGGCATTAAATTGCTTACAGAACTCCATGATGTTTACACCTTTGGCACCTAATGCAGGACCAATTGGAGGCGACGGGTTGGCAGCACCACCTTTAATTTGCAACTTCACAATTGCCGATAACTCTTTTGCCATTTTATTTTGTTTTTAATTTGAAGCGGCTCTCACCTACTTCGTTGTTATTTGTTTATCGATGATTTTTTGTCTCAGAAAAGTTTACTTTGAGTTGGAAGCAGCAAAGTTTCTCAATTTTCTTTCGACTTATTTTATCATCAATTTTTTAATTTTAATTACTCTTTTTCAACTTCTCCAAAGTTCAACTCTACAGGTTGTTTACGCCCGAAGATTTTAACCGTAACTTTTATCTTCTTCTTATCTTCCATTATTTCTTCAATAATTCCGATAAATCCGTTAAACGGACCATTGATAACCTTTACCGATTCGCCAACAATATAATTGGTTGCCATGGTACCTTCGCTTTCGGTTAACTCATCTACCTTACCTAATATTCTGTTTACTTCACTTAAGCGCATTGGAACGGCTTCTCCACCTTTTGTTTCACCTAAAAACCCGATAACTCCCGGAATGTTTTTAATGATGTGAGAAATTTCACCAACTAATGCAGCTTCAATTAAAACGTAACCAGGATAAAAAGAACGCTCCTTCATTGTTTTTTTTCCGTTTCTAATTTGAATGATTTTTTCGGTAGGTATTAAAACCTGCGCTACATAATCATTTAATTTCAAACGCGAAATTTCCATTTCAATATATTGCTTTACCTTTTTTTCCTGACCGCTAATAGCACGCACAACGTACCACTTTCTTGCGATTGAACTTTCGGTTTTTGTATCTTCAGCCATTTTAAACAAAATTTTAATTAACTAACCAAACTATAGGCTGCCTTCATTAGGTTTTCAAAACCCAAATCCATTAAAAAAACAATTAATGCAATAATAATAGATGAAACCATTACCACTACTGCACTTCCTTGCAATTCTTGCCAACTTGGCCAACTAACCTTGTTTACTAACTCGTTTTTAGTTTCGCTTATGTATTGAGACAGTTTACTCATTTCTTTTTCTTTTTTAATGCACGGGCGGAGAGATTCGAACTCCCATCAACGGTTTTGGAGACCGCGATTCTACCATTGAACTACGCCCGTAGACACCTATTTTTTATTACCTATTATAAATGGCAAAATGGCTACCCCGTTTTGGGAGCCATTTTGCCTATCCCAATTACTATTGGGATGACTATGGCAAGTAATATTAATCTAAGATCTCAGTAACTTGGCCAGCACCAACGGTACGGCCACCCTCACGAATCGCAAAACGTAAACCTTTGTCCATCGCAATTGGGTTAATTAAGTTAACTTCAATAGTAACATTATCTCCAGGCATTACCATTTCACGTCCTGCTTCTAAACTGATTTCACCAGTTACGTCAGTTGTACGGAAATAGAATTGTGGACGATATTTATTTTGGAATGGAGTGTGACGTCCACCTTCTTCTTTTTTCAAGATATAAACCTCTGCTTTAAATTTAGCGTGTGGCTTAACAGTACCCGGCTTAATGATAACCATTCCACGACGGATATCTTTTTTCTCAACACCACGTAATAATAAACCTACGTTATCTCCAGCCTCACCGTAATCAAGAATCTTACGGAACATCTCAACACCTGTTACGGTAGATGAAAGTTTTTCAGCACCCATACCAATAATATCTACTGGATCAGCAGAGTTGATAACGCCTGTTTCGATACGACCTGTAGCAACAGTACCACGACCAGTGATAGTGAAAACGTCTTCAACCGGCATCAAAAATGGTTTATCTTTTTCGCGTGGAGGTAATGGAATAAAAGAATCAACAGCATCCATTAATTCCATAATTTTTTCACTCCATTTTGGATCTTTGTTTAATCCACCTAAAGCAGAACCACGGATAATTGGTGTGTTATCACCATCAAATTTATAGAAAGTTAATAATTCACGGATTTCCATTTCAACTAAATCTAATAACTCTGCATCTTCAACCATATCCACTTTATTCATGAATACAACGATTTTTGGAACACCTACTTGACGAGCTAATAGAATATGCTCACGAGTTTGTGGCATTGGTCCATCAGTTGCAGCTACAACTAAGATAGCACCATCCATTTGGGCAGCACCTGTAACCATGTTCTTAACGTAGTCAGCGTGACCAGGACAGTCAACGTGAGCGTAGTGACGGTTTGCAGTTGAATACTCCACATGAGAAGTATTTATGGTAATACCGCGTTCTTTTTCTTCAGGAGCGTTATCAATAGAAGAGAAATCTCTAACTTCTGATAATCCCTTTTCTGCTAATACAACTGTAATTGCTGCAGTTAATGTAGTTTTTCCGTGGTCAACGTGACCAATAGTTCCAATGTTTACGTGTGGTTTGGAACGATCGAATTTTTCTTTTGCCATAGTTTTATTTTATTTACTTGTTTTTGTTATATATTAGTTTTGTACTAATTTCATTTTATTCACTTGCTGTTACAAAGGTTTTTTTGAGCTGTTGAGCAGGATTGAACTGCCGACCTCTTCCTTACCAAGGAAGTGCTCTACCACTGAGCTACAACAGCTTTTAAATTTTGTTTGGTTAAAACAAATTCTCAATCTTCACATTCTACCTCATTTTTTAAAAGAACTATACCTTCTCACACACAAAAAGTCCCTCGTTTTTGGGGACATCCAAGAATTTGCTCACCGTGATGCACAAGCTCGCCTCCTTCTTGTTCTGCCTGTACTTAGGCAGATTATTCGTCAATCGCTACTTTCCAACATTTTTAGAGCGGAAGAAGGGTCTCCCTTCGACAAGGCTCAGGATAA